>NZ_KQ410729.1 GCF_001262505.1 Shinella sp. SUS2
GGCGTAAGCAACCAAATCCTACGTCATTTCAACGGCTTGAACCACATCCGCCAACCCCTCATGAATTATTCGGGCTAGGAGAACTCTCGATGAGATATTCTCTCACGAACTTCACATCCTCAACGGCCATTGGGCCGATCAAGTCATTTGGTTGGAGGCGCTTCGATCCGATGCGAAGCCGACACAAGATGATATGTATCAGACGTTAGGCGCTTTCTATGCTTCCGAGGATCAATTTGTAAAGCGCATCGCGCTTGAAACTCTATCTAAGTTGCTGGATCCGTCCCACATAATTACTTTGATTGAAGAGGAGGTAATTGAGACTGCAAACAGGGCGCTTATTGGTCCGTCACTGAAAGTGTTCAAAGCGTTGTCAGTTAAACATCGTCCTGCAGTTATTAAGTCGGCAGTTAAAATGCTGACAGGTGATTTGGCCGCTGAGGGAGCGGCTTTCTTGGTTGAAATAGGAATTGATAAGAAAACCCTCCGTTATCTCATTGAGCTAATATCGAGGAATGCGTCGTCAATTGTACGAAGGCGTTTTGTTGCTGCGTTGGCGGATCAGGAGGGGCCTGTCACTGCGGCTTTGGCGCGCGAACCTCTTACAAGGGATATTTATGACTTTGGTACGCACTTTGATCGTCATGAAATCGCTGCACTAGCGAATTTCGCGACTGTGCGACGGCGGATCTTCACTCAAAGAATGGCCTCCCGCAGTCTGTCTCATTATCCAGAGCTAGAGGCCGACGCCGCTATACGCGACGCGTTTATCGGAATGGATAAGGAGCAGACTGAGAACGAAATAGAGCGGAGCTTGCTCGATTTCTCAACTAGATACTCTTTGGGGTGGTCGTTCGCCAACCATGGTTCGGTTCCGATGAGGGAGACGTAGCCGAAGTCGTCGCGTCGCAAGTATGTGGCGGTGGTACACATTGGTACACTTGAGGTGACAGAGTGCGCATGATTATAAGTAATACATTGAGACTGAACCCAGGTGCAGCGCCGATTAACCCGCCTTGGCGTTTGGCAGCACTAACAGCAATTGTTGCTGGAAATCTCGGCCAACTCTCATTCTAAAATCGACAGCCTTTTAATCTCGCTCTCGATGATTCTGTTAAGCGCTGAATAGGGCACCTTGAAGAACTCTCTTCGAATATTAAGGCGATACTGATCTAGAAGCGCATGAATATTTTTTTCAAGGCCGCGAGGATCGGAATGTTTCCAGTATTTTACAACAATAAAGGCGCTGGGCACCCCGGTAGCCCTCGATAATTCATCGGCTCGCTGATTGGCGGTGCCAGAAGTCCAGCCGACCTTATAAATCTCGTCTGCCATAAGCGCACACCGCAAAACGTAAACCACCCCGCTATCACCGTCTGGTGTATCCGAACGATGTTCCACCTCTGATGCTCGACGCAGGTGATCGCTAATTTCGACCTTCGCTGCTGCGATTGTCGACTTTATGTAGATCGTTCTCTCGTCGCCTACGTCGCTCCTCCAATCGGCTTGACGCTTGACCCAAGTCCTGCCTTTCACTCGCTCTCCAGATGGACCCTTTCCTTCGCTGGCGTTGTCTAATCGGCGCCAAAATCCGGTGGTATCCATTTTGTAGTGGGGAGGCGTAAATGCTCTAACCGCTGTTTCCAAGTCATCGACAATTTCAAGACTTGCTATGTTTTTGAATTGGACTCCGATACCTTTGCCCCCTTTCTTTTGTGTGCGAAATGATACTCCGGCAGCGTGGGCAGTCTTGCGGTCCAAGTTAAGCTTAAATGCGAAGTACGAGGGCAACTGAAGCATCGCCTCGCTCAAGCTCCATAGTACTGCTGCCGCTTCTACTTTTTTCTGAAGAATGGAGAGCGTCTTTGCCGTCTCATCGGTGCTGTCCAGATAGTCAAAAAGATTGGGATCGTCCGACACGACTTCAAAGGCGTTTTCCGTCTCGGTCATGTATGCGCGAGCAACATGCTTGCCTGTTGTAAGGTCCATCTCACTCGCAACTACTGTCCGTTGGGTACGGTTCGTACCCTCAAGAGGGATTGGAGGGCCTGAGCGGTTTCCAGTTCTCGCTCTGACTTCAGATAGGAATAATTGTTTCCAAGGCGGTACGTCCACAAGCTCTAAGGAGTGATCGCTCTCTACCAGGGTCGCCCACTCCTCCTCATTATAGATCGCGCCGCCCAAGATGTATGAATGAACGAACGAGCCATGCCGGATCATGGAGAAGCCCGACATCACGAACTCTCTTCCCTGAGCGATTAGAAACGTGAAATCGGTAACGTCGCCGCTACATGTGAAGTGAAGCGCCTGTCCTTCAGGGATCTCAATCAGCTTTGAGATCGTGAAGTCGTCACTACACGAGCTTGTCAAGTAGTCGAAGAAGTCGGTCACGCTGAAGAGGTGGTCAATCTCCTTGGCGGGCCGTGCATAGGGAGCGATGCTGCCTCTGATGAAATCGATCTCGCAGAACGGCTCAAAATAGTTGAAACTTAAGGGTTGGTTGTGCAGCCCGGAAGCTGCATACCGGTTTGTGTATTCTATTGCCATTTGCCTCAGTATCTGATCGATGGGGTATCCAGCCCCAGACTTTGCGATAGCCTGCATGTGCCGGTGGTACTCATTCGAAAGCCAGCGCCCCTCCTTTGCCAGTTTACGGCGTTCGGCACGGTTTAGCGATTGAAGTCGACGGTCTTGACCTTCGTCGTTCAAATAGAGGCGATGATCTTGCGCAGCCATTTGCGGGATCTGTCTGAGCTTGCTCAGGCGATCGCTCATTCCATCATTTGACATGCTGTCCCCTCAAAGAGAATGCCTAGCGCGCAAGATAGCTGGTGAGAGATCGTACTGAGATTTGCGTGAGGCTCTGATCGCAAAATTATAGCCCTGCCGACTATTAAGGAAACGGAATTGTTTGAGAAGTAGCCGGGCGTTTGGCTATACGGAACAGACCCATCGAAACGGCAAACGCCTGTCAGCGCTAATGCTTGATTATTGCCGCCAACGCCTCTAGCCATATCTAGGTTTATCAAACTGCTCGTTAATGCGCAGGCAAATAGGTGGTACACAGCGGTACTCTTGCTAGGGATATGATCCAATGGTATTCAATGGTTTATGAGAAATTCTAGCTTCTCCCTCCTCCGCTACCAGCCGGTTTTCCAGAAAAACTCCTTGTAGTCCGCATGGCGACAAACGCTATGGCCTTTGCTTTGCGACACCTGTCTCTCGTCACGATATGGGTGTAGAATGGGGCATGAGTGAAGCCCGGACTTTATTCGAGGTTCTGCGCCAGTCGGTGACGCCTGGGGTTGTCGATGCACTCGAACGGCTCGTTCGGGATGCGCCGGATCGCAAGCTTTGCCGTGTCAATGCACTCGCCTTTGCCTCAGCCGAGGGGCTTGGCGAGGAAGATGTGATTGCGGGTTTCATGCAGGCCACCCGGCTCGGTATCTTCGATCTTTTCTGGAATGTCCTGTGCCCGGGATGCGGCGGGGTACTCGATGCCGGTACGTCGCTGAAGAGCGTGCAGAGCACGGAATACACCTGTGCGCTCTGCGCCGCCGGCTACGAACCGACGCTCGACGAGATGGTCGAGGTGACGTTCACGATCAGTCCTCGCGTGCGCCATATCGCCGCCCACAATCCGCATGAACTGCCACCGGGGGAATATTTTCGGCAGGTCTATTGGGGCTCGGGGCTCGACCTGCCGGACGAGGGCTACGAAGAGAAGGTCGATGAATTCGTACTCGAGGCGTTGGAATTGCCGCCCGGCGAGAAGGCGGTCATCTCGCTGCAGCTGCCGGCGGAGTTCGTCATCGTCTTCGAGCCCGTGACGCATGCGGCGCAATTCCTCGACGTCCGCGGGGAGCCGACGCGGGAGCGGCGCAACCTGACCCTGGTCTTCGATCGCACACATCGCCACAACGAGACACTGGTGCTGCAACCGGGGCCCTTGCGCATCCAGATGGAGAACCATGTCGATGTGCGCGCACTGCCATCTGTCTGCGTCGCCAATGAGGCGCTGCATACCTTGCTCGGCCAGCGCCGTCCCTTCCTCACAGCCAAGCGCTTGCTGTCCAACCAGACGTTTCGCGACCTCTACCGCACCGATACGCTGGACATCGACCAGCGGTTGAAGATCACCAGTCTCACCTTTCTGTTCACCGACCTGCGCGGCTCGACGGAACTCTATGAGCGGGTCGGCGATCTCGCGGCCTTTGATCTCGTGAGGACGCATTTCAAGGTTCTCAGCGAGATCGTCGCTGCCGAGGCCGGTGCGGTCGTCAAGACCATCGGCGATGCCGTCATGGCGACCTTTCCGACGCCGGACCGGGCGGTGGCGGCGGCCATGCGCATCCGCGATGCCATGCGTGCCCTGAACGATGCGCGCGGCAGCGAGGACCTGCTTCTGAAGATCGGCATTCACGAGGGGCCATGCATTGCGGTCAATCTCAACGAGCGGCAGGACTATTTCGGCCAGACGGTCAACATCGCCTCGCGTGTCCAGCATCTTGCTACTTCGCTGGAAATCTTCGCCACCGGCTCGGTGCTGCGGGACGCCCGCGCCTCCAGCCTGCTGTCGGATCGCGGCGTGAGCCCTGTCGCACACAACGTCACCCTGCGGGGCATTGCCAGCGAGATCAGCATCTTTGCCATTCCCTGATGTCGGCGCCTTGTTGCCAGCCGTTATTCCCGACCCCCGCGTCCAATACGACCCGGTAAGCTCCCACGAGCCGAAAGGCGTTGGCCGGTGCAGTCTGGTAACCATATCTTCAAGAGATCGTCGCACTGTCTCGCGCAGGAGACAGGTGATGGCGAAGACGGCGGGCAGGCGGAAGAAACGGGCGGGAACCAAGCGGGCGGCACCGGCGCGGCGCGGCGGCGGCATGGCACATTGGTACTTGCTGGGCGCGGCGGTGGTCGGCGGCATTCTCTATATGGACAACCGCCTGCCGGGCCCCGAAACGCTGGCGACAGGGATCAAGACAGCCTCTGTCGAGCGCAAGCAAAAGGTGGTCGAGCGCGAGGCTGTGCTGGCGCGCCCGAAGCAGCGGCCGGTCGAAAAGGCCGTGGAGCAGGCCCTGCCGATGCCGGAGAAACTGCCGGCCTTTTCGGGCAAATGGTTCATCTGCACGACGCAGACGGATTACTGCGTGCTCGATGGTAACACGATCCTCTATGCCGGCCGCAAGGTGCGGCTCGCTGATGTCGATACGCCGGCGATCGCTGGCGCGCGCTGCGATGCGGAGCGCCTGCGTGGGGGGGATGCGAAGCTTCGCTTGCGCGAAATCCTCAACGAGGGGGACGTCACGCTGGTGGCGAAAGGCGGGACGTCCGGAAAGGCCGGCGCAGCGCCACATCTCGTGCTGCGGGGCGGCCAGTCGGTCGGCCAGCGGCTGGTCGGGGAGGGGCTGGCGAGGCCATGGACGGGCAGGCACCAATCCTGGTGCGGTTGACGGATTCGTCCTTGCGCAACCTGTACCTTTCCGGCACAAGCCAGACGCAAGCCTGCGTCCCTATGCTTTCCGTTAACCGGGATGGTGCCGGCTGGAAAGGGACAATGACATGTCTAACGACCTTGAGCGCTACAGCGATCCGGACAATGCAACGGTCGCGCTCTTCCTCCTCGAAAATGATGTCGACGAGCTGACGGACATTCTTGTGGCCGCGCTGGATGAAGCTTTCCGCATTCTCGGGGATGAGGCCTCGCCTGCAACGGTGCACTGATCGCTGACACGAAAGAGGGGCCCTTGAGGCCCCTCTCGCTTTTTTAGCCATGCGATGAAGGGCTTATCCCGCAGCGACGACCTGACGCTGCACGCCGAGGCCGGCAATGGAGACTTCCATGCGGTCGCCGGGCTTCAGGTAACGCGGCGGCTTCATGCCCATGCCGACGCCGGGCGGTGTGCCCGTGGTGATGACGTCGCCGGGTTCCAGCGCCATGAACTGCGAGATGTAGTGCACCAGGAAGGGCACCTTGAAGACCATGGTGCTCGAGGATCCGTTCTGGACGCGTTCGCCGTTGACGCTGAGCATCATGGCGAGGTCGGCCGTATCCACTTCGTCCGTCGTGACCAGCCAGGGGCCGATCGGGCCGAAGGTCGGGCAACCCTTGCCCTTGGTCCACTGGCCGCCGCGCTCGAGCTGGTAGGCGCGCTCGGAAATGTCGTTGCAGACGCAATAGCCGGCGACATAGTTGAGGGCATCGGCCTCCGAGACGTAGGAGGCGCGCTCGCCGATGACGACGGCAAGCTCGACTTCCCAGTCGGTCTTTTCCGAACCGCGCGGGATGAGGATGGTGTCGTCAGGACCGACGACGCAGGAGGGGGCCTTGTTGAAGAGCACCGGCTCGCTCGGCACGGCCATGCCGCTCTCGGCTGCATGGTCCGCATAGTTGAGGCCGACGGCGATGAAGTTGCCGACGCGGCCCACGCAGGCGCCGAAGCGGCTGCCTTCCGGCGCGAGTGGCAGGCTCTTCGGATCAAGGGCGGCAAGGCGCTTCAGGCCTTCGCGACCAAGCACGTCGCCGGCAATATCCGGCACCACGCCGGAAAGGTCGCGGATCTTGCCGTCCGCGTCGATCAGTCCGGGCTTTTCCGCGCCCGCCGCGCCAAAGCGCACCAGTTTCATGAGAACCTCCGTTGGATGTCACCGATTTCGGTTGCGCGCAACATTCCCTTGGTTTTACATGAAGTCAACGATTTTCGAAAATCCTAAAGCTTTTATAAATTCGGCGGGATGAGATGGAGCAGAAGAAGGCAGGCGGGCGCACCCTGGCGGGCGATGCCTACGAGGCGATCCGGCAGGCGATCCGCACGGGCGCGTTCAAGCCCGGCGACCGGTTGCGCTTTGCCGATCTCCAGGCGCTGTGCGACATGAGCGTGACGCCGGTGCGTGAGGCCCTGGCCCGGCTGACGGCGGAAGGGTTCACCGTGCTGGATGATCATCGCGGCTACAGCGTTGCGAGCCTCTCGCTGGCGGAGCTGCGCGACATCACGGCGACGCGGCAGCTTTGCGAGGGCGAGGCGCTCCGGCTTTCGGTGCTGCGGGGAGATGCCGACTGGGAGGGAAGGGTGATCGCGGCACACCATCTGATGGCACGCATCCCGCAGGCGCGCGAGGATATCCCCTCGGCGATGCGCGAGGACTGGGAGGCGCGCCATGCGGTCTTTCATGCCGCGCTCGTCTCGGCTTGCGGCTCCCCGAGCCTGCTGGAGATCTGCGACAAGCTGTTTTCACGCGCCGACCGGTATCGGCGGCTTTCCGTCAGTCTCGCCGGAGCCACGCGGGATGTGGCCGGGGAGCACCGGCGGCTGATGGAGCTTGCCCTTGCGCGGGACGCGGAAGGCGCCGCTGCGGCGCTGCGCGACCACTACGGCAGGACGGCCGCGGCACTAGAGGGCTTTTTCACGCCCTAACGTTGCTTCTGCGCTTTCCCGAAAAAAGAACGGGAGCGGCAAGCCTTCGCCTGCCGCTCCCGTTTTGTCCGGCACCGGGTATGCTACCCGGAAGCGCTGTTTCCGCTTATTTGCTGGCGACGGTTGCCGAGCCGATTTCCGCACCGCCGCCGATTGCCACGTTGAGGGCGACGAAGTCGCGGGCGAGCTGGCGGATCGCGGAAGCGAGCTGCAGGCGGGCCGTTGCGACGTTGCGCTCGGCGTCGAGCACGTCGAGGATGGTGCTTGCGCCGCCGCGATAGCTTTCGCGGGCAAGATTCAGCGTCTGTTCGTAGGAGTTCACGACCTTGCGCTGGGCTGCGACGGTCTGGCCGTCGCGAATCAGCGCGGCCTGCGCGTTCTCGACCTCTTCCACGGCGTTCAGCACGGTGGATTTCCAGGTCAGATACTGCTGCTCGGCTTCCGAGCGGGCAATCTTGACACGCGCCTTCAGCGAGCCGCCGTTGAAGATCGGCAGCGTCAGCGTCGGGCCGAAGGACCAGCTCGTCAGGTTGCCGGTGGCGGCGCTGGTGAAGTTGCGCGTCGCGCCGATCGAGCCGCCGAGCTCGATGCTCGGATAGAGGTCGGCTTCGGCCACGCCGATCTGCGCTGTTGCCGCCTCCAGGCGACGCTCGGCCGCGCGGATATCCGGACGGTTGCGGATGAGGTCTGCCGGAATGCCTGTGCGCGTCGCATACCGCGGCATCGGCTGTGCCGAGCCCTTGATCAGGCTGGACGTAATCGTGCTGGCCGGCAGACCGAGCAGGGTCGCGATGTGGTTTGCCGACTGGTGGAAGCCGGTCTCAAGCCCGGGAAGCTCGGCCAGCGTCTGGTTGACGAGGCCTTCTGCCTGCAGCACGTCGAGGCTGGAGGCGGCACCCGCTTCCTTGATCTCGTTGGTCAGCTTCAGTGTCTCGCGACGCGATTCCAGGTTCTTGCGGCTGAGTGCCAGCGCTTCCTGGTAGTAACGCGCATTGACGTAGCTCGACACGAGATCCGAGAGGTAGGCGAGGCGCGCAACGTTGACGTCGTCATAGGCGGCGTCGAGCGAGGCGTTCGCGGCTTCCTTCGAACGGCGGTACTGGCCGAAGAAATCGAGCAGCCAGGAGGCGCTCGCCCCGGCGGTCAATGATTTCGAGGAGGATGAATAGCCGCCCGAGGTGCGGCGCAGGTAGTCGCCGTCCTGGCCGCTTGCCGATGCTTCCGCCGAAGCGCCGATGCTGGGAAGCGCGCCGGCACCGGCCACGACGACATTCGCCTCTGCCGCCGTGATGCGCTCGAGGGCCTGCAGCACGCTGAGGTTTTCGGCCATGCCCTGGTGGACGAGATCGTTGAGGCGCTTGTCGCGGAAGGATTCCCACCACGGATTGAGCGTCACGCTCTCGCCGCTCGTCGCCTTGCTTTCGGAAAACTTGGCCGGAAGGGCGGTCTCGGGCTTCTGGTAGTCGGGGCCGACGACGCAGCCTGACAGGAGAAGCATGCTCAACGGAAAAAGCGTTCTGGTGAAATTCATGGGCCTACCCTGCCAGCGGTCGTGGCGTACTTATTAACAGAACAAAATCGCGATTCATTCTTTATTCATGTTTGGCGGCAAGATCGAGCCTCCCCCTAAAAAAAGAATGGTCCCATAGCGTTTTTTCCCCGCTTCCTTCAAGGGGTGTGTCCGCAGGGCAACGGGAAGCTTTGCCCCCGGTTTTCGGTTTTGCCCGCCAGGCGCAAGCGCATGGTTGTGCCTGCGCGATCTGGTTGCGTCACGGCTTTTCCCCGGAATGTTCGTCTTCGCGACATATTTTCCTGAAAAATGCTGCGGACGCGAAGATTATTTTGCGATTCGAATTGTCACACAAATTCCGCAGTAATTTATTCCAAATTTCTGCGGATTCCATTGACAAGGAAAGGAGGGGCGCTTATGTGTTGGAGCATCGCATGAAGACCGCATGCGTTTTATTCCGGTCACCTCTGACGCGTCCATTTTAGAGCGTCAGCGCCAGCAAGAGGGAGTGTGTCATGTACGATATCAACTGCATCCCCTCCGTGCGTGTGGCGTACTCCTGTCGTGAAACGATTACAGGGAAAGCGCATACGGCACTCCGCCGAATGTGATCTGACTTCCCTCCTCGATTTTAGCGCAAGATTTGAATGAGCTGTGTCTTCGGCGCGGCAGGAGTTGTTATGCAAAAGCAGGTTATCGAAATCGGTGGTGAGGCCGTCGGTGTTGTCGTTCCCGATGAGGATCGGCTGAAATTCGTGGCCGTCAAATATTCCGTTTGGGATCTGGATTCCCAGCGTTTCTCCTCGGCTGACGAGGTGCGCGCGGCAATCCGTCGTCTTCTCAACGATCCGTCCGCTTCTACGCGGGCGATGTCGCCGGCCCGTATCGCGGCCGCCTGAACCCAATCCAGATGATCCGGTGTCCCTGGCACCGGGATCCACCGGCCCCGCCCGCCAGCGGGGCCGGTTTCGTTTTGTGGACAGTGCATTCACCGGGCAGCGGCTGGCGCGGGATGCCGAATGCTGATTGTGTAGCCTTCGAAAGGAGGTGCCCCATGGTCAGCGGCATCCATCACATCACGGCGATTACCCGGAAGATCCAGGCGAACGTCGATTTCTACGTGGGCTTCCTCGGCCTGCGCCTCGTCAAGCGTACGGCGGGTTACGAGGACGCCGATCAGCTTCATCTCATCTATGGCGACGCGGCGGCCAGCCCCGGCTCGCTGGTCACCTTTCTTGCCTGGGAGGATGGCTCGCCCGGTCGCGTCGGTCTCGGCCAGCCTGCGGAGATCGCCCTCTCCATCAAGCCGGAGGCGATCGGCTTCTGGCTGACGCGCGCGCTGACGCAGAACATCGCGATGAGTGGCCCGGCGCAGGAGTTCGGCGAGCCGGTGCTGCGGCTGAAGGACCCGGACGGAATCATCGTCAAGCTCGTCGGTGAAGCGGGTGTGGACGGCCCGGCGCCGCATGTCACGAAGGACATTGCGGCCGCCGATGCCATCCAGCGCATCCGCGGCGCGACAATCTTTTCCGAGAAGCCGACCGAGACCGCGGCCTTCATTGCCGGTCATTTCGGGTATCGGGAGGTGGCGGTAGCGAATGGCATCACCCGTCTCGCCGGCGATGTGGCCGACGTACTCGACATCCGCGACGCGAGCGGCTTCTGGACGTCCGCGCCCGGCACCGGGACGATCGACCATGTCGCACTGCGCGCGCCGGACCGCGCCGCGATAGAGGCCGTCGCTGCTCGACTCGCCACCGAAGAGGCGGATGAGACCAACATGCACGACCGGAAGTACTTCTACTCGCTTTATGTGCGTGAACCCGGTGGTGCACTGCTCGAATACGCGACCGATGGTCCCGGCATGACAGTGGATGAACCGCTGGAGGCGCTCGGGGAGAAACTGTTCGTGCCGAAGCATTTTCGCGCTGACCCGGAGGATGTGCGGGCGCGGCTTCCACAGTTCTCCCTGCCGGGAGAGGAACGCATGACCGAGCGGGACCTGCCCTTCATCCACCGGGTGCATCGGCCGGAAAACCCTGATGGCACCGCTGTCGTGCTCCTTCACGGCACCGGCGGCAACGAGGCGAGCCTTCTGCCTTTCGGAACCAAGCTCGCGCCCAATGCCGTGCTGCTCAGTCCGCGCGGCCGCAGTGTCGACGAAGGCTATCCGCGGTTCTTCCGCCGGCTGACCGCCGTCACCTTCGATCAGAAGGACATTGCAGGGGAGGCGGAAGCCTTCGCGGCCTTCATGGAAGGGGCGAATGCGGCCTATGGGCTCGATCCGGAGAGAACGCTGTTCGTCGGCTATTCGAACGGTGCGAACATGATCGGCGCGATCATGCTGCTGCATCCCGGCATCATCCGCAACGCGGTGTTGTTGCGGGGCATGAACGTGCTGGAGACTGTGCCGGAAGCGGACCTTTCGGGGGTGAACGTGCTGATGATCACCGGTCAATCGGATCCTTACGGGGTCTATGCCGGTGACCTGGAGGCACATCTGAGGGCGGCTGGCGCATCGGTCGAGAACCGGATGCTTGCCGCAGGCCACGATATCGGCACGGCGGATATGGAGCTCGCCCGGGCCTACAGGGAACGCATACTCGGTTGACGCCGGGGCGAACGGAAAGGGGGCGCTTCCTGCGAAGCGCCCCCTTTTTTTGCCGTGGATCGGGTCCGTTACCGCGTGTATTCCGTCACGAAGGCAGAGAAGCCGGCGATGAAGTCGCCGAGTTTCTTTTCGGTCGCCTCGTCGGCGATGCGGCCGTCCTGAATGACGCTGCCGGCGCGCGAGACCAAAAGCTTGGCGCCGAACCAGGGCACGGTGCCGAGCGTGCGCATGACGGGAAGCCAAGCCTCCTGCGACAAAAGCGTTCCGAAATTGCCCGGTGAGGCGCCGGTGATGGCGAAGGGCTTGCCGCCGAAGACGCGGGCGATGTCGGTGGAGGGCCGGCTCATCCAGTCGATGGCGTTCTTGAAGACGCCCGGAATGCCGTTGTTGTATTCCGGCGTGAAGAGTACGACGCCATCGGCTGCCGCCACAAGCTCCTTCAGGCGCGTCACCGCTTCGGGAATGCCCGCTTCGGCCTCAAGGTCGCCGTCATAGAGGGGAATGCCATGGATCGAGCCTTCGGTGATGGCCACCCCTTCGGGCGCCATGGCGAGGGCAGCGCGCAGCAGCGCCGTGTTGTAGGAACCCTTGCGAAGGCTTCCCGAGATTGCCACCAGTTTCGTCATCCCGACTCTCCTTTCAAAACAAGGGCATAAAAAACCCCGGCGGACCGTTTGTCACGCCGGGGTTTTGTTGAAGCCTAGACGAGTGGCTTCAGCCGTGCCTCGATCTGCGCACGGCGCGGTTCAAGGAAGGGCGGCAGGGACAGGCTTTCGCCGAGCGTTTCAAGCGGCTCGTCCACGGCGAAGCCGGGACCGTCCGTGGCGATTTCGAACAGGATGCCGTTCGGCTCGCGGAAATAGAGCGAGCGGAAGTAGAAGCGCTCGACCTCGCCGCTGGAAGGCAGGCGGAAGCCGCGCAGGCGCTCCGTCCAGGCATGCAGCGCTTCCTCGTCCGGTGCGCGGAAGGCGACGTGGTGCACCGCGCCGGCGCCCTGGTGGGCGACCGGGAGATCCGGCTCCACGGCGACATGCAGCTCGGCTGCGGGGCCACCTTCGCCCATCGAGAAGACGTGCACGTCACCCGCACCGTCCGGATTGGGATAGGTCGCGGTCTCCTGCATGTTCATCACCTGGATCAGCACCGCTTCCGTGTTGCGGATATCCGGCACGCTCAGCGTGATCGGCCCAAGACCCTTGATCTGGTGTTCGGCCGGAACCGGACTCCGTTCCCAGGGGTTGGCGGGCGTGCCGGCATCGTCCACGACAAGGCGGAAGCGCTGTCCTTCGCCATCCTCGAAATCGAGGCTTGCGCGGCCGCCGACATCGCGGATCTCGCCGGCCTTGACCTTCAGCTCGCCGAAGCGGGCCTTCCACCATTCCAGCGTCGCAAGACTGGCGACGCGCAGGCCGGTGCGCGAGACGCTGTGTGTGCCGCGCCGCTCGTGGCCGACCGGCCAGTCGAAGAAGGTAAGATCCGTGCCGGGCGAGGCGAGACCGTCGGCGTAGAAGAGGTGGTAAGCGCTGGTATCGTCTTGGTTGACCGTCTTCTTGACGAGGCGCAGGCCGAGGACCTGCGTGTAGAAGCGCAGGTTCTCCGGCGCGTTCGCGGTGATTGCCGTCAGGTGGTGGATGCCCGTGAGCTGCAGGGTCATGACGAAGCTCCTTTCCCCGGATGTCCGGGATGGCTGTGCTGCCCCGCTTCGGGGCCTTGCGTTGAGGCGAATATCGCCCTTCGCAGGCACGGCCGGAAGATCGGGGCGGACGAACGGATCGTTCACTTTTCTTGAACGGCAAGGGCCTCCGCCGCGTCCACCGGCTATGGCTGGGACGCGTTTTCCACCCATTCTGTTCCACAACCGGTTGGTTCAAATTTTATCCATTCATAAACCAGCATGCGCTTACGCTGCCGGCCTGCGAAATGACTTCGTCCCTGTTTCGCCGCGTCTGCCGGCATGTTCCGCCATTCTTGTGATGACTGCCGCTGCGGATTTTCCCGCGCGGATGGGAGGAGACGTTATGCTGCCGAAGACTGCGACTGCCCGAAACATGTTCGCCATCGTGGCGGCTGGTGTTGCCACCACCGTTGCGACGGCGGGCGTTCTGCTCTTTCTGTCCTACCGCGCCGTGGAAGAGCGCTCCATTTCGGAAATGGTCAACGCGGCAGAGGCGAGCGCGGGCGAAGTGGAGACCTACTTCGCGCAGGTCAAGGCGCTGAGCTGGAACATGCGCTCGGCGCTCTACGCGATGAAGGCGACGAATGCCCCGAGCCGCGAGACGATGAACGGCATATTCGACCGTCTGATGGCCGACAATCCCTTCGCGCTCGGCGTCAGCACCGGCTGGGAGCCGGATGCCTTCGACGGCAAGGATGCGCAATACGTGAACCAGCCGGGACACGACGCCACGGGTCGCTACATTCCCTATTTCGTACGCAACGCGGGCAAGGTCGACATGGTCGCGCTCGTCGACTACGACAAGCCCGGCCCCGGCGACTACTATCAGGTGCCGAAGGCCACGGGCAAAGATCTCCTCACGGAGCCTTACAGCTATGTCATCGGCGACAAGAACGTGCTGATGACGTCCTTCATGGTGCCGCTCAGCTTCGACGGCGCCTTCAAGGGCGTTACTGGTGTCGATATCGCGCTTGACGCGCTGGCTGCCGACATGGCGCAGTTGAAGCCGCTCGGCGAAGGTTATGTCGCATTGCTCAGCCAGGGCGGCAGCATCGTGAGCTATCCGGATGCGGCGGTTCTCGGCAAGACGCTCGGCGATTCCGGTCTCGACACCGCGGCCTGGCAGGCGCTGATCGCCAATCCGGAAAAGGCCATGGAAATCACCGATGCCAACGGCCTCACCTCCATGGCGGTGGCCGTGCCGGTGCCGCTGGTGCCGGGCACGACCTGGTATACGGTGGTCGCGGTGCCGAAGTCGGTGCTCTTTGCCAATCTCTCCGCGCTTGCCGTCACCTCGATCATCGTGATTGCCATCGCGACCGGCCTGATGATCGCCATCGGCTGGTTGCTCGCCGCCCGCTTCCGCAAGCGTCTCGAAACCGTCATCGTCGCGACGAGCGAGATCGCGCATGGCCGCACGGATGTCGATCTCAGCGAATCCGAGCGTAAGGACGAGATCGGCGAAATGGCCCGCTCGCTTGCCGTGCTGCGGGATGCGACGCTTGCCAAGGTGCGGCTCGAGGGGGAAGCGGAGCAGAACCGTGCGCTTTCGGAAGACGAGCGCCGTCAGCGTGCCGAGGAGGCTGCCGAACGCGAGCGCCAGACGCGCATTGCCGTCGGTGCGCTTGCCGAAGGTCTCCACAAACTGGCCGACGGGGACATGACGCATCGCATCGAGCAAACCTTTGCCGGTTCGCTCGACCAGGTCCGCCACGACTTCAACGCCTCGGTCGAAAAGCTGCAATCGGCGCTGCGCTCGGTCGGCAGCAACGCCAATGCCATCCAGGCCGGCTCGGCGGAAATCCGCTCGGCCTCCGACGATCTCGCCAAGCGGACCGAGCAGCAGGCTGCCTCCGTTGAGGAGACGGCTGCCGCGCTCGAAGAGATCACCACCTCGCTCAAGGACGCCACGAAGCGGGCCGAAGATGCCGGACAGCTCGTCGAGCGGACCCGCCTCGGTGCCGAGAAATCGGGTGAGGTGGTGCAGCGCGCTGTCAGCGCGATGAGCGGCATCGAGAATTCTTCGCGGGAGATTTCCAACATCATCGGCGTCATCGACGAGATCGCCTTCCAGACGAACCTCCTGGCGCTCAATGCCGGTGTCGAGGCGGCGCGGGCCGGGGAGGCGGGCAAGGGCTTTGCGGTCGTCGCACAGGAAGTGCGCGAACTGGCGCAGCGCTCGGCCAATGCCGCCAAGGAAATCAAGGCGCTGATCACCAAATCGGGCGAGCAGGTGAATCTCGGCGTGGCGTTGGTCGGCGAGACGGGATCGGCCCTGACGGAGATCGTCGATCAGGTGCAGGAGATCGACCAGAACGTCGCGGCCATCGTGCGGTCGGCGCGGGAGCAATCGACCGGCCTCAACGAGATCAGCGCCGCGGTGAACTCCATCGACCAGGGCACGCAGAAGAACGCGGCCATGGTGGAGGAGCAGACGGCGGCAAGCCATTCGCTTGCAACCGAGGCAGCCGCGCTCAACAGCCTGATCGCGCAGTTCCGCCTCGGCACCGGCGCGGCCGCTCGCCCGGTGATCGCTTCAGCTGCCGAGCATCGCCCGGCCGCTTCCGGCGCGCGGGCGCTTGGCAACACCCTGGCCCGCGCCTTTGGCGGCGGTGGACAGGCGGCTGCGGCCAGCGCGGCGGCGCAGGATTGGGAAGAGTTCTGAGCCTTCCAACAGATCAATCTGAAAAGCGGCCCGTTCACCGGGCCGTTTTTTTGGACGAAAAAGGCGCACAACGTTTGTGCGCTGCACACAAATTGGCCATGTCGATACGGTCGTTCGACCGATGTTTTTATTATAAATCGCTTTAGTAATATGAAATCATTTTTGTATTTTGCGCGTCATCGATCTGGCACACTTTCTGCTTTCTTCCTTGCAGGTCCAGAGGGGGCCGAAAGAGAAGCGTCCAACGAATGACGCTCCGATAAAGCCGTCGCGCAGCCCAGTGGGAACCGGAAAGGTTTCGCGGCTGCCGGCGGCTTTCTTGTCTGCACACGATGGCGAAGCTGCCGTTAGTGCACTGAGAAATATGGCTTATTATATTCCTCTACCAAAGAATCTTCCCGGTTGGCTTTTTTGCCGGACTCCGCCACACTCGCCTGCGGCAAGACAGCGCCTGTAGAGGGTGCGGCTTGTCAGTCTGATCTTCGCGATATAATGAGGACCCATATTAAATGGGTATTCTGCAACGGTGGAGACGGCGATGACCTCAGCGGGTAATAGGGCGGGCAGGATGCTGCTGGCGGTGCTGGCGCTTTCCGTCGCCGTCTGGCCGGCATGGGCCGACAGCGCGGCGCGGCCGGTCCACACCGCCGCCGTGCATTTCGAGGAGCGCGAACAGACGATCAGCATTACCGGGGAAGTGGTCGCACGGGTGGAGACGGATCTCTCCTTCCGCGTCGGAGGCCGTATCACCGGTTGGTTCGTTGATGTCGGCGGTGCGGTCAAGGAGGGGCAGGTCCTGGCGCGGCTCGATCCCGAGGAGCAGCGGGCCGATGTCGAGGCGGCGGAAGCCGGCGTGCGCGCTGCGGAAGCACAGCTCAAGCTCGCCCGGGCCAATTTCGACCGCCAGAAATCCCTGCTGAGCGACGGCATCAGCACCCGCCGGGATTTCGACGATGCCGAAACGGCCCTGCGCACGGCCGAAAGCGCCCGTGAGGCGGCGATCGCCCAGCGTGACACGGCAAAGGAGGTGCTGTCCTACACCGAACTGCGTGCGCCCGCCGACGGCATCGTCACCGCGCGCCTGGCCGAAACTGGGCAGGTGGCGCAGGCGGCGCAGACCATGTTCACGATTGCCGATACCGGTCCGCGCGACGCCGTCTTCAATGTCTATGAATCGCTGTTCTTCGCCCGGCCGGCGGAAAATGGGGTGACCGTTACCCTGCTCAGCGATGACAGCGTGCGCACGACCGGCAATGTGCGCGAGGTCTCGCCGACAATCGACGCTGAGACCGGCACGGTGCGCGTCAAGATCGCCATGGACCGCACGCCGCCGGAAATGACCCTCGGCTCCTCGGTCGTCGGCGTCGGCGCCCTGGCGCCGCGCCGGGTGGCGGTGGTGCCGTGGCAGGCGTTGTCGGCTGGGCTTGATGGCAAGCCGGCGCTGTGGATCGTCGACAAGGCGAACAGTACGGTGGATCTGCGCCCGGTGGAGGTCCTGTCCTTCGAGACCGATGTCGCGCTGCTTTCGGGCGGCATCGAGGAGGGGGAAACCTACGTTGCCAATGGCACGAAGCTGCTCCGCCCCGGCCAGACCGTCACCGCGATCGAAGGAGCCGCCCGATGAGGAAACATGTACCTCTCGCAACGGTCGTCATCGCTGCCATGGCGCTTGCCGGCTGCAAGAAGGAAGAAGAGGCGGCCGCACCGCCGCGTCCGGTTCTCTCCATGGTGGTCGTGCCCACCGCATTGCCCGGAACGCGCTTTGCCGGCACGGTGCAGGCCAAGGTGCAGGCTGCGCTCGGTTCGCGCGTTTCCGGCCGCCTCGTCTCGCGCACCGTTCATGTCGGCGATCTCGTGAAGAAGGGCGACGAGCTCGCCGTCCTCGATGCGACGGCCTATGAACTTGCCGTGCGCTCGGCCCGTGCCGAGCTTTCCAGCGCCGAGGCGACGCTTTCAAGCGCGATCGCGACCGAGGAGCGCCAGAAGACGCTGCTCCAGTCGAATGCTGCGGCCAAGGCCGCCGTCGAAAGCGCCGAACAATCCCGCGAGGCGGCCGATGCAGGCCTGACGCGAGCGAAGACGGCGCTGGTCAAGGCGGAAGAGCAGCTTTCCTACACCCGGATCCTTGCCGAATTCGATGGCGTCGTCGTGGCGACCGGTGCCGAGGTTGGGCAGACCGTCTCGCCCGGCGAAGCGATCGTCACGATGGCGCGGCCCGACGAGCGCGATGCAGTGGTCGATATTCCCGAGACGGCGGAGGCCATCGCCCTCGGCAGCCGCTTCACCGTCTCCCTGCAGATCAACCCCGACGTCACGGTGAAAGGTGTGGTGCGCGAGGTCGCGCCGTCCGCCGATGTTGTTACGCGCACGCGGCGGGTGAAGATCGCGCTGGAAAACCCGCCGAATACCGTTCGCCTCGGTACAACCATCACCGCCGAGCTCGAAGGGCCGGATCTCACTGCCATCGTGATCCCTGAAACCGCCGTGTTTCGGAAGGACGGCAAGCCGAATGTCTGGCTGGTCGATGGCGAGAAGGGCGAGGTGCATCTGGTGCCGATCGAGACAGGCCCCGTTGCCGGGCGCACGCTTCAGGTCACAGGTGGACTGAAAGCCGGCGACCGGGTCGTCACGGCTGGGGTGAATAGCCTCGAAGAGGGACAGAAAATCAAGGTTGAAGACGAGGCAGGCCTATGAAGAAGTTCAACCTTTCGGACTGGGCGCTCGATCATGCATCGCTCGTCTGGTACTTCATGATCGTCTTCGCGCTGCTCGGCTTCTTCGCCTACCAGAATCTCGGCCGCGAGGAGGATCCTTCCTTCACCATCAAGACGATGACGATCAGCGCCGCCTGGCCCGGGGCCTCCGTGGAAGAGACGACGCTGCAGGTGACCGAGCGCATCGAGCGCAAGCTGGAGGAGCTGGAATCGCTCGATTTCACCCGCAGCATCACGACACCCGGCCAGACGCTGATCTTCGTCAACCTCAAGCCGACGACCCGTGCACGCGACGTTGCTCCCACCTGGGTGACCGTCCGCAACATGATCAGCGACATCAGGGGTGAATTCCCCTCCGGCGTCGTCGGCCCGGCCTTCAACGATCGCTTCGGCGATGTCTTCGGCAATATCTATGCCTTCACCGCCGATGGCCTCTCGCCGCGCCAGCTGCGCGACTATGTCGAGGATGCCCGCCGGCGCATCCTCACCGTACCCAATATCGGCAAGGTCGATCTCGTCGGGGCTGAGGACGAGGTGATCTATCTCGAATTTTCGACGCGCCAGCTTGCCGCCCTCGGCATTTCCACCCAGCAGGTGGTGTCCACGCTGCAGGCCCAGAATGCCGTGGCCCCCTCCGGCGTCGTGCAGGCCGGCGGCGAGCGCGTCAGCGTGCGCGTCGGCGGGCAGTTCGCCTCGGAGGCGAGCCTTCGCGACGTCAATCTGCGCGTCAACAACCGCTTCTTCCGCCTCAGCGACATCGCAACGATTACCCGCAGCTACGAGGACCCGCCATCGGCGCTCTTCCGCTTCAACGGCGAGCCGGCCATCGGCCTTGCCATCGGCATGAAGCAGGGCTCGAACCTGCTCGAATTCGGCGCGGCGGTGGAAAAGGAGATCGAGCTGCTTTCCCATGAACTGCCGGTCGGCGTCGACGTGCACCTCGTCTCCGACCAGCCGAAGGTGGTCGAGGAGGCGGTGTCGGGTTTTACGCGGGCACTGTTCGAGGCTGTCATCATCGTGCTCGCGGTCAGCTTCGTCAGCCTGGGTATCCGCGCGGGTCTCGTCGTGGCGCTGTCGATCCCGCTGACGCTCGCGATCACCTTCGTCTTCATGTATTACGACGGCATCTCGCTGCAGCGCATCTCGCTCGGCGCGCTCATCATCGCGCTCGGCCTGCTCGTCGATGATGCGATGATTGCCGTCGAGATGATGGTGGCGCGGCTGGAAATGGGGGATTCGCTCCGCAAGGCGGCGACCTATGTCTATACGTCCACCGCCTTTCCCATGCTCACCGGCACGCTGGTGACGGTGGCGGGTTTCATTCCGATCGGCCTCAACAACAGCGCGGCCGGCGAATTCACCTTCAGCCTCTTCGTCGTCATCGCCATCTCGCTCGTCGTCTCCTGGGTGGTCGCGGTCATCTTCGCGCCGCTGCTCGGCGTGACGATCCTGCCGAAGACGATGAAGAAGCACCACGAGCAGAAGGGCTGGTTCGCCCGCACCTTCGCGCGCCTGCTCGATACCTGCATGCACTGGAAATGGACGACCATCGTCGCGACCGTGCTGGTCTTCGGCGTTTCCGTCTTCGCCATGCGCTTCGTGCAGGAACAGTTCTTCCCGTCCTCCGACCGGCCGGAGCTCATCATCGACTGGTCGCTGCCGCAGAATGCCTCGATTGCCGAGACCAATGCGCAGATCGCCAAACTGGAAGAGGAGAAGCTCAAGGGCAACCCGGACATCGAGCGCTGGTCTTCCTATATCGGGCAGGGCGCGGTGCGCTTCCTTCTGTCCTTCGACGTTCAGCCACCGTCGCCGGCCTTCGGCCAGACGGTCATCGTCACCAAGGACCTGGAGGCGCGTGACCGGCTGAGGGCCGATCTCCAGGCCTATCTGCGCGAGACCTTCGTCGGCACGGACGCGCTGGTGAAGCTGCTCGACATCGGTCCGCCGGTTGGCCGGCCGATTCAGTACCGCGTCAGCGGCCCGGATATCCAGGAGGTGCGCAAGCAGGCGCTCGCCTTCGGCGAAGTCATCGGCAAGGACACCCGGCTCGGGGACATCGTCTACGACTGGAACGAGCCCGCCCGCGTGGTGAAGGTCGATGTTTTGCAGGACAAGGCACGCCAGCTCGGCGTCACCTCGCAGGACATCGCCTCCGCTCTGAATGGCGTCGTCGGCGGCACGGCCGTCACCCAGATCCGCGACGACGTCTACCTGATCGACGTCATCGGCCGGGCGCGGGCCGCCGAGCGCCAGTCTATCGAGACGCTGCGTCAGCTCCAGCTGCCCACGGCCAACGGCACCTCCGTGCCGCTCGCCGCGGTGGCGAACTTTCGCTACGAAATGGAGCAGCCCGTCGTCTGGCGTCGCTCCCGCCAGCCGACCATCACGGTCAAGGCAAGCATCACTGGCGGCGTGCAGCCGGCGACGATCGTCTCGCGGCTGGAAAAGGACGTTTCTGCCTTCCAGGCGAAGATGCCCTCCGGCTATGCGGTCGAGGTTGGCGGTACGGTGGAGGAAAGCGCTGACAGCCAGGCGCCTATCGTCGCGGTCGTGCCGCTCATGCTGTTTGCCATGGCGACGATCCTGATGCTCCAGCTCCAGAGCTTCTCGCGGCTCTTCCTCGTCTTCGCCGTGGCGCCGCTGGCGCTCATCGGGGTCGTCATCGCGCTGCTCGGCAGCGGGGCGCCGCTCGGCTTCGTCGCGATTCTCGGCGTGCTGGCGCTGATCGGCATCCTCATCCGCAACTCGGTCATCCTCGTCGTGCAGATCGAGGACCTAAGACGGGAGGGCATGCATGCCTGGAGGGCCGTGCGCGAGGCGACCGAGCATCGCATGCGGCCGATCATGCTGACGGCGGCCGCCGCCAGCCTCGCGCTTATCCCCATTTCGCGCGAGGTGTTCTGGGGGCCGATGGCCTATGCCATGATGGGCGGAATCGTCGTCGGCACGGTGCTGACGCTGCTCTTCCTGCCGGCGCTCTATATCGCCTGGTTCCGTATCCAGCCGGAAGAGGCGGAGGCGCCTGTGCCCGAACCCGAACCTGTCGAGGCGGTTTAAGGCAGCCCTGCCGGTCCTGCGCGGCGAACCCGTTCCGCGCAGGCGCGATAACCGCCACCCATATTTTTGCCCATCTCCCCCGTCACTGCTTTCTGCGCCCGGTCGCCCCCGGAAGGTCAGAGCCGGGCAAGGCATGTGCATAAACTGTGGGTTGGGAGGCGCGTTCGCTGTCGGGCGGGTGGAGGAAAAGTTGCGTTCTTTTTGTCGCACTCCTTCTGAAAAAGCTGGTGGAAAAAGTTGATTTTCAACGCCAAACGGCCCGCCGTCTTTTCAGACCGTAACGAATGTGCAAGGGATTTGCTCCATGGTGTCGGCGGGGGCCGCATGGGCTTGCGTGGTGGGACAAGGTTTGGTCATGGGACTTGACGAGACATTGGAACTGCATGTCTATGGCGCCCTGTCGTGGCAAGCGGCTGGCTCTTGCCCCGTGCCTTGTGAGGTACGGTCGAAGGGAAATGCTAAGTGATGATCGCAATTGAAGACGTGGGCACGCCGCGCAGGCTTTTGGGCGCATTTGCGCGGATTCTTGCGGCGGGTGCCCTGTTGACGCTGGCGGGCTGCGTGGTTCCGAGCGATGGCCCGTTGACCCACGAGGTCCTTTCGGCCGGCGCGGACGGCAAGTCCTACGAAATTCCCCAGACCAAGCTGATCTTCGACGTCGTGAATGTCGATCAGCGCGTTGCCAACAGTGTCAGCGCGGCCAAGCGGTACGGCCTGTCCAGCACCTTCGGCTTCGGCGGTGGCGGCGGCACGCCGGTCATCGGCGTCGGTGATCGCCTGGAAGTCACGATCTTCGAAGCGGGCCCGGACGGCCTGTTCTCCACAAATGATCGCAAGTCCACGACGATCCCCGTCATCGTGCAGCCGGATGGCCATGGCCAGATTCCCTATGTCGGTTCCGTGCGCTTTGCCGGCATGACGATCGATTCGGCGCGTGCCACGATCGTCGATGCGCTGAAGGCGAAGGCCGTCG
This sequence comes from Shinella sp. SUS2, assembly GCF_001262505.1. GTDB lineage: Bacteria > Pseudomonadota > Alphaproteobacteria > Rhizobiales > Rhizobiaceae > Shinella. The sequence goes on from NZ_KQ410729.1 coordinate 22,624, forward strand.
AGCCTGACGTCATCGTTTCCATGGCCGGCAATGCCTCGCGCACCGTTTCCATTCAGGGCGACGTCAACAAGTCGGGCATCGTGCCGCTCGGCCTCAGCGGCCAGCATATCAGCGAAGTGATCGCCATGGCCGGCGGCGCTGCCAAGCCGCCCTATGATACCTATGTCAGCCTCAAGCGCGGCGGCAAGACGCGCAGCGTGCTGCTGCAGTCGGTCATCGACAATCCGAAGGACGACATCTACGTCAAGCCGGATGACCAGATCTACCTGACCTATGACCCGCAGACCTTCGCTGCACTCGGCCAGACGAAGAAGTCCGGCAAGATTCCGTTTGACGCGGCCAAGCTGAGCCTTGTCGAAGCTGCGGCGCTGGCCGGCGGCGGCAATGTCGCGACGGCCGACCCGAAGGGCTATTTCGTCTTCCGTTACGAGGACGAGAACGTTTACCGCACCGTTGTCGGTGATGATCGCTTCCGCGACCTCATCGCCCGCGGCATGGTGGCGGATTCGGAAGGGCGTTATCCGATCGTCTATCGCCTCGATCTCGGGGCAACGCAGAGCTATATCGTCGCGCAGAACTTCCCCGTTCGGAACAAGGACGTCGTCTATCTGGCGCGCCACGTTGCGACGGACCTTGCGAAGTTCCTGACGATCGTTTCCAGCGGTTCGAGCGCGGCCTACAATATCCAGCGCACGGCGGACCTGCTCTGACGGGTGGGATGCGGCCCGCTTGATGCGGTGATGCCTGTGCGGCGCTCCGGCATTGCCGGGGTCGCCGGCCTCGCGCGCTCCGCAGATTAGCCGGAATGGCTTTCGAGGACTGCATGGCCGGCAAGGCACGCAAAACCTATGCGCTTCTTTCCTTCGGCCTCTGGCAGCAGCGGGCAGATATCGCACGCCTGCTCGATGCGGAGATCGTTGCATGGCCCTTTGCCTTGCCCGGGCGGATCGACGGGTTCGTCGGCTGGGGACGCCGATCGTCCGGCCGGCGCGCGGTGCGGCTTGCGGCACGTGCCGGCAAAGAGGCCATCACCCTTGAGGACGGCTTCCTGCGCGGCTTTGCAGCGGGGCGCGGGGAGCCCAGCCATTCCTATGTGGTCGACCGGGAGGGCATCTATTTCGATGTGCTCCATCCGAGTGGCCTCGAACGGTTGCTGTCGCAGCCGGTGACCGATGCCGCTGCGCTGGCGCGTGCGAGCCGGCTGATGGCGCAGCTGCGCGCTGCGCGCCTGTCGAAATACAACAACAGTCCAGTGCTGACGCCGGCAGCTGCCGGTGTGCCGCAAGGGCGTCCCTTTGTCCTGCTCGTCGATCAGGTGGCCGGCGATGCCTCCATTGCCGGGGCAGGGGCGAGTGCCGCGAGTTTCCGCGCCATGCTGGAGCATGCGGCGGCCCATCACCCGGGAAAGACCCTGGTCGTGCGTACCCATCCGGCGGCAGGCGACCGCAGCCTCTTGCGGCAGGCGGCAAGTGCGCTGGGTGTCGAGATCGTCGTGCCCCCGCGCATGAACCCCTGGCCCCTGCTGGAGGAAGCCGACAGCGTCTACACGGTGTCAAGCCAGCTCGGTTTCGAGGCGTTGGTGGCGGAGCGGCCTGTCCATTGTTTCGGCACCACCTACTATTCCGGTCGCGGCCTCACGGTCGATCATGGCCAGCTGTCGCCCGTCCGTCCGTCCGCCTCGCTCGAACAGGTCTTCCACGCAGCCTACATCGACTATTCGCATTATCTCGACCTGCACACGCGCCAGCCCTGTGCCCCGGAGCGGGCGGTCGAGCAGGCGATCACGGTGCGCGACCAGCGCGCGCGCATCGGGCGCAAGGTCTTTACGGCCGGCTTCTCGCCCTGGAAGCGCAGGGCCATGGCGCCTTTCCTGAAGGGCATGGCGGGTGACCCGGTCCATGCCCGCTCGATCGACGCGGCGGTTGCCGCAGCGAAGGCGGCAGACGGTGTCGTCGCGCTGTGGGGAAGCGATGTGGCGCTGCCGGCCGATGTACCGGCAATGCGGCTTGAGGATGGCTTCATCCGGTCCCGCGGGCTGGGGGTGAATCTCACCATGCCATCCTCCATCGCGATCGACGGAGAGCATGTCTACTATGATGCACGGGGAGAAAGTCGGCTGGAGGCGCTGATCGCGCATGGTACGGTCGACGAGGACCTTCGACGGCGGGCGAGCGACCTCATAGGCCTGCTGGTGCAGCGCGGTGTCTCCAAATACAATCTTGGCACGGCGGCCGACCTGCCGGCGGTTGCCGAAGGGCGGGTGAAAATCCTTGTGCCGGGGCAGGTGGAGAAGGATGCGTCCATCCGTTACGGCTCGCCCGTGGTGCGCTCCAATGCCGACCTCGTGCGCGCGGTTCGGGCCCTGTTTCCCGATGCCTTCATCGTCTACAAGGCGCATCCGGATGTGGTTTCTGGCGTGCGTGATGGTGGCGCCGAGCCGCAGGAGGCCGATCTCATCGCTCGCAGCGGCGATATCCTGCAATGGATCGGCTGGGCGGACCGGGTCGAGACGATGACCTCGCTGGCCGGCTTCGAGGCGCTCCTGCGCGGCAAGGCGGTCGGCGTCCATGGGGCACCGTTCTATGCAGGCTGGGGCCTGACCGACGATCGCTTGCCCATTCCCCGCCGCTTGCGCCGTATCGATCTCGAGGCCCTGGTGGCTGCAAGCCTTGTCCGATACCCGCTTTATATCCATCCTCTCAGTGGTTTGCCGTGCCGTCCGGAGGATTTGGTTGAAGAAATTTCGGGTGCCGCCATGAAATCGCCCGGAGTCGGGCGGAAGCTCTTTTTGTGTGCGGCGCAACAGATCAACCGCGTGGGGGTGTTGCTTCGCGACTCGCGGTTGCGGTAAAAGACGGTCAGAAACGTGGGAACACATCCGAGTCGCCGTCTTGTACGCAGCAGTTGTCTGTATGCCGGGGGATCGGCGAGAAAATCGGGGAGCATGGCAGATGCGGTTGCTAAAACGGCGCCTTTGTGCGAATACCATTCCATCCAGCAGCATAATTTGAGTTGAGCCGACCTGTCATGAGCGTACAGCATGATACCGATTTGAAGGCGGGTCGCTCCGACGCAGATGGCGTCGCTGGAGCGCGTGGATCGCGGCTGATCAATCTGGCGTTGCGCCGAAAGCTCTCCAAGCGGTTCCCTTCCAAGAGCGCACCGCGCGTTCTCTTCCTGCAGGGGCCGGTCGGTCCCTTCTTCCGCAAGGCTCAGGCGCTGCTCAATGACAGCGGTTTCGATGCCTGGCGTGTCTGTTTCAACGCCGGAGACCGGTTGTTCGCCCGCGGTGGCAAGAGCCTGCATTTCTCCGGAACGGCCGATGTCTGGCGGGACTGGTTTACCGAGATCGTCGGCGAGCATGGTTTCGATCATGTCGTGCTGTTCGGCTGCGAGCGCGAGATCCACAAGATCGCCATCGAGCAATGCGCCACGCTCAACATTCCCGTGCTCAGCCTTGAGGAAGGCTATATCCGCCCCGGCTTCGTCACGATGGAGGTTGGCGGCAACAACTGGCGCTCGCCAATCGCGGGTCTTCTACCTTCCGACAAGGATGACGAAAAGCGTCGCGAACGCACGCGCGGGACAAACTTCCCGTCGTCTTTCGGTGCCATGGCAACCTATGCCTTCACCTATTTTTCGGTGCGCGGCGTCTTTTCGACACTGAGCGAACGCAAGCTTTTCCACAAGCACAAGCGGTCTCTCGCGCCCGAGGCATTCTACTGGATCAAGAACTACTACCGGAAGTTCCGCAATCTCGGCAGCAATTACCGCACGATGGAGCGGCTGCTTGAGCACCACGACAAGAAATATTACATCGTGCCGCTGCAGGTGCATGACGACAGCCAGCTCGGCGCGGCGGCAAGCGGCTGGAACAACCAGAAGCTCATCCTGAAGAGCATCGTCTCCTTTGCGCGAAACGCGCCACCGACGCACCAGCTGGTGTTCAAGATCCATCCGATGGAGCGGGGACACAGCCAGGACAAGCAGTTTATCCGCCAGGTCGGCGTGCTCAACAACGTCTCGGATCGTATCCACATCCTCGACAGCGGTTCGCTGGGCCTGATGACGCGGCATGCGGCGGGCATGGTGACGATCAACAGCACGTCCGGCCTCTCGGCGCTGCAGCACGGCATTCCACTTGCCGTTCTCGGCCAGGCCTTTTACCGGCATCCCGCGCTCGCCTTCTGCGTCAACAAGGGTATCGAGCTGGACAGTTTCTGGTCATCCGGCCACGTGGCGCCGGTGGCGCAGCGGCGCGACTACCTGAACTGGATCGCGCAGGAATGCCTGCACCCCGGTGACTACTATGCCTATGAGGGCATCGAGGTTGCGGTGAATTCGCTGCTCGAGAAGCTGCGGGCGGTTGATGCGGCAGGCCGGGTGGTGGAACTGCCCGAGGCGTCCAACGTCATGCCCCTGCTGGCCCAATCGCAGTAGGCGGTGGCCGGGGCCTCCGCCCCGAGGTTTTCAGGAAAGCCGAGCGTCCCCAACATGGTTGCGGGGCGCTTTTTTGTTTCGGAAATCAGGCCGAACGGCGCTGGCTGGCGGAAGTGCGAAGGATCTCTTCATGCACCTCGATCGCTTCCTCGATGTCGTTGTAGAAGGTGAGCTGGCCATTGTTCATCACGCCGCCGATGTCGCAGAACGAGCGCAGGAGGCCGGAGGAGTGGGAGACGAGAAGCAGGGTGGCGTTCTCGCGACGCTCGTCGAAGACGTCCTTGCATTTCTTCTTGAAGGTGGAGTCGCCGACGGCGATCACCTCGTCGATCAGGTAATATTCGAAGCCGATCGCCATGCAGATGCCGAAGGAAAGGCGTGCCTTCATGCCGGCGGAATAGGTCTTCACCGGCATATCGAGATAGGGGCCGAGCTCGGAAAAGTCGGCGACGAAATCCAGAACCTTGGTGCGGTTCTTGCCGTAGATATCGGCGATGAAGCGGGTGTTCTGTGCGCCCGTCAGCTTGCTGTGCACGCCGCCGCGAAAACCCAGCGGCCAGGAAATCTTGCCTTCGCGCAGGATGCGCCCCGAATCGGGCATGTCCGCGCCGGAGATCAGGCTCATCAGCGTCGACTTGCCGGCGCCGTTGCGGCCGAGGATGCCGACATTGGTGCCGGGGCGGAAGGCCGCCGTGAACCGGTCGAGGATGACCTTTTTGCCGCCGCCCGGGCGAGGGAAGGCCTTGCTGACATTGTCGAAGATGATCATCAGTCTATGATCTTTCGGCGGAACAGGCGCTCCAGCACGAGCGCGGATGTGAGCAGCGCGGTCGAAAGCCCGAGCAGGTAGGGCTTGCTCAGCAGCGCGTGGTAATCGAGATAGGTCGACGTGCGGAACCATTCGACGCAGTGCAGGAACGGGTTCCACCACAGCACGGCCTGGAAGCCCGGCGGCATTTCCGCGGGCATGAAGAAGACACCGGACATCAGCATCAGCGGCATGCTCAGCATGCTGAGGAAGGTGTCGTAGCGCGGTACGAGCGCGCTCATCGTTGCGTTAAACGCTGCGAAGGAGAAGGCGAAGTAGAGGATCGCTGCCATACCCTCGGCAAATTCGCCGGGATAGACGATGACGTCCCGGTCGAGCGAAATGGCGAGCCCGCCCATGAACACGGCGCAGATGATCATCCAGATCGTCGTTTCCAGCAGGAAGGTCGCCACCAGCGTATCGAGCGGCCTGACCAGCGGGTAGGTCAGCATCGGCTGGTTGCTCATGATGGCGCGTTCCGTCTTGCGCGAGATGCCGCGCGTCATGCGGAAGCCGAAGACACCGGCCAGGATGAACAACAACGCATTGTCGCCGAAGGGCACATGTGCCTTCAGCTGTGTGTGGATGAGGAGGAAGATGCCGACATAGGCGGCGGGCTCGGCCAGGATCCAGATGAAACCCAGCCGGCTTTCCCCGAAGCGCGTCACGGCGCTGCGAACGACCAGCGCAGCAATCACCCGCGCGTTTTCGCGCAGGGCATAGCTTAGGGGTTTTTCAGCGAGCAGAGCCATTCCGCCACTCTCTCCTCATCGCGATCAGATCGCATGATCCTTCACGGACCGGAAGGCGAAGTAACCGATCAGCCAGAGGCATGACGCCGCGGCGAGCATGATGAGCGTGTTGATAGCACCCAGCGGATAGAGGGCAATTTCCGGCTCGCGCGGCTGCACGTAGACGGCGAAGTAACGCTCCTGCTTCTGCGCTTCCTGCATGGCTGCTTCCAGTGCGGCAAGCGAGGTCGTATAAGCCTTGACGGCGAACTCCTGCTCGACGCTGAGCTCGGTGAAGCGGTCGATCATTTCGGGCAGGGCCCGGCCGGCATCCAGGCCGCTGCGTGTCGTCTTGTTGCTGCTGTCGTCGTTGGCGCCATCGCCGCTGATGCGCTTCTTCTGCTCGATCAGCTGCTCTTCCAGGGCGACGATCTGCCGCTCGATGACGCGGGCGGACGGCGCATCCTTGCTGACCGAATCGACCAGCGCCTTGTAGCGTGTGCGCAAAGAAGCGAGTTCCTGTTCGAGCGAACTGATGATCGTGGCTTCCATCGTCGCAACCGCTGTCGGATCGACGGCCTGTTCGGAAATGCGCAGGTCTGTGATCTGCCCACGGATGTTGCGCAGCCGCTCTTCCGAGCGTGCGACCTGCTGGTTGGCGACCTCGACGAACTGCCGGCGCGACTTTTCCGAAAGCGTGTTGACCAGGTTTTCCGAGACGGTGAGGACCGCGTCGGCCACCTTCTTCGCGTCCGACGGCGAGAAGGCGAAGACGCGCATCGTCACGTTGCCGGTCGTGGAATTGTAGCTGACATTGACCATGTCGCGCCAATAATCGCGGAACTCGTCGAGCGGACGGCTCTCGTTCTCGCGATAGAGGAAGTCGATGCTCGGACGGGAGTAAACGGTGCGGATGTCGACGCCGGTCTGCTCGCGGATGTCAGGCAGGATCTGCGAGGACTGGATGTAGTCGGCAACCACGTAGGAATCGCCCGACTGCGCGCTGTTTCCGACAAGCGCGGTCAGGCCGAGGGCGTTGAGCGAGGACGAGTTCGAGCCGCGCACCGAAAATTGGGTCTCGACCACGTATTGCGGGCTGGCGAGGAAGAGATAGTAGAGGCCCGTCAGGATCGTCGGCAGGACCGCGGCCAGCAGGAAGGAAATGATCGGCCAGGGAAGCTGTCGCTTCTGCTTGGGGATTGCGGGCAGGGTCAGGACGGAACTGACGAGGTCGGCGGGCTTGCGCGCGCGTATTTCCGCCCGCGATCCAAGATTCTCGTCGTCATCGATGGCCGGATTGACCGGACGCTTTGCTGCGCCCTGCTTGATCTTCACGACCTTCTGTTCTGTTGCGCGCTGGCGGGCCCGCTGCTTGGCGATTTCAAGCAGGCTGCTCGTGTTGTCGGCGACGTGGGTCGGGGTTTCCGCCACGAGGGGCGCTTTCTCATCTTTCACGTCGGCTCACTCTTTCCAACAGCAAACGGGGGCGTCGCCTAAATGCTTGTCGCCGCAACTTATTCGAAATTGCCTTTACAGACAATAAAAATGCCGCGGCGGCCCGGTGGTCGCCAACGCCGCCCGCAAGACGAACGGGAGCGGAAAATCCACCCCCTCCGGTCGGCGCGCATTCCTCTTCGAGCAATCTGGTTATTTTGTGGTCGCCGCCGGCCCGCCGCTCCAGTCGGCACTTGCGGCGATGAAGTCCGGATTGGCAAAATCCGCGTCGTTCGCCTGCTGGATCTTGCCGTAGAGCAGGGGTGCGCCGTCAAGCGTGCGGGTGTGCCCGCCGGCTGCACGCAGCACCGCGTCACCCGCGGCCGTGTCCCATTCCATGGTGCGGCCGAAGCGGGGATAGACGTCGGCGAGCCCCTCGGCGACGAGGCAGAATTTCAGCGAGGAACCGATCGCCGTGCAGGCGTCGATACCGTGGTCGTCGAGAAAGCGGGCCGTTTCGGGCGTGGCATGCGACCGGCTGGCGACCGCGGTCAGCGCGTTGCCGCATTTGCGGCAGCCGATGGACTGGCGCCTGGAAATCGTGCCCTCGCCATCGACTTCGAAGCGTTCCGCCCGCTCGCCGTCGGCGATAAAGCCGGTCGAGAGCGCGGGCGCATAGACGATGCCGGCGACCGGCGCCCGATCGCGGATGAGCGCGATGTTAACGGTGAATTCACTGCGCCCGGCAATGAACTCCTTGGTGCCGTCCAGCGGATCGACCAGGAAGAAGACGCCGCCCGAAACATCCGGCACGCGGCCAGCGGCCACAGCCTCTTCGGCGACGACGGGAATCTCCGGAAAATGCTGTGCGAGTGCGGCGAGAATCAGCCGTTCGGCCTCCTCGTCGGCCATGGTCACCGGCGACTGGTCCGCCTTGTACTGGACATCGGCCCCGGCCTTGTGGATGGCCATGATGGCGCTGCCTGCGGCCAGTGCCGCGCTTTCCAAGACTTGCCTCAATTCCATCCTGTCTGCCTGCATGGTTCCGGTCCGGCTTTCCTGCTGATGCCATAGCTGCGGGACGGCCTGAAAGCAAATGCGCCGTCTTTCCGGCCTCGATAACGGCATGTGGACAGTCCCGGATCCCGGATGCGACAAGATGACGCCGGCCTTGCCGTTTGTGCTGCATATGCGAATGTGGGGCGACTGATGCAGGATTTCGCATGCGCTACTCCGCCCTTTCGATCTTCAAACAAGCCTTTGCCGGCAACCTCGGCTGGAAGCCCGCCTGGCGGGAGCCACAACCCAAGCCCCACTACGACGTGATTATCGTCGGTGGCGGCGGGCATGGTCTTGCGACGGCTTATTATCTTGCCCGCGAGTTCGGCATCCGCAACATCGCCGTGGTGGAGAAGGGCTATCTCGGCTCCGGCAATGTCGGACGCAACACGACCATCGTGCGCTCCAACTATATGCTGCCCGGCAACGAGCCGTTCTATGAGTTCTCGCTGAAACTGTGGGAGGGGCTGGAGCGGGAGCTGAACTACAATGTCATGCTGTCGCAGCGCGGCATCATCAGCCTTTACCACAATGACGGCCAGCGCGATCATTATGTCCGGCGCGGCAACGCCATGATGATGGAGGGCGTGGCGGCCGAGCAGCTCGATCGCGAGACGCTGAAGAAGATGCTGCCCTTCCTCAACTTCGACCACGCCCGCTTTCCGATCATCGGCGGCCTTCTGCAGCGGCGCGCCGGCACGGCCCGGCACGATGCTGTCGCCTGGGGTTTTGCACGCGGCGCGGACCGGCTCGGCGTCGATCTCATCCAGAACTGCGAGGTGACCGGCATCCGCAGGGAAAACGGTATCGTCACCGGCGTCGAGACGACGAAGGGCTTCATCGGCTGCAACAGGCTGGCGCTCGCCGCCGCCGGCAACACCTCGCGCGTCGGTGAAATGGCCGGGCTGAAGCTGCCGATCGAGAGTCACGTCCTGCAGGCCTTCGTCACCGAGGGGCTGAAGCCCTGCATCGACCACGTCATCACCTATGGCGCAGGGCACTTCTACATCTCGCAGTCCGACAAGGGCGGCCTCGTCTTCGGCGCGGAGATCGACGGTTATTCCTCCTATGCCCAGCGCGGCAACCTTGCGACCGCCGAACATGTCATGGAGGAGGGGGTGACGATGATCCCCGGCCTATCCCGCGTGCGGGTGCTGCGTGCCTGGGGCGGCGTCATGGACATGTCGATGGATGGCTCGCCGATCATCGATCGCACGCCGATCGACAATCTCTATCTCAACTGCGGCTGGTGCTACGGCGGTTTCAAGGCGACGCCGGCCTCCGGCTTCTGCTTTGCGCATCTCATCGCCAAGGGGGAGAGCCACCACGTAGCGCGCGCGCTCAGGCTCGATCGTTTCGAGCGCGGTTTCCCCATCGACGAGGCGGGTGCGGGCACCCAGCCGAACCTGCATTGAGGATGCCATGGCGAGCCTGATTTCCTGTCCTCATTGCGGGGTACGCCCCAAGGAAGAGTTTTCGATCCGCGGTGATGCGACCCCTGCCCGCCCGGCGCCGATGGCTTCGGACGAGGCGTGGCACGATTATGTTCATGTCCGCACCAATCCACGCGGGCGTATCCGCGAACATTGGCAGCATGCCGCCGGCTGCCGGCGCTGGCTGGTGGTGGAACGGGACAACTTTACCCACGAGGTGTTTTCCGTGACGGATGCCGCCACGGCGCAGGGAGGCGCGCAATGACCGCCTATCGCCTTGCCTCCGGCGGCCTCATCGACCGCAGCAACACCATCGGCTTCACCTTCGACGGGTCGAGCCTTTCGGGCCATGCCGGTGATACGCTCGCCTCGGCGCTTTTGGCCAACGACCGGCTGCTTGTCGGCCGCAGCTTCAAGTACCATCGCCCGCGCGGCATCGTGACGGCCGGGCCGTCGGAGCCGAATGCGCTGGTCACCATCGGTACGGGCGCGCGGCGCGATCCGAACACGAAGGCAACGGTCGCCGAGCTCTATGACGGCCTTGCGGCCACCAGCCAGAATCGCTGGCCGAGCCTCGTCTTCGATATCGGCGCGGTGAACGACCGCCTGTCGCGCTTCCTGTCCGCCGGCTTCTACTACAAGACCTTCATGTGGCCGGCCGTCTTCTGGGAAAAGGTTTACGAACCTCTGATCCGCCGCGCCGCCGGCCTCGGCCGCACGGACCTTCCGCGTGATCCCGATGCCTACGAGAAGAGCTGGGCGCATTGCGACCTTCTCGTCGTCGGCTCTGGCCCGGCGGGGCTCGCCGCGGCGCTGGTCGCCGCCCGCTCGGGGCTGCGTGTGATCCTTGCCGAGCAGGATTTCGCCCTCGGCGGGGCGCTGCTTTCGGAAACGACCAGGCTTGACGGTGAGGCGTCGTTCGTCTTTGCCCGGCACGCGATCGACGAATTGCAGGGGCATCCCGGCGTTACGCTGTTGTCCAGGACCACGGTCTTCGGCTGGTATGACGACAATGTTTTCGGTGCCGTCGAGCGGGTGCAGAAGCACAGCGCGACGATCGACGCGGCAAGGCCGGTCGAGCGCCTGTGGCGCATCGTGGCGAAGCATGCGATCCTCGCCACCGGTGCGGAGGAGCGGCCGCTGGTCTTCGGCGGCAATGACCGGCCGGGCATAATGATGGCGAGCGCCGCCAGCACCTATGCCAACCGGTTCGGCGTCGCCGCCGGCCGGTCGGTGGCGATCTTCACCAACGGTTCGTCCGGCTACCGTACGGCTGCAGACCTTTCCGCGCAGGGTGTGCCGGTTGAGGTGCTCATCGACAGCCGCACGGAGGCTGCGGACCGAGCGCCCGATGGTGTGCGGGTCATGCGTGGCGGCAGCATCGTCGATACGAAGGGGAGCAAGCGTCTCCGCGCCGTGGTTGCTGATCGCGGCGGCTTCGAGGAATTGATCCCCTGCGACGCCCTGGCCATGTCCGGAGGCTGGAGCCCGGTCATCCACCTTGCCTGCCAGCGCGGCGGCAAGCCGGTCTGGTCGCAGGCCCTGCAGGCGTTCCTGGCGCCGGATGCGGGCGACAGCCTCGTCATGGCCGGTGCCGCGGCGGGACACTATCGGTTGTCCGAATGTTTCGAGGACGGTGCGCGCAAGGCGGCCGCCGTCGTGGAAATGTTTGGCCGGCCTGTTGCCGGCTTCGAGCGTCCCGTCGTCGGCGAGGAGATCGATCCATCCTTCACGGCGCTCTGGCATGTGCCGGGCGCCAAGTCGAAGGCCTTCGTCGATTTCCAGAACGACGTGCACGGCAAGGATCTCGGTCTTGCCCTTCGCGAAGGCTTCGGCCATGTCGAGCATGCCAAGCGCTACACGACGAGCGGCATGGCGACGGACCAGGGCAAGCTCGGCAACATCAACGCCATCGGCATCCTGGCCACGATGCGCGGCGTCAGTCCCGCCGAGGTGGGCACCACCACCTTCCGGCCGTTCTATACGCCTGTCTCCTTCGGCGCGCTCGCCGGTCCCGCGCGTGATGAACATGCGATGCCCGCCCGCCGCTCGCCGCTGCATGGCTGGGCGGCCCGGCACGGTGCCGTCTTCATCGATGCCGGCCTCTGGTATCGCTCTTCCTGGTTCCCGAAGGCTGGGGAAAAGACCTGGCGGGAAAGCGTCGATCGCGAGGTCCGGACCGTGCGCGAGCATGCCGGCCTCTGCGATGTCTCGACGCTCGGCAAGATCGAGGTCTTCGGCCCGGATGCCGCCGAGTTCCTGAACCGGCTTTATTGCAATCCCGTGCTCAAGCTTCCCGTCGGCAAGGCTCGCTACGGGCTGATGCTGCGCGAGGACGGTATGGTCTATGACGATGGCACGGTGAGCCGGCTGGCCGAAGAGCATTTCCTGGTGACGACCACCACGGCCATGGCCGCGGGCGTGCTTTCGCATATGGAGTTTGCCGCACAGGCCCTCTGGCCGGAGCTTCGCGTTCGCTTCCTGTCGGTCTCCGACCAATGGGCGCAGATGTCGATTGCCGGGCCGAAGGCGCGTACGATCCTGCAGGCCGCCGTCGAGGACGATCTTTCCGATGCAGCCTTCCCGTTCCTCGCCGCGCGTGAGGTGCGGCTGAAGGGCAATCTGAAGGCACGGCTCTTCCGCATCTCCTTTTCCGGCGAGCTTGCCTATGAGCTGGCGGTGCCGGCAAGCTATGGCGAAGCGGTGGCCGACGCGCTGATGCGGGTGGGCGCGCCGCACGGCCTCTGCGCCTATGGTGTCGAGGCGCTGAACGTGCTGCGCATCGAGAAGGGCCATGTCACCCATGCCGAGCTCGACGGTCGCGTGACGCCCGACGATGCGGGCCTCGGCCGCATGATGGGCACCGGCAAGCCGGATTTCATCGGCAAGCGGCTCTCCACCCGCTTCGGCCTGACCGCCGCCGACCGCGCCCAGCTCGTTGGCTTGAAGGCACTGGAGGCGGACAAGGACATGCGCGCCGGCGCGCATCTTCTCAAGGACGGTGCCAAGCCTTCGACGATCAACGACCAGGGCTGGGTCAGCTCCGTCTGCTTCTCACCGACGCTCGGCACGCATATTGCGCTTGCCTTCCTGAAATCAGGGCGCGAGCGCTACGGCGAGAAGATCGTCGTCTGGGACCAGCTGCGCGGTGTGGAGACATTTGCCGAAGTCTGCGATCCGGTCTTCGTCGATCCGGAAAACCGAAAGCTGACGGCGTGAGGTAAGACCATGGCTTACGAGTATCAGGCAGTACACGCGCTGGACGGCACGATCGGCGCCGTCCCCGGCGAGCGGACCAACCATCTTGCCGTGCACCGTGCCACGGCCATCGCCGTGGTGCTGGCGGCACGCGGCCACGGTGCCGAAGCGGCCGGCATCCTCGTCGCCGACGGTGCGTTCGAGGCCCGCTTCTGCGGCCCGGGCGAATGGCTGGTGCTGTCGGAGGTGCATGCGCCGGAAACGCTGGCTGCCGAACTGTCCGTCCGGCTCGGTGCCTTCGCCTTCGTGGTCGACCAGAGCCATGGCCGCGTGGCGCTTACCCTGTCCGGCCCCGATGCGGCACGCATCCTTGCGAACGGTATCGCTGTCGACCTTCATCCGGAGGCCTTCGCCGTCGGGCGCGCTGCGAACGTGCTGTGCAACCATCTCTCGGTCAATCTTGCCTGCACCGGTGCCGATCGTTTTGATCTCGTGGTGATGCGCAGCTTTGCCGAGGCACTGGTCGCCGATCTCAAGGTCATGGCGCGCAGTCACGATCTCTCCGTCGATTTCGCCACGCGCTGACAAAAACATCCGGAGCGACATGGCGCTTCGCACCCCGGGCTTGCCGGGCGTCGGGGGAACCCAATAGGCTGCATTCGCGCCGCATTGAATTCCCTTCAACCCGGAAAAACCGGAGTTTTCATGAAGAGCCATGCAAGGGTCGTCGTTATCGGGGGCGGCGTTGTCGGCTGCTCCGTCCTGTATCACCTCACGAAATTCGGTTGGACCGATGTCGTGCTCGTCGAGCGTTCGGAGCTGACCTCCGGCTCGACCTGGCACGCAGCCGGCGGCATGCACACGATCAACGGTGATCCGAACGTCGCAAAGCTGCAGAAGTACACGGTGGAGCTCTACAAGGAGATCCAGGACTATTCCGGCCAGGACATCGGCCTGCACATGACCTCGGGCATGATGCTGGCATCGACCAAGGATCGCTTCGACTGGATGAAGTCGATCCTCGCCAAGGGCCGCTACATGGGCCTCGATGCGCATCTCCTCACGCCGAAGGAGGCGCATGAGCTGATGCCGCTGCTTGATCCGGACCAGTTCGTCGGTGCGGTCTTCGATCCCGTCGAGGGCCATCTCGATCCCTATGGCACGACACACGCCTATGCGAAGTCCGCAAAGAAGAACGGCGCCGAGATCTATCTGCATACCAAGGTGGAAGATCTCGTGCAGCGCGAGGACGGCAGCTGGCGCGTCATCACGGACAAGGGTGAGATCGTTGCCGAGCATGTAGTCAATTGCGGCGGGCTCTGGGCGCGCGAGATCGGCCGCATGGTCGGCCTCGAACTGCCCGTGCTTGCCATGGAGCACATGTATCTCATCACCGAGGACATGCCCGAGGTCATCGAGTTCAACCGGACCACAGGCAAAGAGCTGATGCATTGCGTCGACTTCGACGGAGAGATCTATCTCCGCCAGGAGCGCAACGGCATGCTGATGGGCACCTATGAAAAGGCCTGCCGGCCTTGGTCGCCGCTCACCACGCCGTGGGATTTCGGCCACGAGCTGCTGGAAGAGGACATTGCGCGAATCACCCCGGAGCTGGAGGTCGGCTTCCGGCACTTCCCGGCCTTCAACAAGGCCGGCATCAAGAAGATCATCAACGGACCCTTTACCTTCTCGCCCGATGGCAATCCGCTCGTCGGGCCCGTGCGCGGCATGACGAACTTCTGGTCGGCCTGCGCCGTCATGGCCGGCTTCAGCCAGGGCGGAGGCGTAGGGCTGGCGCTCGCCAACTGGATGATCAACGGCGATCCCGGCTTCGACGTCTTTGCCATGGATGTCGCGCGCTACGGTGACTATGCCACGCTGGCCTATACCAATGCCAAGGTACGGGAAAACTATTCGCGCCGCTTCTCGATCCGCTATCCGAACGAGGAGCTGCTGGCCGGCCGGCCGCTGCAGACGACGCCGATCTATGACAGGCTCAAGGCGGCCGGTGCCGTCTTCGGGGCATCCTATGGCCTGGAGCAGCCGCTGTGGTTCGCGCCTGCCGGCGTGGAGGACCGGTTCTCCTGGCGCCGTTCGACGGATTTCGAGACCGTCGGCGCGGAAGCCCGTGCCGTGCGCGAGAGCGTCGGCCTGATGGAGACCTCGGGCTTTGCGAAATATGCGGTGAAGGGGAGGGCGGCGGCGGCCTGGCTCGACCGGCTGCTCGCCTGCCGCCTGCCGGAAACCGGGCGCATGACGCTTGCGCCCATGCTGAAGGATGACGGGAAGCTGATCGGCGACTTCACGCTTGCCAAGCTCGGCGAGGGGGATTTTCTGCTGATCGGTTCGGGGATCGCCGAAGACTACCATATGCGCTGGTTCGAGACGCACCTGCCGCGGGATGGCTCCGTCACGCTGGAGGCGCTGAACCTCTCGCTTGTCGGCCTTGCCATTGCCGGACCACGGGCGCGCGATGTGCTGGCAAAGCTGACGCATCGGGATGTTTCAAACGCGGCGTTTCCCTTCATGGCGGTGCGCCGGATGGATCTCGGCATGGCGCCGGCCATCGTCGGGCGCGTCAGCTATACCGGCGATCTCGGCTACGAGATCTGGATGAAGCCGCAATACCAGCGCTATCTCTACGATCTCATCCTCGAAGCCGGGGCCGAGTTTGGCATCCGCCTGTTCGGCCTAAGGGCGCTGAACGCCCTGCGCCTCGAAAAATCCTACGGCAGCTGGTCGCGCGAGTATCGCCCGCTCTACGGCCCGGCGGAGGCCGGGCTGGAGCGATTCGTGGCCACGGGCAAGGCGGCGGAGTTCATCGGCAAGGACGCGGTGCGGGCTGAGCGGGAAGCGGGCGGTGCGCTCCGCTTGCGTACCTTCGTCCTTGCGGCGAAGGATGCCGATGTGATCGGCGACGAGCCCATCTATCTGGATGGTGCGGTGCGCGGCTGGGTCACTTCGGGGGGCTATGCGCATGCTGCCGGCCTCTCGGTCGCGGTCGGCTATGTGCCGAAGGAGATCGCCGATGTCGAATCCGGCTGGTCGATCGAGCTTCTGGGCGAGATGCTGCCGGCGCGCCTGCAGCCCGAACCGCTGTTCGACCCATCCGGCGCACGTATGCGCGGCTGATTTGCTCTCGCTTACATGGCGTCGTGCCAGATCGGCACAGCGCCGTTTGCGACTTTCGTGCATCTTTTTGGGCAAAAGCGCCGCGCTTCGTGCCGAAATTTTGGTTTTCCTGGCGTCAAACGCGCCATTTAACCGTTCTTGCTAAAGAAATTGTCGATCCGGGCTTTTTGGGCTTCCCTTTTGTATTGAAAGCGGTATGGAATCCGGACTGTCAAACAAGCTCGGAAAAAGAGCAGACAAGAACAAGAGATGCGGCCCTCAGGAACCGCATCCGGGGGATAGCAAATGGAATACTTTGTCCAGCAGCTCGTCAACGGGCTGACGCTTGGATCTATTTATGGTTTGATAGCCATCGGCTACACCATGGTTTACGGCATCATCGGCATGATCAACTTCGCCCATGGCGATATCTTCATGCTTGGCGGATTTGCCGCTCTCATCGTCTTTCTCGTCCTCACCAGCGTGTTTGTCGGCCTTCCGGTCGTCATACTTTTGCTGGTCATGATCGCTGCGGCCATGCTGACGGCATCGCTGTGGAACTGGACGATCGAAAAGGTGGCCTACCGGCCGTTGCGCGGCTCGTTTCGCCTGGCGCCGCTGATCACCGCAATCGGCATGTCGATCGCGCTGTCGAACTTCATCCAGGTCACGCAGGGTCCGCGCAACAAGCCGATCCCGCCGATGGTGTCGTCGGTCTACAACGTCTTCGGCATCTCGATCTCGCTGAAGCAGCTGATCATCATGGTGCTGACGGTCATCCTGCTGGCGACCTTCTGGTACATCGTCAACAAGACCTCGCTCGGTCGTGCCCAGCGCGCGACGGAACAGGATCGCAAGATGGCGGCCCTGCTCGGCATCGATGTCGACCGGACGATTTCCGTGACCTTCATCATGGGCGCCTCGCTCGCTGCCGTCGCCGGTACCATGTACCTGATGTATTACGGCGTGACCGTCTTCACCGACGGCTTCATTCCGGGCGTCAAGGCCTTCACGGCTGCGGTTCTCGGCGGTATCGGCTCGCTTCCGGGTGCCGTGCTCGGCGGTCTGCTCATCGGCCTCATCGAGAGCCTGTGGTCCGCCTACTTCACCATCGACTACAAGGACGTCGCGACGTTCTCCATCCTCGCCATCGTCCTGATCTTCAAGCCGTCCGGTATTCTCGGACGACCGGAAGTCGAGAAGGTTTGATCCATGTCCAACATTTCGAACACTCATGAGCGCGCCGGCGGGAACCTGACGGCGCAGGCTCTGCGCGAGGGCTTTTTTGCCGGTCTCGTCGCACTCGGTCTCTTCGTCCTCTTCGTCGGTCTCGAGACCACGCAGAACATACGCAACGAGCTTGTGCTGAACCAGCGCTGGGGGCTGCTTGCGATCTTCGTGGTCGTCGCTGCCGTCGGTCGCTTCCTCTCCGTCGCCTATCTGCGTCCCTGGGCTGCCGCCCGCAAGGCGGCCGCTTCGGCCAAGCCGGCGGAAGGCGAGGAGAGCTTCTTCAAGCGCAACTTCAGCAAGATCGCCATCGTTGCGCTGCTCATCTATCCGCCGCTGATGGTCATGCTCTTCGGCGTGCAGGGCTCGCTGAAGTGGGTCGACAATTTCGGTATCCAGATCCTCATCTACGTGATGCTCGCCTGGGGCCTGAACATCGTCGTCGGTCTCGCCGGCCTGCTCGACCTCGGTTATGTCGCCTTCTATGCGGTCGGTGCCTATTCCTACGCGCTGCTGTCGCAGCAGTTCGGCTTCTCTTTCTGGATCCTGCTGCCGCTCGCCGGCATCCTTGCGGCCTTCTGGGGCATGATCCTCGGCTTCCCGGTGCTGCGCCTGAAGGGTGACTACCTTGCCATCGTGACGCTGGCCTTCGGGGAAATCATCCGTCTCGTGCTCATCAACTGGACGGAAGTGACCCGCGGTACCTTCGGCGTGTCGGGCATTCCCAAGGCTTCGGTCTTCGGTATCTGGTCGTTCGACGTCAGCGCGCCGAACAACTTCGCCAAGGCCTTCGGTCTGCCGATGTCCTCGGCCTATTATAAGATCTTCCTCTTCTATCTCATCCTGGCGCTGGCCCTGCTCACCGCCTACGTGACGATCCGCCTGCGCCGCATGCCGATCGGCAGAGCCTGGGAAGCGTTGCGTGAAGACGAGATCGCCTGCCGTTCGCTCGGCATCAACACGGTGACGACCAAGCTGACGGCTTTCTCCATCGGCGCGATGTTTGGCGGTTTTGCCGGCTCCTTCTTCGCTGTGCGCCAGGGCTTCGTGTCGCCGGAAAGCTTCGTCTTCCTCGAATCGGCGATCATCCTTGCCATCGTCGTTCTCGGCGGCATGGGCTCGCTCGTCGGTATCGCCATTGCCGCGGCGGTCATGGTCGGCGGTACAGAGCTCCTGCGCGAGATGACGTTCCTGAAGTCCATTTTCGGACCTGACTTCACGCCGGAACTCTACCGCATGCTGATCTTCGGCCTCGCCATGGTCGTCGTCATGGTCTGGAAGCCGCGCGGCTTCGTGGGAAGCCGTGAGCCGACCGCGTTCCTCAAGGAGCGCAAGGCGGTCTCCGGCAGCTTTACCAAGGAAGGGCACGGCTGATGGCGCCCGGAACGAATACTATGACGAAAGATCCCATCCTGAAAGTAGAGCATCTGTCGATGCGCTTCGGTGGTCTCATGGCCATCAACGACCTCTCCTTCGAGGCTTACCGCGGCGACATCACGGCGCTCATCGGCCCCAACGGTGCCGGCAAGACCACGGTGTTCAACTGCGTGACGGGCTTCTACAAGCCGACCATGGGCATGATCACCATGTGCCAGAAGGGCGGCAAGCAGTTCCTGCTGGAGCGCATGACCGACTTCGAGGTCAACCGCGATGCCAAGGTGGCGCGCACCTTCCAGAACATCCGGCTGTTTTCCGGCCTGACGGTTCTGGAGAACCTGCTCGTCGCCCAGCACAACATGCTGATGAAGGCCTCCGGCTATACGATCCTCGGCCTGCTCGGCATGCCCGCCTACAAGAAGGCTGCCGGCGAATCGATCGATGTCGCAAAGTACTGGCTGGAGAAGGCGAATCTCATTGAGCGTGCCGACGACCCGGCGGGCGATCTGCCCTACGGCGCGCAGCGGCGTCTGGAAATCGCCCGCGCCATGTGCACGGGGCCGGAGTTCCTGTGCCTCGACGAGCCGGCCGCAGGCCTCAACCCGCGCGAATCGCTGGCGCTCAACGAACTCCTGCGCTCGATCCGCAACGACAGCGGCACGTCGATCCTGCTCATCGAGCACGACATGTCCGTTGTCATGGAGATTTCCGACCATGTGGTCGTGCTCGAATATGGGCAGAAGATCTCCGACGGCACGCCGGACCATGTGAAGAACGATCCGAAGGTTATCGCGGCCTATCTCGGTGTCGAAGATGATGAGGTCGAAGAGGTGATCGAGCAAATCGAGGTGATCGAGGGCACGCAGGGAGGATCGCAGGAATGAGCGATACGCTTCTCAGCGTCAAAGGCGTGGAAACCTACTACGGCAATATCCGCGCACTCGCCGGCGTCGATGTCGAGGTCAAGAAGGGCGAGATCGTCTCGCTCATCGGTGCGAATGGCGCCGGCAAGTCGACCCTGATGATGACGATCTGCGGCAGCCCGCAGGCCCGCGCCGGCACCGTCACGTTCGACGGCGAGGACATCACCCGTCTGCCGACGCATCTGATCGCCCGTCGTCGTATCGCCCAGTCGCCGGAAGGGCGCCGCATCTTCCCGCGCATGACGGTCTATGAAAATCTTCAGATGGGCGCGAGCCTCGACAATCTGAAGTATTTCAACGAGGACGTGGAAAAGATCTTCACGCTCTTCCCGCGGCTCAAGGAGCGTCAGGCCCAGCGCGGCGGCACGCTTTCGGGCGGCGAGCAGCAGATGCTCTCCATCGGTCGTGCGCTGATGGCGCGTCCGAAGCTCCTGCTTCTCGACGAGCCGTCGCTCGGTCTTGCCCCGCTGATCGTCAAGGGCATCTTCGACGCGATCAAGAAGCTCAACCAGAATGAGGGCCTCACGGTGTTCCTCGTCGAGCAGAACGCCTTCGCCGCTCTCAAACTCTCCGACCGGGCCTATGTGATGGTCAACGGTCAGGTGACGATGAGCGGTTCGGGCAAGGAACTTCTGGCCAATCCGGAAGTGCGTGCCGCCTATCTCGAAGGCGGCCGGCACTGAGGGTGGTCCCGCGCAGGACCCGCATGGATCCTGCGCCGATCCTAGGATTTACGGCGGCTGGCGCATATCCTGCGGGACGCGCGGCCCTGTAAGGGGAGTATGTATTATGCAGGGAATTCTCTACGAAGAACCGTCGATCTGGCAGTTCCTGTTCATCACCGTCATCATGGGCGGCTGGACGGCCTGGCGTACCGGCAAGAGCGTCGCCGAGAACTGGCAGAGCTACGCCACGCTGGTGATTTATGTGCTTCTGCTCGGTGCGGCGATCCGCTTCGTTCACCATGCGCTGTTCCACGGCACCATGCTCACGGTGCAATACTATGTCGTGGACACGGTCGTGCTTTTGTTGTTTGCTACGCTGGGTTACCGCTACTATCGCACGCGGCAGATGACCAATAACTATTACTGGCTCTATGAAAAGGCATCGCCCTTTTCCTGGAAAGCGAAATAACCAGAGGGAAGCCCGCGGCCGGTTTTCGGTCGCGGCATAACGATATCGGCGCAATGATGCGGGTGTTGCGACCGGTTGAAACAAGCCCGCTTTAAATTTGGGAGTAACAATATGAAGAAGTCTCTCATGTCGGCTGTTGCTTTGGCTGCAATGGTCGCCTTCAGCGGCAGCGCCTGGGCCGACATCCTGATCGGCGTCGGCGGCCCGCTGACCGGTCCGAACGCCGCCTTCGGCGCGCAGCTGCAGAAGGGTGCCGAGCAGGCCGCTGCCGACCTCAATGCAGCCGGTGGCATCAATGGCGAGCAGGTCAAGATCGTGCTTGGCGACGACGTTTCCGACCCGAAGCAGGGCGTTTCGGTCGCCAACAAGTTCGTCGCTGATGGCGTGAAGTTCGTGGTTGGTCACTTCAACTCGGGCGTTTCCATCCCGGCTTCGGAAATCTATGCGGAAAA
The DNA here is from genome assembly GCF_001262505.1 of Shinella sp. SUS2. Taxonomy (GTDB): domain Bacteria; phylum Pseudomonadota; class Alphaproteobacteria; order Rhizobiales; family Rhizobiaceae; genus Shinella. Next base: position 43,951 of record NZ_KQ410729.1, read on the forward strand.
CGGCGTCCTGCAGATCTCGCCGGCATCCACCAACCCGACCTACACCGAGCGTGGCCTGTGGAACACCTTCCGTACCTGCGGCCGTGACGACCAGCAGGGTGCTGTTGCCGGTTCCTTCGTTGCTGCCAACTTCAAGGACGCCAAGGTCGCCGTCCTGCACGACAAGACGCCGTATGGCCAGGGTCTTGCCGACGAGACCAAGAAGTCGATGAACGAAGCCGGCGTCACCGAAGCCATCTATGAAGGCGTCAATGTCGGCGACAAGGACTTCTCCGCACTCATCGCCAAGATGAAGGAAGCCGGCGTTTCGGTCGTCTATTGGGGCGGCCTGCACACCGAGTTCGGCCTCATCGAGCGCCAGTCCGCAGACCAGGGCCTGAAGGCCACCTTCATCTCGGGCGACGGCATCGTGTCGAACGAACTGGCTTCCATCGCCGGCGACGCCGTCGACGGCACGCTGATGACCTTTGCGCCCGATCCGCGCAAGAACCCGGCCGCCAAGGACCTCGTCGAGAAGTTCCGCGCTGCCGGCTTCGAGCCGGAAGCCTACACGCTCTATGCCTATGCTGCCGTTCAGGTCATCGCTGAAGGCGCCAAGGCTGCCGGCGGTACCGACGCGCAGGCCGTTGCCGAAGCCATCAAGTCCAAGGGTCCGTTCCAGACCGCGATCGGCGAACTCGGCTTCGACGAAAAGGGCGACATCACCCGTCCGGACTACGTCATGTACACCTGGAAGAAGGGTGAAGACGGCAAGTACACCTACATTCAGAACGAGTAGTCGTTCTGACGGAACGGGCGGCGCATTGCACGTCGCCCGGCCGCTTGAGCTTGAGCCCGGCCTTCGTGCCGGGCTTTTTTGTCGCCGGCAGGGTTCTGCGATGATGGTGGGACACGGTTGGGGCTTGCGTGTCGAGGCGTCCTGGTGAAACCTGCACCAAAGAGTGTCCCAACTCCGGTATCGAAACCCATGAACATTTATGCGGAACCGCCATCTGGTCTTGAAGGGGAGGTTCCTTCCCAGCGCCTTCAACGGGCACGCGGGCACGGGCGCCTGGCTGCGAAGGCTTCTGCCGCCGGCACGCGGCTCGACGTGCTCTTCCAGGAGGGCTGTGCCAAGATCCGTCTGCCCAAGACCTTCGACGGAACGATGGAAGCGGTGTTGATCAACACGGCAGGTGGGCTCACCGGCGGGGACCGTGTCCTCTGGGAGCTGGAGGCTCGCGCCGGAACGCGCCTGACGGCGACCACGCAGGCCTGTGAACGGGCCTACAAGGCACATGCGTCCACTGCGACGGTGGAGACCTGCATTGCTGTCGGTGCCGGTGCGCGAGTCGACTGGCTGCCGCAGGAGACCATTCTTTTTGATCAGGCGGCACTCGGCCGCCGGCTGGAGGTGGATCTTGCCGAAGACGCCACGTTCCTTGCGGTCGAGGCCATTCTGCTCGGTCGCAAGGCGATGGGCGAGCGTATTGAGGCCGGGCTTTTCCGGGACCGCTGGCGCATCCGCCGTGCCGGCCGGCTGATCCATGCGGAGGAAACCGCGCTGGCCGGCGGGATTGCCGCGCTGGCGGACCAAAGGGCGACATTGGCCGGTGCTCGTGCCTTTGCCACCGTGCTCTTTTGTGGCCCTGCAGCAGAGGCGCATCTGGAGCCGCTGCGCCGGCTGCTGGTGGACGGGGAGGGCGGTGCCAGCCATTGGCAGGACAAGCTCGTTCTGCGCCTCGTTGCGTCCGATGGGTTCGCGCTTCGCAAAAAGCTGATCCCGATCATTTCGCACCTGCGTGGCGGCGCGGGCGTACCGAAAGTGTGGACCCTCTGACCCCCTGCGGTTTCGAGCCGGGTTCCTGTTTTACGTATGTCGTGCGCGCAATTCCCCTGTTTAATATCGCACGACGTGAATCAAGCGATGGACCATCCATGAACCTGACTCCCCGCGAAAAGGACAAACTGCTGATCGCCATGGCCGCGATCGTGGCGCGCAAGCGGCTGGAACGCGGCGTGAAGCTCAACCATCCCGAGGCGATCGCGTTGATTACCGATTTCGTCGTCGAGGGTGCGCGTGACGGCCGGGCGGTTGCCGAGCTGATGGAAGCAGGTGCCCACGTGCTGGCGCGCAACCAGGTGATGGAGGGCATTCCCGAGATGATCCACGACATTCAAGTCGAGGCGACCTTCCCCGACGGCACGAAGCTCGTGACCGTGCACGAACCGATCAGGTGAGATCATGCTGGACCTTCGACCGAACTGCGAATGCTGCGACCGCGACCTGCCGCCGGAAAGCCCGGAGGCGATGATCTGCACGTTCGAATGCACTTTCTGCATCGATTGCGTGACGGGTGTTCTTGACGGTGCCTGCCCGAACTGCGGCGGCGAGTTCGTGCGCCGCCCGGTCCGGCCTGCGGCACTGCTCGCAAAATATCCGGCCTCCACCAAGCGGGTCCTGAAGGCCGAAGGCTGCGGGCCGGCAGCCGCGGCGTGAGGAGGGTGTCATGATCCCCGGTGAAATCATTGCCGCTTCCGGCGATCTCGAACTCAATGCCGGCCTGCCGGTCACCACGCTCGATGTTTCCAACACCGGCGACCGGCCGATCCAGGTCGGCAGCCACTACCATTTTTACGAAACCAATGCGGGTCTCGCCTTCGATCGGGAGAAGGCACGGGGCCTGCGTCTCGACATTCCAGCAGGCACGGCGGTGCGTTTCGAGCCGGGGCAGACCCGTACGGTTCATCTCATTCCTTTTGCCGGCAAGCGCGAAATCTACGGTTTCCGCCAGGGCGTGATGGGGAAGCTTTGACATGGTGATACGTTCCTGCCTCCTGCTCGCCACCGCGCTCCTTCTTCTCTCTGCCCCTATGGCCGCCGCGCAGGACGGTGAGCCGGAGGTTGATTGCCAAAACGCCCAGGCACAGATCGAGATGAACATCTGCGCCGGCCGCGATTATGAGGCCGCCGACGAAGAACTGAATGCCGCCTACAAGGTGACCATGGCCGCGGCGCGCAAGATGGACGAACAGGCCCGCGAGATGGGCGAGCATTATGTCGGCGCCGTTGACGCGCTGAAACGTGCCCAGCGTGCCTGGATCGGCTACCGGGACGGGCAGTGCGAGCTGGCCGGCTTCGAGGCGCGCGGCGGCTCCATGGAGCCGATGCTGGTTTCCGGTTGCCTCGCCGACCTGACGCGCAAACGCACGGCCGAACTGAAGGCCGTCTCCGAATTTTCCGGAAATTGAGGAGGCGGGCGGTGTCGCGCAGGATCGCCATTGTCGGAAACGGGCCCGTGCCCGACGGGCTTGCTGGGGCGATCGATGCCGCCGATCTCGTGATCCGCTTCAACGACTGCCGCTCCCTGGGGCGCGGGGGTGACAGGACCGATATCGTGGCGGTCTGCAACACCGGCCGCCCGGCCCTGGCGATGCTGGGCGGCGGCCATTGGAAGGCTAGTGCCGCCGTGCGGCAGGCGCGCGAATTCTGGTGCGTGCGGGCATCGCAGATGTTTGCCGCCATGCGCCCGGCCCTTGCCGTGAGCCATCCCGATCTTGACGATTTCTGCGACGACTACACGCTCGGCTTCGAGACATTCGCGCACGCCACCGGCCGGCGGATCGACGTGATCCCGTCTGCGGTGCATCATGCGCTCGATGCTGCGCTGGCGGTCTTCGACCCGCCACCCTATGTGGTGCCGAGTTCCGGGCTGATCGTCATCGCCCATGTGCTCGACACCGTCGCCAAGGCGGGCGATCGTGTTTCCATCGCCGGGTTCGGTCACGAGGGGTGGCAATGGCACCCCTTTGTCGCCGAGCGGCGCTGGGTGGATGCCCAGATTGCTGCCGGCCGTCTCGACCGGCTGGAGCGCCTCTGATGGGCGCCGATCTACCGGAGCGGCTCCCGATCTTTTGCCGCCTTGCGCGACGCCAAAGCGATGCCGCTCCGGTTGGCAAAGTTTCCGACCATCCGAACAAGACACCTGCCTCCCGGGGAAGTTGACCATGTCCTATCGAATGTCCCGTGCCGCCTATGCCAACATGTTCGGCCCAACCATCGGCGACAGGGTACGGCTGGCCGATACCGAGCTCTTCGCCGAGGTGGAAAGGGATTTCACCAGCTATGGCGACGAGGTGAAGTTCGGTGGCGGCAAGGTCATCCGCGACGGCATGGGCCAGAGCCAGGCAACGCGAGCCGAGGGGGCCGTCGACACGGTCATCACCAATGCGCTGGTCATCGACCACACCGGTATCTTCAAGGCCGATGTGGGCCTCAAGAACGGTCGCATCGCTGCGGTCGGCAAGGCGGGCAATCCTGATACGCAGCCTAGCGTCACCATCATTGTCGGCCCCTCGACCGAGGTGATTGCAGGTGAGGGCAAGATCCTCACGGCGGGCGGCATGGACGCCCATATCCACTACATCTGCCCGCAGCAGATCGAGGAAGCGCTGGCGAGCGGCATCACCATGATGCTTGGCGGCGGCAGCGGCCCGGCGCACGGTACGCTTGCCACCACCTGCACGGGCGCCTGGCATATCGAGCGCATGATCGAGAGCTTTGACGCCTTTCCGATGAACCTGGCGCTCGCCGGCAAGGGCAATGCCTCACTGCCGGCGGCGATCGAGGAAATGGTGAAGGCCGGGGCCTGCGCGCTGAAGCTGCACGAGGATTGGGGGACGACGCCGGCGGCGATCGACTGCTGCCTTTCCGTCGCTGATGACTACGACGTGCAGGTTATGATCCATACGGACACGCTGAACGAAAGTGGCTTCGTCGAGGACACGATGGCCGCCATCAAAGGCCGCACCATCCATGCCTTCCACACCGAGGGGGCGGGCGGCGGCCATGCGCCGGACATCATCAAGGTGTGTGGCCATGCCAATGTCATTCCGTCCTCGACCAATCCGACACGACCCTACACGGTCAACACGATCTCCGAACATCTCGATATGCTGATGGTCTGCCATCACCTGTCGTCGTCGATTCCGGAGGACATCGCCTTTGCCGAGAGCCGTATCCGCAAGGAGACGATCGCGGCCGAGGACATCCTGCACGATATCGGCGCCTTCTCGATCATCTCCTCTGACAGCCAGGCCATGGGCCGCGTCGGGGAGGTGGCGATCCGCACCTGGCAGACCGCCGACAAGATGAAGCGCCAGCGCGGCCGCCTTGCCGGCGAGGCGGGCGAGAACGACAACCTGCGCATCCGTCGCTACATCGCGAAATACACGATCAATCCGGCGATCGCCCATGGCCTCAGCCACGAGATCGGCTCCGTCGAGGTCGGCAAGCGGGCCGACCTCGTCTTGTGGAACCCGGCTTTCTTCGGTGTGAAGCCGGACATGGTGTTGATCGGCGGGGGGATCGCTATGGCGCCGATGGGCGATCCGAACGCTTCCATCCCGACGCCGCAGCCGGTGCACTACCGCCCGATGTTCGGTGCCTTCGGCAAGATGCGCACCAATTCCTCCGTCACCTTCGTCTCGCAGGCGGCGATCGATCTCGGCCTGCGCGAGCGGCTCGGCGTCGCCAAGCAGCTGCTGCCGGTGCGCAACACGCGGGCCATCTCCAAGGCCTCGATGGTGCTGAACGACCTGACGCCGCATATCGAGGTGGATCCGGAGACCTACGAGGTGCGGGCGGACGGCGAATTGCTGACCTGCGAGCCCGCGACCGTGCTGCCGATGGCGCAGCGCTATTTCCTTTTCTAGGCGGCTGCCGGCCATGCGGACCTTTCCGCATATCCCTTAACGGAAGTTTCAAAACGGGACAGTTAAACTTCTAGCGAAGGCATTAGCTGAATCTGAAAGAAAGTGCCGTAGGGTCTCCTTGTTCATTATGGAGAGATGTATGCGTGGCAGGCTGGCCCTTTGGCTGAGGGCCCAGTGGGAGGCGGGTGTCTTCCAGACGCGGGCCGATATTTCGATGTTCGTGCTGAACACCGTCCTGGTGACCATCACGCTTGCCACTGCGGGCTATCTGATGGCTACGGCAATCCTCGCGAACTTCGGCCTGCTCCCCAACCCCTTTGCCGCCGCCCTCGGTTTCGATACTCCCACGACGGTGCTGGTCGCGGCAAGCGTTTCGGCCCTGATCGCCTGGCTTCTGGGCATGGCAGTGCATGAAATGGCGCTGTCACGCGCCGAATTGGAACGGCTCAGCCGGCTGGATTCACTGTCAGGCCTCCTGAACCGGCGGGCCTTCATCGCTGATATGGCGGAGAAGAAGGTTAACGGCTTTTTCGTGCTGTTCGATGTCGATCGGTTCAAGCTTGTCAACGACACGCATGGGCAAGCGGTGGGCGATGCGGTCATCGTTGCCGTTGCAGAGGAGCTGGAGCGGGTCTTTGCCGCTCCCCATCTCGTCGGGCGTGTCGGCGGCGAGGAGTTCGCCGTCTTCATCGAGAACGACGACCGCGGGGATTGCAGCCTGCTGGTGGAGGAAGCCCGTCGTTCCGTTGCTGCGCGCCGTGTCGCGGGTGCCAAGGGTCCGGTCACCGTCACCCTGTCGGCCGGCATCGCGGATCGAGCTCAAGGCCGGTCGTTCGAAGCGATCTTCGAGGCGGCGGACAGGGCGCTCTATCTTGCCAAGTCGCTCGGCCGCGACCGGACGATCCATGAGGACGAGGGTGAGGGACTGCTGGAGCCGAGCCGCCGCGTTGCCGCTGGCGGGCGCCGGCGCTGATGACGACCTACGCCAAATGACGTAGGTCGGCGCTTCGGCGGTTTCCTCGACAGGGCAAACGTGCTCTTGTCGGGGGGACTTGATCCATCGAGACCCGAGGTCGCCTCTTGCCCCATCGCTCCACGGAAATCCTGCCGTACGGAACCGGCGGATCCCGCACGCCCATCGACGCCGTCATTCTCGCCCATGATCAGCGCCATGTGCGTCGCAAGCTCCTGCACATGCGCAGCGACGATGTCGTGATGCTCGATCTCCGCGAACCCGTACAGCTTGCCCATGGCGATCTCCTGCTCACGGAAGCGGGCGAGGTGATCGAGGTGATCGCCGCTGCGGAGGAGCTCTACGAGGTGGTGCCGAAGGATCGCCTGCATCTTGTCGAGCTTGCCTGGCACCTCGGCAACCGTCACCTGCCGGCGCAGATTGAGGACATGCGTATCCTCATCCTGCGCGACCATGTGATCCGGGATATGCTGAAGGGGCTCGGTGCTGCGGTGCGGGATGTCGTGGAGCCCTTCCATCCGCTGCGCGGCGCCTATCACGGCGCGGGGCACGGCCGCCACCATCACAGCCATGGCTGACACGGCGTCGCCTGCGGCTCTGCTGCGCCTGATGACCTGGCTCTCGCCGGCCTTTCCAGTCGGTGCCTTCTCCTATTCCGGCGGTTTGGAGCAGGTGGTGAGCGATGGCGATGTGAGCGATGCGGAAACGCTCCGTACCTGGCTCGTGAGCATCCTTGCGCACGGCAATCTCTGGAACGATGCCGTGCTTTTCGCCGAGGCGCATCGGGCCTTCGGCGATGCCGGGCAGCTGACGGAGGTTGCCGAACTCGCGGCGGCATTGTCGGGCTCAGCGGAGCGGTATCGTGAGACGACGCTGCAGGGCGAGGCCTTTCTCGCCGCTGCGGCGAGCTGGCCGCATCCGGTGTTGGCGACGCTCGGTGCCGTCGCCGCCTATCCGGTGGCCGTCGGTGCCGTTTCGGGCGGGCATGGCGTTGCGGCCGAGGCGGCGCTTGTCGCCTATCTGCACGCGGTCGCCTCGAACCTTACCTCGGTCGCCATCCGCTGTGGCGTTATCGGCCAGCGGGGTGGCGTGGCGCTACTAGCGGAGCTGGAGGGGACGATCCTCACGCTTGCGGCGGCGGCAGCCCGTTCGACGCTCGATGATCTCGGTTCGGCGGCCATCCGGGCGGATATCGCCAGTCTGCGGCACGAGACGCTGGCGACACGGCTGTTTCGCTCATGACGGCGCGTGCGGCGATGCGCGGCACGGCGCGGAGTTTCAACGAAGGGGTTGCGGCGCTCCCGGCCGGCTATCCCGGATCTACCGGAGGTTTCCCATGACATCGAAGAATGGCCCCCTGCGCGTCGGTATCGGCGGCCCGGTCGGCTCGGGCAAGACGGCGCTCACCGAAAAGCTCTGCAAGGCGATGCGCGAGCACTTTTCCGTCGCGGTCGTTACCAACGACATCTATACGAAGGAGGATGCCGAGGCGCTGGTGCGCATGCAGGCGCTGTCGTCCGACCGCATCGTCGGCGTCGAGACGGGCGGCTGCCCGCACACGGCGATCCGCGAGGATGCTTCGATCAACCTCCAGGCCATTGCCGATCTCAACCGGCGGTTCCCCGATCTCGATGTGGTCTTTATCGAATCGGGCGGAGACAATCTGGCCGCCACCTTCTCGCCGGATCTCGCGGACCTGACGATCTATGTCATTTCGGTCTGCCAGGGAGAGGAGATCCCGCGCAAGGGCGGGCCGGGTATCACGCGTTCGGACCTGCTGGTCATCAACAAGAAGGATCTTGCCCCCCATGTCGGGGCAGATCTGGACGTCATGCAGCGCGACGCCGAGCGCATGCGCGCCGCCCGACCCTTCGTCTTCTCCGATATGAAGCGGGGAGAGGGGGTCGGCCGTATCGTTGATTTCCTGCGCGTTGAGGGCGGTCTCTGATCCCGCCCCGACAAACGTCTCTCAGATCCGTCGAAGGGCTTCGGGGTCGCTTACATGGACGAGCCGGCCGCGCACATTGACGCCGTGGCTGCGCAGCATCGAGAAGGCGCGCGACAGTGCCTCGGGTGCAAGGCCTAGCCTGCCGGCGAGCAGGCTCTTCTGGTAGGGCAGGCGGAAACTTGTCGCCTTGTCGTCTGCCGGGCACTGGGCGAGCAGGTAGCGCGCCACGCGCTGCGGTGCGGTGTGCAGCCGGTCGTCGGCAAGGCTGGCAAAGGCCCGTGACAGTTGGCCGGACAAGGCGTTGGCGAGCGCCATCGCCAGATCCGGCCGCCGCCCTGCAATGTCGCGCACGCGCTTCAGGTCGAAACGCGCGATGAGGGAAGGCTCGGCGGCCTGGGCAGTAGCACCGTAGCGGCTTCCGTCGAGCACGACGCTTGCGCCGATGAGGTCGCCGGGACCGTAGAGTTCGACATCCGCTTCCCGGCCGTCCGGGTCGAGCTTGTAGACGCGCACATAGCCGGAGAGAACGGAATGCAGCATGTCCGCCGGCTCACCCTCGCGAAACAGCATCTGGCGTGCCGGCAGGTTGCCGATCGCCGCTATCTCCATCATCGCCGCCACGCTCTCCACGCCAAGGGCGGACAAGAGGCCGGAATTCAGCAGGGTTTCCCGTTCCCGGGCACCGGGTTTCATCAGCCTGTTCATCGATCTCACTCCATGCTCCCGCAGGCATCATCGGTCTTCGATGGGAGAACGATAGTCGAGGAAGAGGAAGTCTTATTTGATTTCGATCAATGAATACGAAAACGGCCGGTTCGACGTCTGCCGAACCGGCCGTTTGTTTGGCTTTGCCGTTATTCCGCGGCGAGTGGCGAGTGATGCACCACGCTGAAGGGCTTCCGCCCGCCATTTCTCTTCTCGAGCGTCTCGATACGCTTTTCGAGGTCGGCGACGTCGCGGCTGGTCTGGTCCGCCAGGCGGGTCAGCGCCTCCGGCTCCATGGCCAGCAGCTCATCGTCCTTCTTGCCGACAAAGCGGCCAAAAATCCAGCCGAGCAGGCGGGACAGATCGTCCATGATGAGGAAGAAGGACGGAACGACGACGAGCGAGAGCACGGTCGACACGATGATGCCGCCGATAACGGCGATCGCCATGGGCGAACGGAAGGAGCCGCCTTCGCCGACACCAAGCGCCGAGGGCAGCATGCCGGCCGACATGGCGATCGAAGTCATGACGATGGGGCGGGCGCGCTTGCGACCGGCCTCGATCATGGCTTCCACCCGCTCCATGCCGTGATGCATCATCTCGATGGCGAAATCGACGAGCAGGATGGCGTTCTTCGTCACGATGCCCATCAGCATGAGGATGCCGATGAGGACGGGCATGGAAAGCGCGTTCTGCGTCAAGATGAGGCCGGCGGCCACGCCGCCGATGGCAAGCGGCAGCGACAGGAGGATCGTGAAGGGTTGGATGACGTCCTTGAAGAGCAGGATCAGCACCATCAGCACGAGCAGCAGGCCGAGCAACATCGCATTGGCGAAGGACTGCTGCATTTCCCCCTGGATCTCGGCGTCGCCGCTCTCGGCGAATTGCACGGTGGGCGGCATGTCGATGCTGTTCGCGATCTCCTTGAAGCGGGCGGTGGCCGTGTCCAGCGCAACGCCGGGCTTGAGGTCGGATCCGATGGAGACGACGCGGTTGCGGTTGTGCCGCTTCACCGAGCTCGGACCTTCCGAATATTCGATGTCGGCGACGCTCGACAGCGGTACCATCTGGCCGCTCGCCGTCTGGATCTTCAGGTCGCGGATGGCCGAGAGGTCGGCGCGGAAATCGCGGTCGACCTGCACGCGGATGGGGATCAGGCGATCGTCCAGCGAGACCTTGCTGAGCTGGGAATCGATGTCGCCGATGGTGGCGACGCGGACGATTTCCGAGATCTGCGCCGTCGTGATGCCGAGGCGGGCCATCTGGTCGTCGCGCGGACGGATCTGCAGTTCCGGCCGCGGCAGCGAGCCTTCGGAGCTGATATTGGCCAGGACCGGATCGGCGCGCAGTTTCGATTCCAGCACGGCGACGGTGTTGTTGAGGTCCGCCTCGTTGTTGGAGAGAAGGTTGAAGGCAAGGTCGCGTTCGCCGCGATCGTTGAGCTTGATGATGCGCACGTCCGGAATGTCGCGCAGGCCCGCGAAGATCTCCCGCTCGATATCCCATTGCGGACGCAGGCGGCCCTTCGCCTCCACCTTCGGCAGATAAGGTCCGATGACCGGAATCCCGCCGAGCACGTCGTTCACCAGCTTGTGGGTGAGTGAGTGCTCGAGCTTGTCGAGGATGACGGTTACCGAGGCGCGGCGCAGCTCGAGATCGCCCTTCGGCGAGGAACCGCCGAGCACGAAGACGCTTTCCACACCATCGATGTCCTTGACCTTCTCATAGATCTGCGTCGTCGTACGATCGGTATCGTCGAGCATCGCATCCGGCGGCAGTTCGACAGAGAGAACGACGCGGGAAGCGTCTTCCGGCGGCAGGAAGCTGCCGGGAACGGTGAAGAGCAGCATGACGGAGGCGATAAGGAAGGCGACGGCGGCAAGGAGCGTCGCATAGCGGGCATACCACTTGCGCGTCGTCGTGCTGACGACCCAAGTGTAGAAGCGCATGAAGACGCCTTCCTTCTCCTCGCCATGGCCGTCGGCATCGCCGGAGCGCATGAGATAGGCCGCCATGACGGGCGTTATGAGGCGCGCCACCGCAAGGGAGAAGAACACGGCCACCGCGACCGTCAGACCGAACTGGATGAAGTACTGGCCCGGAATGCCCGGCATGAAGGAGACCGGCACGAAGACTGCGATGATGGTGAAGGTCGTCGCGATGACGGCAAGGCCGATTTCGTCGGCGGCCTCGATCGCGGCCCGGTAGGGTGTCTTGCCCATGCGGATATGCCGGGCGATGTTCTCGATCTCCACGATCGCGTCGTCAACGAGGATGCCGGTCGCCAGCGTCAGCGCCAGGAAGGAGACGAGGTTCAGCGAGAAGCCGAGCATGTCCATGACGAAGAAGGTGGGGATCGCCGAAAGCGGTAGCGCCACGGCGGAGATCAGCGTCGCCCGCCAGTTGCGCAGGAAGAGCAGCACGACGGCGACGGCAAGCAGTGCGCCTTCCAGAAGCGTGTGCAGCGCCGCTTCATAATTGCCATAGGTGAAGTAGACGGCATCATCGACGAGGTCGATCGAGACGTCGGGATATTGCTTGCGCACCGTGTCGAGCGAGGTGGCGACGGATTCGGCGACCGTCACTTCGCTGGCGCCTTTCGAGCGGAACACGGCGAAGGTGACGACGGGATTGCCGTTGAAGCGCGAGAAGGAGCGCGGCTCCTCATAGGTGTCGGTGACCGTGCCGAGTTCGGAAAGCCGCACGAAACGGCCGTTCGGCAGCGCGATCATCGTGCCGTTGAGCTTTTCGACGGAGCGGGCGTCGCCGAGCGTACGGATCGCCTGCTCGGCGCCGGCGACCTGGCCGCGGCCCGAGCCGACATCGGCGTTCATGCTGCGGATCTGCCGGTTGACGTCGGCGGCCGAGATGCCGAAGGAATCGAGCTTGCCTGGATTGAGGTCGATGCGCACCTCGCGGTCGGCGCCGCCGAAGCGATCGATCTTGCCGATGCCCGGCCGGCCCTGCAGGGCACGCTTGACCTTGTCGTCGACGAACCAGGACAGCTCCTCGAGCGTCATATTGGGCGAGGAGACGGCAAAGCTCTGGATCGCCTGGCCTTCCACGTCGATCTTCGTGACGACGGGCTCTTCCACGGAGGCCGGCAGGTCGCTGCGGATACGGTCGATCGCGTCCTTGACGTCCTGAAGCGCCTGGTTGGTCGGCTTTTCGATCTCGAAGAGCACGGATGTGACGGAGCTGCCGTCGGTGACAGTCGACATGATGTCGTCGACGCCTTCGATGCCGGCGACCGCGTCCTCGATCTCCTTGGTGACCTGAACCTCCAGCTCGGCGGGGGCCGCGCCGCTCTGCTCGACGGTGATGGCGATCAGGGGAACGTCGATATTGGGAAAACGGGTGATCGGCAGGGCATAGAAGGATTGGATGCCGACATACATCAGCAGGAAAAACCCGAGCAGCGGCGCAATCGGATTGCGAATGGACCAAGCTGAAAAATTCATGTCCCCAAAGTCCTTGGTAAGAGACCAGACGTTTGCGTATGATTCCGTGCAGGTCCGGACGCAGAACAATGGTGCGCCGTTGCCGGACCTCGTCCAGGCATCCGGCCTCATTCCGGATCACCCGCCATGCAACCGGGCGCCCCAGCCCGGCATTCTCCGCCCTGGGCGGTAGTAGCCCCGCTGCGGCGGGGTCATTGCTTCACTTGGTGGCCGATGCCTGCTCGGCGTGGACCGGATTGACCCGGTCGCCGTCACGAACATAGGCGCCGGCCTTGGCGACGACCTCGTCGCCGGCCGTAAGGCCGCTGACGATCTCGATTCCCTGGCCATCCTGGATGCCGGTTTCGACCGGCACCAGCTTGACCACACCGTTCTCGACCTTGCGGGCGACCGTCTTGCCGCCTGCTGTGGTGATGGCGGAAAGCGGCAGCACGATGCCCTGCTTTTCCTCCACGATGATTTCCGCGCTTGCGAACATGCCGGCACGGGCCTTGCCCGGCTCGTCGAAGCGGATGAAGACGCGGCCGAGGCGGCTTGCCGGGTCGAGTGTCGGTTCGACGAGGCGGATCGTGCCGGTAAGCGTCGCGGCGCCGCCCGCGAGCGTGACGGTCGCTTTCTGGCCCGGCGCGAGCTTGAGGACGCCGTCCTCTGAAACGTCGGCCTTCAGCTCGATCTCGCCGTCGCGGATGACGGTGAAGAGCGGTGCGGCAGCGCCGCTGGCGATGGCGCCGATCTTGGCCGTTCGTGCCGAGACGATACCGGCGACCGGCGATTTCACCGCGGTGCGGGCAAGCCTCAGGTCGATATCGTCGATCTGCGACTGGGCGACCTTGATGTCCGCCTCGGAAACGGCGATCGCCTGCTTTGCGGAATTGACGCGGGCGAGCGCTGCATCCGCAGCGGCAACGGCCTGGTCGGCGGCTGCCTGTGACTGCGAGCCGGACTTGACGAGCCGCTGGGCCCGGTCGCGAACGCGCACGGCTTCGTCGGCATTGGCCTTGGCTTCGACGAGCTGGGCGTGGATCTGCGCGAGGGCGGCGTTGGCCTTGGCGAGCGACGCCTCGGTCTGGCTCTTCTCCAGCACCAGCGCATCGTCGTTCAGGGTGGCGAGCGTCCCGTCGGCCTCGACCCGATCGCCGACATCGGCGGCAAGGGTGCGGATGGAGAGGCCATCGACGAGCGGCGTGACATAGACATCCTCGACCGCCTGGACCGAGCCGGTGGCGAGCACGCGGTCGGTGAGGGGGCGCGTTTCGGCGGCGGTGACGACGATTGCCGGAAGGTTTTGCGCCTGCTGTTTGCCGGCTTCACCCTCGGCCGGATCGGCGGCGAAGGCGAAAAGCGGCGTTGCCGTCAAGAATGTCGCGACGGAAAAAGAGAGTACTTTCCTGCGTCCAGAAGCCATAGGCCGAACTTTCCCAAAAGCATGACTTTATGATCTCGGTCCGGACGTTGTTCTTGAGGTTCTTGCCGGACCCTATTCCCTAAAAATATGGCGGACACAGAGCGGCTCCCCAGCTCCTCCACACTCCGCTGTGCGGTCTATGTAATCGGCGCACCTTGTCCTTACAAGGGGTAACGAAATGGTGCCTCATTATTTTATGCGTTTGGCATTTCAATGGCAATCGCGGCGCGCTGTCGCAGGTGCTCCATATGTTTTTCTTGGTGCCAAAAACGAAACGTGCGGGGCTTGTGGCCCCGCACGTCGCGCATCCGGCAGAAAAATCGTTTACTTCAGCGCTTCGTCGGTCACTTCGTGCGTCCAGGCGCCTTCCGGTTCCTTGGAGATGACCGGGTCGGAGCCGCCGGCAAGCAGCGAGGCGACGGTGCGCTTGTAGTCCGCCTCGTCGAGCGCACCGTTGGAGCCGGCCGTCAGCTTGGCCACTTCGCCCATCATGCGCTTCTGGTGTGCCTCGGTCTGTGCGCCGGTCGAGTCGTTTTCAAGCACGATCTCGGCGGCTTCGTCCGGATGCTCCTCGGCATATTTCCAGCCCTTCATGGAGGCGCGCACGAACTTGACCATCTTTTCCTTGAAGGCCGGGTCCTTGAGCTTATCCTCCAGAACGTAGAGGCCGTCTTCCAGCGTTGCCACGCCCTGATCCTCATATTTGAAGGTGATGAGGTCCTCCGGCTTGATGCCGGCATCGAGCACCTGGCCATACTCGTTGTAGGTCATGGTGGAGATGCAGGCAGCCTGCTTTTGGATCAGCGGATCGACGTTGAAGCCCTGCTTCAGCACGGTAACGCCATCCGGCCCGCCGTCGGTCGGAATCTTCAGGTGGCTCATCCAGGAGAGGAACGGATATTCGTTGCCGAAGAACCAGACGCCGAGCGTCTTGCCCTTGAAGTTCTCCGGGCCGGTGACGCCGGATTCCTTCAGACAGGTGAGCATCATGCCCGAGGACTTGAAGGGCTGGGCGATGTTGACGAGTGCCACGCCCTTTTCGCGCGTGGCGAGAGCAGACGGCATCCAGTCGACGATGACATCCGCGCCGCCGCCGGCGATCACCTGGGCAGGCGCGATATCCGGGCCGCCCGGCTTGATCTCGACATCAAGGCCTTCCTCTTCGTAGAACCCCTTGTCTTTCGCGACGTAGTAGCCGCCGAACTGGGCCTGCGTCACCCACTTCAGCTGAAGGGTCACCTTGTCGGCGGCCTCGGACTGGAACGCGGCAAGCGAGAAGGCGCTTGCCAGCAGGAGCGATGCGATCTTCGTTTTCATGTCAGTTCCCTCTTTTCTTTATTTTACGCCTGTCCACCGCGGACAGACGGATGCCAGAACGTGACGGTCCGCTCGATAAGCGCGACGATCCCGTAGAAGACGGAGCCAGCCACCGCGGCGACCGCGATTTCGGCCCAGACCATGTCGACATTCATGCGGCCCACTTCCGTGGAGATCCGGAAGCCCATGCCGACGATGGGCGTTCCGAAGAATTCGGCGACGATCGCGCCGATCAGCGCGAGCGTCGAATTGATCTTGAGCGCATTGAAGATGAAAGGCCAGGCGGCGGGAAGGCGCAGCTTGACGAGGGTCTGGAACCAGTCGGCGGCATAGGTGCGCATCAGGTCCCGCTCCATGTGGCTCGTCGCGGCAAGGCCCGAGACGGTGTTCACCAGCATGGGGAAGAAGGTCATGATGACGACGACGGCGACCTTTGACTGCCAGTCGAAGCCGAACCACATGACCATGATGGGCGCGACGCCGATCACGGGCAGCGCCGAGACGAAGTTGCCGAGCGGCAGGAGCCCTTTCTGAAGGAAAGGCGAGCGGTCGATGAGGATCGCCACGAGGAAGCCGAGGCCACAGCCGAGTGCATAGCCGACAAGCACGGATTTGAGAAACGTCTGGCGGAAATCCGCCCACAGGGTCGGAACGGAACTGATGAGCCGCGCCCAGATCATGCTCGGCGGCGGCAACAGGACGGAGGGGACGTTGAAACCCCTGACGATGCCTTCCCACAGGACGAGGATGGTGATGCCGAAGACCAGCGGCACGGCGAGGCGCGCGGCCCGGTCCGTGGCCGGGCTCGTGAACTTCTGGCGCACGAGCCATTCGTTGAAGGCCCAGGCGGCAAGCCAGAAGACGATGGCGGCGATGAGGACGCTATAGTTCATGCCCGCGCCCCCATGCGCCTGAGGACAAGGCCATGGGCAAAGCCCACGACGATGACCAGCAGCGCCGCCACCGCCGCGGCCATGAACAGCGCCGCCCATATCTGTACCGTCTGGCCGTAATAAGAGCCGGCAAGCAAGCGCGCGCCGAGGCCGGCGACGGCGCCGGTCGGCAGTTCACCGACGATGGCGCCGACGAGCGAGATGGCGATCGCCACCTTCAGCGAGGTGAAGAGATAGGGCATCGAGGCGGGCCAGCGCAGCTTCCAGAAGGTTTGTGCGGAAGAGGCATTGTAGGTGTGCATCAGGTCGAGCTGGATCTGCTCGGGGCTGCGCAGGCCCTTCACCATACCGACGACGATGGGGAAGAAGGAAAGATAGGTCGAGATCAGCGCCTTCGGCAT
This sequence comes from Shinella sp. SUS2, assembly GCF_001262505.1. Classification (GTDB taxonomy): domain Bacteria; phylum Pseudomonadota; class Alphaproteobacteria; order Rhizobiales; family Rhizobiaceae; genus Shinella. The sequence goes on from NZ_KQ410729.1 coordinate 60,748, forward strand.
CAGGCCGGAAATGCCGACTGCGTTCAGGACAACGATGATCATCGGCGCGATGGCGAGAATGGGGATCGTCTGGCTGGCGATGACCCAGGGCATCAGCGAACGGTCCATCGCCCGGTTGTGCACGATGGCGATGGCAAGCAGGATGCCGAGCACGGCCCCCATGGCAAAGCCGAGCAGTGTCGCCGAAAGCGTTATCCAGGAATGATAGACGAGGCTTCGCTTGGAGGTGACGGCCTTGTTGACGGTCGTATCCCAGAGTTCGGCGAAGACCTGGTGCGGTGCCGGCAGCACGGGCCGCTCCTGCATCATGGTCTTGGGCAACAGCTCCATGAAACCGATGGTGGTTCCCGCCCGCGCCGCCGTATCCCGCTCGAAGGGGGCGTTCAACACGACGACGAAGACATACCAGAGCACAACGAGTGCCAGCACGACGGTGCTTATCGGCAGCAGGCGGTCGCGCAGGAAACCGGGTTCCGCCATGGCTCAGCTCCTTGCCGGGGAGGGCAGCAGCATCAGCCCCATGGCCAGAATACCGAGGCCGACGCCGGCGAGCTGCGTGCTGCTGAGCCGTTCGCCGAAGAACAGGAAGGCAATGACATTGATCAGCAGCAACTGGGTAATGGCGGAGAGCGAAATGGCAATGCCGAGCCCGCCTTCGCGCATCAGTTTCAGCATCATCAGGTTGCCGACGATGTAGAGCGCCAGGGAGAACAGCAGGTAGAGGATGTTCGTGGTGCCGATATAGGCGCGCGAAGCGGTCGCTGCGGTGATGAAGACGGCGGTCGCGCCGAACAGCCAGAGCACGAAGGAGAGCTTCATCAGGCATGCTCCTCGTAGCTGTGGCCGGCGCGCAACCCCTCGCGCACCCGGTGGGCGATTTCGAGGAATACCGGCGTTTCGCGGATGCCGAGCGGGCGCTCCTTCGGCAGGGGCGATTCGATCACGTCGGTGACGCGGCCGGGGCGGGGACTCATCACGACGATCTTCGTCGAGAGGTAGACGGCCTCGGGGATCGAGTGGGTGACGAAGCAGATCGTCTTTTCGGTGGCGGCCCACAGTTTCAGGAGCTGCTCGTTGAGGTGGTCGCGCACGATCTCGTCGAGCGCACCGAACGGTTCGTCCATCAGGAGAAGGTCGGCATCGAAGGCGAGCGCGCGGGCGATCGAGGCACGCTGCTGCATGCCGCCGGAGAGCTGCCAGGGATACTTCTTGCCGAAGCCCGACAGGTTGACGAGATCGAGCGTGCGCTCGATGCGGGCCTTCTGGTCGGCCCTGGAGTAGCCCATGATCTCCAGCGGCAGGGCGATGTTCTTCTCGATCGTGCGCCAGGGATAGAGCGCGGCGGCCTGGAAGACGTAGCCATAGGCGCGGCGCCCGCGGGCTTCTTCCGGCGTCATGCCGTTGACGGTGATCTTGCCTGACGTCGGCTTCTCGAGATCTGCGATGACGCGCAGGAAGGTCGTCTTGCCGCAGCCGGAAGGGCCGATGAAGGAGACGAAATCGCCCTTCTCGACGGCAAGGTTTACCCCGGTCAGCGCCGTCACGGGGCCGTCGGCGGTCTGGAAGGTCAGGCCGAGGTCCTTTGCTGAGACGACGGTGCTGGAAGGCGTGGCATGGGACATGACGGTCATCTTTCGGCGCGGGTTGCGGCAGACTGCATGTCCATTCTCAGCATTGCAATCGGCATTGTCTGCGGTATCACTTTGAGCACGGAATTCTCACGCTGGAGCCGGGGGAGATGATGGCGGTGGACGCGAAGGCCGAATGCCGGGTGGTGCGCCCGGGCGGCACGTATGACGGAAAACAGGGGTTCAGCTATTTCGAAGGGATTGCCCGGGAGACGGTCGGCGCCTCCGGCATCTGCATGCACCTCCTGACGATTCCGCCGGGCGGCAGGGCTAAGGCGCACAAACACGAGAGCCATGAGACGGCGATCTACATGCTCTCCGGCGAGGCGCACACCTGGTACGGCGAGCGGCTGGAGAACCATGTCGTCGTCAGGGCGGGCGAGATGTTCTACATCCCCGCCGGCGTGCCGCATCTGCCGGCAAACCTTTCCGACCAGCCGGCTTCGGCGGTCATCGCTCGGACAGATCCCCACGAGCAGGAGAGCGTGGTGCTCCTGCCGCATCTCGAGGCGCTGGTTGCGATTTAAAGGGCGGGGGATCAGGCCACGGGGCCGATCTCCCTCCTTGAGGGGGAGATGTCCGGCAGGACAGAGGGGGGTATATCGCCGCGGCCCAATCCTCACGTCTTGCACCGCATCAGCGGCCCCCAGCGCGTGCCGTCCGGAAAGCTCACGGTGTAGCCGCCGCTCTCGGGTGTCAGCGTCAGTTCGTGCGGCGTGGTCTCCTCGTATCCCTCCTCGTGGCACTCGGCGGCGATCTTCGTCGCGCCGTCAACCTGTTTCCCGTCGCCCTTGAATTCGCAAAAGGAGGCCGCGGTGGTGACGCCTTCCTTGTTCAGCAGGAAGAAGAAATCGGCACCGGAGGATTCTCCCGTCTCGGCATAGTGGCAGCCTTCCTGGTTGCCATAGCTGCCATCGACAAGATCGGCTGCCGCCCCCGCCGAACCGGTGAGTGCGATGCCGAGAAGAAGGGTGAGGCGGCCGCTGCGGATCATACGCCGCTCGCCGGAATGCCGCTGCGCTCGACCTTGCGTGGCGCGGTGATCTCCTTCCAGGTCGACAGCGCCTTGTTGACGGCGGCAAAGGGCTCGCGCTTGACGAACTGGCCGTGGCCCTCGCGCGTCTTGACGGTCGATTCCTCGATGGCGACCACGCCGCGCGTCAGGGTGAAGCGTGGCAGGCCGACGACATCCTTGCCTTCGAAGACGTTGTAGTCGATCGAGGACTGCTGGTTCTTCGACGAGATGGTCTTCGACCGCTTCGGATCCCAGACGACGATATCCGCGTCCGCACCGACGAGGATGGCGCCCTTGCGCGGATAGACGTTGAGGATCTTCGCGATGTTGGTGGAGGTGACGGCGACGAACTCGTTCATGGTGAGCCGGCCGGTGTTGACGCCATGCGTCCAGAGCATCGGCATGCGGTCCTCCAGCCCCCCGGTGCCGTTCGGGATCTTGCGGAAATCGCCGAAACCGGTGCGCTTCTGTTCGCTGGTAAAGGCACAGTGGTCGGTCGCCACCACCTGCAAGGAGCCGCTCGCAAGGCCGGCCCAGAGCGAATCCTGGTGCTGCTTGTTGCGGAAGGGCGGGCTCATGACGCGGCGTGCGGCGTGGTCCCAGTCCTTGTTGAAATATTCCGTTTCGTCGAGCGTCAGGTGCTGGATCAGCGGCTCGCCGTAGACGCGCATGCCGTTCTGCCGGGCGCGACGGATGGCTTCATGTGCCTGTTCGCAGGAGGTGTGCACCACATAGAGCGGCGCACCCGCCATATCGGCGATGATGATGGCGCGGTTCGTCGCCTCGCCCTCGACGGACGGCGGGCGCGAATAGGCGTGGCCTTCCGGCCCGTTGTTGCCCTCGTCCATCAGTTTCGCCTGCATCGCCGCGACGACATCGCCGTTCTCCGCGTGCACGAGCGGCAGGGCGCCGAGCGCGGCGCAGCGCTGGAACGAGGCGAACATCTCGTCGTCGTTCACCATAAGCGCGCCCTTGTAGGCCATGAAGTGCTTGAAGGTGTTGATGCCCTTCTCCTCGACCACGGCCTTCATCTCGTCAAAGACCTGTTCGCTCCACCAGGTCACCGACATATGGAAGGAATAGTCGCAATTGGCGCGGGTCGACTTGTTGTCCCAGCGCTTCAGCGCATCGAGCAGCGACTGGCCGGGATCAGGCAGGCAGAAATCGACCACCATGGTCGTACCGCCGGCAAGCCCGGCGCGCGTGCCGCTCTCGAAATCATCGGCCGAATAGGTGCCCATGAAGGGCATTTCGAGATGCACATGCGGATCGATGCCGCCCGGCATGACATAACAGCCCGCCGCATCCAGCACCTCGTCGCCGGAAAGATCAGGGCCGATCTCGACGATCTTCCCGCCCTCGATCTTGACGTCCGCCTTGAAGGTGAGGTCGGCGGTGACAATGGTTCCGCCCTTGATGACTGTGCTCATGTTGGTCCGCTCCCTGTCTCGATTTTTGGTGGCGCACAAAGCGCGAGACCGCCCGACAGACCGGGCGGCAAAAGATCACTCGGCGATGCCGGCAGTCTCGATCACCGCATGGAGCAGCACGTCGGCGCCTGCGGCGGCCCATTCCTTGGAAATGTCCTCCGCCTCGTTGTGCGAGAGGCCGCCGACGCAGGGACACATGATCATCGTGGCCGGCGCGACTTTTGCCGCCCAGCAGGCGTCATGGCCGGCGCCGGAGATGATGTTCATGTGGCTGTAGCCGAGGTCTTCGGCGGCCTTGCGTACGGTGGCGACGAGGGTTGGATCGAAGGTGACGGGGTCGAAATGGCCAACCGCCTCGACGGAGTAGCCGACGCCCAGCGCTGCGCAGATTTTCGGCGCCTCTGCCTCGATGCGGGCGCGCATGCCGTCGAGTTTCTTCTGGTCCGGCGAGCGGATGTCGACGGTGAAGACAACCTTGCCGGGCAGCACGTTGCGCGAATTGGGCGAGAAGAACACCTGGCCGACGCCGCCGACGGCGCCCGGCTGGTTCTCCATGGCGACGGTCTGCACCATTTCGAGGATGCGGGCCATGGCGAGGCCGGCATTGACGCGCATCGTCATCGGCGTCGAGCCGGTATGCGCCTCGCGGCCGGTCAGCGTGAATTCCAGCCACCACAGGCCCTGACAGTGGGTGACGACGCCGATGTCCTTGCCTTCCGCCTCCAGGATCGGGCCTTGCTCGATGTGATATTCGAAATAGGCGTGCATCTTGCGCGCGCCGACCGTTTCGTCGCCGATCCAGCCGATGCGCTGCAACTCCTCGCCGAAAACCTTGCCCTCGGGGTCCTTGCGACCATAGGCATAGTCCTGCGTATGCACGCCGGCAAAAACGCCTGACGCCAGCATGGCTGGTGCAAAGCGGGCGCCTTCCTCGTTCGTCCAGTTGGTGACGACGATCGGGTGTTTCGTGCGGATGCCGAGGTCGTTCAGCGAGCGTACGACCTCAAGGCCCGCCAGCACGCCGAGCACGCCGTCATATTTGCCGCCGGTCGGCTGCGTATCGAGATGCGAGCCGACATAGATCGGCAGCGCGTCGGGATCGGTGCCCGGGCGCGTCATGAACATGTTGCCCATCGTATCGACACCCATGGTGAGGCCCGCGCCGTCGCACCAGGCCTGGAACAGGCGGCGGCCTTCGGCGTCGGCGTCGGTCAGTGTCTGGCGATTGTTGCCACCGGCAATGCCGGGGCCGATCTTCGCCATGTCCATGAGGGAATCCCACAGGCGGTCCGCGTTGACACGCATGTTCTCGCCGGGTGCGGCCATGTCTATGCTCCCATATCGTCGGGCTTTTGCAGCCCTATTCTCGTTCCCACCGGCTGGCGGCGCCGTTGTTGTTTTGCGCCTTCCGATCAGCAGTTGCCTTTGTGTGATAACTGACTGATAATTTGACCGGTTGGTAAACATTACAGCTTCCGTTGCGGCACTCAAGCCGAAAAACCAAAAACTTGGGCTGCGCCGAAGAAAATGGCGGCTGGTTAAACTGGTGAATTTGGCGGCACTTTTCCGGTTCGACGGGCAAGGCCGAGGGGGCACGATGGCATTACCAAGGGCGGCGAGGACACAGCGGCGCACGCGCATCCAGGAGGCGAAGGAGGAGCAGATCCTCGAGGCGGCGCTGGAGGTTTTCTCGCTGCACGGCTTTCGCGGTGCCACCGTCGACCAGATCGCCGAGGTGGCCGGCATGTCGAAGCCGAACCTGCTCTATTATTTCCGTACCAAGGAGGCGATGCACCGGGCGCTGATCAACCGGGTGCTCGATACCTGGCTCGATCCGCTGCGCGAATTCGATGCGGAAGGCAATCCGGTGTCGGAAATCCGCAGCTACATCAGGCGCAAACTGGAGATGGCGCGCGATTTTCCGCGCGAAAGCCGGTTGTTCGCCAATGAAATCCTGCAGGGCGCGCCGAACATCGAGGACGAACTGAAGGGGCCGCTGAAGTCGCTCGTCGACGAGAAGGCGGAAGTCATCCGCACCTGGGCGAAGGCGGGCAAGATCGCCAAATGCGACCCGTATCACCTGATCTTCTCGATCTGGTCGACCACCCAGCACTATGCCGACTTCGACGTGCAGGTGCGCGCGGTGCTCGGGCAGGACCAGGCCGGCGAGGGCCGGTTCGAGGATGCGGCGCGCTTCCTCGAACAACTCTTCATCGGCGGTCTCAATGTCAGCGAAGAGCCGGTCTGACGCCTTTTCCGAGCCGGATCAGTCCGGCAGAAGCGCCATCAGCGCCAGGCCGCAGGCGGTGACGAGGGCGCCGGCCAGGACCGGCAGGCTCGCCCAGCCGTGACCCAGAATGCCTTCGAGCAGGATGATGAAGCTCGGCGTCAGATAGCCGTAGCCCAGCAGCTTGGAGGCCGGCAGGCGCATCGAGGCATATTGCAGGAGCAGGAACGTGCCGGCCGTGGTGACGACGGCCAGATAGGTGACGGCAGCGTAGACAGCGACGGGCAGGGCGGAGAAATCCGTTGCGATCAAGCTTCGGATACCCGGCGGGACCAACCAGAGCGTTGCGCCCACCGTTACCCAGAAGCCGAAGCCGACGGCCGATTCGCCCCGGTCGAAGCGGCGGATCAGTGGCACGTAGAGCGCATGGCAGACGACGCCGACGAAGAAGATCATCTCGCCGGTGCCGACATCGAAGGCGAGGATGGCATCGATATTGCCCCGGAAAATCACCCACACGGCGCCGGCCGCGGCGATGAGGAGACCGGCGAGTACGCCGGGCCGCGTCCTCTGGCCGAGCACCGGCAAAGCGAAGCCGGCACTCAGGAGCGGCATCAGCGTGAAAACCGCGCCGGTGGCGACGGGGCTGGTGAACTCCAGCGCCATGAACATGGTGAGCATGTAGATGGCGATCAGCCCGCCGAGCAGCAGGAAGCGCCAGGCCTGCTTCGGCAGCGTCAGCGGAACCCTGAAGGCGCCGAAGGCGAGCGCCGCCATGACGACGACGGTCAGGATGTAGCGCCAGAGCATCAGCGGCTCGGCCTCCATGTAGCGCGCCGCTAGGCCCCCGAAGGAGAAGGAGCCGGCGATCAGCACCGCAAAGAGCAGCATGGCGAGATGCCCCTTCAGCTTTTCGCGGCCTTTTGCATGGATGGAGAGGCCCGCCGGGGCCGGCATACGCTTCGTCAAGAAAATCACCCTATTGTCTGCGGTGCGGCATGCTCATAGAGCAAATCCGGCATGTGTGCGTAGCTGTTTTGCATCCGCAACAGCGAAAAGTCGGGGCGCGCCACTCCCACAGGAAAGCCGCAATCGCCGCCCATACGCCGGCGGCACGCGAGAGGACATTGCATGACGACGGCCATCGGCTTCAAGGACACGGACCGCAAGACGAGCGAACTGCTCGAGGACATCATCCACTCGATCAAGGGCGAGCACATCACGCTGCGCGATCTGCTCGCGATGATGGGCGAAAGTGGCCTGCTCCTGCTCTGCGCCTTTCTGTCGCTGCCCTTTCTGTTCCCGGTCTCGATCCCTGGCGTTTCCACTGTCTTTGGTGCCGGTATCGTCCTGATCAGCGCGGCGATCACGCTCAACCGGTTGCCCTGGCTGCCGCAAAAGGTCGCCGACCGGCGGCTGGAAAGCGGCAAGCTGCGGCCGGTGCTGGAGCGTGGCGTGAAATTCCTGCGCAAGTTCGACCGCTTCTTCAAGCCGCGCATGACGGGGCTGACGTCAGGTGCCGTGATGAACCGCGTCAACGGCCTGGTGCTGATGGGGGCGGGGGTTCTTCTCATGGCGCCGCTCGGGCTCATTCCCTTCTCCAACACGCTGCCGGGCGTCGCCATCCTGCTGCTGGCCGCAGGTATTTCGCAGCGCGACGGGCTGGTGGTGCTGGCCGGCTATGGCATGGTGGTGATGACGATCGTCTATTTTGCCGGGCTGGCGCTGCTGGCCTACAGCGCCGGGCAGAGCTTCAATTTCTTTGGGTGAGAGTGGCTTCGCATTTGATCCGAAGCCTCGCTGCAACGGGCGTGTCGCATAGCCCCGGCTTGAGTTTGCGCGCGTGACGTTTACGGTAGACTCCCAAGTCGACGATCACTAGGTTCTATCAAGGAAGCGGGGAATGAAGCTTCATCGCGTGACGCATGTCCTGGATGTCAACGATACCAATCTCTCGGGTTCGGTTTTCGATGACGCGAACTTGTCAGGTGTCACCTTCAACCAGATCAACTTCTCCGGCGCTCGCTTCAATGACAGCAACATGTCCGGGTGGCGTGTCAACGACGTGAACCTGTCGGGGTCCCAATTCCAAAACGTCAATCTTTCTGGGGTCGAGTTCACGAATTGCAGGCTCGCCGGTGCCACTCTGAACGGCATACCCCTTGATGATCTCGTTGCCCTCTACGAGGCGTCGCGGAAAGCCTGAACTTCCCGCGACGGGGCTTTTTCTACTCCGCAGCCTGCCTGGCCATCGGGTTGTTCGGATGCGTCGTCCAGTTGGCGTAGTTCGGATCCACCGTTTTTCCGGTGCGCTGGTCGAGCACGCCGGGTTCCAGTTCCACCATGGTGATGCAGTTCTCCACCGGGCAGACGTTGACGCAGAGATTGCAGCCGACGCACTCGTCCTCCATCACCTCGAAATGCCTGACGCCATCGACGAACTGGGTGATCGCCTGGTGCGAGGTGTCCTCGCAGGCGATGTGGCAGCGTCCGCACTTGATGCAGGCATCCTGGTCGATATGGGCCTTTGCGATGTAATTGAGGTTGAGGTATTGCCAGTCCGTGACGTTGGGCACCGCGCGGGCGATGACGTCGTCGAGGCTGCGGTGGCCCTTGGCGTCCATCCAGCTTGAAAGCCCGGTGATCATCTCCTGCACGATCTTGAAGCCGTAGGTCATCGCGGCTGTGCAGACCTGCACGTTGCCGGCGCCGAGCGCCAGGAACTCGGCCGCATCGCGCCAGGTGGTGATGCCGCCGATGCCTGAAATCGGCAGGCCGTAGGTTTCCGGATCGCGGGCGATCTCGGCCACCATGTTGAGCGCGATGGGTTTCACCGCCGGGCCGCAATAGCCGCCATGGGTGCCCTTGCCGCCGACAGTCGGGTTGGGCGCGAAGCTGTCGAGGTCGACGGACACGATCGAGTTGATCGTGTTGATCAGCGACACCGCATCGGTGCCGCCGGCCTTGGCCGCGCGCGCCGGCTTGCGGATATCGGTGATGTTGGGCGTCAGTTTGGTGATGACGGGCATGCGGGTGTACTGCTTGCACCAGCGCACCACCATTTCGATATATTCCGGCACCTGGCCGACCGCCGCGCCCATGCCGCGCTCGGACATGCCGTGCGGACAGCCGAAGTTAAGCTCGATACCGTCGGCGCCGGTCTCTTCCACCAGCGGCAGGATCGCCTTCCAGCTCTCCTCTTCGCAGGGCACCATGATCGAGGCGATCAGCGCCCGGTCCGGCCAGTTCATCTTCACCTGCTTCATCTCGCGCAGGTTCGTGTAGAGGTCGCGGTCGGTGATCAACTCGATATTGTTGAGGCCGAGCAGGCGGCGGTCGGCGCCCCAGATCGCGCCGTAGCGCGGGCCGTTAACGTTGACGACCGGCGGGCCTTCTTCGCCGAGCGTCTTCCAGACCACGCCGCCCCAGCCGGCCTTGAAGGCGCGCTCGACATTGTAGGCCTTGTCGGTCGGCGGCGCGGAGGCGAGCCAGAAGGGGTTGGGCGACTTGATGCCGACGAAGGTGTTGCGAAGATCAGCCATGTCTCATCTCCCTCAAGCGACGGCAACGGAAGGCTGCACACCGGCGGCCAGCATGCGGTTGATCGAATCGGCCGCATCGCGGCCCTGTGCGACGGATGTGACCGTCAGGTCTTCACCGGCCTTCACGCAGTCTCCCCCCGCCCAGACATTGGCGACGGACGTACGGCCTTCCGCATCGATGGCGATGCGGTTGCCGGCCATGGCGAGCGAACCGAGGCCGGCGGCCTCGAACGTCTGGCCGATGGCCTTGAAGATCTGGTCGGCGGCGAGCGCGCCGATTTCGCCGGTGCCTTCGAGCTTGCCGTCGCGCATCTCGGTATATTCCACCTCGATGCCGGCGACATGGCCGTCTCTTGCGATGACGCGTTTCGGCTGGAGCCAGTGGCGGATCATCACGCCCTTGGAGGCGGCAAGGTCCTGCTCGAATTCCGAGGCGTTCATCTGCTCCTTGCCGCGGCGGTAGCAGATCGTCACCTCCTCGGCGCCGAGGAGCTTTGCCTGCACGGCGGCGTCGATCGCCGTCATGCCGCCACCGATGACGACGACGCGCCGGCCAACGGGGATCGTCGCCTTGTCCGTCGCCTGGCGCAGTTCCGCGATGAAATCGACCGCATCGACGACGCCGGGCAGGTTTTCGCCCTCCGCGCCGAGCGCGTTGACACCGGAAAGGCCCATGCCGAGGAAGACGGCGTCGAAATTGCCGGTGAGATCGGCAAGTGTGAAGTCGCGGCCGAGTTTCAGGCCGTTCTTCACCTCGATGCCGCCGATCGCCAGCACATAGTCGACTTCGCGCTGGGCGAAATCGTCGACCGCCTTGTAGGTGGCGATGCCGTATTCGTTGAGGCCGCCGGCCTTTTCGCGTGCTTCGAAGATCACGACGTCATGGCCATCCATGGCGAGGCGGTGGGCGCAGGCAAGTCCCGCCGGGCCGGCCCCGACGACCGCCACAGCCTTGCCGGTGCGGGCGGCGCGTTCGTAAAAGTGTTTGTTCTCCGTCATCGCCACGTCGGTCGCGTAGCGCTGCAGGCGGCCGATTTCCACCGGGCGGTGCTCGGCGGTGTTGCGCACGCAGGCCTGTTCGCAGAGCGTCTCGGTGGGACAGACGCGGGCGCACATACCGCCCAGAATGTTCTGGTCGAAAATGGTGTTCGCCGAACCGATCGGGTTGCCCGTCGAGATCTGGCGGATGAACAGCGGAATGTCGATGGAGGTGGGACAGGCCGTCATGCACGGCGCGTCGTGACAGAAGTAACAGCGGTCGGCGGCGACCAGGGCCTCGTGATCGTCGAGGCGTGGATGCAGGTCGGAAAAGTTCGTGTCGTATTCGGCAGGCGCAAGACGCCCCCGATGGATCCCAGATTGCGTCGTTCCCATAGTTATCTCCCATTCGCGTGGGCTTTTTGAATGAGAGAACGGTAACTCAGGTTTATTTTTTTATCAAACGGTAAAATTTCAAAAGAAATGCTGGTTTTTCAGTGCTTGCAGCGGAAATAAACATGAGAAATCCGGTTATGTTTTTGTGTTGCATTGCGGGATGCTGTTCCAGCTGCGCCGTCACATGGCGTTTGACAGGCCGCCGGAAAAGATGCAGCAAATCCTTTGGAACATCTGGGGAAAACCATGGCGAAGCGGACGGAAACAGCCGGGCGGCTGGACGATGCGGCAAGGGCCGGTTGGCTCTACTATGTCGCGGGCCGCACGCAGGACGAAATCGCTTCCGCCATGGGCATCTCCCGTCAGTCGGCGCAGCGGCTTGTCTCGCTCGCCGTCGCCGAGCGGCTGATCAAGGTGCGGCTCGATCACCCGATCGCTGAATGTCTGGAACTCGGCGAGGAGCTGCGGAAGAAATTCGGGCTCGTGCATGTCGATATCGTTCCGAGCGATCCGGGCTCGACCTCGACGACGATCGGCATTGCGGAAGCCGGTGCGGCGGAAATCGAGCGCTGGCTGAAGAAGGCCGAGCCGATCGTGCTCGCCGTCGGCACGGGGCGCACGCTGAAGGCGGCGATCGACCAGCTTCCGGCGATGGAATGTCCGCAGCACCGCATCATGTCGCTGACCGGCAATATCGGGCCGGATGGTTCGGCGGCATACTACAACGTCATCTTCTCGATGGCCGACGCGGTGAAGGCGCGGCACTATCCGATGCCGTTGCCGGTTCTCGTCTCCTCCACGGAGGAGCGTGACCTCCTGCACAAGCAGAGCCTCGTGCAATCGACCCTCCAGCTCGGCCGACAGGCCGACGTCGCCTTCGTCGGGATCGGCGAGCTCGGCGCGGATGCACCGCTCTGCCTCGACGGCTTCCTCGACCCGGAGGAAATGGCGCGGCTGATGGAGGAGGGGGCCGCCGGCGAGATCTGCGGCTGGATGTTCGACCGCGACGGCAAACTGCTCGACGGCAGCATCAACGAACGCGTTGCCTCCGTGCCGCTGCCGCCGCGCGAGACGACCACCGTCATCGGCCTTGCCAAGGGCAAGCGCAAATATACGGCGCTTCTCGCGGCGCTGCGCGGGCGCATGATCAACGGCGTCATCACCGACGAGTCGACCGCCCGCCACCTGCTTTCGGCCTGATCGAGAGCCGTCTCCCACGCAGAAATTTCCCATGAGATTCAACGGGCGCTGCCCCGCCTTGTGCGGTGCAGCAACGATTGGTCGTTGACTTGTTGCGGCAATATGCGAGTAATTGCCCATGAGCAAAGCAAATGCTCAAAACCCTTCTGGGAGGAAGATGATGAATTTGAGAACCCTTCTGCTGGGCGTCAGCTCGGCCGCTCTCCTGTGCGGTTTCGCCAATGCCGAAACCCTGACCATCGCCACCGTCAACAATGGCGACATGATCCGCATGCAGGGGCTGACGGAAGATTTCACCACCAAGAACCCCGACATTGAACTGAACTGGGTTACGCTCGAAGAGAACGTGCTGCGCGAACGCGTCACGACCGACATCGCGACCAAGGGTGGCCAGTACGACATCATGACGATCGGCACCTATGAAGTGCCGATCTGGACCAAGCAGGGCTGGCTGGTGCCGCTCGACAATCTCGGTGCCGACTACGACGCCGACGACCTGCTTCCGGCCATCCGCTCGGGTCTGACGGGCGAGGACGGCAAGCTCTACGCCGCGCCGTTCTATGGCGAGAGCTCCTTCGTCATGTACCGCAAGGACCTGATGGAGAAGGCCGGGCTGACCATGCCCGACGCGCCGACCTGGGAGTTCATCGGTGAAGCCGCCCGCAAGATGACCGACCGCAATGCCGGCATCAACGGCATCTGCCTGCGCGGCAAGGCCGGCTGGGGCGAGAACATGGCGTTCCTGACCGCCACGTCCAACGCCTTCGGCGCCCGCTGGTTCGATGAAAACTGGAAGCCCCAGTTCGACCAGCCGGAATGGAAGAACACGCTCGACATGTACGTCAAGCTGATGGCCGATGCCGGCCCGCAGGGCGCATCGTCGAACGGCTTCAACGAGAACCTGGCGCTGTTCCAGCAGGGCAATTGCGGCATGTGGATCGACGCCACGGTTGCCGCCTCCTTCGTCTCTAACCCCAAGGAATCGACGGTCGCCGACAAGGTCGGTTATGCGCTCGCTCCTGATACGGGTCTCGGCAAGCGCGGCAACTGGCTCTGGGCCTGGAACCTCGCCATCCCGGCCGGCTCGCAGAAGACCGCGGCGGCGGAAAAGTTCATCGCCTGGGCGACCAGCAAGGACTACACCAAGCTCGTCGCCGAAAAGGAAGGCTGGGCGAACGTTCCTCCGGGCACGCGCTCCTCGCTCTATGCAAATGCCGAGTATGAGAAGGCCGCGCCCTTCGCCAAGATGACGCTCGACTCGATCAATGCTGCCGACCCGAAGAACCCGGCCGTCAAGCCGGTGCCCTATGTCGGCGTGCAGTTCGTCGCCATCCCGGAATTCCAGGGTCTCGGCACGACGGTCGGCCAGCTCTTCTCGGCCGCGCTCGCCGGCCAGATGTCGGTTGACGACGCGCTCGCCCAGGCCCAGCAGGTCACCACCCGCGAAATGACCCGCGCCGGCTACATCAAGTAATACCTCCTCCCCAAGGACAGGCTGCCCGGACGTGCTCCGGGCAGCCGATAGACGGGGTGTTGTTTCCGGCGCTTGCCCCTCACTTGCCTGCCGGCATCCACTCCCCGCAAGTGGGGAGAGGAACGATGGGCGCTCCTTTCTGCCCCTTCTCCGTGTTTGCGGGGAGAAGGTCCGGGTAGGGGGATGAGGGGCGGCTCCGCCCTGGAATGATGTCGTGACTGCACAGGCCGGCCGGACCGGCTCTCGGGAGGAAATCATGGCGACGGAGAACACGCGCGGGCTGGCGCGTCTGATGTTGGCGCCCTCTGTGGGGCTGCTTTTGGTCTGGATGATCGTGCCGCTGGCGATGACGCTGTGGTTCTCGTTCCAGAACTACAACCTCCTGAACCCGGCCAATGTCAGCTGGGCGGGGCTGTTCAACTATCAGTACTTCTACACCGACCCGGCCTTCTTCCAGTCGATCTGGAATACGCTCGTGATCGTCGTCGGCGTGCTCTTCATCACCGTCATCGGCGGCATTGCCATCGCGCTTCTGCTCGACCAGCCGATGTGGGGGCAGGGCATCGTGCGCATCATGATCATCTCGCCCTTCTTCGTCATGCCGCCGGTGGCAGCGCTCGTGTGGAAGAACATGATCATGCATCCGGGCTACGGGGTGCTGGCGGATATCAACCGCGCCGTCGGCCTGCAGCCTGTCGACTGGTTCGCGCAATATCCGCTGTTCTCGATCATCATCATTGTCGCCTGGCAGTGGCTGCCCTTTGCGACCCTCATCCTGCTCACCGCGCTGCAATCGCTCGACGGCGAGCAGAAGGAGGCGGCGGAAATGGACGGCGCGGGTTTCGTGTCGCGCTTCGTCTACCTGACGCTGCCGCATCTCGCCCGCTCGATCACCGTCGTCATCCTGATCCAGACGATCTTCCTGCTCGGCGTCTACGCGGAAATCCTCGTCACCACCAATGGCGGTCCGGGTTATGCCTCGACCAACCTGCCGTTCCTGATCTACCGCACCGCGCTCCTCGGCTACGACGTCGGCGGCGCCTCGGCCGGTGGCATCATCGCCGTCATCCTCGCCAACATCGTCGCCTTCTTCCTGATGCGCGCCGTCGGCAAGAACCTGGACAAGTGAGAGAGGGACAAGACCATGGCTAGAGCCGTCTCAACAAGAAGAACCGTCGTCTTCACCATCGCCGCCTGGATCATCGCGCTGATCATCTTCTTCCCGATCCTCTATACGATCATCACTTCCTTCAAGTCCGAGACCGAGGCAATCCAGGGCTTCAACCTTCTGCCTTCGGGCACGGTCGAGAGCTATGCGGCCGTGCAGGCGCAGAGCAACTATTTCAAGTTCTTCCTGAACTCGGTCATTTTGTCGCTCGGCTCGACGCTCCTGGCGCTGTTGATCGCCGTACCGGCCGCCTGGTCGATGGCTTTCTCGCCGACGGCGAAGACCAAGGACATCCTGATGTGGATGCTCTCGACCAAGATGATGCCTGCCGTTGCCGTGCTGGTCCCGATCTACCTGATCTTCCGCGACACGGGCCTGCTCGACAGCCGTATCGGCCTCACCGTGATGCTGACGATGATCAACCTGCCGATCGTCATCTGGATGCTCTACACCTATTTCCGGGAAATCCCCGGCGAGATCCTGGAGGCCGCGCGCATGGATGGGGCCTCGCTCTGGGGCGAGATCGTCTACGTGCTCACCCCGATGGCGGTGCCGGGCATAGCTTCGACCATGCTGCTCAACATCATCCTCGCCTGGAACGAAGCCTTTTGGACGATCCGGCTGACGACGACGAACGCCGCGCCGCTGACCGCCTTCATCGCTTCGTTCTCGAGCCCGCAGGGTCTTTTCTGGGCCAAGCTCTCGGCGGCCTCGACGCTCGCCATCGCCCCGATCCTGATCATGGGCTGGTTCAGCCAGAAACAGCTTGTCCGCGGCCTCACCTTCGGCGCCGTGAAGTAACGAACAGACCTCGGGGAGGGACCATCATGGGCAAGATCATCCTGAAGAAAGTCAACAAGTCCTTCGGCACGACGCAGGTCATCCCGGGCATCGACCTTGCCATCGAAGACGGCGAGTTCGTCGTCTTCGTCGGCCCGTCGGGCTGCGGCAAGTCCACGCTGCTGCGCCTCATCGCGGGCCTTGAGGATACCACCAGCGGCACCATCGAGATCGACGGCAAGGACGTGACGTCGGCGGCGCCGGCCAAGCGCGGGCTTGCCATGGTGTTCCAGTCCTATGCGCTCTATCCGCATATGACGGTGCGCAACAACATCGCCTTCCCCTTGAAGATGGCGAAGACCGATCCTGCCATCATCGACAAGAAGGTGACGGAAGCCGCACGCGTGCTCAACCTCACCAACTACCTGGAGCGGCGGCCCGGGCAACTGTCCGGCGGTCAGCGCCAGCGCGTGGCCATCGGCCGGGCGATCGTGCGCGAGCCGTCGGCCTTTCTCTTTGACGAGCCGCTGTCGAACCTCGATGCGGCGCTGCGCGGCACGATGCGGCTCGAAATCAGCGAACTGCATCATCAGCTGAAGACGACGATGATCTATGTCACGCACGACCAGGTGGAAGCCATGACCATGGCCGACAAGATCGTCGTGCTGAACGCCGGCAATATCGAGCAGGTCGGCTCGCCGCTCGATCTCTACAACAAGCCCGACAATCTCTTCGTTGCCGGCTTCATCGGTTCGCCGCGCATGAACTTCGTCAAGGGCGAGGCAGCCAAGCCGTACAATGCGCCCACCGTCGGCATCCGCCCCGAGCATATCCGCCTCTCCAAGGAGAGCGGGACGTGGAAAGGCGTGGTCGGCGTTGCCGAACATCTCGGCTCGGACACGTTCCTGCATGTCAATACCGACGGCATCGGCATGATGACCGTGCGCGCCGGCGGTGACTTCCCCGTCACCCACGGCGACAGCGTCTTCCTCACGCCCGACACAACGCGCCTCCATCGCTTTGACGACGCCGGGAAGGCGATCCGATGAAACGGCTGGAGGGCAAAAGCGCGCTGATCACGGGATCGGCGCGCGGCATCGGCCGCAGTTTCGCGGAAGCCTATGTGCGGGAGGGTGCGCGCGTCGCCATCGCCGACATCGCTATCGAGCGGGCGCGGGCGACGGCCAACGAAATCGGACCGGCGGCCTATGCCGTGGAGATGGACGTGACGCGGCAGGCTTCCATCGACGCCGCCATCGCTACCTGCGTGAAGGAGGCCGGCGGCCTCGACATCCTCGTCAACAATGCCGCGCTGTTCGATCTGGCGCCGATCGTCGAGATCACGCGTGAAAGCTACGAAAAGCTGTTCTCGATCAATGTCGCCGGCACGCTCTTCACCCTTCAGGCGACGGCAAAGCAGATGATCGCGCAGGGGCGCGGCGGCAAGATCATCAATATGGCAAGTCAGGCCGGGCGGCGCGGCGAAGCGCTGGTCGGTGTCTATTGCGCCACCAAGGCGGCGGTGATCAGCCTCACCCAGTCTGCGGGGCTGAACCTCATCAAACACGGCATCAACGTCAATGCCATCGCGCCCGGTGTGGTCGATGGCGAGCACTGGGACGGTGTCGATGCGCTCTTCGCCAAATACGAGAACCGGCCGCGCGGCGAGAAGAAGCGCCTGGTCGGTGCGGAAGTGCCCTTCGGCCGTATGGGCACCGCCGAGGATCTGACGGGCATGGCGGTCTTCCTGGCCTCCCAGGAGAGCAACTACATCGTCGCGCAAACCTACAATGTCGACGGCGGCAACTGGATGAGCTGAGGCCCGCACCGCGCGGACCTTGCCAGCAGACGAGACCGGAAGGAACGGACCATGACCACGAAACTGTCGCTCGCCACCCTCAACGAGGTTGCCAGGACGGCTGCCGTTCCGGCCTATGAGCGCTCGGCCCTCAAGGCGGGCATCGTGCATTTCGGCGTCGGCAATTTCCACCGGGCGCACCAGGCGATCTATCTCGACGACCTGTTCAACCTCGGCCATGACCATGACTGGGCGATCATCGGGGCCGGTGTGCTGCCGTCCGACGCCGCCATGCGCGAAAAACTCGCAGGGCAGGATTTTTTGACGACGGTCGTCGAGCAGGACAACAACCGTTCCGGCGCGCGTGTCACCGGCGCCATGATCGGCTATCTCGCGCCCGGCAATGCTGCGGCGACCATCGCACAGCTTGCCAATCCCGCCATCCGCATCGTCTCGCTGACCATCACCGAGGGCGGCTATTTCATCAATCCGGCCTCCGGCGTCTTCGATCCCGGCCATCCGGCGATCGCCGCCGACGCCGCCAACCCCGCTGATCCCAAAACCGTGTTCGGGCTCATCCTCGCCGGCCTCAAGGCGCGCAAGGATGCCGGCCTCGCGCCTTACACCGTCATGTCCTGCGACAACATTCCCGGCAACGGCGAAGTCACGCACGCCGCCATTTCCGGCCTCGCGCGCCTCTCCGATCCCGCGCTTGCCGACTGGATCGACACCAACGTCGCCTTCCCGAATGGCATGGTCGACCGCATCACGCCGGCGACGGGGCCACGCGAGATCGGTATCGTCGCCGACGAGTACGATATCGATGATGCCTGGCCGGTCTTCTGCGAAGAGTTCAAGCAATGGGTGCTGGAGGATCACTTCCCGGAGGGGCGCCCGGCGCTGGAGAAGGCCGGCGTGCAGTTCGTGCCTGATGTCGCGCCTTACGAGCACATGAAGATCCGCATCCTTAACGGCGGCCATGCGGCGATCGCCTATCCGGCCGCGCTGCTCGACATCCATTTCGTCCATGAGGCGATGGAGGATGCCGACATCCGCGCCTTTCTCGCCAAGCTGGAGCGGGAGGAAATCATCCCCGTCATCCCGCCCGTGCCGGATACCGACCTCAACGACTACTATGCGCTGATCGAGCGGCGCTTCTCCAATCCGAAGATCGCCGATACGATCCCGCGCCTTGCGCAGGACGGCTCCAACCGCCAGCCGAAATTCATCCTGCCGTCCACTGCCGACCGGCTGGCGCGCGGCGAGGACGTCATCGGTCTGTCGCTCGTTTCGGCGCTCTGGTGCCACTACCTTGCCGGTAAGACGGACAGCGGCAAGGACATCGCTTTCAACGACCCCAATATCGACCGCATCCGTGCCGCGGCGACGTCGGCCAAGAACGATCCGAACGCCTTCCTCGCCCTGAAGGATATCTTTGGCACGGTCGCTGTGTCCGACCGCTTCACCCGGCGGTTTGCCAATGCGCTTGCGTCCCTCCAGCGGAAGGGGACACGCGCAACGCTGAAGGACTATCTGGGCGACAGGCTCGTGAATTGAGGAAATCCTTACAAATCCGGGGCTTTCCAACGAGGGGAGCAGACAGTACCACGGGGGCCTGACAATGGAACGGGACGTCATGGCCGCCAAACAGACAGAACTGGTGATCTTCGATTGCGATGGTGTGCTCGTCGACAGCGAGCCGATCTCGCTTGCGGTTCTCGTCGAGGCCCTGGCGACGGCGGGTGTGGCCATGAGCGCGGAGGAGGCGCATGAGCGGTTTCTCGGCCGCAGCCTGAAAAGCATGTCGGAAATCCTGCATGCCGACTATGGGCTCGCAATCGACGCCGCCTTCCTGGAAGCGATGCGCAAGGTGCTCTATGAGCGCTTTCGTGCCGAGTTGCAGCCCATCAACGGTATTGCCGAAACGGTGGACCGGCTCGGCATCGCCCATTGCGTGGCTTCTTCCAGCCAGCTCGAACGCATCCGCCTGTCGCTTTCCGTCACGGGCCTCATCGACCGGTTCGAGCCGAACATCTTCAGTGCGAGCATGGTCGCGCGCGGCAAGCCGGCGCCCGATCTTTTCCTCCATGCCAGCGCCGTCATGGGTGTCGCGCCCGGGCATTGCGTGGTCGTGGAGGACAGCCCGGCCGGCATCACGGCGGCGAAATCCGCGGGCATGCGGGTGGTCGCCTTCACCGGTGGCTCTCATGCGCGCTCGCCGCGCCATCGCGAGGCGCTGCTCAGCCTCAACCCCGATGCCCTGTTTGACGACATGCGGGAATTGTTACAGTTTGTCCGCAAGGAAGAGGACGGCGGGAAAGAGCATTGATGCGCGATCTGATCGTTGCGGTGGACATCGGCACGGGCAGTGCCCGGGCCGGTGTATTCGACCGGAACGGCGCTCTGCTGGGACGCTCCGAGCACCCGATCGCCCTGCGCCGACCCAGCGTGAACCACGCCGAGCACGATTCGGAGAACATCTGGCAGGCGGCCTGTGTGGCCGTCAGGGCGGCGCGTGCGCTTGCGGGCGTCGCGGCGGACCGTATCGCC
Organism: Shinella sp. SUS2; assembly: GCF_001262505.1. Taxonomy (GTDB): domain Bacteria; phylum Pseudomonadota; class Alphaproteobacteria; order Rhizobiales; family Rhizobiaceae; genus Shinella. The sequence continues at coordinate 80,934 of NZ_KQ410729.1, forward strand.
GCGCTCGGTATCGATGCGACCTGCTCGCTCGTGGTCCGGGACACGGAAGGACGACCGCTGGCGGTCTCCGGCGGCGCGGAGGCGCGCTGGGACACGATCGCCTGGTTCGATCACCGTGCCCTGGAGGAGGCCGACCTCTGCACGGCGACGGATCATCCGGTCCTCGCTCATTCCGGCCGGGTCATGTCGCCGGAAATGGAAATGCCCAAGCTGATGTGGCTGAAGCGCCACCATCCGGAACAGTGGGCGAAGACGGGTCATGTCTTCGACCTCGCCGATTTCATGACCTGGCGGGCGACGGGGACGAATGCCCGGTCGCGCTGCACGATGACGGCGAAATGGAACTACCTTTCCCATGAGAAACAGCCTTGGAATGCCGGCTTCCTGACGGCGATCGGCCTTGAGGATCTGCGTGAACGCGGTGCGCTGCCGCAGGAGACGCTGGCAGTCGGCACGGCTGTCGGCCCTCTTGCGCCGGAAGCGGCCACGGAGCTCGGCCTCGACACAGGCTGTGTCGCTGCGACCGGCCTCATCGATGCCTATGCCGGCGCGCTCGGCGTGCTCGGGCCTTTCGCGGGCACGCCGGAGATGCTGGAGCGGCAACTTGCCCTGATCGGCGGGACCTCGAGCTGTGTCGTCGCCTTTTCCCGCGACAAGCGGTTCGGTTTCGGGATGTGGGGTCCCTACTACGAGGTGGTGCTGCCGGGGTGGTGGCTGGTCGAGGGCGGCCAGTCGGCGACGGGCGCGCTGCTCGACCATATCGTGCGCGCGCACAGCGCCGGCGGCGAACCTTCGGCGGCGAACCATGCCCGCATCGCCGCGCGCATCCGCGAGATGCAGGCGGAGGAGGGCGAGGCTTTTGCCGCGCGGCTGCATGTGCTGCCGGATTTCCACGGCAATCGCTCGCCGCTGGCCGATCCTCACGCACTCGGCGTGATCAGCGGCCTCTCGCTGGATGCCTCCTTCGACGGGCTCTGCCGCCTCTATTGGCGGACCTCCGTCGCCATTGCGCTTGGCATTCGCCATATCCTCGAAAAGCTTGGCGCGGGCGGTTATCCGCTCGACACGCTGCATGTCGCCGGCGGCCATGTCCGCAACGCGCTGCTGATGGAGCTCTACCGGGACGTCACTGGTTGCCGCGTCGTCGTGCCGGAGACCAGCGATGCGGTGCTGCTCGGGACGGCGATGATGGCGGCGGTTGCCGGCGGGCTGCACGCGGATCTGGCGGCTGCAGGCCGTGAGATGTACCCGGGAAGCCGGGTTTTCCTTCCCGACCCCGCCCGCAAGGCCGCCTACGACCGGGACTACCGTCGCTTCCTCGCGCTTTACCGGCACCGGGCCGAGCTGGAAGCAATCGACTGACGGTTGAAAAAAATCTTCAGGGGGCTGGAACCAAATCCTGTGTCGGGGGTTTCTCTGGCGTCACTGGTCAGCGCATGTCCCCCAAATGCGAGGCCCTCGACCGGTGATCGACCACGATACCGTGTCCCCCTCCGGTCCGTGGATACTCAAGCAGCCAGTGTCTCCCAGACGCTGGCTGTTTTCCTTTGTGGCATTGCCGGAACATCGCGAGTGGCAGTGTATAGCCTCCTGCCACTCGGATTGCGGACAAAATAAAGACGGCGGTGGGCGTGCCTCCCACCGCCGCCAGCCGCGCCGCCGCTGCGGCCGTCCGGGAGCGAGATCAGGCCGCGGCGCGCGCTTGCGGGGTGAAGAGAAGGGCCTGGTTGATGAGCACCTTCACCTGTTCCGGATTGAACGGTTTGGACACGAGGAAGGCCGGCTCGGGACGCTCACCGGTAAGCAGCCGCTCCGGATAGGCGGTGATGAAGATCACGGGGATGTCCGTGCGGGCGAGAATGGAATTCACCGCATCGATGCCCGAGCTTCCATCGGCGAGCCGCACGTCGGCAAGGACGAGGCCGGGCCGGCTGTCGCTCCAGAGCATTTCGGCCTCGGCCTGCGTGCGGGCGATCCCGGTGACGCGATGGCCCATGCCGTTGACCATATGCGCAAGGTCGAGCGCGATCAGCGGCTCGTCCTCGATGATCATGATGCCCGTTTCGGCCTGCGCAGCGATCTCCGCGAAGGCGGCGTCCAGAAGGGTGCGGATGCTGCTGGTCTCGGCATCGAGGATGTCGGCCGTCTTCTCGACGGTAAATCCTTCGACCGTCGCCAGCAGCAGTGCCTGCCGGCCGAGCGGGGGAACGCCGGAAAGGTCGAACGGGGCCTCTGCGCCGGGCGAAATGGCGCCGGCGCCACGGCTCACGGATACGGGGAGGGAGGAGATGATACGGCTGAGCAGGCCGAAAAGCCTGGCTTTGTCGTCCTCGCCTTCGGGCATCACGGAGGGATCGATGAGGATGGTCTCAAGGGTCGCTGCCACATAGGCATCGCCCGAGGGCTGCGTTCCGGTGAGGGCGCGCGCGTAACGGCGGAGCGCGGGAAGGTGCGGCCCGATGCGGTCGGAAATCGGCATGATGGTCCCCTGTTCTCAAATTGCTGCAATCGCAGTTGACGGTTTGAACGCGGAAGCCAAATTAAGGTTCCGGCGAAGGGAACTTTTTTTGATGCCGGGCATTTCCACGCCGAATTCGTCACAAGGCGCAGATGAAAGATGAGAGTGGCACTGTGAAAAGCGTGGACAAGAAAAGAAGCGGGCAACGATCACCCGCGAGCGAAGACCCCAATGCGCAGATTGCGATGAAGCTTCGCGCCTTCTACCATCAGGTACAGGACGAGGCGCTTCCCCAAAGATTCCTGGATCTTCTCGAGAAACTGGATGCCGTGGAAAGCCGCATCCAACGGGCCGAGTGAGGGTAGGATGGATCAGGAACAGACGACGTTCAAGCGGGAACTGCTGGCCGTTCTTCCGAGCCTGCGCGCTTTCGCTATCTCGCTGATCGGCCGGCACGACCAGGCCGACGATCTCGTGCAGGACACGATTATGAAGGCCTGGGCCAAGCAGGAGCAGTTCGAGATGGGCACGAACATGAAGGCCTGGCTCTTCACGATCCTGCGCAACGAACTCTACAGTAAGATGCGCAAGCGCGGCCGCGAGGTGCAGGATTCCGACGGTCTCTTCACGGAGAACATGGCGCAGCACCCCTCGCAATACGGTTCGCTCGACATGCAGGACTTCAAGAAGGCGCTGGAAAAGCTGCCGGACGAGCAGCGCGAGGCGATCATCCTTGTCGGCGCCTCGGGCTTTTCCTATGAAGAGGCGGCCGAAATCTGCGGCTGCGCGCTCGGCACCATCAAGAGCCGCGTCAACCGCGCCCGCCAGCGCCTGCAGGAACTCTTGCAGGTCAGTGGCGAAAGCGACTATGGCCCGGATGCGGTTTCTGCGCCGATTACGTCGCGCGCCTTTGCATCGTAGGGAAAAGCAACATGCGCCGCCCGCGCGCTGCGGGCGGCGGATAATTTAGGGGGAGCGGGGCGAAGAGCGTCGTCAGGCGAAAGCCAAGGGTGAAACCGGGCGCGGAATCGCATACCAGAGGCGTATGAAGGACAATGTTCTGACAGTATCGTCCGATATTGCAGCGGTTCTGGATGCGCCAGACCGTCTGGCGGCGCTTGACGCCGCGATGCCGGTGTTTCTCGGTCCAGATCCTGATTTCGACGATATTGCGGGCCTTGCGGCTGGACTCTTCTCCGCGCCGATTGCCCTTGTGACCATTCTCGGCCGCACGGATCAATGGTTTCTTGCTCGGCAGGGGACGCCGGAAATCCGGGCGCCGTCGGCAGATTCCTTCTGCGCACGGATGATCGCCGAAAGCGGCGGTGAGCCGTTGATCATTCCTGATGCCTGCAAGGATGAGCGTTTTGCCGGCCTGCCAAGCGTCACCGCACAACCGCACCTTCGCTTCTATGCCGGGGCGCCGATCATGGTGGACGGTCAGCCGATCGGCACGGTCTGCGTCTTCGACGTCAAACCGCATGCGCGCACCGTGCCGGACCTTGTTCCGCGGCTGCGACAGCTTGCTTCGCTCGCCGCCTCGCTCATCAAGCTGAAGGACGAGGCCCGGCGGCGCATGCTGGCTGCCGAGGTACTTTCCCGCGACGAGAAGCGCCATGCCCTGGCGCTTGATGCCGCCAATGTCGCAAGCTGGTTGTGGGACCTGTCGACGGGCATGGTTTCCGGCAACGAGACCTTCTATCGCATGCTCGGCGTCAAGCCGGCCAAGCCCATGCGGGCGCGCAAGTTCTTCACTTCGGTCCATCCGGCGGACCGCAAGGTCACCATCGGGCGCCTGCGGGATGCGCTCGCCTCCGGCAAGGAATATGACGGCCTCTTCCGGGCGGCGAAATCCGGCCGCTGGTTGCTCGGGCGCGGGCGCGTGCACGAATGGGATGCGGAAGGGCGGCCGACGGTCTTCCTCGGTATCAATGTCGATGTCACCGACGGGCAACTCGCCTCCGAGCGCACGCGGCTCCTCCTGCGCGAGCTCAATCACCGCGTCAAGAACACGCTGGCCATGCTGCAGTCGCTTGCCCGGCAGACCCTTCGCCAGACGAGCGATCCAGTCGAGTTCATGGACGCGTTCGCCGGCCGCCTGCAATCGCTGTCCGAGGCGCATGGCCTGCTCAGCGATCACGAATGGGGTGTGATCCACCTGAAGATGCTGCTGCAGAAGCAGATCATGCCCTATGCGATCGACTTCGACAGCCAGATCGAGATCCACAAGGACGAGGTGGAGCTGGGGCCGGACCAGGCGGTCGGCCTCGGTCTCGTGCTGCACGAGCTTGCCACCAATGCCCGCAAATACGGAGCGCTGTCGGTGCGTTCGGGCAAGGTGGTGATCACCGCCCGCGTGGTGAAGGAAGACGATCAAAACGTGCTCAACATGACCTGGCACGAGGTCGGCGGGCCGCCGGTCAACCCGGACGGCCGGCGCGGTTTCGGCTCGGTGTTGATCGAGCGCAGTCTCGACAAGATCCTCGGCAGCAGCGTGCATGTCGAATATCTGCCCAAGGGCGTGACGGCGGTCATTCGCATGCCGCTCTGAGCGGCGTGCCGTCGGCGGACATCGGAAAATCAGTCGTCGTCGCGACGGGATTTCGGCGCGAGCAGGAAGCCGAGGGCGAGCGCGACAGCGGTTGCCGCGAACGGCTTTTTCACCGCGGCGGTGGCGGCTGCGGCCATCAGGTCACGGCGTGCGGCCAGTTGCCGGCGGCGGATGCGGCGCCGTTCCCGCTCTCGCCTGTTGCGCATGGCGACAACGGCCAGCACGATGAGAGCAAGCAGCAGGAACCCCCCGGCAAGGCCGAAGAGCGCCGGCACGGTGCCGTAGTGCTGCGACAGCAGCACGGCGGTCGCAATGATGCCGAGACCGTAGGCCGTGACCAGCAGAAGCCCGATCACGGCGCCGGCGATCGCATTGCGCTTGGCGACGTCCATCGTCTCGTCCACCCGGTCGCTGACGCGGGTCACGAGATTTTGCAGGAGAATGGCTCCCAGTGAAAGCATGCCTTTGACGCTCCGCATAGGAGGGACGCCGGTTGGCGTCCCGGATCGTGCGAGGAAGGGATTAGCGCCGCAGGAGGGCGGCGATCAGGAAGCCGGCGGCGGCGGCGACGCCGAGGGTCGCAAGCGGATGGTCCTTCACGGCCTTGCGGGCGCGGCGGCCGGAATCGCGGTAGCGCTCCTGGAAATCGGCAAGAATGTCCTCGCCTGCCGCAATCATGTCACGGATATCGCCTTCGGCGCGATCCTTCAGGTCATGCGCAGCTTCGCTTGCCTGCACCTTTGCTGCACGGGCCTTCTTGCGAATGCCACTCGCGCCGCTGGAGGCATCGTCCGCAAGCAGCTTGGCGAGGGAGGCGATCTCCGCGCGCAGGTCCGCGATTTGTTCTTCGACGGCCTGGGCTTCGTCGTGAATCCCGTTGCGAAGGCTCTTGCTGCGCGATGAAAACAGTCCGTTGGCCATGCCGTTTCTCCTTTTTCGGTCGCCCGCAAACCTGCGGGCCGAACAGCGCTCCACCTTCCTGGCAGAACGGTTTTTCCGGTCAGACAACGGGTATGGGGGCAAAAGGTTCCGTAAGGTGCTGGAAAATCAGGCCGAAGCGGTGTGCGGCAGCACGAAGGGAACGCCGGTTGCAGGCACACCATTGATGCGCATGCGGCAGCCGAATACCGCCTCCATCGCATCGTCGGTCATCACATCGGCAGGTGGACCGGCGCGCTCGATGCGGCCGCTCCGCATCATCACCATGTGGTCGGCGAACATGGCGGTGAGGTTGAGGTCGTGCATGACGGCGATCACGCCACCGCCGCTTTCACAGTAGCGGCGCGCCAGCGTCATGATGGTCAGCTGGTGGCGGATGTCGAGTGCGGAGACCGGCTCGTCCAGCATCAGGAAGCATGGTTCGCCGTCGAGCACCGGTTCCCAGATCTGCGAGAGCACGCGGGCAAGCTGCACGCGCTGTTGCTCGCCGCCGGAAAGCTCCTGGTAGAAACGGCCGGCAAAGCCCGCGAGGTCGACGGCGGCGAGCGCTTCCGCGGTGATTGCATCGATGCGCTCGGCGTGGCGGTTCGGGCCGACGGTGAGGCCGAGGCGGACGATCTCACGCACGGTGAAGGGGAAGGCGATGGTGGCGGCCTGCGGCAGCACGGCGCGCTTGACGGCAAGCTGCCAGGGTTCAAGTGCGGCAAGCGCATGGCCGTTGATGGTGATCTCGCCCTTGCTGGGCAGTTCGCCTGCGACCGCTTTCATCATGGTCGTCTTGCCGGAGCCGTTCGGGCCCACGATGGCGGTTAGCTGGCCGGCCTTGGCCTCCAGCGACACGCCGTGCACGATGGTCTTGCCGGAAAGGCTGACCGAGAGGTTTCTCGCGGTGATCATAGTCTCTTACCAGCCGTTGCGCGTGCGGTCGCGCAGCAGCACCCAGAGGAAGAACGGGGCGCCGGCGAGCGCCGTGATGATGCCGATGGGCAACTCCGCGGGCGCCACAATGGTACGGGCCAGCATGTCGGCGCCGAGCATCAGCACGCCGCCGAAGAGCGCCGAGGCCGGCAGCAGGTAGCGGTGGTCCGGGCCGATGACGATGCGCAGGAGGTGCGGCACGACGATGCCGACGAAGCCGATGCCGCCGCTGACGGCGACCGAGGCGCCGACTGCGCCGGCGACGGAAACGACAGCGATGTATTTCAGCCGCTGTACCTTTACGCCCATGTGGAAGGCTGCAGCCTCGCCGAGGGTGATCGCGTTGAGGCCGCGTGACAGGAAGGGAACGACGACAAGCGCGAGCAGGATGATCGGCCCGGCGGCGAAGAGCTTTGCCCAGGTCATGCCGGAGAGCGAGCCGAGGCTCCAGAAGGTGATGTCGCGCAGCTGCTTGTCGTCGGCCATGTAGATGAGGATGCCGGTGATGGCAGCGGCGAGCGCGGAAATCGCGATGCCGGCGAGCAGCATGGTGGCAACGGAGGTCTGCCCCCCGCGCGTGGCGATACGATAGAGCAACAGCGTCGTCAGGAGGCCGCCGATGAAGGCGGCGAGCGGCAGGGCGAAGGCGGCGAGCGCGATCATCACGCCTGCCGGGAGGCTTGCACCCAGCACGATCATCAGCACCGCGCCGAGGGCGGAGCCGGAGGAAATGCCGACGAGGGCGGGATCGGCGAGCGGATTGCGGAAGAGGCCCTGCATGACCGCACCGGACATGGCGAGCGCTGCGCCGATCAGAAAACCGAGCAGGGCGCGCGGCATGCGGATGTCGAAGACGATGATGCGATCGCGCATGCTGAGCGCGGTGTCCTCCGCGCCGCTGAAAAGCGCGCCGATGACATTGAGGGCGGAGGCGTCCGAGGCACCGGTCGCGATCGACAGGGAGAGTGCGACGGCCGAGATGGCGACGAGGGCAGCGAGCGTCAGGCGTGCGATCGCCGTCCGGTCGCCCGCCGCCCGGGACTGGGCGGAGCGCATCAAGAAGGAACCGCGTGCGCCATCGCCGCGCACGGCATCATTGAGAGACATTGCCGTAGAGTTCTTTGTTCAGGTCGCGGATGGCCGAGGCAGTGCGCGGGCCGAAGCCGAGCAGGTGCAGGCTGTTCATGCGCAGGATCGCCTTGCTGGCGGCAGCGGGTGTCACCGAGATCGCCGGATGGGCGAGGATTTCCGCGTCGCTGCTGCCGGCGCCGGGGCGGCTCATGACCATGATGACGTCCGGCTTGGCCTTGATGATCGCCTCGTCGGTGAGTGGCTTGTAGCCTGCGAAAGCCCCCTCCGTCGCGTTGACCGCGCCGGCAAGCCCGATAATGCCGTCGGCTGCGGTGTGGCCGCCGGCCGCCATGACCTTTCCGTTCTGGAAGGAGAGGATGAACAGCACGCGCTTGCGCTCGCTTTCCGGCCGCTTGGCGGCGTCGGCAATGGCCGCATCGAGATCGGCCGCGACCGTCGTCTCCAGCTCCTTTGCCTTGTCCGGCACGCCGAGGAACGTGCCGACGACATCGATCTTCTTGAGGATGGCGGCGCGATCAAAACCTTCCGGTACGGTCTCGAAGGGGATGCCGGCGCTTTTGAGAACCGCGAGCGCATCGGGCGGGCCGCTGCCCTCGACAGCGAGGATCGCGGTCGGGTTCACGGCGATCACGCCCTCTGGCGACAGCTGGCGCATATAGCCGACATCGGGAAGCTTCAGCGCCTCCTCGGGGAAGGTGCTGGTCGAATCGCGGGCGACCAGACGGCCGCCTTCGCCGAGCGCATAGACGATCTCCGTCACAGCGCCGCCGATCGCCACCAGCTTCGAGCTGTCGACCTGCTGCATCTCCTGTGCGACGGCCTTGCGGATGAAGCCGCCCTGGCCCGTGGCCGCAAGCGGCAGGAGCAGCGGGGCGGAGAGGGCGAAGACGGTGAGGGCCACTTCCCACGGGCGGGCGCGGCGGAAATCGAAGCTCTTGCTCATGATCGTGGTCCTTCGCAGGTAACCGGCGCGCTGCCTAAATGTGAAAACGCGCTATTCGTCTTTCGGTACGGCGGTTCAGGCCGCAACGCTGTCGGGGCGCGGCAGGCTGTCGAGGATCTCGCGCCAGTCGGTGCGCTCCGTCATGCCTTCCTTCCGCTTGCCGAAGAACTGGATGATCATCTCGCCGCTGCCGTCATAGGCTTCCAGCGAGGTGACATGGCCGTCGACGGTCGGCTTGCGCACCACCCAGCATTCGGCGATGTGGTCCATGCGCAGGTGCATGTGGAAGGTCGGGTCCATCACGTTGAGCCAGGGCCCCATCGGCTGGATGTTCTTCACTGGGCCGGTATGGATCTGGATTGTGCCGTGGTTGCCGACGAAGCACATGATGTCGCTCTCGCGCTCGGCGGCGGCCCGCATCAGGTGGCCGACGGCGTCGGCCGCAACCTGGTGGGCGAAGTCCTCGCCGACGCTGCGCACGGCGTCCTGGCGGCCGATCTTCAGCTTGCGCAGCAAACCGAAGAACTGGTGGGTGTCGGTCATCGCCGCCCAGTTTTCGCGCAGTGCAGCGACATCGACGGGACCGGTTTCCTCGACCTTTTCCGATACGACCTCGACGAAGTCCTGCGGCTGGTCGTCCAGGCGGAAGTCGGCGACGATGGCCTCGTAGGCTTCGAGATTGGACGCGGGGCGCAGGTGCACCTTGTGCACGGCAATACCTGCCTTGTCGAAGAACTGCAGGCTGCGGCGAACCTGCTCCCCATCCGTCTTGGTCACGGCGAAACCGTGCGCCCAGGTGCCGGGGAAGATCCGCAGGTCGATGTTCTCGCCGAGCACGATCGAGGCGTGCTTGCCGGTATTGATTTTCTCGAAGACGCCGATCTTCTCGTGGACCACGCTCTCGTTGCGGGTCAGCGCCATGACCTCGCCGAGGGCTTCCGAGCGCTCGAGGAAGCGATTGGCATCGCCGTCGATGCGCACCGCCGTCAAGCCCACCTCGGCCGCGACGAGCGCGGCTTCCGAAATGCCGAGCTGTGCGGCAATGTCGCGCTCGCGCATCTTCGGGTTCTCTGCGCGAAAGGCGCGGATTTCGGCGGGGGTCGGGCGGGTCGTGTTGCTCATGGGCGCGGCCTTGATCGAATTTCCTGTCGTCCAGTCCCGTCCCGGTAAATTTTGTTGGCGGAACAGGGGTTTGACGCGGATTTTGCGTTTACTATCTTGACTTCATTACTCATATTTATCTATGCACGCAATACCGGTGCGATAAAGTCATGTTAATTCTGGCGTTCACCGGATAGACTGACCGCGGCCGTCGCTCTCGGCCGACGGAAAACCGACAGCGAGACAGGTGAGCCCATGACCGTACGCACCCTTCTTCTTTCCGCGATGCTTTCTGCTGCCACCATCACCGGTGCCGCTGCCCAGGAGGCCGCAGCGCCCAAGGGGCTGGATGTGGAGCTGAATGCGCTTGCCGGCTCGCAGAAGGGCTGCGTCTTCACCTTCGTTGCGGCCAATGGTTTTGAGCAGAACGTCTCCAAGGTCTCTTTCGAATTTGTCATCTTCAACGACAAGGGAACGGTCGAGCGCCTGGCGCTGCTCGATTTCCGCGACCTGCCGGCGGGCAAGTCCAAGGTGCGCCAGTTCGACGTGCCGGGCATCAAGTGCGAGACGGTGAAGAACCTTCTGATCAACGACGCGCCGGTCTGCGAAGGCGAGGGCCTCGCCAAGGGCCGCTGCATGGACGGCATCGTGACGCGCAGCAAGGCGGCGGCAGGCCTGGAAGGCTGAGTATCGGGTGCGCGGCACATGAGGCGCCGCGATGCATGAAACGCAATGACGGGTGATATCATGTCTGGAAGCAAGTGGCTCTGGCTCGGCGCGGGCACCCTTTCCCTGCTGGCACATGCCACCGCAGCCGCCATTCTCACCATGGCGCCGGCGCCGGAAGAAGAGCAGGCGCTGGTTGCCGGCGGCGTCGTCGCCGAGGTGGCGATGCTTGGAAACGGTGCTTTCGAGGCCGTGGAGTCCGGCAATCCCGAAGACACGATCACGCCCGAAACCATCCAGCCTGACGTTACCGAACCGGTGCCGCAGGAAGTGGCGGAAATCCAGCCGACCGAAATCGAGCCCGAAGTGACCGAGGTGATGACACCGGCGGATCCGATCGTCTCCGAGCCGGTCGAGGAGCTCGTCGTGCCTTCCGCAGAGGTGGAGATCGCCGCGGTTCCGGTTCCCGAGATCAAGCCGGAGATCCGGCCGGAAGAAGAGATCAAGCCGGTTCCCGAGGTGAAGAAGGAAGAGCCGGTCAAGAAGGTCGAGCGCAAGAAGCCGAAGGAAAAGCCCGTCCGGAAGGCGGGCGAGAAGGGCAAGGCCAAGCAGAACGCGACGCGCGGCGAGGTCGATGGCTCGGCGGATGTGAAGACGGCGGCGGTGGGCGGCCAGAAGAAGGGCAATTCCTCGACCGCCGGCAACGCGGCCGTCACCAACTACCCGGGCAAGGTGCGCAACAAGATCAACCGCGCGAAGCGACGGGTTTCGGGCGGGGATCGCGGTAGCGTGGTGGTGAGCTTTACCATCAGCGCCAGCGGTGCGGCGAGCGGCATTCGCATCGCGCGCAGTTCCGGGGTTGCCGCGCTCGACAAGGCAGCCGTCGATTCGGTGCAGCGGGCGGCGCCCTTTGCGAAGATTCCGGAGGGCGCCGGCAAATCGTCCTGGGCCTTCAACGTGCCGATCGTCTTCAACTGAGACGTGTTTTCCCGCCGTGCTTCCGCCGGCGGGAATTTTTTGCGCGAAAATATGACTTTGCTAGTCATGTTTATACTTTACTCTGAAACTCAAGTTTTGTAGGTTGCCCCCCGAACTGAGGCTCCGCCCATGCGGAGTGCCAAAGGGGAAGCGTGCATGAACTACGTGACTGCAGGCCGCGCGGAAGCGGTCTTGAAATCGATGATCGCTGAACGCGACCGGCGCATTGCGGATTTGGAGCGCCAGCTCGCCGCACTCAGGAAGCAGATCGCAGCCCCGCTGGAGACGGTCGCGGCAGCAGCGGCGCCGGCAGTTGCCCCGCGGGTCGAGGTAAGGGCGCCGCAGGCGCCCCGCAGCGTGGAAGTCACCAAGGTCAAGCGCCGGACGGGCGAAGCGGAGAGGAAGGCGATGCGCGAGAAGCACAGGCAGCAGCAGCAGGCCCGCCAGCAGACGGAAACGGCGGACAAGGCGGATGGCAAGGCAGGCCTCGAGGGCCGCAGCTTCCTCTATGTCGGCGGCCGGGACTGCCAGGTGGCGCATCTGCGTCAGATCGCCAGCTCCTACGGCGCCAATCTCATTCACCATGACGGCGGCCTGCGCGAGGCGGTTTCCCGCATCGACAACGTCCTGCCCTCGGTCGACTGCGTCTTCTGCCCCATCGACTGTATCAGCCATGATGCCTGCATCCGCGTGAAGACGGGCTGCAAGAAGTGGGAGAAGGCCTTCGTGCCGCTGCGCAACGGCAGCAAATCCTCCTTCGAGCGCGCCCTGCAGAGCATGAGCCAGGGAGACACCACCCAGTGAATTACGAAAGACCCGATGCCTTCATGATGATCGGACTGCACAAGCTGGCTGCCCAGAACGGCGACGGCCTCGTGCCGGAACTCTATGCCCTTCTGACGCGCCGTGCCGACATGCTGGAAAGTGAGAATGTCACGGAGTTCCCGCTGGCGAGCGCCCGTCCACCGGCGCGCGCTGCAAGCTTCGAGGGCACGCAAGCTCTTGAAGCGCGCAACGACAATGTCGTAGCCTTCCCGCAGCCGCGTCGCCTGCGGCGGGATTCGCTCTGACAGGATAGGTCTTCGATGTTCTTCGCCATGAACCGTTTCCGGATCGCCATCGGCCACGAAGAGGCCTTCGAGGCGATCTGGAAAGGACGTGATTCCAGCCTCAGCGAGATGCCGGGCTTCCAGTCCTTTCATCTGCTCAGGGGCGACACAAATGCCGAGGAGGGCTTCACCCTCTTCGCCTCTCATTCGATCTGGGCGAGCAAGGACGATTTCATCACCTGGACCAAGTCGGAGAACTTCCGGCAGGCGCACAAGAATGCCGCGGCCGACAAGGGCATCTATCTCGGCCCGCCGAAATTCGAGGGCTTCAGCGTCGTCGAGGGTGCATGAGCGTGTACGACGATCCTGATCGTATAGAAGTGTTGCCGGTCCTGCCGTCGCTCGACATCGGCGAGACGCAGGATTTCTACGCCACGCAGCTCGGCTTCAGCGAGGTCGTCTACCGGGCGGATGATTATCTGATCCTCCGTCGCTGCCAGGGCATGGAGCTGCATTTCCGGCTCACCGACGACCGGACGCTCTGCGAGCGTACCTCCGTGTATCTGCGCGGCGGCGGCATCGGCGACCTCCACCGCGAGTTCAGCGACAGGGCTGTGCCGACGCTGTCACCGATGGAGGTGCGGCCGTGGAACATGGAGGAGTTCTATATCCATGATCCGCACGGCAATCTCTTGCGTTTCGCTCGTATTCCGCAGCGCTGATCTCAGCCTTCCCGGCGCGGCAGGAAAGCCCCGAGCGCCACGGCCAGCCAGCCAGCCATCATGGTGATGCCGCCCATCGGGGCCGACATCGGAAAGAGCCCGTGTCCGGCGAAGTGGCGCAGGACGAGGTCGCCGGCAAAGAGTGCGGTGCCGAGCGCAAGCAGCAGGAAGGCGAGCGCCGCCGTACGCAGGCTCGGCCAGGCTGCATAAAGCGCCACCAGCGCCGGCGCATGGGCAAGGCACATGGCGGAGGCGCCGGCCATCAGGCGCGGATCGCTGCCGTGCGATGCCGCGGCGGCAGTGACGACGCCCGTCACCCCCATCAGGCCGGCAACGAGGAGGCTTGCGGAGCGGAGCGAAAACGACATCGGGTTATTCCTGGTTCTGCATATGGTGGGCGAGCCGCGTGACGGGCTCCAGGACAATGGCGCGCAGGCCCTCGCTCGGTACGGTCTCCTCCAGTGCGCGGATGAAGCAGAGCAGCCATTCGTCACGCTCGGCCGGGCCGATCGGGGCGACGAAATGGCGACGCCGCAGCATGGGGTGGCCGCGTTTTTCCGTGTAGAGCGGTGGCCCGCCGAGCCAGCCTGTCAGGTATTCGTAGAGCTTTTCCTCGCTGCCGGAGAGATCCGGCGGGTGGATCGCGCGGCAGCGCGCGGCTTCCGGCAATGTATCCATCAGCACATAGAAGCGGTGCGTCAGCGTCCTGACGGCGGCATCGCCGCCGATCGCCTCGTAAAGCGTGATCGTCTCGCTTTGGCCGTTCCCGTTGTCGGTCGTGTCCGTCATGGGCTCTTTCCCGTTTCCCCGGTCTTAGCGCCCGCATCGGCGTCAGGCAATGCCGGCCATTTGCCTGCGACGAAGCGCGCCGCCATGTCGGAGTTTTGGTCGAATTGACAAGAAACCGTCCAGACGGTATGTTCATTTATGAGCAAAGCCCACCACCGCAAGAAACATCCCGAAGCCGTCCGCCAGCAATTGCTGGAGGTCGCGGCAAAGCTGTCGCTGGAGAAAGGCCCTGCGAGCGTGACGCTCGACGCGGTCTCGCAGGCGGCGGGTGTCAGCAAGGGCGGCCTCCTGCATCATTTCCCGAACAAGCTGTCGCTGCTCGACGGGCTGTTTGCCGACCTTACGGAGAAATTCGACCGGGCGCTCGCCGACAGGATGCGTGACGACCCGGAGCCGAAGGGGCGCTTTACCCGGGCCTATATCTCGGTCTTCTTCCTGCCGGAAGGGATTGCCGACGGCGAAAAGTGGAAGGTGCTGACCGTCGCCCTCATTTCCGAGCCGCATCTGCGCGAGCGCTGGCGACAATGGGTGGAGCGGTACCTTGCGGAGAATGTCGGCACGGATTCCGCGCTCGACGCCATGCTGGTGCGCTACGCCGTCGATGGGCTTTGGCTTGCCGATCTTCTCGGCTCGCCGACCATGGATGCGCAAACCCGTGCCGCCATGCTGGACCGGTTGCTGGCGCTGACGCGTGCCTGATCCCTGATGATGATTTGCGCCAGAAGGCGCCAGAGAAACACCATGAACCTCACCGTCGTCTACGCCGTCCTCGTCGTCGCCATCGTCTTCGAAGTGCTGGGCACATCGGCCATGCAGGCCGCGCAGCACTTTACCCGGCTCGTGCCGACCGCCATGATGGTGGTCTGTTATGCCATTGCCTTCTTCTTCCTCTCCTGGAGCCTGCGCTACGTACCCGTTGGCATCGCTTATGCCATCTGGAGCGGGCTCGGCATCGTGCTGATCTCGGCCGTCGGCTATTTCGTCTTCGGCCAGAAACTTGATCTTGCGGCCCTTGTCGGCCTCGGCCTCATCATTGCCGGCGTGCTCGTGCTGAACCTTTTCTCCAAATCGACATTCCACTGAAAAACGACCGGAATCCTGGAGGCCCCCGCTTGCCAAGAATCGGGTCTGCCTCTATCGATTCCGACAAATTGAAAGCGGTTTCAATTTTCGGCCTCAGAGGAACGCTACATGGCAATACGCACCATCGTATGGGGTGAGAACATCCACGAGCAGACGAACGAGATCGTGCGCTCGATCTATCCGGACGGCATGCACACCACCATCGCCGAGGCGTTGAACCGGGATCCGGCGATCAGCGCCACCACCGCGACCCTGCAGGAGGCTGATCACGGCCTCACCGAAGCGCGGCTTGCCGAGACGGACGTGCTCGTCTGGTGGGGTCACAAGGACCATGGCGCCGTCAGCGACGAGGTCGTCGAGCGCGTGGCAAGGCGTGTCTGGGAGGGTATGGGGCTGCTGGTTCTCCATTCCGGCCATTTCTCGAAGATCTTCAAGCGGCTGATGGGGACGCCCTGCGCCTTGAAATGGCGCGAGGCCGGTGAGCGTGAGCGGCTGTGGGTGATCAACCCGCGCCATCCGATCGCCGAGGGGCTCGGCGAGAACTTCGTGCTGGAGCACGAGGAGATGTATGGCGAGCAGTTTTCCGTGCCGGAGCCGCTGGAAACGGTGTTCATCTCTTGGTTCGCGGGCGGCGAGGTTTTTCGCTCCGGCATGACCTGGCGCCGCGGCGCCGGCAACATCTTCTATTTCCGCCCGGGCCACGAGACCTACCCCACCTATCACGACGCCATCGTGCAGAAGGTGCTCGCCAATGGCGTGAAGTGGGCTTTCAACCCGCAGGGCACCTATGGCGCGATCCACGACGCGCCGAACGTGCCGGTCGAAGCGGCCCTGGAGCCGATTGTCGAGCGCGGCCCGAAACTGCATGAAGCCGGCGAAGCCGGATATCGCTGAGGACACCATGCGCCTGCTTGTTCTTGGAACCGGCGGCATGGCCAACACCCATGCCCAGCACTTTGCCGCGATCGACGGCGTCGACCTTGTCGGCGCCGTCGATGTGGACCCTTCGCGCGCCAAGGCCTTTGCCGATACGCACGGCATTCCCAACGTCTTCACCTCGCTGGAGGACGCCATCGCCTGGAATGGCTTCGACGCCGCCACCAACGTGACGCCCGACCGCGCTCACCACCCGACCACCCTGGCGCTGCTTGCCGCGGGCAAGCATGTGATGTGCGAAAAGCCGCTTGCAGAAAACTACGTCAAGGCGGACGAGATGGCGCGGGCCGCCGAGGCGTCTGGCCTCGTTACCATGGTGAACCTCACCTATCGCAACGTGGCGCCGCTACAGAAGGCGCGGGCAATGGTGCTGGCCGGCGAACTCGGTCACGTGCGCCATGTCGAGGCCTCCTATCTGCAGAGCTGGCTCGTCTCCAAGGCCTGGGGCAACTGGGCGACGGAAAGCCAGTGGCTCTGGCGGCTTTCCACCCGGCATGGCTCGAACGGCGTGCTCGGCGACGTCGGCATCCATATCCTCGATTTTGCCAGCTATGGCGCGGCGAGCGAGGTGGAGCATGTCTTTGCGCGGCTGCGGGCCTTCGACAAGGCGCCGGACAACCGCATCGGCGAGTATGACCTCGACGCCAACGACAGTTTCACCATGACCGTGGACTTTTCCAACGGCGCGCTCGGCGTCATCCACGCAAGCCGCTGGGCGACCGGCCATCTCAACGAACTGCGCCTGCGCATGCATGGCGACCGCGGCGCGGTCGAGGTCATCCACACGACCGAGGGGTCTCGCCTGCGCGGTTGTCTCGGCGAGGATGTCGAGCAGGCGGTCTGGCGCGAGCTCGATGCCGGCACGGTGCCGACCAACTACGAGCGTTTTGCTGCTGCGGTGACGAGGGGAGAGCCCGTCGAGCCCGGCTTCCGCCATGCCGCGGAGCTGCAGAAGGTTCTCGATCTCGCGATCGAGACCGAAAAGGAGCGCTGTGAGCTGAAGGTCTGAGTTCAGACGGGCGCAGGACCTGTGGAGCCGCGAATGCGGAAATCGACGGGCCAGACCTCCTGCAGCGCCTCCGGCGGCTCGCCCTGCAGCCGCCGCAGGACCATGTCGCCGATCCGTTCGCCCGCTGCGCGGATCGGTGATTGCGTCGTGGTGACCGAAGGAACGAGATTGTCGGGGCTGAGATAGGGGAAGACGTCGTCATGCGCGATGAGCGAGACGTCTTCTCCCACGGCAAGCCCCGCGATGCGGATGGCCCGCATGGCGCCGAGCGCCGACATCATGGAGCCGGCAATGACCGCGGTCGGCGGGGCAGGAAGAGCGAGGAAGGCCTGCATCAGCCGGAAACCGGTTTCGTCCGTGAACGCGCCCCGGCCGATGAGGGCGGGATCGGCGGCCAGCCCGCGGGCTTTGAGCATCGTGTGGTAGCCACTATCGCGGTCCGCGGCAAAGGTGCTGACCGTGTCGCCATTGATGAGCGCGATGCGCCGATGGCCGAGGTCGGCAAGATAGCCCGTCGCCATCTCGATCGCCCCGAAATTGTCGATGTCGAGAAAGGCGAAGGGCCTGTCCGCCGTGCTGCGCCCATGCACGATGAAGGGCAGGTCCAGCGCCTGGAGGAGCGCGATACGGGCGTCCGTGCGGCCCGGCGTGTGCACGACCACCGCATCCACCCGCTTGCTGGCGGCGAGCCTTCGGTAGGCGGCCGCCTCGTCCGCTTCCGTTTCGACGGTCGCGACCAGAATGTCGATGCCGTCCTCCTGCAGCCGCGTGGAGAGCCCGCCCATGAATTCGCTGGAATGCGGCCCGAAGCGCCCGCCGCCCTGGAAGACGATGCCGATCGCACCGGCCCGGCCGGTCGCTAGCCGCTGGGCGCTGATGTTCGGCCGATAGCCGAGCCTCTCCGCCGCATCCAGCACGCGCCGGCGTGTTTCGGGCCGCACTTCCGGATAGCCGCTCATCGCCCGGCTGACGGTGGTCTGTGAAAGGCCGATGCGGGCTGCAAATTCCTTGAGGTTCATCCTGCGTCCCTGGCGCGGCCGGTCTGGTGCGGCCCTTTATGAACCGTCCGATCCGGGGCGGCAAGCCGGTGGCGCGCGCGGTGGGGCAGGGGGCAATCTTCGGAAGGCGAGCGGTACCGGAGACCGTCTGTTCTGGTTGCAATATCCGACTTGAAATCCACAAATAACACGCTAAGGTAAGAATATTAACGATAAGGTTGTGCCGGGATCGCATATCGCGCCCGTTGATTCGATGTTTCCGACGTGGTGGCCGGCAACGGGCCGTCTCCGCTGCGTTTCCTCCCAGGTGGGTACGGCCTGGACCATATCTGGTGATGATTTCCGGGGGAATGTCATGCAGGCGGACTTGCCGGCTGCGGCGGGTTCGTCTGCGCGATTGGATCTGCAGCCTCAAAATCTTGGTGCACAGGCGCGCGGCTGGCTGTGGCGGACGCGGCGCATGCGGCCCAGGGGGCGAGTGGATGGGCCGCTCGTCTATTCCAAAAGGGAGGCCGGCCGCAGGGCCTGTTATCTGCGTGTCCTGGAGCGCCTGTTCGGCGCGCGCCGGGCCAGCTTGCGCGAGGTGATTTTTTCCCGTGCGCCCATCCTGTTCCTGATGGTGGAGGAGGCTTTCCTGCTCTATGTCGCGGTCGGCCTCCTGCGTGCGCTCCTTGGGCGGCGGACGGCTGGACTGCTGCTGCGGCCGATGCCGCTTTCGGCCTCCGCCCGTTGCTCCTGCCGCTGGAAACGGAGCATCCTCGGCTGGCTGAAGCGCTTTCGCTCCA
The DNA here is from genome assembly GCF_001262505.1 of Shinella sp. SUS2. Taxonomy (GTDB): domain Bacteria; phylum Pseudomonadota; class Alphaproteobacteria; order Rhizobiales; family Rhizobiaceae; genus Shinella. The sequence continues at coordinate 99,951 of NZ_KQ410729.1, forward strand.
TTCACACTTTGACCATCCTTCCCTTCAGCGTGTTCCCGGCCTTTTCCACGATCGCGAAGGGCTGGATCTACGATTTCCAGCTTTGGGACCTGACGGATGAAGAGCGGGAGGCGGTGGAGCTGCTGCGCAGCGAGCGACAACCGGGCGAGCGCCTGGTCCTGACGGCGATCGGCACGCAGAACCGCCGCAAGGGGTTCGACCTCTTCACCGACAGCTATGTGCGCAGCACCGCCCTCCGGGAGCGTTTCCAGTTCATTTCCTGCGGCAGGATCGAACCTAGGATCGACGCCTATGCAGCGGTCTTCCGCGAGGCGGGCGGGGTTTGCGTGAACCGCAGTGTTACGGATGCCGAACTGCTCGGGGCCTATGCGGCGAGCGATGCGGTCTGGTGCTTCTACCCGCCCTTCGGCGATCACGCCTCGGGGGTTCTCGGTCGGGCGGCGCAGCTCGGCATCCCGGCTGTCGTGCGCTATGGTTCGGTCGCGCATCGCCTTTGCATTGTCGAAAACATCCCGCATGTGGCGGCAACGCCGGATGGCATTGCCGAGCAGCTGGCCGGCCCGCTCCCCCCAAGGGACGAAGCCCGCGGCCGCATCGCCGCCAGCCGTTTCGCCGGGCAGAGCGAGGCAACGCTCCGCACGGCCCTCGGCCTTGCGGGCCCGGCCGCATCTGACCGTGCCCCGCCGCCGTGACTCTCTAGCGAAAGGCTTTTTCCGTTGCGGATCGCCGAGGGGTGTTGCGGGCTATTGTTGTTCCACTTGCTCGATCAAGGCGCGGCAGGGCGAGACAGGCTGCGCGGCCGGACGATCCTGATAGACAAGCTGGATGGCCTCATCGCAGGCTATCTGAAAGATCGACTACAACAACTGGAGTGCCTCGTAACCATTCTCGACCGTCGCCAAAAAAGCACAATTCGGTCAGCAATTTAGAGAAAAGAAATGGCGCGCCGCGCTGGGCGATGATGAGAACTATGTCTACGCTATAGCCCTCCTTTAAGCCCGTTCACACCAACTCCTCGTGCCACTAAATCAGCTTTACGCCACAAGGGAGCACCGCAGCCTGGAAGGATGTAAGTTCCAGGCGAGCACGCCATAAACGAGGTCCGAATTGGGGCCGGTTTCGACAGTCTGGTCGTGCGGTGAAATCGTAAGAAACGGCCACCCCTCCGCTCTGACATTCATTGGGCGGTGTATTATTAGCTTTCCTTGCTATCGCCTACGGGGCCTTAATCGCCGCCTTCAATTGACAGTCCAATAATATCCGCTATTCTGGATGTATGGATAACAACTCAGCTATAGCGGTACTCGGCGCCTTGGCCCAGACCACGCGACTGGAGACTTTCCGGCTTCTGGTGCGACACGAGCCTGACGGCATTCCGGCCGGCGAGCTGGCCCGCCTCATCGATGTGCCGCAGAACACCATGTCTGCGCATCTTGCGACACTGTCGCGGGCAGGCCTGGTCACGAGCGAGCGGCAGAGCCGGTCGATCATTTACCGCGCCGATCTCAACGGCTTGCGTGAACTGACGCTGTTCCTCCTGAAGGACTGCTGCGGTGGATCGACGGAGCTTTGCGCCCCGCTGATCGCCGAGCTGACGCCGTGCTGCGGCACGGAGGCGAAGGTGTCATGAGCACCATCAGGCTGGAGCAGATCACAGGCAGCGATGCTGACCTCAAGATGGCGTTGACGGACGCCCGTCTACCCACCGACGACATTGAGGATGGCGGCCGCACCTTCTTTAAGGCGCTGTCAGCGGATGGCCGGATCGTTGGCTTCTCCGGCGTTGAGCGCTGCGATGGTGATTACCTCCTCCGCTCGGTCGTCGTGCATCCGGATCGGCGCGGAACCGGCCTAGGGAAAGCCGTCGTCGAGGCGACGGTTGCCAGTCTCGACCCTGGCAGCGGCGTCTTCCTCGCAACGACGAGCGCGGCGCCGTTCTTCGCGCGCCTCGGATTTTCTGAAGTCCGGCGGGACAGCGTCCCTGCTGCGGTGCTGGCGACCCGCCAGCTTTCCTCCATTTGCCCATCATCGGCGACTATCATGAGGCTCACCAGGCCGCCGACCTAACCATGGACCACGACCATGACCGACAAGACCTACAACGTGCTGTTCCTCTGCACGGGCAATTCCGCTCGTTCTATTCTCGCCGAATCCATCCTCAACAACGAGGGTGGCGGACGGTTCAAAGCCTTCTCCGCCGGCAGCCAGCCGAAGGGCGAAGTCAACCCGCACGCCCTGACGGAACTCGAAGCGCTCGGCTATCCATCGATGGGCTTTTCGTCGAAAAGCTGGGACGTCTTCGCTGAGCTAGGCGCGCCGCAAATGGACTTCATCTTCACGGTCTGCGACAGCGCCGCCGGCGAACCCTGCCCGGTCTGGATCGGCCATCCGATGACAGCCCATTGGGGCGTCGAGGATCCGGCCTCCGTCGTCGGCTCCGACGTGGAGATCCAACGTGCCTTCGCCCAGGCCGCCCGCTTCCTCAAGAACGGGATCATGGCCTTCATCAATCTCCCGCTTGCCTCGATCGATCGCATGGCGCTGGAGACCAGGCTGCGGCAGATCGGTGCGATGGAGGGCACGACCAGCCCCGCAGGAAAGTTCGCCTGATGTCCACATTCGAACGCTATCTCACCATCTGGGTCTTCCTCTGCATCATCGTCGGCGTGGCCCTTGGCCATCTCATGCCCGGTCTCTTCCAGGTCGTCGGCGCAGCCGAGATCGCCAAGGTGAACATCCCCGTCGCGATTCTGATCTGGCTGATGATCGTCCCGATGCTGCTGAAGATCGATTTCCGGTCGCTGGCGCAGGTCGGCACTTACTGGCGCGGCATCGGCGTGACCCTGTTCATCAACTGGGCGATCAAGCCGTTCTCGATGGCGCTGCTCGGCTGGCTGTTCATCGGCTGGCTGTTCCGCCCCTATCTGCCCACCGATCAGATCGACTCCTACATCGCCGGCCTGATCATCCTAGCCGCTGCACCCTGCACGGCCATGGTCTTCGTCTGGAGCAACCTGACACGCGGCGAACCGCTGTTCACCTTGTCGCAGGTCGCGCTGAATGACGCGATCATGGTCGTCGCCTTCGCGCCGATCGTCGGCCTACTGCTCGGCCTTTCCGCCATTACCGTGCCGTGGGACACGCTTGTCCTGTCGGTTGCCCTCTACATCGTCGTGCCCGTCATCATCGCGCAGGTCATCCGCCGCCGGCTTACGGCTGATGGAACAACGCGGGCGCTGGATGGAATGCTCGCGAAGCTGCAACCCATCTCGCTGGTGGCGCTTCTGGCAACGCTCGTCCTGCTCTTCGCCTTCCAGGGCGAACAGATCATCGCCCAGCCCGCCGTCATCGGCTTGCTCGCCATCCCGATCCTGATTCAGGTCTATTTCAACTCCGGCCTCGCCTATCTCTTGAACCGGATAACCGGCGAACAGCATTGCGTTGCCGGTCCGTCGGCTCTGATCGGGGCCAGCAACTTCTTCGAGCTCGCGGTCGCGGCCGCCATCAGCCTGTTCGGCTTCCAGTCCGGCGCAGCACTCGCCACCGTCGTCGGCGTGCTGATCGAGGCTCCGGTGATGTTGTCGGTCGTGTGGATCGTGAACCGCTCGAAGGATTGGTACGAGGCTGCCCCCGCCGTTTCCCGAACCACCGTCACCGAAAGGCACTGACCATGGATGCCATTATCTACCATAACCCGTCCTGCGGAACATCCCGCAACACGCTGGAGCTGATCCGCGCGGCCGGGATCGAACCGATCGTTGTCGAATATCTCCAGGAGCCGCCGGCGCGGGAGCAGCTTGCGACGATGATTGCAGATGCCGGCCTGACGGTTCGCGAAGCCATCCGCGAGAAGGGCACTCCCTACGCCGAACTTGGCCTCGACAACCCCGACCTGACCGACGACCAGTTGCTCGACGCAATGATCGCGACGCCGATCCTGATCAACCGCCCCTTCGTCGTGACACCGCTCGGCACCCGTCTCGCTCGCCCGTCCGAGATCGCCCTCGACATCCTGCCCGATACTTTCAAGGGGCCGTTCTTCAAGGAGGATGGGGAACAGATCCTCGACCAGGAAGGAAAGCGCATTGCCTGACACATTCCCCCCATTGCAGGGCGACCACCTGTATTCGATCGATCTCGATGCCCTTCGCCCGGCCTTCTCGACGCATAAGCCACGCATCCTGATCCTCTATGGCTCGCTGCGCGAGATCTCGTATAGCCGTCTGCTTGCCTTCGAAGCCCGCCGGTTGCTCGAACGGCTTGGATGCGAGGTCCGGATCTTCGACCCGAAGGGCCTGCCGCTCCCGGATGAAGCGCCAGTGACCCACCCGAAGGTGCAAGAGCTGCGCGAGCTTTCGCATTGGTCGGAGGGGCAGGTCTGGGTGAGCCCGGAACGCCATGGCGCGATGACCGGCATCATGAAGTCCCAGATCGACTGGATTCCACTCTCGGTCGGGTCGGTTCGGCCGACACAGGGCAAGACGCTCGCCGTCATGGAGGTCTCGGGCGGTAGCCAGTCCTTCAATGCCGTGAACCAGATGCGCATCCTCGGTCGCTGGATGCGGATGATCACCATCCCCAACCAGTCCTCTGTCGCCAAGGCCTATCAGGAATTCGACGCCGATGGTCGGATGAAGCCCTCGTCCTACTACGACCGGGTAGCGGACGTCTGCGAGGAGCTTGTGAAGTTCACTATCCTCACGCGCGACGCGTCCGCCTATCTCACCGACCGTTACAGCGAGCGGAAGGAACAGGTGGCCGAGCTTGAGAAGCGTGTATCGTTGAGGTCGATTTAGCATGGCCTCCAGCCGTCTGGTCGCCAACGACAGTGATGGTGCGCTTTCCGGGATAAGGGAAACGTCAACGCAGCCATCGCCGTGTGGTGTTCGCTCGCAGGGCAGCGTGATATAAGAGGAATCCGGGTCGACTAAATTCGACCCGCTGGTATGCCACAGCAACGGGTATCCAAGGTAATATGAGCAAACGTCCCCAAAGACTGCCTTCGTACGATCGGTGTGACGACGACGCCTAGCTCTCGGCGTCCCGCAACCTTCGTCTGAACCTTCTTTGGAGATAGTCATGTCCTCGCTTTCGCCTCGCGTGGCGATTGTAGGGGCGTGTTTGTGCTGGGCTCTTGGTACGATCCTCAGCAAGACACTCCTCTCGTCGTTTCCACCTGTCACAATTCTTGTTTTTCAGCTCGTGCCGAGCGTCATCGCACTTTGGCTGGCGGTTGCTTTCACCAAGCCGGATATTCCAGCCGTCCGCTTGTTGTTGCCTATCGGCTTGCTCGGCCTTCTCAATCCCGGATGGGCCTACACATTCAGCATGTTCGGCCTCTCCCAGACCAGCGCGAGTGTCACGGCCTTGCTCTGGGCCTTCGAGCCCATTCTCATCCTCGGCCTTGCCTGGATGTTTCTCAAGGAATGAATTGATCGCCAACTCGTCGGCCTCGTGGCTCTCGCGACAAGCGGGATTTTGCTGGTCAGCGGCGTCTGGATTGGCGAGCCGTCTTCAACCGTGAAGCTGGGGACAGCTCTGATTCTCGCGGGCGTTCTGTGCTGTGCGATCTACACGGCCCTGGCGCGCAATATCATCGCCGATCCGCTCTTCACGGTCGCCATCCAGCAAACCGTGGCTCTCGGCTGGATGCTCGCGATCTGGCCGCTTGAACTGTCCCGGGTCGATCTATCGAGCGCAGCCACCGTATCGGTCCAGGACATCGCGACGATCATTCTCTCGGGGCTGCTCTACTATGCGCTTGCCTATTGGCTCTATCTGTACGCGCTCCGGTCTATGCGGGCGAGCGTTGCTGGTAGCTTCTTCAACCTCATTCCAGTGTTCGGGGTCATCGGGTCGTTCCTCTTCCTGGGCGAGCGTCTCACCACCCTGCAATGGTTGGGAGCCGCGCTGATCATCGGCGTGGCGATGGCGGTTCTGCGGCGGGACGCGGACGAACTTCCTATCGAGTCAGTCCAAAGCATGGGTACCTCGCAACGATCCCAACCACTGTCGATGCTCGACGAACACCAACTTGATGATATCGGACTGACTCGGAAACAAGCATCTGAGGTCGACAAGAGGAGGATTGCTCGACAAAAGCCGTGAAGCGCCCAGGCATCGACGATACCCGTTGGTTGCGGTCAATTTGACGGGCTCGGCGAGGCGACGAGGCTCCGCTTCGTCGCCATCGCCACCGCGACAAACGCCGCAACGCCGATCGAGCCGAGCGCGGCGCTCAAGACGAGCGACGTGCCTATGCCGAACTGCTCCATCGTCGCCGCGAAGGCAAACGGCGCAGCCGCGCCGGCGGCTAGTCGTGATGCGGCCATCTTGCCGGTGAGCGCACCGTATCCGTCCGAGCCGAACAGGTAGAGCGGTAAGCTGCCCTGGGCGATGCTGTTGATACCCGATCCGAGGCCGAGGCAAATCGAGAAGGCAACCGCACCGGGGAGCCAGTTGCCGGATAGCGCCAGAATGACAACGCTCAGCACCATGAAGGCTGCGGAGAGAACCGCAAGGCCCGGCGGTGCGAGGCGTGTGCCGAAGATCATGTTGATCAGGCGGCTGAGAACCTGCGCCGGGCCGAACAGCGAGCCGATGACGACGGCGGCGCTTCCGAATCCAAGCGCACCGAGCATCGGGACCATATGGGCGAGCATGGCTCCAAGCGTGAAGCCGAGCAGCGCGAATGCTGCCGAGACGGCAAGGACAGCGCCGCGGCGGCGCTCGCGAGGAATGGCCCCGATGACAGGTTCGCGTATGGGTCTTTGCCCGCCGGTCGCGGCCACCTTTCCCTTCCGCATGATCCAGACGTGGAACGGCATGCAAACGAGGAGATTCAGCCCGGCATAGACAAGGTAGATTTCCCGCCAGGACAGATAGCCGAGCAGTGCCGTGGCAATCGGCCAAAAAATCGTGGAGGCAAATCCCGCAATCAGCGTGAGATAGGTGATGCTCCGCGATGCAGACCGGGGATCGGCTTCCACCAGCGCCGCGAAGGCCGCCTGGTACTGGACCATGCCGGACGATATCTCCAACAGGACGATGGCCAGTGCAAAGATCGCCACAGATGGCGACCAGGCGCACAGGATCAAGGTCAGTGCGGACAACGCCGAGCCGATCGCCATTACCGATGCCGCGCCAATGCGATCCATCTGCCGGCCGATATACGGTGCTGACAGGCCGCCAACGAACAGCGAGGCCGAGAAGACGGCAAAGACCTGCGGGACCGTGATGCCGAGATCCGCGGCCATGCCGGGCGCCAGAATGCTGAAGCTGTAATAGAGGGTGCCGTAGCCGATGATCTGGGTCAGGCCGAGCGCGGCGACGAAGCCGACAGGAACATTCGCGTTACGCAACGGCGTCGTCCTCGTTCAGGGCAGCGCCCGTCTTGCAGCAGCCATCGGACCGCTCGACACCCTCGCGGATGATGGGATGACCGGCACAGCAGTCCTCCATCAGGAATTTCACGAGATCGGCCAGCGCATCGTAGCTGGCGCTATAGACGATCGAGCGGGATTGGCGCTGCTGCGTGACAAGGCCCGACCGTTCCAGTTCTTTCAGATGGAAGGACACATTCGACGGCGACACGCCCATGCGCTCGGCGATCAGGCCGGCGGCAAGTCCGTCCGCGCCAGCGACGACCAGCGTTCGGACAACGGCGAGACGGGTTTCCTGCGACAGGGCCGCGAATGACGTGAGGGCTTGACGCTCATCCATATTTCAATAATCCTTGAATTATTGAATGATAGGAGTAGCGCACATGAACGCGATCGACAAGGCCGTTTCGTCCGACATTACGCTTGGCCAGCTTCTTGATGAGCTGGCGGCCGCGCCAGAGGCGCCGCTGGTGTTTCTCTACGAAGAGCAGCCGGTGAAGGCGGGCTATCACGTCACCGAGGTCAAGGCGGGCGCCTTCTCGGCACTCGACTGCGGCGCCAATCCGGAAGCCTGGTCAGAGATCTTCGTCCAACTCTGGGATATCGACGAGGACGGCAAGAGCCACATGCCGGCGGGCAGGTTCTCCGCGATTATTCGCAAGGTTTCGGACCACGTTCGGCTTGACCCGGCCGCCAAACTCACCTTCGAGGTCAGCGACGGGAGCCGGCCGATGGCCCTCTATTGTGCATCCTCCCCGCGTCTGGTCGGAGGTCGGTTCGAGGTGGTGCTCGCCGCCCGGCCGTCGAGCTGCAAACCGCGCGATCGATGGTTGGCGGAGCAGGCGACCGCAGTGAGTTCTTGTTGTGCGCCAGCAAACAGCAACTCTAAGTATTGCGCCTGAGAACATCAAGAAGGCCCGAGTAGAGGCGGCCTGGAAAGCTTTCCGACTGCTCCGCACCCTAGGATCGCCATTTTTTCCAACCCAAATCGAATAGCTGCTTTGGGTAGGCTTGACGAATGAGCCGATGGCCGAACTGGAGGCGCATTGCGGCCATGCAAATCTAATTACGACACGTTTCTATCGGGATCGCGATCGACCGCAGACGATACGAACTTCTTGCCGCCGAATACCGCCGTTTGAGCGCTTTTCTGCCTAGGTGACCTCAGTGCCATACGCAAAGGCGGATGTTTGGCGACCATAGCGTATTGTAGAGGGCAATCGGCGGAATTTGGCGCACCGCACCGGGTGAAGAAGATAACTTTATCTACTCCATAGCCCTCTCATGATGGGCACGTCTGGATGAGCGCATGGCTATTGTGACACCGGCACAAAGTCCGATGCAAGGTGGGGAGTAAACGACCTGGCGGGTGTGCTGTGCGCGTCTGTTTGTGGCGACGATTGATCAAACTCTCATCGGCGGATTGACTACCGTACGACCCTTTTCCATCGTGGACCTTCCTCCGGCTCTAAATCGGGCGTCGTAAGACACTGCCCCAGGGCTATATCGAGGATTGTCAACGTCAATCAGGGCGCGCAGCACGCCAGCCAGGTCGGAATTTCAACGATCCGATCTTCTCCTTTCCGTTCGTCCGTGAGTGGCTAACCACAGCGAGCGTCAGGCCAGCCTTGAGGCCGGCACGGGCGTATGGCAGGCAATGTCCCAGATGAAGCCCGCCAACTCGCGCGCGACCGCCACCACGATCTTTGCCGCGTGCTTGCCGGTTCCGGCCAGACGGCGGAACTTCGCGCACAAGCGGGTCTGTGCCTCCCAGGCGACGGCCCGGACGTGATTGGGCAGTCCGGCATTGCTTTCCCGCAGCACTCGCCCCTCCCGTGCGGGATAGCGGTATTGCCACGCGGATTCGATCAGCACGTCGCGGGCGGCGACGTTGCCGGTACGGGTGAGTTCGCCGCGTCTGGTCCGCGTTTCGCTCGAATGCTCGGCCGGCACTAGGCCCAGCCAGGCCATCAGCTTTTTCGGGCTGTCGAACCGATGCAGATCGCCGATCTCCGCGACGCGTGTGACGGCCGCGATGAACTTGATGCCGCGCAGCGCCTGGAGCGCGGTCACAACCGGGGCCAGTGGCCAATCCAGGGCCGCCTCCTCAAGAATCTGCTCCAGCCGCGCGCAGCGCTCCTCCAGTTCGTGGATGCGGCGCTTGTGTTCCTCATAGGCGAACTGCTCGTGGGCAAAAGCAAAGCGCTGGTCCGAGAGCCAGCGCCAGTGCATTCGGCCCCATATGGCCTTTCCCGGATACAAGCGGTCGTGCCGCAGCAGGAAGCTCTTCAGCGTGTTCTTCGCCGAAACCAGATCCTGCTTTGCCTGCCGGCGTGCCCGCACCACATCGCGGATCGCCTCATGCGCCTTGTCCGGCACCCAGACGGCGGTGAGTTCACCGGCGCGCAACAGCCGGTCCGGCGTCTGCGCATCGCGGCGTTCGGTTTTACACGATCATTCGGCCGACGCGGCATCGAGGATGGCGAGATCACGACGCAGTCGATCCCGAGGCTTTTCAGAAAACGATAGATCACGAACCCGCATGGGCCGGCCTCATCGCAGACTTTCAGCGGCGCGCCGTCCTTGCCGATGCTCGCTAGCGCTTTGTCTAGCAAGGTGCAGTCATTGGCCACGGTTCCGAAGAACCGCACCTCCCGGTCGCCACCGTCATCGGCGACGGCAATCGATATCGTGTCCCGGTGGACATCGAGGCCGATGTATTTCGTCAAGATCGCCATAGTCTCTTCCTTCCGTTGCACATTTTCCAATGCGCAACATCCAGAAACCCCAGCACGCAGGGCAAGTGACCATCATAGGGTCTCTAAAACAGCATTCCAGAGGCGATGGCCCGGCAATCTGGCCTCGGTGCGATGGCCGAGGCCGTATCTGTGGTGGTCAAGGTGGAAGGCTATGCACTCCGCGTTTCGCCCGATAGGCCAAACGTCCGGGTGGTGGTGTCAACTTTGTCGATCAAGTCTTCCGCCCCAATGAAGCCGGTCGCGATCGGAACAAGGTGATCAGCGGTCTTAAGGAGCATGGTTGGGAAGCCCCGCACGCCCCAGTCGCGGCTCTTCGCGAAGTCGCCCCTCGTCCATTCACGCGCTTCATCGCTGGCAAATAGTTCGCTGAAGCGGGAAAAATCGATCTCCGCGGCCTCCACGATGTCCTCGTAAAAGCCGAGTCGGGTCGGATCGGCTCCATCGACGTAGAACTTGTGCTGGATCGCGGCGAACACATCGTAGAGTTGGCGCGAATGAGCCGAGGAGCCCAGCATGTGCCGTACCGTCACAACGGCGCGACATGCCGGCTCGGTATCGTAAGTGAAGTGATCGAGATCGAGAATGCCGAAGGAAAAGGGTTGTCCGCTCGCCGCACCGATTTCTGTCCAGTGATGGCGCAGAAAGGCCTTAAATCTGGCATCCCATGCATCGCCGCCGCCGGGCCGCAGACCGCCCAGCACGATGGAAAAGCCCAGGCCGCGTTGCTTGCAATGGTCCTGGATGCGCCGAAGCGCCGGCGCGATGCCCCAGCACCAGGAACACATCGGATCACCGACATAGACGAGCGCGCTCTCGGTCTTGGCCGTGTCGTCGACGCTGGTCGCATCGTCCAAGGCCGGCGCGGCGCAAATTCCGGTTCCGGTGTCGCATGATATCTTGGCCATTGTGCCTCGCTGTTGCTTGAAGGGTCGCTGGTAGGAATGCAACGGGTTCGCTGCCGCCGTGCGGCGGCAGCGATCATCAGCTGACGGTCAGTCAGGCAGGAAGACCATTTCGAAGCTGTCTTGCGCCGACTTCGCTAGGTCTGGATGAAGCCCCATGACGGGGCCGTCAGCTTGCAGCAGGATATCGCCATGCAGCGCAAGCGAGTCCCAATTCGCAGCAAGTCCCTTGGCGACGTCCTGGTCGAAGAGCTGTGCGACCAGCGCGATGGTGCTCGGATGAACGGTGCCGGCGCCGCCGGAGGTGAAGATCTTGTTCTCGGTATCCGTATGCCAGGCGAGGCGAGGCGAAAGCAGACGCGCGCCGAGCTTCGGCAACCGCCGTGCGAGCGCGACCGGACCGGTTATCGTCTTGCCGTCCAGGATGCCGGAGCGGAAGAGGACGCCGACGCCCGAGCAATTGGCCGCCACCCAGCGGCCCTCGGCGTGATGCTGGCGGATCAGCTCCAGGATGGCGGGATTCTTCGATGCCTGTCCGCCGCCGATGCCGCCCGGCACGTAGAGCACGTCGAACCGGTCGGCGGGTGTGAGCACGCGGTCGGTCTTGATTTCCGTGCCCATATGCGTCGCCACTGGACCAGGCGCGAAACCGCCCATCGTCACCTCGAGCTGGCGACCCTGATGCCCGAAGCTCCAGGCCAATGATCGTACGAGTTCCCAGGCCGCCAGCAGGTCCTGTTCGCTGACCTGCGGGAAAGTGAGGAAATGGATGGATTTGATCTCTGTCATGATGGTTCGCTCCAATGGCAGCGGGGCATCGTTGCGCCCGCTAATGGAGAAAATCTAAGCGTTCAGTATTTGCTTTCAATATTACCAAAAATGGATATATCTGTTCCGAATTATGAACACCCTGCCTTATTCACTGGATGACCTCTATTGGTTCGCTTTGATTGCCGGCGCTGGCAGCCTGTCGCGTGCCTCGCGTGAATACGACGTGGCGAAATCGACGCTCTCGCGCCGCTTGGCGCGGCTGGAGGAGGCGATGGGGATAACCCTCACCCAGCGCAACGCGGCGGTCTCGGGTCTCACCGATGCTGGCAGGAAGCTGTTCGAAGAGGCGCAGCCGCTGATCCGGCATCTGGAAACGTTTTCGAGCGAGTTGATCGGCCGTGAAGGCGAACCGGCGGGCGTGGTCCGGCTGTCCGCTTCGGGCGCATTCGGACATCTCGTCGTGCTGCCGATCGTGCTGGATTTCATGTGCCGATATCCGCGCGTGGATGTCGAAATGGAAATGACGGACCGGCGCGTCGACCTGGTGGCGAATGCGATCGATATCGCGGTACGGATAGGCGTGTTGGCGGATTCCGATCTTTCGGCACGCAAAGTTGCGACCGCGCGGCGTGTCCTGTGCGCCAGTGCGGGCTATGCGAAGACATGCGGGCTACCGACGCAGCCCGACGATCTGGAGAATCACGACTTTCTGACCCAGTCGCGCAACGCGGCGACGCTGGAATTGCGGTCAGGCAGCCGGACGAGAACAATCACCATCCGCCGGCGGTTGCTTCTCGCTCCCTCGGACGAATTGCTGGTGCCGGTGCAGGCAGGGCTTGGAATTGCCCATCTTGCCGAGATTCAGTGTGCACGCCATCTCGCCAGCGGCGAACTTGTCCGTGTGCTGCCGGATTGGGACATCCCCGCGTTCGACATCTATCTGGTCAGCCCCAATCGGCGCTATCGCCCGCGGGCGGTTCGTCTTCTCATGGAAGAACTCGCCGATCGCATACCGATCGTCAGCGGAGAGCTCGTTCCGCAGGAATGAATGTTGGCGGGCCGAAGGCGAAGTGAACCGCCCCGGGTTTGTCGGTTTCGAAGTGGAGCAGGTCCGAGAGGGTTGATTGGGTGCCCTCAATCTGGCACGAGAGCACGGCTTCCTTCCCCACATAAATTTAGAGGAACAGCTCTTGGCGCGGCAGCAGCATGGTGATGCCGTCCAGACGCCCCAAGGCCCGATCGGCTAGGCTCAGCCTTTCCAGCAGGGCCAGCACGTCGATCGACGGTTCAGGTGGGAATGGAGGTGGCACGAAGGCGCGCACGATTTCGCCCGCCATAGGGGCCTCGACGAAGCGGTCTAGCCGAAGGTTAGAAGCTGATTCGGACATGGCCAATTATGAGAGCGCAGTGTTACTTGAACAATTGGCTCTTGGTTCAAATAGCGGTTGAGCTAAGTTAAGCGCCTTCAAATAGCGGAGCGATACCATCATGGGCGGTAGCTGCGTCAGCCGAATGGCTTCTTCGGGCTTAGCGGACGATTGCTCAACTACCGATATGCAGGCACATAGCCGTCATACAAAGCTGCAAACGCGAGGCCTTCGTAGGACGAATGTCCTAGTTGGCCGGGGATGATTCGAACTTCGCTACCGCCAAACGCCGCTGCTTCTACGCTTTTCTGCACATAGGCTGCCCATTGCCCGATGCAAAGGAGTACGTTGCGCGGCTGTAGCGTAGTATAGAGGGCAATCGGCGGAATTTGGCGCACCCGACAGGATTCGAACCTGTGACCTTTGGAATCGGAATCCAACACTCTATCCAGCTGAGCTACGGGTGCCTGCCTTGGCGATGACTCGCCTGTCCGATGAGAGGGTTCTTAGCCTAGCTGGGGGCGGGCTTCAATCGGGAAAATGCAGAAAGGGCAATCTGTTCCGCAGATCGCGCGCTCCGGCATGGTCTGGGTGGAAGGCCGCCGGGTGGCCGGCGGCTTCCGATGGGGGCGGTCAGGTGGTCTGCATGGCGCCGGGGCCGGGGATGGCCTTTTCCGGGACCTTGCCGAGGATGATCATGCCGAGCACCTCGTCCTTGGTGACATCCTCGGTGCGCGCATGGCCGACGACCTGGCCGTTCTTCATCACCGAGACACGATCCGCGAGGTCGAAGACGTCGTGGATGTCGTGGCTGATCAGGAAGATGCCGATGCCTTCCTTCTTCAGCTGCTTGATCAGTTCGCCGACCTGGGCCGTCTCCTGGGGCCCGAGCGCTGCGGTGGGCTCGTCCATGATCAGGATGCGGGCGTTGAACAGGATAGCGCGGGCGATCGCCACCGACTGGCGCTGGCCGCCGGAAAGGGCCTTCACCGGTTCCTTGAAGCGCTGGAAGTTGGGGTTGAGGCGGCCCATCACTTCGCGGGTCTTCGCCTCCATCGCAACGTCGTCGAGGGTGCCCCAGGGGGTCCTCAGTTCGCGGCCGAGATAGAGGTTGGCGGCGGCGTCGACATTGTCGGCGACGGCGAGCGTCTGGTAGATCGTCTCGATACCGTATTTCTTGGCGTCGCGCGGGTTGTTGATGTCGGCGGGCTCGCCGTTGATCAGGATCTCGCCCGCGTCGCGCCTGTAGGCGCCGGAGAGGATCTTGATCAGCGTCGACTTGCCGGCACCGTTGTGGCCGAGCAGGGCGACGACCTCGCCGGGAAAGAGATCGACCGAGGCGTTGTCGACGGCATGGATGCCGCCGAAGGAGATGGAGATGTTCTTCAGCTCCACGAGGGGCGTACTTGTGTCCGTCATTGGATGGGCTCCTCTTACTTGGCGCGGGCGCGGTAGACCGTGTCGAGCCAGACGGCGACGACAAGAACCATGCCGACCACGATGCGCTGGAACGGGGTGTCGATGCCGACCAGCACCATGCCCGACTGCAGCGATTGCATGACGAGGGCGCCGAGCATGGCGCCTGCGATTGTGCCCATGCCGCCGGCAAGCGAGGTGCCGCCGATAACGGCTGCGGCGATGGTGTAGAGTTCGTCGAGCTCGCCCTGCGCGTTGGTTGCGGCATTGAGGCGGGCGGTGGAGATGGCGGCGGCGATGGCGCAGAGCATGCCCATCAGTGCGAAGATCTTCACCGTTACCCAGCGCGTCTTGATGCCGGCAAGCTCGGCGGCTTCCTGGTTGCCGCCGATCGCGAAGACGTAGCGGCCGAAGCGCAGGCGCGTCGAGATGAAGGTCATGACGATGCCGACGAGGATGGCGATCAGCACCGGTACGGCGATGCCGTGCGGGATGAACAGGCCGCCTTCCGGCCAGGCGATGCCGTTGGCGTCGGCATATTTGCGAGCGATGGCGACCGGCCAGGGATAGCTGTTGACGACAGCGACGGCGCCGAGCACCAGGGCGCAGCCGACGGCGGTGAGGAAGTACTCGGCCCACATCGGGCGCTGCGGGAAACCGAAGCGCTGGCGCTGCTTGCGGGAATTGATGATAGTGGCGACGATGGCGATGCAGGCGAGGATGCCGACGATCCAGCTGGCGGTGGCGCCGATCGAGCCTTCCGTACCGCCGCCCATCAGGCGGAAGGTCGCGTCCATTGGGGCGACGGTGCGGCCGCTCGTCACGAACCAGGTGGCACCGCGCCAGACGAGCAAGCCGCCGAGCGTGACGATGAAGGAGGGCACGTTGAGGAAGGCGATGATGGCGCCGTGCAGCGCGCCGATGCCCGCGCCGAGCAGGAGGCCGGCGAGGAGGGTGATGATCCAGGTGGCGGGATGGTTGAAGCCGAGCAGTTGCGGCAGCAGTTCCGCCTGCAGCACGCCCATGATCATGCCGACGAATCCGAGGATCGAACCGACGGAGAGGTCGATGTTGCGCGTGACGATGACGAGCACCATGCCGGTCGCCATCACGGCGACGGAGGCGGTCTGGACCGAAAGGTTCCACAGGTTGCGCGGCGTCAGGAACAGGCCGCCGGACAGGATGTTGAAGCCGATCCAGATGATCAGCATGGCGCCGACCATGCCGAGCAGGCGCGTGTCGATCTCGGTCGCGCGGAAGAAGCGCTTGACCGGGTTCTCGCCCGCCGATCGCGCGCGATTGGCATGCGTGGTATTCGTGATGTCGGCCATGGCTTTGCCGTCCCCCCACTTTTGTTGAACGTGTCGTTCGGGCGTGGTCCGAGGTTCCGGCGGCACGGACGGAAACCCGTTTCCCACCTCCCTCATTCCGCTTCGAGGATTTTCGCCGCCTCATCCTCTGCCCGCTGTCCATCTTGCGCAAGCGCCGCAACGGAAGCCGCTGCGGCGCCTGGGATGGTCAGGTCAGTACCGGATCATTGCCTGTCAGTTGCAGGCTGCGACCGAGCCGGCGGCGACGCCCTGGCACGCGGTTTCCTTCGGGATCCAGCCGGCGTCGATGACGACGTTCAGGTTGTCCTTGGTGATCGGCAGCGGGGCGAGGAAGACCGACTTCATTTCGACGCCCTTCGGGCCGCCGTTGAAGGTGGTGACGCCTTCGATCTCGTCCATGGTCTTGCCGCTGGCGAGCGAGGCAGCGATTTCCGCCGCGCGCTTGCCGAGTTCACGCGAGTCCTTCCAGACGGAAACGGTCTGTGTGCCGAGCGCGACGCGGTTCAGCGCAGCGTGGTCGGCATCCTGGCCGGAGACCGGGACGGAGCCGGCAAGGCCCTGGGCGGCCAGTGCCGCGATCGCACCGCCGGCCGTGCCGTCGTTCGAGGCGACGACCGCGTCGACCTTGTTGTCGTTCGCCGTCAGGAACTGCTCCATGTTCTTCTGGGCATTTTCCGGCTTCCAGCCATCGGTATAGGCTTCGCCGACGGTCTTGATCTTGCCGGCGTCGATCGCTTCCTTCAGCACTTCCTGCTGGCCAGCGAAGAGGAAGTCGGCGTTCGGGTCGGACGAGGAGCCCTTGATGAAGACGTAGTTGCCTTCCGGCTTCACCTTGAACACTTCGCGGGCCTGCATGCGGCCGACTTCCTTGTTGTCGAAGGTGATGTAGAAGGCGGCCGGGTTTTCGATCAGGCGGTCGTAGCCGACGACCGGGATGCCTTCCGCGGCAGCCTTTTCGATGGCCGGGCCGATCGCTTCAGAGTCCTGGGCGAGAACGATGATGGCGTTGGCGCCCTGGGCGATCAGCGATTCGACGTCCGTCAGCTGCTTTGCGGCGGACGACTGGGCGTCAGCTGAAATGTATTTGTCGCCGGAGGCTTCGAGCGCTGCCTTGATGGCGGCTTCGTCGGTTTTCCAGCGCTCTTCCTGGAAGTTCGACCAGGAAACGCCGACCACGAGGTCCTTGGCGTGCGCTACGGAATGCAGGGAAACGATGATGGCAGCCCCTGCCATCAGCTTCAGAACGAACTTCATAATATCCTCCCAAGTGAACACCGACCGCCTGGGCGAACCTCCCGCCCAATCAACGACCGGCCACGATCTACTGTCTCGATACCCCTCCCGATGGCCTCGGGACTTTTTTCTCGACAGTCGAGAAAATAAATGTCAGAAGTTTCGAAGGCTGTCAACACGGCTTGAAAGGCCTTGAACGACGGCGTGACAGATGCTTTGGGAGGGGCATGTGTTGCATCCTGTGAAAGCGAGCGGAAACCGACGATGCTGACCAAGTCGAGCACGGAGCTTGTGCGTCAGCAGAACAGTGCCTTGGTGCTCGCCTCGCTGCGCCGGCATGGTCCGCTTGCCCATACCGATATTTCCCATCATACGGGCCTCGCTTCGGCGACCGTATCGGTGATCACGGCGGAGCTGGAAAAGGCCGAGGTGCTGGAACGGCGCGAACAGCTGGCGTCGGCCTCGCGCGGGCGGCCGCGCGTCATCTTCGGCCAGCGGCGCGATGCCGGCTACCTTGCGACCGTGCGCATCTCTTCCGACATGGTGCAATATTCACTCGCCGACTATGGCGGCACACTGCTCGACCGGTTCGAGGAGCCACGCAACCATGCCGATACCGCGACGCGGCCCTTTACCGAAGCCTTCGTGGCCGCGCTCGACAAGCTGGCGGACCGGTCCCGGATCGACCGTGGACAGGTGCTGGTCGTGTCGATCAGCAGCAAGGGCCTCGTCGATCCCCAGACGGCACGGCTCGTCTGGTCGCCGGTCTTCGGCGCGCAGCAGGTGGATTTTGCGGCGCTGTTGCAGCCGCCCTGGCGGGCGAAGATCCTCCTCAGCAACGAGACGCTGCTCGTCGCTCATGCCATGGCGCTGCGCATGGAGAAGGCAGGCGCGCGGGATCTGCAGGCGGTTGCCGCGCTCTCGCTCGGCCACAGCATCGGCCTCGGCATCGCGCGGTTCGACCGGTCGGGGGAACTCTCGGTGACGGCGCCGAATTTCGGGCACATGCTGAACTCGTCGGATGGAAAACTGTGTCGCTGCGGTGCGCAGGGCTGCATCGAGGCGTCCGCGGGCTTCTACGGCATCCTGCGCACCGCCTTCGAAGTGCCGCCGGATACGATCCCGGCGAAATTCGTGCCGCTGGCCGAGATGGACAAGATCGCGCTGCGCGCCCGGCAGGGCCACCGCATGTCGGAATATGCCTTCCGCCAGGCGGGCCTTGCGCTGGGGCAGGGGCTTTCGCGTGTCGTCAGCCTCTACGAGAACATGCCGATCGCCATCACCGGTCCCGGCACCCGCTATTTCGATCTCCTCCAGCGGGGGCTCGAAGAGGGGCTTGCACAATCGCAGCAGGTCCGTCTTTTCGGCGCCCCGCCGATCTCCGTCGTGCCGGAGGAGGCCACGCTGGTGCTGGAAGGCCATCTCGACCGCGCGCTGGCGGAGATGGACCATGATGTCATCGTGGCGCGGACGGTTGGAGACTGACGGAGAAGGGTGGGGCGGAGGCCCAACAAAAAGACCGGGCGAAAAATCGCCCGGCCAGTTGCCTTGGGAGGCGGTGCCCGTCAGGCGACGGAGATCTGGCGCTTTTCCTCGACCGACTTCACGGCTGCATCGGCCAGTGCGAGGGCTGCGAGGCCATCGGCGCCGGAGGGCGAGATGGTCGCGCCCTTCTCGATGGCGGCGATGAAGCTCGCGATCTCGTTGGCATAGGCTTCGGTGTAGCGGGTCATGAAGAAATCGTGCAGCGGCGGGCGGGTGTAGCCGTCGCCGTTGGCGATCTCGATGGAGACCGGACGCTGGTTTTCGGCTGACACCATGCCCTTCGAGCCGTGCACCTCGATGCGCTGGTCATAGCCGTAGGTGGCGCGGCGCGAGTTGGAGATGACGGCCTGCTTACCGGATTTCGTCTGCAGGATGACCGAAACGCTGTCGTAGTCGCCGGCCTTGCCGATGTCGGGATCGACCAGCACGGCGGCGGTGGCCGAGACCGAGACGACCTCTTCGCCGAGCAGGAAGCGGGCCATGTCGAAGTCGTGGATCGTCATGTCGCGGAAGATACCGCCGGAGCGCTTGATGTAGTCGACCGGCGGGGCGCCGGGGTCGCGCGAGGTGATGGTGACCATCTCGACATCGCCGATGCGGCCGTCATCGATCGCCTTGCGCACGGCCATGAAATGGGGGTCGAAGCGGCGGTTGAAACCGACCATCAACTTGCCCTTGGTCTCGTCGACCACCTTCATGCAGGCCTTGACGCGCTCGACGTCGAGATCGATCGGCTTCTCGCAGAAGATGGCTTTCCCCGCGCGTGAAAAACGCTCGATGAGGTCGGCATGGGTGTCGGTCGGGGTGCAGATCACGACGGCGTCGATATCCTTGGCGGCCTCGATCGCCTCGATGGTGCGGACTTCGCAGCCATACTGCTTGGCGATCGCGTCGGCGGCGGCGGGGAAGGCATCGGCAACGGCGACGAGCACGGCATCCGGATTGCCGGTTACGGCCTTGGCGTGGACCTTGCCGATGCGGCCTGCGCCGAGAAGACCAAATCTCACAGTCATCTTCATTCTCTCTGGTGTACCGGCCTTGCCGGCGGGAGGGGCGGGGCGATGCGCTCGCCCCGCAACGGCGCCGCGGAAAACCCGCGGAATAGGAACTATGTCTTGCGCTTCTTCTGCCGGTAGACGTCGACGACGACAGCGGCGACGATGATCACGCCCTTGACGATCTCCTGGTAGAAAGCATCGACGCGCAGGAAGGTAAAGCCCGAAGTCATGACGCCGAGGATGACGGTGCCGATGACCGTGCCGGTGATGCGCCCCACGCCGCCGGCAAGAGAGGTGCCGCCGATGACGGTCGCGGCGATGGCGTCGAGTTCGTACATCACGCCCATGCCGGCCTGGGCTGTCTGGGCACGTGCCGCGGTGACGACGCCGGCAAGGCCTGCGAGTGCGCCGGCGATGGCATAGACCTTCACCAGGTGGGATTCGACGTTGATGCCGGAGACGCGGGCGGCCTGCACATTCGCGCCGATCGCATAGGTGAACTTGCCGTAGCGGGTATAGCGCAGCGCGATGTGGAAGATGACCGCGACGACGAGGAAGATCACGACGGGCCAGATGCCGGTGCCGATGAAGTTGAACTGTTCGGTGAGGCCCGAAACCGGCTGGCCCTTGGTGTACCACTTGGAGATGCCGCGGGCGGACACCATCATGCCGAGCGTGGCGATGAAGGGCGGGATTTTCGTCTTGGCGATGAGTTGGCCGTTGATGAAGCCGGCGAGCAGGCCGACGCCGATGCCGAGCGCGACCGGCACGATGACCGGCAGGTCGGTCAGCGAGGGATAGAGCGCGCGCGGCCAGGTCGAGGCCTGTGCCAGCGAGGCGGTGAACATCGCCGTCATCCCGACCACCGAGCCGGAGGAGAGATCGATGCCCCCCGTGATGATGACCTGTGTGACGCCAACGGCGATGATGCCGATGACGGAGACCTGCAGGATGATGATCGTCAGGCGCTGCGGGTTCATCAGGAAGCTCTGACCGACGAAGATCCAGCCGAGGATTTCGTAGACCAGCGCGATGCCGATGAGGACGAGAAAGATGTTGAGTTCCGGCGGGAGCCGGCGGGCAGATTTCTGCGCGGAGCCTTGAGCCTGCGCGGCGGAATTCGTGCTCATGATTACCTCCCTTGCGGCGCCACGGCCGCCGTAAAATTTACTGGGCAGCCAGTTCCATGACCTTGACCTGCGTCGCTTCCGCCCGGTCGAGAATGCCGGTGACCCGCCCCTCGTGCATGACCATGACGCGGTCGCTCATGCCGAGGACCTCGGGCATTTCCGACGAGATCATGATGACGGCGACGCCGTCGCGGGCGAGCTCCGTCACGAAGCGGTGGATTTCCGCCTTGGCGCCGACATCGATGCCGCGCGTCGGCTCGTCGAGGATCAAGATGCGCGGATTGGTGAGCAGCCAGCGGCCGATCAGCACCTTCTGCTGGTTGCCGCCCGAGAGGTTCTCGATGCGCTCGGACAGGTTCGGCGTCTTGACGCGCAGCTTCCGGCTCATCTCCTCGCAGACCTTGGTCAGTTCGCCCTCGGCGACAAAACCGTTCTTGACGAACTTGTCCTGAAGCACGGCGATCTGCATGTTTTCGAGGATATCGAGGATCAGCAGACAGCCGGTGTCCTTGCGGTCTTCTGTCAGGAACGCCATGCGGTGCTTGATCGCCGTGTTCGGGCTGTCGATGTTCACCTGCTTGCCGTTGATCGAGATCGTGCCCGAGGTCGCCGGCGTCACCCCGAAGATCGTTTCGGCGACGTTCGAGCGGCCCGAGCCGACGAGGCCGGCAAGGCCGAGGATTTCACCGGCGCGCACATCGAAGGAGACGTCGTGGAACACGCCCTTGAGGGTGAGGTTCTTGACCGAGAGGACAATGTCGCCGATCGGCACCTCCTCCTTCGGGAACATCTGGGTGATCTCGCGGCCAACCATCATGCGGATGATGTCGTCGCGCGTCACGTCCGAGGAGGCGTGCGTGCCGATGTACTTGCCGTCGCGGAACACCGAGAACTCGTCGGCGATCTCGAACAGCTCGTTCATCTTGTGGGTGATGTAGACGATGCCGATGCCTTGCGAGCGGAGGTCCCGGATGATGGTGAAGAGGTGCTCTACCTCGCGCTCGGTCAGTGCCGAGGTCGGCTCGTCCATGATGAGCACGTCGCTCTCATAGGACACGGCTTTTGCGATCTCGACCATCTGGCGGTTGGCGACGGAGAGGTCGCGCACCTGCACTTCCGGGTCCATCGCGATGTTGAGGCGCTTGAAGAGGGCGGCGGTCTTGCGGTTCATCTCGCCGTGGTCGACGAAGCCGAAGCGGTTCTTCGGCTCGCGGCGGATCCAGATGTTCTCCGCCACCGTCATGAACGGCATCAGGTTGAGCTCCTGGTGGATCATGGCGATGCCGTTTTCCAGCGCATCGAGCGGCGATTGCAGGCGGATCTTCTGGCCCTTGAGCAGTACTTCACCCTGGTCGGGCGTATAGATGCCGGCAAGGATCTTCATCAGTGTGGATTTGCCGGCGCCGTTCTCGCCCATCAGGGCGTGCACGGTGCCGCGCTTCAGCTTGAACTCAACATCGTCGAGCGCAACGACGCCCGGAAATTCCTTGCGGACACCTTCCGCAGACAGGAGATATTCAGCATTCGGAATGGCGCCGCTTGCACGAACCGCGGCCATGGTGGTCGGACTGACCATCGTCCCCTCCCTCCCGGAGCAACCAGAAACGGGTCGGACGCGCGCACGCTTGCGTGCGCGCGTCCAGAGCAGTCTGAAGGTTTTCAGCGACCGGCGGAGCCGGTTAGTTCTTCGCCTGGTAGTCGGCGATGTTGGCCGGGGTCACGAGCTGGAAGGGAATGTAGACCTTGGTTTCCACCTTCTCGCCCTTTGCCAGTTTCAGCGCGGCATCGACCGAACCCTTGCCCTGGCCGGCGGCATCCTGGAACACCGTCACGTCGAGGTCGCCGGCCGCCATGGCGGCGAGGGCGTCCTGCGTGGCGTCGACACCGGCGACGACGACGCTGTCCATCGAACGGCCGGCGGCCTTCAGCGCCTGGATGGCACCGATTGCCATTTCGTCATTGTTGGAGATGACCGCGTCGAACTCGAGACCGGCGGAGAGCCAGTTGGTCATGAGGTCCGACCCTTGCGTGCGCGACCAGTTGGCGGTCTGCTCCTCGACGATTTCGAGGCCCTTGCACTCGTCGGTGGCGATGACGTCCTTGACGTCCTGGGTGCGCATGCGCGCGGCCTGGTTGGACAGTTCGCCCATCATGACGACGACCTTGCCCTTGCCGTTGAGCAGGCGGCAGACTTCCTTGGTTTCCAGCGTGCCGGATTCCTTTTCGTCGGAGGCGACGAAAGCCTGCTTTTCCGGCAGTTCGTTGACGTTGACCGGCTCGCGGTTGACGTAGACGAGCGGAATGCCAGCCTCTGCGGCGGCCTTGGACATGGCGGCGGTCGCGTCGGTATCGACGGGGTTCACGATGATGGCGCTGACGCCTGACGCGATGAAGTTCTGGATCTGGCTCTGCTGCTTTGCAACGTCGTTCTGGGCGTCTTCGATCTGAAGATCAACGCCGTCGAGCGTCTTGGCATAATCGGACATGCCGTTGCGCAGAACGGTCAGGAAGTTGTCGTCGAACTGCGCCATGGTCACGCCGATCGTTTCGGCATGGGCGGCGGTGGACATCATTGCGGCAAGCGCCGTGCTCAGAATGAATTTTTTCATGTCGTTCTCCTCCTCAACGTGGCGTCCGGCAGCGCCACCCGATTGTCCGGACAGCTGGCCCTTGCGGGGCAGCCGGCCCCTTGCTCCTCCCGGGAGGCAAAAGGCCAAAACAGAATAAACAAACCGCGAATTCCGTATTGCGGAATGTTTATTCCATTTTCTGTCCGGGACGTCAAGCCCGTTCCATTTTCAGGATCGGGAATCCTGCAGACCCTGGGGAAAAGGGCCGGTGGATAGGTCGCCGGCACCACCTGGTCTAGATGTTTTCGCGCAGGAAGCCGACGCTCTGTGCCACGGCCGCCCTGGGGTCGGGGACACCGTGCACGTCCGGGGAGAAGGGCTCGAAGGAGAGCGGTCCGGTATAACCGGCAGCGAGCAAGGCTTTGATCTGTCTTATGTTTCCAAGCCGGTCTTGCGGGCCGACGAGGACGCGATGACCATCGCGCATGGCCGGGACCGTGATGTCGGCGTCCTCGACGCCGGAAATGTGGACGAGGCCGGTGAGCTCCGCGAAGAGGTCCGGTTCGCCGGCGAGATGATGATGGAACGTGTCGTGCACGAGACGGAATATCTGTTCCCCGCCGATGGCCCTGATCGCTTCGACCGCCTCGCGCTTGGAGCGCAGCGAGCAGATTTCGAAGCCGAGCGGCTCGACGAGGCCGATGATTCCGGCCGCAGCCAGCATCGGTTTCAGGGCGATGAGCGCTTCGGCGAGGTTGGCCTGCCGTTCGCCGTCGGCCTGCCCGGTGCCGTCGTTCTTCGGCACGAGCACGAGCGCGCGGGCACCTGCCGCTGCCGCGTAGTCGATCAGCTCCTTGGCCTCGGCGGCGCGGGCGTGTGTCCATTCGTTGAAGCGCTGGAGTGCGTTGATCGAGATGATCGTGACGCCGTGACGCTCGGCGAGCGCTTTCACCTCGGCCGGCGCGGTGCCGTCCAGGATGGCGTTGCCATTGAGGTCGTTGCGGATCTCGACCTTCGTCATGCCGAGCGAGACGGCGAGGGCGAAGAAGGCGTCGAGTTTCAGCGCGGGCGCTGTCATGTGGTTGAGAGCGAAGTCAAGGGGCGGCATGGAATGGGGGTCCTCCGGTCTTCGAGGCTGCCGACAGGGCCGCCTCGTATGCACGCATGAGGATCGGGAAGCGCTTGGCGGGCGTCAAAGCCGAAGGTGCCGGCCACGCCCTCATCGCTGACAGAATTCATCGAGAAGATGATGGAAAACCATCAATTCCTCTGTCAGATATTCTCCGGAAGGAAAATGTCGAAGGGCAGGAAGGTCTGCCCGGGTACGGCGGCATCGCCCTTTTCGATGGCCGTTACCATCAGCGAGACGAGCTCGCGGCAGAGGGTGGGCAACGGCGTGCTGATCGCCATGGTGACGACGTCGTCCGCAAGGCCGGCCTTCGATTCGGGCGTCAGCTCGTTGACGATGAGCTGGATCTTTCCGCCCAAACCCTCTTCACGGATGGCGGAAATCGCGCCTTCCATGCCGCCGCCGGCAACATAGAGGCCGACGAGATCCGGGTGCTGGGCGAGCAGGTTGGCGGTCGCCTCGTGGGTGATCTCGCTGGTGTCGAGATTGACGAGCGTGTCCAGCACCTCGAAGCCCTCGCCCTTCTCACGGAAGAAGGAGCGGAAGCCCATCTCGCGCAGTTCGTGGCCATGGAAGCGATGGCTGCCGACGAAGATCGCCACTTTGCCGGGCCGACGGGCGCCGCGGGCGATCATCCAGGCCGCGGTGCGGCCAACCTTCATGTTGTTGAGGCCGATATAGCCCTGGCGCACGTCCATGGCGAAGTCGGAGAGCAGGCAGAAGAGGGGAATGCCCCGGTTCTTCAGGTCCTCCACCATTGTGGTCGTCGCCGGATAATCAGGGGCGACGACGGCAAGCGCCTGGTTGCGGGCCGATAGCTGCCGCAGCATCTCGGTCATCGCCGCCGGTGTCTGCGCATTGATAAAATCGATCTGCGGCACGATGCGCGCCGTGGTGCAGGCATTGCAGGCGATTTCGATCTCGCGTGCGAAATTCTGGTAGAAGGCCTGGCCCGGGCGCTGGAAGCTGAAGCCCAGCCTGTATTGTGGCAGGTCCTCGAAAACCCGCTGCCGGATCAGCCCGATCGCGTGATAGCCGATCGTATTTGCAGCATCGTAGACGCGCCGTGCCGTTTCCTCGCGCACCTTGTGGCGCCCGTTTAGCACGCGGTCGACCGTTGCCACGCTGACGCCGGCGGCTTTCGCCAGATCCGTAATGGTGGGCCGCGATGCCATGTCCCCTCCCTGAAATCTTTCCATCATAACTGGATGATGTTGAATGATGTGTTTTGACGCATTCTATCATGGCAGGATTGAGGGATGCAGGCAAGGACGGTATCGTTTGTGCATCAGGCAAGGCGGGGCGTGCAGGTGACGCCGCAAGGGAGGATACGAGGGATGAAGCCGACGAAGCGGGACTACAGCCTTCTTGGCCGTGACGCCGAGGCCGCCGTGGCCAACGGCCTGGCCGCTGCCGAGTGGTATCACACCGAGATCGCCCGCAAGGAGATGAAGGCGCTGATGCAACGCGGCGACGGGCCGGCGATCCGCGATACCGCCATCTGGCTCGGCACCATGCTGGTCACCGGCGCTGCCGGTATCTGGCTGTGGGGCAGCTGGTGGGCGGTGCCGTTCTTCCTCGTCTATGGCGTACTCTATGGATCGGCCTCCGACAGCCGCTGGCACGAATGCGGCCACGGCACGGCCTTCAAGACGATGTGGATGAACGACGCCGTCTACCAGATCGCCTGTTTCATGATCATGCGCAATCCGGTGACCTGGCGCTGGAGTCACACGCGCCACCACACGGATACGGTCATCGTCGGCCGCGATCCCGAGATCGCCGTGATGCGCCCGCCGGATCTCGCGCGCCTCGTGCTCAATTTCTTCGGCCTGCTCGATGCGTGGCATGCCGTCATCGACATGCTGCGCAACGCGGCGGGCGTGATGAGCGCGGCGGAAAAGAGCTTTATTCCCGCCTCCGAGCAGCCGAAGGCGATCCGTATCGCCCGTATCTGGCTTGCCATCTATGCCGCGACCATCGCGCTCTGTTTCGCGCTCGGCTCCATCCTGCCGGCGATGCTGATCGGCCTGCCGCGGCTTTATGGCGCCTGGCACCATGTGCTGACAGGTCTCCTGCAGCATGGCGGCCTTGCCGACAACGTCATCGACCACCGGCTGAACAGCCGAACGGTCTACATGAATCCGGTCAGCCGCTTCATCTACTGGAACATGAACTACCATGTGGAGCACCACATGTTCCCGATGGTGCCTTACCATGCGCTGCCGCGGCTGCACGCCATGATCAAGCACGACTTGCCGGCGCCGAACCCGTCCATGTGGCACGGCTATCGGGAAATGATCCCCGCCTTCCTGCGCCAGCTTCGCAACGAGGACTATTTCCTCAAGCGTGATCTGCCCGCGACGGCGCGGCCCTACAAGGAAGAATTCCACAGCGAGGCGGCCGTCGCGGCCGCCGAATAATCAGCACGCCACCGGAGGAGAGACCATGAGCGACACCTGGGTAGAAGTCTGCGCAGCGGACGAGATCGACGAGGAGGACGTCGTCCGCTTCGACCATGCGGGCCGCACCTTCGCGATCTATCGCAGCCCGGAAGACACCTATCACGCGACGGACGGGCTATGCACCCACGAGAAGATCCACCTTGCCGACGGGCTGGTGATGGATCACATCATCGAATGTCCCAAGCACAACGGCCGCTTCGATTACAAGACCGGCGAGGCAAAGGGCGCCCCGGTCTGTGTCGACCTCAAGACCTATCCGGTCAAGGTCGAGGGCGGTACGGTCTTCATCGGGCTCTAGCTTTCTTTGTTTTCGCGGTTCCGGCCGCCGGAACTGCCGGGAGGATCTCGTCATGGCGGATTTCGTCATCGTCGGCGCCGGCGAATGCGGCGCGCGCGCAGCCTTTGCGCTGAGGGGAAAGGGTTTTGATGGCACGATCACCCTGATCGGGAATGAGGACCATCTGCCCTATGAGCGTCCGCCCCTCTCCAAGGAGGCGCTGGTCGCCGGCGACGGCCCGAAGCTTATCGCGGACGCGGAGCGCTATGCCGCCGCCGGTATCGCGGTGCTTCGCGGCCGTCCGGTCATCGAGATCGACCGGACCGCCCGGCGGGTACTGCTCGGCGACGGTACGGCGGTCCCCTATGACAAATTGCTGCTGGCGACCGGTGCGCGCCCGCGCAGCCTGCCGGGCACGGTTTGCGGCGGGCGCATCGCCGCCCTTCGCAGCCATGACGATGCCGCCCGCATCCGCGCCTATCTGGTGGAGGGAAGCCATATCGCCATTCTCGGCGGCGGCTTCATCGGCCTGGAGCTGGCGGCGAGCGCCCGCAAGCTCGGCGCGAGCGTGACCCTCATCGAGGGCCTGCCGCGCATTCTCAGCCGCGGCGTGCCGGCGGAGATCGCCGCGATCGTCGCAAGCCGCCATGCGGAAGAAGGCGTCGAGGTGCTGTGCGCTGCGAAGGTTGCCGGCATCGAAGAGCGGCCGGGCGAGGTTCGCCTCACGCTGGAAGACGGCCGCGTCGTTGCGGCCAGCCTGCTGGTCGTCGGCATCGGCGCGGTGCCGAACACGGAACTGGCGGAGATGGCGGGGCTTGCCGTGGACAATGGCATCGCTGTCGACGGCCTGCTGCGCACCTCCGATCCGGATATCCTTGCAGCCGGCGACTGCACCTCCTATCCGCTGCCGCTCTACGGCGACCGGCGCGTCCGGCTCGAATCCTGGCGCAATGCGCAGGAGCAGGGTCAGCTTGCGGCGGCCAACATGCTCGGCGGCGGCGAGGCGCATAGCGCCGTGCCGTGGTTCTGGTCGGACCAGTACGACATGACGCTGCAGATCGCCGGGCTGGCCGACGACGCGGCGATGACCGTGCGGCGCGACCTCGGCGAGGGGGCCTTCATCCTCTTCCATCTGGATGCCGCGGGCCGGCTGATCGCGGCAAGCGGCATCGGCAAGGGCAATGCGGTCGCCCGGGACATCCGCCTTGCGGAAATGCTGATCGCCGCCCGCCGCCATCCCGATCCTGTCGCGCTTGCCGCGCCGGAAACCAAACTGAAGACGTTGCTTGCCGCCTGAAGGGCGGTCCGGAGGACAGATGAAGATCAGAAGACCAACCGTTGCCGACCTCAAGGCGATGAAGGGCAAGCGGCAGCTCACCATGCTGCGCGTCGTGACACTGGAGGAGGCGGAGGCCGCCGAGAAGGCGGGTGTCGATCTCGTTTCCGTGCCGCCAGCGTTGCTGGGCCCGGCCTTCCGGGAGGCGGCGCCGACTGTCTTTGCCTTTCCGGGGCTGGAATACGGCGATCTCGTCACGGCGGACGACTATCTGCGCAGCGCCTTCCAGGCGATGAAGGCGGGGGGCGATGCGGTCTATTGCGCCGCCGGGCTTTCCACCGTCCGGCGCCTGCGGGAGGAGGGCATCCCGGTCTGCGGCCATGTCGGGCTCATTCCCTCCAAGGCCACCTGGACGGGCGGCTTCCGCGCCGTCGGCAAGACGGCCGAGAGCGCGCTGGAGATCTTCCGGCAGGTGAAGGCACTGGAGGAGGCAGGCGCCTTCGCGGCGGAGATCGAGGTGGTGCCGGGCGAGATCGCCACGGCGATCAGCGCGAGGACAGGGCTCGTCATGCTCTCAATGGGGGCGGGCACGGGCTGCGATGCGCAATACCTCTTCGCCGAGGATGTGCTCGGCCAGAATCGCGGGCACTATCCGCGCCATGCGAAGGTCTACCGCAACTTCGCTGCCGAATATGACCGGCTGCAGCTGGAGCGCATCGCGGCCTTCCGCGAATATGCCGACGACGTGCGCTCGGGCGCTTATCCGGAAAAGGGCCATCTCGTCGATATCGCGCCAGCCGAGCTTGCAGCGTTCCTCGATCGGCTTGATGCCTGAAAGCCGGTTCCCTCGCACGGGAAAACCGCCTATGTAGGCGCTGAAGCGTGAGGAGACGTTCATGAAGTTCATCGATCCCGACCATCCGTTCTACCGTCCGCTCTGGCGGCGGCTGCTTTTGGTTGGGATCTGTGCTGCCTGGACGGCGGTGGAATTCTACAATGGCGAGCAGACCTGGGGCACCATCTTCCTCGTCGTCTCGGCCTATGCCTTCGCGCAGCTCATCCTCTTCTTCAAGCCGTCCGATCCGGCCGCAAAACCGCCGGAGCAGGAGCCGAAGGGCTAACGCAATTCCAGCAAGAGTGCGAAGCGGTTTTGCGTTCGGAATTGCGTTGAAACCGGAATTGGAGCGTTTTCGCGATTTGTAGAAAAGCGGAAATGCTCGGAGGCGCATCGTCTCAGCGCGCCAGGCCGAGGCTTTTTTCGACATTGATCCGCCGGATGGTCTCGTCGATCAGCATGTTGGCGATCTTCATGCGCAAGGTCGCATTGGCGCGCAGCTCTTCCGGCGCGCGGTCGGGGTGGTTTTCCCGGGCAAAGGCACGCCGGCGGGCGAGCAGTTCGTCCACGCTTTCCTTGCCGTTGAGACAAAGGTCGCTCGCCACCTCCTCCGGCGCGATGCGCAGGAGATGCGGTGGGGGTGGCGGGGGCTCGGCAGCAGCCGGTTGTTCCGGCTCCACAGGGGCAGGTTCCTCGTAGAGATCGAGATAGGCGGCTGCAGCCTGCGAGCCGGACATGAAGGCGCCGCCCGTGCCGAGGCCGGCGAAGCCGGAGGGCAATCCGCGCACTTCGGCCGGCCCCCCATTATCGTGCCCTTCATCGGCCGCCTCTTCCTCAGCCGCGTGGCGTGCCTCGGTCTTCAGCCGCTCCAGCACGGATTCGAATACGGTCATGCCGAACATGAAGGACCTCCTCAATCCGGCGAAAGCATCCGGCTGCGTTGCAGGATCAGATCATAGAGCAGTTTGGCGCTCGGCGGCAGCGCCCTGCCTTTGACCGAGATAAGGCTGTACGGCTTGATGTCGATCTCGAAATCGGTGTTGAGGATGCTGATTTCACCCGCCTGCGCGCCGACATCGGCGATGAAGACGGCCATGTCGCGGGCGACGGGGGCGATGGCGTTCGAGCCGCAGACGATGGCGGTCGTCAGCAGAATGGACGAAGTGTTGACCACGGTGGAGGGCAGCGGCACGCCGGCAGCGAGGAACAGTTCCTCGATGCGCCGGCGAAGCAGTGTGCCGGCCGGCTGGAAGACCCAGTCGTAGTGCGGCAGGTCGGCAAGGCTGGCGGCGGGTTTTTCGAGCAGCGGATGGCCCTTGCGCACGATGAGGCAGGCCTTTTCGATGCCGATCTCGGTGACGTTGAAGAGCCGCGGATTGAGATCGTCGGGCACGCGGGCGATGATGAAGTCCTGCCGTGCCGCCAGAAGCTCCCGGGCGAGCACGTTGCTCGTCTCCACGCGCACATTCACCTCGATGCCGGGATAGGCGGCGCTGACCTGCTGGATCGCCGGGACGGCGAGGCTGATCGCCGGCGCCGTCACCGAGCCGAGGAAGACCGAGCCGCCGGTGCCGGATTTCAGGGCGGAAAGCTCGCGGTCGACTTCGCGCAGTTCGAGAAGGATGGTGCGCGCGCGCCGCGCAAAGGCTCGGCCGAAGGCGGTGAGCGCCACGCCCCGCGAGACACGCTCGCACAGCTGCGCCTTGAGGATGGTCTCCATTTCCGTCAGCATGCGGGAGGCGGCGGGCTGGGATATGTTCAACGCATCGGCAGCGGCGCTGACCTGCTTGTGCTCCTCGATGGCGACGATCATGCGCAGGTGACTGAGCTTCAGGCCGCTGCGCAGAAGGCCGACGTCCTTGAGATCCCCACCGCCCTCGCCGGGGAAGAGCTGTTCGTCGATATCATCGTCTAAACGCATGGTTATCTCGATCGGCAAAAATAGTATATATCTGCCTCCATATACCAGTTTTGATATCGAAATAGAAGTTCATTGCATTTGACAGTTATGGCAATTCGGTAGACGTTGCGCCAATGTGCGCTGGGGTCCTTGGGAGTGGGGACCGGCGGGCTCCATGCCTTCCAGTCCAGGCCGTCGTCTGAATGCGACCCCGCCCGTGCACAGAACAATGCCTGGCCGCAATTTCGGCCAGTGCGCACCAGGGAGAGACCTTTCAATGAAAATGATCACTTCGCTCCTCGCCGCCGCCGCCATCAGCGTCGCGTCGTTCGTGGCGCCGGCCTTCGCCCAGGACAAGGGCATGGTCGGCATCTCCATGCCCACCAAGACCTCGACCCGCTGGATTTCCGACGGCGAGACGATGGAAAAGCTCTTCAAGGACGCCGGCTACACGCCGGACCTGCAGTTTGCTGACGACGATATTCCAAACCAGCTCGCCCAGATCGAGAACATGGTGACGAAGGGTGCCAAGGTCCTCGTCATCGGTGCCATCGACGGCACGACGCTTTCCGACATCCTGCAGAAGGCCGCCGACGCTGGCGTGAAGGTTATCGCCTATGACCGCCTCATCCGCGATTCCGGCAATGTCGACTACTACGCCACCTTCGACAACTTCCAGGTCGGCGTTCTCCAGGCCACCAGCCTTGTTGATGGCCTGAAGGCGAAGTTCCCGGACACCAAGCCATGGAACGTCGAACTGTTCGGCGGTTCGCCTGACGACAACAACGCCTTCTTCTTCTACGATGGTGCGATGTCCGTCATCCAGCCGCTGGTCGACAAGGGTGACATCGTCATCAAGTCGGGCCAGACCGGCATGGAAACGGTCGGCACGCTGCGCTGGGACGGCGCGGTCGCGCAGGCCCGCATGGAAAACCTGCTGTCCTCGACCTACACCGATGGCCGCGTCGATGGCGTCCTGTCGCCCTATGACGGTCTCTCCATTGGCATCCTGTCGGCCCTGAAGGGCGTCGGCTACGGCTCGGGCGACCAGCCGATGGCTGTCGTCACCGGCCAGGACGCGGAGCTGCCGTCCGTCAAGTCGATCCTCGCCGACGAGCAGTATTCGACGGTCTTCAAGGACACGCGCGAGCTTGCCAAGGTCACCGTCGGCATGGTCAACGCGATCCTGGAAGGCAAGGAGCCGGAAGTGAACGACACCAAGACCTACGACAATGGCGTCAAGGTCGTCCCGTCCTACCTCTTGAAGCCCGTTGCCGTCGACAAGTCCAATGCGGAAAAGATCCTCGTGACGGACTCGGCCTACTACACGGCCGACCAGCTGAAGAACTGATCGTTTCTTCCTTCTCCGGGGTTCGCGCTGCGACGCGCGAACCCTCTTTTCTCCGGATCGCAGAGCGAATAGGCTCGGCTTCCCCATCGATGGGTGATGGCCGGCCGCTGGAAACTGGTACATGAGCAAGACCCTTCTCGAAATGCGCGGCATCACGAAGACGTTTCCGGGTGTGAAGGCCCTGGACAACGTCAACCTGAAGGTCCGCGAAGGCGAGATCCACGCCCTTGTCGGCGAGAACGGCGCCGGCAAATCCACCCTCATGAAAGTGTTGAGCGGCGTCTATCCGGCCGGCTCCTACGAGGGCGAAATCCATTTCGACGGCGAAGTCCGCCGTTTCTCCACGATCTCGGACAGCGAGCATCTGGGCATCATCATCATCCACCAGGAGCTGGCGCTGGTGCCGCTGCTGTCGATCGCCGAAAATATTTTTCTGGGCAACGAAGTCGCGACGAACGGCATCATCGACTGGAAGCTCGCCTTCCGGCGCACGCAGGAACTTCTGAACAAGGTCGGCCTCACGGAGCCGCCGGGCACGCTGATCACCGATATCGGCGTCGGCAAGCAGCAGCTCGTCGAGATCGCCAAGGCGCTCTCCAAGAAGGTGCGCCTGCTCATCCTCGACGAGCCGACCGCCTCGCTCAATGAAAAGGATTCCGATGCGCTTTTGAAGCTGCTGATGGAGTTCCGCACGCAGGGCATGACCTCGATCATCATCTCGCACAAGCTGAACGAGATCAAAAAGGTCGCCGACCAGATCACCATCCTGCGCGACGGCGGCACGGTCGAGACGCTGGACTGTCATCACGAGGACATTTCAGAAGACCGCATCATCAAGGGCATGGTCGGCCGCGAGATGGAAGACCGCTACCCGCCGCGCGAGCCAAAGATCGGCGAGACGCTGCTGGAGGTGAAGAACTGGAACGTCTTCCACCAGCACCACCGCGACCGGCAGTTCCTGCACGACATCGGTTTCACCGTGCGCGCCGGCGAGGTCGTCGGCATTGCGGGCCTGATGGGGGCGGGGCGCACCGAGACGGCGATGAGCCTCTTCGGCAAGAGCTGGGGCCACAAGATTACCGGCGACGTCTTCATGCGCGGCAAGCCGGTGGATGTGAGCACGATCCCCAAGGCGATCGAGGCCGGCCTTGCCTATGTGACCGAGGACCGCAAGCAGCTTGGTCTCGTGCTGATCGACAACATCATGCACAACACGACGCTCGCCAATCTCAACGGCGTTTCCAAGGCGACGATCATCGACAATCACCAGGAAGCCAAGGTCGCCTCCGGCTATCGTCAGAAGCTGCGCATCCGCTCGCACTCGATCTACCAGGAAGCGGTCAATCTTTCGGGCGGCAACCAGCAGAAGGTGGTGCTGTCGAAATGGCTCTTCACCAATCCCGAGGTTCTGATCCTCGATGAACCCACGCGTGGCATCGATGTCGGCGCGAAGTTCGAAATCTACACCATCATCAACCAGCTTGCCGCCGAGGGCAAAGGCATCCTGATGATCTCTTCGGAGATGCCGGAGCTGCTCGGCACCTGCGATCGCATCTATGTCATGAACGAAGGACGCATCGTGGCCGAGCTTTCAAGGGCGGAAGCAAGCCAGGAATCCATCATGCGCGCCATCATGCGCTCCGGGGAGAAACACTAATGTCCACCGATACCGCGACCAAGACGACCCAGCCCTCGGTGGGAGACTACCTGCGCAAGAACATCCGCGAGTACGGCCTGCTCGTCGCGCTCGTCGTCATCATGATCTTCTTCCAGGTCATCACCAACGGCGTGCTCTTCCGCCCGGTCAACATCACCAACCTCGTGCTGCAGAACTCGTTCATCGTCATCATGGCGCTGGGCATGCTCCTGATCATCGTGGCGGGGCATATCGATCTCTCGGTCGGCTCGATCGTCGCCTTCATCGGCGCGATCTCGGCGATCATGCTGGTGAAATGGGGGATGCCGGCGATCATCGTCGTGCCGCTCTGCATCTTCGTCGGCGCGCTGATGGGCGCAGCGCAGGGCTATTGGGTCGCCTACCAGAAAATCCCGTCCTTCATCGTCACGCTCGCCGGCATGCTCGTCTTCCGCGGCATGACCTATGTCGTGCTCGGCGGCCGCCCGGTTGGCCCGTTCCCGAAGGACTTCCAGATCCTTTCCACGGGCTTCGTGCCGGACTTCCTGTCGCTCACGGATCCCGCGACCAGCCTCATCAAGAACTATTTCGCCCTTCTCGTCGTCATCCTGCTCGTCGGCTATGCCATCTATGCCGGGCTTCGCGAGCGCCGCATGAACGCGCTGCACGAGACGGAGAACGAGCCCTTCGCCTTCTTCGCCGTGCAGATGGCGATCATCAGCGCCGTGGCGATCTTCCTTGGCTTCCAGCTCTCGACCTATCGCGGCCTGCCGAACGTTCTTGTCGTCATGGGCCTGCTCATCGCGCTCTACACATTCGTCACGACCCGCACGACGATCGGCCGGCGCATCTACGCCATGGGCGGCAACGAGAAGGCGGCGAAACTCTCGGGTATCAACACCGAGCGGCTGACCTTCTACACCTTCGTCAACATGGGCGCGCTTGCGGCGCTCGCCGGCATGATCATCGCGGCCCGCCTCAACTCGGCGACGCCGAAGGCCGGGGTCGGCTTCGAGCTCGACGTCATCGCGGCCTGCTTCATCGGCGGTGCATCCGCGTCGGGTGGCGTCGGCAAGATCACCGGCGCGGTTATCGGCGCCTTCATCATGGGCGTCATGAACAACGGCATGTCGATCATGGGCATCGGCATCGACTACCAGCAGCTCATCAAGGGGCTGGTGCTGCTCGCGGCCGTGTTCTTCGACGTCTACAACAAGAACAAGGGCTGACCGGGGACTGGTCCGCCCATGGGTTGCCAACGTGTTTGACCGGCTGCGGATGCAGCCAGTGCGGTGACGTCTGTCCGCCGCAGGTGCGAAGCTTTGACTTGGTCCAGGCTTCAGGAAGGAAACGAAAATGCTGATGTCACAGGTAGCGAATGCCGACGGTTCGATCACGGTGGTCGTGCGCGAGGAAGGCGGCGAGGGCCGTGCGGTGAAGGGTGCGGGCAGCGTCTACGCGCTGGCCATGGAAGCCGCCAACAGCAGGCAGTCTCTGAAAGCCGTCATCGACGAAAAGGGGTTCGGCGAGACCGTCGACCTGGAGGCGGCCTATGCCGCGGGCCGGCTGCTGTCGCCGATCACCCATCCGGACGCCGCCCATCTCCATCTGACCGGCACGGGTCTCACCCATCTCGGCTCGGCCGCCACGCGCGATTCCATGCACAAGAAGACGACGGAGGCGGCCGAGGAAACCTTGACCGATTCCATGAAGATGTTCCGCATGGGTCTCGAAAATGGCAAGCCGAAGCCGGGCGAGAAGGGTGTGCAGCCCGAATGGTTCTACAAGGGCAACGGCACGCAGGCCGTGGCGCCCGGCAGCCCGCTCACCTCCCCAGCCTTCGCGCTCGATGGCGGCGAGGAGCCGGAGATGGCCGGCATCTATGTGATCGCCGCCGATGGTTCGCCCTTCCGTCTCGGGTTTGCCGTTGCGAACGAGTTCTCCGACCATGTGACGGAGCGCATCAACTATCTCTACCTTGCCCATTCGAAGCTCCGCCAGGCGAGTTTCGGTCCGGAAATCCGCATCGGCGCCGCGCCGGATGATATCCGCGGCTTCTCGCGTATCGTGCGCAATGGCGCGGTGCTGTGGGAAAAGCCCTTCGTCTCCGGCGAGGCGAACATGTCCCATACCTTCGCCAATCTCGAATACCACCATTTCAAATACGGCCTGTTCCGCGCGCCGGGCGACATCCACGTCCACATGTTCGGCACGGCGACGCTCTCCTTCGGTGACGGCATCCGCACCGAGACTGGGGATGTGTTCGAGATCGGGGCGGATGGTTTCGGCTTGCCGCTGCGCAATCCGCTGGCCATTGCCCGGGAAGAACGGATCGAAATCCGCCAATTGTAAGGGATGTGCCGCCTTCGCGCGGCGCGGGACAGACAGGAGGCCTTGCCCATGACCATCCACCAGAACCTGATTGCCGGCGAGTGGGTCGGCTCGGATGCGATCAAGAACATCAACCCGTCGAATACCGGCGACGTGGTGGGGGAGTATGCCCGCGCCTCCGTCGAGGATACCAGGGCAGCGATCGCGGCGGCGAAGGCCGCTTTTCCGGGCTGGTCGCGTTCGGGCATCCTTGAGCGTCACGCGATCCTGCGGAAAACCGCCGACGAGATTCTGGCCCGCAAGGACGAACTCGGCCGGCTGCTGTCGCGCGAGGAGGGCAAGACGCTGGCCGAAGGCATCGGCGAGACGGTGCGCGCCGGCCAGATCTTTGATTTCTTCGCCGGGGAATGCCTGCGGCTTGCCGGGGAGACGCTGCCGTCCGTGCGTCCGAACATCGGCGTCGAGATTACCCGCGAGCCGGTTGGCGTCGTCGGCATCATCACGCCCTGGAATTTCCCGATCGCCATCCCCGCCTGGAAGATCGCCCCGGCGCTTGCCTATGGCAACACCGTCGTCTTCAAGCCGGCCGAACTGGTGCCCGGCTGTTCCTGGGCGATCGTTGACATTCTCGTGCGCGCCGGCCTGCCGAAGGGTGTCCTGAACCTCGTCATGGGCAAGGGCTCCGTCGTCGGGCAGACCATGCTCGACAGCCCCGATGTCAACGCCGTCACCTTCACCGGCTCCACCGGCACCGGAAAACGCGTGGCGCTCGCCTCCGTCGAGCATAACCGCAAGTATCAGCTCGAAATGGGCGGCAAGAACCCCTTCGTCGTTCTCGACGATGCGGACCTTTCTGTCGCCGTGGAAGCTGCCGTCAACTCGGCCTTCTTCTCGACCGGCCAGCGCTGCACCGCCTCCTCGCGCGTCATCGTCACCGAGGGCATCCACGACAAGTTCGTCGCGGCCGTTGGTGAGCGTTTGAAAGGTGTGGTCGTCGACGATGCACTGAAGGCCGGCACGCATATCGGCCCGGTCGTCGATGAAAGCCAGTTGAAGCAGGACACCGATTATATCGAGATCGGCCGGAAGGAAGGCGCAAAACTCGCTTTCGGCGGCGAGCTTCTGAAGCGGGACACGCCCGGCTTCTATCTTTCGCCTGCGCTCTTCACCGAGGCGACGAACGACATGCGCATCTCGCGGGAAGAGATCTTCGGCCCCGTCGCCGCCGTCATCCGCGTCAAGGATTACGAGGAGGCGCTGGCTGTCGCCAACGACACGCCCTTCGGTCTCTCCTCCGGCATCGCCACGACCAGCCTCAAACATGCGACGCATTTCAAGCGCAATGCGGAGGCCGGCATGGTCATGGTCAACCTGCCGACAGCGGGCGTCGACTTCCATGTGCCCTTCGGCGGGCGCAAGGGCTCGTCGCATGGCCCGCGTGAGCAGGGCAGATACGCCAGCGAATTCTACACAACCGTCAAGACCGCCTACACCCTGGCGTGAGACAAAGGCCGCTCGGCGACCCCATGCCGAGCGGTCCCTTCAAGGACTGAGGACATGAAAAAGAAAGCTGAGTGGCCGCGCAGGCTGAGATCGCAGGAGTGGTACGGCGGCACCAGCCGCGACGTGATCTACCACCGAGGCTGGATGAAGAACCAGGGCTATCCGCACGACCTGTTCGACGGTCGCCCGGTCATCGGCATCCTCAACACCTGGTCGGACATGACGCCGTGCAACGGGCACCTGCGGGAGCTCGCCGAGAAGGTAAAGGCCGGTGTCTGGGAGGCGGGCGGCTTCCCGCTCGAAGTGCCCGTGTTCTCGGCCTCGGAAAACACCTTCCGCCCGACCGCGATGATGTACCGCAATCTTGCCGCGCTCGCGGTGGAGGAGGCGATCCGCGGCCAGCCGATGGATGGCTGTGTGCTGATGGTCGGCTGCGACAAGACCACGCCGTCCCTGCTGATGGGGGCGGCTTCGGTCGACCTGCCGGCGATCGTCGTCACCGGTGGTCCCATGCTGAACGGCTACTTCCGCGGTGAGCGGGTCGGCTCGGGCACGCATCTTTGGAAGTTCTCCGAAATGGTGAAGGCCGGCGAGATGACGCAGGCCGAGTTCCTCGAGGCCGAGGCGTCGATGAGCCGTTCGTCGGGCACTTGCAACACGATGGGCACTGCCTCAACGATGGCCTCGATGGCCGAGGCGCTGGGCATGGCGCTGTCAGGCAATGCCGCGATCCCGGCCGTCGATTCCCGCCGCAAGGTCATGGCGCAGCTCACCGGCCGGCGCATCGTGCAGATGGTCAAGGACGACCTGAAGCCATCAGAGGTCATGACGAAGGAAGCCTTCGAAAACGCCATCCGCACCAATGCGGCCATCGGCGGCTCGACCAATGCGGTGATCCACCTGCTCGCCGTCGCCGGCCGGGTCGGCGTCGATCTGACGCTGGACGATTGGGACCGCTGTGGCCGCGACGTGCCGACCGTCGTCAACCTGATGCCGTCGGGCAAATACCTGATGGAGGAGTTCTTCTATGCCGGCGGCCTGCCGGTGGTGCTGAAGCGTCTCGGCGAGGCCGGCCTCTTGCACAAGGATGCGCTGACGGTCTCCGGCGAGACGATGTGGGATGAGGTCAAGGACGTCGTCAACTGGAATGACGATGTGATCCTGCCGGCCGAGAAGGCGCTGACCCAGTCGGGCGGCATCGTCGTGCTGCGTGGCAATCTTGCGCCGAAGGGGGCGGTGTTGAAACCCTCGGCCGCCTCGCCGCATCTCCTGACGCACCGGGGCAGGGCCGTCGTCTTCGAGGATATCGACGACTACAAGGCCAAGATCAACGACGACGCTCTCGACATCGACGAGACCTGCGTCATGGTCATGAAGAACTGTGGGCCGAAAGGGTATCCGGGCATGGCCGAGGTGGGCAATATGGGCCTCCCGCCGAAAGTTTTGAAGAAGGGCATCACGGACATGGTGCGCATCTCCGATGCGCGCATGTCCGGCACGGCCTACGGCACCGTCGTGCTGCACACCTCGCCGGAAGCGGCCGTCGGCGGGCCGCTGGCGGTCGTCAGGAACGGCGACATGATCGAGCTCGACGTGCCGAACCGCCGTCTGCATCTCGACATTCCCGAAGAGGAATTGGCCCGTCGGCTCGCGGAATGGAAGCCGCACCACGACCTGCCCACGTCCGGTTACGCCTGGCTGCACCAGCAGCACGTCCAGGGCGCCGATACCGGCGCCGATCTCGATTTCCTCAAGGGTTGTCGGGGCAGTGCGGTCGGCAAGGACAGCCACTGAACTTTTCGGGCGCGCTCTTCGGATCGCGCCCGTCTTTTTCCGTCTGCTTGATGCGGCATCGCGTTGAAGCAGTTGCACAGGCCCTTAAAGCGATTTCGACGTAAGGGCCTGTGAATCGATTCAGAGGCTTACGGCGCGCCTTGCGCATGCTGATTCAGGTCCGGCTGGTCAGCTCTGGCTTTGCGACTGGCTCTGGCCGGCCGGCTCCACCGTGATGGCGACACTCATCGTCTCGGCCGAGTGCCCGAGCACCATGCCGGAAACAGGGGCGGCGTCCTTGTAGTCGAGGCCGGTCGATAGGCGCACATAGCGCGCATCCGGGCAAATCTTGTTGGCCGCATCGAAGCCGACCCAGCCGAGACCCTGCAGATGCACCTCCGCCCAGGCGTGGCTCGCCGTCTGTTCGGGCGTTTCCATCAGCAGGTAGCCTGAGACATA
Source organism: Shinella sp. SUS2 (assembly GCF_001262505.1). Taxonomy (GTDB): domain Bacteria; phylum Pseudomonadota; class Alphaproteobacteria; order Rhizobiales; family Rhizobiaceae; genus Shinella. The sequence goes on from NZ_KQ410729.1 coordinate 140,290, forward strand.
GCGGGCCGGCAGCCCGAGATGGCGCGCGGCAGAAAGGAAGACATGGGCGTGGTCCTGGCAGACCCCCTGCTTCTTCTCCAGTGCCTGCTCTGCCGTCGTGTCGGGGGCGGTTTCTCCCGGCTTGTAGGCGACGGTCTCGTGGATGGCGGCCATCAGCGCGTGCATGCATGCCAGTTCATTGTCGCCGCTCGCGGATTTGGCAAGGTCGCGTATCAGCTTGCCGGGCTTGGTGAGCGGCGTTTCGCGCAGGTAAAGCCAGAGCGGCACGAAGCCTTGGTGCGGGCCGAAGACACCGGCCCGGTCTTCCGTCTCCACCTCGCCCTCGGCGACGATACGGATCGCCACCTGCTCGGCATTGGTGCTGACGAGATCGACATGATTGCCGAAATGATCGGTGTAGCCGGCCTCCAGCCGCGCGCCATGCACGGTGGTCTTCCAGTCGCGCACGATCTGGCCGGGCTGGGTTTTCGGTGTCAGGCGGAGGCGTTGCAGCGAATACTGCACCGGGTCGTCGTAGTGATATTCTGTCGTGTGGCTGATCTTCAGTCGCATGGCTCGCCCCCGCTAGCGATAGAAGCGGTAGCCGTCGGAGATCTCTTCCCCGAGGCGGTTGTTGTGTACGATGAACTCCTCGATGAACTCATGGAGCCCCTGTTCCATGATGTCGTCGATGGTGCGGCTGCGCAGCAGCATCAGCGTGGCGGAAGCCGTCTCGTGCGCCGCGTGGTTGTCGCCGTAAAGCTTTGCCAGATAGCCGAGATTGCTGACGATCTTGTCGTAGCTATAGGCGAGCGAGCGCGGCATGCGGTCGTTGAGGATCAGGAAGTCGGAGATGTTGGTGGAGGAATAGTCGCCGTCATAGACCCAGCTGTAGGAGCGGTGCGCCGAGACCGAGCGCAGGATCGATTCCCATTGCATGTTGTCGAGCGAGGAGCCGACCTTGGCGATCGCCGGCAGCAGCACGTAATATTTCACGTCGAGGATGCGGGCCGTGTTGTCCGCCCGTTCGATGAAGGTGCCGATACGCGAGAAATTGTAGATGTCGTCGCGCAGCATGGTGCCGTGGAACGCGCCACGAATGAGGGCGGTGCAACGCTTGATCGTCCCGATCACCTCCGGCATGTCGGCGGGCTTCACGCGTTTGGAGAGCGCCAGCTTCAGCTCGATCCAGCACTCGTTGGTCGCTTCCCAGGTCTCCCGCGTCAGCGCCGTGCGCACCATGCGGGCATTGTTGCGCGCCGATTCGATGCAGGACATCACACTCGACGGGTTGGCGTGGTCGCGCAGGAGATAGTCGATGGCGTCCGCGCTCGTCAGCTTGGTGTGCACGGTGTCGAAGTCTTCGCGCACGCCGGCGCTTTGCAAGACGCCGTCCCAGTCCTCGTCGGAGGAACCGGAGCGCGTCAGCGCCATGCGCAGGCCCGCATCGACGAGGCGGGCGATGTTCTCGCCGCGCTCGATATAGCGGAACATCCAGTAGAGGCCGTTTGCAGTTCTTCCCAGCATCGGCTCAGTCCTCCAGAACCCAGGTGTCCTTCGTGCCGCCGCCCTGGCTGGAGTTGACCACCAGCGAGCCTTCCTTCAGCGCCACGCGGGTGAGCCCGCCGGGAATGATCTGCACCTTGTCGGAAACGAGCACATAGGGCCTGAGATCGACGTGCCGGGGCGCGATGCCCTTGTTGACGAGGATCGGGACGGTGGAGAGCGACAGCGTCGGTTGGGCGATGTAGTTCGCCGGCCGGGCTTTGAGCTTTTCGGCGAAGGCCGCGCATTCCTTCTTCGAGGCGGTCGGGCCGACCAGCATGCCGTAGCCGCCCGAACCGTGCACTTCCTTGACGACCAGTTCGCTGAGGTGTTCCAGCACGTATTTCAGGCTGTCCTCTTCCGAGCAGCGCCAGGTCGGCACGTTTTCGAGCAGCGCCTTGCGGCCGGTATAGAACTCGACGATCTCCGGCATGTAGGAATAGATCGCCTTGTCGTCGGAAATGCCGGTGCCGGGCGCATTGGCGATGGTGATGTTGCCGGCCTTGTAGACATCCATGATGCCGGGAATGCCGAGCGCCGAATCCGGCCGGAAGGTCATCGGGTCGAGGAAGTCGTCGTCGACGCGGCGGTAGAGCACGTCGATCGCCTCGTAGCCGCGGGTCGTGCGCATCTTCACCTTGCCGTCGACGACGCGCAGGTCCGAGCCCTCGACCAGCTCCACGCCCATCATGTCGGCGAGGAAGGAATGTTCGTAATAGGCGGAATTGAAGATGCCCGGCGTGAGCACGGCGACGCGCGGTTTTCCCGAACAGCCGGGCGGGGCCAGCGAGGCAAGGCTTTGGCGCAGCGTCTTGGGATAGTCCTCGACCGGCCGCACCTTGTTGAGGTGGAACAGTTCCGGGAACATCTGCATCATGGTTTCCCGGTTTTCCAGCATATAGCTGACGCCGGAGGGTGTGCGGGCATTGTCTTCCAGCACGTAGAACTGGTCTTCGCCCGTACGTACGATGTCGGTGCCGACGATGTGCGTATAGACGCCGCCCGGCGGCTTGAAGCCGATCATCTGCGGCAGGAAGGCGACGTTGCGCTCGATCAGCTCGCGGGGAATGCGGCCCGCCTTGATGATTTCCTGCTTGTGGTAGATGTCATCAAGGAAGGCGTTGAGGGCGATGACCCGCTGTTCGATGCCCTGGGCGAGCCTGCGCCACTCTCGGCCGGAAATGATACGGGGGATGATGTCGAAGGGGATGAGCTTTTCGGAGCTGTCTTCGTGTCCGTAGACCGCGAAGGTGATGCCGGTCTTTCGAAAGAGGTTCTCGGCGTCTCTTGATTTGGCGATCAGGCGAGCCCGATCCTGTCCTTCGTACCAGTCATGGTAGTTTTCGTATGGCTGCCGCGGGCCTTGGTCCGCATTCATCATTTCATCAAATGCCAAAGGCGTGTTCCCCATTTTTCGCCATTTGAGTACAACATCAGGGGCAATGCAAGAACCATGCTCAATTAGCAGGAAAGAATTCTCACACCGCTTTGGGAACAGCCAAACCGGCCGGAAGGACGGTTTTCCCGATGCGTGGTCTATGCGCGTGTTTACCCCGGGCTGGTTTGCGGGGAGCGGGCGGGACGGATCTGCCGAAAACATGGGCAGATGCTGAAAAAGCGATTTTGCCCGCTCTTTCGCTGAACCTAATCATCAAGGAAATTCCTTTGACCGTCGTGGAAGCGGCGCCTATCGCTCGCGCACTGATTGTTTCCCTGCCGAAAGTCCCATGTCCCTCGATCGCCTGGCTCCTGCCATTTTCGTCCTGCTCTGGTCCACCGGCTGGGTCGTCGCGAAATACGCGACCTTCGTTTCCGAGCCGCTGACCTTTCTCGGCATCCGCTACCTGACCGCGGCGCTGCTCTTTGCCGGTTTCTGCGTCGTGACCGGCGCTGTCTGGCCGCGTGACCGGCGCACTGTCGTGCACGCCGTCGTCTCCGGCGCTTTCCTGCACGGCCTTTATCTCGGGGCGGTCTGGTGGGCGATCGGCGAGGGCGTTCCGGCGGCGCTTTCCTCCATCATAGCGGCGCTGCAGCCGTTGATGACGGCGCTGGCCGCACCGTTCTTTATCGGTGAGCGGTTGAGCCCGGCACAGAAGGCCGGCCTCTGTCTCGGCTTCCTCGGGGTGCTGTTGGCCGTACTGCCGAAATTCTTCGGCCAAGGGGCGGCAGAAATCCCGGCCTTCGCCATCGTCGTCAACATGCTCGGCATGGCAGCCGTCACCTACGGCACGATCTACCAGAAGCAATATCTGCCGACGGGGGACATCAGGGCGATCGCGACCCTGCAATACATCGGCGCGCTGATCGTCACCGTGCCCCTCGCGCTCAGTCTGGAAAACCTGCATGTCGATTTCGGCTGGGCTTTCTTCGCGTTGCTCGCCTGGTCGGTTCTCGGCATCTCCATGGGGGCGATCCTGCTGCTGCTCTACCTGCTGCGCCGTGGACAGGTGTCCCGTGCGGCCTCCCTCATCTACCTCGTGCCGCCGATCGCGGCCCTCCAGGCTGCTGCCATCTTCGGCGAGGAACTGACGATCCCGATGATCCTGGGCACGCTGATCGTCGTTGTCGGCGTCTACCTCACCAACCGCAAGGACCCTGTGCCGGCGGAATGAACAAACGAAAACGGCGGGCCGAAGCCCGCCGTTTCCTCATTCTATAAAGATACGCTTATGCCTGTTCGCGGCGCTGGCCTTCCGAACGGCGCGGCTTGCCGTTCTGGTTCGGGCGGCCCTGGCCGTTGCCGCCGCCGTGGTTGCGGTTCTGGCGCTCGCCCTGCTTCTGCGGCGGGCGGTTGCCATGCGCGCGCTTGCCGGCCGCCGGTGCGCTGCCATCGGCCTGCCCACCTTCGCCGAACGGCTTGCGCGCTGGGCGCTGGCCTGCGCGACCCTGGCTGGCGCGATGGCCGCTGCCCGAGCGGGGCTTGCGCGACTTGCCGCCGGGGCCTGCGGTGATGACGGCAGGCGCTTCACCGCTTGCGACGGTGATCTGGATGCCCATCAGCTTTTCGATATCGCGCAGCAGGTGCGCTTCGTCCGGCGTGCAGAAGGCGATGGCGATGCCGTCGCGGCCGTTGCGGGCCGTGCGGCCGATCCGGTGCACATAGGCGTCCGGCACTTCCGGCAGGTCGTAGTTGTAGACATGGGTGACGCCCGGAATGTCGATACCGCGGGCGGCGACGTCGGTGGCGACGAGAACGCGAATTTCGCCGTCACGGAAGGCCTTGAGGGCGCGCTCGCGCTGGCCCTGGCTCTTGTTGCCGTGGATGGAGGCGGCCTTGAAGCCGATATGGTCGAGGTGCTTCATCAGCTTCTCGGCGCCATGCTTGGTGCGCGAGAAGACGAGCGACAGGCCGTCCGGATTGTCTGACAGCGTCTTGCGCAGGATCTGCGCCTTCTGGTCCTTGCCGGGAACGTGGTGGACATACTGCTCCACCTTGTCAGCAGCCTTGCCGGGGGGCGTGACTTCGACCTTCTTCGGGTTGACGAGGTACTCGCCGGCAAGTTCGCCGATCAGCTTCGGCATGGTGGCCGAGAAGAGCAGCGTCTGGCGGTTCTTCGGCACCATCTTGGAGATCTTGCGCAGGTCGTGGATGAAGCCGAGGTCCAGCATCTGGTCGGCTTCGTCGAGCACGAGGTAGCGGGCCTGGGTCAGCGTCACGGACTTGCGGTTGACGAGATCGAGCAGGCGGCCGGGGGTGGCGACGAGGATGTCGGTGCCGCGCGAGAGCATTTCCGACTGCTTGTTGATCGATGCGCCACCGACGACGGTGACGACGCGCAGCGGCGTCTTCTTGACGAAGTCGCGCAGGTTGTCGGCGATCTGGTTCACCAGCTCGCGGGTCGGGGCGAGGATGAGGGCGCGGATGTTGCGCGGATCAGGGCGGCGGGCGTCGGCGAGAAGCTTTTCGATCATCGGCAGGCCGAAGGCGGCCGTCTTGCCGGTGCCGGTCTGGGCAAGGCCGATCAGGTCGCTGCCTTCGAGGACGAGCGGGATAGCCTTTTCCTGGATCGGCGTTGCTTTTTCAAAGCCGAGGGCGGAGAGCGTTGCGACGATGGTCTTCGAGAGGCCGAGGTCGTGGAAAGTGGTCAAGTCAAATACCTTTCGGGGCGCCAGGCGACTTTCCCGACCGCAGTTCCGGACGCGGGATCGCGTCCCGCTTTCGCTCGAACTGCCTCGGACCGGAACCGCACCATGCGCTTCCGGTTTCGTCTGGCGTCAAGAACCCCGCGTGAATTGGGAACTTGTGGGTTGGTTTGCAATCGTCTGCGCAGTCATCCGCAAATGGGAGGCGGATCGTTCTCTTGCGCTTGTCCTTCTTAGCGTCCCGTTGCAGGGACATCTCAGGCTCGCTCACGCGGCGGCCGAAGGGCGACGCTGCGGCTCATGTCGTTGTTTTGCGGTGAAAAGTCAAGTCCTAGTTTTCGCAGATGCGAAGGGGAGGCTTCACGTCATGCGCAGGTCGAAGTCAGCCGACGCACAGATCGAGCCATTGATCAGGATCTCGATGCGGTGCGCTCCAGGATAGTAGCGCCGCGTGGTGATCGCCCGGATGGCGTGTTCCTTGTCGATCGTCTGGCTGCTGCCGGCCGGCAGATCGAGCTGCTTCCACTTGAAGACCTTCGGCGCCAGCGTGCCGTTTGCCTTCACATGGTGGATCGCATAGTCGATCATCAGCCGTTGCGGCGCCACATCCCCGTTCGTCACGACGATGGAGAAGCCGAGCTTGTCGCCAAAGACGACGTTCGGCGTTGTGAGCGTGAGGGCCGCGCCGATGCCCCTGGCTGCCGCAAAGCCGAAATTGGCGAGCGCCTTAGCATCGCCCTTCTTCAGCAGCGTACGCGAAGCATGGCGCAGCAATTGCCGGCGCTCGGCGGAGGCGCCCTCGATATGCCGCTCGACGAAACCGGTGACGAGGGCGGGATGATCCTTGGCGATGTCGTTGAGGCTGTTGGCGACGGAGCGGCGCACATAGTCTTCGGGATCGTCGAGGAGGGCGACGAGGATCGGCAGGATCGGTGCCGGGTCCCTGACGAGCGCCGGCAGGCGCATCGCCCAGGGCAGCCGCGGCCGGGTGCCCTCACTGGCAAGCCGGCGGACGTGATGATTGGTATCGGCCGTCCAGTGCGCGATTTCCGTAAGCGCGCGGTCCTGCTCGGCATGGACGAAGCGGCGGATGCCGAATTCCGCTGTGAAATGCGGTGTCAGCGCCTTGAGGAGGGAAAGCGACAGGTCGAAATGCGAGAGGCCCTGTTGCGAGACGAACTGGTTGACCGGCAGAAGGGCCCAACCGGAAACCCCCGGCCCATCCGCCTGGGGCAGTGCCCTTCGGAGGATCTCCGCGGCGGCGGCATAGTCGGCGGGCAGCGTCTCTACCAGCGCGTCCTTGATCCGTTCGGCACGCTGCATCAGCTCCAGTGCATCCATGCCGTCGCTTGCAAGCTGCGTGAAGCGTGCCGCATCGAAATCCGGTGCGACGCGGGAAATGTGATCCGCCATCTCCTTCACCAGTCCGGGATGCAGCAGGTTCTTGAGCGGTTCGGCCACGGGTCTCTCCTGTCCTTTCGGGTACCCTAGCGAGCCATCACCGGGTGGGGATAGGGGCGGGCGCGGCTTTCCAACAGCTTCGTGACCCGCGCGATCAGGAACATGTGCCTCCTCCTTGCGTTGGATCAACGCGCATCCTGCCACAATCCTGTCGGATGCTGCGCGGGGCGGATTCGTCCGCCTGTCCATGAATCTCGCTACGGGAGTGAAATATGACCGCTACGACTTGGATTCTCGCCGCTGATGGCAATCAGGCTCGCCTGCTCAAGGGGGTGAACCTGTTGAAGGATGGCCAGCAGAGCCCGGAGCAGGAGGTTTTTCGCTGGGAGCCGAAGAAGGCGCAGGACATCATGGCCGACAAGCCCGGCCGCAGCCACTCCTCCGTCGGTCCCGGCCGTTCCGCAATGGAATATTCGAGCGATCCGGTGCGGGAGGAACAGCAGAAGTTCACCGCCGAAGTCGCCGGCCGCATCGATGACTATGCCGCGGAAGGCGCCTTCGACCGGCTTGTCGTCTGCGCCGCGCCGCAGACACTCGGGGACCTGCGCAACAAGCTCTCCGACAAGACGCGCACCTTGACCATGGCCGAAATCGACAAGAACTTTTCCAACCTGCCGACGGAGAAGCTGATCTCCTCCGTGCGGTCCATCATGTTCAACGCCTGATTCTGTGCGAAAAGCGTCTTAGAAATCGGTGGGAACGCCGCCCTCTTCCTTGCGCCTGGCGACGAACGCTTCCAGTTCGTCCTCGATCGCCGGGTCGAGCGGCGGCTTCTCGTAGGCGTTGAGCTTTTCCTTGAAGACCCGGTTGGCATGGTCGTAGGTGGTCGGCCGGCCGGCTTCCGTCCAGGTCTCGAAGTTGCGCCAGTCCGAGAGGATCGGCGAATAGAATGCCGTCTCGTAACGGGCGAGCGTATGGGGTGTGCCGAAGAAGTGGCCGCCCGGCCCGACGTCGCGCACGGCCTCCAGGCCGAGGGCATCGGGGCTGACATCGAGTGGTGCCAGATATTCCGCCACCATCTGCAGCATGTCGACATCGAGGATGAACTTTTCGAAGGAGGCCGTCAGGCCGCCCTCGCTCCAGCCGGCCGAATGCATGATGAAATTGCCGCCGCCCTGTGTGAGCGCCCAGAGGGAGAAGGCGGATTCGTAGGCGGCCTGCGCATCCAGCGTGTTCGAGGCGTTGGTGTTCGAGGTGCGATAGGGGATGTTGTATTTGCGTGCGAGCTGCCCGCCCGCAACCACCGCCTTCATGTATTCCGGCGTGCCAAAGGCCGGCGCGCCCGTTTTCATGTCCACGTTGGAGGTGAAGCCGCCATACATGACCGGCGCGCCGCGCCGCACCATCTGCGTGAAGGCGATGCCGGCCAGCGCCTCGGCATTCTGCTGTACGACTGCGCCTGATATCGTCACCGGTGCCATGGCGCCGGCGAGGGTGAAGGGCGTCACCACCACGACCTGCCCCCGCGCCGACATCTCGATGATGCCCTGCAGCATCGGTCCGTCGAGGCGCAGCGGCGAAGATGTGTTGATGATGGTGAAGAGCGAGGGCTCGCGCTCCATCTGCTCCATCGAGATGCCGCGGCCGATGCGGGCGATCTCGATGCCATCGAGATTGCGCTGCCGGCCGAGCGAATAGACGTGGAAGACCTTGTCGGTCAGCGTCACCAGATCCGACAAGCAGTCGAGATGGCGAACGGAGGCGTGGATGTCGACCGGCTCGACGGGATAGCCGCCCGTTGTATGGATGATGTCGTAGGACTGGGCGAGCTTCACCAGCTTGCGGAAATCCTCCTGATTGCCGGCGCGCCGGCCGCCGTCGCGGTCGGCGACGAAGGGGGCAGAAGCGATCTGCGCGAAGACGAGATTGTTGCCGCCGATCTCCACATTGCGCAGGGGGTTGCGCGCATGCATCGTGAAGGCCGGCGGGACGGAAGACATCATGTCCAGGATGAGGCCGCGGTCGAAGCGCACGCGGTCCGTACCGGGCGTCACGTCCGCGCCGGCCGCCTTCATGCGCTCGCGGGCCTCCGGCAGGATGATGTCCATGCCGATCTCTTCTAGGATGGCGAGCGAGGCCTGATGGACGGCCTCCAGCGCATCCTCGGAAAGCACCGCGGAGGGGGCCGTCGTGTTGACGAGATTGAGATATTTCGATGTGGTCTGCGGCCGGCGGGTGCGCTCTGCACTGCGCCCGCCGCTGCGGCGCCGGCGCTCGACGGGCGCCTCGGATGCCTCCGGTTGTTCGAGGTGATTTTCGAGTTTGATCACGTCGCCCATGTGCAGCGCAGCCCCGGTCTGGTTTGCCTCTTGCCCTTGTTGCATATCTTGCGCGCGCGTGCCTCCGCCATTTGCGACAGCGAAATGCCCTGGTTGATAAGCAATAGCGGCGAAGTGCATTTTCGGAACACGCCTGCCCGGATGCATGACTTCCGGCAACGAACGGTTAACCATCCGTTCAAGGATTGATGATACTCCCCGAGGGGTATGAATCTCTCCCTCCGTGCCGCTTTGGGGAGCAACTGGCGTGGCTGAATCTCAAGACGAATTGCTGGTGGCGGCCTGTGCGCGCGTTCGCGAACACCTGCACCCGGCATACGTCAAAAGCAGCGAATTGCGTTATCTGGCGGTGAACGAGGCCTATGCCCGCCTGTTCGGCCATAGCGCTGCGGAGATGATAGGCCTGACCAGCGAGGAAATCGGCGAGACGCCGGGGCATGGCGACCGGGACGATCCGGAGCGCCGCTGCCTGATCTTCGGAAATCCCGAGCGGGCCCGCTATCTGCATCCGTTCGGCGGAGGCAGTTTCGATATCGCCATGAAACGCGAGCGGATCTCTGCGACCCTCTCGGTGCTTGTCGGCCTCTTTACGCCGTCGGTCGAAGCGCTGGCCGCCACAGTCGGTGTGGTCGCCAATGCGAATTGTGCCGGAGGGGTGTCGGTGGATGACCTGGCCCCGGATCGGGGCGAGACCGCCACCGATCATGTGGAGCACGCGCTCGACGCGCTCGGCGCCGGGGTCGCCGTCTTCGGTGCCGACAACCGGCTGCGTTATGCCAACCGCAGCATGCGGGAATTCTACCATGTGCTCGTTGGTGAATTTGCCGATGGACCCGTCAGTCTTGTCGCGCTCACGCGTGCGCTGCACGACATCGAGGTGGGACGCACATCGGAGGCGGAGTGCGAGCGCTGGGTGGCGGCGCGGCTCGCCAGCTATGATCTGCCACTGCATGAATGTGTCGTCCGCCTCGCTGGTGGCTGGACGCGCCTCGTCACCCAGCGTCGGCCCGATGGCACGCTCGTTGCGCTGCGCATCGACGTGACGGCGCTGAAGGAAAGCGAAGGACGTCTCAAGCAGCATTCGCAGGAGATCAGTCTCTATCGGGCGCTGCTCGACGAGCTACCGGTCGCAAGCTTCATGCGCGACGAAAACCAGCGCATGATCTTCGCCAACCGCGCCTATGTCGCCTTGACGGGCCGGCAGCCGGAAGAACTGCTCGGCCTCACCACGCTCGATATGTATCCGGAGCAGGGTGAGGAATTCCACGCGCAGAACCAGAAGGTGCTCGATACCGGCGAACTGCTTGAGACCGAGATCGAATACATCCGGCCGGACGGCTCGGTGCTGCCGACGATCTCGCGGCTCTACCGGGTCACCACGCTCGACGAGAAGAGCTATCTCATCGGCTCGATCACCGACACCACGGTGCTGAAGAAGCGTGAAAGCCAGCTCATCGAGGCCCAGCGGCAGGCGGAAGCCGACAGGGCGGACATCGAGAGTATCGTCGAATCGCTGCCGGTCGGCATCGTCGTCGTCGACGAGACCGGCAATATCGAACTGGTGAACGGTGCCTTCGAGGAGTTGTGGGGCGGCGCGTTGCCGCCGGTGAAGGGGCGCCCGCTGGATGATCTCCTGCGCTTCCAGCAGATACAGGGCGGCATCAGCGGGGAGGACGGCCCGCATGCCGAGGGGTATGCGGCCTGCATTTCAGGCATCCGCGCCGGCGAGACGCCGGTGCGCGAGGTCGCCTATGCCAATGGCCGGACGGTGATCGAGGCCGGCTGCGCAATTTCCGGCGGCCGCTGCCTTCTGACCTATATCGACATTACGGAGCGGCGCGAGCGCGAGCGCGAGGTACTGGAAACCCGCAGTGCCCTTGAAGAGGTCGGCAGCCTCGTCAAGGATGCGGTCTCCTCGATGAGCCAGGGCCTCCTCATCATTGAAGATGGTGTGGTGGTTCTCTCCAACGAGGCGCTGTCGAAGATGATCGCCATGCCGAGCGAACTCCTGCAGCCGGGTGCGCTCGTCAAGGATGTGCTGCAAAGCAACATTGATCGCAACATTGCCGGCTTCCTCGGCGAAGAACCGGTCGATGCCAGCCAGTTCGGGACGATCCTCTTCACCGGCAAGCCTGCTTCGCTGACGATCTTCAGCGGCTACCAGCGCTGGCTGCGTCTCGACGTGACCCCGACCAGCCGCGGCCGCGACGTCATGGTCTTTTCGGACATCACGGATCTCAAGAGCCGCGAAGACGAACTGCGCCGCCTCGTCACGCGCGCCGAGATGGCCGACAAGGCGAAGTCGGAATTCCTTGCCAATATGAGCCATGAAATCCGCACGCCGATGAACGGCGTGCTCGGCATGGCGGAACTGCTTGCGAAATCGAACCTCGACACGCGGCAGAAGACCTTCATCGATATCATGGTGAAGTCCGGCAATGCGCTTCTCACCATCATCAATGACATCCTCGATTTCTCGAAGATCGATGCCGGCCAGATGACGCTGCGCGCCGTCAGCTTCAACCCGGTGGAGGCGATCGAGGACGTGGCGACGCTGCTGTCGACGAAGGCAGCGGAGAAGGATATCGAGCTCGTCGTGCGCGGCGCGGCCAGCATGCCGGCGGTGGTGATGGGGGACGCCGGCCGCTTCCGCCAGATCGTCACCAACCTCGTCGGCAATGCCGTCAAGTTCACCGACCGCGGCCACGTTCTCATCGACCTCTCCTCGCAGATGGGGGACGACGGCAAGGTGGAGATCATCATCCGTGTCGAGGATACGGGGGCAGGCATTCCGGCCGAGAAGATGGAATCGATCTTCGAGAAGTTCTCGCAGGTCGATGCGTCTTCGACCCGTCGCCATGAGGGCACCGGCCTCGGTCTTGCGATTACCGACGGACTGACGCGCCTCTTCGGCGGCACGCTGACGGCGACCAGCGAGGTCGGCAACGGGTCGGCCTTTACGGTGCGCCTGCCGATGACGCTTGCTGTTGCCGCCCTGCCGGCCCGCATCGTGCCGGCCAAGGCGCCCGGTGCGCGCATTCTTGTCGTCGATGGGCACGATCTCTCCCGCAAGGCTTCGCACGACATGCTGCTCGATTGGGGTTTCGACGCGACCGCCGTCGGCTCCGAGACGGAAGCGCTTGCCGTTCTTGCGGCTGCTGGCGACATGGGCGTGTCGGTCGATGCGATCCTGCTCGACTACCACCCCGACCGTGCGCCCGATTTCGTGCAAACGCTGCGGGAAGGCGCCCCGACCGCCGGCACCGCAGTGATCGTGCTCACCTCGATGAACCTTTCGGCCGAGGACAAGTTGCTCTCCTCGCCGGATATCCAGGCCCATCTCATGAAGCCCGTGCGGGCCGATCTGCTGCGGGAGACGGTATCCGAGGTGCTGCGGGCGACACGGGGAATGAAGGCGCCGACGCAAGGCGTGACCGAAGGCAAGGTCCTGCCGCTACGCCCGCTTGCGGCCTCTCCCGAGGTCACGGCTGCTGATGATGAAGTCATCGATGTCCTCGTGGCCGAGGACAACGAGGTCAACCAGATCCTCTTCACCCAGATGCTGATGGCCTGCGGCCTGCGCTTCCGGCTGGTGGAGAACGGGCAGGAGGCGGTGGATGTTTTCCGCGCGTCGCACCCCGGCATGATCCTGATGGACATCTCCATGCCTGTCATGGACGGGTTGCAGGCAAGCCGTGCGATCCGTGCGATCGAAAGCGGCTCCGGCCGCCGCGTGCCGATCGTCGCCGTCACCGCCCATGTGCTCGATGGCGACCGCGAGGAATGCCTTGCGGCGGGTATGGACGATTATCTGACGAAGCCGATCAGCATCGAGAAGCTGGAAGAAAAGCTCGACCGCTGGCTGAAGCGCAGCGGCAGGGAAGCCGTGACGGGCACGCTGTCCTGACGGCTCAGGTTGCCGGCCTTTCCCCACACAGCATTTCACGCTTTCCGGCGAAACCCGGGCGGCGCTCCACGACGAAGCCGGCGGCGGCAAGGTTGCGCCGTACGAAACCGGCCGCCGCATAGGTGCCGAAGCGTCCGCCCGGAACGGTCAGGCGGAAAACTGCGGCCATCAGCTCGGCCGACCACATGTCGGGATTGCGTGCAGGCGCGAAGCCGTCGAGAAACCAGGCGTCAAACGGCGTCGTCTCGCTCTCGAGGCTTTCGATGGCCGCGCCGCAGACTACGGTGAGGCGGACGCCGGGGGCAAGGTCGATCTCGACACGTCCGTCCGGCGCTTCCGGCCATTTCTCGGCAAGGATTTTACGTTCGTCTTCGATTTCCGGCCAATGCGCGAGCGCCCGGGCGATGTCCGCGCGCGCCATCGGAAACCGCTCGAAGGAGGTGAAGTGGAGGCTTGCGCCTTCCGGCGCGGTCCCGCGCCATTGCCGCCAGGTCTCGCAGAGGTTGAGGCCGGTGCCGAAGCCGAGTTCGGCGATGCGGAACGGTTCGGCCCGCTGCCAGCGGTCCGGCAGGCCATTGCCGGCAAGGAAGACGTGGCCACATTCCAGCCGGCCGTCGCTGCGGCAATAAAAGTGGTCGTCAAAGGCCAGGGAATAGGGCATATCGCCGTCGTGCCAGTCGAGGGCGGCTTCGGTCTGCGGCGCGTTTTCAGGATTGTGGTCAGCCATGTCGAATGCCGATAATCGCGGGAAGGCCGCCGGTCAACCGGCCGTGGACCTCATCGTCGTCGGCGGCGGGGTGATGGGCCTGTGGACCGCGCTTTTTGCCGCCCGGCAGGGCCTCTCGGTGCACCTTGCCGAGCGCCGGACGATCGGGGCCGGTGCGAGCGGCGGCGTGCTCGGCGCGCTGATGCCGCACCTGCCGGATCGCTGGAACGCCAAGAAGGCCTTCCAGTTTGCCGCTCTGGTCTCGCTCGAAGCGGAGATCGCGGCGCTGGAAGCCGAGACCGGGCTTTCCGCCGGTTACCGCCGCTCGGGCCGCCTCATTCCCCTTCCGAAGCCGCACAATCGTGCCATTGCAATCGGCCATGCGCAGGACGCATTGTCCGCCTGGGCTATGCCTGATCGAACCTTCGCCTTCGAGGTGCTGGATGCCCCCCTCGTCGCCGGATGGCCGGCCGAGGTCGCGATGGTCTCGGGGCTCGTTCATGATCATCTTGCTGGTCGCCTGGCGCCGCGTGCACTGCTCGCCGTGTTACGGGCTGCTCTTGCGCGCCTGCCGAAGGTGACGATCTGTGAAGGCGCTGGACTTCAGGCACTGGATCCTGCCACCGGCGTCGCCTGTTTCGAGGACGGAACCAGCCTTGCCTTCGGCCATTGCGTGCTGGCAGCTGGCGTCGAGACCTTTGCCTTGCTTGCCCCTCTTGCTCTTCTGTTGGCAAGGCCGATGGGGAGCGCTGTGAAGGGACAGGCGGCGTTGCTTCGGGCTTCTGTCGATCCGGCGCTGCCGGTGATCTTTGCTGACGGGCTCTATATCGTGCCGCATGAAGATGGTCTGGTTGCGATCGGCAGCACCAGCGAGAACAGCTTCTCCGATCCTTCAGGCACCGACGGCCTTCTGGACGCGCTGATCGCCAAGGCGCGGCAGACGGCTCCGGTTCTGGCAGAGGCGCCGGTCGTGGAGCGCTGGGCAGGGCTGCGGCCAAAGGCGATCGGCCGGGAGCCGATGGTGGGGCGGCATCCCGATCATCCGAATGTCAGCCTGATGACCGGGGGCTTCAAGGTGAGCTTCGGCCTGGCGCATGAATTGGCGCGCACTGTGGTGGATGAAATTGAGGGCGGCACGCTTCGCGTACCGCCCTCCTTCACCGTCGCGGCCCACTTCGAGGAAGCCGGACGGACGTGAACGCACCTTACATCCAGTAAGGCGGCACGCCGTAGTAGTCGTGGATTACCTTGCCGTTGCGGCGGTTCCAGTCGTATTCAGCATCGCTTTCATAATGCGGCGCGCGCTCGACCTGGTCCTTCGTCACATCGACGCGGTAGCCGCCGAGGCCTTCGTCATAGTTCAGCTTCGCCCAGGGCAAGGGATAGTGGTCCTGGCCGAGGCCGAGGAAACCGCCGAAGCTGAGTACCGCGTAGGAGACGTGACCGCTGCGCTTGTCGAGAATCAGGCGCTCTACCGAGCCGATATGCTTGCCGTCGGCCCCGTAGACACTCGTTCCCTCCACCTTGTCGCTGGCGATCAGATTCTGGGTTTCGCGAATGTTTGCATCCTGCATGGCCATAGGTGTTTCTCCTTGCTTGTGATGGACAGGAAACGGGCCAAGGCGGTAATGGTTCCTTATGAGGGTATGCATCGGATTCAATTCGGCTTCGGGCCGGCCGCTGCACCGGTGCCGTCCATTGTCGAGGTGATCGAATGACTGAGAAGACCTATCCGCGCGACCTGATCGGCTACGGCCGCACGCCTCCCAAGGTTCGCTGGCCGGGTGATGCCAACATCGCCGTGCAATTCGTCATCAATTACGAGGAGGGTGGCGAAAGCTGCCTGCTGGACGGCGACCCGGCATCGGAGAACCTGCTCTCGGAAATCGTCGGCGCGCAGCCCTGGCCGGGGCAGCGTAACCTCAACATGGAATCGATCTACGAATATGGCTCGCGCGCCGGCTTCTGGCGCCTGCATCGCCTGTTCACCAGCCGCAACGTCACGACCACCGTCTATGGGGTGACGCTTGCCATGGCACGCAATCCGGAAGCCGTCGCCGCCATGAAGGAAGCCGGCTGGGAAATCGCCAGCCACGGCTATCGCTGGCTGGAATACAAGGACTTTTCCGAAGAGAAGGAACGCGAGCACATTCGCGAGGCCGTGCGCCTGCACAAGGAGCTGACCGGCTCCCACCCGCTCGGCATGTACCAGGGCAAGCCCTCCGACAACACGCTGCGTCTCGTCATGGAGGAGGGCGGTTTCGTCTATTCCTCCGATTCCTACGCCGACGACCTGCCGTATTTCGTGCCGGGTCTCGATGGCGAACCCTTCCTGATCATCCCCTATACGCTCGAAACCAATGACATGCGCTTTGCGACGCCGCAGGGCTTCAATGCCGGCGACCAGTTCTTCAACTACCTGAAGGACGCCTTTGACGTGCTCTACCAGGAAGGTGCGGAAGGCAGCCCGAAGATGCTGAACATCGGCCTTCATTGCCGGCTGGTCGGCCGTCCGGGCCGTGCCGCGGCGCTTGCCCGCTTCGTCGACTACGTGCTCGGCCACGAGAAGGTCTGGATCCCGCGCCGCATCGACATTGCGCGCCACTGGATCGAGAATCACCACCCGTCGAAGGCGAAGGGCGCATGATCGACCGCGCAGATTTCCTCGCCCGCTTCGGTGGGATCTTCGAGCACTCGCCTTTCATCGCCGAGCGTGCGCTGGATGTCGGCACCGTTGCCCTGCCGCTGACGGCAGAGGGCGTGCATGCCGCGCTGGCGGCGGCATTCCGCAGGGCGAGCGAGGCCGAGCAGCTCGGCGTGCTGCGCGCCCATCCGGATCTTGCGGGCAAGCTGGCGATTGCGGGCGAGTTGACGGAGGACAGCCGCAACGAGCAGGCCGGTGCCGGCCTCGACCGGCTTTCCCCGGCCGAACACGCCCGCTTCACCGAACTTAACACCGCCTATATGGAAAAGTTCGGCTTCCCCTTCATCATCGCGGTGAAAGGGCTTACCAAGGACGACATCCTTGCCGCCTTCGAAGCCCGTATCGGCAATGCGACGGCGGTGGAATTCGAAACCGCGAAGAAACAGGTGGAGCGCATCGCGCTTCTCAGACTGACCGCTGCCCTCCCTGGAGAATGAACATGCCCGACCACCAAAGACCGCCCTTCCTCTCTCCGGGAGGGCTGTCTCATGGCTGAGAAACTGACGATCCGGCCGTTGACCCAGGAAGCCTTCGCCCCCTTCGGCACGGTGATCGAGGCTGATCCCGCCACGATGCGCCATATCAACGGCGGCAACACGGAGCGCTACCATGCGCTTGCCGAGGCCGAGGTCGTCGGCGAAGATGCGAAGGTCATCATCAACCTTTTCCGCGGCAGCCCGCGGAGCTTCCCCTACGCCGTCGACATGATGGAGCGCCACCCTTTCGGCAGCCAGAGCTTCTCGCCGATCGACAACCGGCCCTGGCTGGTGGTGGTGGCGGAGGACGAGGGTGGCAAGCCGGGCCGGCCGCAGGTCTTCCGCGCCGGCGGGCGGCAGGGCATCAACTATCGCCGCAACGTCTGGCATCACCCGCTGATGACCCTGGATGCGGTGAGCGATTTCCTCGTCGTCGATCGCCTCGGCGGCGGCGTCAATCTGGAAGAGTTCTTCTTCGACGAGCCCTTCATCATCGAGCACCCTTGAGGGAACCATGAGCAAGCCCGGCCGCCTCACGACCCATGTCCTCGACACCGCACTCGGCAGGCCCGCCGCGGGTCTCGCGATCGATCTGTTCTGGATAGAGAACGGCGAGCACCAGCACATCGTGCGTGCGGTGACGAACGGCGACGGCCGCGTCGATGCCCCGCTGGTCGAGGGCGTCGGCTTCATGGCTGGCACCTACGAGCTGGTGTTCCACGCCGGTGACTATCTGCGCGCGACGGGGGCGGATGTCAGCGAACCCGCCTTCCTTGACCGCATCCCGCTCCGCTTCGGCGTCGCCGATCCGTCGAGCCACTACCACGTCCCGCTGCTGCTCTCGGCCTACAGCTACTCGACCTATCGCGGCAGCTAGAGCAATTTTCGGCCGAAGCGGGATCGCTTCGGCGTCGGACAATGCGTTAGAGCGTTGCCTTCATGGGTTTGCCGGCCACGTAGGTCTCGCGCACTGCCCGGTCGTCGCCGAGCGTCTGGAGCAGGAAGAGTTCGTCCGTCAGCGAGCGCACCACTTCCATCTTCAGTGCCATGGCGGGCGTCGCGGCGGCGTCCAGCACCACGAAGTCGGCATCCGTGCCGGCGTCCAGCGTGCCGATGCGGTCTTGCAGCGACAGCGCCTCGGCATTGCCGAGCGTCATATGGTAGAAGCTCTCGAACGGGTTCAGCCGCTCGCCGAGCAATTGCTGGATCTTGTAGGCTTCGTCCATCGTCTTCAGCATGGAATAGCTCGTGCCGCCGCCGACATCCGTCGCGACGCCGATGCGTACCGGCTTTTCCCGGCGCGACAGCGCCTTGAGGGGAAAGAGGCCGGAGCCGAGGAAGAGGTTGGAGGTGGGGCAGTGCACCGCGACGGCGCCCGCCTCGCTCATCGCGTCCGCCTCGCGTTCGGAGAGATGGATGCAGTGGCCGAACAGGCTTTTCGGGCCGAGCAGACCGTATTTCGCATAGACATCCGTATAGTCGATCGCGTCCGGATAGAGTTCGCTGGTGAAGCGGATCTCGTCGTGGTTTTCGGAAAGGTGCGTCTGGATATGGAGGTCCGGGAACTCGCCGGCCAGAGCCGCCGCCATCTCCATCTGTGCCGGCGTCGAGGTGATCGCGAAGCGCGGGGTGATGGCGACATGGTTGCGGCCCTTGCCGTGCCATTCGGCGATCATGGCGCGCGTCTCGTCATAGCCCATTTCGGGTGTGTCGAGCAGGCCCTGCGGCGCGTTGCGGTCCATCATCACCTTGCCGCCCACCATGCGCATGCCGCGCTTCAGTGCCTCGGCGAAATAGGCGTCGGCCGAGGTCTTGTGCACGGAGCAGTAGGCGACCGCGGTCGTCGTGCCGTGGCGGATCATCTCGTCGTAGAAGTGGCGGGCGATGCGGGCGGCGTGCGTGCTTTCGACAAAACGGCACTCTTCCGGGAAGGTATAGGTGTTCAGCCATTCCAGCAGGTTCGCGGCATAGGAGCCGATCACCTGCATCTGCGGGAAATGCAGGTGCGTGTCGATGAGGCCCGGCAGGATGAGGTGCGGGCGATGATCGATCTCCTCCACGTCGGCGGGCGTGCTGGCGCGCAGGTCCGCGTAGGGGCCGACGGCGGTGATCTTCCCGTCCTCCACCAGCAGGCCGCCGTCTTCCTCGTAACGATAGCTTGCGGCATCGTCGATCGCGACCGGGCGGCGGTGGAAGGAGAGCAGGCGCCCGCGGATGAGGGTTTTCGTCATGGCGGTCAGCTTCCTTCTGCTGCGGTTTCGAACCAGGCGGCGATGAGGGCCCGCTCTTCCGCCGTCATGCCGGTGACGTTGCCCGGCGGCATGGCATGGCTGCGCCCCGCCTGCAGATAGATCTCGCGGGCGTGGAGGGCAATCGCCGTTTCGCTTTCGAGCACGACATCTTTCGGCGCCGCGCGCAGACCTTCCCAGACGGGTTCGGCGGCATGGCACATCGAACAGCGGGTGGAGACGAGATCGCGCACTGCCGGGAAATGCCCGTTCGATGCGAAACGCTCTACGGAGGAGGGCAGGCCGGCCTCGGCGCTTTCGCCGGTAAGCACCTTCGGCACGGTGGAAAGCCACATGATGAGGAGGAACAGGAGCGCGGTGACGAGCCAGGTCCAGGTGGGTTTGCCCTTGCGGGCATGGGTCGTGTTGAACCAATGCCGGATCGTCACACCCATCAGGAAGACCAGCGCGGCGATGATCCAGTTGAAGGCCGTCGCGAAGGCGAGGGGATAGTGGTTCGGCAGCATGAAGAAGATGACGGGCAGCGTCAGGTAGTTGTTGTGCGTGGAGCGCTGCTTGGCGATGACGCCGTATTTCGGATCAGGCGTGCGTCCGGCGATGAGGTCGGCGACGACGACGCGCTGGTTCGGCATGATGATGAAGAACACGTTGGCCGACATGATCGTCGCCGTGAAGGCACCGAGATGGAGGAAGGCGGCTCGGCCGGTGAAGACCTGCGTGTAACCCCAGGCCATGGCGACGAGGATGCCGTAGAGAACGAGCATCAGACCCCAGGTGTTCCTGCCGAGCGGGGACTTGCAGAGAAGGTCGTAGAGGATCCAGCCGAGCGCCAGCGAGGCGAGCGAGATGAGGATGGCGACCGGCGTCGAGACGTCGAGCACCGAGCGATCGATGAGGAAGAGGTCGGCGCCGCCGTAGTAGACCAGACAGAGCAACGCGAAACCGGAAAGCCAGGTCGCGTAGCTTTCCCATTTGAACCAGGTGAGGTGCTCGGGCATCTGGGCCGGTGCGACCAGATATTTCTGGATGTGATAGAAGCCGCCGCCGTGCACCTGCCATTCCTCGCCATAGGCGCCGGCCGGCAGATGCGGCCGCTTCACGAGGCCGAGATCGAGCGCGATGAAGTAGAAGGACGAACCGATCCAGGCGATGGCGGTGATGACATGCAGCCAGCGGACCGCGAAGGTCAGCCATTCCCAGGCGATGGCGTATTCATACATCGGTGCGCTCCCTCATCGTCGTTTTGCAAGGTGCACATTGCGCAAGAATCGCGGGCGAGGAAAGGGGGCGGCCTACCGGCGGTTTCCATGCCCGTCCCGAGCCGGGTTCCAGGGGGTAGTGCTCACACCGCCGCCGGCATCGTCGCCAGGATCCAGTCGCGGAAGGCGCGAATCTTCAGGATGTTGCGGCGGTTTTCCGGATAGGCGAGCCAATAGTCGCGGCCGTCGTTGCAGGTCAGCGTGAAGGGTTGATAGAGCTGGCCGGCGGCGACCTCCGCCCGGAAGTGGCCGGGATTGAGGATTGCGACGCCCTGGCCGGCCATCGCCACCTGCGCGTCGATCGTCTGCACGCCGAGCTCGTTCGGGGGGAACCGTTCGAGGCCCGGGTTGTCGATGCCAGCCGCGGAAAACCAGGTGCGCCACCAGATGTCCAGCGGGCTGATGATCGGTAGCTTCAGAAGGTCGGCCGGCTCATTTACGCCGCCGATCGTTTCGGCCAGTGCCGGGCTCAGCATGGGGGCGAAGTCCATGCGCATGACGCGGTGGCAGGTGAGGCCCGGCCAGTCGCCCTTGCCCCAGCGGATCGAGACATCCGCCTCTTCCCGGGCAAAGTCGATCAGGTCCTGTGACGTGGAAAGCCGGACGGCGATGGTCGGATGCTTGAGCTGGAAGTCGCCGAGCGTGCGGCTCAGCCATTGCGTGGCGAAGGTGGGCGTCGAGTGGATGTGCAGCTTCTGCTCGGCCGCGCCGCGCAGGTCCGCCACCGCTTCGGCGAGTTTCGTCAGCCCCTCGGCTACCTTCGGCGCCAGTCGCTCGCCGGCCTCGCTCAGGATGACCTGCCTTGGCTGGCGCAGGAACAGCGTCTCGCCGAGCGTCTCCTCCAGGAGCTTGATCTGGTAGCTGACCGCGGTCTGCGTCATGCCCAGTTCGTCGCCGGCGCGGGTGAAGCTGGCATGCCGGGCGGCCGCCTCGAAGACGCGGAGCGCATTGAGCGGGAAGTTGCGCGACATCTTCAAGGCTGAGTTCTCTTTATGGGTGCAGACGAAGCTTCGATTGGAATTCCATCATTTTTGCGCGCATCCTGCAAGCAATGGATTGGAATTTACGAGGTTTTACCATGGCATGCATCGTCAACGAGGCCCCGGTGGCACATCTGCCGTTTCGCAAGGAAGGCCTTTGGCATAAGCTCTCCCGTGTCTTTCATTGGCGGCAGCGCAGACGCCGCCCCCGCCTCGATCCGTGCGAGCTTTCCGACTACATGAAGCGCGATCTCGGTTTTCTCGACGGTCGTGGCTAGTCCGCCGTGGGTGCGCTGTCTCTGTGCCGCCATGCGGCAAAGGCAAGCAGCACTTCCGAAGTGGTCATGGCGGCGATGACCTCCGGGCGCTTGTCGTCCACTGCCGTGCCGCCGATCGGCAGAACCAGCCGGTCGGCCGCGCCGCGGTCGATGCCCTGTCGTTCCAGATGGTGCAGGAAGGAGGTGCGCTTCGACTTCGATCCGACCATGCCGACATAGGCAAGGTCGGTGCGGGCAAGCGCTTCCTGCCCGATTAGGAAATCCAGCGCATGGTCATGGGTGACGATGACGATGGCCGAACCCGGCGGAATATCGGCGACAAGCGCTTCCGGCAGGGCGGCGAGGCGATGGTGCACCTCGGAGGTGAGCTGGTCGAGCTCGCTCTGGCGTGCCTCCACGACGAAGACGTTGAGCGGCAGCATGGTCAGTGCATCCGACAGTGCCCGGCCGACGTGACCGGCACCGAAGATCCAGACCTGCGGCTTCCGCCGCTCCTCTTCCGCAAGGCGCGCGTCGAGGGTCCGGCGGGCCGCCTCGTCGGCGATGGTGAAGGCGAGTTCGACACGCCCGCCGCAACACTGGCCGATCTCGGGCCCGAGCGGGATATCGAGTCTAGCCTCACCGCCGGCACCCGCCAGCATCTTGCGGGCATTCTCGATCGCGTCATATTCAAGCTGGCCACCGCCGACTGTGCCGTGAATTTCGGTCGGCGCCACCAGCATGAACGTGCCTTCGTCGCGTGGGGTCGACCCGATCGCCGCCGTGATCTCGACGATGACGATGCGGTGCTCCCGGGCGAGAAAGCCCTCCAGACTGTCCTGCAGAAAGTTCATGTCATCCTTCTTCGACGGCCCTTGGCCGTCCGATGGCCGATGCACGCGTTTCGGGCGTGTGTGGCCTCTGGCGGAGCAAGGCGCTCCGCCGCCGGGGATATGCGGGCATAGCGGGTGCCCAGCATGTCCGTTTCTATTGGGCGGTCCAGCCGCCATCCACTGATATATGGGTGCCGTTGATCGATTTTGCCGCATCGGAGGCGAGGAAGAGCGCGATGGCCGCGACTTCGTCGACCCCGACGAATTCCTTGGTCGGCTGGAACTTCAACATGACATCGGACTTCACCTGGGCTTCGCTGATGCCGCGGGCCTTGGCCGTGTCGGGGATCTGCTTTTCGACGAGCGGTGTCAGCACATAGCCGGGGCAGATGGCGTTGACGGTGATGCGGTTCTCGGCGACTTCCAGCGCGACGGTCTTCGTCAGGCCCATGATGCCGTGTTTGGCCGCCACATAGGCGGATTTGAAGGGCGAGGCGACGAGGCCGTGCGCCGAGGCGACATTGATGACGCGGCCCCAGCCCTTGCGCTTCATGTGCGGAATGGCGGCGCGGATCGTGTGGAAGGAGCTGGAAAGGTTGATCGCGATGATCTGGTCCCATTTCTCCACCGGAAAATCCTCGATCTTCTCGACGTGCTGGATGCCGGCATTGTTGACGAGGACATCGACGCCGTCGAACTCTTCCACGGCCGTCTGGATGAGGTCGGAGATCTCGTGCGGCTTCGTCATGTCGGCGGGGTGGTAGAGCACGCGCCCCTTGCCGAGGTCGTCGAGCTTTGCGCGGGTTGCCTCGATCTCGTCCTTTGCGCCGAAACCGTTGATGACGACATTGGCGCCGCTTTCGGCGAAGGCGGTGGCAATGGCAAGGCCGATGCCGCTGGTGGAGCCCGTTACGACGACGCTTTTCATGCTTGCTGTCTCCCGATCATGCTGCGTTGCGGTAGCCTACGCCTAAAACTCGCGCGATGACAATTGCGTTTTCCGCGCGGTACAGTCCCGCTGAAAGCAGAACATGACTTGCGTTTTGTTTTCCTTTGACATTCGTTTTAGTATCGTATTGAAGATTCCGAAGGGTCTGGGAGCGACCCGCAGCTGGGAGGAAATGATGGGCGGATATGTTCTCGCGATCGATCAGGGCACGACATCGAGCCGGGCGATCGTCTTCGACGGTAGCCAGAAGGTCGTCGGTTCCGGCCAGAAGGAATTCACGCAGCACTTTCCGCAATCCGGCTGGGTCGAGCATGATCCGGAGGAAATCTGGGACAGCGTCGTCTGGTCCGTCAAGGCCGCGTTGAAGAAGGCGGGCCTTGCCGCTTCCGATATTTCCGCCATCGGCATCACCAACCAGCGCGAGACTGTCGTCGTGTGGGAGCGCGAGAGCGGCAAGCCGATCCACAACGCCATCGTCTGGCAGGACCGCCGCACCGCCTCCTATTGCGAGAAACTGAAGAAGCAGGATCTCGAAAAGACCTTCACCCGGAAGACGGGCCTGCTGCTCGACCCCTATTTTTCCGGCACGAAGCTTTCCTGGATGCTCTCCAACGTGAAGGGCGCGCGGGCGCGGGGCGCCAAGGGCGATCTCTGCTTCGGCACGATCGACACGTTCCTGATCTGGCGGCTGACCGGCGGCAAGTCCCATGTCACCGACGCCACCAATGCCAGCCGTACGCTGATGTACAACATCGGCACGAACGCCTGGGACGAGGAGTTGCTCGACATCCTGCGCGTGCCCAAGGCCATGCTGCCCGACGTGCTGGACTGCGCCGCCGATTTCGGCGTGACGGAGAAGAGCCTGTTCGGCGCGGAAATCCCGATCCTCGGCGTTGCCGGCGATCAGCAGGCGGCCACCATCGGCCAGGCCTGCTTCGAGCCGGGCATGATGAAGTCGACCTATGGTACCGGATGCTTCGCGCTGCTCAACACCGGCACGGACATGGTGCGCTCGAAAAACCGCCTGCTCACCACCATCGCCTACCGGCTCGACGGCGAAACGACCTATGCGCTGGAAGGCTCGATCTTCATCGCCGGTGCGGCCGTGCAATGGCTGCGCGACGGGCTGAAGGTCATCAAGGCCGCGTCCGACACCGGTGAGCTTGCCGCCAAGGCCGATCCGACGCAGAACGTCTATCTCGTGCCCGCCTTTACCGGCCTCGGCGCGCCGCACTGGGATCCGGATGCCCGCGCTGCCATCTACGGCATGACGCGCAACACGGGGCCGGCGGAATTCGCCCGCGCCGCGCTCGAGGCCGTCTGCTACCAGACGCGCGACCTGCTCGACGCCATGCACAAGGACTGGAAGGCGAACGGCAAGGAAACGGTGCTGCGCGTCGATGGCGGCATGGTCGCATCCGACTGGACCATGCAGCGCCTCGCCGACATCCTCGATGCTCCCGTCGATCGCCCGACCATCCTGGAGACCACGGCCCTCGGCGCCGCGTGGCTCGCCGGCCAGCGCGCGGGCGTGTGGCCGGACCGCAAGGGGTTCGCCAAGTCCTGGGCGCGGGATACGCGTTTCGAGCCTCAAATGGACGAGAAGACCCGTGCGGTGAAGATCAAGGGCTGGAAGGATGCGGTTCGGCGAACGCTGAGCGACAGGTAGGCATTCCTGCCGAAGCTGGCATGCTCTCGATACGGGCGGCCTTTCGGTGCGGCGCCTCCAGATGCTATGGCCATGGCATGCAACTATCCTCTCCCACCGTCGAAGGCCGATCCTGCGGTTCGTGCACGCTCTGTTGTCGTTTGCCCGAGATCGACCTGTTCGACAAACCGGCCAACGCCTGGTGCACGCATTGCGTCGAAGGGGCGGGCTGTTCCATCTATGCCGACCGCCCCTCGGTCTGCCGGGACTTTCTCTGTCTCTGGATGGTCGACGAAACGCTTGGGGACGAGTGGGAGCCAGCCCGCGCGCGCATGATGATCTATCGGCAGGGGCCGCAGATGACGGTCCTCGTCGATGTGGATCACCCGGACATCTGGCGAAGCGAACCCTACCACACGCAATTGCGTCAATGGGCGCGTGAGGCCGAGCGCTCGGGCGGCTATGTCATCGTCTTCTGGCGCGACGACGTGTTCAAGATCTGATCGGCAGCCGCGTCCGGTTGTTCGCCCTTGGTGACGGCGCGCTATGGCCTTTGGGTCCGGCGCCCGAAGACGTTGGTTTTCCCGGGTGTGGGGGCGGCCTGGCGGATTGGAGGCGGTGACGGCTCCTGCCTGCATGCCGTCGGCCCGGGCAGGCGATAATGCGTGTGCGGCACGAAGAGAAGATCGTGCTCCGCGACGATCGCGACCATGCCGTGCGGCAGCGCGAGCGTCGGCAGGTGGTCGTGCATGAAACGATGAAACTCGACGGCGATCAGCGCGTTGAAAACCACCTCAGCATAGGCCACCGGGTCACTCGTCGCCGTTCTCCCGCCCGAGGCCGTGACGCCAGTCGAAAATCCATAGTGGTAGTGATCGCCGCGCGGGATGGCTGCCGCCAGCGCCAGCACATCGTGCATGCCGTCGATCGGAGCGGATTCGAGCGTGTCGAAGGCGCCCTGCCAGGCGCTGCCGACGGCATTGCATTCGCTTGTGATCTCGGCATCGGACTTCGCCAGGAAATCGTAGACCCCGCGATTGTAGAGGCTGATCTCGATGCCCTGGTGGAAACGCTTCGCCGCGTCGACGGCGCGTTCATGCGCCGAGAGATCGAAACCGAGACCGCTGAAGGTTTCGGGCATTCCCGGCTGGTGGCCGGCATGGCGGAAGGCGGCATGCGTCGCCCGCTGGATCTCGCCGGCCTCGTCGCCGATGCGAAGGGTGAAGACGGGGTCGAAATTCCGGGCGGGCAGGTCCTTCAGGAGTACGGTCAGCTGGTCCTTGCCGTTTGCAAAGGCACGGCGATCCACGATCTCTCTGGTGAGGGAGAAAATCCCGGATTTCCAAGCGCGGAACTCATCGATGAGCCTTGCGCGTTCGTTCTCCGCCACCATGGAAAGGGTCTCCGTTTCGACCTCTCCTAGCATTTGTGAATTAAGATATTCCCGGCCCGATTGCGCAAATTTGACGGAACCGGCGCGCGAGACCGGCATTGCCGGTCCGTTTCTTGCCGATGGTCAAAAATATTCCGGTGCGCCCTGTCGGCGGAGCAGCTACTCCTACGTCTATCAACCAATGGGAGATCACCATGCTGTATGCCGTTCTTTGTTACGATGCCGAAAGTGAAGTCAACGCCTGGTCGAAGGAACTCGACGCGCAGGTCATGGCCGATCTCGGTGCGGTCAACCAGCGGTATGCCGAGGCCGGCAAGCTCGGTCCCGTCGCGCGGCTGATGCCGACGACGGCGGCCGTCACCGTGCGCAAGGGCGCGACGGACGATATCGTCATGGACGGCCCCTTTGCCGAAACCAAGGAGCAGTTCCTCGGCTTCTTCGTGCTCGACGTGGAGACGCTGGAGGAGGCAATCACCTTCGCCCGCGAGCTTTCCGCGGTCAATCCGGCGAACGGCACCTATGAGGTCCGGCCGTTGCAGTATTTCAATCCGGGAGTACCCATCACATGACAGAGCTTGCCTGGATCGATCTGGCGCTGACCTCGGCACGGCCGCAGGCCATGGGAGCGCTGTTGCGCTATTTCCGTGACCTCGACATGGCGGAGGAGGCCTATCAGGAGGCGTGTCTTCGCGCGCTGAAGACCTGGCCCGACAAGGGCCCGCCGCGCGATCCGGCTGCCTGGCTCATCTTCGTCGGCCGCAACAGCGGTATCGATCAGGTGCGCAAGCGTGCCAAACACCAGCCGCTGCCGCCCGAGGAGGTGCTGTCCGATCTGGAGGATACGGAAAGCGATCTCGCGGACCGGCTGGACGGTGCGCATTACCGCGACGACATTCTCCGCCTGCTCTTCGTCTGCTGCCACAAGGACCTGCCGGCGACGCAGCAGATCGCGCTGGCGCTGCGCATCGTCTCGGGCCTGTCCGTCCGGCAGATCGCCCGTGCGTTCCTCGTCTCGGAGGCGGCGATGGAGCAGCGCATCACCCGCGCGAAGGCAAAGGTGGGGGCCGCCGGTATTCCCTT
The DNA here is from genome assembly GCF_001262505.1 of Shinella sp. SUS2. Classification (GTDB taxonomy): domain Bacteria; phylum Pseudomonadota; class Alphaproteobacteria; order Rhizobiales; family Rhizobiaceae; genus Shinella. The sequence continues at coordinate 168,078 of NZ_KQ410729.1, forward strand.
CGAGACGCCGGATGCGGTGGCGCGGGCCGAGCGGCTCGGCCTTGTCGCCGCGATGATCTATCTCGTCTTCAACGAGGGCTATTCGGCCGGCGCGCCGGACAAGGCGGACACGCCCTTCTGCGCCGAGGCGATCCGGCTGGCACGCCTGCTCCTGAAGCTCTTTCCCACCGAACCGGAGATCATGGGCCTGACGGCGCTGCTCCTGCTCCAGCACTCGCGGCTTGCGGCCCGTTTCGACGGGGACGGGCAGATCGTCCTGCTGGAGGACCAGGACCGCGCGCTGTGGGACCGGGGCCTGATCGACGAGGCGCTGGTGCTGATCGACAAGGCGATCCGCCACCGGGCACCTGGCGCCTTCCAGATCCAGGCGGCGATCGCCGCGTTGCATGCCCGTGCGAAGACGGCCGGTGAGACGGACTGGCTCGAGATCGACCTGCTCTATCAGACGCTGGAGCGCCTGCAGCCTTCGCCGGTGGTGCGGCTCAACCGCGCCGTCGCCGTTTCCAAGCGGGAAGGGCCGGAGGCGGCGCTGGCGCTGATCGAGCCGCTTGCCGAAAAACTGAACGGCTACTTCTATTTCCACGGCCTGCGTGGCGGTCTTCTGAAGCAGCTCGGCCGTTATGGCGAAGCGCATGAGGCCTTCGACCGCGCCATCGCGCTCGCCACCTCCTCGGCCGAGGCCGCCCATATCCGCCAGCATCTCGACAGCATGCAGCGCGAGAGGGCCGCGGCCGAAAAATAATCCGCTTTCGATGTCGGATCGGTCGCCTGACGGGCGTCCTTGAGACGAACCAGAGAACACACCCAACGAGGAGACAGACATGACCGACGTCGAGATCAAGCCCGCCAACAACCGCGAACTGGTGCTCACCCGCGTTTTGAACGCCACGCCCGCGCAGCTCTTCAAGGCCTGGACGACGCCGGAGCTGATGAAGGAGTGGTTCGCGCCAAAACCCTACGAGACGCCGGTCATCGAGATCGAGCCGCGCGACGGCGGCAAGTTCCGCACGGTGATGACCGGCCCGGACGGCTTCCATATGGACAGCACCGGCATCTTCCTGAAGGTGGAGAAGGACAGGCGCATCATTACGACCGATGCCTTCGGCCCCGACTGGAAGCCCACCGAAAAGGCCTTTTTCAGCGCCGAGATCCTGTTCGAAGACGCCGGCGACGGCAAGACCCGCTACACCGCGATCGCCCGTCACTGGTCCGTCGAGGATTGCGAGATGCACGAGAAGATGGGTTTCCACGAGGGTTGGGGCCAGGTGGCGACGCAGCTGGAGGCAGTGGCCGCGCGGCTTTGACAGATGTGCGGGGACGGGCGCGCTGCATCCGTCCTCTTCATCTTCGTGAACACACTGTTTCCCGAACGGCCCTTTCAAGCCGCTTGCGCCGGCCATATCTCTGGGCAAATCCCTCTTGCCTGGAACATCCCATGGAACTTGGCCTCTATACATTTGCCGACGTCGATCCGAATGCTGCCGACAAGGGGCGGGAAGGGGAGCGGCGGCTGAAGCATCTCCTGGAAGAGATCGAGCTTGCCGACCAGGTCGGGCTCGACGTCTTCGGGCTCGGCGAACACCACCGGGCGGACTACGCCGCCTCCGCGCCGGCCGTCGTTCTGGCCGCCGCGGCCGCGCGGACCAAGAGCATCCGGCTGACGAGCGCGGTGACGGTGCTCTCCTCGGATGATCCGGTGCGCGTCTTCCAGCAGTTCTCGACGGTCGACCTCATCTCCGGCGGTAGGGCGGAGATCATGGCGGGACGGGGCTCCTTCGTCGAATCATTCCCGCTCTTCGGCTATGCGCTCGATGATTATGACCGGCTCTTCGAGGAGAAGCTGGACCTGCTTTTGGCGCTCAACGAGAGCGAAACGGTGTCGTGGAACGGGACGATGCGTCCGCCCTTGCCGGGGCTCGGCGTCTATCCGCGCCCCGTGCATGGCCGCATGCCGGTCTGGATCGCCGTCGGCGGCACGCCGCAATCGGTGGCCCGGGCGGGGGCCTATGGGTTGCCACTGGCGCTTGCCATTATCGGCGGTACGCCGTCACGCTATGCACCGCTCTTCGATCTTTACCGCGAGGCTGCCCGCCGCGCGGGTCAGGATGCGGGCAAGCTGAAGACCAGCATCAACGTGCACGGCTTCATCGCCGACACCACAGCCGCTGCGGCCGACACCTTCTACGGTCCGCAGGCCGAGGTGATGAACCGCATCGGCCGCGAGCGCGGCTGGGGGCCGACAAGCCGGGCGCAATTCGACCAGTCGACCGGGCCGGCCGGCCATCTCTTCCTCGGCGATCCCGAGACGGTGGCGAAGAAGATCGCCGATCACCACCGGATCTTCCGCAACGACCGGTTCCTGCTGCAGATGGCGATCGGCCCGATGCCGCATGACGCGGTGCTGCGCGGCATCGAGCTCTACGGCACGAAGGTCGCCCCGCTGGTGCGCGAGATGCTGGCGGATGCAGCAAAGGACGCCGTGGCCGCTTCTGCCTGACAGCGGCGCGCGGGCGTGATAAGAGGCCCGCGAAAGAGAGATGCGATGACCCTGGAAAACGACGAAGACCTCAACGGCCTGAAGGCCATCGGCCGGATCTGCGCCAATGTGCTGCAGCACATGTCGACGGCCATCCGGCCGGGCATGACGACGGCCGAACTCGATCTGATCGGCCGGCGCATGCTGGAGGCGGCGGGCGCGCGTTCGGCGCCGGAAAGCTGCTATGCCTTTCCGGGCGCGACCTGCATCAGCGTCAATGAAGAGGTGGCGCACGGTATTCCGGGCGACCGGGTGATCCGCGACGGCGATCTCGTCAACATCGACGTTTCCGCCGCGCTCGACGGCTATTTCGCCGATACCGGCGCGTCCTTTACCGTGGGACGGTCGACGCCGGCGGTCGAGCGCCTCTGCCGTGACGGCAAGCGGGCGCTCTGGGTCGGGCTGAAGTCGGTGAAGGCCGGCCGGCCGCTCGCCGAGGTCGGCAATGCCATCGGCGAATTCGCCCGCAAGAACCGTTACACGCTGATCGCCAATCTCGCCAGCCACGGTGTCGGCCGCTCGCTGCACGAGGAGCCGACGGAAATCGCCACCTGGCCGGACCCGCAGGAAAAGCGCCGCATGACGGAAGGTCTCGTCTTCACCGTCGAGCCGTTCCTCTCGCTGGGCGCCAACTGGGCGGAGGGCGGCAGCAACGACGAATGGACGCTCTACAGCGAGCCGAGCGCACCGACGGTGCAGTTCGAACACACCGTCGTTGCCACCCGCAACGGGCCGCTCGTGGTGACGCTGCCGGGTTGATCCGAGGGATCAACGGCCGGCTTTTGCCGGCCTTGTCGCTGCAACAGGCGGCCTTGGCCGCGTGCATCCCACCGGCACACTGCCGACCGGGTGCGTGCAGGAACTGGCTGGCAGCAAGGGACATTTTCCTTGCCGGCAAGTCGGCCGCGTCGGCGGAATACCGTCTTCGGCACCACCGTTCCCGGTGGAGCGCCTTCCATTAAATCTCGGTAATCCGGGCGCTTGGCGATTGTTGCGATGCGTAAACTCCTCTAGGTTCTGCGCGAACCGGCGGCACTGCCGCCCCATGCAAACGAGAGTTTCGCACCTTGTTCCATTCCTTCTTCCCGCAGCCGAAGCTGTTCTTTTCCTCCCTTGTCGTCTGGACGCTGCTTTCGATTGCGGTCTGGTACACGGTCGGTGCCGATTTCGGTGCCTTGATCGGCCTTCCGCCTCTGCCGGCCGGTACGGAGCCTCCGGTGGGCCTCGGCTACTTCGTGACGACGGACAATATCTGGTTCTATCTCTATTTCATGATCTGCACCGGCCTCTTCGGCCTGTTCTGGCAGATCCGGGCGAAGGATCATCCCTGGACCAACTGGTCGATCTGGGGTTCGGCCTTCATCATCTTCTCGACCTATTTCAGCGTGCAGGTCTCGCTCGCCATCAATAACTGGCGCCGCCCCTTCGGCGATACGCTGATGGGCGCTTTCCAGCCGAACAGCACCGTCACGGTCGCGAATTTCTTCGACCTGATGCTGATCTTCTGCCAGATCGCCTTCATCAGCGTCTTCGTCTACGTCATCACGCGCTTCTTCGTCAGCCACTACGTCTTCCGCTGGCGCACGGCGATGAACAATTACTACATGTCGCTCTGGACGCGCGTACGCCACATCGAAGGCGCCTCGCAGCGTGTGCAGGAAGACACGATGCGCTTCGCGTCAATCACGGAAGGCCTCGGTGTCAGCCTGATTGACGCCGTCATGACGCTGGTCGCGTTCCTGCCGGTGCTCTTTGCGCTTTCCGTCCATATCGGGCCGATGCCGTTCATCGGCGAAATCCCGCATGCCCTGTTCTGGGCCGCGATCCTCTGGTCGGCCTTCGGCACCTTCCTGCTTGCCTTTGTCGGCATCAAGTTGCCGGGCCTCGAATTCCGCAACCAGCGTGTCGAGGCGGCCTATCGTAAGGAGCTGGTCTACGGCGAGGACGACGAAGCGCGGGCCCAGCCGCCCACCGTGCGGGAACTGTTCGACAATGTCCGGACGAACTATTTCCGGCTCTATTTCCACTATCTCTATTTCAACGTCGCCCGCATGTTCTACATTCAGGCGGATAATCTCTTCGTCTATTTCATCCTTGTGCCCACCATCGTTGGCGGCAAGATCACCTATGGTATCCTGCAACAGATCCTGACGGCCTTCGGCCAGGTCTCCAGCTCGTTCCAGTATCTTGTGAATTCGTGGTCGACGATCATCGAGTTGCAGTCGATCCACAAGCGCCTCCGCGCCTTCGAAGCGGCGATTGAGGGGCAGGAGTTGCCGAGCATTGACCGGCAGTTCATTGACGTCGGCGGCAATGAGGAGCTGGCGAAGTAAGGTCGACGATCAGAGGGCGGCTCCGGCCGCCTTCTTCTCGTTTGCGAGAATGTCCATCGCCTCAACATAGCTGACGCAAGCGACGTCCTGTTTGCCGCAGGTCTCCGTCAGGAAACGGTCGAGCGCGCGCCAGTAGGCGCCGGCATTCATCTCCACGAAATGGAAGCCGAGCTGGAGGGGGATGCGCCCGCCGTCATATTGCTTCGTGAAGGCGTCGCGGTAGGCCTGAAGCGTGCTTTCCTCGAAGGCGGCGCTCTTTTCCGGCGCTTCCTTGCCCTTGGAGTGGCGGACATAGAGATTGTAGTCCATGGCGATGACCGGGCGCCGTGCCGCGCCTTCCGGCACGAGGGGCAGGGCGAAACGAGCGACCGTGCCGCTAGCGACCGGCATGGCAGGCCCCTTCGAGACGAGGCTGGCATCGTAGGTGAAGCCATGTGCCTCCAGCGCCTTGACCAGTCCGCTGCCGGCCGAAAGATAGGGCGCGCGAAAGCCCTTGATGTCCTCCGTGACGAAACGCTGCCAGTCCGCCGGCTCCCGTTCGCCGACACCGGCATTCTGCCAGGCGTTCTTCAGCGTCTCGTGGAAGAAGGTGAATTCGCTCTTCCAGTCCTCCGTGCTCCACTTGCCGCCGTCGAAATGGCCGCAGGCGTGGCTGCCGATATCGTGGCCCTCGAGCTTTGCCAGCCAGATCTCGCCGAGGCGCAGGATCGTCTCCTCCCGGTCCTGGGAGAAGCCGACATTGGAGCGCCCGCGCTTTTCATGCGGCGCCTGGTAGGTCGCGCGCTCGTCCTTCGGGAACAGGAAGGTGCAGGAGAGGAAGTAGGTGAAATGCGCGCCGGTGCGTTTCGCCATGGCGCGGCTCTTCTCCCACAGGAGATTGTCGTGTGCCCCGTCGAAGGAGACGATGACGAGCTGCTTGGGCTTTGCGGTCTCGACTGCGTCGTCCTTGGCAAGGGCCGGGCCGGCGGCGAGCGCGGCGGCGAGGGGAAGGAGGACAATTCGGGACGAGACTGAGGACGACATGGCTACCCGCGACAATTTGCAAAGGGGTTTTCATGGTTTGCGAATGCGGCAATCCTTTGATCGGGCTGGAATTGTCGCCTTGCGGAAGCTATTCCAGAAGAAACGGCCGCGGGCCGCGCTTTCTTCAAGGGGCATTTTCATGACGTTGCTCATCGCCGGTCTTGTTCTTTTCATCGCCACCCATCTTCTGCGGCCCTTTGCGCCGGGCCTGCGCAATGCCGGCATCGCCGTCCTCGGCAAGCCGGGCTGGATGGCCCTGCATGGCATCGTCTCGCTGCTCAGCCTCGTGCTCATCGCCTATGGCTTCGTCGACGCGCGCGAGAACGGCGGCGAGATGCTTTATTTCCCGCCGACCTTCCTGTCGCATATCGCGCTGACGCTGATGCTGATCGCCTCGATCTGTCTCGTCGCCGGCTTGCTGCCGGCGGGGCATATCCGCACGAAGCTGAAGTTCCCGCTGCTCATCGCCATCAAGACCTGGGCGCTGGCGCATCTTCTGGCGAACGGCGAAAGCTATTCGGTACTGCTCTTCGTGACGATCCTCGCCTGGGCAGTCATCCTGCGCATCACGCTGAAGAAGCGCATCGCCGCCGGGGAGACGAAGCTGCCGGTTTTCGTCTCGGCGAAATATGACCTGATCTCCATCGTCGTCGGCCTCGCGCTCTATGTCGCGATTGTCTTCAAGCTTCACGAATGGGTGATCGGCGTTCCACCCCTGCCGTGATCATCGCCTGATCCCCGGCTTTTCGCGCCTGCCCCCTTACAACGCCGTCAAAATGGGGTAGAAGGCGCTAACTTTAAGCGTGAATTCGAGCCGGGCAGAACATGGCAAATCAGGACGACAGCTTTATCCGTGAGGTGAACGAGGAACTGCGCTCCGACCAGATGCGTCTGGTGTGGAAGCGTTTCGGTCGCATCCTCATCGGCGCCGCCGTCCTCGTGGTCCTCGGCACGATCGGCAAGGTGAGCTACGATTACTGGCGCGACAGCGAGGCTTCTGCCGCCGGCGACAGCTTCCTGGCTGCCCTGACGCTCGCCCGCGACGGCAAGAACGAAGAGGCGCTCGCCGCGCTGACCGCGCTGGAGAAGGACGGCTTCGGCTCCTATCCGGTACTGGCACGCATGCGCTCCGCCTCGCTGCTGGCGACGACGGACGCGCAGGGTGCCGTCAATGCCTTCACCGCAATCGCCAAGGACAGCTCCGTACCGCAGGCGCTGCGCGATGCCGCGCGCCTTCGTGCCGCCTACCTTCTCGTCGATAGCGGCACCTATGATCAGGTTTCCGCCGAAGCCGAGCAGCTTGCGACGCCCCAGAGCGCGCTGCGCCACTCCGCACGCGAGGTTCTCGGCCTGTCCGCCTTCAAGCACGAGGACTATGCGCGGGCCAAGGAATGGTTCGACGCAATCATCGCCGACAGCGAAAGCCCGCGCAATGTCGCCAACCGGGCGCAGATGCTGCTTGACCTGATCGCCGCAAGCGGCAAGCTGTCCTCCTGATCTCGTATCGTTTTTATGCAGTTCCGGATGAAAGACCGCTTCGCCCTTTTACCGGAATTGCTTTAGCCGGCCACCGAAACGGAACACATCCATGAGCTTCACCGTCGCCATTGTCGGACGCCCCAATGTCGGCAAGTCCACCCTGTTCAACAGGCTCGTGGGCAAGAAGCTCGCGCTTGTCGACGACACGCCCGGCGTCACGCGGGACCGCCGCCCGGGCGATGCGCGCCTCATCGACCTGAAATTCCGCATTATCGACACCGCCGGCCTCGAGGAGGCTGCGCCCGAGACGCTGCAGGGCCGCATGCGTGCCCAGACGGAGGCGGCGATCGACGAGGCCGACCTCTCGCTCTTCGTCGTCGATGCCAAGACGGGCCTGACCCCCGTCGATACGGCGCTTGCCGACATGCTGCGCCGCAAGGGCAAGCCCGTCGTGCTCGTCGCCAACAAGTCGGAAGCGCGTGGCTCCGACGGGGGCTTCTACGATTCCTATACGCTCGGCCTCGGCGAACCGACGGCGATTTCCGCCGAGCACGGTCAGGGCATGCTCGACCTGCGCGATGCCATCGTCGCGGCGATTGGCGAGGAGCGCGCCTATCCCGAAGACGACGAGGCCGTCACCGATGTTGACGTGCGTGCGGAAGCTGCCGCCGAAGGCGCAGAGCAGGACGAGGATTTCGAACCGGAATATGACGAGACGAAGCCGCTGCGCGTCGCCATCGTCGGCCGCCCGAATGCCGGCAAGTCCACGCTGATCAACCGCTTCCTCGGCGAGGACCGGCTGCTGACCGGTCCGGAGGCCGGCATCACGCGCGATTCGATTTCCGTCGAATGGGACTGGAAGGGCCGGACGATCAAGATGTTCGACACGGCCGGCATGCGGCGCAAGGCGAAGGTGCAGGAAAAGCTGGAGAAGCTTTCCGTCGCCGATGGCCTGCGCGCCATCCGCTTTGCCGAGACCGTCGTCATCGTCTTCGATGCGACCATTCCCTTCGAGAAGCAGGATCTTCAGATCGTCGACCTCGTGCTGCGCGAGGGCCGCGCCGCCGTGCTTGCCTTCAACAAGTGGGACCTGATCGACGACCCGCAGGCCGTTCTTGCGGAGCTGCGTGAGAAGACCGACCGCCTCTTGCCGCAGGCACGCGGCATCCGCGCCGTGCCGGTGTCCGGCCAGACCGGCCGCGGCCTCGACAAGCTGATGCAGGCCGTCATCGACACGGACCGCACCTGGAACCGCCGCATCTCCACCGCCAAGCTCAATCGCTGGCTGGATGCGCAACAGACGCAGCATCCGCCGCCGGCCGTTTCCGGCCGCCGCCTGAAGCTGAAATACATGACGCAGGTGAAGGCTCGCCCGCCGGGCTTCATGATCTCCTGCACGCGTCCCGACGCGCTGCCGGAATCCTATATCCGCTACCTGACGAACGGCCTGCGCAACGACTTCAATCTGCCGGGCGTGCCGATCCGCATCCATTTCAGGGCGACGGACAATCCGTTCGCGTCAAAGGCGAAGAAGAAGCGCTGACGTCCGGATCTGGCCTGATGTGCCCGCGGATTGCGCTCGGTGCGAAGCCGAAGCGCGCGCGAAACCGCGCCGCAAAGCGGGATTGCGATTCATAGCCGACTGCGTCCGCGATGTGCAGGACCGAGAGTTCCGTCGATTGCAGGAGCTGCATGGCGATCGACATGCGCACGTCGATCAGGAGCGTCTGGAACGACCATTTTTCTGCTGCAAGCCTGCGCCGCAGCGTTGCCTCGCTGACGCCGGTGGACGTGCAGATGCGGGCACTCGTCCAGTCGCCCTGCGGATCGCTGGAGATGAGGTCGCGCACGCGATCGCTGAAGAGAGCCGGCCTTGGCATCGCAAATCGCGCCCCTGAAAGATCGAGCCAGAGCAGGAGTTCATCGATACGGTGGCGGACGATCTCGGCGGGGGTGCTGTCGGGGTCCCCGATTGCCCGTGCGCAATCGGCAAAGGCGCCGTGAAAGCCCGTGTGCGGGCTCAGGATAGGAAAGGCGCGCGGGAAGGGTAGGCCTTTGCCGGGCTTTCCGGCAAAGGCCGCGACGGTGTCGGGCTCGAAGGCGATCCAGCGGGCCTCGTAGGTGCGCTCGCCATCGGCGGCATTCACCACGTCGAAGGTCTCGCCCTGCGCAAGCGCAATGCAGCCGCCTGCCGGCACCACCCATTCCTCCTCGCCGCTGCGCAGGATTTTTGTCCCGTGCTCGACGAGGATGAGGAGTGGGCGATTGATCAGGATATTGGCGTATCGCAGCCGGTTGTACTGCACGATGCGGGCCGAGGCGCCGATATCGGGGCGTATGGCGATCTTCATCTGGTCCATCCAGTCTCGTGCCCGAGCCTATCGCGCCTCGGCGGGCCAGGACAAGACGCCTGTCGTCAGCGTTTGCCCTTCGCCGAGAGGGTGGCGGTGGCGAGTGCGTTCATGGTGCTGACGAAACCGACCATGGCGGGCGTGGCATTGTCCGGCACGGGCAGCTTGTCGATGCCAAGTGCCTTCACCGTGATCGTATAGTCGTGTTCCGGCCCTTGCGGCGGGCAGGCGCCAAGAAAGCCCGGTGTGCCCATGTCCGTTGGTGTCATGCGCGCGCCTGCGGGCAGTGCGACCTTTCCGCTTCCCGCACCGGTGGCAAGCGACGTGGCGCCGGCAGGCAGGTCCACCACGACCCAGTGCCACCAGCCCGAGCCGGTCGGTGCATCCTTGTCGTAGATCGTCACGACAAAGCTGCGGGTACCCTCCGGTGCGTTCGACCACTGGATGTCCGGCGAGAGATTTTCGCCGGTACAGCCCATGATGTCGGCGAACTGGGGCGGCTGGACGGTTCCGGAGGCGAAGGCCTTGCTGGTAACGGTAAAATCGGCCGCTTGTGCTGCCGGTGAGCAAAGGGAAAGCGTGGCGGCAAGCGCCGCGACGAAGCGTGGTGTCGTCATGGATCGATCCTGTCCTTGATGAGAGACAGGAAAAGACTAGGGCGGATTTGTGCCCGTGTCGGCGCCCGACCGATCGATTTTGGCACCGATCCGATCAATCAGCCGTTCGGCAGCTTGTCCCTTGCCACCAGGGCACCGTGATGCTGGATGACGGCGGCTGCGACATCCGCGGCGAAGCGGGCGGCCTCTTCCGGCGATGCACCCGTCGCCAGGCGGGCGAGGAAGGCGCCGTTGAAGCTGTCGCCGGCACTGGTCGTATCGACGATCTTTTCCACCCGGGCGGAGGGGGCATGGCTGCGCTTTTCGCCGAAGACAAGGGTTGCGCCCTCTGCGCCTTCCTTCACGACCAGCCCGGCGACGCCGAGCGCCCGGTAGCGTGCGATGGTTTCCTCGAGGCCGGCGTCGCCGAAATGCGTCGTCTCGTCGTCGAGGCTCGGCATGACCAGCGTAGCGGCGCGCGCGCCCGCGGTGATCGTCGCACGCATGCGCTCGGCATCGTCCCAAAGACGCGGGCGGATGTTCGGGTCGAAGGCGACGCGTTTTCCCGCGGCCTTGGCACGCCTGAGTTCGGCGAGCAGCGTTTCGACATCTTCCTCCGGCAGGATCGCCAGCGTGATGCCGGAAAACACGACGATGTCCGAGGCGTCGACGGCGGCTCGCAACCGGTCGCCGTCGCGCGCCAGAAGCTTTGCTGCCGAGACGGAGCGCCAGTAGGAGAAGCTGCGTTCGCCGTCCTTCAGGTGGATCATGTAAAGGCCGGGCGAGCGACCCTCGATGCGAGCCATATGCTGCGTGCCGATGTGGTGTCCATCCATGAAGGCCAGCATTTCGTCGGAGATCATGTCGGTGCCGACGGCCGAGAAATAATCGACGCTCCAGTCGGCCGGCAGGTACTGGCGGGCATAGTAGGCGGTGTTGAACGTGTCGCCGGCAAAGCTCTTGCGCATGAGGCCACCTTCGGCCTGCATCAGTTCCACCATGCATTCGCCGATCGTCAGCAGGCGTGCCGCCATATCCGAAAGTCCTCCCGACCCGCGTATTTCCGTATGAAGCGGCGTTGCTTCTGTCCTGGAAAATACGGTCACTACAAAACGCTCTAGTTGCGCCGGAAAGAGGAAATACTGTCAAAGAGTTGGCGGGGCAAGACGATACCGCCGCTTTCCGCCTGCCGTTGCCGCTCCACGCGGTCGAGGCCGGGGATGTGCACGCCATAGATGCTGGAAAGCCGTTCCACCTGGTCGGCGAAGCGGGTGGAAAAACCGTCGGCGAGAAGCTGCGGGGCGAGCGCGAGGATGAAGAGGCCGGCGCCGGGGGAAGCCTCGCCCGCCTGGAAGTCCGGGGCATCCAGCGACCAGTTTGCGCCGGTGAGGCCGGCGGCGAGCACCTCCACCATGAGGGCGACATTGGCGCCGCGCGTTCCGCCGAAGGCGAGCAGGGCCCCCTTCATTGCGGCGAAGGGATCGGTGGTCGGCTCCCCCTCCTGGTCGAGCGCCCACCCCGCGGGAATGGTTTCGCCCCGGGCGGCCGCCTCACGGATCTTCACATAGGCGGTGGCGCTGGAAGCCTGGTCGACCAGCAGGAAGCGCCCGTCGGCGAGTGGGGCGGCGAAGGCCAGCGGGTTGGTGCAAAAGACGGGCAGGCGGCTGCCTGCGCCGGCCAGCAACGCCGGCCCGTTGGTTGCCGCGATCGCGACAAGACCTTCCCGGGCAAGCTGCGCGGCATACCAGCCGAGTTCACCGGTGGTGTAACTGTTCTGGACGGTGAAGACGGCGACGCCGAACGCCTTCGCCTTCGTTACCAGTTCCTCATGGGCGATCGAAAAGCCATGCTGGGCCACGCCGCCCATCGCGTCGCATTTCACGATGGCGGGAACCGGGGAGGTGAGGAGCGGTTCCGCCCGTCCGGTAATCCGTCCATCGACAAGGCCGCGCAGGTAATCGGTCAGATGTGCAAAGCCGATCGCGCTCTTGCCCGCCATTTCGGCATCCACGGTGGCATCGGCAAGGGCCGTGGCTGCGGTCTCCACCATGCCGACGCGTATCAGCGCCGTTCGGGCAAGGTCGCGTGCGTCCTGCGGGGAAAGGGTGACGGCATCGGTCATGGGGTCAACCTTCTCTCTGGAATTTGCCGGCATCATCCCGATCGACCCGGCTTGCGTCAACCTTCGAAAAATCGGGGGCTGCCGTTTACGGCCCGCGGGGGCCGCGTTACATCTTGCCGAAGGCAACTGGTAACCGGAGCGAAAAGGCATGGCGAAGCCCCGTAGGACGGTCGACGATTGGTGGCGCGGCGCGGTGATCTATCAGGTCTATCCCCGTTCCTTCCAGGATACGACCGGCGACGGCATGGGAGATCTCCGGGGCATCACGAAACGGCTCGGGCACATCGCCTCGCTCGGCGTTGATGCGATCTGGCTCTCGCCCTTCTTCAAGTCGCCGATGGCGGACATGGGCTATGACGTCTCCGACTATTGCGACGTCGACCCGATGTTCGGCACGCTCGCCGATTTCGACGCGATGCTGGCGGAGGCCCATCGCCTCGGCCTCAAGGTCATTATCGACCAGGTGATCTCGCACACATCGGACCAGCATCCCTGGTTCGTCGAAAGCCGCTCCAGCCGGGGCAATCCAAAGGCGGACTGGTATGTCTGGGCCGACCCCAAGCCGGACGGCACGGCGCCCAACAACTGGCTGTCGATCTTCGGCGGGCCGGGCTGGGAATGGGACGGCGTGCGCAAGCAATACTACATGCACAACTTCCTGACCTCGCAGCCCGATCTCAACTTCCACAATCCGGATGTGCAGGACGCGCTTTTGAAGACCGTGCGCTTCTGGCTTGATCGCGGCGTGGACGGCTTCCGCCTCGACACGGTGAATTTCTACTTCCACGACAGGAAGTTGCGCGACAACCCGCCGCACGAGCCCGACCCGGATGCGACCGGCCTCGATGCGCCTGATGTCAATCCCTATGGAATGCAGACCCATCGCTATGACAAGACGCAGCCGGAGAACGTCGATTTCCTGAAGCGTTTTCGCGCGCTGCTCGACGAATACGAAGGCCGTGCGACGGTGGGCGAGGTGGGCGATGGTGCGCGCTCGCTGAAGACCGTCGCCGATTACACGAGCGGTGGCGACAAGCTGCACATGTGCTACACGTTCGATCTTCTCGGGCCCGATTTCACCGCCGATCACGTCCGCAAATGCGTCCAGGGCTTTCAGCGCGCGGTAACGGATGGCTGGGTCTGCTGGGCTTTTTCCAATCACGACGTCAACCGCCATGTCAGCCGCTTCATCCGGGCGCCGGAAGAGCGCGAACGCGTCGCCAAGCTCGCCATTACCCTGCTGTCGACCTTGCGTGGTTCGATCTGCCTCTACCAGGGCGAGGAACTCGGCCTCACCGAAGCCGACCTCGCCTTCGAGGACCTGCGTGATCCCTATGGCATCCGCTTCTGGCCAGCCTTCAAGGGCCGCGACGGATGCCGTACGCCGATGCCCTGGCAACATGGCGAGGCCCATGCCGGCTTCAGCGCCGGAAAACCCTGGCTGCCGGTGCCGGAGGACCATGCGCGGCTTGCCGTCGACCTGCAGGAGAAGACCGCCGGTTCGGTGCTCAACCACTACCGCGCCACACTCGCCTTCCGCAGGGAGCACGAGGTTCTGCACGACGGCGACATGGCCTTCCTGCACTCCAACCACGACATCCTCGCGTTCACCCGCGAGAAGGGCGGCGAGAAACTGCTCTTCGTCTTCAACCTGACGCATGAAAAGGCCGAATTCGTGCCGGCCAAGTCGCTGAAGCTTGGCGCACCGCTTTCGGTGCCGGGCTTCGGTGCAAAGCTGAAGGACGGGGCGATCGAGCTGGACGGGCTCGATATGGCATGTGTGCGGCTGTGAAGATCGGGCGGCCGGGCGTTTCAGTGTCTGGTCGCCGCGGCCGGCAAGGAGCCCGGCAATCGAGATGTCTTCGTCCAGGCTATCCCAGTGAATGCCGCCCGCGCTGAGTTCGTAACCTTAGACGTGCGGCTTTGTTTGCAGCGAGAAGGCGAGGCAACCAGGCAAGGGGAGTACCAAGCGTCCGGCCATCATCCAGCGATACCAACATCGTATCATCGTTGAGGTGAATCTCAGTTGCTGAAATATTCACGCCACGTCGTCTCGATAAGCTGTCTGTTGTCGATGACAAGGCGCAGGATGGAAGAAAGCTCCTCGCTGTTGAAGCCATGGCTTTCCGCGACGCCGATCGACGGCTCCAACCACTCTTTCGCAGTGGCGCCGCCGCCCCTGACATGTATGTGCAAGGGGTCCCTCGGATCGCTTCGTTCGAACAGAAGAAGAACTTGAGGTCCTTCTAAGTAAATACGGTCGGCATTCCGGCCTTCCGGATCGGTTTTGCCGCAGAATTTACCGAGTTCCGCGCAGTCGTCTTCAGCGCAATCCGTTATTCGGCTGGCCTTGTCGCAACGGCCGCTTTTGGGCGAAGGAGTGTCTCCCGGAAAGTCGAGAGCTGCAGTTCAATCCATCAGCATGAACCGGTCCACATCCACCATTCCACGGTCCGAAATCTTGAGATGCGGGATCACGGGCAGCGGCAGGAAGGCGAGCTGGAGGAAGGGCTCCTCCAGTGTGGCGCCCAGCGCGAAGGCGGCCTGGCGCAGGTGGTGCAGCGTGTCGCGGACGGTTTCGTAGGGTTCCAGGCTCATCAGGCCGGCGACGGGCAGTGCGATCTCGCCCGTTACCTTGCCGTCCTCCACGACCACGAAGCCGCCCTTGATGTCGCCGAGACGGTTGGCGGCGAGCGCCATGTCGTCCTCGTCGACGCCGACGACGCAGATATTGTGGCTGTCGTGGCCGACCGTCGACGCGATGGCGCCCTTCTTCAGCCCGAAGCCCTGTACGAAGCCATTGGCGTGGTTGCCGTTCTTGCCGTGGCGCTCGATGACGGCGACCTTGATGATGTCCTGCGCGAGATCGACGGTCGTCTGGTTGCCCCTGGCGGGCAACCGATAGCGGCGATGTTCGGTGATGATCTTGCCCGGCAGGACGCCGATCACGGGCGTCTCGCCGTCGGTGACGGGTACGGCGAAATGGGCGGCGTTGACCGGGCGGGCCTTGACGCTGTCGAGCCCGACCGGCGCGACGGGCCGGCGTGTCGCAAAGAGCGTATCGTCCACCCTGCGGCCGGCGGAAAGGACCATCTCGGCCTTGCAGTTCTCAAGCGTGTCGATGACGACGAGGTCGGCGCGCCAGCCGGGCGCGACGAGGCCGCGGTCACGCAGCCCGAAGGCTTTGGCTGCCGAGATCGAGGCAGCGCGGTAGACGGCGAGCGGCGTGCGCCCATGGCCGATGGCGGTGCGGATCATGTAGTCGAGATGGCCTTGTTCGGCGATGTCGAGCGGATTGCGGTCGTCCGTGCACAGTGCGATGAAAGGTGAGAGACGCTCGGTGATGACGGGCAGCAGCGCCAGAAGGTCCTTGGAGACCGAGCCCTCGCGCACGAGGATATGCATGCCCTTGCGGATTTTCTCCAGCGCCTCCTCGGCGGTCGTGCACTCGTGCTCCGTGCGGATGCCGGCGGCAAGATAGCCGTTGAGATCCTTGCCGGAGAGCAGCGGCGCATGTCCGTCGATATGACCGCCCTGGAAGGCCTCCAGCTTGGCGAGACAGACGGGATCCTTGTGGATGACGCCGGGGAAATTCATAAACTCTGCAAGGCCGATGACCTTCGGATGGTCGCGGAAGGGCAGCAGGCGTTCGATCGGAAGGTCGGCGCCCGATGTCTCCAGATGCGTCGCCGGCACGCAGCTCGATAGCTGCACGCGGATGTCCATGATTGTTTCCAGCGCGCTGTCGAGGAAGAACTCGATGCCTTCCGTGCCGAGCACGTTGGCGATCTCGTGCGGGTCGCAGATCACGGTCGTCACGCCATAGGGCAGCACGCAACGGTCGAATTCGTGCGGGGTGACGAGCGAGGATTCGATGTGCAGATGCGTGTCGATGAAACCGGGCACGACGATGCGGCCTGAAATGTCGATTTCCTCGCGGCCTTCATAATCGCCGCAGGTGCCGACGATGCGGTCGCCCGAAATGGCGATATCGGAGGCGACGAGGTCGCCCGTCACGAGATCGAAGAACCGCCCGCCCTTCAGCACGATATCGGCGGGCTCCCGGCCGGTCCCCTGATCGATGAAGCGTTCCAAGTCGGTCATGGCGAAGTCTCCCGATTCCATTGCGGGAAGACTCTAGCGGGGTAGCGGCAAGAAAAAAGGGCCGTTGCTTCGAATTGTGCGTGTGTCGGCTCAGACCGGGAAGGTGACGGTGAAGGCGAAGCGCGCCTGCGCGCCCGCTGCAAGCATTGTCGTAGAGGGCCTGTCTTTCAGTTCGCGCGATCCGCCATATTCCGCCGCCGTGCCATGCCAGGGCTCGACGCAGAGGAACGGTGCGCCGGGCTTGGTCCACAGCGCGAGGTTCGGCAGGTTCTCGAAGCGGAAGGCCAGTGCGGGGCCGCCTTCGGCCTGGAAGGTCAGGCTGCTGCCCGCGTCTTCGGGGAAAACCAGGGCGTCGTCGATGAAGAGATCAGGGGAGAGCACGAGCCGGCCCGCTGAGAAGGGCGAGGCGGTGCGGCCTTGCGACAGCAGGCCTTTTTCCAGTGGCTGGCGCTGCGGCTCTCCGCCATTGTCGAGTGTGACGACATGCGGCTTTCCCGCTGCGCCGGGCAGGGGCCAGATGAAGGCGGGATGAAAGCCGAAGCCGAAGGGCATGGCGGACGCGCCGCGGTTCTCGACCTCTGCGGCCACGGTAAGGGTCGGGCCGTCGAGGCTGTGCTCGACGGTGAGCAGGAAATCGAACGGATAGACGGCGCGGGTTTCGTCAGAAGCCTCCAGGCTGTAGCGGCAGAGCGTATCGCTTGCCGTGGTCAGCGAAAACTCCCGGCGCCTTGCAAAACCGTGCTGCGCCATCGCATGGGGCTTGCCGTCAATGAGGATCGTGTCGTCGGGTGCCTTGCCGACGATCGGGAAGAGCACGGGCGAGCGGCCCGTCCAGAAGGCGGCGTCGCCGTTCCACAGCCATTCCGCCCCGTCTCGGGTCGTCATCGACTGCATTTCTGCGCCGAGCGAAGACACATCGACCGACAGATGGTCGTTCTCTATGCGGGTCATGGTCGGCATCGGCTCGTCCTCTCGGTTTCCGGCGCGCACAATAGCCCCAAAAGCGGCCGGACTTGCAAGGCCTATCCGGCCATGGCTAAAGCATGCCGGGAAAAGGGTGCGCTGGCTCTGTGACCGGCATCGGGCCCCTGGACGATCGCAATGTGGTTTGGGTGCGCCTGCGCCAGCGAGGAGGAAACAGATGCAGCCGGCATGGACCACGAGGGTACCGGGATCTTCTGAAATCGGGGCGCTGGCGCAGCTCTGGTTCGAGGGGTGGCAGGATGCACATGCGGCGGCGCTTCCGGCCACGCTGGCCCGCCTGCGCACGCAGCAGAGCTTTGCCGACCGCCTGCCAGCCATGCTTGCGGATACGCGCGTCATCGGGGAGCCCGGCGCCGTGCTCGGCTTCTGCACCATCCGGCATGACGAACTCGACCAGCTCTTCGTGGCGCCGGCGGGGCGCGGCAGAGGGGTTGCTGCGGCGCTTGTGGCGGATGCCGAACGGCGCCTTGCCGCCCATGGTATGACGACCGCCTGGCTCGCCTGCGCGATCGGCAACCACCGTGCCGCGCGGTTTTACGAGAAATGCGGCTGGCACCTTGCCGCGACCGTCGTCCATCGGCTGGGCACGACCGAAGGACCTTTTGACCTGGAGGTCTGGCGCTATGAAAAGCAGCTTTCTGCAGCGGTTGCGGATTGATGGCGCGTCGCCGCCATCCTATGTTGAACGTATGACCCGGAACGACGCGGCAGGACCGATCATCGTCTTCGATGCGGAGTGCATTCTCTGCTCGGCCAATGCGCAGTTCGTGCTGCGGCATGATCGTGCCCGGCGGTTCCGCCTTGCCTCCATGCAGAATGCGGTCGGTGCGGCGCTCTATCGTCACTTCGGCATCGATCCCGCCAATCCCGAATCGATGATCATCGTGGACGGCGACCGGTTGCTGAAGGACAGCGATGCGGTGCTGGCGATCTATGCCGGGCTCGGCTGGCCCTGGAAGGCTCTGTCCTTGCTGCGGTTCATCCCGCGCGCCCTGCGGGACCCGGTCTACCGCTGGCTGGCGCGCAACCGTTACAGGCTGTTCGGGCGGCGGGATGCCTGCTGGATACCCGCGCCGGAGGATGCGGACCGGGTGTTGTGAGGCGCGTCATCGTTCTCGGCGGTTATGGCGGCTTCGGCGCCCGGCTCTCGCGGCGGCTGGCGGCGGATGGTTGGGAAGTGCTGATCGCCGGCCGTGACGGCGGGGCTGCCGCGCGTCTCGCCGCGGATTTGCCGAATGCCGTGGGGCTGGTGGCCGATCGCAATGGCGATCTCGGTTCCCTCCTCGAAGACCATCATCCGCTTTTGCTGATCGATGCGGCAGGCCCTTTTCAGGGCAGCGGCGACCACGTTGCGGAGGCGTGCATCGCGCGGGGCGTGCACTATGTCGATCTTGCCGATGCGCGGGATTTCGTCTGCGGCATCGGCCGGCTGGATGCCGCGGCGCGGGCGGCGGGCGTCGTGGTGATCTCCGGCGGTTCCAGCGTGCCGGCGCTTTCGGGAGCGCTCATCGCAGGGCTTGCGTCAGATATGCACCGGGTGTGTTCGGTCGAAATGTCGATCAGCGCTTCGAACCGGGCGACGGCCGGTGCGTCCGTGGCGGCGGCAATCCTCAGCTATGTCGGAAAGCCGGTGCGTCTCTGGCGCGGCGGACGCTGGCGACAGGAGACGGGCTGGCACCGGCTGCACCGGCAGGACTACGTGGTTCCCGGCCGTCCATCCATCCGGCGGCGGGTGGCGCTTGCGGACGTGCCGGACCACGATATCGTCCCGGCATCGCTCCCCGGCCGGCCGGCGGGCATTTTTCGTGCGGGCCCTGAATTCTCCTTTCAGCTCCTGACGCTCTGGCTCCTGAGCTGGCCGGTAAAATGGGGATGGCTGCGCTCGCTTTCGCCCCTCTCCCGCTGGCTGCTGCCGCTGCAGAAGCTGAGCGCCCGCTTCGGCACAGACCGCTCGGCGATGGCGGTGGAGGTGAAAGGGATCGTGGGTGATGTGCCGACGAAGCGCCGCTGCACGCTGATTGCGGAAAACGGCGACGGCCCCGAAATCCCGACCATCGCGGCCCATGTTCTGGCCAATGCCATTGCGGCAGGGTGCCTTGCGCCTGGTGCACGGCCGGCGGCCGGCACGGTGCGTCTTGAAGACTTCGCTCCGCATTTCGAAAGGCTTGCGGTCCACCGGGCGATCGACAGCCGGTCTTATGTGCCGCTCTACCGCCGTGTCATCGGCCCGGCCTATGATGCAATGCCACAGCCGGTGCGGGAGATGCATGACGTGATCGGCGATGCCGGTGCCGCCGGCCGGGCGCGCGTGCGCCGGGGTCGTTCCTTGTTGGCGCGGCTTGTCTGCAACGTCATGCGCTTTCCGCCTGAGGGCGAGCACGAACTGCATGTCTCCTTCGAGGAGCGGGACGGCGTCGAGCGCTGGACCCGGGATTTTGCCGGCCGTGCCTTTTCAAGCGAACTCAGCGAGAAGGGGACGCGGCTCGTCGAGCGGTTCGGGCCGATGCGGTTTGCGTTCGACCTGCCGGTGGATGCCGCCGGCCTCACCATGGTGATGCGCGGATGGTCCGTCTTCGGCCTTCCGATGCCGCTGGCTCTGGCGCCGCGCAGCGTGGCGCGCGAATGGGCTGACGGGGAGGATTTCTGCTTCGACGTGCCGATCGCGCTGTCGGGCATCGGCGAAGTCGTGCACTATTCCGGCCGGCTGCGACGGCTGTGATCAAAACGGAAATGGCGGCCGGAGCCGCCATCCCATCCTGCCCATCGGTTTCCCGGATCAGATGTTGTTCTGCAATACCTCGCGCAGCTTGCCGAACAGCTCGTCGATCTCCCGCTTCTCGATGATGAGGGGCGGGGAGAGTGCGATGATGTCGCCCGTCGTGCGGATGAGCAGGCCTTTTTCGTACGCCTTGAGGAAGGCGTTGAAGGCCCGTTTGGTGGGCTCGCCCGGAATGGAGGCGAGCTCGATGGCGCCGATCAGGCCGACATTCCTGATGTCGATGACATTAGGGCAGTCCTTCAGCGAGTGCAGGCCGTCCTCCCAATAGGAGGCGAGTTCGGCGGCACGGGTCAGCAGGCCTTCTTCCTTGTAGGTGTCGAGCGTGCCGAGCGCGGCGGCGCAGGCGATCGGGTTGCCGGAATAGGTATAGCCGTGGAAGAACTCGATCATGTGCTCCGGGCCGTTCATGAAGGCATCATGGATCTCGGAGGTCACGAAGACGGCGCCCATCGGGATCACGCCGTTGGTGAGGCCCTTGGCGGTGGTGATGATGTCCGGCTTCACGTCGAAATACTGCGCAGCAAAGGGTGCACCGAGGCGGCCGAAACCGGTGATGACCTCGTCGAAGATCAGCAGGATGCCGTGCTGCGTGCAGATCTCGCGCAGCTTCTGGAGATAGCCCTTCGGCGGGATGAGCACGCCGGTCGAGCCGGCAACCGGCTCGACGATGACGGCGGCGATGGTGGAAGCGTCATGCAAGGTGATGATGCGCTGCAGTTCGCTGGCGATGTCGCCGCCATGTTCCGGCTCGCCGCGCGAGAACGCGTTCTTGTCGGGGAAATGGGTGTGTGGCATGTGGTCGACGCCCGTCAGCAGGCTGCCGAACATCTTGCGGTTGGAGACGATGCCGCCGACGGAGATGCCGCCGAAATTGACGCCGTGATAACCGCGTTCGCGGCCGATCAGGCGGGAGCGCGCACCGTCGCCCTTGGCGCGATGATAGGCGAGCGCCACCTTCAGCGCGGTCTCGACCGATTCGGAGCCGGAATTGGTGTAGAGGACGTGGTCCATGCCCTCGGGCGCGATGTCGACGAGGCGGTTGGCAAGCTCGAAGGCCTTCGGATGGCCGAGCTGGAAGGCGGGCGCATAGTCGAGTTCGCCGGCCTGTTCGCGGATCGCCTCGGTGATCTTCGGGCGACAGTGGCCGGCATTGACGCACCACAGGCCGGCCGTGCCGTCCAGCACCTGGCGGCCATCATGGGTGGTGTAATACATGTCCTTGGCGCCGACGAAGAGGCGCGGTTCCTTCTTGAACTGCCGGTTTGCCGTGAACGGCATCCAGAAGGCACGCAGATCGTTGGGGGTGTTGAGGCGGTTGGACATGCGGTCTCTCCGTGATCCTTGAAATGCTCGGCCTTTGAAAGCGGGGGCCGTCCCGACGGGCGGTGCGGATGGGTTTTTTACCCGGTGGTCAAATTATCAAGGCGCTTCCGGGCGTCAAGCGGGTGATTCCAAGCAAAACGCCCCGGCTTTCGGCCGGGGCGTTGCAAGCGGGGTCCGTCTGGGTCCGTCAGGCGATGCGGAGCTTCTTTTCCGTCACGCCGTTGCCATTGACCCTGTAGATGCGGTCAAGCGCGTCGAGAATCGTGAGAACGGCGTCCGACTTGCTCGAATAGTAGATCGTCTGGGCATCGCGACGGGTCGTCACGAGGTTCTGTGCGCGCAGCTTCGACAGATGCTGCGACAGCGCCGACTGGCTGAGGCCGACCTGGTTTGCGAGGGTACCCACGGCGATTTCGCCCTCGACCAGGACCTTCAGGATGAGCAGGCGTTTCGGGTTTGCCATGGCAGACAGAAAGTCGGATGCAACCTCGGCCTGCGCATGTTCTGCGTCTGAAATCTTGTCCATCTGAAACTCCTTTGGGCGTTTCCGCTTCAAATTATGTGATTTTATTTGAATCCGCTTGTTAGCATATAAACAAAATACCCCTCAGCAAGAGCCAGAAATGGGGGTATCCTGCACGCATAGCGATAAACGCTTTTCCGGCCGGAACACGGTGCGCCAAGCGAATTTCACGCAAATACAGGCAGTTCAGCCCGCTGCCCTTGCTTCGTGAAGCAAACGCGCAAGCTCGCTGCGAAGTTCCGTCGCGTGATCAAGTTCCCGTGAGAATTCCAGGCGCTTCAGTTTGTCGCCGCTTGCAAGGTCGATCCCGGCGGCGTCGAGCCCCACAATGACCCAGTCGCCGTCCTTTTCCCCGCAAAAATGGCTGGCGTAGATGCCGGCCGCTTCGGCATGGTCGCTGTTCATGTGTTCCACGGCGCCGGTCTCCATGTCTGCAAGCGCGCCGCGGGCGGGAGAGCGAATCAGAAGGTCGTCCGCCGTCAGCACGAAGGCCTTGCCGAAGCCGCCGTTGAGATGGGCGCGCAGCGGCACGAGGCGGAAGAAGGCGAAATCGGGGAAATCGACATAGAGTTTCGCCTTGGGATGGCGACGGATGAAGCGTTCGCGCAGCGCCGCATGGGCGGCGCTGTCTTGGGCGACCTCCTCCGCCATGCAGAGAACCGTCAGACGGGGATGGGCGAGGGGATCGCCCTTGCCGGGCTCGCCCGCCAGGAGCGAGGCGCGGGGGTCGCGCCGGAGCGCCTGGGTGTGGACGGAAAGGGCCGAGACGAGGATGACGGGCGTGCCGTCGGTGTCGGTGCCTGTGAGCGTGCGGCTGGCGAAGGGCGCGCCGCTTTCCGGCTCGTTCACGGCGAGTGCGCAACTGCGGGCGGAGCGCAGGAGCGTGCGGGCAAGGCGGCGGGCGTCGTCGTCCGTCTCGCGCAGAACGCTCGGCTTGTCCTTCTCGGTCATGATCTCGCTCCCGTCCTTCCATGAAAAAAGCAGCGCCCGCGGGGGGCGCTGCTCTATCTAGTCCTTTCACGAAGGCCTGTCAGCCGCGCCGGCGGTGCCGCGTCAATCCGTTCACGATGTCCTGCGCGTTGATCGTGCCGACGACCGTGCCGTTGTCGACGACGCCGACATTGCCGGGCGTGCGGGCCATGGCATCGAGGATATCGACAAGCGGGGTCTGCGGCGTGGCGGTTGCCGTCACGCCGGCATCGCTGGAGGCGCCCTGCTGCATCACGTCGCCGGCCGTCAGCATGTTGATCGGGTTCATGTTCTGCACGAAGTCCGCGACATACTGGTTCGCCGGGTTCTTGACGATGTCCTGCGGTGTGCCGCACTGGATGATGCGCCCGCCTTCCATGATGGCAATGCGGTTGCCGATGCGGAAGGCCTCGTCGAGGTCGTGGCTGACGAAGAGGATGGTTTTCTTCAGCCGGCGCTGGAACTCCAGCAATTCGTCCTGAAGGCGCGTGCGGATCAGCGGGTCGAGTGCGGAGAAGGGCTCGTCCATGAGCAGGATCGGCGCGCCGGTGGCGAAGGCGCGGGCCAGTCCGACGCGCTGCTGCATGCCGCCCGACAGCTCGTTGACCTTGCGGCCCGCCCATTTGGCGAGGTTGACGAGTTCAAGCTGCTCGGCGACGCGCGCCTTGCGCTCCCGATCCGGCACGCCGGCAAGCTCGAGGCCGAAGCCGACATTGTCCGCGACCGTGCGCCAGGGCAAGAGCGCGAACTGCTGGAACACCATCGAGACGGTGTGCATGCGGAAATCGCGCAGCGCCTTCGGGGTTGCGGTGTAGGGGTTCACCGCGCCATTACCGGCCTTCACCTGCACATCGCCGCGCACCACGGGCGCAAGCCCGTTGACGGCGCGCAGCAGCGTCGACTTGCCGGAGCCGGAAAGGCCCATCAGCACCAGGATCTCGCCCTCGGTGATCGACAGCGTGGCATCCGCCACGCCGAGCACCAGGCCGGTCTCCGCGCCGATCTCGTCGCGGGTCTTGCCCGCATCGACCATGGCGAGCGCCTTCTGCGGGCTATCGCCGAAGATGATGGAAACGTTCTTGAAGACGACGGAATCGGTCATTTGGCGTCTCCATCATCGGCGGCGCGGAAGAGACGGTCGAGGATGATCGCAAGGATCACGATGCACAGGCCCGCCTCGAAGCCCATGGAGATGTTCACGGTGTTGAGTGCGCGCACCACGGGAACGCCGAGCCCCTTGGCGCCGACGAGCGCGGCGATGACCACCATCGACAGCGACAGCATGATGGTCTGGGTAAGACCGGCCATGATCTGCGGCGTGGCATAAGGCAGCTCCACCTTGCGCAGCACCTGGCCCGGCGTTGCGCCGAAGGCCTGGGCGGCCTCCACCAGTGAGGGCGGCGTCGAGATGATGCCGAGGCGGGTGAGGCGGATCGGCGCCGGGATCGCGAAGATCACGGTGGCGATGAGGCCCGGCACCATGCCGAGGCCGAAGAGGATCAGCGCCGGGATGAGGTAGACGAAGGTCGGGATCGTCTGCATGAGGTCGAGGATCGGCCGGAGGATCGAATAGAACCACGGCCGCCGCGCCGCCGCGATGCCGAGCGGCACGCCGACCACCATGCTGACGCCGGTTGCCGCCAGAACGAGCGCCAGCGTCTCCGTCGTCTCCTTCCAGTAGCCCTGGTTCACGATGAGAAGCAGACCAAGGAAGGTGAAGGCGGCGACGCCGATCGAACGGCGGAACCACCAGCTGAGACCTGTCACGAGTGCGATGAGGAACAGCGCATAACCGAACTTGCCGCCGGCGCTGGAGAACGGCCCCTGCAACAGGAAGAGCACCGCATCGATGCCGGCTTGCAGGAAGACTTTCAGGAAGTCGAACAGTCCCTTGCCATTCGTCGTCAGCCAGCTGACGGCATCCTTGGCGATCGGGCCGATCGGAATTTTTGAGACGGTGAGCCAATCCACGGCAGTAAGCCTTCGTCTTGAGGTTGACGATGCGCAGCCGGAACGCCTGCGCAATCCGCAACGCAAAACCGCTCGCGCGCCTTTACGGGAATCGCAGTATCCGGAGGCAAGAAGGGCGGGAAAGTTTCCTTCCCGCCCTATTCTGGTCCGTTAGAGACCGAGTGCCGTTTTTGCGGCCGGCAGAGCCTCGCCGCTGCCGTCCTTGGTCGTCACGCCGGCAAGCCACGGCTCGATGGCGGCCGGGTTGGCCTTCAGCCACTCGGTGGCGGCCGTTTCCGGATCCTGTCCGTCGTTCAGGATCTTGCCCATGATCTGGTTTTCCATTTCCAGCGAGAACTTGAGGTTCTGCAGGAATTTGCCGACATTCGGGCATTCGGCGACGTAGCCCTTGCGCACGTTGGTGTAGACCGTCGCGCCGCCGAAGTTCGGGCCGAAGATGTCGTCGCCGCCGGTGAGGTAGGTCAGCTTGAAGTTGGCGTTCATCGGGTGCGGTTCCCAGCCGAGGAAGACGACCGGTGTGCCTTCCTGCTCGGCGCGGGCGACTTCCGCCAGCATGCCCTGTTCGGAGGATTCGACGACTTCGAAGCCGGTCAGCTCGAACTTGTTGGCCGAGACCATGTCGATGATCAGGCGGTTGCCGTCATTGCCCGGCTCGATGCCGTAGATCTTCGAGCCCAGCGCATCCTTCTGCTTGGCGATGTCGGCGAAATCCTTGATGCCGAGTTCGGCGCCCTTGGCGTTGGTCGCGAGCGTGTACTTCGCGCCCTCCAGGTTCTCGCGCACGGTCTCGACCGTGCCGTTCTCGCGGAACGGCTTGATGTCGGCTTCCTGGGTCGGCATCCAGTTGCCGAGGAAGACGTCGATGTCCTTGTTGCTGAGCGAGGTATAGGTGACGGGAACGGAAAGGACCGTTACTTCCGTCTCGTAGCCGAGACCCTTCAGGATGACGCTTGCGGTTGCGGTCGTGGCGGTGACGTCCGTCCAGCCCACGTCCGAGAAACGAACCTTGCCACAGCTTTCGGCTTCGGCGGCCGAGACATTGGCGGCGCCAAGCGCGAGGACGGAGACCGCTGCGGCAAGAAGGGTCTTGAATGGTGATGCAGACTTCATTTTATTGCTCCCCTTATAACTGGTGGTTTAGCCAATCATCAAAACGACATGCTTTCAAGCACCTTGGCGTAGCTGGAAGCCCCTGAAAGGTCCAATAAATTTCGGGCCTGTTCGCAATTTTGCACATGGATGTCGCAGAAGGCGGGCCGCGCGGTTTTCTGTGGTTTTCCGGCCTTTTCGACTGGAAAATCGTGCCCTGCCGGGTCATGAGGCAAGGACGGAGAAAATCATGGCCAAGCTCTATTTCAGTTACGCGACGATGAACGCGGGCAAGTCGACGCTGCTCCTGCAGGCGTCCTACAACTACCGCGAACGCGGCATGCGCACGGCGATCCTGATCGCCTCCTTCGACGACCGCGCCGGCCAGGGGCGGATCTCCTCGCGCATCGGCCTGACCTCGGAAGCCATCGCCTTCGACCATGCCGACGACCTCTACAAACATGTCGAGGACCTGAACGGCGATGGCGGGGGCGAGATCGCCTGCGTCTTCGTCGACGAGGCGCAGTTCCTCTCCGAAGAGCAGGTCTGGCAGCTTGCCCGCGTCGCCGACCGGCTGCACATACCCGTCATGGCCTATGGTCTGCGCACCGATTTCCAGGGCAAGCTTTTCCCCGGTTCGCAGGCGCTGCTCGCCATCGCCGACGAGTTGCGCGAGGTGCGCACCATCTGCCATTGCGGACGCAAGGCGACGATGGTCGTCCGGCTCGGCGCCGACGGCAAGGTGGCCCGGGAAGGCGCACAGGTGGAAATCGGCGGCAATGACAAGTACGTTTCCTATTGCCGCCGCCACTGGGACGACATCATGAACGCCGATTGACGGCGAAAGGGGCGGTGAGGGGATAAACGATGAAGCATCTTTCTGCCCTGACGGCCGCCTTCCTCTGTCTTGCCGCCCCCGCGTCTGCGGAGGGCGATGCGGTTGCGGGGAAGATGGTCTTCAAGAAATGTGCGCCCTGCCATTCCGTCGAACCGGTCAACCGCGTCGGGCCAACGCTCGCCGGTATCGTCGGGCGGCCGGTCGCCTCCGTTGCGGACTATGAATATTCTGCAAGGATGCGAGCCTTCGCCGAGGGCGGCAGGGTGTGGAACGAGGCCTTGATCGCCGAATATCTGCTGTCGCCTAAGGCGATGGTGCCGGGCACCCGCATGACCTTCGCAGGCCTCAAGAAGATCGAGGACATTGCCAATCTCATCGCCTATCTGAAGGCACCGGCAGGCTACTAGGCGCGTGCCGAAATTTTTCGGCACCGGTCTTGCGGGCCGTCTGCGCTGTCCCACATGTTGTTCGGTAAAAGCGGCGGGCAGGTTCCTATCTGCCTGAATTCGTATAGTGTTGCCGCGATGGAATAAATCGGGCGGCGCAGACGTCTGCCGTGGAGAGTTTCAAGGGGACAAGCATGGCCACACTTCAGAACTTCGATGCGGAAATCGAGAAGACCCGCAGCGTCGTCAACCAGATGCGCAGCAAGATGGAGCAGTCGAGTGCCGTGCTTGACCAGTTCGCTAAGGCGGATACCAAGCTCGGCGACGTCAATTTCGATATCGAGAACGCCCGCATTTCCGATGTCATCAACCAGCAGAAGGTGATGGAGGGCAATATCGCCGATCTCATCATCGGGCTGGAGGATGCGACGAACATCTTCGGCACCGAATTCGAGAGCATGAAGAGCTATACGGGCTACGAAAAGTTCATCGGCATCTTCTCCAAGCAGAAGATGCAGCGCATGCGCACCGACCGTGTCCGCAACATGTCGCTCGCCGGCAACCTGCAGGAACTGCTCTCCAAGTCCGACACGATCGTCGGCATCCTCAAGGAGCAGAAGTCGATCCTCGACCAGCGCTACAAGACCTCTGAGGCGAGCCTCGTGCAGGTGATCGAGCGGCGCAAGGGAACGATGGTGAACCTTGAGGCGACCCAGAAGCGCATCGAGGAGCTGAACCCGATGCTGATGGACCTCGAAAACCGTATTGCCGCCTCGACCGACCAGAAGAGCCGCACGGACCTCGAGGGCGAACGCTCGGCGCTCGCGACCGAGTACAACATGATGCAGGCGAAGGAGCAGGAGCTGCTCGCCGAAAGCCAGACGCTGGAGCGCTACACCTCGATGTTCCAGACCTTCGTCGATTCGCTCAACAACCAGATCGCCGCGCAGAACACGCTGATCAACAAGCTGACCATCGATACCGAGCAGCGCATCGTGCTCTATAAGGCGCTGGAAGATTCGTTGAAGACGGCCGCCCAGCAGGATGTGGCGCACAAGATCAACACGCTCGGTTCGCAGGTCGATACCGCAGCGGAAGAGACCATGGCCGGCATCGGCTCGGCCGCCCAGCGCCATATCGGCGACCTTCTCGAAATGCACGAGAAGAACATGCTGTCGACCCAGGACATCCAGCGCCGCAAGAAGCTCGCCGACGATGCTTTCGCGCGGCGCTTCCAGGCCGTGATGGACAAGCACAACACCGCCAATTACGTGAAGCAGTGATGGTTGCAGGCATGCCATTGCCCCTCACCCTAACCCTCTCCCCGCAAGCGGGGAGAGGGAACTTGCCCCATGAACGGCTGTTGGCTGGGGAAAGGCGTGCGGCATATCTCCTTCGCCCCGTTTACGGGGAGAAGGTGGCCGGCAGGCCGGATGAGGGGCGACTGCGGAC
This sequence comes from Shinella sp. SUS2, assembly GCF_001262505.1. Lineage (GTDB taxonomy): Bacteria > Pseudomonadota > Alphaproteobacteria > Rhizobiales > Rhizobiaceae > Shinella. Next base: position 196,936 of record NZ_KQ410729.1, read on the forward strand.
CGCCCGCGAGGATGCTGCGCCATGAACGCTTCTGCCGACAGCGCCGTCGCGCAATATTTCTCCACCATCCGCGCCGCCCTTGGCGGGCTGGAAATCTTCCTTGCCGACCGCAACTCGCCACTCTACCGCAACTCCGTGGTGGGCGAGATCGTCGTGCCCTATCTTGCCAGGCTGAAGGCCTCCTTCGCCTGCTGGGAAAACCGCATCGGCTTCGTCCAGCAGTTTCGCGTGTCGCGCGCCGAGAGCGGCTTTCCGGTGTTTCAGAATGTGCTGGAGTTGGAAAACGACCGGCAGAGCGCGGAAAAACGGCTTGCTGCGATCCCGAACGCCGACCAGCTGCGCGGCGAGATGGCGGATTTCATCCTGCGCCAGAAGGCCTTTCCGAGCGACCTCCAGGCACGCATGGCCGAACGGCTCTATCTGGAGCAGATCGGCAAGGGCGACATCTTCTCGCCCTTCGTGCTGCCGGAAACGATCCGCGTGGCGGTCAATCCAAAGACCATGCGACCCTACTATGTCGTGTGCTGGGGCGCTTTCGACGGCACGGCGACATTGCCGATGGTCTATATGGCGACCATCGAGGATTCGGGCGAAAACGTTATCAACATGCTGGTGACGAAAGACGGCAAGCTCAATCCTGATGTGGACATTCCGCTGCCGGTCGGCGGCCTGCTCAATCCCGAGCTTGCCAGCCGCTTCGACGATTTTGCGCTGAAGAACAGTGCTTACTCGCTGACGCCGGCGACCATCGCCACCAATCTCGACAAGGATTTCCCGACGCTGCACCCCAAGCAGTTGCGCCGCATCGTGCTCGGGCCGTTCTATTCGGCCGGAATCACCGAGAACAACGAACGGGTCAACGAGATCCTTTCCAAGGTGAGGAAGCCGGAAAATGCCTGGCTTTTGACCTGGACGGTGCAGGAGGTCTTTTCCAAGGCCGAGCGGCCGGCGCAAAAGGGGTTCTGGAGTTCCACTCCGGCGCAGGAGGAGTTCCACATCGAGACCAACGATCTCGAGGCCGCCCGCATGGGTGTCAGCGCCTACGAGAAACACGCGCTGGTGCCGCACGATGCCTATCAGGCGCTCTATGCCGCCGGCGAGACCGCCGGCATTTTCGGCGCTTACAAGGTGCACGTGATCTCGGGCAACCAGGTGATCAGCGAAGGCTAGGCTCTCCTCTCGCCTCGCCGGCCTTGTTGAACACCGGCTGCAAACGGCTCCGCGGAGCCTAAAATCTCTCGGTGGCTCTTCGTCGCCGAATTTTCGGAAGGACTGAGACCGATGAGCCTCAATGCCGGACTGACGACGATCCACGAAGACGATATCGCCAAGCACCAGGCGACGGCGCAGAGCCTTGTCACAAAGCTCGTCATCCTCGAAAGCGAAGACGGCAAGAGCGGCACGGCGCTCGCCGGCACCGGCCGGCGTTTCGTCTCCACCGTCTCGACCGCCGGCACAAGACGCACGCGTGAGGTGGAACTCGCAAAAACCATCCAGTCCGTGCACGCGGCCGATCCGCTTTTGACGCCGCAGCAGCATGCCGTGCTCTTCCGCTCCCGGCGCGGGCTGCAAGTGGCCCTGGCGGTGGCGGACGCCTTTTCCCGCCAGACCAATCTGGAGGGCCTGCAGGCGCGCAACCTCGCTTCGCCGCTGGCGGGCGACGAGGCCAACCAGTTCAAGGCGCTGCTCTCTGCCTCCGCCTATATCGCCGCCTTCACCTTCGCCGCGTATCTCGGCGCGACGCTGCCGGGCGAGGGGGAGCCGGTTGAGGACGGCGGCGAGCCGGATTATCTCTTCGATACGCCGCAGGATGCCTTGAAAAGCATGGTCGCCGGTCTTGACGGCACGCTTGCCGGAGCGCCTGACGATGCGGCGCTCATCAGCCGTGCCCGCGCCTTTTCGCGCGTTGCCATCGAGGGGCTGATCGGGCGTCGCGCGCGCTTCACCGGCCTTGCCGGCTTCGAGAATGCCCATATCCGCATCGAGCAGGACGATTTCACGCTTTCCGGTTTCGACGTTGCGCCCGGACAGAAGCGCAAGCCGCTCACGATGACCTTCAAGAAACCGGAGGAGATCATCGGCAACCACATCGCCAAATACCAGGCGATGAAGCTTGCCAAGATGCTGGTCGCCTATGATTTCGAGCGCCAGCTCAACCCTTTCGTCGAACTCGGCGGCTTCCTCTTCACTTTCATTGGCGACGGCATGCCGGGCACCGGCAAGACGATCCTCATCCAGATGCTCGCCGGCCTCGTCAACGGCTACTGCCAGACCGCCGGCTATGCCTTCCACTACGAGAATTTCGGCGTCGACCAGATCTCGTCCTACCAGGGAAAATCCGGCCAGAACTGCAAGGAATTCGTCAACAACGTCATTAATCCCAAGGCGATCGGGTTCGGCACGATCGATGATGTCGACCAGGTGGCTGCGAAACGGTCCGACGACCGCGCCTCCGCCGGCCAGCACGAAGTCACCGCCGTTTTGATGGAGAGCTTTGCCGGCGCCTCGACCGTGGTGCGCGGCAACTGCACCTTCGGCATGTTCTCCAACTATCCGGAAAATGTCGATGACGCGCTCCGCCAGCGCGCCGGCGCGCGGTGGCTTGTCGACGGGCCGCAGACCGAGGACGACTATATCGACATCTTTGCCATGCTGGTCGGCAAGAACCATGCGATCCCGCTCGGCGGGCACACGCTTTTCGAGGGGCAGGAGATCAAGCGCGCCGTCTCCACCTCCTATGGGCAGCATGCCAAACCGCAGGAAGACGGCCTGCTTGCCGTCTGGGAGATGCACGAGAAGGAGCACGGCGCGATCAAGACGCTCGCCGATATCGGCGCCTATCTGCACCGCATCAAGATTGCCGAACCGCGTTTTACCGGCCGCGCCATCAAGAACATCACCGATGCCATCAAGATGCGCGCCATGGACGTGGAGCTGCCGGACGACTGGTTCGCGACGGCCGGCGCTTTCATGCACAAGGGCTACGACGAGAAGAAGGCGATGATCGAGGAGCTGCGCGGGCCGATCACCATGGAGATGGTGCTCCAGGAGATCAACCGCTACGCCGACAGCGAATTCCGCTACACCGACAAATCCGACCACGCTGCCGTTTCGGACATCATCCGCCGCGAACGCCAGCGTGAAAAGGCGATCCACGAGATCGAGACGATGAAGGCGGAGGGGCGGTGGTGATCGCGGGAGTGCCCCTCATCCGGCCTGCCGGCCACCTTCTCCCCGCAAGCGGGGAGAAGGGATTTGCGGTAATGGGTTCCCCCGATCAACAGCCTTTTACGGAGTATGTTCCCTCTCCCCGCTTGCGGGGAGAGGGTTAGGGTGAGGGGCAAATGCGCGGCGCAAACGAGCGAAAGACCGTCAAGGCCCGCCGACTGCGCCAAGTCGACAATGATGCAGAGGCATTGCTTTGGTCCGACTTGCGTGGCCGTCGTCTGAACGGTCTCAAGTTTGTGCGGCAATTCGCGATCGGGCCATACTATGCTGACTTTGCGTGCCGGGAGAAAATGCTGGTGGTCGAGGTTGACGGGAGCCAGCATGTCGGTAGTGAGTATGACCAGAAACGAAATGAATTCATGCGCATAAATGGCTGGTCAGTTGCCCGCTTCTGGAACGTTGATGTAATAGGAGAGCGCGAGGCTGTGTTGGAAACGATTTTGGCAGCGTGTGAAGGGCGTCTTTCCGAGCGCGTATCGGCAGCGGACTTTACATATCTGCCTGCAGCGGAGCGCCCATGAAACGCCTCCTCGAAGCCGAATTGATCTATGGCCGGCTGCTGCCGGTCGATGAGCCGCATCTCGTCGAGCGCTACAACAAGGCGCTCGACGGGTTCGGCATCAAGCGCACCGCTCTGACCAGCTTCCGCATCGACATGACCGGGTTTTCGCCTGAAATCGCCGACGAACTCGGTGATCGGGACTACCTCGATCCGAACCGCGTCAACCGCCGCTTCGTCATCATGACGCCGGAGCAGGTGAACCTGCCGGTGGTGCATACGAGCTTTTCCAACACCGCCGCCCTGATGCACGAGTTCTTCTCGGCCAATGCGCGGGCGATCAACGCCATCACCATCCGCGATGCGCTCTATGGCGAGATCGAGGATTCCGTTTCCGTCGTCAACGACATCGACGACCTGCTGTCGATCAACGAGGTGCGCTTCAAGGTGCTCTCTGCCGAGGACATGCTGGGCAAGGCGGCGGAGCTGCGCGGGCTGGTCGATCGGCTGAAGACCGTACCGAATGCCTGGTCGGATGACACCATGCTCAACCGCATGGTGGAGCTTGCCAAGCAGACCGGCGACATCCGCCAGAACGCGCTGGTGCCGGACCAGCTCGTCTTCCGCCACGAAGCCTATTGGGCGAACCATTTCGGCGGCGTTTATGTCTTCCTCGATGACAAGACGACGACCGTCATCTGCGATCCCTCCGTGCCCGGCTTCCGCCGCTCGCGGCCCTGGCAGGTGAGCTATATCGCGCTCGACGATCACAAGCGCATCTTCGACTTCCTGGCTTCCACCAAACGGCTGGAGCTGCCGCGCGCCTCGTGGGTGGAGCCGTCCGGCCTTTTCCAGCATCGTGCGGAGATGACGGTCGTCGGCCTCGTCAACCGGGGCGATCCGACCGCCGATCTCGAAAAGGCCGACCGCATCTGGCTGCAGACCTGGATGCACCGCAACGCCGAGCTCGTGGCGCGCGACGGGACCTACCCCTTCCTGCAGGAGGCGATCCGTACCGTCGCGTCGACGGGCGAGATCAAGATCAACGAGGTATCGCCGGAGCGGCGCTTCATGCTGGTGCGCGCCGCACCGGCGCACCCGGACCAGTGGCTGGTCAACCGCCTGATTTCGCAGATGGTTCCCTACGACTTCGTCTCCCGCTTCGTCTTCGACAAGCAGGGATTCTACGCCGCCTACGAACAATACAGCGAAAAGTTCCGCGCCTATGTTGTGACGACGTTGACGCGGACCTATCTGCAGGACAAGGCTGCCTTCCGCAGGAAACTATTCGGTATCAAAGAGGACGACGCCCATGCTTGACCCGATCGTCGCGTTTTTCCAACGCATCTTCGCGGCCATCGGTCGGGGCATCGGCCTCGTGATCGCCTGGATCCTCTGGCCGTTCATGACGGTGACGAACTGGTATCGGGCACGCGGCTGGATCATCAAGGGGCCGATCGGCATCGGCCTTCTCGTGCTCATCGGCTTCTACGGCTATTTCATCTGGCAGACCCAGATGTGGAGCGGCTTCAACCCCGACTACGTCAACAGCTACAACCTTGCCCAGCGCAAGCAGGATGCCGGTACGGCCGCCTCGGGCGCCCAGGCGACAACGCCGGCAACGGGCGAGGTTGCCGAGCCGGAGCCGAAGACCTGCGTGCGCTCGGCGATCGTCGATGTCACGGCCGATCTCATCGACTACAATGTCGACCAGAATGCCTGGATCTCCTCCATGCTGCTCTACAAGCTTGGGCTCTTCGGCCTCGACTGGGACAAGACGCCCTGGTTCGACAACAAGGCCTCGTTCCAGCGCGGCATCAACCAGGCGGTCCGCCGCACGGCGGTGGAGCTCGTCGATTCGCTCGGCCGCGTGCGCGGCACCTCGGGCATCAATGCCGATCTCCAGCGCGCCCGCGGCAATATCCAGTTCGATGAGGAAACCTGGTATTTCGGCTCGGATTCGCTGCTGCCGAAGACCCCGACGCCGAACTACTATCGCACGGCCATGGCGGACCTGCGCAAGTTCAACGCCTCGCTCGAAGCCTGTGACGCGATCTTCGACGGCCGCTCGGACAACCTGATCGAATTCCTCGACCGCATCGCCAACGATATCGGCTCGACTTCGGCCATCATTCGCGAGCGGTCGGAGTTCCACAATGGCGGCTGGTTCGATACGCGTGCCGACGACCGTTTCTGGTTCGCCTATGGCCAGCTCTACGGTTACTACGGCATCCTCGCCGCTGCCGGTGCGGATTTCGACGCCGTCATCAAGGCACGCGGCATCGAGCCGCTCTGGGTGGAGAGCATCAAGCAGCTGCGGTCCGCGCTGAACATCCAGCCGGCAATCATTTCGAACGGCCGCGAAGACGGGTGGATCATGCCGACGCATCTAGCCACGATGGGCTTCTACATTCTGCGCGTGCGCTCAAATCTCGTCGAAATGCGCGATGTGCTGGCGCGATAAATAAGACAGAGCTTTTAAAGTGGCGCGCGTCGGATAACGCGCGCCGCTTTCGTTTCAGGCGCAAATTTATCTCCGTGTGTCGCTTCTGGTCTAGCGGGCGGCAAAACCCGGTGTGGCATCACCACGGGCTTCACGGTGAAATGGCGCGCCAGACAAGGAAGGAAGCGCCGCCTTCGGGGGAGGAGCCCGGTTGCGGTAGCAGTGCCGAAAGGGAGCGACACCGCATGGCCGACGTGAAATCCGATATCGAAATAGCCCGCGCCGCAAAGAAGAGGCCGATCCTGGAGATCGGCGAAAAGCTCGGCATTCCCGCCGAGCATCTGTTGCCCTATGGCCATGACAAGGCGAAGATCAGCGCCGAGCTCATTGCCGGGCAGAAGGGCAAGAAGAACGGCAAGCTGATCCTCGTCACCGCGATCAATCCCACGCCGGCCGGCGAGGGCAAGACGACGACGACGGTCGGCCTCGGCGACGGCCTCAACCGTATCGGCAAAAAGGCGATCACCTGTATCCGCGAGGCCTCACTCGGGCCGTGCTTCGGTGTGAAGGGCGGAGCGGCTGGCGGCGGTTACGCGCAGGTCGTGCCGATGGAGGATATGAACCTTCACTTCACCGGTGACTTCCACGCCATCACCTCGGCACACAACCTGCTTTCCGCGCTCATTGACAACCACATCTACTGGGGCAACGAGCAGAACATCGACATCCGCCGCATCGCCTGGCGGCGTGTCATGGACATGAACGACCGGGCGCTGCGCCACATCGTCGCCTCGCTCGGCGGGGTCGCCAACGGTTATCCGCGCGAGACGGGTTTCGACATCACGGTTGCCTCGGAGGTCATGGCGATCCTCTGCCTTGCGACGGACCTGAAGGATCTCGAAAAACGTCTGGGCAGCATCATCGTCGGCTATCGCCGAGACAAGTCGCCGGTCTTTGCCCGGGATATCAAGGCGGACGGCGCGATGACGGTGCTGCTGAAGGATGCCATGCAGCCGAACCTCGTGCAGACGCTGGAGAACAATCCGGCCTTCGTGCATGGCGGCCCCTTCGCCAACATCGCGCACGGCTGCAATTCGGTTGTCGCAACCACGACGGCGCTGAAACTCGCCGACTATGTGGTGACGGAAGCCGGTTTCGGCGCCGATCTCGGGGCGGAAAAATTCTTCGACATCAAGTGCCGCAAGGCCGGGCTGAAGCCGGACGCGGCGGTGATCGTCGCCACCGTGCGCGCCATGAAGATGAACGGGGGCGTGAAGAAGGACGATCTTGGCCGGGAAAACATCGATGCGGTGAAAAAGGGCTGCGCGAATCTCGGCCGTCATGTGCAGAACGTCAAGAAGTTCGGCGTGCCCGTTGTCGTCGCCATCAACCATTTCATCTCGGACACGGATGCGGAAATCCAGGCGGTGAAGGACTATGTCGCGACGCTCGGCGCGGAGGCGATCCTCTGCCGGCACTGGGCGCTCGGCTCGGCCGGCATCGAGAACCTTGCGCGCAAGGTGGTGGAGCTGGCCGAATCCGGATTGTCGCAGTTCTCGCCGCTCTATCCCGACGAGATGCCGCTGTTCCAGAAGATCGAGACCATCGCCAAGGACATCTACCATGCCGGCGAGGTGATCGCGGACAAGTCGGTGCGCGACCAGTTGCGTATCTGGGAGGAGCAGGGCTACGGCAACCTGCCGGTCTGCATGGCCAAGACGCAATATTCCTTCTCGACCGACCCGAACCTGCGTGGCGCGCCCTCGGGCCATACGGTGCCGGTGCGCGAAGTACGCCTTTCGGCCGGTGCCGGTTTCGTCGTCGTCATCACCGGCGAGATCATGACCATGCCGGGCCTGCCGAAGGTGCCGTCGTCGGAAAAGATCTTCCTCAACGAGGAAGGTTTTATCGAGGGGCTGTTCTGAGGCGGGCGTGTTGGCGCTCTCGCAGACCTCTGTTCCGTCATGGTCGGGCTTGACCCGATCATGACGGAACACCCGCTGCATGGATCCTCGGGTCAAGCCCGAGGATGACGGAGGGGAGAACCGGATATCTGAAGGTCCAGAAGGTCTTACGCCCGCCCAAGATAGTCCAGCTTGCCCACTGCGACGCCATTGTGGCGCAGGATCGCGTAGGCGGTCGTCAGATGGAAGTAGAAGTTCGGCAGGGCGAAGGTGAGGAGATAGTCCCTGCCGGAGGAGCTCAGCTCTCCGCCGCGTGTCTTTACCACGACGGTGCGGTCCTCTGCGCCTTCGAAGGCGGCTTCCGGCACGCTTGCGAGATAGGCCGTGGTCTTCTCGATGCGGGCGCGCAGATCAGCCATTGTGGTTTCGTCATCGGCAAAGCTCGGTGCCGCCGTGCCGGTCAGGCGCGCGGCGGCGCCCTTTGCGGTGTCGCTCATGCGCTGGATCTGGCCGGCAAGTGAAAGCATGTCCGGTGCTAGGCGGGCATTGACCAGAATTTCCGGTTTGATCTTCTTGTCTTCAGCGAAGGCCACGGCCTTGTCGAGCAGCTTGGCGAGCACGGTAAAGCCACGCTGGAAGGCCGGGATGGAGAGATCGTAGGGGGTGATGGACATGGCGGGAACCTTGTTGGGCAGAAAGGACGAAAGGCCGGAAGGCCCCGCCTGAAATAGGGCTGCCATCCGGGCTTTTCAGGAGCCGGCTGAAATATAATCCTCCTACCAGCAATAGCGGTAGCCGCCGCGCCGGTCCTTCACGTCGAGATGCAGGTGGTTCTGGTGCGCCGCGTCGCTGCCGGGGTCGAGCACCGTGGTGAAGTAGAGGCAGGCTGCCTCCGTGATGGTGCGCTGGAACGCGCCTTCGAGGGTCGGCTCCTTGTCCGCCGGGCGGATCGTGACGGTCTTGCCGCTTTTCAGCGTAAAGCCGGCAATGTCCACGGCGTTGCCGAAGGCGTGTTCGGAGATCTTGCCGTCCTCGGCGTTGTTGCGGTTGCGGCAGACATAAGCCGAGGCCTGGGAGAGCATGGTGACGGTTTCGCCGGGCATGGCGGCTTCGAGGGACGGTTTCACCGATCCTTCCATCCAGCGGGCGAGCTGTAGCGCAGTCTCGCAGCGGATCGTCGCTGCGGGCTCGACCTTGATGCCGCCCGGCAGGGTCTCGAGCAGGACGGGCCTGTCGATGCCGCAGGTCTTGCCGTCGTTGACGGCGGGCGCCGCCTTGAAACCGGCCCCGACGGTCTTCAGTGCCGCCAGGCAGGCGGCTTCCTCTGTGTCGTCCTCCCGCGGGCGCTCCTTTGCCTTCTCCGTATCGTCTTCCGCCTTGCGCTCGGCTTCTGCCGAACCCTTTCCGGAGCCTTCTTCGGATTTCTGTTCCGGTCTTGCTATGGGCAGGGGGCCGTCCTTCGGCAGGTCGGCGGCGCCGGCCAGAATGAGGAGGGCGGCGAGCATGGCTGGTCGGTGGAGCGTGACGATGGTTCCGTCTCCCGGCTGACAAGATCAGCGGGGAAACGCCGGAAACCGGATTTGGTTGCCGGCGGAGCGGTCAGATGCCCGCGCCGTTTGTGATTTCCATCAGCGGACGGGACTGGGCGGTATAGTCGCCGATGATCGTGCGCACCCGCTGAATGAGGTGAACGCTGTCGCCGCCGTCATTGTCTTCGATGAGGTCGAGGAAAAGGCCGACCAGGGTGTGGGCCTCGTCGGCATTGCGCGGTTCGTACCGGTAGAGGGTGTCGAAGGCACGGGCGATCCTGCCGTCCAGCCTTGTGAACTCCGGTGTTTCATAGTCCGCGATCGTTTCCGCGAGCAGGATCTGCATTTCGCGGAACTGTTCCACCATGATGGAGACCATGGGTTCTTGCCTTGATGTCGATGGTTTATCGTGCGCCATTAGCATATGCTCACGGAAGGGGCAAACCTCCAGGCATGGCGAATTCTCGCCATATTGACGGATTGTTTCGCCGCCCTGGTCCGATGCGCAGCAAGTGCGATGCCGGGTGATGCGAGGGCGCAACATCCGGAATACCGTGTCGCGCGGGCTGCAATCGGCCTTGCGTGCGCCTGCACTTCACGCTAACACTCCGCTCATGGAAAAGATGATCAACATCGCTGGTTGGTGGTGGGCTCGCTGAGGCGGCCTTGACCAGTCATGCGTGATTGAGACGACAAGCCGCCCGGAACCTTCGAGGCGGCTTTTTCTTTTTGGGCCGCCGTCACGGGACCGGGCCTGAAACGGAGTTGGGGAATGGCCACGAAAATTCTGGAAGATGGTGCCGAAGCCTACGAGACGAGGGGCGGGGTCACCGTCACACGTCGTCGCCGCGCCGCCGACTATGCTCATGCGATTTCCGCCTATGTCGACAAGCTCGACGAACGGCGCGGCGCGGTTTTCTCGTCGAACTACGAATATCCCGGTCGCTATACCCGCTGGGACACCGCCGTCGTCGATCCGCCGCTCGGCATCTCCTCCTTCGGCCGTGCGGTCTGGATCGAGGCCTACAACGCCCGCGGTGCCATACTGCTCGCCTTCATCGCCGACCGTCTGGCGGAGGTGCCGGAACTGGCGCTCGGCGCCCGTACGGAAAACCGTCTCGATCTCGAGGTGAAGCTGCCCGACCGGGTCTTCACCGAGGAAGAGCGTTCCAAGATGCCGACGGTCTTCACCGTGCTGCGCGCCGTCACCGATCTCTTCCATTCGGACCAGGACGCGAGCCTCGGCCTTTACGGCGCCTTCGGCTACGATCTCGCCTTCCAGTTCGATGCAATCGACCTGAAGCTCAAGCGGCCGGACGACCAGCGCGACATGGTGCTCTTCCTGCCCGACGAGATCCTCGTCGTCGACCACTACGCCGCCAAGGCCTGGATCGACCGCTATGATTTTTCCAAGGACGGCACTTCGACGGAAGGCAAGGGCGAGGCGATCGCACCCGAGCCATTCCAGACCGTTGACGTGATCCCGCCGCATGGTGATCATCGCCCCGGCGAATATGCTGAGCTCGTCGTCAAGGCGAAGGAAAGTTTTCGGCGCGGCGACCTCTTCGAAGTGGTTCCGGGCCAGAAATTCTTCGAGCGCTGCGAAAGCAAGCCGTCGGAAATTTCCCGCCGGCTCAAGGCGATCAACCCGTCGCCCTATTCCTTCTTCATCAATCTCGGCAACCAGGAATATCTCGTCGGCGCCTCGCCGGAAATGTTCGTGCGCGTGTCCGGCCGCCGCATCGAGACCTGCCCGATCTCGGGCACGATCAAGCGCGGCGACGATCCGATTGCCGATTCGGAACAGATCCTGAAACTGCTCAATTCCAAAAAGGACGAATCCGAACTGACCATGTGCTCGGACGTCGACCGCAACGACAAGAGCCGCGTCTGCGAGCCGGGTTCGGTCAAGGTCATCGGCCGTCGGCAGATCGAGATGTATTCGCGCCTCATCCACACGGTCGACCATATCGAGGGGCGCCTGCGCGACGACATGGATGCCTTCGACGGCTTCCTCTCGCATGCCTGGGCCGTCACGGTCACGGGAGCGCCGAAACTCTGGGCGATGCGCTTCATCGAGGCGCATGAGAAGAGCCCGCGGGCGTGGTATGGTGGGGCGATCGGTATGGTCGGCTTCAACGGTGACATGAACACGGGCCTGACGCTGCGCACCATCCGCATCAAGGATGGCATCGCGGAGGTGCGTGCCGGTGCCACGCTGCTCTACGATTCCAACCCCGAGGAAGAAGAAGCCGAAACCGAACTGAAGGCCTCCGCCATGATCTCCGCCATCCGCGACGCCAGGTCCGGCAATTCCGCAAAAGTCCAGCGTGACGTTGCGGCCGTCGGCGCTGGGGTCAATATCCTGCTCGTCGACCACGAGGACAGTTTCGTCCACACGCTCGCCAACTACTTCCGCCAGACGGGTGCGACGGTGACGACCGTGCGCACGCCGGTTCCCGAGGAGGTGTTCGATCGCATCAAGCCCGATCTCGTCGTGCTTTCGCCTGGACCGGGCACGCCGAAGGATTTCGACTGCAAGGCGACGATCAAGAAGGCGCGGGCGCGCAACCTGCCGATCTTCGGGGTCTGCCTCGGCCTGCAGGCGCTTGCCGAGGCCTATGGCGGTGAACTGCGCCAGCTCGCCATCCCCATGCACGGCAAGCCGTCGCGCATCCGCGTGCTGGAGCCGGGCGTTGTCTTCTCCGGTCTCGGCCGCGAGGTGACGGTCGGCCGCTACCATTCGATCTTCGCCGATCCGGCCACGCTGCCGCGTGATTTCATCATCACGGCGGAAAGCGAGGACGGCACGATCATGGGTATCGAGCATGTCAGCGAGCCGGTGGCGGCGGTGCAGTTCCACCCGGAATCGATCATGACGCTCGGCCAGGATGCCGGTATGCGCATGATCGAGAACGTGGTGGCGCACCTTTCGAAAAAAGCGAAGGTAAAAGCCGCCTGAGGCTTTGACAAAACGGCCGAACTGGCCGATATCGACCCCAAGAGAAAACCGCGTGCACGACCCCGTGCGCGCGGTTTTGCGTTGATGGACCAGGCTTTTTGCAACTCGGTTGCATGCGCATGGAGAGTGGCATGGAAAATTCTGACAGGGTCAAGCGGCTGGCGCTCTGGGGCATCCCGCTTTCGCTTTTCGTCATGGGGCTGAAGCTCGTCGCCTGGTGGGTGACGGGGTCCGTGGCGCTCCTGTCGGACGGGCTGGAATCGAGCGTCAATGTGGTGGCGGCCATCGTCGCTTTCGCCGCGATCACCTATGCGGCGAAACCGGCGGACAAGACGCATCCCTTCGGCCACCACAAGGCGGAGTATCTGTCGGCGGTCCTGGAGGGCGTGCTGATCGTCGTGGCGGCGTTGCTGATCGTTGCCGAGGCGTTGCCGGCGGTGCTTGCACCCACACAGATGGAGGCGCCGGCGCTGGGCCTTGCCATCAACTTCCTTGCGGGCGTCATCAATGTGATCTGGGCCTACACGCTCATCCGTGCAGGGAAACGCTATCGCTCGCCGGCCCTGTCGGCGGACGGACAGCACATCCTCTCCGACGTCGTGACTTCGATCGGGGTGCTCGTTGGCCTCGTTCTCGCCATCGCCACCGGCTATGCGGTGCTGGATCCGCTGCTGGCCGTGCTTGTGGCGCTGAACATCCTTTACCAGGGCTGGAAGGTCATCGCCCATTCGGTCGATGGCCTGATGGACCATGCGGTGGAGCCGGAGGAAGCGGAGGCCATCCAGGCGGCGATTGCCGCGCACGGCGCGGGCTCGCTCGGCGTGCATGACCTGAAGACGCGCAGGGCAGGGGCGGCGACCTTCGTCGATTTTCACCTCGTCGTGCCGGCGCGGATGCCCGTCGGCGAGGCGCACGACATCTGCGACCGGCTGGAGGATGCCATCCGCGCCGTGCAGCCGGGCGCGCAGATCGCCATCCATGTCGAGCCGGAGACGGAAAAGGCGCATGGGATCAGAGTGAAGATCGAAGAGGTTCACAATGAGCAAGACTGACGTATTGGGACTGTCGCAGCTCGGCCAGCCGGTTGATCTGCCGTCCAACCCGGACACCGCCGTTCTGGAAAAGGTGCCGAGCAGCCACGCCGGCACGGATTTTGTGGTGCGTTTCACCGCGCCGGAATTCACCTCGCTCTGCCCGATGACCGGCCAGCCGGATTTCGCGCATATCGTCATCGACTACATACCGGATGGCTGGCTGGTCGAATCGAAGTCGCTGAAGCTCTATTTGCATTCCTTCCGCAACCATGGTGCCTTCCACGAGGACTGCACCATCGACATCGCCAAGCGCCTCGTCGGCCTGCTGGAGCCGAAATGGCTGCGTATCGGCGCCTACTGGTATCCGCGCGGCGGCATTCCGATCGATGTGTTCTGGCAGACGGGCGACGCGCCGAAGGGTGTGTGGATCCCGGATCAGGGCGTCCAGCCCTATCGCGGCCGGGGGTGAAGGGGGCAGCGGTTTGTCCCGCCGCCCGTCAGGCATCAGCCGAAGGCGAGAACCAGGCCGGTGAGCGCCGTAATGGCCCCGAGGATGCGGGCCGCGATGGCGCCACCCGAAAGGCGCGCGATGCCGAGGCCGAAACCGATGCCGGCAATGTGGAGCAGCGCGGTCGCGACGACGAAGCCGACGCCGAATTCGAAGGCGCCGGCGCTGCCGAGCTCGCCGCCATGGGCATGGCCGTGGAAGAGCGCGAAGGTGGCGACGATCGCGGCCGAGGCCGCCGTGTCGAGTTTCACCGCCATGGCCACGAGCAGGCCGAGGGCGACGACCGAGGCAAGGATCGCCGGCTCGACGAAGGGCAGATCGATACCTGCCAGTGCAAGGCCGAAGCCGACCGCCATCGTTGTAACGAAGGCCGCCGGCACGCCCCAGAGCGCCTTGCCGCCGATCTGTGCCGCCCAGAGGCCGACGGCGACCATGACGAGGATATGGTCGAGGCCGAAGAGCGGATGCGAGAAGCCAGCCATGAAGGAGCCGTGCTCTTCCGGATTGAGATGAGCGAAGGCCGGTACGGCCGTGACGGCGAGCGCGGCCAGCGCCAGCGGGATGCGTCTGATCATGGTGTCCCCTGTTCCGCCGGTCTGGGGAATGACCGGCGCCTGTGTCGGTAAGGCAAGGATCGTAGGAGCAGTGCCGGCGCCGGGTCCATACGCAAAGTGCGCACCTTGCCGGGCGTATTTACCCTGTTTTCCGGTGGTGCGGTGAGGCTCTATCGCCACCTATTGGTTTTGTTGCATTGTCTTGGCCAGTGAGTCGCATTATCTGACAGCGACAGGACTATTGACGAGCAATCCGGAGACTTTGGATGAGCGACGAAGACGACAAGAAGACGGAACTGCCCCTGGGCAAGGAAACGGAGGCGAACCTTTTCAAGTCGCGTTCGATCTTCATCTATGGGCCGATCAACCAGGAACTGGCGCAGAAGGTCTGCTCGCAGCTCGTGGCGCTTGCCGCCGCCAGCGACGAAGACATCCGCATCTATGTGAATTCGCCGGGCGGTCACGTCGAATCGGGCGATTCGATCCATGACATGATCAAGTTCATCAAGCCGAAGGTCTGGATGATCGGCACGGGCTGGGTCGCTTCCGCCGGTGCACTGATCTATGTCGCCGCACCGAAGGAACAGCGCCTTTGCCTGCCGAACACCCGCTTCCTCCTGCACCAACCGTCGGGCGGCACCCGCGGCATGGCGTCTGACATCGAGATCCAGGCGCGCGAGATCATCAAGATGAACGAGCGCCTCAACAAGATCTTCGCCGAAGCGACCGGCCAGCCGATCGAGAAGATCGCCAAGGACACGGACCGCGACTACTGGCTCTCGGCCGAAGAAGCCAAGGGTTATGGCCTCGTCTCGCGCATCGTGACGTCGCAGGCGGATATCTGATCCGCCCTTGCCCCTCATCCCCCTGCCGGGACCTTCTCCCCGCAAGCGGGGAGAAGGGGCAGAACGGAGAGCCCATCGCTCTTCTCCCCGCTTGCGGGGAGAGGATGCCGGCAGGCAGGTGAGGGGCGTTTCGGCAAAAATCCTGCGCCCCGCTTGCCCTTTCGTCTCTCCCCCGCTATAAGCCGCCTCATGTTGAAGACCAGCGCACAGATCATCGAACGGGTTTCTCGCGGCAGCGCAGCTGTCCGTGAGCGTTCGCGCGGCTTCTCCTCGCTTCTTCTTCTCGGCCTTACGCGCGGTTGCCGGGTTCGCTGAGGAGCGCCCGGCGGCCGAAAAGCCCGTCCGGCAATAGCTCCTCGTTTCACCCCCAATGCATGAATTCCGCTGCATTCGCCGTCGCCAAGCCCGTGTGCTTGCGCTAAGACGTTCTCGCGAATGCCGGGACGACGAAGAGACGAAGACGATGATTTTGAAGACCCATTCCCCCAAGCAGGGCATGCCCGAGGCCGTAACCAAGTATCAGGCCTACCCGACGATCAACATTGCGGACCGCACCTGGCCCGGCAAGACCATTACCGAGGCACCGATCTGGTGTTCGGTGGACCTGCGCGACGGGAACCAGTCGCTGGTCAACCCGATGGGCCACGACCGCAAGGCCCGCATGTTCCAGCTGCTGCTGGATATGGGTTTCAAGGAAATCGAGATCGGTTTCCCCTCCGCTTCGCAGACCGATTTCGACTTCGCCCGCTGGTGTGTCGAAGAGGGCAACGTGCCGCAGGACGTCTCCCTCCAGGTGCTGGTGCAGTGCCGCCCGGAGCTGATCACCCGCACCTTTGAAGCCCTGGAAGGCGCCCACAAGCCGATCATCCATTTCTACAATTCGACGAGTGAATTGCAGCGCCGCGTCGTGTTCGCCAAGGACGTTCCCGGCATCAAGCAGATCGCCACCGATGCCGCCAAGATGATCACCGACATGGCCGCCAAGGCCGGCGGCGGCTACCGTTTCGAATATTCCCCGGAGAGTTTTACCGGCACCGAGCTGGAAGTGGCGCTGGAGATCTGCAACGCGGTCGTGGAGATCGTCAAGCCGACGGCGGACAACAAGCTGATCCTCAACCTGCCGTCCACGGTCGAGATGGCGACGCCGAACATCTATGCCGACCAGATCGAATGGATGTGCCGCAACATCGACAACCGCGAGAACGTCATCATCTCGCTGCACCCGCACAACGACCGCGGCACCGGCATCGCCGCGACCGAACTGGCGCTGATGGCCGGCGCCGACCGCGTCGAAGGCACGCTGTTCGGCAATGGCGAGCGCACGGGCAATGTCGACGTCGTCACGCTGGCCTTGAACATGTACACGCAGGGCGTCGATCCCAAGCTCGACTGCTCCGACATCGAGCGCATCAAGGCCGTCTACGAATATTCCAACGAGATGGCCATTCCCGAGCGCCATCCCTATGTCGGCGAACTGGTCTATACGGCCTTCTCTGGCTCGCACCAGGACGCCATCAACAAGGGCATGAAGGCCATCAAGAAGGCCAACAAGCCGATCTGGGAAGTGCCCTATCTGCCGATCGACCCGCAGGACGTCGGCCGCTCCTACGAGGCGATCATCCGCATCAACTCGCAGTCCGGCAAGGGTGGCATCGCCTACATCCTGCAGGAAGACTACGGCATCAACCTGCCGCGCAACCTGCAGGTGGAGTTCCGCGAGGAGATTCAGCGCATTACCGACGAAGAGGGCGTGGAGTTGCCGTCGAAGCGCATCCACGAGAGCTTCATGCAGCGCTATGTCACGCAGCCGGGCACGCGCCTGCGCTTCGTCGATCACCACACCTATCCCGATGATGCCGGCCAGAAGGGCACGCGCATCGTTGCCGCCGAGATCACCGATGGCGGCGAGACGAAGCGCATCGAAGGCAAGGGCACCGGCCCGATCGACGGGTTCATCAATGCCCTCTCGATCTATCTGGGCATCCCGATGTCGGTGGCCGACTATTCCGAGCACTCGCTCCAGCACGGCTCGAACGCGGCGGCCATCGCCTATGTCGAGGTCGAGCATCCCGGCGGCAAGCTGTTCGGCGTCGGCATCAACACGAACATCGTGACGGCCTCGCTCGAAGCCATCGTCTCGGCCGCCAACCGCGTGCTCGCCGTTCGCGGCTAAGCGTTGGCAATTCTGGAACGGAAAAAGCCCGACAGCGACGCTGTCGGGCTTTTTCGATGCCGGAAAACCGTGGGTGCACCCGCTGCGGGAATGCTCAGATCGTCGAGGAAACCGCTTCGGCGATGCGCTCCAGCGCCGGATCGGCCGAGGGGCCGACCACGACATAGGACGCGCTGCCTTTCTGCCAGGAGACGAGGCCGATATCGTTGCGCATGCTTTCGGTGAGGGCTGTGACGGTTTCGACCGGGTCGCTCTGGACGAAACAGATGGCGAAGACCTCGTTCTGGGCATTGCGATAGAGCAGCTGTGCGGCCGGCTTGCCGCCGGCGACCAGCAGGCGCGCGCCTTCGAAGGTCAGGTTCTGGTCGGAAAGGTCAGGCAGCTTGAAGGGCACGCCCGTGCTGGCGGACAGCCATTCGACGATATGTTCCTTGTCGCTCGCCGGCACCTCCACGAGATGGCGTGTCTGGCGGGCGTAGATGCGGTGATAGTCGGCGATATCGTCCAGCCAGGTGCGGGCGGGGGCGAACTGGGTAGAGGCAAGCTCAGACGTACCGTCCTGCCGTTCGCCGACGAGATAACCGGCAGCGCCGCCGGCGAGGAACAGCACGAGCGAGGCGGCAAGCGCCTTTGGCCAGACGGCGGACGGGCGGCGCGGCGCGGCCACGGCGACGGGGATGGCGGCAAAGCCCGCCTTCGGCGGCTCTTCGTCCTTTTTGCCCGCCTCCTTGATGTTGCGCACCAGATCGAGCGGAATGGGCTCCTGCAGCAGCTTGTCGAAGGCGCGCGCGCCGAAATCGCTGCCGAGCTTCAACTTCTCGAAGACAATGCGCGCGTCGTCGTCCTCGGCGAGGATCGCGTTGATCTCGTCCATTTCCGCTTCCGGCAGCTGGCCATCGAGATAGGCCGACAAGCGTACTTCGAGCGGAAGACCCTGTGTGCTCTCCACCATCAGGCCCTCCTTTCCATCTGTTCCGAGATCATGGCCGCAAGCCGGATGCGGGCCGCCGAAAGCCGGCTCATCACGGTGCCGATCGGTATGCCCAGAATATCCGCCGCCTCCCGATAGCTGTGACCTTCGACATTGACGAGGAGAAAGACACTCGAGAGACCTTCCGGCATGGTCATGATCAACTTGTGCAACTGCTTGGCATAGACCGCCTTGTCGGCTGACGCTTCGATATGCAGGCTATCCTGCTCGGCGACATCTACCGTGCCGGACCCTGTGCGGACCTTTCGCTTGCGGATCTCGTCCACCCAGAGATTGCGCGTCATGGCATAAACCCAGCTTTCCAGCCGGCCTTCCCCGTTCCATAGATGGCTCCGCGTGATGGCCCGCTCGCATGCCTCCTGCACGAGGTCGTCGGCATCGCTGCCGTTGCGCGTCAGCGTCATCGCAAAACGGCGCAACTTCGGCAGCAAATTGACCAATTCTCGCCGGAACTCATTCGATTCTGCCGTCGGACGCATTGCTTTTCCAAGGAAACGTTCGGGATCAAAACTCTATTCGCTGCCGGGCGGGCAGCGACCGTCTGATATGAAACATTCTTCCTAGGGTCTGCAAGCATGAACGGCAACCCGGAGCGCAGTTTCCCGCGTTCCCTCAACGATTGATCCCTTGTCGGCCGGCGCCGTGCCGTTTCCGGACGGCGCCGCCGGCATTCTGTCAGTAAGTGGTGCGCTCGCCGCCGAGCGACTGGAGCAGCGCGCGATAGGCCCAGGTGTTCTCGCCGCCGCGATCGCGGATTTCGACGAGCTGGACACGGGCGCCTTCGATATCGCCCTGCTCGATCAGCGCCTGGCCCATATAGGAGCGGGCGAGGATATAGTTCTCGTCCTTCTGCAGCGCCCGCTTGTAATAGGCCATGCCTCGCGCCATGTCGCCGAGCTTGCGGGTGTTGTAGCCCATGTAGTTGAGGATGCGCGGATCCTCCTGGTCGTAGGCGGCGCGCAGCGCCCGAAGCGCATTCTCATGCTGGCCGGCATAGGCGAATTCGCGTGCGGCCTCATAGAGCTTATCGTCGATCTTGCGTTCGGTCTTCTTCTGCTCCTCCGTCTTCGCCTTGTCCTCGGGCGTCGTGCCCTCGGCGGGCGTGCCTTCGGCCGGCTTCAGGTCCTCGGGCGCGACGCATTCCTTCTTTTCCTCGTTCCAGATCTTGCCGTCCGTGCAGGTCGTCGTCGTTTCGGTCGCGACCGGCGGGGTGGTGGTATCGGAATCGGCTGCGCGCGCGGCCGACAGCGCCGTCAGCGAAACGGCGGCGCAGAATGAAAGCAGCATGGTGTGGCGGAGCATGGTCATGGGTTCCCTCTCGTTCTTGTCGTCTGCCCGGCGCTGGCCGTTCGAGCGGCCGGCTCTTTCGGTGCTCTTGCGGGCCGACCGTTCTGAGAGGATATGACGGGGGAATAGAGGGTTTTATTCGGCCGGGGATGCTAGAAACGCGTGGTTTCCGCCAGTGCCAGCGCAAGGCCGTCCGTCGTCAGCGCGTAGCGCTCGCGCATGACGTTCCAGTTCCCGGGGGCGCCGGAAATGGAGAACAGGTTGTAGCCCGCCGGCGGCTTGTGGCCGCCCGGCCCCTGCGAGGCCGAGGCAATGCCGACGACTGGAATCTGCTTCGTCTGCCCGGGCAGCCAATGCACCGTATTGAGGTGGGTGTGGCCGTGCAGCACGAGGTCGGCGCCACCCGTCGAGACCGTGGCGGCGAAGCGGCGGATGCCGATCATGCGCTTGTGGAGCGAGGTTGCGCCGCGGATCGGCGGGTGGTGGATCAGCACGACACGGAAGAGGCCGTGCTTCTCTGCCGCTCGCAGGAGATTGACGGTTTCGCGCGCCTGCCGCCTGCCGAAATAGCCCGAGGCGGCGAAGGGCGGCGTTGCGACCGCCGTCGAGCAGCCGATGATCGCCACCTGGCCGCGAACCCGCATGTAGGGAAAGACGTGAAAGTCCTCGTCCCATTCGGCCGGTGCGTTGTCGCCACGCATGTAGGGATACCAGGCCCTGGTCGATTTTTCGTAGGCGCCCCGCACATAGGCGTCGTGGTTGCCCGGCACGACCGAGACGTTCTCCGGCGTGCCGGCCTCCGCCAGCCAGCTTTTGACGGCGGCGATCTCGAGCGAGGAGGCAAGGTTCACGAGGTCGCCGGTGATCGCGAGATGATCCGGGTCGCGCCGCTCGAGATCGTCCAGAACGATGTCCAGCGTGTTGGCGAAGAGGTGCCGGCGCCGGTTGCGGTGCCAGTTGACGAAGCCGGTGATGCGCTTGGAAAAAAGCTCCAGGAAGGTGAGGGCAGGGAGCGGCCCGAGATGGACGTCCGATATATGGGCAAGTCTGAACATATCCTTCCTTAGTGCATAAGATGCGCAAGGGGAACGCAAGGCGTGGATATTCCTCGGTCTTTGGCGCGGTGAGACTTGATTTGGCCAAAAGCTTCCGGCGAAGTGCCGCCATGGACCAGGACAAGCCCGCCGCCGCACCACCGACCCGCAGCCGCCTCAGGCGGCTTGCGACGCGTGTGCTGCACGGCTACTTCGCGCTTTCCCGCGGCATGACGATGGGCGTGCGCGCCGCCTGCTTCGACGAGGCCGGCCGGCTCTTCCTGGTGCGTCACAGCTATGTGCCCGGCTGGCACCTGCCGGGCGGCGGCATCGAGCGCGGCGAGACGGCGCTGGAGGCGCTGGCCAAGGAGATGCGCGAGGAGGGCAATCTCGTTGCGGGTGCGGCGCCCCGGCTCGTGCACGTCTATTTCAACCGGCAGACCAGCAAGCGCGACCACGTTCTCCTCTACTGCTGCGAAGGCGTCACCCAGTCCACACCGCGCCTGAAGGACCGGGAGATCGTCGAGGCCGGCTTCTTCGGGCTCGACGCCCTGCCGGCCGCAACGACCGCCGCCACCCGGCGGCGACTGGAGGAGCTTGCCGGCCGGGCGCCGTTTGCTGATGTGTGGTAGGTTCAGGCCGCCTTCAGCCGCTCGCGGCCATGGGGCAGGGTCAGGTCGAGTTCGGGGCCGACGGGCACGATCCCCGTCGGGTTGATCGTCGTGTGGCTGCGGTAGTAGTGCTCCTTGATGTGGCGCATGTTCACCGTTCCGGCGATACCCGGCACCTGGTAGAGTTCGCGCAGATAGCCGGAAAGATTGGGGTAATCGGCGATGCGGCGGATGTTGCACTTGAAGTGGCCGACATAGACCGGATCGAAGCGCACCAGCGTGGTGAAGAGCCGCCAATCGGCCTCCGTCAACCGGTCGCCGGTGAGGTAGCGTTTCGTGGAAAGCCGGTCATCGAGACGGTCCAGCATCTCGAAGAGCTTTTGCACGGCGCCTTCGTAGGCGTCCTGTGCCGTCGCGAAACCGGCCTTGTAGACGCCGTTGTTGACGGTGTCGTAGATCGCCTCGTTGAGCACGTCGATCTCCGCACGCAGCGGCTCGGGATAGTAGTCCTCGCGCGAACCGGTGATACCGTCGAAAGCCGCGTTGAACATGCGGATGATCTCAGCCGATTCGTTCGAGACCAGGCGGTTCTGTTTCTTGTCCCAGAGAACCGGCACGGTGACGCGGCCGGAATAGTGCGGATCGGCCTTCTGGTAGATTTCGTAGAGTGCGGTGGCACCGAACAGCGGATCGAGCGTGCCGCCGTTCTCGCCCTTGAACTCCCAGCCTCGGGTCAGCATCAGCGGATCGACGACGGAGACCGTGATGAGTTCTTCCAGCTTCTTCAGCTTGCGGAAGATCAGCGTGCGGTGCGCCCAGGGACAGGCATAGGAGACATAGAGATGGTAGCGTCCGGCCTCCGCGGCAAAGCCGCCTTCGCCGGTCGGTCCCGGCGCGCCGTCCGGCGTGATCCAGTTGCGGAACTGCGAGGCGGCGCGCTTGAAATGGCCCTTTGTCGATTCCGTATCATACCAGACGTCGTGCCAGACGCCGTCCACGAGCATGCCCATGATATTCTCCTTCTGCCGCCTTTCGTGGCCAAAACGTGCAGCCATAGTGCGCATATGGACGAAGCGTGGATAGGGGCATTTTGATGAACAGTGCGTTTTGCTCTTTGACAGACGCGAAATTTCTGCTATCGGCGCAAGTCAGTACCGGCGCTCAAGCCGGCAAGGAAGACGAACCCCGCATGTTCTACACCGGAACCCCACGACGACGCTGATGCTCCTGCTGCGCCCCCTGGCGGCGGCGGCGCGATCACCCGCATCCCTCGTTTCGTATCCGGTTCCCTGATCCATGAACATGCTCAAGCACGACCTCGTCTACCTCACGGAAGATGTCTCCCACGACGCGGCCATCGAACACATCAACGAAGAGGCCTTCGGCCCCGGCCGGCATGTGCGTGCGGCTGCGCGCATCCGCGAGCAGGGGCCGCACGACCTGTCGCTCTCCTTCGTCTGTACCGATGACGGCGAGACGATTGCCTCCGTGCGCATGACGCCGGTGCTGGCGGGCGGCGTGAAGGCACACCTGCTCGGCCCGCTCGCCGTGCGGCCGTCGCACAAGAACAAGGGCATCGGCCGGGAACTGCTGCGGATCGCCTGCGCGGCGGCCAAGCGCAAGGGTTCGGAAGCGGTGGTCCTCGTCGGCGATCCGCCCTACTACGGCCCGCTCGGTTTCGAAAAGGTCGCGTGGAATGCGCTCGCCTTCCCCGGTCCGGTCGATCCGGCCCGGGTGCTCGTCATGCCCTTTGCCGAGGATACGCATGCGCGGCTGAAGGGGGTCATCTGCTGGCGGTGTAATGAGGGGGCCAACCCCGGGGTTTAAGGCGCCCCTCATCCGCCTGCTGGCACCTTCTCCCCGCGAGCGGGGAGAAGGTGGAATTGGCAATGCCTTCCATCCATCGGACCGTCCTGCCGGGAAAACGGTGCGGCATCTTCCTTCTCCCCGCATGCGGGGAGAAGGGGTCGGCAGCCGGCTGAGGGGTAATCTCAGTCCTTCAACTCCATGAAGCGGATGTGGTTGTTGAACGGATCCGTCACCGTCACCTCCAGCCGCGAGCCCTCATCCTCCAGCCCCGGCTTCATGTAGCGGTAGTCCTTGCCGATCAGCTCCTTCTGGAAGGCGCGGATGCCTGTCATGTAGACGACCATGTTGCCGCCCGGCGTTGCGTCGCCCGCGTGCTCGGAAAGATGCAGCCTGAGGCCGCCGCGCGAGACCTGGGTATAGAGCGGAAAATTCTCGCCGTAGCGGTGTTCCCAATCGATGGAGAAGCCGAGGAAGCCGAGATAGAATTCGTGCGCCTTCGCCACATCGAAGATGCGGACGATCGGCACCGCCTGCTCGAACGCGATACCGGCCGGCGGCTTGGCCTCGATTTTCGCCGACAGGATATTCCACGTCTCGACGCCGAACTGGCGGGCGACGATTTCGAGGGCCTGGCTGTGGGGAATGTCGATATCCCGGGCGGCGAGGGTGTCCCGCAGGGTTTTCGCCATGGTTTTTGCGTCGCGAAAGTCGCGCATGTCCGTTCCTCATATCAGGCGAAGTCTTCGTCAGTGCCCGCATTGCCGACGCCTTCGCCACGATGAACGGTGGAGAAAGGTTTTGGGGGGAGGCGTTCGCCATGCCGTTGGAAAGGCGCGGGTCTGCCGGCCGCCTCCGGCCGTGCCGCGACACTAGCCGAACGTTTGGCGTGGCGCCAGAGGCGATTACCGCCCTTCGCGATACCACATGGCCGAGAAGGCGAGCAGCAGCAGGCCGACGCCGGCAAAACCGGCAAAGAGCGGCAGCGAGTTGATGCCCTTCAGCACTGTCTCGTCCGTCATGCGCAGCGACAGGCGGTTCTCGTCGATGGTGCGGACCTGACCCGACACCGGCAGCAGCGGCGGCAGGGACACGGCCTCGCCCTCCGCATCGACCAGCCGGCGCACCGTCCCCCTCGTGGCCTCGGCGAGCGGCTTCAGGCTCTCGGTGGTCGAGATCGTCGCCTTGAATTCCGGCGCGTCGACAGCACCGACATGGACGAGGGCGGAAAGGTTGTCGTTGGTGATCTCGTAGAGGCCGGTTTCCGCGGTCGGCACTTCGGCGCGGTAGAGGCCGGGTTCGGCCTCGGTGAGTACCACCTGCTGCGTTGCGCCGGAGGGCAGTTTCAGCGTCGCCTCGCCTGGCGCGTCGCCGATCGTCTGGCGGTTGATCTGGAGCGTGCGGCCGAAGTTGCGGGCGGTCAGCGCCTCCTCCTCCAGCGCCGGCTCCTGCATCAGCCAGTGCGCCGTGCGACGGTAGAGCGAGACATGCGGGCCGCCCCCTTCGAAACCGCGCGCCCAGAGCCAGCCCTGGTCGGAAAGCAGCATGGCGACGCGGCCCTTGCCGGCGCGGTTCAGCACCAAGAGCGGCTTGCCGTCATTGGCCTCCATCACGACATTACCGTCCGGGCGCTGCACGTCGACGGTGCGGAACCAGCGGCCCCAGCGCGGGGGCTCCTCGCCCGCGCCCTCAAGGCCGCGGGTGACGGGGTGCTTTTTGCCCTGGTCCGAAAGACGCGGATAGAAGGGCGCCTCGTTCATCGCGCCGGTCGGGTTCGCCGGCAGCACGACCGAGAGCGGGGTGCCTGCGATGGAATCGTTGCCCGCATGTTCCGGCCCGGCGGCGATCAGCAGTGCGCCGCCGTTTTCCACGTACTGGGCGATGTTGTCGTAGTAGAGGATCGGCAGCACGCCGCGGTGCTGGTAGCGGTCGAAAATGATGAGATCGAACTCGTTGATCTTGTCGACGAAGAGTTCGCGGGTCGGGAAGGCGATCAGCGACAGTTCGTTGATCGGCGTGCCGTCCTGCTTTTCCGGCGGACGCAGGATGGTGAAGTGCACGAGGTCGATGGCCGTGTCGGACTTCAGGAGGTTGCGCCAGGCGCGCTCGCCGGCATGCGGTTCGCCGGAGACCAGCAGCACGCGCAGGTTCTCGCGGATGCCCTCGATGACATGGACGGCGCGGTTGTTCGCCGTGGTGATCTCGCCCGCGACCGGCTCGACTTCGAACTCCAGGATATTGTTGCCGCCGC
The DNA here is from genome assembly GCF_001262505.1 of Shinella sp. SUS2. Classification (GTDB taxonomy): domain Bacteria; phylum Pseudomonadota; class Alphaproteobacteria; order Rhizobiales; family Rhizobiaceae; genus Shinella. Next base: position 222,595 of record NZ_KQ410729.1, read on the forward strand.
GCGGGACGGTAAAGCCGAGCGGGTGTTCCGTGCCCGGCTGGGCGATTTCCGAGGCGATCTCGTTGCCGTTGAGGCGCACGGTCACGCGGGCGGTGCCGCCGGGGCCTGCGCCGTCGTCCACCACGCGGAATTTCAGCTCCTGCGGCTCGCCGACGATGCCGAAGCGCGGCGCGCTGACGATCTCGATGCGGCGGTCGAATTCATCCGGCCGGCCGGTGACGAGGGCGTGTACCGGCGCTTCGAAACTGGAGAAGGCCGATGCCTCCGGAATGTCGTGCACCTGGCCGTCGGTGATGAGGATCGCGCCGCCGACACGCGAGCGCGGCACATCGGCGATCGCGGCATTGAGCGCGTCGAAGAGGCGGGTGGAGGGCGTGTCCGACGTGCCGTCGTCGCCGGCCTCCACGATGCGCGGCTCGATGCGGGGATAGCGCGAAAACCGTTCCTTGAGGCCTTCGAGCGCGGCGTTGGTCTGCGCGGTGCGCTGTTCGTTGTCCTGGCTCTGGCTGCGGTCGACGATGACGGGCACGACCGTCGACAGCGCCTCGCGATCCTCCTGCAAAAACACCGGGTTGGCGAGGGCGAAGACGAGAAGAGCGAGCGCCAGCGCGCGGATGAAGGCGCCGCGCAGGCCACGCCAGAAGCCGAGGGCGGCAAGCGCGATGCCGACGAGGGCGATTGCGCCGATGGCGAGCCAAGGCAGGAAGGGCGAGAACTGGAGGGTCATGTCATTGTCCCAGCCGTTCGAGGAGGGCGGGAACGTGCACCTGGTCCGCCTTGTAGTTGCCGGTCAGCATGTACATCATGATGTTGACGCCGGCGCGGAAGGCGTGGTCGCGCTGGACTTCATCCGGCGGCACGGTCGGCAGCAGCGCCATGCCGTTGGCATCGACCGCCCAGGCGCCGGCGAAATCGTTGCCGGTGATCATGATCGGCGAGACGCCGTCGCCTGCGCGGGCCGGGCGGCTCGGGTCCTCTGCGCGGTCAAGCTCGGCCTCGATCCAGAGCGGGCTGCCGGCATAGCGGCCGGGGAAGTTCGCGAGCAGGTAGAACGCCTTGGTCAAAACGTGATCTGCCGGTACGGGTTCGAGCGGGGGAATGTCGAGATTGGCGAGGATCGCCTGAAGGCGCTCGGTGTTCGGGCTCGTCGAATTGCCGTCGAGCGAGACATATTGATCGCGCGTGTCGAACAGCACCGTGCCGCCGTTGCGCATATAGGCGTCGATGCGGCTGATCGCGGCGCTGGAGGGCATTTCCGCCGTGGCGCTCACCGGCCAATAGATGATCGGGTAGAGCGACAGCTCGTCCCTGGAAATATCGACGCCGACAGGTTCGCCGGGCTCCAGCGTGGTGCGGTAGGTGAGGAATTCCGTGAGGCCGGCAAGGCCGCGTTCGGAGATGCGGTCCACTTCGCCCTCGCCGGTGACGACATAGGCGATATGCGTCGTGTCGAGCCGCGACATGATCGTCTCGTCGCCGGGCTTGTTGTCGGCCGCGCGGCTTTCCGACGGCGCGACGATCAGCGCGCCGGCGACGAGTGCCAGAAGCACGGCGGCGGTCGCGCCGCGTTTCGGCACGCTGCGGGTGGCGGCGGCGAAGGCGCCGCCCATGAAGAGCACGATGACGCAATCGGCCAGCAGCAGGAGAGCGGCGAGGGTGAAGAGATGCGGCTTCAGCGACCAGGTCTCCCTGCCGGCAAGCGGCTCGCGCGTGACGCCCGCGCCGTCAGCGATGGCGAGCGGGCGGATCTCGTGGCCGGGCGGGAAGAGGTTGTGGGCGACATAGCCGTCCTCCGTGCCGTAGAGGCCGGGCGGGTTGTCGAAGCTCGCGATCGCCTTCGTGGAATTGCCTGTTGCGAGCGGTTTTGCTTCCCCGGTCGCGGCGGCGAGCGTGCCGTTCGCAGTCATCAGCCGGTAGGGCGGCAGGCCCTGCGTCTCTGCGTCGCCGGTCGAAACGCCGCCGCCGCGCGAAAGCTGCACGGTGCGGCGGAGCATTTCGACGAAATCGCCTGACAGCGGCAGGTTGGACCAGCCGGTTTCCGCGCTGATGTGGAAAAGCACGATGCGGCCGGAGCCGAGCGGGCCGGTCGTCACCAGCGGCGTGCCGTCGGCAAGGTTCGCCCAGGTGCGTTCGGCAAGGTCCGGCGTCGGTTCGGCGAGCACCTGGCGCTTGATCAGGATGCCTTCCGGTGCGCGCATGCCGAAGAACGGGCTGTTTTGCGGATAGGCGGAGAGCGGTTGCGGCTCGGACCACGACAGCGCGCCGCCCAGTGCCCGTTCGCCCTTGCGCAGCATGACCGGCACCAGAGGATCGTCCGCGGGGGCGGCGGCGAGGCGCGGGCCGGCGAAGCGGATGAGCATGCCGCCGGCCTCGATCCAGCGCTGCACCGCGGCCTGTACATCCTCCGGCAGGCGGCCGATATCGGCCATGATCAGCACGGAGGGGTTCTGCTCGAGAAGCTCGGGAATGGCGACGGAGAGGTCGGCGACGCTCGGCTCGACCAGGTCGGCATAGGGCGCGAGCGCGCGGTTGATATAGTGCAGCGGCGAAAGCAGCGGCTGGCTGGCATCCACCACCTCGCCGGAGAGGAAGGCGACGCGGCGGCGGCGGAAACCGTCGTCGAGAAGATAGGTGCCGCCGGCGTTTGCCAGCCCGTCGATGGCGATGCGGGCAAAATCGTTGCGCAGTTCGAAGGGGGCGGTAATCGTGCCCATCGTCGTCGTGCTGCCCGCGGCGAAGTCGGCGGTTCCGGTCGCGATCGGCCGGCCGCGTGAGTCATGCGCCGTCAGCGGCAGGCTGCGCGCTGCGTCGCCATCGAGGCGGCTGAGGGTCACCGAGAGCGCATCCGAACCGTTGTTCGCCGCCGTGATGGCAACGGCCGGCGATCCGTCCCCGGCGATCAGGCGGAAGTCGGCGGGCGAGAGAGCTTGCAGCGCGGAGACCGTCTCGTCGGTCTCGCCGCCCGCCATGCCGTCGCTGATGAAGGCGATGGTGCCCGGCGCGGTGCCGTCGAGCGCGGTGCGGAGCGACGCGACGGCAACGGCGCGGTCGGCCGGCAGCGGACGGACCTCCGCCGCGGCAAGGCGGGTGCGCGCGGTCGCGGCATCGACAGGCACGGCGTCGTGCTGTCGGTCGGCGGTCAGCACCAGCGAGATCGGCACGTCGCGGCTTTCGGCGTCGTCGATCAGCGTCGATGCCGTGTCGATGCGCTGTTGCCAGTCGGTGGCGGTGGCCCAGCTATTGTCGACGACGAGGGCGAGGGGGCCGCTCGACGCGAGCGTATTGGTGCGCGGGTTGAAGACCGGGTCGGCGATCGCAAATATGATCGCGGCGGCCATGAGCATGCGCAGCAGCGTCAACCACCAGGGGCTTTGCGCCGGCGTCTCCTCGCGCTTCATGATCGAGGCGAGGATGGCGAAGGGCGGAAAGACTTCCGTCAGCGGCTTCGGCGGGGTCAGGCGCAGCAGCCACCAGATGACCGGCAGCAGCACCAGCGTCGTCAGCACGGCGGGGAATGCGAAGGCGAAGGCGCTCATCGGCCGCGGCCCTCCGTCTTCATGGCCGGCATGCCGGAGAGATACATGTGCACGGCGACCAGCGCCTCCGACGCGAGCCGGTCGGTGCGGTGGGGCACGAAACTCCAGCCGAGATGGCGCAGATTGTCCGCCAGCGTGTCGCGGCGCGCGCCATAGGCACGGGCGTAGTCTTCCTTCAGCGTCTCGGCGCGGCCGGCGGTAAGTTTTTGGCCGCTTTCGGGATCGGTGAATTCGGTGCGGCCGACATAGGGGAAGGTTTCTTCCGCGGGGTCGGCGATCTCCACCACATGGCCTCTAAGGCCCCGGCGCGCAAGCGGGCCGAGGCGCTCCATGACGTCCTCGACGGGATCCAGGAAATCGCCGATCAGCACGATATCGCTGTTGCCGCGGATCATGCCCGTGTCCGGCAGGCCGCTGACGGAGGCATTGTGCATCAGGGCGGTGGCGAGCCGTTCGGCGGCGTTGCGCGCGGCGATCGGCTCCATCACGCCGGGGCAGCCGATGCGCTCGCCGGAGCGCGCGAGGATTTCGGCGAGCGCCAGCATGAGGACGAGCGCGCGACTTTCCTTCGAGACGCTGCCGAAGGTGGACTTGTACATCATCGAGGGCGAAAGATCGGCCCAGATCCAGACGGTGTGGGCGGCCTCCCATTCGCGGTCGCGCACATAGGTGTGGTCGTCGCGGGCCGAGCGCCGCCAGTCGATGCGGGCAAGGCTCTCGCCGTCGACATAGGGGCGGAACTGCCAGAAATTCTCGCCGATGCCGCGCTTGCGGCGGCCATGCCAGCCGGCGATCACGGTGTTGGCGAGGCGCTGGGCTTCCACCATGCAATCGGGGATGAGGGCCGCGCGCGCCTGCGCCCGCGAAAGCACCTCGCGGGTCGGTGTTGGCTCGACGATCTGGCCGACGGACGCCATGCGCTCTCCTCGCTCAGCCGCCGGCCTGCCGGACGAGGCCCGCGATGACGTCCCGCACCGACATGCCTTCCGCGCGGGCGCCGAAGGTCAGTGCCATGCGGTGCTGGAGGATCGGTTCGGCGAGCGCCAGGACGTCGTCGACGGAGGGCGCAAGGCGGCCTTCGTAGAGCGCGCGAGCGCGGGCGCAGAGCATCATCGCCTGGCCGGCGCGCGGGCCCGGGCCCCAGGCGACGTGCTTGTCGGTCGAAGTGAGGCCGTTGCCCGGGCGGGCGGAGCGCACCAGCGAAAGGATCGCGTCGAGCACCTTCTCGCTCACCGGCATCTGGCGGATGAGGGTCTGGATCTCGATGAGGCGATCGGCGGCGATGGCGGCGCTCGTCTGCGCCTCGTGCACGCCGGTCGTTTCGAGCAGGATCTGCCGTTCGGCGGCGAGCTCCGGATAGTGCACGTCGACCTGCAAGAGGAAGCGGTCGAGCTGGGCTTCGGGCAGCGGATAGGTGCCTTCCTGCTCCAGCGGGTTCTGCGTCGCGAGCACATGGAAGGGTTTTGGCAGGTCGTTCGCCCGGCCGGCGACCGTCACATGGTATTCCTGCATCGCCTGGAGCAGGGCGGACTGGGTGCGCGGCGAGGCACGGTTGATCTCGTCGGCCATCAGGAGCTGGGTGAAGATCGGGCCGGGCACGAAGCGGAAGGAGCGCTTGCCGTTCTCGTCCTGATCCATCACTTCTGAGCCGAGGATATCGGAGGGCATCAGGTCGGGCGTGAACTGGATGCGGCTGGAGGAGAGGCCGAGCACGGTGCCGAGCGTTGCGACCAGCTTGGTCTTGGCAAGGCCCGGTACGCCGACGAGCAGGGCGTGGCCGCCTGACAGTACGGCGAGCATGGTCTGTTCGACCACGCTTTCCTGACCGAAGATGACCTTGCCGACCTCCTGCTTGATGGCGGCGATGTCGGAGAGCGCCCGTTCCGCGGCGGCGATCACCGTTTTTTCGTCCAGGCCAGCCTCGGGGGAATTCTGAACGCCCATGGTCGTCTCCGCTACCGATCTCAAATTTTGAGGCGAATCGTGGTCTTGCCGCGTTCGCTTCATACATAGAAAGCTTATTAGCTCACCCGTGGCTGACAAGCGGCCACGAAATGACTATCTCGTGAGTGTATCCACCCTTTCCTCTGGGGAGGAAGGGCCTCTCGCGGAGATAGGGTTCAACCGGGACGGAACAATGGCAACGGGCGAAATTCGCGAAAGCGGCGATGCGGCGGGACTGGCCGCGCTGATTTCCCGCGCGGGCGCTGAAACCGGCGGACGCGGCCTGCCGCCGGTCGAGCGCTGGAACCCGCCGTTCTGCGGCGATATCGATATGGAGATCCGCGCCGACGGTACCTGGTTCTATCTGGGAACGCCGATCGGCCGCGCGCCGCTGGTGCGGCTTTTCTCGACCGTGCTGCGCAAGGACGAGGATGGTAAGGTCTATCTGGTGACGCCGGTCGAGAAGGTCGGCATCCGCGTCGTGGATGCGCCGTTCCTGGCGGTCGAAATGAATGCGTCGGGCGAGGGCGAGGGGCAAAAACTCACCTTCCGCACCAATGTCGGCGATGTCGTCGAGGCCGGGCGGGAGCACCCGCTGCGTTTCGTCATCGAGGGCGAAAACAGCGAGCTGAAGCCCTATCTCCTCGTGCGCGGGCGGCTGGAGGCGCTGGTCTCGCGGGCGATGATGTACGAGCTTGTCGGCCTTGGCGAGACGATCGAGATTGACAGTGTAAAAATGTTCGCCGTGCGTTCGGGTGGCACGGTCTTCCCGGTCATGCCGGCAGCCGAGCTGGATGCACTGTCGCTATGAGTTTTCCCCCTTTTAGCGCTGCGGAATTTCGTCGCCGGGCGATGGAGCAGATGCTGACGCTCGGCGAGGAGAGCTGGCGCGAGCATGGTGACAGCCTGCTCAATCCCGGCGTCATCCCCCATATCGAAGGCATGAAGCTGCGCGATGCCGCGGTGCTGATCCCCGTCGTCGACGATGGCGAGGAGGCGCGCGTCATCTTCACGCAGCGCACCGCGACGATGCGCAAACATTCCGGTCAGGTCGCCTTTCCCGGCGGCGCGGTCGATGACGAGGACGCCGATGTCGAGACGGCGGCGATGCGCGAGGCGGAGGAGGAGATCAGCCTCGACCGCCGTTTCGTCGAGCCGGTCGGTCGGCTGCCGCAATACAAGGCATTGTCGGGTTTCTCCATCACGCCGGTTTTGGCGGTGGTGCAGCCGGGGTTCGAACTCACGCCCAATCCGGCGGAAGTCGAGACGGTTTTCGACGTACCGCTCTCCTTCCTGATGGACCCGCGCAACCACGAACGGGGCAGCGGCGTCTGGCTCGGCGGCGAGCGGCATTATTATCGCATGCCGTATGAGGGGCATAATATCTGGGGCATCACCGCCGGCATCGTGCGGGTGATCTATGAAAGGCTTTATGCATGACGTCTGTTTCGGGCGAGGCGTGGTTTGCCGATCCGGCGCTCGTTCGCGTGCTGGCGCTCTTGAACAGCGACGGCGGGGAGGCGCGCGTCGCCGGCGGGGCCGTGCGCAACAGCCTGATGGGCCTGCCGGTCGCCGATGTCGATATCGCGACGACGCTGCGGCCCGAGGTGGTTGTCGAGCGAGCGAAGGAAGCCGGCATCAAGGCGGTGCCGACGGGCATCGAGCATGGCACGGTGACGCTCGTCATCGAGGGCAAACCCTTCGAGGTGACGACGTTGCGCCGCGACATTTCCACCGACGGCCGCCATGCCGAAGTCGCCTTCGGCACGGACTGGCGGGCGGACGCCGAACGGCGCGACCTGACGATCAACGCGCTCTATGCCGATGCCGGCGGTGCAGTCATCGATCTCGTGGGCGGCCTGCCGGATATCGAGAGCCGCACCGTGCGTTTCATCGGCGATGCGGGAACGCGCATTGCGGAGGATCACCTGCGCATCCTGCGCTTTTTCCGCTTCTTTGCGCTCTACGGCAGCGGCCGGCCCGATGCGGACGGGCTGAAGGCCTGCGCACGGGCGAAGGGCAGCCTTGGAAAACTTTCAGCCGAGCGCGTCTGGTCCGAGACGAAGAAATTGCTCGTAGCGCCCGATCCCGGCCGCGCGCTGCTGTGGATGCGGCAGGCGGGCGTGCTCACCGAAATCCTGCCTGAGACGGAAAAGTGGGGCATCGATGCGATCCCCGGCCTGATCCATGCCGAAAAGGCGTTCGGCTGGAAGCCCGACCCGATGCTGCGCCTTGCCGCCATGGTGCCGGCGGATCGCGACCGGCTGAAAGCACTCGCCGAGCGCCTGCGCCTTTCCAAGGCGGAGGCGTCCGTTCTCGACCATTGGGCGGCCGCGCCGGAAATCGCGCCGAAACTTGCCGAGACGGCATTCGAGCGGCTGCTTTATCGCAGCGGTGTGCAGGGGCTGACGATGCGGCTGAAGCTGGCACTGGCGTCCGCCCGGGCGCGGGGCCTTGGTGACCCGGAGGCGCTCGCCTTTGCCGGCCTTTGCCAGCGGCTTCTTGCCCGGGCCGAGAAATGGCACCGGCCGACCTTCCCGCTGAACGGCGCGGACGTGCTTGCCGCAGGTATTCCCGCCGGCCCGAAGGTCGGTGCGGTTCTGGGGGCGATCGAAGAGGCATGGGTGGCGGGCAACTTCCATGACGGCCGCGCAAAGCTGCTTGCCCGTCTGGCGGCGATGGCAAAGGAGGAGGGGGAACCTTCCACGCCCTGAGCGCATCACGATCCTTCAGGTTTGCGTCTGACGTCAGGCTTTTGATTTTCCGGGTGCTACCGCAAACGGCTCATTTCGCGCCATGGGCTATTTGACCTTCTCCCCGGCGGGGAGAAGGTGAGCAGGCGGTGTGAATTTATCGGAAATGCCTGTCAGGCGGCGTCGGCCGCCTTCTCGTCGACGATGCGTTCCTTGATGTGATCGACCATGCTTTCCCGGATGATCGCCTCGCCATGGGCGGTGCGCATATGCTCGACCGCACGGCGGACGACTTCGGCGTCGTCATTGGCCCGCGTATGCCAGTCGCATCCGGGGACGAGTGAACCGCATTCAAAAAGTCTCATGACCTATCTCCTGTCGTTTCAGCGGAACCAGTGTAGCAGATGAGGCCCGATCAGCCAAATTGCAGCCGGGCCTGCGGCATCAGGAAGCCGTCCCATCAAACGGCAAAAGCCGCCCGAGGTTCCGCCCCGGGCGCGATTTCGTTGCTGCATTTCCAGCCGGCTGTTGTCAGGCCGCGTCGTCCTTCGCCCAGGCGTCGAAGCAGCAGGACGACTGGAATTGCGCCGGGGTGGTGTGGTGATCGACGAGATGATGCACCACGCCGCTGGCAAGCCGCAGCCGGGCTTCTTCGACGAAATAGGCGTGCGGCAGGTCCAGCCCGCTCTCGGCACGTATGGTTTCGGCGAAACGATCGAGAAATTCGGGAGATTTCGGGTCGGAACCCGTCTGCATTGCCTCTTGTGCTGCAATCTTCATGACTGCTTCCTCCATGGACTCATGCAGCAGGCATTATACCACGGAAGGCGTAGGTCTGTAATCACAAGGCAGGGAGGGCCGGCCTTCAGGGCCAGCGCACCACCGGGGGAAGCGAGGAGAGGATCGACTCGACATTGCCGCCCGTCTTGAGGCCGAAGATCGTGCCGCGGTCGTAGAGCAGGTTGAACTCGACATAGCGGCCGCGCCGCACGAGCTGTTCGTCGCGGTCTTCTTCCGTCCAGCCCTTGTTGAAGTTCGACCGCACGATCTTCGGATAGACCATGGCGAAGGCGCGCCCGACATCCTGGGTGAAGGCAAAATCGGCATCCCAGCCGCCAAGCTCTTCCAACGAATGCAGCCAGTCGTAAAAAATGCCGCCGGTGCCGCGCGGTTCATTGCGGTGCTTCAGGAAGAAGTAGTCGTCGCACCAGGCTTTGAATTTCTGGTGATCGGCGACGGGATGGCGGTTGCAGGTGATCTCCATCGCCTTGTGGAAGAGCGTGGTGTCCGGATCGTCCATCATGCGGCGGCGGTCGAGCACCGGCGTCAGGTCCGCACCCCCGCCGAACCAGCGGCTGGTGGTGACGACCATACGCGTGTTCATGTGCACGGCGGGTACGTTGGGGTTCACCGGATGGGCGATGAGCGAGATGCCGGAGGCCCAGAAACGCGGGTCCTCGCTCGCGCCGGGAATCTGGCCGCGAAACTCGGGCGAGAATTCGCCATAGACGGTCGAGGTGTGCACGCCGACCTTCTCGAAGACGCGGCCTTCCATCATCGACATGCGTCCGCCGCCACCTGCGCCGCCCTCGCGCAGCCAGTCCTTGGCGACGAAGCGGCCGGGCTGCATGTCGGAGAGCGGCCCTTGCAGGTCGTCCTCAAGCGCCTCGAAGCTGGCGCAGATTGCGTCGCGCAGCTGCCCGAACCAGGCCTGCGCGGCGGTCTTCTTCTCTTCGATGTCCTCGGGCAGGCCTTTCGGCAGGTCTGGTCGTTCCATGGTGCTTCCCGCTGGCGGGCAGCCCGCCGAATCGTATTTTCGCCACAGTCCAAAACTTTGCGCCATTTGGCAACCGCGGGCGGGGCATCGGCTGGGGACGACGGGACTCGCAAAACGCGCGGGGGCGGCTTATCTTTCCTCCGTTGAATGTGCTGCCAGGAGGAAATCTGCATGGCGCGTGTTCCCGGTCCGCCCCCGCTTGAAGGGCTCCGGCGCCGTATCGAGCGTCGCCGTCGCGAAAAACCCGCCCGCGAAGGCCATTTCGTCCGCGAGACCTTCTGCCTCGACCGGCAGGCGGCGCGGGAGAAGGCGCGTGAATGGTTCGACCTCTGGCCGAAGGCCGCCTACTGGACCGAGGTCGAAAGCTGGCGCGCCATGGAGGGCGACCGCATCGAATTCACGATGCGCCGCCTGCCGAGCGCCGATTGACGGTTCACGCCGCAAGGGCGACGTGCCGGCTTTCCTGTGTCCGGCCACCGTAACCCCAGCTGTCCATCGCGATATCGCGGATGACCACATAGGTCACGGGATCGAGGTGTGCGCCCAGCGTCTCCGCAAGCAGGGCATAGGCGGCGGCGATGAAGCGGGCCTTTTCCTCTGCCGTGTTGGTGCCCTCGCTGATCAGGATCTCGAAATGGCCGGCCACCTTCTGCCGTCGCGCGCCGATAGTCCAGTTGGCGATCGGCGTTCCCTCGACGAGGACGGCGGTCGCTTCGGCGCGCTTGCCGAGCAGCGTGACGGCAAGGCGGGTCGCCTCGTCCTGAAGGTGCAGGCGCTCGCCGTCCGTCAGGTTCTTGCCGGCGAGGCGGATGTGGAGGAAGGGCATGGTCGTCTCCTGTCTCGTGTTGACGGAAGGAGCCTATTGCGCGACTATTGTTTTTAAAATTGAGAAGCATTGCCGGTATGGTTTTGGAAAACTGAATGGTCTCTCCGCGCAACTTCGACATGGACGTGCTGCGCACCTTTGTCACGGGCGTGCGCCTCGGCAGCTTTGCGAAAGCCGCGGAGGCGCTGGGGCGGACGCCGCCGGCCGTCAGCCTGCAACTGAAGAAACTCTCTGAACTCAGCGGTCAGACGCTTTTCGTCAAGCAGGGCCGGGGCCTTGTGCTCACCGATGCCGGCGAAGCCTTGCACGACTATGCGGTGCGCATTCTCGACCTGAACGACGAGGCGATGATGATGCTGGGCTCCAGCCGGGCGCTCGACGGCTGGCTGCGGCTCGGCATCCCGCAGGACTTTGCGGAGACCTCGCTGCCGCCGGTGCTCGGCCGCTTTTCGCGGGCGCACCCGAAGCTGCGCGTCGAAGCGCGGGTCGATCGCGGGGCCAAGCTGGTGGCGGCGGTCGAGCGTGGCGATCTCGACATGGCCGTCACCTGGGGCGGCCAGAAGAGCGCCCATTGCCGGCACATCGCCACCCACCCGGTCGTCTGGATCGCGGCCGTCGACCATGACATCTCCGCCGGCGCGCCGGTGCCGCTCATTGCGTTCGATCCACCCTGTACGTTCCGGGCGGCGGCCGTCGAGGCGCTTTCTGCGACCGGACGGGAATGGCGCCAGGTCTTTTCCAGCCCCGGGCTTGCGGGGCTCTGGGCGGCGGTGACGGCCGGGCTCGGCGTGACAATCCGCACGACCACGGGCATGCCGTCGCATCTGCGTGTGCTCGACCCGCAACAGGCGGGGCTACCGGTGCTCGGCAGTATCGACCTGATGCTGCACACGGCCGAAGCACAGCCGCCCGCGCCGGTCGGACGGCTGCGTGACATCCTCCTCGAAATGCTCGTGATCCCCACCTGACACGACCGTGATCGGCAAGTTCGATTGACGGCGACCCGCCGCGCCCCTATCTTGCGGCCATCGTCATCAACAGAAAGGCGCCGTTGCGGTTCAGAAGCACGGCTCACAGTCCTTGTTCGAACTCGCGATTGCTGTCTTCCTTATCCTCTTCAATGGGGTCTTTGCCCTTTCCGAACTTTCCATCGTTTCTGCCCGAAAGCCGCGCCTGAAGACCATGGCTGCGCAGGGCTCGCGTGGTGCTGCGGCCGCGCTGAAGCTGGCGGACCACCCCGGAAAATTCCTCTCCACCGTCCAGATCGGCATCACCCTCATCGGCATTCTCGCCGGTGCCTTCTCGGGTGCCGCGCTCGGCGGACGCCTGCGTGACATCCTCTATGCCGAGGGCGTGCCGGACTGGCTGGCCGATCCGCTCGGCTACGGTATCGTCATCTTCATTATCACCTATCTGTCGGTGGTGGTCGGAGAACTGGTGCCTAAGCAGATCGCGTTGAAGAACCCGGAGCGTTTTGCTGCGCTCGTCGCGCCCGCCATGTCGCTGCTCTCGAAGATCGGTGCCCCGGCGGTCTGGATCCTCGATGCCTCGACGCGGTTGATCTTCCGTCTGCTTGGCCAGCATCAGGTCGCCGAAAGCATCGTTACCGACGAGGAAATCAAGACCATCGTCGCCGAGGCGGAAGCTGCCGGTGTCATCGAGGGCGGCGAAAAGCTGATGATCGCCGGCGTCATGCGCTTCTCCGACCGTGAGGCGCGCGGTCTCATGACCCCGCGCAACGATGTCGACTGGATCGATCTCGGCGACACGGTGGAGGAGATCCACAAGACCCTGACCGACAGCCCGCATTCCCGCCTGCCGGTCGCCGATGGCGGGCCGGAGACGATCGTCGGCATCGTGCAGAAGCGTGAGTTGCTTTCGGCCCTGTTGAACGGCCAGCCGCTGGACATCCGCAGCTTCGTGCGCCCCGCGCCGATCGTGCCCGATACGATGGATGCCATGCGTGTGCTCGAAACGCTGCGCAATTCCGAAGTGCCGATCCTGCTCATCCATGACGAATACGGCCACTTCGAAGGCATCATCACGCCTGCCGACGTGCTGGAGGCGATTGCCGGCGTGTTCCGCGCCGATATCGAGGAAGGCGACGACGATTATGCGGTGCAGCGCGAGGATGGCTCCTGGCTGATTTCTGGCTCCATGCCGATCGACGAGATGGCCGACCGTCTCGGCCTGCAGCTGCCGGCCCGCCGCAGCTACCAGACCGCGGCCGGCCTCGTCATCGAATCGCTGCAGAAGCTGCCGAAGACCGGCGAGATCACGGAAACCCAGGGCTGGCGCTTCGAGGTCGTCGATATGGATGGTCGCCGCGTCGACAAGCTGCTCGCCACGCGGCTGGATTAATCCGACACCACAAATGCGGTTGCGTCCCGCTGAGGATCAGGGCTCGAGCAGTCTCGGGCCCGGGCCTTCGGCCGCCAGTTCGTCCAGCGGGTTGCGCAACGGGCATTCCTGCAATGACAGGCAACCACAGCCGATGCAGCCGTCCAGCTGGTTGCGCAGCTTGGTGAGGCGGGCGATGCGCTCGTCGAGTTGGCCACGCCAGTTTTCCGAAAGCCTGCGCCAGTCGAGACCCGTCAATGGCCGGTCGTGCGGCAGCACCGACAGGGCCTCAGCAATCTCCGAAAGCGGAATGCCGGTGCGCTGCGCCACCTTGATCACCGCCACGCGGCGCAGGATGCCGCGTGGATAGCGCCGCTGGTTGCCACGGTTGCGCTGGCTGTGGATCAGCCCCTTCGCCTCATAAAAATGCAGGGTGGACACTGCGATCCCGCTGCGCTCGGCGACCTCGCCGACGCTGAGTTCCCGGGGCATTCCGCTCTTCGGACATTTTTCCGTCATCGCTGTTGACCTCAACTTAAGTTGAGGTTTTATACCAGCGGCTCCTAACTTTTCCAAGACGGAGCCGACGCATGACTGAAAGACTGACCATCGCCCTCATCTATGGCAGCGGCCGCGAAGGGCGCTTTGCCGATACGATCGCGGGATGGCTGGAGCCTGAACTCTCCGCGCTTGGCTATCACGACATCATCCGTATCGATCCGGTGGAGCTGACCTTCACGCCGGGCGGTCTCGACGAGGCATCGGCCCAGCTGGTCGAAAGCCGTATCTCGCGGGCGGACGCTTTCCTGATCGTCACGCCGGAATACAACCACGCCTACCCGGCCGCGCTGAAGGCGATCATCGACAGCTGCTTCCGCCCCTGGCATGCCAAGCCGATCGCCTTCGTCTCTTATGGCGGCGTCTCCGGCGGCCTGCGCGCCGTCGAGCAGCTTCGGCTGGTCTTTGCCGAGCTGCATGCGGTGGCGATCCGCGAGACGGTAAGCCTTGCCCATGCCTGGACGCAGTTCGACCCGGTCGGCAATCCCTTCCGCCCCGGCCAGCTCAACGGCCAGCTCGCCGTGCTGATGAAACGCCTGATCTGGTGGGCCAACGCGCTGAAGGCGGCACGCATCGCAACCCGCTACGACGAGGTGGCCGCATGAAGCCAGAACACTATGCGGCAGCGGAGGTCGCGCGGTCTCCCGCCGAGACCCGGCGCAATGCGACGCTGCTCTTCATCAGCACGCTCACCATCATGTCCGGCGCGACGATTTCCGCGTCGCTGCCGGGCATCGCGGCGCGGTTTGCCGATGTGGAGAATGTCGCGCTGCTCAGCAGGCTGGTGCTGACGTTGCCGGCCGTGTTCATCGCGCTCTTCTCTCCGGCGGCCGGCTTCCTGGTGGATCGTTTCGGCCGCAAGCCGCTGCTCGTCGCCTCGCTTGCGCTGTTTGCCGGTGCCGGTGCCTCCGGGCTTTTCCTCGATACGCTGCCGGGGCTCCTCGCCGGGCGCGCCGTGCTGGGTATCGCCGTCGGCGGCATCATGACGGCGACGACGGCGCTGGTCGGCGATTTCTTTCAGGGGGCGGCGCGCGATCGCTATATGGGCCTGCAACAGGCCTTTGTCGGTGTCGGTGGCACGATTTTCCTGACGGGCGGCGGGTTCCTTGCGGAGGTCCACTGGCGCGGGCCGTTTCTGATCTACACGGTGGCGATCCCGCTGGTGCCGGCGGCGCTTGCCTTCCTGCCGGAGCCGCGACGTGCACGGCCGGCGGGTGCCGCGGCGGGGGAGGGCCGGCTCGACGGGCGGGCGGTAGCGCTGCTCGCCCTTTTGTTCCTGGCAGCGGCCGTCAACATGATCGCCTTCTACATGGTCCCGACCCAGCTACCCTTCTACCTCGAATCGCTCGGCTTTGCCGCACCGAGCCTTGCCGGTGCGGCGATCGGCGCGGGGCAGCTCGTCGGCGTGGTGAGCGCGCTCGCCTTCGCGCCCCTCCGGCGCCAGCTCGGCATCATGGGCGTCTTCGGCCTCGGCTTCGTTTCGGCCGGTCTTTCCTTCCTCCTGCTCTCGACGGCGGAAAGTTATGTCAGCGTGCTCGTCGCCATGGCCGTCTCCGGTGTCTGCATGGGCACGATCATGCCGAACTTCGCGGCCGCGGCGATGCTGCTTGCCCCTCCGGCCCGCCGCGGCCGCGTCTCCGGTCTCCTGGTTTCCAGCATCTTTGCCGGCCAGTTCCTGTCACCCATCGTCTCGCAGCCGCTGATTGCCGCATCGGGTTACGCTGGCGCCTATGCCCTTGTCGGTGCCGTCGTGCTGGTCTTCGGCATCGTGGCCTTCGCCCTGCGCTGGGTGTGGCCGGGCGATGGCTAAGGCGTTTTGGCGACCCCTGGAAAGGGGATACGTTCGGTCAGGCGAAGCCCGTCTGGCGCAGCGCCTCGCCGCAGATCATTGCGGCCGAGAGCGCGACATTGATGGAGCGTTGCCCCTCGACCATGGGAATGAGCACGCGTCCATCCGCCCTGTCGTGGACGTGATCGGGAACGCCGGCGCTTTCGCGGCCGAACAGCAGGATGTCCGTCGGCTGGTAGGCGAAGTCCGTATAGCGCCCGGCGGCCTTGGTGGAGGCGAGCACCAGGCGGCGGCCGCTCTCTGCCCGCCACGCCTCGTATCGCTCCCAGTTGACATGTCGTGTCAGCGTCACGGCGGCAAGATAGTCCATGCCCGCACGCTTGAGGCTGCGGTCGGAAATATCGAAGCCGGCCGGCTCGATGAGGTCGACCGAAAGGCCAAGGCAGGCGGCGAACCGCAGGATCGTGCCGGTATTGCCGGCAATGTCGGGCTGGTAAAGGGCGATGCGGAGTGTAGACATGCGGTTTCGCCTACAGCAATTCCGGCCGGGGTGCGAAGCGGTTTGTCTTCAAAATTGCGAAAAGACAAGAAGGGTGCGCCATCCCGCCTCGCGGCGAAAAGCGGCAGAGGGGGCGCCCGGATGTGGCGACACGGCAACAGAATTGGCCGGAAAGACGAAATTGCGACAAAGTGGCTGGCAAATTGCGGCGTTTCGGGTTAACCAGAGCCATCTTCAACGCGAGAAAAGGGAGGACCACTATGGATACCATGTATCGACCACGCCTCCCGGCTGGAATCACGCCTCTTCTCGCGTAGGCGTTTCGCCACCAAGATTCCCTTCGTTTCTTCTTTTTACTTCGTCGTGTGACGCTTTTCGTCGCCCCACGGCAATCCTACCGGAACCCCGTTCCTGACCGCGCTCATTTTGCGCCGTCCGCGCCGGTTCCGTCTTTCTATTACGGAGAAAGCCATGTTCGGCTGGTTCGAAAGACGTTTGAATCCCTATCCTTCCGAGGCGCCCTCGCTGCCTCCGAAGGGCCTTTTCGCCTTCCTTTGGCACTATACGCGCCCGGCTGCGCCGTGGCTTGCGCTGCTCGGCTTCTGCTCCATGGTGCTCGGCATTGCGGAAGTCGTGCTGTTCCAGTTCCTCGGCAGTATCGTCGACTGGCTTTCGGCCGGTGACAAGACGACGTTCCTTGCCCGCGAGGGCGACACGCTGGTCTGGATGGCGGTCCTGCTGCTCGTCGTCATCCCGGGGTTTGGCGCGCTGCACACCATGACCATGCACCAGGCGCTCGCGGGCAATTTCCCGATGATCGCCCGCTGGCAGATGCATCGCTACCTGATCCGCCAGAGCATGACCTTCTTCTCCAACGAGTTCGCCGGCCGCGTGTCGACGAAGGTGATGCAGACGGCGCTTGCGGTGCGTGAAGCCGTCATGAAGATCATCGACGTCTTCATCTACGTGGTGAGCTACTTCATCTCGATGATCGCGATCATCGCCGCGGCGGACCTGCGTCTGGTCGTGCCGCTGCTCGTGTGGTTCGTCGCCTATGTCAGTATCCTGCGCTATTTCGTGCCGAAGCTGATGGTGATCTCGCGCGAGCAGGCCGACGCGCGTTCGATGATGACGGGCCGGATCGTCGACAGCTACACCAACATCGCGACGGTCAAGCTGTTCTCGCATGCCGGGCGGGAGGAGAGCTATGCCCGTGAAGGCATGGACGAGTTCCTGCAGACCGTTCACAAGCAGATGCGGCTGATCACCCTGTTCAATATCCTGATCGACATCAACAATGTCGTCACGATGTTCTTCACGGCGGGCATCGGCATCTACTTCTGGATGACGGGCGATGTCTCCGTCGGCGCGGTGGCAGTCGCCATCGGCCTCGTCATGCGCATCAACGGCATGTCGCAGTGGGTGATGTGGGAAGTGACCGCGCTCTTCGAGAACATCGGCACGGTCTATGATGGCATGGGCATGATGACGCGTCCGCACGACATCAAGGATGCGCCGCAGGCGCCCGCCTTGCCTGCCGCCAAGGGCGCGATCAACTTCGACCATGTCCGCTTCCACTACGGCAAGAACAAGGGTGTGATCGAGGATCTGTCGCTGTCGATCGGGGCGGGGGAGAAGGTCGGCCTTGTCGGCCGCTCCGGCGCAGGCAAGACGACGCTGATGAACGTGCTGCTGCGGTTCTACGACCTCGAATCCGGCAGGATCACCATCGATGGCAAGGATGTCGCCACGGTGACGCAGGACAGCCTGCGTTCGCAGATCGGCGTGGTCACCCAGGACACCTCCCTGCTGCACCGCTCGATCCGTGACAACATCGCCTACGGCAAGCCGGACGCTGACGACGCCGAGATCATCGAGGCAGCCAAGCGCGCCAATGCCTGGGACTTCATCGAAGGCCTCACCGACCAGCAGGGGCGCACGGGCCTCGATGCCCAGGTCGGCGAGCGCGGTGTCAAGCTCTCCGGCGGCCAGCGCCAGCGTATCGCGATCGCCCGCGTCTTCCTGAAGGACGCGCCGATCCTGGTGCTGGACGAGGCAACCTCGGCGCTCGATTCGGAAGTCGAGGCGGCGATCCAGGAAAACCTCTTCGCTCTCATGCAGGGCAAGACGGTGATCGCGATCGCCCATCGCCTGTCGACGCTGACGGAGATGGACCGCCTCATCGTGCTCGACAAGGGCCGTCTCCACGAGACCGGCACCCATGCCGAACTCGTCGCCATGGGCGGCATCTATGCCGACCTCTGGACCCGCCAGTCCGGCGGCTTCATCGCCGACGACGCCGAGGCGGAAGCGGCGGCGGAATAGTCGGGCAGAAGGCACCCCTTTCCAGCAGAAGGGGTGCCTTCCTCAAGCGAGCAATCTTCGCGCGCGATGCCCTTCCACCTTTCCAATCTTTAATTTGTCGCCCGTCAAAAACCGCCTATATCGATGGCATGATCTTCCGCCCGCTCTTCTCCTGGTTCGAGAACTGGATTCAGCCCTTCGCGCGGCGGGATGATCTTCGTCCGCCGCAGGGGCTTCTCGCCTTCATCTGGTTCTATGTTGGCCAGGCCAGGGCGCCGTTTGCGGCGATGCTGGTGCTCGGCGGCGTGACCGCGGGCATCGAGGCGGCGACCTTCTGGTTCGTCGGGCGGCTGGTCGATATCCTGGCGACGGTGAAGCCGGGAGACGGGTGGGGCGGGCTTATGGCCGCGCATGGGCCGGAGCTTCTGCTGATGCTCGGCCTCATCGGCCTCGTTCGCTTCGTGATCACCTTTCTCACCGCGCTCGTCGACCAGCAGGTCATCACGCCCGGCTTTTACAATCTCGTGCGCTGGCAGTCCTATGTGCATGTCGCGCGACAGTCGCTGTCCTTCTTCCAGAACGATTTTTCCGGGCGCATCGTCACGAAGGTCTGGTCGGCGGGGCAGGCGACCGGCGACGTCATCACCTCCTTCATGGAAAGTGTCTGGTTCGTGACGATCTACACGGCCTCGACGCTGGTGCTGCTCGGCGGGCTCGACTGGCGGCTTGCCGCCGTGCTCGGCGTGTGGCTCGTGGTGTTTTCCGTGCTGGCACGCTATTTCGTGCCGCGCATCCGCGAGCATTCGCGCCAGACCGCCGAGGCCGCGTCGATGCTGAGCGGCCGTATGGTGGATGCCTACTCCAACATCCAGACGCTCAAATTGTTCGGCCGCGACGAGGCGAACGACCGCTACATGCGCAGCGGTTTCGATACTTTCCAGACGACGACGCTCGATTTCACGTGCTTCCTGACGGGCGTGCGTGCCTCGATGGCCTTCGTCTCCGGCCTGATGATCGTCGCCATGGCCGTGCTCTCCATCCATCTTTGGCTTGGCGGCGTTGCCAGTTCCGGGGCCGTCGCCTTTACCATGGCGCTGGTGCTGCGGCTGAATTTCCTGCTCAATCGCCTGATGACGCAGCTCAACAGCATCATGCGCAATATCGGCACGATCCAGAACTCGGCCGATCTCATCTCCCAGCCGATCGGCCTTGTCGACAAGTCGGATGCGATGGAAATGAAAGTCGCGCACCCGGACATCCGCTTCGAGGCCATCCGCTTCCACTATGGCCGCAAGTCCGGCGTCATCGACGACCTGACGCTGTCGATCCGGCCCGGCGAGAAGGTCGGCATCGTCGGCCGGTCCGGTGCCGGCAAGTCGACGCTGGTCAATCTTCTGTTGCGCTTCTACGATCTTGAGGGCGGGCGCATTCTCGTCGGTGGGCAGGATATCGCCACCGTCACGCAGGAGAGCCTGCGCGCCAATATCGGCATGGTCAGCCAGGATACCGCGCTCTTGCACCGCTCCATCCGCGACAACATCCTCTTCGGCAATCCCGACGCCAGCGAGGACGAGATGATCGAGGCGGCGCGAAAGGCCGAGGCGCATGATTTCATCCTCACGCTGGAAGACCAGCGTGGGCGCAAGGGGTACGATGCCCATGTCGGCGAGCGCGGCGTCAAGCTTTCAGGTGGTCAGCGCCAGCGCATCGCCATTGCCCGCGTCATGCTGAAGGATGCACCGATCCTCGTGCTCGACGAGGCGACCTCGGCGCTCGATAGCGAAGTCGAGGCGGCGATCCAGTCGAACCTCGAGCGGCTGATGCGCGGCAAGACGGTGCTCGCCATCGCGCACCGCCTCTCCACCATCGCCGCGCTCGACCGGCTGATCGTCATGGATCGCGGCCATATCGTGGAGGAGGGGACCCATGCGGAACTCGTCGCGCGCGGTGGTCTCTATGCGGATCTCTGGTCGCGCCAGTCGGGCGGTTTTCTCGGCCATGAGGAAGCGGCGCAATAAAGCCGCGGGGCGTCGTCCTTCGCATGCTTTTTGAGCCGGGAAGCGCTGGAGGTTCAAGGCGATGCCTGCGCCTTGTCAAGATGCTCCGTTTTTCCCGCGACAATGTGCCCACCTCCCCTTGCCAAGGCTGGACATAATTTGCGATCAAGCATAGAACGCGCCGGATTGACGGGGAATCTATGGCCGTATTGTGTCCGGATTTGACCGGTTTCCAAGGGGCGTGGCGGGTTTCCGCAGACTTTGCGTGAGAGGATGGTTTAGCCGTGAGCGAACACGAGACATCAAGCGAATCCCTGGGCGAGCCCACTCGCCGCGATTTCCTTTACCTGACCACCGGGATGGCTGGCGTCGTGGGCGGCGTCGCGGTTGCCTGGCCGTTTATCGACCAGATGCGTCCGGATGCGTCGACGCTGGCGCTTGGCGCCATCGATGTCGATGTCTCCAGCGTGACCCCTGGCATGTCCTTGACCGTCAAATGGCGCGGCAAGCCGGTCTTCATCCGCAACCGCACGGACAAGGAAGTCGAAGAGGCCAAGGCCGTTCAGCTTTCCGACCTCAAGGACGCTGTTGCCCGTAACGCCAACATTGCTGCCGACGCCCAGGCGACGGACCTCGACCGCTCGGCGGGCGTGGGCAAGGAAAACTGGATCATCATGGTTGGTGTCTGTACCCACCTCGGCTGTATTCCGCTCGGCCAGGCCGGCGATTTCGGCGGCTGGTTCTGTCCCTGCCATGGTTCTCACTACGATACCGCTGGTCGTATTCGTAAGGGTCCGGCCCCTGAGAACCTTGCTGTGCCGACCTTCTCGTTCGTATCCGACACAGTCATCAAGATCGGTTGAGGGGACACCTGATAATGAGTGCTGAACATTCCACCTACCAGCCGACGACTGGCATCGAAAAATGGGTCGATTCGCGCCTGCCTCTGCCGCGCATGATCCATGACAGCTTCGTGTCCTACCCGGTTCCGCGCAACCTGAACTATGCCTACACCTTCGGCGCCATGCTGTCGGTGATGCTCATCGTGCAGATCCTGACCGGTATCGTGCTGGCCATGCACTATGCCGCCGAAACCTCCGTCGCGTTCAACTCTGTCGAGAAGATCATGCGCGACGTGAACCACGGCTGGCTGCTGCGCTACATGCACGCCAACGGCGCGTCCTTCTTCTTCATCGCGGTCTATCTCCACATCGCCCGCGGCCTCTACTACGGCTCCTACAAGGCGCCGCGCGAAATCCTCTGGATCCTCGGCGTGGTCATCTATCTCCTGATGATGGCGACCGGCTTCATGGGCTACGTTCTGCCCTGGGGCCAGATGTCCTTCTGGGGCGCGACCGTTATCACCGGCTTCTTCTCGGCCTTCCCGTGGGTCGGCGAGTGGATCCAGCAGTTCCTGCTCGGCGGCTTCGCGGTCGACAACCCGACGCTGAACCGCTTCTTCGCGCTGCACTACCTGCTGCCGTTCATGATCGCCGGCGTCGTCGTCCTGCACGTCTGGGCGCTGCACGTCACCGGCCAGACGAACCCGACCGGCGTCGAAGTGAAGTCCAAGACCGACACGGTCGCCTTCACGCCCTATGCGACGCTGAAGGACGCCCTTGGCGTTTCGGTCTTCCTGATCGTCTTCGCCTGGTTCATCTTCTACATGCCGAACTATCTCGGCCACCCGGACAACTATATCCCGGCTGACCCGCTGAAGACCCCGCCCCACATCGTTCCGGAATGGTACTACCTGCCGTTCTACGCGATGCTGCGCGCCATCACCTTCAACATCGGCCCGATCGACTCCAAGCTTGGCGGCGTCCTCGTGATGTTCGGCGCGATCATCGTGCTGTTCTTCCTGCCCTGGCTGGATACGTCCAAGGTCCGTTCGGCTGTCTACCGCCCGTGGTACAAGCTGTTCTTCTGGATCTTCGTGGCGAATGCCATCCTGCTCGGTTGGCTTGGCGCCATGCCGGCGGAAGGCATCTACGTCATCCTCTCGCAGCTCGGTACGCTCTACTACTTTGGCTTCTTCCTCGTCCTCATGCCGATCCTCGGCCTGATCGAGACCCCGAAGCGCATTCCGAATTCGATCACGGAAGCGGTTCTGGAAAAGAAGAACGCCAAGGCGGCCAAGGCCTGATAGCGAGCGACGAAAGGAACCATGACAATGAAAAAGCTTGTTGCAGGCATTCTGTCGCTCGCACTCGTCGCCGGTCTCGGCGTCTCCTTCGCCACGGCGGAAGAGGCGGCGCCCGCCGGTGGTGCCGAAGCGGAACACGCCGCCAGTGCCACACCCCACTACCCGATCCACAAGCCCAAGCAGCAGGAATGGTCCTTCGCCGGCCCATTCGGCAAGTATGACAAGGGCCAGCTCCAGCGCGGCCTGAAGGTCTATACCGAAGTCTGTTCTGCCTGCCATTCGATGAGCCTCGTCTCCTTCCGCACGCTGGAAGGCCTCGGCTACTCGGAAGCCCAGGTGAAGGCTTTTGCAGCGAACTACGAAGTGCAGGACGGCCCGAACAGCGACGGTGAGATGTTCACCCGCAAGGCTGTGCCGGCCGACTACTTCCCGTCGCCCTACGCCAACCACGAGGCGGCTGCCGCTTCGAACAACGGCGCCGCTCCGCCGGACTTCTCGCTGATCGCGAAGGCACGCGGCATCACCCGCGGCTTCCCGCAGTTCGTCTTCGACATCTTCACCCAGTATCAGGAAGGTGGCCCGGACTACATTTACTCGCTGCTGACGGGGTACGATGAAGAGAAGCCGGCGCATATCGAAGTCGGCGAAGGCACGCACTACAACCCGTACTTCGCAAACGCTGCGGCGCTCGCCATGGCAAAGCCGATCTCCGACGACCAGGTCACCTATGACGACGGTTCGCCGCAGACGGTCGACCAGTATGCGCATGACGTCTCCGCCTTCCTGATGTGGGCCGCAGAGCCGCACCTGGAAGAGCGCAAGCGTACCGGCTTCATGGTCATGGTCTTCCTGGTGATCTTCACCGGTCTGATCTACCTGACGAAGAAGTCGGTCTACGCGAACAAGGAAAGCTGAGCGGCTCCGTCGCTCTGTCGAAAGGCGGCCCTCGGGCCGCCTTTTTTGTTGTGAGGGGCTGCGGCACCTGCAATAACCGGAGAAAGCCCTCCGCAGTCGGAATTCCCATGTCTACACTCGAAAACGAACTCGTCGCCGCGATCCGCAACATCCCGGACTATCCCAAGCCCGGCGTGATGTTCCGCGACATCACCACGCTCCTCGGCAATCCGCGCGCCTTCCGCCGTGCGGTGGATGAGCTGGTGCACCCCTATGCGGGCATCGGCGTCGCCAAGGTCGCCGGCATCGAGGCGCGCGGTTTCATCCTCGGTGGCGCGATGGCGCACCAGCTGTCGACGGGCTTCGTGCCGATCCGCAAGAAGGGCAAGCTGCCGCACGAGACCGTGCGCATTGCCTACAGCCTGGAATATGGCGTGGACGAGATGGAGATGCACAAGGACGCCATCAAGCCGGGGGAGAAGGTCATCCTCATCGACGACCTGATCGCGACCGGCGGCACGGCGGAGGCTGCGGTGAAGCTGCTGCGCCAGATCGGCGCGGATATCGTCGCGGCCTGTTTCGTCATCGACCTGCCGGAACTCGGCGGGCGCAAGAAGCTCGAAGCGCTCGGCGTGGAAGTGCGCACACTCGTGGCGTTCGACGGGCATTGAAGGCAGCTGCCGGCTGTCTGAGGTGGCGGTGTCGTTCCTCATCCGGCCGCCGCCACCTTCTCCCCGCAAGCCGGGCGAAGGGATAGGCCGTGCCGGTTTCTCAACTGACGATGTTTGCGGCGCACATCTTCTCTCCCCGCTGCGGGGAGAGGGTCAGGGTGAGGGCAAAGCGAACGGGCGGTTCAGACGAATTCCAGAACCGTGCTCTCGAAGCGAATGACCGGTTCGCCGTTCTGGTTCCTTCCCGCGCACAGGATCGTATTGATCAGCCGGCCCGGCCGTGAGGCGAGTTCGCGCGAGGCGGTCAGGGTCACCGAATAGGTGATCGTGTCACCGGCAAAGACCGGCTTCAGCCAGCGCAGGTTCGTGAAGCCGGGGGAGGGGCCGAGGTTTGGGGGCGTGATGCCTTCGCGGGCGAGGCGTTTGCATTCGCCCGCCCAGAACGGCACGAAGCATTTCATCCAGCCGGCGGAGGAATGCCAGCCGGAAGCGCAGAGGCCACCGAAAAGCGCCTGCTTGGCCAGCTCCGCGTCGAGATGGAAGGGTTGCGGGTCGAAATCCCCTGCGAAGCGGATGATGTCTTCCGCCGTGAAGGTGAGGTTGCCGATTTCGACGGCCTCGCCGAAGGCATAGAGCTCAGCCATGCGCATGGTTGGCTTCCTTTTCGGCAAGGCGCATCATGTTGATGTATTCGCAAAGGGCGACCGTTTCGCCGCGCTGGTTCGTCACCGTGGCGCGCATGCGCACGATGCCGATTTCGGGACGCGAGCGTGAGGTGCGGGCATCGAGCACTTCGCAGTGGCCGCCGAGCGTATCGCCTGCCAGCACCGGGCGCTTCCATTCCATCAGGTCGACGCCGGGCGAGCCTTCCGAGGTGGAGCCGTCGATATAGGCTTCGAAGAGCATGCGCATCATCACGGCGCTGGTGTGCCAGCCGGAGGCGGCAAGGCCGCCGAGAATGCTTGCGCGACCGGCGGCCTCGTCCATGTGCATCGGCTGGGGATCGAATTCCGTCGCGAAGGCGACGATCTCGGTTGCCGTGAGCGTGCGCTTCGTGAAGTCGAAGCGCCGACCCGGCGTGAAGTCTTCAAAGGTGTAGTTGGCCACGTCGCGATCCGTTCTGTTGCGGGGGGACAATGGCGAGGGTGTCCGGCTTTTGCAAGCGCCGGCGGAATTGGCGGGACGCCATGTCCTTCAAGCGCAAAGAAAAACCGCCGCCCCAGCCGGGGACGGCGGTCTCGAATGGAGGCTGTCGGGTCGTCTTACGTGTTGAAGCGGAAGTGGATGACGTCGCCGTCCTGCACCACGTATTCCTTGCCTTCGTCGCGGCCCTTGCCGGCCTCCTTCGCGCCGACTTCGCCCTTGTAGGCGATGTAGTCGTCATAGGAGATGGTGAAGGCACGGATGAAGCCGCGTTCGAAATCCGTATGGATGACGCCGGCCGCCTGCGGGGCCTTGGTGCCGCGCACGATGGTCCAGGCGCGGGTTTCCTTGGGGCCGACGGTAAAATAGGTGATAAGGTCGAGCAGGTGGTAGCCGGCGCGGATCAGCCGGTCGAGACCCGCTTCCTCAAGGCCGAGCGCCGAGAGGAATTCGGCGGCTTCCTCTTCCGGAAGCTGGGCGACCTCGGATTCGATCGCTGCCGAGATGATGACGCATTCGGCGCCCTGTTCCTTCGCCATGGCGGCGACGGCTTCGGTGTGCGTGTTGCCGGTCGAGGCATCGGCCTCGGCGACGTTGCAGACATAGAGAACCGGGTGGGAGGTGAGGAGGTTGAGGCCCTTCAGAACCTCGATTTCCTCGGGCGCCAGCGTCTTCAGGAGCAGGCGGGCCGGCTTGCCCTCGTTGAGCAGCTTCACCACGGCTTCCATGATCGGCAGCTGCGCGAGGGACTCCTTGTCCTTGCCGGTGGCGCGCTTGCGGGTCTGTTCTACGCGGCGTTCCAGGCTTTCGAGGTCGGCGAGCATCAGCTCGGTCTCGATCGTGTCGGCATCGCCGACCGGGTTGATGCGGCCCTCGACGTGGGTGATGTCGTCATCCTCGAAGCAGCGCAGCACATGCACGACGGCATCGACTTCGCGGATGTTGGCGAGAAACTTGTTGCCGAGGCCTTCACCCTTCGAGGCGCCGCGCACGAGGCCGGCGATGTCGACGAAGGAGATGCGGGTGGGGATGATTTCCTTGGAACCGGCGATGGTGGCGAGCGCCTTCATGCGCGGATCGGGAACAGCCACTTCGCCGGTGTTCGGCTCGATGGTGCAGAAGGGGTAGTTTGCCGCCTGGGCGGCCGCCGTCTTGGTCAGCGCGTTGAAGAGGGTCGACTTGCCGACATTCGGCAGACCGACGATACCGCATTTGAAACCCATGGAAGTGGTCCATTCGTCTTAAGAAAATCGTTGCCCTCGCTATGGGGGATGGCGGGGGCAGGGTCAAGGCCTTCGGCCATGCAGGGCCTTGAAGTCGCCTCTCCTGCGGGGCACAATGGGGCTCACACCGCTCGGAGCCGGAATACGAGGAGCTTCCCATGAGCAATGGTGACACGACCCTCACCCCGAAAACCGTGACGGAGCCGAAGCTGGAGCGGCCGAAGCTCTACAAGATCATTCTCGTCAACGACGACTACACGCCGCGCGAATTCGTGACGCTGGTGCTGAAGGCCGTCTTCCGCATGGCGGAGGAGACGAGCTATCGCGTCATGATGACCGCACACAAGATGGGCACGGCGGTGGTGGTCGTCTGCGCCCGCGACATTGCCGAGACCAAGGCGAAGGAAGCGACGGACCTTGCCAAGGAGGCAGGCTTCCCGCTGCTCTTCCAGACCGAGCCGGAGGAGTAGTCAGTCCGGTGTGGGACGGCGGATCTGGAAGCCGGTCTTGTCCTGCCGGAAGCCGCAGCTCGTGTAGAAGGCATGGGCTTCGCTGTCGCCCCGGCCCGTCAGCAGCATGACCTTGTAGCAGCCGGCCGCCCAGGCCGTATCGATCGCATGCCGGATGACGGCACGGCCGAGGCCCCGCCGGCGGGCGGTGTGGTGGGTGACGACGTTCTCGATCAGCGCATAGGGGGCGCCGCCCCGGGTGAGGTTCGGCACGATGACGAGCGTGCAGGAGGCGAGCGGCTTTTGCCTGTCCGCGGCGACGAAGATCGTCATGACGGGCTGGGCGAGGATTGCGGCGAAGCGATCATGCGCCGTTGCCGCATCCAGCGGCGGATCGGCAGGATTGAGTTCGGCATAGAGCGCGAGCAGCCCCGGAAGATCGCCCGGTTCTGCGGGGCGCAGGTCCACGTCCGCAGCCATCCTAGTCGCCCTTGTTGCCGAGCAGTTTCTTCAGCATCTCCGCCATCGGCCCGGTCGTCGGCAGGATCTTCGGCTGGGCGTGGTTGCGCGCCTGGCGGATATGGGATTGGCCGGCCGGTTTCTGTGCGGGCGTCTTTTCCGCTTCCGGCTTGCTGCCGGTGGCGAGCGCCAGCTTGTTCATCAGCTGCGAATCCTCTCCCCGCACCAGCATGTCGGCATTGAGGGCGAGCTCGTCGAGCAGCGGGTCGAGCCAGCTATGGTCGACCTTGGCGAAATCGCCGAGCACATGGTTGGTGACGAGTTCCTTGGCGCCCGGATGACCGATGCCGAGGCGCAGGCGCCGATAGTCCTTGCCGCAATGGGCGTCGATCGACTTGATGCCGTTGTGCCCGCCATGGCCGCCGCCGACCTTGATGCGCGCCTTGCCCGGCGCAAGATCCAGTTCGTCGTAGATCGCGACGATGTCCTTCGGCGCCAGCTTGTAGAAGCGCATGGCCTCACCGACGGATTCGCCCGACAGGTTCATGAAGGTCTGCGGCTTGACGAGCAGCACCTTCTCGCCGGCAAGCTCGCCTTCGGAGATTTCTGCCTTGAACTTCTTCGACCAGGGCGAAAAGGGGCTCTTGCGGTGGATCGCGTCCAGCGCCATGAAACCGATATTGTGGCGGTTGCCCGCATATTTTGCGCCCGGATTGCCGAGCCCCGCGATGATCTGCATGGAATGGTCCGCAAAATGGATCTGTCCGGCCTTCACCACCGCGAAAGCGACCGGAAGTCAACCGTCCGCATTCATTTCTTCGCGCCACCATCGGCCGTGCGCGGATTCGGCGGCAGGCCGTAGGCTGTGTAGATGCGGTCCTGCTCACCGCTGACGATGAGCTGGTCGAGCGCCGCCTGCAGCCGCTTGATAAGCGCGGGTGGGGTCTGCTTGTGGCAGGCGAGGCCATAAATCTGGCCGGCCATCAGCATGGCCTTTTCAACCGGCTGGCCCTGGTTGATAAGGTTCTCATAGGTCTTGATCGAGGTCGGCATCAGGTCGATGCGGCCGGAGAGCAGCTTGCGCACCGAAATGTCGATGTCCGCTGCAAGGTCGATCTTTTTAAAACCGAGGCCCTCCAGCGCTTCGACGGCAAAATCGCCACGCTGCGAGCCGACATTCATGGCAAGCGCGTCCTGCAGGTTTGCCGGCCCCTTGCTGCCATCCTTGCGCTTCAGCAGCACCATTTCGTCTTTCAGCAGCGGATTGACCCAGGCGAAGCGATCGGCGCGCTCCCGGTTGTAGCCAGTCGTGAAGACGCAGTTCATCGGCTGGCTTTCGGCCATCGCGAAGGCACGAGCCCAGGGCATGATCTCGATCGTGTAGTCGACGCCGGCGGCCTTTGCCATTGCCTCGACCTGCTCGACCGCGATGCCGGTGATCTTGCCGTCCTTGGAATAGTTGAAGGGTGCGTATTCCTCCGTCACGAAATGCAGCGTTTCGGCGAGCGGCGCTGAAAAGTGGGCGAGCGACAGGCAAAGCGTCAAAAGCAGCGTCTTCATCGTCTCGTCCTCAGTCTTTCATCAGGAGGCAGCGGCGCGGCGCTCCGGCCTTTCCGTCATCGTGAATTCGTCCAGTTTCTCCAGGAGCGCGTCAAGCGGAAGAGGACGGCTCAGGAGATAGCCTTGGCCGAACTCGATCTGCATGGACTGGAGGATATCCCACTGTTCCGTCGTCTCGATGCCCTCCGCCACGACCGCACAACCCATCTGGTGCGAGATCGTGCGGATACCCTCGATCAGCATGCGGCTCTTGCGGCGCACGTCCGGCTGGTCGGAAGAGAGCGAGCGGGTGAAGGACTGGTCGACCTTGACGATATCGACGGGAAAACGGTTGAGATAGGACAGCGAGGAATAGCCGGTGCCGAAATCGTCGAGTGCGATGCGGCAACCGAGATCGGAAAGTGCGTCGAGCACCTCGCGCACGATGGGATTGTCGAGCATCAGTACGGCCTCGGTGATTTCCACCACGATGCGCGACGGTGTGACGCCGTGTTCCAGGAGCAGGGCGGCAAGGCGGGCGGGCAAAGCGGGCTCGAACTGCAGGGGCGAGAAGTTCACGGCAAGATAGCTGTCGGCAAGCCCATCGAGCTTTGAAATGACGGCGAGGCTGGCGATCGACTTCGAGAGGATGGTGTCCCCGATGCGGCTGATCGAACCGTTCTCCTCCGCAATGCCGATGATCTCGGCCGGCGGCAGCAGGCCGCGCTCGGGGTGGCTGAGACGCATCAGGGCCTCGAAACCGGCGACGCGTCCGTCAGCGAGCGAAACGATCGGCTGGAGATGGGCGACGAACCAGTCGTCGCGCAGGCCCTGGTCGATGAACTGCTCGGTTTCCAGCCGCTTGCGGGCGATGTCCACCATATTGTTGTCGAAGAGCTGCACGCCGTTCTTGCCGCTGCGCTTGCGCGCATACATCGCCATGTCCGACTTCTGCAGCAGGCAGGCCGCCGTCGAGGCGTGGTCTGGATAGACGGCGACGCCGATGCTGGCGCTGACTTGCAGGTCCGCGCCGTTGATGGTGAGGGGCGTGCGCAGGCTCGCAACCAACCGTTCGCTGACATCCATGGCGAGCTGCCGCGCGTTCGGGGCGGCGAGCAGGATGGCGAATTCGTCGCCGCCGAGCCGGGCGATGCGGTCGCCCGCACGCAGCTGCCGGCGCAGGCGTGTCGCCACCTGGCAAAGCACGTCGTCGCCGGCGGCATGGCCGAGGTTGTCGTTGATCCACTTGAAGCGGTCGAGATCGACGAAGAGGCAGGCGAGCTGCTGGCCGAGCCTGTCGGCGGTGCCGATCAGCTCATCGAGCACCGATTCGAAGCCCTGCCGGTTGAGCAGGCCCGTCAGGTGGTCGGTGATCGCCTGGTGATGGTTGCGGTTCTCCGCCTCCTTGAGGTCGGTGACGTCGGTCATCACGGAGAGCGACAGCGCCTGGCGGTGGCTGCTGGCAGCGGCGCCGGTTTCCAGGATCAACACGTCGATCATGCTGCCATCGGCGCAGCGGAAGCGGACGGTCGCCTCGCAGATGCCGCCATTGGCGTTGTTCTCGTCATGGCGCCTGCGATAGGTCTCGCGCCAGTCCTCGGCAACGAAGTCGGTGAACTCCTGGCCGATCACCGCGGCGCGGCGATAGCCGGTCGCGGTCAGCCAGTAGTCGCTGACCGCGGTGATGCGGTTCTCCGCGTCGATGGAGAAGAGCATGGCCGGCGTGAGATTGTAGATGTCGGTGGCGCGGGCATGAGCGAGCTTCAGCTCCTTCTCCTCGCGCTCCAGCTGGCTCTGCATCTCGTTGAAATTGTGGGCGAGGGCGCCCATCTCGTCGCTCGATGTCCAGTCGACATGATGGCGCGAGCCGAGCCGGCGTGTCGCCTCGATGGCGGCCGTCAGCCGCATCAGCGGGCGGATGACGGTGATGCGGTTGCCGATGATGGCGGCGGTAAAGAGTGTCGCCACGGCAAAGAAGAAGATGGCGAAGATGCTCATCTCGTCCGTCGAGAATCGCGAGAGCAGGCCCTCCTTGCGGATCCAGATTTCCGCCGTACCGACCTTCTTGATGCCGTCGTTCGCCTTGTAGAGGATGTCGGTCTTGACGATCGAGCGGGCGTCGTCCGGGTCGGGACGCGTCGCGGGCTTGCTGATGTCGATGACATCCGAGGTGTCACGCACATGGACGAAGGAGATGTCGGCATCTGCCTGCAACGCGCTGACGATCTGGTCGATGCTGTCCTTGTCGAAATCCCACAATGGCTTGCCGAGTGCCTGGACGTTGGCCTCAAGCAGCACTTCTGTGTTCTCCAGGCGCTCCCGCGCGACGCGGTCGGAGGAAAGGATCAGGAAAAGTGCGAAGAGCGGGGCGACGAAGATGAACAGGGCGCCGATGACGATGGCAATGAAGCGGCTTTCCACCGAATGCATTTTCATGCCGGTTGCCCCCATGCCATGATGCCAAGCCCGCCCATAACGCCCCTCTTTGGCTTTCGCCATCTGTGAGGCTTAGATTTTCATCAAAGTCTTAAATGTTGCTGAAATCGCCGTCCGGAAAAGTGCTGAAAATTCAGGCCTCACGCCACGGTAGTGGCGGAAAGCGGGCAAAGAAAAGCCCCGCATCCGTCGGGATGCGGGGCTTTCGAAGCCGTCAGAACGGAACCGATTACTCGGATGCTTCCGTTGCTTCTTCTTCCTTCACGCCGGCAGCCGGGACAGCGATCGTGGCGATCGTGAAGTCGCGGTCGGCGATGACCGGGCTCGTGCCCTTCGGCAGCTTGACATGCGAGATGTGGATGCCGTCGCCGACCTTCAGGCCGGCCAGGTCAGCCGTGATGAATTCCGGAATGTCGCCGGCCAGAGCATGCAGTTCGACAGCGTGGCGAACGATGTTCAGGACGCCGCCGGCCTTGATGCCCGGGGACTTCTCTTCGTTGACGAAGTGAACCGGAACTTCGACGACGACGTGGGTGTTGCCCGAAACGCGCAGGAAGTCGACATGCATCGTGAAGTCGCGGACCGGATCAAGCTGGTAGTCCTTCGGCAGTACCTTGATCTTCTCGCCGTTGACGTCGATCGTCGCAACCGTCGTCTTGAAACCGCCGGCGTGGATACGCTGCGTGACGTCCTTGGTCGACAGGGCGATGGAGAGCGGGGCCTGCTTGTCGCCGTAAATGACTGCGGGAATAAGGCCGTTGCGGCGAAGTTCACGGGAGGACCCCTTACCAACCCGTTCGCGCGTCTCGGCCTTGAGCTCGTAAGTGTCGTGGCTCATGGCTTTACCTTTCGTGTGTTACTGGAGAGCCCTTCGCAGGCAGGGATCGCCCTGCCGCCGCAAAAAGCTTGAGGATTTCGTGAAAGCCTCATCCACGTTGCCTCCAAGGGTGTCTACGCGGACGGGGGCTCGATAAACGAGAACGCCCGGAAATGCAAGGCCCGCAGCTGGATTGACACGATGCGGTCATGATTGGATGTTCGCTTGCAAATCAGTTCGGCGAAGGAAACCACGATGAGAAGACAGATCCTGATGGCCTCGGCCGCATTCGCGCTTGTATCCGCAAGCCCGGTCCTTGCCCAGGAGGTTTCGCCAGCCGAGGCCGAAAGTATCCAGCAGAAGCTCACGCGCTACCTGCCGCAGGATATGATCGAGGCGGGTCTCGTCAGCGTCAAGGCGGCGACCTCGTTCTACGAGCTGCGCTTCAATCCGGCCGTGCTGCTCGAGAAGCACAAGTCCGGCGCGGTGACGGTCGAAGGGTTGAAGCCGATGACGGCCTATCTGAGGCCCATGCCGGAAGGCACCTATCGTATCGAGGCGAACGACAATCTCGACATCAAGGGGTCTGTCGACGTCGCGCCCGGCAAGAATTCCTTCTCCTACATCATTGCCTCGATGACACTCGAAGGCATCTACGATCCTGATATCCTCTACTTTACCTCCGCCGACTGGAAGGCCGAGAAGATCGCCTTCACCAGCACCTCGCCGCAGGAGAGCATCACGGCAAGCTTCGGCGAGACGGTGATGCGTCTTGCCGCGGAGAAGAAGGGCGAGGGCATTCTCGACATTTCCAGCACGGGCGTGATGAAGGCCTTTGCCGAGACGATCACCGGCGGTGCGAACGGCCGGGTGGATATCAGCGCCGACACGGTCGACATCGATGTCAGCATGGATGGTGCGCGCAACAAGGTGGTGCAGGACCTCGTCTTCTTCGTGCTCGACAACATGCACAAGGACAAGCTGGAGGCGGCGGATGCGGCGCGGCTGAAGGAGATGCTGCGCTCCGCCCTGCCGGTCTTCGACAACCTCACCGAAACGATCAAGGCCTCCAATGTGAGCGTCGGTACGGAGCAGGGTACGTTCGGCGCCGAGAGCATCAGCTATGTCATCGACATGAACGGCATTGCCCATTCCACCCGTGTCGGCTTCGGTTTCGGCGTGGAGAAGCCCAAGCCGCCGGCCGGCATCCTGCCGGCGGCCTTTGCGGAGGCGCTGCCGGAGCGCGCGACCTTCAAGGCGGCGGTGACCAATCTCGATCTTGCCGGCGCGGTCAACTATCTCATCGACCATGCCGATTTCACCAAGCCCGAGCCGTTGACGGAGGCGCAGAACCAGGAGATCGGCCGCATCATCCTGCCGGACGGCGCGATGACCATGGAATTCGAGGACATTTCCGCCGTCTCGCCGATCTACGACGTGCATCTCGCCGGCAAGATGCTGGTCTATCCCGAGCAGCAGGATCGCCATAGCGCGGAGGTGACGGTGACCATGCGCAACTTCGACAAGACGATCGCCTATCTCCAGAAGAACGCCGCCACGGTGCCGGAATTCGGTCAGGCCGCCTTCGGCCTCCTGATGATGAAGGGCCTCGCCCGCGATGCCGGCGGCGGCGCGCAGGCCTGGGACCTGACGGTCGACAAGGACGGCAAGGTGCTGGTCAACGGCCAGCCGCTGCCCTTCCAGCAGTAAGGGTCAGGACCTGGCGCGGCGTCTTGCCGTGAGGCGGGCGAGCGCCAGCATCAGCCCTCCGGCGATCAGACCCCAGAAGGCGCCGGAAATGCCGGCGAAGGAAACACCCGAGGCGGTGACGAGGAAGGTCACCGCCGCAGCCTCGCGGCCCTCCGGCTCCTTGAAGGCGTTGAGCGCCGAGCCGGCAAAGGCGCTGATCAGCGCGAGCCCGGCGACGGCCTGGATGAGGATCGGCGGGGCGAGGCTGACAAAGGCCGTGACGGCGCCTGCGGCGAGCCCGAAGATCACGTAGAAGACGCCGGCATTGATCGCCGCCCAGTAACGCTTGGCCGGGTCGGGATGCGCGTCGCTTCCGGCGCACATGGCGGCGGTGATGGCGGCTAGGTTGACCGCATGGCCGCCGAAGGGCGCCGACAGCAGCGAGAAGAGACCGGTGACGGCAAAAAGCGGGCCGGGACTGGGCTCGTAGTGGTTGACCTTCAGAACGGCGATGCCCGGAATATTCTGCGAGGCCATGGTGACAATGAAGAGTGGCAGTGCGATGCCGACGAGCCCGGCGACGGTGAAGACGGGTGCGACGATCTCCGGCCGCGGCAGTAGCGAGTCGGCGAGGCCTGAAAGGGCGCCTTCGGGAATGTCGATGCCGAAGGCAAGCACGGCGACGAAGGCGGCAAGCGCCGCCGGTACGGCGTAAAGCCTGTTGATGCTGCCGACGACCACCCAGGCAAGGACGATCGGCAGGCCGAGCAGCGGATCGAAGGCGATGGCCTTCACCGGAGCGAAGCAGAGGCCGATGAGGACGCCCGACAGCATGGCATTGGCGAGGGTCGCCGGGATTGCAGCGACCATGCGGCCAAGCGGCTTCCACAGGCCCGCGATGACGATCAGCACCGCGCAGACGAGGAACCCGCCGACGGCCGTCGCAAAGCCGCCCTCCACGGCGCCGGAACTTGCCAGCAGCGCGGCGCCCGGTGTCGACCAGGCAATAGAGACGGGGAGCCGCGTTGTGGCGCTGAGCACGATCGCGCAGACGCCCATCGACACGGACAGCGCCATCAGGCCGGAAGCCGCCTGCGCCTCCGTGGCGCCGACGCCGGTCAGCCCGTGCAGCACGACGGCGAAGGAACTCGCAAAACCGACGAAGGCGGTGAGCAGGCCCATGAACAGGGCTTGGGCGGAAAAATCACGAAACATGGCAAGGATCGATGCTGGACAGGAATGTGCACTGGTAACAGGCGCCGGGCGGCTTGGAAACAGGGTTTCGGCAAGGGCAGGACCCGGCAGGACGGACAGGAGGCCATTGCCTCGACGGAGCCCTGTTCGCCCCAGTCTTGTACCTTTGTCCTGCTGGACCGGCAGGCGCAAACATGGCTATAGTCGTTGAGCGTTGTATTCTGGCGCGACGATCGGTCGAAGCTTTCGGGGAGGAGAGCGGATGCCCATGCGTTTCGATCACGCAGATCATGTGCAGAGCGTTGCGGCCCACACCTCGGCCGCGGCCAGTTCGCCGGTGGCTGCTTCCTGGCGCCGCTGCCTCACGCTGCACGGGCTTTCCCCCGAAGAGGCACGTCACCCCTGGCGCCTGACCGAGCCGGAATTCCGGCAGGCGCGGGCGCGCTCCAGCGTGCTGATCGAGGAGGCGCGCGGCGAGATCGACCGGCTCTTCGCCACGGTCGGCAAGGCCGGCTGCTGCCTGCTCCTGACGGATGAGAACGGCATTGCACTCGAACGGCGCGGGGCGGCGGGCGACGACCGCGATTTTCGCGGTGTCGGGCTCTGGTCCGGCACGGTGTGGAGCGAGGCGAGCGTCGGCACCAACGGCATCGGCACCGCGTTGGCCGACGAGCGGCCCGTGCTCATCCTGCGCGACCAGCATTTCCTCTCGCAGAACACCGGCCTTTCCTGCACCACTGCGCCGATCCGCGATCATACGGGACGCATCGCTGCCGCCATCGACATTTCCACCTGCCGTGACGATGCGGGCGAGATGACCATGTCGATCCTCTCGCAGGCGATCCGCGATGCCGCCGCGCGCATCGAGGCGGGGCTTTTCCGCCGCGCCTTCTCCGCCGCGCGCATCCTGCTTGTGCCCGTCGAGGGGCGTAGCGCGCCGGCGCTGCTCGCCGTTGATCGTGACGACCTGGTGCTGGGTGCAACCCGCGCTGCGCGCCAGGTGCTCGGTCTTGATGACCGGCGCATTGCCACGGGCGTCGCCGCCTCCGACCTCCTGCAGGAGGATAGGGCGGAGGACGGGCGCGACCTCGACGATGCGGAACGCGCGGCGCTGCGCCGCGTGCTGACGCGCGCCGGGGGCAATGTCAGCCAGGCGGCCGACCTGCTCGGCATCAGCCGCGCGACGCTGTACCGCAAGATGAAGAAGCTCTCGATCAACTGATGTTGCAATGCAGCACAGGCTGTCGCGCCGGCCTGTCTCAATTCTGAAACAGTCGCCGCCGCCATCGTCCTGCCCCCTCTACCGCGATCGGCCGAAGCGCAGCACCATCCTCTCCGACGGCCCGTCCGGGCCCTACATGGGAGGAATGACATGCTGCACCAGAAGATCGTCGAAAACCCGTACAAGGCAAAGTACGGCAACTTCATCGGCGGTGAGTGGAAGGAGCCGGTCGCCGGCCGCTACTTCGACAACATCACGCCGGTCACCGGCGGCAAGCTGTGCGAGATCGCCCGTTCTGACGCTGCCGATATCGAGCTCGCCCTCGACGCAGCCCATGCCGCCAAGGACAAATGGGGCCGCACCTCGACCACCGAGCGCTCCAACATCCTGATGAAGATCGCCCAGCGCATGGAGGACAATCTCGACCTTCTCGCCCGTGCGGAAACCTGGGACAACGGCAAGCCGCTGCGCGAGACGCTGGCCGCCGACATCCCGCTCGCCATCGACCACTTCCGCTATTTTGCATCCTGCGTTCGTGCGCAGGAGGGCGGCATCAGCGAGGTCGACCACAATACGATCGCCTATCACTTCCACGAGCCGCTCGGTGTCGTCGGCCAGATCATCCCCTGGAACTTCCCGATCCTGATGGCTGCCTGGAAGCTGGCGCCTGCTCTCGCCGCCGGCAACTGCGTGGTGCTGAAGCCGGCCGAACAGACGCCGTCCTCGATCCTCGTCTGGGCCGAGCTGATCGGCGATCTCTTGCCTGCCGGCGTGCTCAACATCGTCAACGGCTTCGGCCTGGAAGCCGGCAAGCCGCTCGCCTCCAATCCGCGCATCGCCAAGATCGCCTTCACCGGCGAGACGACGACCGGTCGCCTGATCATGCAATATGCCAGCCAGAACCTCATTCCGGTCACGCTGGAGCTTGGCGGCAAGTCGCCGAACATCTTCTTCGAAGACGTCATGCGCGAGGATGACGACTATCTCGACAAGGCGCTCGAGGGCTTTGCGATGTTCGCGCTGAACCAGGGCGAGGTCTGCACCTGCCCGAGCCGCGCGCTGGTGCATGAGAAGATCTACGACCGCTTCATGGAGAAGGCCGTCAAGCGTGTCGAGAAGATCGTGCAGGGCAACCCGCTCGATACCGCGACGATGATCGGCGCGCAGGCGTCGTCCGAGCAGCTTGAAAAGATTCTCTCCTATATCGACATCGGCCGGCAGGAGGGTGCGGAACTGTTGACGGGCGGTGCGCGCAACGATCTCGGCGGTGATCTCTCGGGCGGTTATTATGTCAAGCCGACCGTCTTCCGCGGTCACAACAAGATGCGCATCTTCCAGGAGGAGATCTTCGGGCCGGTGGTCTCGGTCACGACCTTCAAGGACGATGCGGAAGCGCTCGCCATCGCCAACGACACGCTCTACGGCCTCGGTGCCGGCGTGTGGAGCCGCGAAGCGAACCGTTGCTACCATTTCGGCCGCGACATCCAGGCCGGCCGTGTCTGGACCAACTGCTACCACGCCTATCCGGCCCATGCGGCCTTCGGCGGGTACAAGCAGTCGGGCATCGGCCGCGAGAACCACAAGATGATGCTCGACCACTACCAGCAGACCAAGAACATGCTGGTCAGCTACTCTCCCAAGGCGCTCGGTTTCTTCTGAGCGACCGCTCTCCTTCTCCACCCCCCGGAGAAGGCGTGCAACGGGCGTGGGAGCCCTGTCCGCCGTCGCTCCCCGCTCCATCCCTCTCCCCGTAGCCGGGGAGAGGGAAAACCGTTTGGAGGAGCGCTGCCATGACCGAAGTTACGACCGAGCCGCGTGTGATGGCGACAGACGCCGCGCTGTCGCTCATCCGGGAGATCCAGGCCGATCATCCCGAGATCCTGTTCCACCAGTCCGGCGGCTGCTGCGACGGCTCCTCACCGATGTGCTATCCGGCGGACGACTACATTGTCGGCGACCGGGATGTGAAGCTCGGCGAGATCGGCGGTGTGCCGGTCTATATCAGCGAGAGCCAGTTCGATGTGTGGAAGCACACGCAGCTGATCATCGACGTGGTGCCGGGTCGGGGCGGTATGTTCTCGCTCGACAATGGCCGGGAAAAACGGTTTCTCACCCGCTCGCGCCTCTTTGGCGGCGGCGAGGCCTGTCCACTGCCGGGGCGCTGACCAGGTTCGAGGCAATCGCCCCGACTTTTATGAAAATCCGCCCGCGCTCGACTTCATCCTCGGGCTGGACCCGAGGATCCATATTTTTCAATGGGCTTAGGTGGCCGGGTCAAACCCGGCCATGATGACGGAGGCGTTGAGCGTGCAGCCTACCGATCGGGATGGGCTCAGCCAATCGGGCACTGGCCGCGCCGATAGACCGTGAAGCCGGCCGCCTCCGCCGAGCAGGCATTGCCGAACTCCTTGAAATCCGGGCCGCGGCGCCCGCAGACCGGATTGTAGTCCATCGTGCAGGCGCGCTGGTCACGCGGGCGTTCACGGTCGCCCCGGTCGTTGCGGTCACGCTCCCGGCGGTCCCGATCGTTGCGATTGCGGTCCCTGTCACGGTCGCGGCCGTCATTGTTCCAGCCGTCGCGATCCTCGTCCTGCCAGCCGGTCTGGTCGCGATCCGGGCGGCGGAACTGGCATTCACCGCGGCCGATGATGCCGTAGCCGCTGGAGCGCGCTTCGCAGGCATTGGCGAAGGTCTGGCGGTCGCGGCCGCGCTCGCCGCAGACCGGCGCATATTCGCGGGTGCAGAATTGCGGCGGGCGGGGATTGTAGCCGCCGGGGCCTTCATCGACCTCGACCGAGCAGGCCGCCAGAGTGCCGGCGGCGAGAAGGAGGACGGCAGGCCCCGCGAGCCGGGATAGAAATGGTAGTGAGATCATGGTTTTCCCCTGACGAATCTGAGGGGAACTTAGCGCAGAAATGCCAGGGCCGATATCGGCCCTGGCAAAAATCCGTCAGTCGAAGAGGCTCGATACCGATTCCTCGGCGCTGGTGCGGTTGATCGCTTCGCCGAGCAGGTTGGCCGTCGAGATGACGCGGATGTTGTGCGCCGACTGGACGGCCGTTGTCGGCTGGATCGAGTCGGTGATGACAAGCTCCTTGAGCTTGGACGAGGTGACGCGCGCGACGGCGCCGCCCGACAGAACGCCATGCGTGATATAGGCGGTGACACTGGTCGCGCCGTTCTTCAGCAGCGCCTCGGCCGCGTTGCAGAGCGTGCCGCCCGAGTCGACGATATCGTCGATCAGCAGGCAGTCCTTGCCCGAAACGTCGCCGATGACGTTCATCACCTCGGATTCACCCGGACGGTCACGGCGCTTGTCGACGATGGCGAGCAGACAGTCGAGGCGCTTGGCGAGCGCCCGGGCGCGCACCACGCCGCCGACGTCAGGCGAGACGACCATGACGTTTTCGAGGTTGTAGTTTTCCTTCACGTCGCGCGCCAGGATCGGCACGGCGTAGAGGTTGTCCGTGGGAATGTCGAAGAAACCCTGGATCTGGCCGGCATGCAGGTCCAGCGTCAGTACGCGGTCGGCACCGGCCTCGGTGATGAGGTTGGCGACAAGCTTTGCCGAGATCGGCGTACGCGGGCCGGGTTTGCGGTCCTGGCGGGCGTAGCCGAAATAGGGGATCACGGCCGTGATGCGGCGTGCCGAGGAACGGCGCATCGCATCGATCATGATGAGCATTTCCATCAGGTGATCGTTGGTCGGGAACGAGGTCGACTGCACGACGAAAACGTCCTCGCCGCGCACGTTCTCCTGGATTTCAACGAAGATTTCCTGGTCTGCGAAGCGTCTGACCGTGGCCCGGCCGAGCGGAACATTCAGATAATTGCAGATCGCTTCGGCCAGGAGCCGGTTCGAATTGCCCGCGAAAACCTTCATCTATGGTCCGCCTGTGGATTATGCTGATGGGGGGGCTTTAAGCGGCAAAATCCGTGAATGCAAGGGCTTTGCGATATCCGAAAAGCGTTTCTTCGCATTTCGCTGTGATTAACCCTGCGACGTGCTTAACCGCGTGTGGCGCCGCGCCAGTCGAGATACTGGCGGATCGTCTTCTGGGCGATGCCCTCCATCGTGCGCGCCGGCACGGCGGCCCAGGGATCGGAGGCTGTGCCCGAGACGCTTTCCTGGCCCTGGATGCGATGCAGCCGTGCGCCGCTGCCGTCGAGCACGTCCCAGACATAGACGACGGTGGTCTTGCCGTTGTCGTTCATGGCGGAGAAGTAGCCCTTCAGGATGTATTTGCTCGAACTGTCGGAGGCGCTGCGGATCGTCAGCCCGTTGGAACGGGCTTCCGCGCCGAGCCGCTTGGAGAGCGGTGTCACGGCCTCGACCGGGGCGCCGATGATCGGCAGGAAGCGCACGGTCTCGCCTGCTTCCGCGGCCGGCGGGACGGTGGCGACCTCTTCCGCGCCGGTCGACGTTTCGGCCGCGAGCGAGCGCTGGGCGGTGGTGCGGGCAAGCTCCGCGTCCTGCTGGCCCCCCGCATTGCGGGCAAGCGCGTCGGCCTGGCCCTGCAGCGTGCCGGCGGTGTCCGCGCCCGTCGTGGTGCCGGATGACGGGGTGAAGGCCGTCTCCTGGGTCGTGCGCGTGACGGGTGTCGTCTGTGCGCTCATCTGGTCGAGGTCGTTCTGAGTGACGGGCGGCGAATTGAAGGTGCCGCCGCCGACATCGACCTGCGGCGTCAGCGCGTCCGTGCTGTTGCAGCCGGCAAGGGTGGCAATGAGGCCGATCAGTGCCAGCCGCTTCATCAGCTCTTGCATCATTGTCGTCCGTGTCCTGCGGAAGGCTTTTCGCCTCCTCCGTTCCCCGCAACGATTTATGGGTGCGGCCTCAAGGCCTGTCAATCGCGGGATCGTGCGGGGTCTGCGGGTGGATCCCCTCAGACCTCGATGAAGTCGAGCCCGTAGCGCGAAAGCGCCTTCGGCGTGTCTGTCGTCGTCAGGTAGGTCTGGCCGAGCGTCATGGCCGTGCCGCTGTCGGAATCGAGCACGATCGTGTGCACGAAAAGCGCCATGTTCGGCTGGATCTCCTGGGGGTTTCCGACCAGGAACATCTGCTGCTCCATCCAGGATGGGGCAAAGCGCGCGCCGACGGAATAGCCGCAGGTGTTGAGCCTGTGGCGGGCAAGGCCGCGCTCGTCGATGATGCGGGCGAAGGTCTCGAAGACGGTGCCGAAGGTATTGCCGGGGCGCAGCACCATTTCCATCGCCTGCATGGCCTCGCGGCAGGCGCTGTAGAGTTCGCGGTGGCGGTTGGACGGCTCGCCGATGATGGCCGTGCGCATCATCGGCGCATGGTAGCGCGCGCTGACGCCTGACCATTCCAGCGTGAGCTGGTCCTCCGCATCGAGCTTGCGCCGGCCGGACTTGGAGCGGCAGAGCAGGGCGTCGGCGCCCGAGCCGATGACGAATTCGTTGGCGGCATAGTCGCCGCCGGCGGCCAGCACCGCATTCTGCAGCGCCGCGAGGATCGCCGCCTCGTCGCCGCCGGGCGCGATGAGCGGCAGGGCAGCGGCCAGCGCATCGTCGGACAGCGCGGCAGCACGCTCGACATAGGCGATCTCGGCCGGGCTCTTGATGAGGCGCAGCCGGCTGACGAGGCTAGAGGCGTCGATGATCTGGCCGAAACTCTGGAGCTGGTTGTCGAGAAGGCGGGCGTTGCGGCCGGTAAGGCCATGCGTGTCATATTCGACGCCGATGCGGCAACCGAGCAGGTCGAGGTCGGAGAGCAGGTTCTTCAGGTCCATCGTCGGATCGGCCGTGATGCGGTCGATCCAGATCTCGATCTTCTCGATGTTGGAGGTGTGGCGGGCCTGGCGCAGGTCTGCCGAACGGGTCAGCAGCACCATCTCGCCGGTCGCCTTCACGACGAGCGTCTGGAAGAAGCAGTAGCCGAAGGTGTCGTAGCCGGTCAGCCAATACATGCTCTCCTGCGCGAAGAGCAGCATGGCGTCGATCTTCTCCTCCCGCATGCGGGCGGTGAGGCGCTGGAGCCGGTTGGCGTATTCCTCGCTGTCGAAGTGAAGTGCCATGGCGGTGTCTCCCTCGTCCTGTGTCGTTGGGGGCCTCAGCCCCTTAGCATGATCGCCGATATCTGGCGGCCGTAGTCGGGTTCCTGGCGGTGCGTGGTGCGCCGGTAGGAGAAGAAGCGCTCTTCGTCCGGATAGGTGCAGATGTCGAGATTTTCCGCCGTCACCCCGGCGTCGGTCAATCGCTGCGTGGTCAGACCCGGCAGGTCGAACATGGCGTGGCCGGGTTTTTCCGAGGGCGTGAAATAGCGCGCATATGCCGTGTCGACGCCGAGGAAGCGTTCCACGAATTCCGGCCCGACCTCGTAGCTCTTCCGGCTGATCGAGGGGCCGAGACTGGCGACGATGGCCTGCCTGCGGGCGCCGAGCCTTTCCATCGCCGCGATGGTGCTTTCGAGCACGCCGTAGAGGGCGCCCTTCCAGCCGGCATGGGCCGCTCCGACGACGCGCGCCTCGGGGTCGCAAAAGAGGATCGGCCCGCAATCGGCGGCAAGCACGCCCAGCACCATGCCGGGTGTCGCGCTGACCAGCGCATCGGCCTGCGGCCGTGCGCCGTCATAATCGCCATCGACCACGACGACATCGGGTGAATGGACCTGATGCACGGTGGCGAGCCGGTCTGGCGTGGCGGAGAACCAGCGGGCGACACGGGCGCGATTCTCGTCGACCTTTTCACGCTGGTCCTTCGAGCCGAGGCCGACATTGAGGCCGCGGTAGATGCCGTCGGAAACCCCGCCGGCGCGGGTGAAGAAGCCGTGCTGCGCGGCCTTTCCGGCGCGCTCCGTCAGGAGCGGGCTTTCGATCGGGGAGGGGAGCGCGTCGTCCTTCATGGTCTCTCGGCTGGGCTTGGGGCGGCCCGTCGGGCCAAGGTTTCGGCCGGGGCATGCGGGGTGCAAATCGGGCCGGATGTTGTCCGGCCTGACGGCCTGTGTCAATCCGGCTGGCGGAAGGGAAAGAGGGCAAGTGGCGTGCTGCCAACGGCCAACACCTTGAAAAGATCCCCCATTTTCCCAGCACCTGCGCCGGCGAGCCGGTCGACATCGGCAAGAATCGATTGCTGCGTCGCTGCGTCGCGGTTTCGGCCGAGGGCAGAGGCCCGCTCACCGATGCCAAGGCCGACGAGGAAGTCGCCCTGGTGCAGCATGCCGTGCACATGAAGGCCCACGCTTGCCGCCGTGCCGGCGAGACGCTCGAAATCCACATGGCTCGTCAGATCCGCCTCGCCGGGATGGGCGAGCGGCGGGTCGAAGTCGTGTTTCAGCACCGCCTGCAGCGTATCGCCGAAGCCGGTGACGAAATGGCCGTAGTCGATGATGAGCGCGGTGCCGCCGAAACGGGCTATGCGCTCGCCGATCGTCGCCAAGACGGCCTCGCGGGCCGGGGCGATCTCGAAGATCGTGCCGTTTGGCACCGCCTTGTGGTTTTCCGGCAGAAGTGCGGGATCGAGGCCGGCGACGCCGGCGGCAAAGGTCAGGGCGTCGTCCGCATCGAGGCCGACAAGCCGCTCGCGAAAACCGGACGACGTCTTGATGAACTGGCGGATCGGGATGGCATCGAAGAGCTCGTTGGCGGCAAGCAGCACGAAACCGTCGGGCAGTTCCTCGAAACTGTCATGCCAGGTTACGCGCGCGGCATGGGTGCCGAGCGTTTCGTGCTGGACGGTGCGCAGCTTCGGGCTTGTCTCGATCAGGTGGATCGTCGCGCTCTCATAGAGCTGCGGGGCGATCCTTGCGATCACGCGCAGCATGTCCGCCATCATCGTGCCCCGGCCGGGGCCGATCTCGGCAATGCGCACGTCCGCCGGTCCGCCGTGTTTCTGCCAGGCATGTACCAGGAAGATGCCGAGCATCTCGCCGAAGAGCTGGCTGACCTCCGGCGCGGTGACGAAGTCGCCGGCGATGCCGAAGGGGTCGCGAGTGCGGTAGTAGCCGTGCTCCGGATCGGCAAGGCACAGGGCGAAATAGTCGGTGACGCTGATCGGGCCGTTGGTTCGGATCAGCGCCTTGATCTTGCGGGCGAGGGGCGTCGGCATCGGCGCGTTCGCTCAAGCACTGGCCGCAGTGGCCGGCCGGGCGCGGACGATCGCCCAGAGGCCGAGTGCGAGCATCGGCAGCGAGAGCAGCATGCCCATGGTGAGCCAGCCGCCGAGAAGATAGCCGAGCTGCGGGTCCGGCTCGCGGAAGAACTCGACCGTGATGCGCGAGAGGGCATAGCCCGCCACGAAGAGGCCGGTCACGAGGCCGGGGCGCTTCAGCGCGGCGAAACGATAGATGGCAAGGGCGAGCACGATGACCAGCACGATGCCTTCGAGCCCCGCTTCGTAGAGCTGGCTCGGGTGGCGGGCGAAGGGGCCTGCCTCGGGGAAGATCACGGCCCAGGGCGCGTCGGAGAGGCGGCCCCAGAGTTCGCCGTTAACGAAGTTGGCGATGCGGCCGAAGAACAGGCCGATCGGCACGACGGCGGCGACGATATCGAAGAGGCTCCAGACCGGGATGGCGTTGCGCCGGGCGAAGAGGATCATGGCGAGCGTGGTGCCGGCAAGGCCGCCGTGGAAGGACATGCCGCCGTTCCACACTTGCAGGGCGCGCAGCGGATCGGCCGCGACGTTCGGGAAATCGTAGAAAAGAATATAGCCGACGCGACCGCCGAGAATGATGCCGACGGCGGCCCAGACGAGGAAGTCGTCGAGCTGGGTGCGGCTTATCGGCGCCTCG
Organism: Shinella sp. SUS2; assembly: GCF_001262505.1. GTDB lineage: Bacteria > Pseudomonadota > Alphaproteobacteria > Rhizobiales > Rhizobiaceae > Shinella. Next base: position 267,486 of record NZ_KQ410729.1, read on the forward strand.
CCCGCCCACAGGCGTGGTGTCTCGATCAGCCGGCGCGCATAGACCCAGCCCAGGAGAATGCCCACGACATAGGCGATGCCGTACCAGTGCACGGCGACCGGGCCGATGGAGAAGGCGATCGGATCGATCTCGGGATAGGGCATGATGGCGAGGAGTTGGGCAAGGTTCGTCAAGATGAGGCTCTTTTGCGTTTTCGGGCGGAAGATGGAGGCGCCTTGGGGCAGGGTCAAGGCGATAAATCGTGATCGGAGGCGGTGCGGCGGCGTGAAGCGGCGGCGATCCACCGGAATCCGCTTGCAAGCAGCGGCATCAGACCCTACCTCAGGGCAACACGCGGGCGCTGGCGCCCGGAGCGACCATCGACACCTCAGGGAGGTCAGACCATGACGACATCAGGCGCAAACCGTATTCTCGACGACTTCGCCAAGTTGATGACCGACGCCGCCGGTGCCGCCCAGGGCGTGCGCAAGGAGGCCGAGACGGTGTTCCGCGCCCAGGCCGAGCGCTTCATCAACGGCATGGACCTCGTCAAGCGCGAGGAATTCGAGGTGGTGCGTGAAATGGCGATCAAGGCGCGGGATGAAAACGACGCGCTTTTGAAGCGCATCGAGGCGCTGGAAGCCCGCCTCAACGCAGGCAGCTGAGCCGTTCCGGCACAGGTTTTTACCGACAGGACTCGGTTGGCGTGATTCACCCCGCGCCAACCGTTTTTTTTTAATAAAATTTTTACCCCTGTGGACACTTGCGAAAAGCCCTTTTCGAAGAGTCTCTTAAGCCTCCGACCTGAATCTTTTTCACAGCCTCTGTCCACAACCGGGCGGAGAAAATGGCGGGCCAGGGGCTGGCGTCGTGACTCCGCCGTTATACACTGATTTTAAATGATGATTCGAAACAGGCAGCGCAAGCTTCGGGCAGGGTAAGTCGTCCAGATTGCGCAGGGTGCCGAGCAATCATTCAGTGTTGTATCCGGAGTACGGTTTGCCGCGTCGTGTGTGTGAGCACGATGTCGCATGCCTTCCGGCCTTGAAGGTGATGCATGAGCCTTATGGAATTGGATATCGGGCGTCAGTCCAACCCGGTCGACATGATCGAGTTCGTCGCAGCCAACAATGACTGGACGTTCGAGCGGTCCGGCGAAGACGAGATCGCGATGACGGTCGAAGGCAAGTGGACGGATTACCACGTCTCCTTCTCCTGGATGGAAGAGTTCGAGGCGCTGCACCTTGCCTGCGCCTTCGACATCAAGGTTCCCGAAAGTCGCGTCAACGAGGTGCATTGCCTGCTCTCGCACGTGAACGGCCAGGTGCTGATGGGCCATTTCGACCTGTGGCGCCGCGAGGACGTGGTGATCTTCCGTCAGTCGCTGTTGCTTGCCGGCGGGGCGGAGCCCACCAACAAGCAGGTCGAGGTGCTGCTGTCGAGCGCGCTCGAAGCCTGCGAGGCTTATTTCCAGGCCTTCCAGTTTGTTGTCTGGTCCGGCATGGACGCCCAGTCCGCCGTCGATGCCGTCCTGTTCGAGACGGTCGGGGAAGCTTGAGGATGGCAGTTGCAGGTTCGGGGCCTATCGTTCTCATCGGTGCCGGTAATATGGGCGGCGCGATGCTGGCGGGTTGGCTGAAGAGCGGCATTTCCGGTTCTTCGGTCATCGTCATCGATCCCGGCCCGCAACCGGCCATGGCGAAGCTGATTGCCGACAATGGCGTGCGCCACGAAACCTCGGCACCCGAGGGTGTCAAGGCCGGCGTGCTTTTCGTTGCGGTCAAGCCGCAGGTGATGGACCAGGTGCTGCCGCCCCTGAAGGGTCTCGTCGGTCCGGAAACGGTGATCGTTTCGGTTGCCGCCGGCAAGACCATCGCCAATCTTGAAAACCATCTCGGCGCTGCCGCCACCGTGCGCGCCATGCCGAACACGCCGGCCATGATCGGTCGCGGCGTGACGGGTGCCTATGCCAATGCCCGTGTCTCTGCGGGCCAGCGCGATTTCGTTCACGCCCTTCTCAAGGTGAGCGGCCCGGTGGAATGGGTCGCATCCGAGGGGGATATCGACGCCGTCACGGCCGTCTCCGGCAGCGGACCGGCCTATGTCTTTTATCTCGTCGAGTGCATGGCGGAGGCAGGACGCAAAGCGGGTCTGCCGGCGGACCTCGCCATGCGGCTCGCACGGGAAACTGTCGCGGGGGCTGGTGAACTGCTTCATCAGTCCCCCGACGACGCCGCCCGCCTGCGCCAGAACGTTACCTCGCCCGGCGGCACCACCGCTGCGGCGCTCGCCGTTCTCATGGCCGAAGATGGCATGCAGCCGCTCTTCGACAAGGCGATCGCCGCCGCGCGCACGCGGGCCGAGGAATTGGCGGGCTGATTTTTCGGGCGCCCGTTTTCGAGTTTTCCCCTCAGCCGACCCTTTTCCCTGCAAGCGGGGAGAGGGGACGTGGCCCACGAACCAGTCATTGTTTGAGGAAAACGGGGCGGCATCTCCCCTTCGCCCCCTGCTTGCGGGGAAAAGGTAACCGGCAGGCCGGGTGAGGGGCCGGAACAGACCAAGGATTTTCCATGACCGACACCATTACCTATGCCGATTTCGAACGGGTCGACATTCGCGCCGGCACCATCATCGAAGCGCTGCCGTTCCCGGAAGCACGCAAGCCCGCCTACAAGCTGACGATCGATTTCGGCCCCGAGATCGGCGTCAAGAAGTCGTCGGCGCAGATCACCGTGCACTACACGCTGGAAGATCTCGTCGGCCGTCAGGTGCTCGCCGTCGTCAACTTCCCACCGCGCCAGATCGGCCCGGTGCGCTCGGAAGTGCTGACGCTCGGCTTCGAGGACGAGGCGGGCGCCATCGTGCTTGCCGGCGTCGAGCGGCCGGTGCCGAACGGTAAGAAGATGTGCTGATTCACGGTCTTCGGAGACCGGGCGTAGGACAACCGGTGACGCTGAACAGAAAGCCTCCGGCCTAGTGGATATCCCGCGACAGGGGCGGCCCCAGCCGAAACTCCGAGAACTCCGCCTCGAAACCCCCACGCTGGGGCGAGCAGGCCATCAGGCCGACCAAAAGGTCCGGAAGCTCCGGCGGAAAATAGGCGAGGCGTGCCATGCGCCATTCGGACATGGCATCCGTCCGGTACTGGACGAAGAGCGCATCGCCGTTGCGTGTCACACGCACGGATATCGCCTCGAAATCGTGGTCGATGCGGAAGGCGGACCAGTCGGAATAGCCGCGCGTCACCACCACGCTGAAGTGTTTCGCACCGTCGGTGAATTCGATGCCGCATTTCATCCAGGTCGTTTCGTCGTGACGGACCATCAGGCCGGCCTGGTCGTAGAGCGTTTCATAGCGGCCGGAAAAGGTCGTCTCCAGCGTGAAGTCGCCAGCCCAGGGGCGGTGCAGGAAATGGCCGCTGTCCGGCTGGAAGCCGTAATAGGTGCGCTGCCAGAAATCGCTTCTAAGGCCGGTGCGGACATGGAGGCGGCCGTCGCGGATCGCGCTTTCCGCCGGTGGGTTGAGCCAGGTCAGGCCGTCGAAGGAAGATGTGCGCATCGGTTCCGCCTGACCACTATGCGGGAATACGGATCGTTGCGCGCAGGCCGCCCATCGGGCTATCCGACAGGGTGACGTTGCCGCCGTGGCTGCGGGCGATGTCGCGGGCGATGGCAAGGCCGAGACCGGTGCCCGACGCGTCGAGATTGCGCGCCTCGTCAAGCCGGAAGAAAGGCTTGAAGACGTCGTCACGCGAGCGTTCGGGAATGCCCGGGCCGTCGTCGTCGACGGTGATGGTCAGCCATTTGGAGCGGTGCCGCGCCTCGACATGCACCGTCTTGGCGTAGCGCATGGAGTTGGAGACGAGGTTGCCCACGAGGCGGCTGAAGGCGTTCGGGCGCACCATGACCTCGTCCTCGCCGTCGATCTCGCTGGAGAAGGTGCGCTCGTGCAGCTCCGCCTCCATGGCGAACTTGTCGAAGAGGGTGGAAAGCCGCAGCTCGCCGACGTCTTCCTCGACATCGCCACGCGCGAAGGAAAGGTATCCTTCGAGCATGGTCTGCATGTCCGCGACGTCCTTGTTGAGGCCCTGCAGGTCGGGATTGTCGCCGGCGAGCGCCAGTTGCAGCTTGAAGCGCGTGAGGATCGTGCGCAGGTCGTGGCTGACACCGGTCAGCATGGCCGTTCGCTGTTCCATCTGCCGTTCGATGCGCTCGCGCATGAGGATGAAGGCAAGGCCGGCACGGCGTACCTCGTCCGCCCCGCGTGGGGCGAAGTCCTCTGGCATCTTCTGGCCCTTGCCGAAACTCTCCGCCGCCTGCGCCAGCGCCAGGATCGGCCGGATCTGACCGCGCAGGAAGAGGATGGAGATGGTGATCAGCACCAGCGAGGTGCCGACCATCCAGAGCAGGAAGATATGCGTGTTCGAGGCATAGGCCTGATTGCGCCGCGCATAGACGCGCAGGATCTTGTTGTCGAGCAGGATGCGGATTTCGACGAGATTGCTTTCGCCGACCGTGTCGATCCAGAACGGGCGGCGGATCTGCCGCACGATCTCCTCGCTCAGGATCTCGTCGAGGATATTGAAGAACGGCTTGGTGCGCGGGGCGGGCAGTTCCGTGCCCGGCTCGATGGCGATGTTGAGCTCCAGCCGCTCGCGCGCGATACGCGTGATCTCGGAGTAGTTGGAATCCTGCGGGTAGGTGTCGATGAGATCGATGATGGCGGCGATGTCACGGGTGACGGCAGTGGAGAGGCGCTGCGTGACGAGCTGCCAGTGGCGCTCCATGAAGACGAAGGCGACGACCGACTGGAGGAGCACCATGGGGATGATGATGATCAGCAGCGAGCGGGCATAAAGGCCCGTCGGCATCTGGCGGCGCAGCCAGCGGGCAAGGCGCTTCCAGCCGGCGGCCGGTGCGCGCTCGATATCCCGCTTGAAGGTCTCGAAGGTGGTCATCGGACCGGATTTTCCAAGATGGGGTGGCTGCGATTGTGTGAGTCGCGCCAAGAGCTTGCCGCAAGATGTTCATGCGGATGCGTACGAAAAACCGCGTTAAACCTTTGCTTGAATTGCAGTGTGCGGCGCACGATCAGCCTTGCTCCACGCTCAGTCGGTAACCGATGCCGCGCACGGTCTGCAGCCACACCGGGTTGGACGGATCGTCCTCGATCTTACGCCTCAAGCGATTGATCTGCACGTCGATTGTGCGTTCACCCACTTCTGTTTCTTCGCCGATCAGTTCGTGGCGTGGAATGGTTTCGCCCGCGCGCAGCGAGAAGAGCAGCATGATCTCCTGTTCGCGATCCGTAAGCCGGATGGCGTCGCTGCCGCGTTTGAGTTCCTTGCGCACGATGGAGAAGGTGTAGGGACCGAACATGACCTGCTCGATCTTCGGCGTCGCCGGCGCGGCGTTGCGTTTCAGGATGTTGTTGATGCGCAGCACCAGCTCGCGCGGCTCGAAGGGTTTCGAAAGATAGTCGTCGGCGCCGGCCTCCAGGCCCTCGATGCGGGCCTTCGATTCGGCAAGCGCCGTCAGCATGAGGATCGGCACCGGGCGGATTTCCCGCAGGCTCTTCGTCAGCGACAGGCCGCTTTCACCGGGCATCATCACGTCCATGATGATGAGGTCGAAATCGAGGCCGCGCAGCTTGCGCCGCGCCTCGTCGGCATCTGCAGCGACGGTGACACGAAAGCCCTCGCCCATCAGGTAGCGATTGAGGAGATCGCGGATGCGCGTGTCGTCGTCGACGACGAGGAGATGGGACGCGTCGTCGGAGGGCGTGCCGGCAGCGGTCATCGTCTGTCCTCCCTTTTCTGCTTGTCAGCCGTTCATTCGCTCTTGGCGTTCTGCATGCCGGTGAGGAACTGGATCACCACCCGGCGCTCGTCCGCACTCATCGCCTCAAATGCACGGGCGATGCGGCGGGATTGCGGCTCGGCGAGCGCCAGCGCCAGTTCCCGTCCTGTCCGCGTCGGATAAAGCTTCCGCTGGCGGCGGTCTTCGGGGCCGGCCACCTGCTGGATATAGCCGGAATCGATGAGCTGCTTCAAGACGCGCGCCAGGCTCTGCTTGGTGATCTTCAGCGTATCGAGCAGGTCGGCGACCGTCATGCCCGGCTCGCGGTTGACGAAGTGCACGACCCGGTGATGGGCACGGCCGAAGCCGCTCTTTTCCAGGATCGCGTCGGGATCGGAAATGAAGTCGCGATAGGCGAAGAAGAAGCCTTCGATGATCTCGAAATCGATGCGATCGTCGCCTGTCATGGCGTCGTGGTGTAGCTCGCTCACGCCGTTCTTGTCCGGCATCTGTCGCGCCACGTTGTCATTTCCTTTCATGCCTTGCCGTCCCCGCGTAATTTATAGCAAAATATGTCAGCTTTGTTGACATATTTTGCCGCCCTTGTTAGGGTCCCGCCTATATTGCGGTTCCCGGACGCCGAAGAAATCCGGTGTTTTTCCGATCCCCAATCCGGATTACGCTCATGATCAGGTAATCCGGGCCTGTTTCTGGTTAGACCGTTACAGGCAAAACAATCAACTTGAAAGAATGGCGCGGATGCGCCGGAGGATGAGACGATGGCAGTTCCTTTCGATCAGCTGGATGGGCAAATCTGGTTCAACGGCGAGTTCGTCGACTGGAAGGACGCGAAAATCCACGTGCTGACCCACGGCCTGCACTATGCCAGCGCCGTGTTCGAAGGCGAGCGCGCCTATGGCGGGCGCATCTTCAAGCTCACCGAGCACAACCAGCGCCTGCATACGTCCGCCGAAATCCTCGGCTTCAAGATTCCCTATTCCGTGGAAGAGCTGGATGCGGCGACGATCGAGCTCCTGAGGCGCCAGGGCTTTTCCGAAGCCTATGCGCGGCCGATCGCCTGGCGCGGTTCGGAGATGATGGGCGTTTCGGCGCAGAACAACCGCATCAACGTTGCCATCGCCATCTGGCAGTGGGGCAGCTACTTCAATCCGGCCGAAAAGCTGAAGGGCATCCGCCTCGACATCGCCGAGTACCGCCGCCCCGACCCGAAGACCGCGCCCTCGAAATCGAAGGCCGCCGGCCTCTACATGATCTGCACGATCTCCAAGCACGCCGCCGAAGCCAAGGGCTATGCGGATGCGATGATGCTCGACTATCGCGGCCAGGTGGCGGAAGCCACGGGTGCAAATATCTTCTTCGTCAAGGACGGCGTCATCCACACTCCGGTGCCGGATTGCTTCCTCGACGGCATCACGCGTCGCACGGTCATCGAGCTTGCCAAGCGCCGCGGCTACCAGGTCATCGAGCGGGCGATCCTGCCGGAAGAGCTGTCGGACTTTTCCGAATGCTTCCTGACGGGCTCTGCGGCGGAAGTGACGCCGGTCTCGGAAATCGGCCCCTACCGCTTCACGCCGGGCACGATTTGCGAAACGCTGATGAACGACTACATGAAGGAAGTGTATCCCGTCGCCGCTGCGGCGGAGTAAGCGGCACGCTCGTACCGCTCCGCCATGAGCCATCCCCGGGTTAAACGCGAGGATGACGATGGTGGCTTCGGGTAAATCGGGATGAAGAACCGGGCGGCCCTTTCGGGCCGCCTTTCTTCGTTTCAGGCTGGCTTCTTGCCGAGCACCGCACCGACGATCGCCGTCAGCACGCCGCCGCCGACAAGGCCGCCGATGCCGTTGGCAACGAGGCCCGAGAGGCCGGCTTCACCGCCCAGCATCTGCAGGAGAAAGCCGCCACCGACACCGCCGATGGCGCCGACGATGGTGCGGACGATCGCGCTCACGGCCGCCTGTTTCAGGGCGGCGCCGGCCACGTTGCCGCCAACGGCCCCGGCGATGAGCTGCGTGATGATGGGCATCAATGCTTCCATGACTTCCCCTCCGAAAGGTCCGCCCGGAATAGAGAGTGATCCGAGCCGGACACTTGCCTCGCTACCGGGGCGCGGCCTGGAGCCCGCGCGCCCGTTGCCGAAAGACTCGACACCTGCAACGTGCGGATAAAATTGGGATAAGTCAATTTGTCCGTGTGCGTCCTGCACCGGAGTTTTGAAACGTAAAGAGGCGGCCGCTGGGCGGCCGCCTCTTCCTTCCCCGCAGTGGCTTGGTTGCCGCGGTTGTTATTCTGCTGCGATGACGCCCCGGCGGATCTGATCTTCCTCGATCGATTCGAAGAGCGCCCGGAAATTGCCCTCGCCAAAGCCTTCGTCGCCTTTGCGCTGGATGAATTCGAAGAAGATCGGGCCGATCACGGTCTTCGAGAAGATCTGGAGCAGGATCTTCGTCATGCCGCCATCGACGACGCCTTCGCCGTCGATCAGGATGCCGTGCGTCTTCATACGCTCGACCGGCTCTTCATGGCCCACGACGCGCACATAGGAGCGGTCGTAATAATTGTCCGGCGGACCGGGCATGAACTTCACGCCATTGTCGGCGAGCCTGTCGGTGGCGTCGTAGATTCCGTCCGTACCGACGGCGATGTGCTGGATGCCTTCGCCCTTGTACTTCTTCAGGTACTCGACGATCTGGCTCGTCTCATCCTTCGATTCGTTCAGGGGAATGCGGATCTTGCCGCAGGGCGAGGTGATGGCGCGCGACACGAGGCCGGTAATGCGGCCGTCAATGTCGAAGAAATGGATCTGCTTGAAGCCGAACAACTCGCGATAGAAGTCCCACCACTTGTCCATGTTGCCGCGATAGACATTGTGGGTGAGGTGATCGAGATAGTAGAAGCCGACGCCCTGCGGTTTGGGGTCGCGTTCGCCGGTCCAGTCGAATTCCGCGTCATAGGCCGAGCCCTTGGCGCCGTATTTTTCGACGAAATAGAGCAGTGAGCCGCCGATTCCGACGATGGCGGGCACGTCGAGTGCCTTGTCGTTCCCTTCGTAGGGCGTCGCGCCCTTGGAGACGGCATGGGCGAAGGCGTGTTTCGCATCGACCACGCGCCAGGCCATGGAGGCGGCGCAGGGCCCGTGCAAGCCGGCGAATGTCATGGCATGCGAGCCGGGCTCGGCATTGATCACATAGTTGATGTCGCCCTGGCGCCAGACGGAGATCGCCTTCGTGCGGTGGGTCGCGACCTTGCTGTATCCCATGCGGGCAAACAGCTCTTCCAGCTTTTCCGGTTCGGGATGGGCGAATTCGACGAACTCGAACCCGTCGGTCCCGGCCGGGTTATCGGCGGTGATCAGCGCCGGCGGCGCGTCATGCGGGAAAGGGCCCATCCGTCGTCCTCCTCGATGGTTGTGACGGGAAGTATGACGCGTACTCCATGCAATGTGTGTGCATAGTGCTTGCGTTTTGATAGTTCTCCGCGATATTCGTGCGTAAAATACAGGTTTGGAGGGCAATCCGTGCAACTGGACGAATTCGACCGTAAACTGCTCGCGCATCTGCAGCAGGACGCGCGCCTGACCAACAACGAACTGTCCGAGCGCATCCATCTTTCCCCCTCGCAATGTTCCCGCCGGCGTATCCGGCTGGAAGAGGAGGGCATCATCCGCGCCTATCGGGCGGAGCTCGACCGGGAAAAGCTCGATCTCGGTATCGTCATCGTCGTTACGGTGACGCTTTCGACGCACAATCGCGACAATGCCGTACGGTTCGCACGGCTGATTTCCAATCTGCCGGAGGTGTTGGAGGCTTTCTCGCTGACGGGGGAGATGGACTACATCATCAAGGTCGTCGTGCCGAACCTCAAGGCGCTGTCGGCCTTCGTCAACGATGTGCTGCTGCCGCACGAATCCGTTTCGCATGTGAAGACGGCCATCGTGCTCGATACGCTGAAGGAGACGATGGCCCTGCCGCTCTGAGCGCTGTTGCGGACGGGCAACAGCCGTTCGCCTTGCCCTGTTCCCGCAGGAACAGGTTCGACTCTGCCGCCGTTGTAGAAACCGATCACAACGGATGAGACAGAGCCGAACGCGGCCGACAGCCAGGAAACAGGACCATGCAGACGAACACCCAGAAGCAGGAAAACCCGGTTGCGAGCCGCCTTCGCCCGGTCGTTTATCTCTATGCCGCCGTCAACATCGCCGTCGTGGCGCTGCTCTTCTCCACCGTCTCGCCGACGCTGGCCACCGGCCCGGCACAGGAGATCGCCAGCCTGCGCTGAGCCGGCATAGGGTTCTTGGCGCCTGTTGCCCGATCCGGGAGTCTCTTGAAGGGCTTACGCGAAAAACCTGATGTCTTGCAGCGTCCTTTGCGTGCGGCGCGGTAATGGCTATATCAGGCGCAACGCGGCACTTTGAGCGAGGACCCCATGGGCATGCTTCAGGCGGGCATCATTCCCGTCACCCCCTTCCAGCAGAACTGCACCATTCTCTTCGACAGCGAGACGAAGGAGGGCGTCGTCGTCGATCCCGGCGGCGATGTCGAGGTGATCCTCAAGACTCTCGAGGAGAACGGGATCACGGTGAAGGCGATCTGGCTGACGCATGGCCATATCGATCATGCCGGCGGCGCCAAGGAGCTGAAGGAGGCGCTCGGCATCGACATTATCGGCCCGCACAAGGACGACCTGTCGCTGTTGCAGCGGCTGGAAGCGCAGGCCTCGATGTTCGGCGTGCCGATGAAGGTGAGCAATGTGCTGCCCGACCGCTGGCTAGAGGACGGCGATACGGTATCCTTCGGTGACCACACCTTCGAAGTCTACCACACGCCCGGCCATGCGCCGGGGCACGTCATCTATTTCCACCGCGGTCAGGGCTTCGCCCATCTCGGCGACGTGCTCTTCCAGGGATCGATCGGCCGAACGGACCTGCCGGGCGGCAACCATCAGCAGCTCTTGGATTCCATCCGCGACAAGGTATTCCCGCTTGGCGACGAGGTCGGATTCCTTTGCGGGCATGGGCCGGGCGGCAAGATCGGCGAAGAGCGGCGCACGAACCCGTTCCTGCGCGGCCTGTAAACGCAAAAGAGGCGAGCGCCGCCTGGCGCCCGCCTCTCGATGTCGGCCCGGTCCGGTTTCAGCCGGCGGTGCAGAAGTGTTCACGGCCATCATAGCCGACGAAGGTGCCGCTGTTCGGGTTGAACGAGCGATAGCGCCGTGCGCAGTAGTCGTACCAGGACTGGGTCCAGGGCTCGTAGCTCGGCACGACGACCGGCTGGCGGTAGATCACGCGCGGCTCGGGTTCCGGATAGTAGTCCGGCTCCACATAGACGCGGCGCTCTTCGTAGCGCGGCTGGTTGGCGATGGCGCCACCGATGATGAGGCCGGTGGCAAGACCCAGCGCGCCGCCAACGACGGCATCGCGGCCATTGTCGCGGTCGCGGTTGTGGCGACGCGGCTTGCGGTATTCGTAGGTATCGCCTTCGCGCCAGTAGCCATCGCGGTTGCGGTCACGCGCTTCAACGACGCCGGCCGTTGCGGTGAGGGTCGTCGCGGCGACGGCTGCGGACAACACAAGGGTCTTGAGGAACTTGTTCATGACGTCTTTCCCTAGGCTCCGGCCCAACGCCGGCTGATGGCGAGGAAACTAGAGGAAAGAGGCTGAACCGTGGCTGAACAAAAAAACCCGGCATCTCTGCCGGGCTTCAACTGAAAATCCTGAAAGGCGCCGGTTCAGCCGGCGATCTGCAGGTTGACCGCCTTCGGGCCTTTGCCGCGGCGATCGGGTTCCGTGTCGAAGCTTACCTTCTGGTTTTCGGAAAGGCCGTTCAGGCCGGAAGCCTGCACAGCGGAAATGTGTACGAAGATATCCGCGCCACCGTTGTCGGGCTTGATAAAGCCAAAGCCCTTCTCGGTGTTGAAGAATTTTACGATGCCAGTCTCGGCCATACGTCAGGTCCTTTTCTCTCTGCCCGTATATTGGCGGCGGGCAGCACATCAGTTTTGCCCCGAGGGGCGTTAGGCAGGCAGTTCTCGAGGTTGAGGAAAGGGTCCTGTTTTCACCGCAGCCAGCCAGCCAGCTAGTCTCGTGGACTGTCCAGATCTTGGCTGCCCGGAATTATTTCGCGTCTCCGGCGCGCTTTTATTCAAGGTCTTCCCGTGTTCGCAAATTGCCCGAACGGCGCAAGAGTGATGCGTTTGCGTTAAATTGGCAAGCAAAAGTTTTAGCGCGTGTTTGACGCGCCTCACTTTGGTCAAATTCCGGGCGATTGCCGAAAAAACCCGCAGGTTTTACGGGGCTTTGCAGTCTTCGTGCGATCTATATTGCGCTGCCGAAGGAAGGGGCTGTAGACGGAAGACAATCATACTTTGTTGTGCGGCGGCATGTCGGCCGGGTGGTATCAATCCGTCGTGGTCGAGCGGGAAACGCGCAGCAGCGCGCCGTTCGGATCGTCCGTCAAGAGCAGCAACGCACCGTCTGGTGCAACGATGACATCGCGGATACGGCCGAATTCGCCGTCGAACATCCGCTCCTCCGAAACGACGGCGCCGCTTTCGTCGCGCTCCAGTCGGCTGACGAGCTGATATTTGAGAGCGGCGACGATCAGGTTGCCCTCCCATTCCGGGAACATGGCGCCGTGATAGACGGCGATGGCGCCGGGTGCGATGGACGGGTCCCAATAATAGAGTGGCTGTTCATAGCCTTTCGCCGCCGAGCCGAGGTCGAATTCCGCGCCGGAATAATGGCGGCCGAAGGAGACGAGGGGCCAGCCGTAGTTGTGGCCGGGCTGCGGCACATTGATCTCGTCGCCGCCGCGTGCGCCGTGCTCGACGGTCAGCAGCGTGCCGTCCTTCGGGTCGATGACGAGGCCCTGCGGATTGCGGTGCCCCTTCGACCAGATCTCCGCCAGCCCCTCGGCGCTGCCGAGGAAGGGATTGTCGGCATGCGGGCTGCCGTCCGGGTTGATGTGCAGGATGGCGCCGGCATGGTCGCGCGGATCCTGCGCGCGCGGGCCTTCGCCCCGGTCGCCGATGCCGAAGAACAGGCTGCCGTCCTTGGCGATGGCGATGCGCGAGCCGAAATGCTGGCCGCGCGAGGTGAGGCGGTTCATCAGGAAGATGCGGGTCGTGTCCTCCAGCGCCGTGTCGTCCGCGGCAAGCCTTGCCTTGGCCACGGCCGTGCCGGAACCGCCGTCTCCGCGGGCACTGTAGGTCAGGTACAGTATGCGGCTGGTCGCAAAATCGGGGGCGAGTGCGATGTCGAGCAGGCCGCCCTGGCCGGTGGTGGAGACTTCGGGCACGCCGCGAAGGGGCGCGGAGACCTTGCCGCCGCGGATCAGGCGGAGCGTGCCGCCTTTTTCGGAAACGAGATAGGCGCCATCGGGCAGGACCTCGACGGACCACGGCTGGTTCAGCCCCGTCGCCAGCGTCTCGACGAGCAGGGCGGCTTTCTTGCTGGGGATTTCGCGGGTTTCGGCGGATGCGGGAGAGACCAGAAGCGTCGCGGTCAGGAGGAGCATCGCGGCGGCGCCCGCCAATATGCCTTTCAAGGGCCGAATATCCTGTCGCATCGCCGTCTCCTGTCTTCTGCCGTTAACTGGCCCAGAGGCGAGCGGCTTTCAAGAGCGGCGCCGGGGCGGGCGGCTCACTTTTGCGTGGGCTCGATGTGAGACGTCGTCTTTTCGATGCCGGAGGTCTTGATCGTGTCGAGCGCGACGGCGGGTGGCGACATCAGGCTGACGACCATGGCGACGCAGGCGGCGAGCGCCGTCATGGCGATCATGAACATGGCGCGGGATTCGCGTGCCTTCGGCTTCCTGCCGACCTTGTCTTCATCCAGAAACATCGTTTTCCCCTCCTGTCCTTCGCTTGCCTTGGCACCGAAAAAGCTCGCCGAAATCGGCGCGAGAACGACCGAATTGCGGCAAGGCCCGACATTTATTGTGGCGAAAAGAAGGCGGGGTAAAAAAGCTGGATTTCCAGTGCGTTCGACCGAATAGACGGCGCGCCTGCGCCGTCTTACATGCCTCTGCGGCCGAACTGGCGGACCGGTCGCGCGGCTCGGTTTTCCAAGGGCGCGAAACCTGTTGCCGCAAGCGTTGCGGCAGGTGACTGTGCCGGCTCGTCGTCGCCTTCCGGGAAGGTGATGTTGAAGCTCGTGGGAGCCGTCTCCGGCCGGGCAAGCAGGTAGCCCTGCATCAGCGGCCCGCCCATGTCGCGGCACAGCGCGATCATCTCCGGTTCCTCGATGCCGCCGACAATGGCGCGAATACCTTTCGCTGCGAACTGGCCGACGACGACGCGCAACAAAGCGAGCCCGGCGGAGTTTTCCACGAAGCTGCGCAGCCAGGCGGTATCGAAGGTCACGAATTGCGGCTTCAGTCGTTCCAGGCGCTCAAGGTCGTGGTCCTCGCCGGTGTAGTTGTCGATGGCGATGGCAAAGCCGCTGTCATGCAGGCGTGCGGCGAAGGAAACCAGCGTGTCGAGATCGTCCCGCGGGTGCTCGCGGATCTCGCAGGCGATGCGCGCCGGCGGCAGGCCTGCCTCGTGCGCGGCAAGGCGCAGCCATTCCACTTCCTGGCGGATGGCCTGAGGCGTGGTGTAGAGCCCGGCCTGGAAATTGATGATGAGCGCGGCCTCGCGCCGGCCGAGCGCACCGGTATTGAGGATGTGCAGGCTGCGGCAAAGGCCGTCCACCGCCATGCGTTCGTCTTCCGGAACGCGTTCGAAGAATTCTGCCGGGGAGCAGGGCATGTCGCCCGCGCTGGCGCGGATCAATCCCTTGAATGCGGCGATCTGCGGTCGGCCGTCCGCGCGCTCGGAAAAGATCGGTTGAAGGGCGGATTGCAGGAAGAAGGGGCCGTAGGCTGCGCCGAAGGCGCCGCCCGGCTGCCGGACGAGATTGGAGAAGATGCTTCTTTCGCTCATGCAGCGCACCATCCGCTGGAACGTCCCGACGGCGCGATTATAGAGAGCACCCGTTAATGCCGGTTTAATCCTTCGCGTAAAAATCTTCGATGTTGCAGCTTGCCTCAACCAATTGGTGTGGCTCGTTTTTGCAAGGGCGGCGATCCATTCCGTTCGCTGATGGGGCTCATGAATTTTTTCGGTATAGCCTGCATTTCCCGCTTTTTTCGTCCTTCGCGCTTGCAAGACCCGCCCACATTCGACATAGACCTAACCGCTATGGAGCCCGGCGCTCCGGGTCCATGGCGTCAAGCCGTCTTTGAACCCGATGAGGACATCTCCATCATGGCCTTTCTTGCCGACGCCCTTTCCCGTGTGAAGCCTTCCGCCACCATCGCCGTTTCCCAGAAAGCGCGTGAACTGAAAGCGAAAGGCCGTGACGTCATCGGGCTTGGTGCTGGCGAACCGGATTTCGACACGCCTGACAATATCAAGAAAGCCGCCATCGACGCGATCAACCGCGGCGAGACGAAGTACACGCCCGTTGCCGGTATCCCGGAACTGCGCGAAGCGATCGTCAAGAAATTCAAGCGTGAGAACGGCCTCGACTACACCGCCGCGCAGACGATCGTCGGCACGGGCGGAAAGCAGATTCTTTTCAACGCCTTCATGGCGACGATGAATCCGGGCGATGAAGTCGTTATCCCGACACCTTACTGGGTGTCCTATCCGGAAATGGTGTCGCTGTGCGGCGGCACGCCGGTCTTCGTCGCGACGACGCAGGAAAACAAGTTCAAGCTGAAGGCGGAAGACCTGGAGAAGGCGATCACGCCGAAGACCAAGTGGTTCATCTTCAACTCCCCGTCCAACCCGTCGGGCGCCGCCTACAGCCATGACGAGCTGAAGGCGCTGACGGACGTCCTGATGCGCCACCCGCATGTCTGGGTGCTGACGGACGACATGTACGAGCACCTGACCTATGGCGACTTCAAGTTCGCGACCCCGGTCGAGGTCGAGCCCGGTCTCTACGATCGTACGCTGACGATGAACGGCGTTTCCAAGGCCTATGCGATGACCGGCTGGCGTATCGGCTATGCGGCCGGCCCGCTCGCCCTCATCAAGGCGATGGACATGATCCAGGGCCAGCAGACCTCGGGCGCCTGCTCGGTCGCCCAGTGGGCCGCCGTCGAGGCGCTGAACGGCACGCAGGACTTCATTCCGGAAAACAAGAAGATCTTCGAAGGTCGCCGCGACCTCGTTGTTTCCATGCTCAATCAGGCCAAGGGCATCGAGTGCCCGTCGCCGGAAGGCGCTTTCTATGTCTATCCGTCCTGCAAGGGGCTGATCGGCAAGACCGCGCCGTCGGGCAAGGTCATCGAGACGGACGAGGACTTCGTCTCGGAACTGCTGGAATCGGAAGGCGTCGCCGTCGTGCATGGCTCGGCCTTCGGCCTCGGCCCGAATTTCCGCATCTCCTATGCGACGTCCGAGGCCCAGCTTGAGGAAGCCTGCAAGCGCATCCAGCGCTTCTGCGCAGCCTGCAAGTAACAGGCTCTTTGCAATGTGATGCAAAACCCGCCGGCAACGGCGGGTTTTTTGTTGCCGCCCCCATGAAATTTCCACTCTCGGTGCCGATATTGGGGAAAAGCGAATCCCGGAGCAGGACCATGAACATGAAGTCATTCGCCGTTGCCGCCCTGGCAGCCCTTGCCGTTGCTGCGCCCGCCATGGCCGCGGACGGTTACAAGAATGGCGACGAGCGTGCGCCGCGCGGCAGCATCGTCGTCAGCGAGCGGGCGCAATACATGTCGTTCTACGATTATTTCTTCAACAATCCGGGCAAGTCCCGCACCCTGCGCTATGATCCCGGCGAGTACTACAAGGGCCTGACCCGCGAATACGACCGGCCGTAACGGGCCTTTCTCTGTTCGGGGGGCTGCAGCCGGAGGAGCGAGCCAACAGCCCGTGCCGTGAACCGGATTGTTCCGGGAATGTCCTTGCGCCCATCGCATGCAAAAGAAAACGCCCGCGGGGAGGAGACCGCGGGCGTTTCTGTCCTCCCTCGGGGAGGAGGCATCGGAGCGCTGGATTGCGCAACGCTTCGATGCAAGGGTGTCACGCGACGTTGTCGAGGGACGGATAGTCCGTGTAGCCCTTGGCGCCGCCGCCGTAGAAGGTGCCCTGATCCGGGGCATTCAGCGCGGTCTTGTCTTTCAGCCGCTCGACGAGGTCCGGGTTGGCGATGAACAGCTTGCCGAAGGCGACGAGGTCGGCCTTGCCGCTTTCGACGGCATCGATGGCGAGTTCGCGGTTGTAGCCGTTGTTGACCATCCACGCCGCCTTGCCGCCGGCGGCCTTGTAGGCGGCGCGCAGTGCCGCGTAATCGAAGGGCGTGTCGCCCTGCTGGTGGTCACGCGAGCCGCCCGTCGCGCCTTCGATGATATGGATGTAGGCCAGATCATACTTGGCGAGACCTTCGACCACATAGGTGAAGAGCGGCTGCGGGTCAGGGTCGAATGCGTCGTTGGCGGGGGTCACCGGCGAGATGCGGATCGCGGTACGACCGGCGCCGATCTCCTTGGTGATGGTGTCGACGACCTCGAAAAGCAGGCGCGCGCGGTTTTCGATCGAGCCGCCATACTCGTCCGTGCGTGCGTTGCTGCCCGAGCGCAGGAACTGGTCGATCAGGTACCCGTTGGCGGCGTGGATCTCGACGCCGTCAAAGCCCGCATCGATCGCGGCACGGGCGGCGCGGCGGTAGTCCTCGATGATGCCGGGAAGCTCGGCCTTCTCCAGCGCGCGGGGCTCTGAGGTTTCGGCGAAACTCCCGCTGCCGTCGGCATTGATGAGGTAGGTCTTCGACTTGGCACGGATCGCCGAAGGGGCAACCGGCTTGCCGCCGTTCGGCTGGAGCGTGTCATGGGAGATGCGGCCGACATGCCACATCTGCACGACGATCTTGCCGCCTGCCTTGTGCACGCCGTCGGTGACCTGCTTCCAGCCGTCCAGCGCCTCGGCCTTGTAGAGGCCCGGCACGTCGGCGTAGCCCTGGCCCTGGTGGCTGATGGCGGTCGCTTCGGTGATCAGCAGGCCGGCGCTGGCGCGCTGCTCGTAATAGGCGGCGTTCAGCGTGTTCGGCACGGCGCCCGGCGAACGGTTGCGCGTCAGCGGCGCCATGACGATACGGTTGGCAAGCTGGATGTCACCGATCTTGAGAGGGTCGAAGAGCGAAGTCATGGGTAGTCCTTCTTCTGGCTTGGGGGAGGGCAGATGCTCAAAGCGAGCCGTTGATGTGGTGGAGAAAGGCCGCGATCTTGTCTTCGTCGCGTTTGAAGAACACCCATTGGCCGATCTTGCGTGTCGTCACGAGGCCGGCGCGCTGCAGGGTGGCAAGATGGGCGGAGACGGTGGACTGCGACAGGTCGCAGCGCCTTTCGATCTGGCCGGCGCAGACGCCAAACTCCAGCGGATGCTCCTGGCCGGAAAAATGGGTCTGCGGCTCCTTCAGCCAGGCAAGGATCTCCAGCCGCTTGGGATGCGCGAGAGCCTTGAGGATTTCGTCGGTGTCGAGCGGGGTCATATCTATCGTGGTCCAGCGATGTACATATCGGTTATATTCGATATTGGGTTCGCGAATGTTCGATACAAGAGGCCACGGCAAAAAAAGAGGGCCGCAAGCGAAGCTTGGGCCCTGCAGGTGTGAAGGTATAAAACCTCCAGAGGGGAACAGCCAACGCGCGGCACTGGGAGGAGAAAGACCGCAAGTGCGTTGGCTAACCTGAATATGGGGGAGGGACCGGGGTTCTTCAAGAGAAGCACATCCCAAGTTTTTCACAAGGGTTGGAAATCTGTTTCGTCTGCCCGAAGGCAAGAGAGAAGGCTGCAAGGTCAGGTGCAAAGCGCAGCGCTTTGCGAGCAATAAAAGCCCAAAACGAAACAGATGTTTCCCGGGCGCCGCGGCACGGAATGCCGACGGCGCAGCACGCCTTGCTTGAATATGTGGTGATCGCTTGGCGGGACAGGACGGCAGGCGTGCCGAAATACCGCAAGGTGCCGCGCTGTGCTTGCGGGGCGCCAGCCAAAGGCGCGGGTGATTTCTCATTCCTGGTGCCGAAGCGCGCCTGGAGAAAGCTGTCACCCGGCGCCGGGATATCCGGCGCCGGGTGATGGGAAGCCTCAGCCTGCGCTGAACCGGTTCCAGCGATCCGGATGCCGGGCCTTGAAGTCCGAGACGAGATCGATGCAGCCGGGCTCGTTCAGCACGGTGAGTTCGACGTCCTGTGTTGCAAGCCAGTCGCAGGCGCCCGGATAGTGGTGTGCTTCACCAACCACGATCCGGGAGACGCCGGCCACGATCGCCGCTCCGGCGCACATCGGGCAGGGCGCCTCGGTGGCAACGAGCGTCGCATTGTCCAGCGGGCCGTCATGGCCGGCGAGAAAGCTCTCCAGGCAGACCATTTCCGCGTGGGCCAGGAACCTGCGGTCCTGGATCTGTCGGTTGTGGCCCCTTGCAACGATCTGTCCGCCGACGACCAGGACCGAACCGAAGGGCATACCGCCGGAAGCGACGCCGTCGCGCGCCTCCGCAAGGGCCGCCTCCATCCACAGTCGATGGGTGGAATGGGGATCGTCGCTCACGCCGTCCGCTCCTTCCGGCCGGAGAAGGCATAGTGGAGAATGCCGCCGGCAAAGGCACCGAAGAACCAGGAGTAGGCGGCCACGCTCGCGAAGAGGGCGAGCTGGGAGATCGAGAGGGCGAAGATGCCGGCGAGCACCAGGGCAAGGATGGCATTCGGATTGAAGCCGTTCCGGTACCAGTACTTGCCGCGTGGATCTTCCGTATAGAGGCTGTCCAGATCGATCGATTGTTTGCGGATGATGAAATAGTCGCAGATGATGATGCCGAAGATCGGGCCGATAAACGCACCGAGCGTGCCGAGCGTGTACTGCACCATGACCGCGTTGGCGTAGAGCTTCCACGGCATGACCATGACGGAGATGAGCGAGGCGAGAACGCCTGCACGCCGGAAGGTCAGGTATTTCGGTGCAAGATTCGTCAGGTCCATGGCGGCCGAGACGAAGTTCGCCACGATGTTTGTCGCGATGGTTGCGGTCATGAAGGTGAGGGCGCCGAGCACGATCGCGGTGACGCTGTCGAGCCGGGCGACCAGGTGAACGGGGTCGGTGATGAGCTCGCCGAAAACCTTCAGTGCGCCTGATGTCGTGACGACGGTGACGAGGGCGAAGAGGGCAAAATTGATCGGCAGGCCGAGGAAGTTGGCGCGGTTCATCGCCTCGCGCGATTTCATGAAGCGCGAGAAATCGGCAAAGTTCAGCGTGGTGCCGGCAAACCAGGCAACCGTCAGGGCGACGGCGGTCAGCCAGGCCGAGAGAGCATCCCCACCGCTCAGGCTCTCCGAGCCGAGATTGAAGTCGATATGTTCCAGTCCTCCTGCCTTCCAGACGACCCAGCCGGCCATGGCGAACATCACGAGGTAGATCGCGGGGCCGGCCCAGTCCGTGAACTTACGGATGGCTTCCCAGCCGTAGTAGAAGACGGCGAGCTGCGAGAACCACATGACGAGGAAGCAGATCCATCCCAGCGTGGTCATTCCGAGAATGGAATCGTTGTTGAGCACGGCGGCACCGGGGGCCAGCCGCAGCGTGACCACGACCAGTGCGGTCGAGGCAACCCAGGTCTGGATGCCGTACCAGCATGTCGCTGTCGATGCCTTGATCATGCTCGGTATGTTGGCGCCGAAGACGCCGAATGCGGGGCGGCAGAATGCTGCAAAGGCGATGCCGTATTTCTGGCCGGCGCGGCCGGCGAGGTTGGTAAAGACGTAGATCAGCAAGATGCCGGTGATGAGCGCCGCGAAAACCTGAAAGCCACCAAGGCCGAGGGTGAAGAGGCTTGCTGCAAATACATACCCTGCCACACTATGGACGTTCGACATCCACATTGCGGATAGATTGTATACGCCCCATGTCTGCTCCTTTATCGGGGCGATGTCTTCATTGAATAGGTTATCGCTGACCGGCAGGGGCGAAGACCCCAAGCGCTGTGTTGAAGATGATGGTGTAGAATCCACGATTGTCTCCTCCGGACTCATTTTACCCTCCGGAATTCTGATTAATCCGGTTGGGATTTGTCGTATATTCGCCAAAGTCTGCCATTTAATCTGGAAATACATGAGGATATTCCAGGAATATACGGAAAAAAACCATTGGCGGCGCCAGCTCCTTTGGCGCCGCTTCCATGTCTAGCATTGCTTTCATTGCGGGTGATGGAAAGTTTTCCAACGAAAAGGGAAAACATGATTGCAATAATCGCACACAATCAGAATCAAGATTGCATGCTATTTTTAAGCGCGCAGCCAGCGCAATTACCGGCGCCGGTAGGGGCAGCGAGATTTTGTAATCGTCGGAATGTCGGGAGGGCTCAGGGGCCCTTTGACGGCTTGGGCGGGCCTGCTCTGCTCGATACGATTGCTTCGAGCCGTCGGGTCACTGGCGTCTGTGCATGGAGACGCGTGCGGTCCTGCCCGGAACAGCGGGCTGTCTCTTGTCGGAAGGCAAAAAAAGAGGGCCGCAAGATCGACTTGGGCCCTTTATAGTTTTGAAGGTAATAAAACCTCCAGAGGGGAACAGCTGGTGCGGTGGCACTGGGAGGAAAAAGCCACCAAAGTGCATCAGCTGCGTGCGATATGATGGTTTTGTGGGCATACATCAATCATTTAATGTGCATGCCAGCCATGCAGGTGGCGCAGGCCTTGCAAATCCGTTCGCTCAGAAGTTCCAGTTGCGTGCCTTCGCGACGATGAAATCCCTGAAAACCTTGAGCTTTGCGGAGTTCTTCATCTCGCTCGGATAGCAGAAGTAAGTGTCGAAGGACGGGATGTCGGCGCTGACCGGCAACTGGATGAGGCCCGGATCGCGCCCGACAATATAGTCCGGCAGCATCGCGACCCCGATGCCGAGCAGGCAGGCGCGCTTGATCGAGGTCTGGCTGTTGATCTGCAGGATGGACGGGCGGGGATTGTCGGAATCGCGGCCGGCGATCTCCAGCCAGTTGACGTCGAGCAGGTAGCTGGGCGCGGGCTCGCCGAAGGTGATGATCTTGTGGTTGTCGAGATCGTCGATCGACTGCGGTTCGCCATAGCGGTTGATGTAGGAGGGGGCGGCGTAAATGTGCATGTGCACGGTGAAGAGCCGGCGCCGGATGAGGTCGGACTGCTGCGGTTCGCGAAGGCGGATGGCGCAGTCGGCATGGCGCATGTTCACGTCCAGCTCCTCATTGTCGAGGATGAGCTGCACCTGCATGTCGGGATAAAGCGCGAGGAATTCCTGCACCTTGTCGGTCAGCCATCCCTGGCCGAGGCCGACCGTGGTGGTGATGCGCAGCTTGCCGCTTGGCTTTTCCGTGTTTTCCGTCAGCTGTACGCGCACGCTTTCGAGCTTCATCAGCACGTCGTGCGCGGTGCGATAGAGGATCTCGCCCTGCTCGGTGAGGATAAGGCCGCGGGCGTGGCGGTGGAAGAGCTTGATGCCGACATCCTGCTCCAGCGCGCTCACCTGACGGCTGATGGCCGATTGAGAAAGGTGCAGCTTGTCTGCGGCGTGCGTAAACGAGCCGGCCTCGGCCGCGGCGTGGAAAATCCGCAGCTTGTCCCAATCGAGTGGCATTCTATCCCCCATATGTCTTTGTGGCGGGGAGCGCGTGCTTCCCGCCCGGTCGCTGATTCAACTGTTCCCACGCGGGCGGTCGGGCTATCCCGCCGCCCTTTGTTGGCGGCTTCTACTCGGCCGCAATTGCGACAGGCATATGACCTGCAAGGTATTTTTCGGTTTCGAGGGCTGCCATGCAACCCATGCCGGCAGCCGTAACTGCCTGGCGATAGATGTCGTCGGTGACGTCGCCTGCGGCAAAAACGCCCGGCACGTCCGTCGCCGTGGAATCGGACGCCGTCCACAGATAGCCGTTCGGCTTCTGGCGCAGCTTGCCCTTGAAGAGCTCGACCGCCGGCGCGTGGCCGATCGCCACGAACACGCCGTCCGTCACCATGTCGCGCGTTTCGCCGGTCTTGACGTTGCGCAGCTTCACGCCGTTGACGGAAGCGGGCATCGGCGGCTTCGGATCGGCACCGAGATATTCGACGACCTCGTGGTCCCAGACGATCTTGACATTCTCCTTGGCGAACAGCCGCTCCTGGAGAATCTTTTCCGCGCGGAAACTGTCGCGGCGGTGCACGACCGTCACGGTCTTGGCGAGGTTGGAGAGATAGAGCGCTTCCTCCACGGCCGAATTGCCGCCGCCGACCACGATGACGTCCTTGTTGCGATAGAAGAACCCGTCGCAGGTGGCGCAGGCCGAGACGCCGAAACCCATGAACTTGTGTTCGGTATCGATGCCAAGCCACTTGGCCTTGGCGCCCGTCGCGATGATCAGCGCGTCGGCGGTCCATTCGGTGCCGCTGTCGGTGGAGATGCGGAAGGGGCGCACGTCGAGATCGACGTTCGTGACGAGGTCGTTGACGATCTCGGCGCCGACATGCTGGGCCTGCTTGAGCATCTGCTCCATCATCCACGGGCCCTGTACCGGATCGGCATAACCCGGATAGTTTTCCACATCCGTGGTGATCATCAGCTGGCCACCCTGTTCCATGCCGGCGATCAGCACCGGCTCCAGCATGGCGCGGGCGGTATAGATGGCGGCGGTGTAGCCGGCGGGGCCGGAGCCGATGATCAGTACCTTGACGTGGCGGGTGGACATGGTCGTTCCTTCCGGGGTTTTAACCCCAATGGGCCATTCCCCGCGCGAATGGCGCGCTCGGGTCCGGCCGGCGTGTCGTTGTTCGATCTTCATTTATGAAGGGAGCGCCATGAGTTTCAAGAGCATGCGGGGCTTTGCCAACAGACAAGCGAAGGCGCGTGACATATTTGTGCCGTTTGCGGTAACAATGTTGCGCTGATACGGCGATTCGGATCACTTCCGGTCGCCTCCCTGAAAGGTTTCAATAATTCCCATGTTTCGTGCAGAACTCGACGCCATCGACATCCGTATCCTGAAGGAGCTTCAGGCCGATGGCCGGATGACCAATGTGGAGCTTGCCGCCCGTGCCGGCATCTCCGCGCCGCCCTGTCTACGCCGCGTGCGCAAGCTGGAGGAGGCGGGCATCATCGAGGGTTACACCGCGATGTTGAATGCTCCGGCGCTCGGTTATGATCTTGTCGCCTTCTGCATGGTCGGGCTCAAGCACCAGTCGGAGGCGAATCTCAAGGCCTTTGCGGCCGCCACCGGCGAATGGCCGATGGTACGCCAGGCCTGGATGGTCTCCGGCGACAGCGATTTCCTTCTGCACTGCGTTGCCGAAAACCTCACGCGCTTCCAGGACTTCGTCATCGAGGAACTGACCGCCAATGCGCAGGTCGATACCGTGCGCACCATGCTGACGATCCGCCAGGTCAAGAAGGTCGGGTTGGTCGAGCTTTAGACAGTCTCCACTGTTTCAGGATCTCCTCCGCCAGCCCCGATGTCGAATTGACCGGGTTGCCACGGCCGTGGGCGGGCGCCTCCGGAAACCGGCCGATGACGGTTTCCTGCGACAGGGCGGCGATCAGGCTGGCGATCTTCGGATGGCCGCCGGACGGGTAGAAGAGCTGTACGGGCACGCCGAGCGCGGCTGCTTCCCCGATCATGTTGGTCGAATCGGCCGTGACGACGATCTCGTCGGCCCAGGCGAGGTAGGCGAGCAGCGGGTTTTTCCCCGTTCCATCCCAGAGATGCACGCCGGGGCGATTGCCGAGTCCCGCCAAGGCCTTGGCGAGCGGGGCTGGCGTGCGACGCGAAGTGGTTATCATCAGTCCACAGCCGTCTTCCAATTTTGCATGAAGGCCACCAAGGAAGCGGTTGATATCGGCATCGGTGAAACGATGATGTCGGCCGTCGCCGCCGACGAGCACCGCGATCCGTGGCACGGGCAGGGGGGCGAGGATGTCTGCAAAGGCGGCATGCGCCTCTGCCAGTCGCTCCGGCAGAAGCCTGTTGGGGGCGGTGGTGACGACAAGGACATTGCTGCCGCGCGGCGCGTCGTGCTGCTGCACGATGAGCAGGTCCGCGCCGTGCGACCGGGTCCGGGGATCCTTGAAGAGCACGCAGAAGGTCGAAGGAGAAAGCGCCTTCAGCCGGCGCAGATAGGGTACCGCCCGCCGGCCCGTGGCAAGGCAGATATCCGGAAAGGGCGGAGCGAGCGGCGAGCCGGCCTTGGCCGGTGCATCCTTCGGGTCGATCGGTCCCCAGGGCATCAGCCAGGTATAGGCACGCCGCGGTGCCACCCGCCGCAGGAGAGGTTCCGTCTCCATGGCCTCAGCGAGACCGATCAGCGGCTGTTCGTCGCCGGCCTTGCCGTCCGTCAGGACCCAGACGACGGGAGGGGCGCTCTTCGCCATGTCAGCGCCGCGGCTCCACCGCCATCAGCCGCTCATAGGCGGAATATTCCTTTTCGAGCATCTGCCGGGTGGTGAAGTTGGCAAGCACATGTGCCCGGCCGTTCGCACCCATGGTTTTCAGGCGATCCGGATCGGCAAGCGCGTCGCCCAGCGCGGCGGCAAGCGCTGCGACGTCGCCGGGCGGCACCAGCCAGCCGGTCCTGCCGGGCAGAACCGTCTCCCGGCTGCCGCCGTGATCGGTCGCGATGACGGGCGTGCCCATCGCCTGCGCTTCGATCGCGGCACGGCCGAAGGCTTCCGGGTCGGTCGAAGCCGAGACCGCGAGATCTGCGGCGGCGAGGACGGCGGGGATATCCCGTCGGCTGCCGGTGAAGGTGACGCGGCCGTCAAGGCCGAGGCGTGCCATGTCGCGCTGAAGCTCTGCAACGAGCGCCTCCGAGCCGCCGCCGACGAAGGCGAGGCGAAGGTCGGGACGGTCGAGGCGTGCGGCGGCCTCCAGTAGAACGGCATGGCCCTTCCACCGCGTCACGCGGCCGACCATCACCACCAGCGGGCCATGCTCCGTGGCGCCGAGTTCACGGCGCAGGGTGCTGCGTGTTTCGGCCGGAATGCGTACGGGATCGAAGAGATCGGGCTCGACGCCGCGCGGGGCGACGATCACGCGCTCCAGCGGGAAGCCGTAGACGGCGACGATGTGGTCGCGGATGAACTGCGAATTTGCGATGACCAGCGGCGCGCGCAACATGGCGCTGTTGTAGAAACGCTTGAGGGCGTTGCCGTGGCTGTAGACACCGTGGAAGGTCGTCAGGAAACGCACCGGCCGTCGTGCCAGGCGGCAGGCGAGGAGACCGACCCAGGCCGGTACGCGGCTGCGGGCATGGATGATGTCGATGCCCTCGGCATCGACCAGCCGCGCGACGGCCCGTGCGGCGGAAACGGCGGAAAAGAGTGATTTCTTTCCGACCGGCAGCGTGACGTGCCGGGCGCCTGCGGCTTCTGCCGCGGCGACGAGCGGGCCGCCCGCGCTGGCGATCCAGTTCGGCAGGCCGAGTTCGCCGAGATGGCCGGCCATCTCCACGGCGCTGCGTTCCACGCCACCGTCGCCGAGCGCGGGAAGGAGTTGGAGGATGCGCGGTCCGGCGGTCGCCGTGCCCTGCTGCGGAGGCGTCAGGAAGTCCCCGATCTTGTGCTGCCAGGTCTGCTCACGGGCGTGCCGACGGGCGCTTTCGCCGAGCCGGAGCCGGAGGTCGCGGTCACCGAGGAGCCTGTCCAGCGTTGCCGTCACGGATGCCGTATCGGCGCCGTCGCACAGAAGGCCTGTCTTGCCGTCGAGCACGGCATCCGCCGCGCCACCCTCGCGGCCGGCAAGGCCGGGGGCGCCGTACCAGGCGGCTTCCAGATAGACGAGGCCGAATCCCTCGACGGAATTGCCCTCGCGGCGCGCCGGCATGGCGAAGACGTCGGCGAGTTCCAGAAGAGCCGCCTTTTCCGTATCCGATACGCGGCCGTGGAAGATGACGGCGCCGGCGATGCCAGCGTCCCTGGCGAGGGCTTCGAGCCGGGCGCGGTCCGCGCCGTCGCCGGCGACGTGCAGGGTCAGGCCGGGATAGGCCGGGTGCAGCGCCGCGACGGCCTCGATGAGCCGGTCCACGCCCTTGCGCGGCTCCAGCCGGCAGAGCGTCACGACCTGCAGTCCGTCGCCATGGGCTGTCCGTAGTGCCGCCAGCCGGTCGGGATCGGCCGGAGCCTGTGCCGGCACGGTGGGGGTGACGGTGCGCAGCCGGCCAGCCGCCACATAGGGCGCGGCAAGGCCGGCGGTGAAGCTGGAATTGGCGATGACGTCCTTCGCCTTGGCCATCGCCGCCTGGATGCGCTGCGCCTTGCGCGGGGTGGGGGCGGCAGGAAATTCCATGCCATGGGCGAGCACGGTGACCGGAACGGTGTCCACACCCAGGTTTTCCACGCTTTTCCAGGTATCGGCGATAATTCGGTCATAGGCGCCGGCGCGCACGAGGCGCGCAGCCTCCCGCGCCTTGCGCCAGCGCCGCAGCGGTTTCCATCCGGAGAATCGGGCCAGTCCGTAGGGACGTTCCTTGTCGGAAGCATCGGGCTTGCCGTCGGCCAGCACGGTGACGGCATGGCCGCCCTCCTGCAAGGCAAGCGCCATCGAGCCCATCATGTTCTCGATCCCGCCGACGACAGGGGGAAAGCATTGCGTGAGGATGAGAATGTTCATGGGGTGCTGGGGCTCGAAAATGCGGCGCGGTCGCGGAACTCCTATCACCGCCGACCGATATGGTCTATGGAGGCGCCGGCGCGCAATCGGCGCGTTCCAGTGGAGATGATGCGGATGCAGACGATCGTATGCATGAAATGGGGCACGCGCTATCCGGCGGATTACGTCAACCGCCTGTGGTCCATGATCAAGCGCAATACGGTTCGTCCGACGCGGCTCGTCTGCTTCACGGAAGATGCCGGAGGCATCGATCCCGCGGTCTCCGTCTTCCCGCTGCCGCCGATCACCATTCCCGAGCGCGTCGCCTGGAAGCCGTGGCGCAAGATCTCGCTGTGGCAGGCGCCGCTGGCCGACCTTGAGGGCGACGTGCTGTTCGTCGATCTCGACGTGGTCATCACCGGGCCGCTCGACGATTTCTTCGATTATGCGCCCGGCAAATTCTGCATTGCGGAAAACTGGACGCAGCTCGGCCAGGGCATCGGCAACACTTCGGTCTACCGCTGGACGGTCGGCACCAACACGCATGTGTATGACGACTTCATCCGCGACCCCGACGCCAAGGTCAACAAGCACACGATTTCGCAGCGCTACGTTTCCGCCGCCGCCGAAAACATGACCTACTGGCCGGCCGAGTGGTGCGTCAGTTTCAAACACACGCTCTTGCCGCGCTGGCCGCTGAACTTCTTCAAGGACGTGCCGCTTCCCTCAGGCACGCGCATCGTTGCCTTCACCGGCAAGCCCGATCCCGACGAGGCCGTAATCGGGCAATGGCCGGTCTCGGCCTGGTGGAAGAAGGCCTACAAGCATGTCCGGCCGACGCGCTGGATCGACGAGAACTGGCGCTGAGACGCACGACGTTCCCGATTTCTGATGCCGTGCCTTTCTATTGCTTGAGGGTATCGAGGTACCAGCGGTAGGCGCGGGCAATTCCGTCGCGAAGTTCCGTGGCGGGCTTCCAACCCATCGCCGCCAGCTTGGCGTTCGACATCAGCTTGCGCGGCGTCCCATCCGGTTTGGAGGGATCGGTCTCGATCCGCCCCTTGAAGCCGACGACCTCGGCGACGAGCCGCATGAGGTCGAGAATGGCGATGTCCTCGCCAGAACCGACATTGACGTGTTCGTAGTCCTCGTAATTCTTGAGCAGGAAGATCAGCGCATCGGCGCAGTCCTCGCTGAACAGGAACTCGCGGCGCGGCGATCCGGTGCCCCAGATCGTCACATGGTCCAGGCCGGCCAGTTTCGCCTCATGCGCCTTGCGAATCAGCGCCGGCAGCACATGGCTGGTCTTGAGGTCGAAATTGTCGTTCGGGCCGTAGAGATTGGTGGGCATGGCCGAGATGAAGCGGGCGCCGTGCTGCTTCATATAGGCCTGGCAGAGCTTGATGCCGGCGATCTTGGCGATGGCATACCATTCGTTGGTCGGCTCCAGCGCGCCGGTCAAAAGTGCGCTCTCGGTGATCGGCTGGTCGGCGAATTTCGGATAGATGCAGCTTGAGCCGAGGAAGAGCAGCTTCTCGACCCCGGCCTCGTGCGCCGACTTGATGACGTTCATCTCCATCGCGAGATTGCGCTGGAGGAACTCCACGGGCTCGCGGTCATTGGCAAGGATGCCGCCGACCTTCGCCGCCGCCATCACCACGGCCTGCGGCCGCTCCGTCGCGAAGAAGCGCTCGACGTCCGCCTGCCGCTCGAGGTCCACCGTGTCGCGCGGCGCGGTCAGCACCGTGCAGTTCTCCGCCGCCAGCCGCTTGGCGACGGCGCTGCCGACCATGCCGCGATGTCCGGCGACGAAGACGCGTTTTCCTGCAAGGTCGTACATTCAGAGACGGCCCTTTTCCGCATAGTTTCTCTGCATGAGCTTCAGGTCTTCCCGCACCATTTCGCGGGCAAGCTCGTGCGCGCCCGTTTCATGACGCCAGCCGAGCACCCGCTCGGCCTTCGAGGGATCGCCGAGCAGGAGATCGACTTCCGTCGGGCGGAAGTAGCGCGGGTCGATGGAGACGAGCTGCTTGCCCGTCGCCGCATCATAACCCTTCTCATCGACGCCCACGCCCTCCCAGCGGATGGCGATGCCGGCTTCGGCGAAGGACCATTCGGCAAACTGGCGCACGGTGGTCGTCTCGCCCGTCGCCAGCACATAATCGTCGGCCTTCGCCTGCTGCAGCATCAACCACATGCCGCGCACATATTCCTTCGCATGCCCCCAGTCGCGCTTGGCGTCGAGATTGCCGAGGAAGAGCTGGTCCTGCTGGCCGAGCGTGATGGCGGCGACGGCGCGGGTGATCTTGCGTGTCACGAAGGTCTCGCCGCGCAGTGGGCTTTCATGGTTGAAAAGGATACCGTTCGAGGCATGCATGCCGTAGGCTTCGCGATAGTTGACGACGATCCAGTAGGCATAGAGCTTTGCCGCGGCATAGGGTGAGCGGGGATAGAAGGGTGTCGTCTCGCTCTGGGGAACCTCCTGCACCTTGCCGTAGAGTTCCGACGTGGACGCCTGGTAGAAGCGCGTCTTCTTCTCGAGGCCGAGGATGCGGATCGCTTCCAGCATGCGCAGCGTGCCGATGGCGTCGGCATTGGCGGTATATTCCGGCGTCTCGAAGCTCACCTGCACATGGCTCTGGGCGGCAAGGTTGTAGATCTCGTCCGGCTGGGTCTGCTGGACGATGCGCACGAGATTCGTCGCGTCCGTCATGTCGCCGTAGTGCAGGAAAAGCTGCGGGTCCGGCTCGTGCGGATCCTCGTAGATGTGCTCGATGCGGCCCGTGTTGAACGAGGAGGACCGCCGCTTGATGCCATGCACGATGTAGCCCTTGTCGAGCAGCAGCTGCGCCAGATAGGCGCCGTCCTGGCCCGTCACACCCGTTATCAAAGCCACCGGTTTCTTGGACACGTCTGTTCTCCAGGATGAATGCGGGTTTTGAAGCAATTCCGGCAAAAGCGTCTAGCGGTTATGCGTCCGGAAATGCTGGAAGATACTCTAGCGTGCCAGCAGCCCGGCAATGCGATTTTTCAAGTGCAGCGCCTCGCGGAAGACGAAATCGCCGGCCGTCAGCAACGGATGACCCTGCCGGGCGGCCCGCTGGCTTTTCAGTACGGCCTTGCCTTCGCCCTTCGGACGGGTGCCGTTCTTCTCCACCACATCGGCGATCAATGCGACGAGGTTGTGGTCTTCCAGCACACGCCGCCGCGCTTCGCGGATGGCGGGCAGCCGCTTTTCATATTCGTTGTTGTCGATCGCCTCGCGCATGATGCGCCAGGCCTCGTCCGGCTTGCGGATGTCGATGGCGATGAAGCTCTCGGCCGGAAAATAGTCGGCGGCGTTCGGTGCACCGAAATAGAAAGGCAGCGACAGGCCCAGAAAGGGGTCGGCCAGCTTTTCCGTGAAATGGTGCGGGGCGAGGTGGTTCTCGATGGCGATGTGGTACTTGTAGGGATCGATCGATTCCGCCTTGTCGTCGACCGGCCTATGGCCACGGCCGAAGACGTCGAGATCGGGCATGCGGGCGGCCATGGCCTGCGTGAAATCATAACGCAGCCGGTGCAGCGTATGACCCTGCCGCTTGGTCGAGCAGACCGTGCCGATGACCTTGGTCTTTTCCGGAAAATGGCCGGCAATCTCGTCGGCGGTCACCAGATGACGGCTGCCTTCGCCATAGAACCAGCGCAGGCCCGCCTGGCTCCAGATGCGGCCGGGATGGCGGAGCGCAAAGGGTTCCTGGCTCGTTACCACATGGCCGAACTGCCGCGTGAAAGCGCGGCCGTAGATCTTGATGCCCGACGGCTCGGTGGTGAAGAGGATGGTGTTTTCGGGTGCGCAGGCGAGATCTTCCACCCGCATCGAGCGACGCTCGTTGCCGGCCGACGGCAGGTTCTCGTAGACCGCCAGCCAGTCGTAGTTGCGCGCCTCGGGATCGAAGGTGAAGACGAGGCCGCGCGATGCGGAGAAACCGGACGGCACCTGCCGGGCGAGGGGACTTATGCCATGGGTCCGGTTAACCCGATCCATGACCTTGACCACCGTCGGGCCGGTGCCGTTCTTGCCTGTGGAAAGCATGGGGCTCCCTTGTCCATCACCCCCAGGTGACGGCGAGGATCTCGTAGGCCTTGGAGCCACCCGGCGCGTTCACCTCGATCGAATCGCCGACTTCCTTGCCGATCAGCGCACGGGCGATTGGCGAGGAGATGGAGATGCGGCCCTGCTTCACGTCGGCTTCCTGGTCGCCGACGATCTGGTAGACCTTCTCTTCCTCGGTGTCCTCGTCGACAAGCTTCACCTTGGCGCCGAACTTGATCTTGGATCCGGACATCTTGGAGAGGTCGATCACCTCGGCGCGCGCGACGAAGTCTTCGAGCTCCGTGATGCGGCCTTCATTGTGGCTCTGGGCTTCCTTGGCAGCGTGGTACTCGGCATTTTCCGACAGGTCGCCATGGGCGCGTGCCTCGGCAATCGCCTCGATGATTCGCGGACGCTCTTCCTGCTGACGCCAGCGCAGTTCTTCCTGCAGCTTGACGAAACCGCCCTGAGTCATCGGTACCTTTTCAACCATTTTATCTTGTCCTTCAGCCCGCGCCGCCCAAGCTATCGCCTGCGCGAACGCAAAAAGAAAACGGTCTCCAGAGAAGATTCTCCGGAACCGTCGAAAGCAATTGAACGACCCTTATAACAGATTGAGTCGTCCGAAAGCCAGTTTTTTCGCCGCAGGCCGGCCTCCGCCCACAATTGGTCGAGCAAACATCCGTTGCAGGTGTGTCGTCGATCTCTCGGATGACGTGTGGCCCCGAGGTAGGGAGGACAGGCGGAAAACAAAAGCCGGGCGACGGGCGCCCGGCTTCTGCGATCCTGTGGAGAAAGGGTCTTTCTCAGAAATAGGCCTGAAGCGGCCGTACTTCCAGCTGGCCCTGCTTCAGGGCCTTGATCGCCTTGGCGGCGGCGTCGGCGCCGGCCATGGTGGTGTAGTAGGGCACCTTCTGCATCAGCGCGGCGCGGCGCAGCGACTTCGAATCCGAGATCGCCTTGTTGCTGTCCGTCGTGTTGATGACGAGCTGGACCTGGCGGTTGCGGATGGCGTCTTCGACATGCGGACGGCCTTCCTGCACCTTGTTGACCTTGACCGCCTCGATGCCGTTTTCGCGGAGGAAGCGGGCGGTGCCCGAGGTCGCCATCACCTTGAAGCCGATCTCCGTCAGAAGGCGCACGGTGCCGAGCACGCGCTCCTTGTCGCCGTCCCGCACCGATACGAAGACCGTGCCTTCACGCGGCAGGTCGACGCCGGCGCCGAGCTGGGATTTGGCGAAGGCCAGCGCGAAATCCGTGTCGAGGCCGATGACCTCGCCGGTCGAGCGCATTTCCGGGCCGAGCAGCGTGTCGACGCCCGGGAAGCGGGCGAAGGGGAAGACGGCTTCCTTGACGGCGATGTGCTTCAGGTTGCGCGGATCCGGCTTCTCGCCATAGGCGGCGATGGCGGCGTCGAGCGTTTCGCCGGCCATGACGCGGGCAGCGATCTTGGCGATCGGTGCGCCGATGGTCTTGGCGACGAAGGGCACGGTGCGCGAGGCACGCGGGTTCACTTCGAGAACGTAGATCGTGCCGTCCTTGATGGCGTACTGCACGTTCATCAGACCGCCGACATTCAGCGCCTTGGCCAGCGCCTTCGTCTGGCGCTCCAGCTCGTCGACGATCTCGTTGGAGAGCGTGTGCACCGGCAGCGAGCAGGCCGAGTCGCCCGAATGGATGCCGGCTTCCTCGATATGCTCCATGATGCCGGAGACGAAGACGTCCTTGCCGTCGCAGAGCGCGTCCACATCCACTTCCACCGCGTTCGACAGGTAGCTGTCGAAGAGCAGCGGATTCTTGCCGAGCAGCGTGTTGATCTGGCCGGTCTTGTCGTTCGGATAGCGCTGCTTGATGTCCTCAGGCACCAGTTCCGGAACCGTGTCGAGCAGGTAGGTCTGCAGCATCGATTCCGAATGGATGATCTGCATGGCGCGGCCGCCGAGCACGTAGGACGGGCGTACGACCAGCGGGAAGCCGATTTCGCCGGCGATCAGGCGCGCCTGTTCGACGGAATAGGCGATGCCGTTGTTCGGCTGGGCAAGGTCCAGCTTCTGAAGGAGCTTCTGGAAGCGGTCGCGGTCTTCGGCAAGGTCGATCATGTCAGGCGCGGTGCCGAGGATCGGGATGCCGTTCTTTTCCAGGGCCTCGGCAAGTTTCAGCGGCGTCTGGCCGCCGAACTGCACGATGACGCCGACGACTTCGCCGTTGGTCTGCTCGGCCTTCAGGATCTCGATGACGTCTTCGGCCGTCAGCGGCTCGAAATAGAGGCGATCTGATGTGTCGTAGTCGGTCGAGACGGTTTCCGGGTTGCAGTTGACCATGATCGCTTCATAGCCGGCATCCTTCAGCGCGAAGGCGGCGTGGCAGCAGCAATAGTCGAACTCGATGCCCTGGCCGATGCGGTTCGGGCCGCCGCCGAGGATGACCACCTTCTTGCGATCCGAAATGCCGGCTTCCGAGCGCGTCGCGCCTGCGAACGGCGTCTCGTAGGTCGAGTACATGTAGGCGGTGGGCGAGGCGAATTCGGCGGCGCAGGTGTCGATGCGCTTGAAGACCGGGCGCACATTGAGGCCGTTGCGCAGTTCCGCGACTTCCTTCGGGCGCTTGCCGGAGAGCGTGGCGAGGCGCGCGTCGGAGAAGCCCATGGCTTTGAGCATGCGCAGGTTTTCGGCGTCCTCAGGCAGGCCGTGCTCGCGGATGCGGGTCTCCATGTCGACGATGGCCTTGAACTGTTCGAGGAACCACGGGTCGATCTTCGAGCCTTCGTGCACCTCTTCCAGCGTCAGACCGAGACGCAGCGCCTGGGCCACCATGCGCAGGCGGTCCGGCGTCGGCGTGGAGATGGCTGCGCGGATGGCGTTCTTGTCGTTGCCGTCGCCAAGGCCGGGGATCTCGATCTCGTCGAGGCCGGTGAGGCCGGTTTCGAGGCCGCGCAGCGCCTTCTGCAGCGATTCGGCGAAGGTGCGGCCGATCGCCATGACTTCACCGACCGACTTCATCGCGGTCGTCAGCGTCGGCTCGGCGCCGGGGAATTTCTCGAAGGCGAAACGCGGGATCTTCGTCACCACGTAATCGATCGACGGCTCGAACGAGGCCGGGGTCGCGCCGCCGGTAATGTCGTTCTCCAGTTCGTCCAGCGTGTAGCCGATGGCGAGCTTTGCGGCGATTTTCGCGATCGGGAAGCCGGTCGCCTTCGATGCCAGGGCGGAAGAGCGCGAGACGCGCGGGTTCATCTCGATGACGACGAGGCGGCCATTGGCCGGGTTGACGGCGAACTGCACGTTCGAGCCGCCGGTCTCCACCCCGATCTCGCGCAGCACCGCGATCGAGGCGTTGCGCATGATCTGGTATTCCTTGTCCGTCAGGGTCAAGGCCGGAGCGACAGTGATCGAGTCACCGGTGTGCACGCCCATCGGGTCGATGTTCTCGATGGAGCAGATGATGATGCAATTGTCCGCCTTGTCGCGGACGACCTCCATCTCATATTCCTTCCAGCCGAGAACGGACTCTTCGATCAGCACTTCCGTCGTCGGCGAGGCGTCGAGGCCGGAATTGACGATCTCGAAGAATTCCGAGCGGTTGTAGGCGATGCCGCCGCCGGTGCCGCCGAGCGTGAAGGACGGGCGGATGATGGCGGGCAGGCCGATGACGTCGAGCGCCTGCGCGCCGATCGCCATGGCGTGGCTCATGTAGCGCTGCTTGCGGTCGGTCTCGCCAAGGTTCCACTGGTTTTCCAGCTCGTCCAGCGCCTTGTCGAGGGCGTCGCCGGAAAGCTCGGCTTTCAGCTTGGCGCGCTCGGCCTCATGAACCTTGCGGTCCTGATCCTTGATCTCGGTGGCGTTGGCGAGCAGCGAGCGCGGGGTTTCGAGGCCGATGCGGGCCATGGCTTCGCGGAAGAGGGCCCGGTCCTCGGCCATGTCGATGGCGGCGGGCTTGGCGCCGATCATCTCCACATTATAGCGGTCGAGCACGCCCATGCGCTTGAGCGAGAGGGCGGTGTTGAGCGCCGTCTGGCCGCCCATCGTCGGCAGAAGCGCGTCCGGACGCTCCTTGGCGATGATCTTGGCGACGACCTCGGGGGGGATCGGCTCGACATAGGTGGCGTCGGCAAGACCTGGGTCGGTCATGATCGTCGCCGGATTGGAGTTGACGAGGATGACGCGGTAGCCTTCCTCCTTCAGCGCCTTGCAGGCCTGGGTGCCGGAATAGTCGAATTCGCAGGCCTGACCGATGACGATCGGCCCCGCGCCGATGATGAGGATCGATTTCAAATCTTGGCGCTTGGGCATCTCTTTATCCGTTCTCTTCGCTTCGGCCGCGTGCGCGAAAAACCGGCATGGCGATGGGTTCACCGGGCCGGGCGCGCAAAAATGGTCTTTCAAGGCTAGAAGCGGCTTATAGGCAAATGCGCGGGCGAGCGGAACCCCGAAAATGGAGCAATCGACAGGAAATATGCTGGCCCGCCGCACGGGCAGCCTCAGGCGCGCGCGCCGTCGATATAGGCCTGGATCGAGCGGCCAACCTCCGCGACCAGCCGCGTGTGCGGCAGCGCCACGACGGGGGGGAGCTTCAGCACGTAGCGGGTGAAGGCGAGGCCGAGGATCTGGGTTGCCACCAGACCGGCGACGGCGGGCGTGTCCGGTCCGGCCAGCCGTGCGATGGCGGGGGCGACCTGGGTTGCGAAAATCTCGTGCAGCCGCGCGGCGGCCAGCTCGTTCGATGCGGCCGAGCGCAGAGCGATCGGCAGGGCGGTGGTGCCTCCGTCGCCTTCCCATACGGTGAGGAAGTGTCGGACCAGCGCCTCGCCTACCGCGTTGCGGGGAAGGGCGGAGAGATCGGGCAGCCGGAGATCGAGATCGGCCGCGCGCGCAAACAGGGCGTCTTTTCCGCCGAAGTAGCGGATCACCATG
Organism: Shinella sp. SUS2; assembly: GCF_001262505.1. Classification (GTDB taxonomy): domain Bacteria; phylum Pseudomonadota; class Alphaproteobacteria; order Rhizobiales; family Rhizobiaceae; genus Shinella. The sequence goes on from NZ_KQ410729.1 coordinate 303,834, forward strand.
GCCGGGTCGATCGCGGCGGCGGCGGCGATGTCGCGTACGGTCGTGCCGTCGTAGCCCTTTTGCGCGAAGAGCAGGCGCGCGGCCTCCAGAATGGCCTCGCGCGTACGGTCGGACTTCGTTTTCTTCACGGGAGAATCGGTCATGGTGTGAAAATGCCAACGCATGTTGACAAATTCAAGCGCCCGACATAAAAGTCAACGTATGTTGATTTCTATGGAGCGTGAACCATGGTGCCGCAGGAAACCGATGTGCTGATTGTCGGGGCAGGGCCGACCGGCCTTGCGCTGGCCGCTACCCTGCAACAGGCAGGCCTGCGGCCTGTCATCATCGACCGTCTTGCCGCCGGTCAGAATACCTCGCGTGCCGCTGTCATCCATGCCCACACGCTGGAGGTTCTGGAGCGGCTCGGTGTCACGGACGCGCTGGAGCGCCGTGGCTTGCAGCTCACCCGCTTCGCCCTGCGCGACCACGACAAGGCGCTGCTGGAACTCGACTTCTCCACGTTGCCGTCGCGCTACGCCCAGATCCTGATGATCCCGCAGGACGAGACCGAGGCGATCCTTGCCGACCGGCTGGCGAGCCTCGGCGGCACCGTTCTGCGTGGCATTACGGCGACGAGTATCGAGCGCGATGCGACCGGGGCGGTGGCTCACGTCGATACGCCAGAGGGGCCGCGGACCATCCGCGCCCGCTATGTCGTCGGCGGCGACGGTATGCACAGCGTCGTGCGCGAAGCTGCGGGCATCGCCTTCGACGGCGAGAGCTACGCCGGTTCCTTCGTGCTTGCCGATGTCCATATGGACTGGCCTCTCAGTGCGGAGGTGACGCTGTTCTTCTCGCCGGAGGGCATGGGCGTGGTCGTGCCGCTGCCGGGACACCGTTATCGCATCGTGGCGCCTGTCGGGGACGCGCCCGAAGCGCCGGATGCGGCTTTCGTGCAGGCGCTGCTCGATGCCCGCGGCCCGCGCAAGGTTCCGGGCCGCGTGCGGGATGTTCTGTGGAGTTCGCGCTTCCGCGTGCACCACCGCGTCGCCGCGCGGTACCGGTCCGGCCCGTTCTTCGTCATGGGCGATGCCGCCCATGTGCACAGCCCGGCCGGCGGGCAGGGCATGAACACGGGGCTTGTCGATGCCGTCGTGCTCGGCCGCCTGCTTGCCGACGTCCTTCTCGGCAAGGCGCCGGAAGCGACGCTCGACCTTTATGAAGAAAAGCGCCGCCCGGCCGCGGTGGAGGTCCTGGAGCTTGCCGGCCGATTGACGCGGATCGCGACCGTGCGCAGCCTCGCCGGCCGTATTCTGCGTAATCTTGTGCTGCGCGTCGTGGGTGCCTCGCCGGTGTTCCGCCGCAAGCTGGTGCTCAACCTCTCCGGCCTCGCCCGCAAGGGGCTCGGGATGGTTCCCCCACGCTGAGTTGCGTGCTGTCTCTACCTGCCCATTCAGTCCGTCGCAAGAAGTTCCGGCAACTCCTTGAGGACGCTGTCCCGCGCACGCAGGCTCGTGCGTGGTTCCAGCTTCTTTTCGTCCTGTATCAGCCGGGCGAAGACGACGGTGCGGTCGTCGCGGCGGGCCCAGCCGACATACCAGCCCCACGGCCGGGCATAGTCGAGATTGCCGTCGGCCTTGCGGGGATAGGCCATGCCCGTCTTGCCCTGCGCGCCCCAGCCGTCCGCAAGGTCGCGCCGCTCCAGGACTTCCATCGCCCGGTCCATGGCATCGGCGGAGACCGGCAGTTCATGGTTCACCAGTTTCTTCAGGAACGCCACCTGCTCGCGCGGCGAGATCTTCAGCGAGGAGGCGATCCAGGCGCGTTCCAGCCCGTTGTCCTTGCCCGGGTCGCCCGTCATGTCGGCATTGCCGTAGCCGAAGGCATCGGCATAGTCGCGCAGTTGCTCGTGGCCGAGGAACTCGGTTATGCGCTGCGAAAACCAGACGATGGAAAATTCCATCCAGCGCTTGGGCGTCGCCGGCTGGCGCCAGGCATCGCCGCCCCAGTCCGGATAACCCTTCATGAAGGGCAGGACCGGCTCGTTCGCATCTTCCAGGAAGCCGGAATCGTAGCCCATCACGGCGAGCGGTATCTTGAAGGTGGAGGCGGGTGTCACGCGGCTCTCGCAGTCCCCTTTTTCCAGGATGACCTCATCATTCACCGCATCGGCGACGATTGTACAAATAATGCGGGCCTCGGCCGGCGCGCCGAAGCCTGCGGCCAGCAGGATACCGGCCGCGAAAAGACGCATGTTCATCACGTTTTCCTCGAATTTTGAAGGGCTTGTGCATTCTGGATAGCAATGTCTTGATGGGCTTGCAAAAGATCAATACTGGTCTCAGCCATTAGGAAAACTGGGGCTTCGCCATGGTTCGGCCATATCTGCCGTTGAACGCCTTCCGCGCCTTCGAGGCTTCTGCCCGCCATCTCTCGTTCACACGGGCCGCGATCGAGCTGAATGTCACGCAGGCCGCCGTCAGCCACCAGGTCAAGAACCTGGAGGAGCAGCTGAACGTCGTGCTCTTCAAGCGCCTTCCGCGCGGGCTGATGATCACGGCGGAGGGGGAGAGCCTGCTGCCGGTGCTGCGTGACAGTTTCGACCGAATGGCCGATGCGGTGGAGCGGTTTCGCGGCGGCCATGTGCGCGAAATCCTGACGGTCGGGGCCGTCGGCACCTTCGCTGTCGGCTGGCTCCTGCCGCGCCTTGCGGCGTTCCGCGAGCGCCATCCCTTCGTGGAGGTGCGGCTGTCCACCAACAACAACCGGGTCGACCTTGCCGCCGAAGGGCTCGACTTCGCCATCCGCTTCGGTACCGGCGCCTGGCACGGCACGGATGCGGTGCGCCTCTTCGATGCGCCGCTCTCTGTGCTTGCCATTCCGGCCGTCGCCCGCGCTCTCAGGGAGCCTGCCGATCTTCTCGGTCTGACGCTGCTGCGCTCCTACCGCCGCGACGAGTGGACCCGCTGGTTCGAGGCTGCCGGCCTGCCGCGTACGCCGCCGCCGCAGAATGCGATCGTCTTCGACACGTCGCTTGCCATGATGGAGGCCGTACTGCAGGGGGCCGGCGTCGGTCTTGCCCCGCCGCTGATGTTCTCACGCCTTCTGGCGGCCGGCGCCGTCGTCCAGCCGTTCGAGACCAGCCTTGCGCTCGGCAGCTACTGGCTCACCCGACTGCAATCGCGCAGCCTCAGCCCCGCCATGGCCGCCTTTTCCGCCTGGCTGGCCGCGACGGTGGCCGAGGAGGGGCTGAGCTAGGCTTGCAGGCCCGGCATGACCAGCACCTTCACCTCGCCCGGCCGCGGCGGGTTGGCGATGGCGTCCGGCAGCTCATCGAGGCCGATGCGGCGGGAGACGAGGCAGTCGACCTTTATCGTGCCGGAGGCGATCAGGGCCGCGGCGCGGCCATGGGTGAAGGGATTGAGGAAGGAGGTGAGGATCCTGACCTCGCGGAACAGCAGGTCGAAGGGCTCGAATTCCACCTTTTCGCCCTGCGGCAGCACGCCGAGGATGACGACCGTGCCGCCGTTGCGGGCAAGCTTCGGCGCTTCGGCGATGGTCTCGGCCACGCCCGCGCATTCGATGACGACGTCTGCGCCGCCGGGCAGCAGGCCGTCCTTGCCGGCTATGCCCTCGATGGTGTTTCCCGCAGCCGGGTCGAAGGTTTGGGCGGCGCCGATCTCCCCGGCGAGTTTCCGGCGCACGGCCTGGCGGGTGACGAGGACGACCGTGGTTGCTCCGGCGAGGCGGGCGAGCTGTACGGCCAGCATGCCGATCACCCCGCCGCCCAGAACCACGACGGTGCTGCCGGGCTTGATGTCGGCCATGTCGGTGCCATGCAGGCAGCAGGCGAGTGGCTCGCAGAACGCGCCGTGTTCCGGCGGCAGCGAGAGCGGCAGTTGATAGGCCTGCTTTTGCGGCACCAGCACATAGTCGGCAAAGCCGCCGTCGCGGTGGATGCCGATCGCCTGCAGGGACTCGCACAGATTGACGCGGCCGCGCCGGCATTGTGAACAGCGGCCGCAATGGATGTTCGGGTCGCCGGTGATGCGCATGCCGGGGCGGAAACCGATGACGTCCTTGCCGGTGACTTCGACGATGCCGGAGAATTCATGGCCGAGCGTCACCGGCGGCCGGCAGGGGAACTCGCCGTGGAAGAGGTGGCGATCCGTGCCGCAGATGCCGGCGGCCTCGATGCGGACGAGAAGATCGTCCGGGCCGGGCACCGGCTTTTCCACCATGCGCACGAAGAACCCGCCGATCGCTTCCAGCCGCGCCGCTTTCATCCCGTCCTCCCGCTTTCCTCAAGGAGATAGGACCTGCAACGGCGCGGCCGGTCAAGGCCGCTCCGTCTTCACGTCAGGTTGCGGCGGCGCTCCAGCTCGGCATCCGTCGGCGTGTCGAACTCGAAGGAGCCTGTCGTCACCTCGCCGGCGCGGGCATATTTGCTGATGACGATGCCGTTCTCGCTACTGCGCGAACTCACGAGCGTCAGGGTCCGGGGGAAGGAGGCGTCGCCAAACAGCCGCTTGCCCTTGCCGAGAATGACCGGGAAGGTGAAGACGTTGATCTCGTCGACGAGATCGTTCTCGAACAAGGCCTTGAGAAAGCCGGTCGATCCCTGCGTCAGGAGGTCCGGCCCGTCCTCGCTCTTCAACGCCTTGACGGCGGCAAGCGCGTCCGGGCCAAGCACATGGCTGTTCTGCCAGGTGGCCTTGAAGGCCGGATTTCGGGTGGCGACATACTTGTTGATGCGGTCGAACAGCGGGCCGATCGGATCATCGGCGCCGGCATAGGGCCAGTGTGCGGCAAAGATATCGTAGGTCTTGCGGCCGAGCAGCAGGTCGAAGGGTTTTGCGAAGAGTTCGCCGATCGTCGCGCCCGCCGTTTCGTCGAAGAACGGGGCGACCCAGCCGCCGAACCGGAAGCCGCCGATCGGGTCCTCCTCCGGCCCGCCCGGCGCCTGCATGACGCCGTCGAGGCTGACGAAGGCGCTGACAACAATCTTTCTCATGGATCTTCTCCCGATGGTTTGATGGGCCGATATCTAGAGACGCAGGAAAGAACGGCGATCCGACAGGCGTGCAAAAATTCAGCCCCAGCGGGCACGCACCGCTTCGGCGCAGCTGCGGCTGACCGGGATTTCCTGCCCATCCCTCAGAAGGATCGCCAGCCGGCCCTCCGTCCGCAGCAGCCTGTCGACATGGGCATCGGCCACGAAATGCGAGCGATGTACCTTGAGGCCCGGCGTGTCGCCGCATTCCGCTAGCGCGTCAGAAAAGCGCAGCAGGATCAGCTCGCGGCCGCGACTTGTCGTGACCTGCGTATAGTGGTCGGCGACGGTCATGTGCAGGATGGGCCCGCGGCTCTCCGGCTTCAGCCGGCGCATGAGGGGAATTTCGGTCCGGTCCTCCGGAGCTGTCGCCGGTGGGGACGCGGCGGCCAACGCCTCGGTCTGCTTGCTGCTCATCGTCATGAAGGTGAGCGCGCAGAACAGCGCCGAGAGGAGAAGCCCCGTTGCGATGCTTTCGGCGATCCTTTCCGGGGTCAGCGTGCCGCCGAAGGTCATCAGGCTGATCGCCTCCGTGGCCAGTCCGACAGGCGCGCTGGCCACCACCGTGCCGAGCGCCATGCGGGGCAGGAGGCCTGGCACCTTCCGCCGGAAAAGCGTGTTGACGGCGACGATGGCGACCACCGCAATGCCCCAGGCGACAGCGTGCAGCACGAGCCAGAAGCCGAGCCTCGGCACGGTCGCCAGCCGCTCGCCCGTGCCATAGGGGCCGGTCACCCAGAAGATCAGCACGACGGCGCCAAAGGTCGCCCAGAAGCGCCGGGCGCTGAGGAAGACCTGCAGTTCACGAAGCGCGGATTGCAGGAGAGGGCGTTCCACGAAGTTTACCGTCCGTTCGGGCCAAAGCGTTTGAGGCGGCCCGATCAATGGCGGAAGACGGCGGCGAATTCAACCATTCCGGAGCCCGCTATGACTCTCGAGCCGCTTCTTGCAGCCCCGCCTGCCGTGCAGTTTCATGTCGCCACCGTCCTGCCTGCTGCGGTGCTGGGCGCCGTCCTGCTCGCCCGCCCGAAGGGCACAGCCTTGCATCGCTGTCTCGGCAAGGTCTGGCTGCTCCTGATGGTGCTGACGAGTTTTTCGACCTTCTTCATCCACGACCTGAAGACGGTCGGCGATTTCAGCCCGATCCACCTGCTCTCCGTCTATGTCATCGTCGGCAGCGTCCCTGCGATCCGTGCCGCCCGCCGCCGGGATATCCGCGCGCATCGCGGCCATGTCGCCGGCATGTATTTCGGCGGCATCGTCGTCGCCGGGCTGTTCACCCTCGCGCCCGACCGGGTGATGGGCGCGATGATCTTCGACGGCGCCTCCGGCTTCATGAGCGTGCTCGCGGCTGCGGTCGTCAGCGCGCTCCTCGTTGCGGCGGGGGCTCTTGCGGCGCGCCAGGCCGGCTGGGTGGAGCGTTTCGAGGCGGTTTTCCGTCGGCGCTGAGGCCTGCTTTTCGTTTTGCATGGTGGCGCGGCAGGCCCTATAAGTCGTTGCTGAGGAACGAATTCATGCGATGAGCGTTCGTCGGCAATCAATTCGGGGAAATGCGCCATGGAATGGAAAGGTCGTCGCCAGTCGGGCAATATCGAGGACCAGCGCGGAGCCGGTCCTTCGGCGGGAGGGAGCAATCCGTTCGGCCGCGGCAATGGCGGTTTTCGCATTCCGATGGGTGGCGGGCGCCGTGCCGGCGGGGGCATGAGCATCGGCACCATCATCTTCCTCGTCGTCATCTATTTCGTCTTCAAGGCGATGGGCATCGACCTGTTGCAGGTGATGGGCCAGGGCGGCGGGCAGGTCAGCATGCCGGGCTTCGAGCAGACGGAAAGCGCCAGCCGTCGCGCCTCGCCGCAGGAAGAGGAAACCAAGGCCTTCATGGCGACGGTTCTCGCCGAGACGGAAGACACCTGGAACGGCATCTTCCAGGCGGCCGGCGAGCGGTATGAGGAGCCGAAGATGGTGCTCTTCTCGGGCTCCGTGCAGTCGGCCTGCGGCTTCGCCTCGGCGGCTTCCGGCCCGTTCTACTGCCCGGGCGACCGCAAGGTCTATCTCGACATGAGCTTCTTCGACGAGCTCGCCGGCAAGTTCGATGCGTCCGGTGACTTCGCGCAGGCCTATGTCGTCGCCCATGAAGTCGGCCATCACGTGCAGAATCTCACCGGCGTACTGCCGCGCTTCAACCAGCAGCGCCAGCGCATGAGCGAGGTGGAGGCCAACCAGATGTCGATCCGCGTCGAGCTTCAGGCGGACTGCTATGCCGGCATCTGGGGCAAGTATACCGAGCAGAAGGGCCTGCTGGAGCGGGGCGACCTGGAAGAGGCGCTGAACGCCGCCACGCAGATCGGCGACGACACGCTGCAGAAGCGCATGCAGGGCTATGTCGTGCCGGAAAGCTTCAACCATGGTACGTCCGAGCAGCGCCGCCGCTGGTTCAAGCGCGGCTTCGACACCGGCCGGGTCGATGCCTGCGACACGTTCAAGGGCGATGTATGACGGAAGCGCCGGCAGCATTGCCGCTGTCGGCGACCTTCAGGTCTTCTTCGACGATCAGGGTATATTTGGTCGTGTGCGTCAGGGCGACGGCGAGCGCGACCGCAAGCATCGGCACGGCGATCGCCAGATTGCCGCGCAGCTGCCAGAAGAACGGCCGGTGTACCACCTTCACCCAGACGAGAAGGGCAGCCGGAAGCATACCGAAGACCAGCATGTGAACGGCAAGCTGCAGTGGCTGGAAGGACGCTTCTGCGCGGAAGACGCCGTCCTCGTCCATGAGCCAGGCAGCGGCTGCCGCGACGAGAAGCAGCGCCACGAAGAGCGGCTTCATCACCTGTTTCCAGGACGCGGCGACACAGGTCGCGATGAAAAGGCAGAAGACCCCGCCCGTCACCAGCGCGAGCGTGCCGGGGCGGGCGCCGAGCAGCGCCCAGCTCTCCGTCCAGAAATCGCGGCTGGTGACGAGGAAGAGGTAGAGGCTGGTCACCAGGCTGACCGTCAGGCTGCCGAAAGCGGGTCTGGGGAAGCGAAAGCCTGCGGTTGGGCGACGTGACATTGCCGGTCCTCGGAAACGGATACGCAAGGGCCCATCTTGCCGCCCTTCGTTACCGGCGAATGACAATCGTGCCTCTTTGCGATCACTTCTCCCACGGCCAAGCTGACAGGTCGCTGACGGCTCAGGCCGCCGCGGCGGGAGACGGGCCGCGCCGTGCGGTGCGGTCCGCCCTGCGGCCTCAGGTCCGCTTCTCGCTGTCCATATGCGCCAGCATGGCGACCGGATAGCGCTCGCCCGCGGCGGCGTCCCTCGGCAGCGCGGCTTCGATTGCGGCAAGGTCGGCTGCACTGAGCACGATCTTCTGCGCGCCAAGCGCCTCGGCGAGGCGATCGCGCCGGCGGGCACCGACGAGGGGGACGATATCGACGCCCTGTGCGGCGACCCAGGCAATGGCGAGCTGGGCGACGGTTGCCCCCTTTTCGTCCGCGACGCGGCGCAGGGCTTCGACGAGCGCCAGGTTCGTGTCGACATTGCCGTCCTGGAAGCGTGGGCTGAAGGCGCGGAAATCACCGCCATTCGCCGCACCCTTCCGCCAATGGCCGCTGATCAGGCCGCGCGACAGCACGCCATAGGCGGTCACGGGAATGCCCAGCGCCCGGCAGGTCGGCAGGATGTCGTCCTCGATGCCGCGCGAGATCAGCGAATACTCGATCTGCAGATCCACGATCGGATGCACCGCCGCGGCGCGGCGGATCGTTTCGGATCCCACCTCGGACAGCCCGATATGGCGGATGTAGCCGGCCTTCACGAGGTCGGCGAGCGCCCCCATCGTCTCCTCGATCGGCACCGCCGGATCGAGGCGGGACGGGCGGTAGATGTCGATATGGTCGGTGCCGAGCCGTTGCAGGGAATAGGCGAGGAAGTTGCGGATCGCCGCGGGGCGGGAATCATAGCCGCTCCAGACACCATCCGGCCCGCGCAGCGCGCCGAACTTCACGCTGAGCACCACATTCTCGCGGCGGCGGTCTTTCAGCGCCTCTGATATCAGCATCTCGTTGTGGCCCATGCCGTAGAAGTCGCCGGTGTCGAGAAGGGTGATGCCGGCGTCGAGCGCGGCATGGATGGTGGCGATGCTTTCCGCCCGGTCGGCCGGGCCATACATGCCCGACATTCCCATGCAGCCGAGGCCGATGGTGGAAACGACGGGGCCGGCCTTGCCGAGATTGATGGTCTTCATGGCGCTTCTCCTGTGCGTGCCTTTCGATCGACGCTCTTTTACCGCGATGGGCCTTGTGCGATAATCTGACCTACTCTGAACAAGTCGTGCGGTTTTCCGAACAATGAGCCAGATCCCGCTTGCCGATCTCGATGCCTTCGTCGCCATCGCCCGGGTGAAGAGCTTTCGCGCGGCCGCCAAGTTGCGCGGTGTTTCCGCCTCGGCGCTCTCGGAGGCGATGCGGCGGCTGGAGGGGCGGCTTGATCTTCGCCTCTTCAATCGGACGACACGCAGCGTGACGCTGACGGATGCGGGTGCGCGCCTCCTGGAGCGGCTCGCGCCGGCGCTGGCCGAGGTCGAGGCGGCGATTGACGGGGTGAACAGCCTGCGCGACCGGCCGGTCGGCCGCCTCCGGTTGAACGTGCCCGGCATCGTCGCCCGCTTCGTCCTGCCGCCGATCGCCACGCCCTTTCTCAAGGCCTATCCCGGCATCACATTGGAGGTTGCCTCCAACGACGCGCTGGTGGATGTGCTGGCGGAAGGTTTCGATGCCGGCATTCGCTATGAAGAGGCGCTGCACCAGGACATGATCGCGGTGCCGATCGGCCCGCGCCGCCAGCGTTTCGTCGTGGCCGCCGCGCCGTCCTACATCGAGGTGCACGGGGTGCCGGAACATCCGCGCGACCTGATGCAGCATCGCTGCATCCTGCACCGCTTCGCCAGCGGTCGCGTGCTGCACTGGGCCTTCGAGCGGGGCGAGGAGAAGATCTCGCTGATGCCGCCGGCCTGCCTGATCTCCGAATCGAACGAGGTGGAGCAGCACGCCGCCCTCGCCGGCCTCGGCATCGTCTGCACCTTCGAGGAGTTCCTGGCGCCGGCCCTTTCCTCCGGCGCTTTGCAGGTCGTCATGCCCGACTGGATCCAGACCTTCTCCGGCCCCTTCCTCTACTATCCGAGCCGTACCCTGATGCCCGCGCCGCTGCGCGCCTTCGTTGATTTCGTGAAGGCGCATCCCCCGCCGCAATAAGGCCTTTCATCAGCGGATCGCGACCAATTCATCAAAAAGTTTGCGATGTTCACGGATTGTTTCGCGGCAAAAAGTGAAATAGAAGTCGTTGCCTGACATTTTTGCCTGCATCGGCAGGCCGCTATCCTTCCTGGGGTGAAACCATGATCGATGCCAGGTCCACCCGGCGCGGGCTCTTTCTCGTCTTCATGATCATGTTTCTCGACGTGATCGGCATCGCCATCATCATGCCGGTACTGCCGACATACCTGCGCGAGTTGACGGGCGACGATATCAGCCAGGCGGCGATTGACGGCGGCTGGCTGCTGCTGGTCTATGCCGGCATGCAGTTCCTCTTCGCGCCGTTCATCGGCAATCTCTCCGATCGCTTCGGCCGGCGGCCGGTGCTGCTCGCCTGCATTCTCACCTTCGCCATCGACAACCTCATCTGTGCGCTGGCGACCAGCTACTGGATGCTGTTCGTCGGTCGCGTGCTGGCGGGCATCAGCGGCGCCAGCTTCGGCACGGCCGCCGCCTATATCGCTGATGTCTCGACGGACGAGACGCGGGCGAAGAATTTCGGGCTGATGGGCATCGCCTTCGGTACCGGCTTTGCGCTCGGGCCGGTCATCGGCGGGCTTCTCGGCGAGTTCGGCCCGCGCATCCCGTTCTACGGGGCGGCGGTGCTCGCCTTCCTAAACTTCGCCGCGGCCTACTTCCTCCTGCCGGAAAGCCTGGAGACGGGCCATCGCCGCCGGTTCGAGCTCGTCCGCGCCAACCCGCTCGGCGCCCTCCTGCAGATGCGCAACTATCCGGGCGTGCTGTGGATCGGTCTGGTCTTCTTCTGCTACTGGCTGGCGCACGCCGTCTATCCCTCCGTCTGGTCCTTCGTTTCGGCGCTGCGCTACGGTTGGAGCGAGGGGCAGATCGGCCTGTCGCTCGGCATTTTCGGGGTCGGCGGCGCCATCGTCATGGCGTTCGTGCTGCCGCGCGTGGTGCCGAGGATCGGCGAGTTCCGCACGGCGGTCATCGGCCTTTCCTTCGCCGTGCTCGGCCTGTCCGGCTATGCCGCCTCGTACCAGGGCTGGATGGTCTATGCGGTCATCCTTCTGACGGCGCTTGAAGGCCTCGCCGATCCGCCGCTGCGCTCGATAGCTTCCGCCCGCGTGCCGCCCTCCGCCCAGGGCGAATTGCAGGGCGCGCTGACCAGCGTTTCCAGCATTACCACGATCATCGGCCCGTTGATCTTCACCCAGGTGTTCAGCCACTTCACCGGACCGACGGCGCCGGTGGCCTTCGCCGGGGCACCATTTGCGCTTGCGGCGCTGATGCTCTTCGTTGGCCTTGTGATCTTCGTGGTGAAGTTGCGCGGCGCGGGAACCGGCCCGAGCGGAAGTCTGGCGACGGAAGGCGCCTGAAGCGCTTTCAAACGTGACATTTTGACGAAATTTCCGCGTGCAGGCATCGCGCGGCACCGCATTCCGGCATTTTTGATGAAAGCATCAAATCAATTCGATTGATCGCGGCTGGAAGTTGTGATCCGAAGCGATGCGAAAGTGAGAACTATCATGCACATGGCACCGCATCGCGAGAACAACGGCTGGGGCGCGCATTTTCGCGCGACTTTCGCCCTCGGCGTACCGTTGATCGGCGCGCAGCTCGCCCAGCTCGGCATTCACACGACGGACGTGGTCATTCTCGGCCGCCTCGGCGCTGCGCATCTCGCAGCCATCGTGCTGGCGAGCTCCCTTTTCTTCACCATCTTCATCCTCGGCTCCGGTTTTGCCAATGCCGTCATGCCGATGGTGGCGCAGGCCTATGGCCGTGGCGATCCGGTCTCCGTGCGGCGCGCCGTGCGCATGGGCATGTGGGTGGTGCTGCTCTATTCCTTGCTGATGATCCCGCTCTTCTACAATGCGGAGAACCTCCTGCTGCTCGCCGGCCAGAAGCCGGACGTGGCGGCGCTGGCCGGCAGCTATCTGAAGATCGCCCAGTGGGGCATGGCGCCGGGGCTGCTCTTCATGACGCTGCGCGGTCTCGTCAGTGCGCATGGCCGGGCCGGCATCGTGCTCTATGTCACGATCATCATCCTGTCGGTCAACGCGTTCTTCGCCTATGCGCTGGTGCTTGGCCATTTCGGTTTTCCGGCCATGGGCATCGAGGGGGCGGCCATCGTCTCGTTCGGCGTCAACCTCTTGAGCTTCGTGCTGCTGACGGCCTATATCCAGTCGCGTGCCGACATGCGCCGCTACGAGCTCTTCGTGCGGTTCTGGCGGCCGGACTGGCTGGCCTTCCGCGAGGTCGTCCATCTCGGCCTGCCGATCGGCCTTACCATGCTGGCAGAGGTCAGCCTCTTCAGCGGCGCCTCGCTGCTGATGGGCAATATCGGCACGCTGGAACTGGCGGCGCACGGTATCGCCCTGCAGCTCGCTTCCATTGCCTTCATGGTGCCGCTCGGCCTTGCCCAGGCCGGCACGGTGCGCGTCGGCGTGGCGCATGGCCAGGGCGATCACCTCGGCGTGGTGCGTGCCTCCTGGGCGGTGCTGGCGGTCGCGGCGGTCATCGCCGTTGGCGGCGGCGTGCTCTTCGCGCTCATCCCCACCACGCTCGCCTCGATCTTCCTCAACAAGGCGGGCAAGGATTCGGTGGCTGTGCTGGCGATTGCCGGCCCCTTCGTGGTGATCGCCGGCGTCTTCCAGCTCGTCGACGGCCTGCAGGCGATCGCCGCTGGCCTGCTGCGCGGGTTGAAGGACACGCGCATCCCGATGATCCTCGCGCTGATCTCCTACTGGCCGATAGGCTTCCTCGCCGCATGGTTCTTCGCCTTTCCGGCCGGCTTCGGCGGCATCGGGGTCTGGTTCGGGTTCCTTTGCGGTCTCTCGGCGGCCTCCATCCTGCTCAACTGGCGTTTCTACCGCCTGGTGACGCGGGGCGTGCCGGCGGCCCGGCCGATTTGAGAGGCCGGCAATGACCGGCCCCGCCGCCAGCATTGAGGAGATCCGCATGCTGGAGGAGGCGCTGCATCGCCCGGAGGTCCGCGGTTCACGTCCGGCCGTCGAGGCGCTTTTGGCGGAAGGCTTCGTCGAATTCGGCAGTTCCGGTACCATCTACCATCGGGCGGAGATGCTCGACCTCCTGTCGGAGGAGGCGGACGAGCCCAGCGACGGAACGCTGGAGGCCAGCGACTATGCCCTGACGGCGATTGCCGAAGGCGCCGTGCTGCTCACCTATCGCACCTGCCGCCGGGCGGCGGACGGATCGGAGCGCCACGTCCTGCGCGCCTCGATCTGGAAGCTTGTGGGGGAGCGCTGGCAGATGGCCTTCCACCAGGGAACTGTGGTGCCGGTCTCGTTGTCCTGAGCGCCAAAACGAAAAAAGCCCCGGACATCGTCCGGGGCTTTGATCTGTCGGAATGGTTCAGGCCCGTTCCGGGATGGCCGCCTCGCCCTTCTTCTCGCGCACCAGATTGATGAAGCGACGGAAGAGGTAGTGGCTGTCCTGCGGGCCGGGGGAGGCTTCCGGATGGTGCTGCACGGAGAAGACCGGCTTGCCGACGAGGCGCAGGCCGCAGTTCGTGCCGTCGAACAGCGAGATGTGGGTTTCTTCCACGCCGTCCGGCAGGGAGGAGGAGGCGACTGCGAAGCCGTGGTTCATCGAGACGATTTCGACCTTGCCCGTCGTGTGGTCCTTGACCGGATGGTTCGCGCCATGATGACCCTGGTGCATCTTCTCGGTCGTGGCGCCGACGGCAAGGCCCAGCATCTGGTGGCCGAGGCAGATGCCGAAGATCGGAATGCCGCTGTCGATCAGCGTCTTGATGACCGGCACGGCATATTCGCCGGTTGCCGCCGGGTCGCCCGGGCCGTTGGAGAGGAAGATGCCGTCCGGCTTCAGCGCCAGCACGTCGTCGGCGCTCGAGGTCGCCGGCATGACGGTGACCTTGCAGCCGAGGCCGGTGAAGAGACGCAGGATGTTGCGCTTGACGCCGTAGTCGAGCGCGACGATGTGGTACTTCACGTCGCTCTCGGCGAGATCCTCGTAGCCTTCGTTCCATACCCAGGGCTTCTCGCTCCAGCGCGAGGACTGGCCGGAGGAGGCGACCTTGGCGAGGTCGAGACCGACAAGACCGCTCCAGGCCTTCGCTTCGGCCTTCAGCGTCTCGATGTCGAAGACACCGTTCGGGTCGTGGGCGATGACGGCGTTCGGTGCACCGTTCTCGCGGATCCAGGCGGTCAGCGCGCGCGTGTCGATGCCGGAAAGGCCGATGATGCCGCGGGCCTTCAGCCAGCCGTCGAGGTGCTTTGCGGCGCGGTAGTTGGACGGGTCCGTGATGTCGGCCTTGAAGATCGTGCCGACGGCGCCGTGGCGCGCGGCGGGGGTCAGGTCCTCGATGTCCTCGTCGTTGGCACCGATATTGCCGATATGCGGGAAGGTGAAGGTGACGATCTGGCCGAGATAGGACGGGTCGGTGAGGATTTCCTGGTAGCCGGTCAGCGCCGTGTTGAAGCAGACTTCGGCGGTTACCTTGCCGGTGGCGCCGATGCCCTTGCCTTCGATGACGGTGCCGTCGGCAAGAACGAGCAGGGCGGTCGGCTTTTCAGTGGTCCATGCGGGGGTCGAGGTCATGAGTATCCCGTTTCCGGCGCCTGGCCCCGGGCTTGAAAGCCGATGGACCGGGCACCATTTAAGATCGCAGGCAAAGGCGCGCGGAAGCCCGCGTTGGTTCGCCCTGATTGCCGATTTTCGTGCAGGTGCCGGAAAATAGACAAAGCGGATGACGGGGTCAACCGTTGCCTGTGGATTGCGTGGAATTATAAAGCGTTGAAATTCAATTGCTTGCGCAATCCGTTTGCCGGCAGGCCCTCTGCCGGTCTATGAGCATGCACAATCGAACGATGATTGAAGCCCAAGCCGCGCATCCGGCGCCGGCGGCTTCCAATGGAGAAAATGATGCGCGATACGATCGCAAACGCCCTCAAGGATGCACTCAAGGCCAAGGATGCCTGCCGTGTCTCCACGCTGCGCCTGATCCAGGCCAAGCTGAAGGACTGCGACATCGCCAACCGCGGTGTCGGCAAGGGGCCGGTCGAGAACGACGAACTGCTGCAGATCCTCGCCAAGATGATCAAGCAGCGCGAGGAATCGGCCAAGATCTTTTCCGAGAACGGCCGCCCGGAGCTTGCCGCGCAGGAACGCGAGGAAATCAAGGTCATCGAGAGCTTCCTGCCCGAGCAGATCTCCGAGGACAAGATGAAGGACATCATCGCCGCCGCCATCGCCGAAATCGGCGCGCAGGGCCTGCGCGACATGGGCAAGGTGATGGCCGTGCTCAAGGAGCGTTATCCCGGCCAGATGGATTTCGCCAAGGCCTCCGGCGTGGTGAAGGACCTTCTGAAATAGGCCGGTGACGAATTTTTCGGCCGCCCTTTTTGTTGGGGAACTATCCCGGACCGCACGTATTCCGTGCAATCTCCGGAAGCCAAAGGTGCCGAATCCTGCTATGATGGCCGCTAGGAGCCCGACGATGCGGCGATGAGCGTCCATCGGCTCGCCCCGGCGAAGTGCATGCGATGCCGCCGGATATGTTTTTGCGTTGATGCCCGGTGGCCGTCTCAAGGAGGCCAAGCCGATGCGCGTGATGTTCCTTCTTTCCCTTGCGCCGCTCCTTCTTGCGGGACCGGCTTCCGCCCATGACGCGGCGAGCGGCTGGCAATACGAGGCCTTCTGCTGCAACGGCAACAGCGAGACCGGCGACTGCCAGATGATCCCCGCGCGGTCCGTGCGCGTCATAGCGGGCGGCTACCGCGTGATGCTGGCGCCGGGCGACCATCGCCTTGCCACCCGTGCTCACATCTTCCTTCTGCCGCAGGATACGACGCGTCGCTCGCAGGACGGCGAGTACCATCTCTGTCTCTACCCGACCGAGGACACGCCGCGCTGCTTCTACGCGCCGGACATGGGGTTCTGACGGTGCCTGTGAATTGCTGTGGGCAGGCGACTATCGCTGGCGGTGAGCGCCGCGCATGGTTATATGGACCCCGACCGAGGGACCCATGCGCTTTTCCAATGCCTTCCTAGACGAGATCCGCGACCGCGTCTCCATTTCGGAGGTGATCGGCAAACGCGTGACCTGGGATCGCCGCAAGACCAATGTGTCGCGCGGCGACTATTGGGCCTGCTGCCCGTTCCACGGCGAAAAGTCGCCAAGCTTTCACTGCGAGGACCGCAAGGGCCGATACCATTGTTTCGGCTGCGGCGTCTCCGGCGACCACTTCCGCTTTCTCACCGATCTCGACGGCCTGTCCTTCCCGGAAGCCGTGCAGCAGGTCGCCGACATGGCGGGCGTCGCCATGCCGCAGCCGGACCGCGAGGCCGAGCAGCGCGAGAAGGAACGCATGGGCCTTGTCGAGGTCATGGACATGGCTGCGCGCTTCTTCGAGGACCAGCTTCAGACGCCGGCCGGTGCGAAGGCGCGCGCCTACCTGCGCGACCGCGGACTGACGGGCCGCACCATCGAGACCTTCCGGCTCGGCTACGCGCCGGAAAGCCGCAACGCATTGAAGGGCTTCCTTGCCGGCAAAGGCGTTCCGAAGGAGGCGATCGAGGCCTGCGGCCTCGTCGTGTACGGGCCCGATATCCCGGTTTCCTACGACCGTTTCCGGGACCGCATCATGTTCCCGATCCTTTCGGTGCGCGACAAGGTCATCGCTTTCGGTGGACGCGCCATGTCGCCGGATGCGCCGGCGAAATATCTGAACTCCAACGAGACCGAGCTCTTCCACAAGGGCAATGTGCTCTACAACCACGCGCGGGCCCGCAAGGCCGCTCAGGGTGCGGATGGTGCGGGCACGATCATCGCCGTCGAAGGCTATATGGATGTGATCGCCCTCCACCAGGCCGGCATCGAGAATGCCGTCGCGCCGCTCGGCACCGCGCTCACCGAGAACCAGCTTGAACTCCTCTGGAAGATGACGCCGGAGCCGGTGCTCTGCTTCGACGGCGACGGCGCGGGCATTC
The DNA here is from genome assembly GCF_001262505.1 of Shinella sp. SUS2. Taxonomy (GTDB): domain Bacteria; phylum Pseudomonadota; class Alphaproteobacteria; order Rhizobiales; family Rhizobiaceae; genus Shinella. The sequence goes on from NZ_KQ410729.1 coordinate 321,100, forward strand.
GCGCGGCAAACCGGGCGGCCGATCTCGCGCTGCCCTATATCAAACCGGAACGCACGGTGCGCTTTGCGCTGCTGCCCGACGGCAAGGACCCTGACGACCTCGTACGCCACGAGGGTCGTGCGCCCTTCGACAAGGTGATGGCCGGCGCCCGGCCGCTTGCCGAGATGATCTGGAGCCGCGAGGTGCAGGGCGCGAATTTCGAGACGCCGGAAAGCCGGGCGGCGCTGGAGGCGCGCCTGCGCCAGATCACCGGCGCGATCGCCGACGAGGACGTGCGCCGCCACTACCAGCAGAACATGCGCGACCGGCTGAACGCTTTCTTCCGCCCGGCGCCGCGGCAGGGAGGCGGCGGCTTTTCCGGCAACCGGCAGACGAGGGGCGGCGGGCGCGGCGCTGTGCAGGGCACACCTGTTTCCTCCGGCATTTCCGACCGGCTGGCGCGCTCGGCGCTGGTGCGCGGTGCACAGGAGCTGCCGGCGCTGCGCGAAAGCGTGCTGGCGCTCACCGTCGCCAACCATCCCGGCTTGCTCTTCAGCGACTACGACGAAATCGCCATCATCGAATATGAGAACCGCGACCTGCAGCGGCTCTGGTCGGCGCTGCTCGGCATTGCCGGTTCCGTCGGCACCAGGCTGGAGCGCGACCGGCTGATCGAGGAGCTGGAAGCGGCCGGCTTCGACGCGTTGCTGCGCGGGCTCGACCAGCAGATCCGCAATTCCCGCCTGTGGACCGCGACGGCGGAGGCCGCGCCCGAAGATGCCCGCGAAGGCTACCTTCAGGCGCTCGCCCTGCACAAGCGCACCCGCGCCCTGCTCTGGCAGCGCCGCGAACTGGAGCGTGAGCTTGCCGTGGCGACCGAGGAGGGCGACGGAGAACGCGTCCCCCAGATCCTGCGCGCGCTGCAGGAGGTGCAGATGGAAACCATGCGCCTGGAGAACCAGGAAGCCATCATCGAGGGTTTCGGCGTGCTTTCCGGCCGTGTGAAGGGGCCGGCGGGCAAATAGACCGCCGATCCTTCCTATTCGTCGAAGACGATGGAGAGCTTGTTGCCGACGGGGTCGCGCACATAGGCGGAGTACCAGTGCGGGCCGTAGTGCGGGCGCGGGCCGGGGGCGCCTTCGTCTGTTCCGCCATGGGCGAGGGCGGCCGCATGGAACGCCTCGACCTCCTCGTGGGAGGCGGCGGGAAAGCCGACCATGGTGCCGTTGCCGACGCTTGCCGCCGCGCCGTCGAAGGGCGTGCACAGCCAGAGCGTGAAGCCATCAGGGCCGCCACCTTTTGTGTAGCCGCGCAATCCCGGATAGTCCGCCCGGACGGCCCAGCCGATCGTCGCGAGGACGGCGTCGTAAAACGGCGTGGTTGCTGCGGCATTCGGCGTGCCGAGGGTTGTGTAGGCATCCATTCTGCGTCTCCCGTGTCGATTTGTTTGCAACCTTATCTTGAAATAAGAACAAATCAAGAACATTATTGAGCGGTGGACGTTGGCTGCGGGCGGTTGCCCAACCGTGCCGGCTTGGTCAGAATGGAGGGGAACGAAAGTGCACATGATGATTGACGCCCACCCCTCCGCCTCCCTTGCCGCCCTGTTCGATGCGCCGCCGGACGATCCGCTGGACGTGCTCAAACGCGTCTACGGCTACGATGCCTTTCGCGGCAAGCAGCAGGCCGTCGTCGAGCATGTGGTGGGCGGCGGCGATGCCGTCGTCCTGTTCCCGACCGGTGCCGGCAAGTCGCTCTGCTTCCAGATCCCGGCGCTCTGCCGCGAGGGCGTCGGCATCGTCATCTCGCCGCTGATCGCGCTGATGCGCGACCAGGTGGAGGCGCTGAAGCAGCTTGGCGTCCGGGCCGCCGCGCTCAATTCTTCGCTGACGCGCGACGAATTCTTCGCCGTGCGCGATGCCATGCGCGCGGGCGCGCTCGATCTTCTCTACGTGACGCCCGAGCGGATCGTCACGGAAGGCTTTGCCGAGCTCGTCGCCGATGCGCGCATCGCGCTCTTTGCCATCGACGAGGCGCATTGCGTCTCGCAATGGGGCCATGATTTCCGGCCGGAATACCGGGCGCTCGGCGTTCTCGGCGAGCGGTATCCCGGCGTGCCGCGCATTGCGCTGACGGCGACAGCGGACCCGCACACCCGTGGTGATATCATCGAGCGCCTCGGCCTTCAGGATGCGGCGGTCTTCACCACCAGCTTCGACCGGCCGAACATTTCCTACGAAATTGCCGAGCGCGACCAGGCGCGCCAGCAATTGCTGCGCTTCCTGTCACGCCATCAGGGCGAGAGCGGCATCGTTTACTGCCTGTCGCGCGCCAAGGTGGAGGACACGGCCGACTGGTTGAACGCGCAAGGCGTTCGCGCGCTGCCCTACCATGCCGGCTTCGAGCGCGCGGTGCGCGACGCCAATCAGGATGCCTTCCTGAAGGAAGAAAACCTCTGCCTGGTCGCGACGGTCGCCTTCGGCATGGGCATCGACAAGCCGGATGTGCGCTATGTCGCCCATCTCGACCTGCCGGGCTCGGTGGAGGCCTATTATCAGGAGACGGGTCGCGCGGGCCGCGACGGCCTGCCCTCCGAGGTCTGGATGGCCTACGGCATGGCCGACGTCGTGCAGCGCCGCAAGATGATCGACGAGGGCGGGGCGGCCGACGAGATCAAACGCATCGAGCGCGCCAAGCTGATGGCGCTGCTTGCCATCTGCGAGACGGCCAGTTGCCGGCGCAAGGCCATCCTGGCGCATTTCGGCGAGGCATATTCCGGCCATTGCGGCAATTGCGATACCTGCCGCAACCCGGTCGAGACCTGGGACGGCACGGAAGCGGCGATCAAGGCGCTCGCTGCGGTCTACCGCACCGGCGAACGCTTCGGCGCCGCCCATGTCATCGACGTCCTGCTGGGCTCTGTCAACGAGAAGACCGAGCGCTTCGGGCATACGGAGATGCCGGTCTTCGGTGCGGGCAAGGACATTGCCGGGCGTGTCTGGCAGTCGATCTTCCGGCAGCTTCTGGCCGCAGGCCTCATCAGCGTCGATCATGCTGCCTTCGGCGCGCTGAAGCTGGAGCCCGAGGCGCGTGCGGTCTTCCGCCACGAGCGGCAGGTGCTGTTGCGCAAGGATCGTCCGCAGGCGGGAGGACGCAAGGGCAAGGCCGGCGGCTCGCCCGCCGCCCGCGAGCGCTCCAACCTTGCCGGCTCCGATCGCGAGCTCTTCGAGCTGCTGCGCGCCGAGCGGTTGTCCATCGCCAAGGACCTCGACGTGCCGCCCTATGTCGTCTTCCCGGACACGACGCTGATCGCGCTTGCCAAGGAACGACCGCGTGACCGGGAGGAGCTGCTCGACATCCCCGGCATCGGCGTTTCCAAGCGCGACCGCTTCGGCGATGCCTTCCTCGCCGTGATCGATGACTTCAGCGGCTGACTTTTTTTGAAGTCGATGTCGGAACGTTCCGGTCTCCTTCGTCCTTGAGCGTGTTCAAACAAGGAGGACTGTCCGATGAAGGTTACCCAGCATCTCTGGTTCGCGGCGGACATGGAGGCCGCCATCGGCTTCTACACGTCGCTTGTTCCCGGTTCCTCGGTCCATTGGGTGTCGTCGCTTCCGGCCGAAACGCCGAGCGGCCCGCCGGGCAGCGTGAAGATCGCGAGCTTCACGCTCGGCGACCAGCGCTACATGGCGATCGAGGCCGGCCCGCTCGATCCGTTCAACCACAGCTTTTCCATCATGGTCGAATGCGAGACGCAGGGCGATCTCGACCGGCTGTGGGATGCGCTGCGCGAGGGTGGTTCGGTCGAACAGTGCGGCTGGTTGCGGGATCGCTGGGGCCTTTCCTGGCAGATCGCGCCGACGCGGCTCGGCGAATTGATGAGCGACCCGGACCAGGCGAAGGTCAAGCGTGTCACCGAGGCGATGCTCCAGATGGTGAAGCTCGACATCGCGCCGCTGGAGGCCGCGGCGGCGGGGTAGGCGGGATGCGGCGGAGGCCCGCCGTCACATCCGGACGGTCATGCCGCCGTCGACCACCAGCACATGGCCGTTGACGAAGGAGGCCGCGTCGCTGGCGAGGAACAGGGCGGCGCCGGTGATTTCGTCGGCGCGGGCCCAGCGCTGCACGGGGATGCGCTGGCGAACGAAGGGCATCAAGCCCTCGTCGGCGGCGAGCGCCGCGTTGGTTTCCGTCGCGAACCAGCCGGGCGCGATGGCATTGCTGGTGATGCCGTGCGGGGCGTATTCGACGGCCATGCTGCGCATGAGGCCGGTGAGGCCGTGTTTGGCCGCAGGGTAGATGCCGTCGTTCGGCATGGCCACGTGGCCGCCGATCGAGGTGATGGCGATCAGCCGTCCGTGGCCGTTGCGCTTCATCAGCGCGGCGGCATCGCGCGAGAGGCTCGCGGCGGCGGACAGGTCGGTGCGGATCAGCTCGTCGATCGCCGCATCGTCCATCTCGGCGAGCGGCCGGCGGTCGCGGGCGCCGACATTGTTGACGAGCACGTCGAGGCGGCCATGGCTCTCTTCGATCTCGGCGAGCGTGGCGCGCTGGGCGGCCCGGTCGGCGATGTCGAAGGCGGCGGCTGTGGCGCTTCCGCCGGCAGCGGTGATCCTTTCGACGGCCGCGTCGAGCGTCGCGGCCGTGCGGCCCGTCACGATCACATGGGCGCCGGCCTCGGCGAGCGCCCTGGCGATCTCGAAGCCCAGCCCGCGGCCGCCGCCGGTAACCAGCGCCACGCGGCCCTGCTGGGAGAATCTTTCCAGTATCGTCATGGCGCAAATCCTTTCGCGCCGTCACCGGACAGGGCAGGCGCTGTCCTGTCAACCCCGCTGCCGTCCGGGTCGCGGGAATGCACGACTTTGTCCTTTTGCAAAACGGCGCTATCTCCGGCGCGAAAGGATTTCAGCCATGGCCCAGAACATCTACGACCAGCCCGCCTTCTTCGAGGGGTATTCCGGTCTCCCCCGATCGGTGCACGGCCTTGCGGGCGCAGCGGAATGGGATTCGGTCCGCGCCCTGTTGCCGGATCTTGCGGGCCGGCGCATCGTCGATCTCGGCTGTGGTTTCGGCTGGTTCGCGCGCCATGCGGCAGAAGCGGGTGCGGAAAGCGTGCTCGGCCTCGATCTTTCGCAGAACATGATCGCCCGCGCCCGGGCGGAAACCGTATCTCCGGCCGTCCGCTACGAGATCGCCGACCTCGACCGGCTGGAACTGCCCGCCGGCGCTTTCGATTTCGCCTACAGTTCGCTTGCCTTCCACTATATCGCGGATTTCGACCGGATGCTGCGCACGCTCCATGCCGCGCTGCGACCGGGCTCGCCCTTCGTCTTCACCATCGAACACCCGCTCTACATGGCGCCGTCCCGGCCGGATTGGGCGCAGATCGACGGCCGGACGGTGTGGCCGGTCGATGGCTATCTCGTCGAAGGCCCGCGCACGACGGACTGGCTCGCCAAGGGTGTCGTCAAGCACCACCGCACGCTCGGTACGACCCTCAACGCGTTGATCGCGACCGGTTTTGCCATTCGCCATGTCGAGGAGTGGCGGCCGAGCGAAGCGCAGCTTGCGGCGCATCCGGAATGGCAGGTGGAACTCAACCGGCCGATGTTCCTGCTGATCGCCTGCGACCGGCGCTGAAACAGCGAAAAGAACGACCGGAACCCTTTACGTCGCCTCCCGCTGCGCTAGAACTATCGCAGTGGAGCAATTCGCCGGCACTACGATCAAAACGACAAGCCGGCGTTTACCGGAACGGGAGCCGTGCCCATGAAAAGACTGAACCTGCCGCTCGACGGCGCCTGCCGCTGCGGGCGCGTGAAAATCCGCATCAGCGCGCCGCCGATGCTGACCATGGCCTGCCATTGCACCGGCTGCCAGCGCATGTCGGGCAGCGCCTATTCGCTGAGTGCGGCGATCCCGACGGAGGGGTTTGCTGTCATTGCGGGCGCGCCCGTCGTCGCGGGGGCGAATGCCGAGGCCGGCCATCATTTCTGCCCGGATTGCATGACCTGGATGTTCACCCGGCCCGCCGGCTTCGACTTCTTCGTCAATGTGCGTCCGACCCTGCTGGACGAGACCGGCTGGTACAGCCCGTTCATCGAGACCTATACGAGCGAAAAGCTTGCCTGGGCGCAGACGCCCGCCGAGCACAGCTATGAAAAATATCCGCCGATGGAGGATTACGAAAAACTGATCGGCGCCTATGCGGCAAGCGCGGCCTGAGCCGTCGCCGTTAAAGCCTTTCCGTCATTTCCGTGGGTGCCTATCCATGACCTCCGCCTTCATCGCCCATCTGCAGTCCGAGCTCGGCGCTCTCAAAACCGCGGGCCTTTACAAGGCCGAGCGGGTGATCACCTCCAAGCAGGCCGGCGAGATCGCCGTTGCCTCGGGCGAGCGCGTGCTGAACTTCTGCGCCAACAACTATCTCGGCCTTGCCG
>NZ_KQ410730.1 GCF_001262505.1 Shinella sp. SUS2
CCCGGCGGTCTCAGGCCGGCGCCACCGTGGCCGACTGTTGCTCCGCCCCGTGGCCGGTTTTTACTCCGCCGTTGACAGATGGCGGGCAACGGCAGCGAAGGCCAGCAGGTCAGGGAGGGGAGGCGTAATTGTCAAATTATGCTCACCAATTCATGCGATTTTTCATCGATACCGCATAACTCTCCCGTCCACCATATGGTCTGCGTCAACAAGGAGTTTGCTATGACGAAGACTTGGCTCATTACCGGTGCGGCGCGTGGTTTCGGCCGCAACATGACGGAGAAACTGCTCGCCCGTGGCGATCATGTGATCGCGACCGTCCGACGGGAAGGCTCTCTGGCTCTCGGACATCCAAACCTGAACATCCTGAAAATGGACCTGACCGACGCCGGTTCGATACGTGCGGCAGTCAACGAAGCCTTCGCGGCGCAGCGTATCGACGTCGTCGTCGGCAATGCCGGCTATGGCCTGTTCGGGGCGGCCGAGGAACTGGCCGATGCGGCTATCGCACGCCAGATTGCCACAAACCTGGTCGGGGCCATCGATCTCGTTCGCGCGACCATCCCGCACTTTCGCGCCCAGGGCGGCGGGCGTTTCCTGCAGGTGTCCTCCGAGGGCGGCCAGGTGGCATATCCCGGCTTCAGCCTCTACCACGCGACCAAATGGGGCATTGAAGGTTTCATCGAGGCGGTGTCGCAGGAGCTCGCGGGCTTCGGGGTCGAGATGATGATCGTCGAACCGGGGCCGACACCGACCGATTTTGCCGCCTCCGTCGATTTCGCAGCCGCCAGCCCCGTTTATGACGGTACGACCGTCGACGAGATCCGCCGCATCCTGTCGGGAATCGCCGGAGGAGACGCAGGCGAAAGCTTCGCCAAGCTGGCCGACGTGGGACGAAGTGTCGATGCGATAATTGCTGTCGCAGACCAGGCTGAAATGCCGCGTCGTCTGGCACTGGGAAGCACGGCTTTCGGAAACATCCACAAAGCCCTGACGGCGCGCGTGGCCGAACTGGAAGCGCAACGGGACATGACGCTGTCAGCAGACTGAGTGAGAAACGCGCGCATGCGGGCGCGTGTGCACCTGTCGCCCGCTACAGCGTACACGCGTCCGATCTGCTTGCTTGTCGCGCATCGGTGGATGTGCCGGAGGTGATCCAAGCGGTTTGCAAGGCGGTTAAGAAGCCCGTCATCGTGGAAGATCGATCGACCGGCCAAAATGTATCCACGCCGCCGTCAGCGGCAGGACGACCAGTCCTCTGTCCTGGCGCACGGCGCTCCACAGGCATTGGGGTATTCGCTTAACATCAGCACGACCTGGGGCGGTCCGAGGACCAACCGCTCGACATTCAGAGCAGGAAATCCGACGCCTTGAACGCGACAATATCATCGATGCGGACGGCGAAATCGGCTTTGCCGTTGCCATCGACATCTCCGTACAAGTAGGTGTCGCCGGACGCCGTGACGATGCGAAGTTCTCCAGCTTCGTGGTGGAAACCAGTCGCACCGATGAAGCTGAAGGCCTGATCGCCGGCAAGCTTCGTGTTGGCGTCGATCACGGACAGGTTGATCTTGTCGCCCTGTATCTGGCTGAAATCGGTGATGAAGTCGCGACCGGACGCGCTGACGGTCGATTCCGCGATGGACTTGAAGACAAATTGGTCGGCACCCGTACCGCCCGTCAAGCGGTCTGCGCCGATGCTGCCGCGCAGCTTGTCGCTGCCGGCACCGCCGTCCAGCTTGTCATTGCCCTTTCCACCATCGAGGTTGTCGTTGCCGCGCTCACCCCAGATTGTGTTTGCGGCCGCGTCGCCCTTGACGATATCGTTGCCGCGGCCAAGGATGATCGCTTCGATCGAATAGAAGTGCTGGAGGTCGCCCAGCGATCCCTTCGTCGTGCCGAGCTTGTCGCCCTTCATGGTTATGGCGAGGTTACCCGTGTAGGCGAAGTAGTCGAGCGTATCCCAGCCATCATCACCGTACATCAAATCCTCGCCGGGCGAGTAGACGAAACGGTCGTCGCCGCGAAGCCCGAAGAAGGTATTGGCGCCTGCATCCCCCGTTGCGACGTCGGTGCCGTTGCCGAGGATGACGGCCTCGATGGAATAAAGGTGCTTCGTATCGCCAAGCGAACCGGTGGCAATGCCGCGGCTTTCACCGTTAAGCGTCACCGTGACGTTACCGGTATAGTGAAAGTAGGACATCGTGTCCCATCCGTCGCCGCCATAGACGCTGTCGTTACCCTTGCTCCAGACGAACTTGTCGTCACCGCCCAGCCCTTTGTAGGTGTCGGTGGTGTCGGTGCCGTAGAGAAGGTCGTTGGAGGCAGTGCCGGTTATGGTGGCCATGGAGATGGGGCTTTCTCACAAACAGGCTGCAACGATTATCCGCAAAGCCGGAATTTGTGAACCGAAACCAGTATCTTAATGGCAGTTAAGCTTAACGCTCGCCAATGCGCCGGACTGTCTTTGGGGGGCAGAGCACGTCACTGGTAGACGGCAGCACAGAATTAAACGTCGGGCTTGCTCTGGCTTTCGAGGCTGTGAAGCAGTTTACGAAGCAAGGCGGACAGCAGGTCTCGCTCGTCCCGGTTCAACGGCTGCAGAACCAGAAGCTCATTGGCCATGTCCGCCCTGAAGGCCTGTTCCGCCAGTTCTATTCCCCGCGGCAGCAATGTCACGACGACGCTTCGCCCATCGAGGTTCGACTTCTCGCGCCGGATAAGCCCGGTTTTCTCAAGCCGGCTCAGCCGATGCGTGAGGCCGCCCGAGGACAGCATCAGCGACGTATACATCTCGGTCGGCGTCAGCTGATAGGGTGGCCCGGCCCGGCGCAGCGTGCTGATCACGTCGAACTCACCGCGGTCGAGATCGAAGGCAGCGAACGTGTCCTCGATACCAGCAGCCACGAGGTTGGAGAGCCGCTTGGCCCGTCCGAGAATGGCCATGGGCTCCGTGTCGAGGTCCGGCAGCTCTCGTGTCCACTGGGCGCGCAGCCGATCGACGTGATCCTCTTGCGGCGCGCTGTCGCCGCGGACGCCGTCGCGTGCCCCCTCGCCTTCTTCCTTCATTGCCTGCCTCATGTGTCGCTTAACTCCGCTAGCCGATCCTAGAACAAGCGCCGTCCGCAATAAACTGTCTTTATGCAAAGATATATATCTTGACGGGAAGACAGTTTTGATGAAGTATCTTCCCACAAAGACAATTGCACCCGCCGGCACACCAATGGCAGCAGGAGACCAGAATGATCACGGTTCGCCGTCGCAAGGAGCCCGCCCCCGACCAGCGCCGCACCGTTCGGCTGGAAGGCCGCGAGATCGGAAGCCCGGTTTCACTTTTCCTTGTCGATGTCGAGCCCGGACGCGGTTCCGAACTGCACAGCCATCCCTACACCGAGACCTGGATCGTCCAGAAAGGCGAAGCGGAGTTCACGGTCGGCGAAGAGACTGTGCACGGCAGCGCCGGGGATGTCGTCGTCGGCCCCGCTCACGTTCCCCATCGCTTCACCAATGTGGGAACCGGGCGGCTGGAGATCGTCGCCATCCATCCGAGCGCAACCATTCAGCAGATCGATGTTCAAGGCGCCGCGCCCCGTCATTCCTGACGGCAGGAATACCCCAATCACGCAGCGGAGTGCTGCAGAACCAAGGATCATGGAAATGAACAAGCCCGTCATGCTCTGGACCGGCCGCACCCTGACCGGTCTCTTCACCCTGTTTCTCCTGGGTGCATCCATCACGCCAAAGCTGCTGGGAATGCCGGTCGCCGAAGAGACCCTGGCACAACTCGGCTGGCCAGCGGGCTATGCCTTCATGATCGGCGTGATCGAACTGACGTGCCTCGTGCTCTATCTCGTCCCGCCTGCGCGTCTGCTCGGTGCAATCCTGATGACGGGACTTCTCGGGGGAGCGATGGCGACGCAGATCAGGGCGGAAAGCCCGCTCTTCAGCCACATCCTGTTCAGCGGTTATCTGGGACTGTTCATGTGGGGTGGGCTCTGGCTTCGCGACCCGCGCCTGCGGGCCGTGTTCCCCTTCGCCAGCAATCCCCCGGACAGATCCGCCCCGCTCGGATCGGCCTCCCTGCACCCTTCCGGGCAGTGACCAAATCCGTGGAAAGAGGCTTCATCGGGCCCACACGCCGGTACGTTGCTACAAGCCGATCCCAACGCGAGAATGCATCGCTATCAGGGGCGAGAGTGCGTTAATTTCCTCGTGTGCGGCGGGATGAAGTTTGCGATCGCTTTCGTATATCCGTCACGAGCAAACAAATTCACGTGGTTGCAAACGGGGCAGCTGGTCCAGCCGAATGCCTCCCGACAAATGGCGTTTGCCCAGCGGCGTTTTTCAAGCCGGGCATCCGGGGGATTGGTATTGGTACGGATCAAGCCAGAAGAATGCGTCGCAATCAAACTGTTCGAGCACATCGCTGGAATGGCTCTGGCCAATCGGGGCCTCGTGGCAGAGGCGGTTGAGCTGCGCCATGTTCGCGCCGGAGAAACCCTGTTCTCCCAGGACGAGGCGCATCCCTACGTTTATGTTGTGCGACAGGGCCTCCTGAAGCTCACCTATCTCAACAGGCAGGGCGAGGAATGGATCAAATCCCTCGTGGCCGAAGGACAGTTCTTTGCAAGCCTCTCCGCATTGCGATCCGGTCAGGCGAGTTTCTCCGTCAGCGCCATCGAAGCCTGCGTGCTGGAGCGACTGCCTTTCACGCTGCTGGAGCAGATGGCCGATCGCGACCTGTCCTGGTCGCGCATGGTGCGGCACGCCCTGATGATCTTCGCCGAACGCAAGGAGCGCCGCGAGCGCCAGTTCCTGACGATGACCGCGGAAGCCCGCTACCGGCTGCTGCTCGATGAGGAGCCGCATCTGGTCGCACGCGTGCCGCAAAAGGATCTGGCCTCCCATCTCGGCGTCACACCCGTCGGCCTCAGCCGTATCGCAAGGCGTGTGCGGGAAAGCGGCCACGCGACTTAACCCAGGTTAATGCGGACTGCAGCCTCGTCGGCAATATCGGCTTCATCGCCGGATGGAGCCGACTATATGAGCCTGCCGCAACGCAAGTCCGACCACCTCCTGTTTCTTCGCTCATGGATCAGCCGACCCCTTCAGGTGGCAGCAGTCGCACCGTCGAGCCGTTGGCTGGCCGATGCGATCACCGCTGAGGTGCCACGGGATGGTGGCCGCGTGCTGGAACTGGGGCCGGGTACAGGCGTCTTCACGCGTGCCCTCCTGCGACGCGGCATTCCTGAGGGCGCTTTGACACTGGTGGAACGCGACCCCGCTTTCGCGCGATTGCTGCGATCCCGATTTCCGGCAGCCACCCTGCTCGAAGCCGATGCAGCGGCCCTGCCCCGCGATCAGTCCGGCTTTTCAGCGGCGATCAGTGGCCTGCCGCTGCTCTCCATGCCACGAGCACAGGTCGAGCGCATCCTCGCATGCGCCTTCGATCACATGGCGGATGGCGCCCATCTCTTCCAGTTCACCTATGGACCGCGGTGCCCTGTGCCTGATGCCATTTTGCTCGCCTCGGGCCTTACAGCGCGCTTTCGCAGCTTTGTGCCGATCAACCTGCCGCCAGCCAGCGTCTACCGGATCACGCGATTGCCGTTGCGGAAGTGACCGAAGGGAGAAAACGATGGATATTGTCCTGAACCGTCAGCCTGCCAGCGTCCCAGACGATCTCGCCGACGAACCGCTGCTCTTCTTGCTCCGGGACCATTTCGGCCTCAACGGTCCACGTTTCGGCTGCGGTGTCGGCTCCTGCGGCGCCTGCACTGTCATCATCGACGGTGAGGCACAACGCTCCTGTCTGCTCACCGCCGGCGCAGTCGATGGCCGGACGATCCTGACGCTGGAGGGGCTGGCCGCCGACGGCAAACTGCACCCCTTGCAGGAAAGCTGGATCGCCGAGAGCGTGCCGCAATGCGGCTACTGCCAGAACGGGCAGATCATGACGGCGCACGCCCTGCTTTCCGCTCATCCTGCAGCTGGCCCGGACACGATCGCCGAAGCCATGGACGGCGTACTCTGCCGATGTGGCACCCAGGCACGTATCCGCCGGGCGATCGCTCGGGCACAGACTATCATGCAGGGGGAAACGTGATGCCGAAGCTTTCTCGGCGCGGTTTCCTCAAGGCGCTCGGATGGGGTACAGCCGGTATCACTGCCGTTGCCGGTGGCGCGACCTGGGCACTGATGCCGGTGCTGCCGCCACGCAAAGGCCCGACAACCGTCGACGCGGCGACCTGGATCAGTCTTCGGCCGGACGGAAGGTTCAGGCTTTTGTCGACCCGCGCGGAGATGGGCCAGGGCATATCCATGGGGCTCAGGCAGGTCGCCGCCGACGAGCTCAATGTCAATGTCGATCGCATCGATCTCGTATTGCCGGATACGTCCCTCATCCCCGTCGCCCGTTCGACGGTGGGTTCCGATGCCATGCGGGAAACAGGGCCGCTCGTCGCCCGCGCAGCGGCGGCGCTTTCTACTGCTATTCTACGCGAAGCCGCGACACGACTTGCCCGCCCGCTCGATACCCTTCGCATCGAACCGGCAGGTGTCCGTGGCGATGATGGCTCTCTGCTTTCCTTCGAGACGCTCGGGTCCGGTCCGGCTCTGCTGGTGACGGGTGAGGAGGTGGATGCGGCAAGGCCGAAGCTTGCAGTGCCGCGTGATGACCGGCGAAACGTAGGCCATCCCTTTCCGACCCACGACATCGACGCCATCGTGACCGGCAGCCGACCGCTTTATGCCGACGACATCCGGCTGGAGAACATGGTGTTCGGCGCGATCGTACGGCCGCGCGCGATTGAAGGTCGCATCCTCTCCGTCGATGCGTCGGCTGCCGCCGCAGTGCCTGGCTATGTCGGTCTCTACCGCGAGGATGATTTCATCGGCATCGTCGCCAACCGGCGCGGCGCGCTGGCACAGGCGCTCGACCTACTTTCCCTGGTGGAGGAAAACAGCCCACCGCTTGCTTCCCTCGATATTGCGGAGATGGTGTCAGTCGCTGACGACAGACGGCTGGAACATACAATACTCGACACCGGCGTTCCGGACGACCGGCCCTTCGACATGGATATCACACTTTCCGTACCGCTTGCGGCACATGCCTCAATCGAGCCGCGCACAGCAGTCGCCCAGTTTCGTGACGGCGATCTTGAAGTGTGGACCGGCACACAGGATCCGTTCTTCGTCCGCAACACGCTCGCTGCCGCCTTCGGCCTCCCCCAAAGCGCCGTTACGGTTCATGCCATGCGCATTGGCGGCGGGTTCGGCGCTCGAACCATTGTCGCCGCGGAAATGGAGGCCGCACGGCTGGCCAAGCTCTGCGGCAGGCCAGTCAAGGTGCAATGGTCACGGCGCGACGAGTTCAGGTCAGGCTTCCATCGGCCACCCTCCTGCCACCGCATCCGCGCATCGGCCGATGCCACGGGCCGGATTTCGAAGTGGCATCACATCTTCCGGTCCGGCCACATCATCTTCACTTCGGCCGCCATGGGACCGGGCCTGCAGTTCGCCACGAGTTTTGTCGGCGATCCCGGTGTTGCGCGTGGTGCGACCCCACCGTACCACGCCCAAGCCAGTCATGTGGCGTTCGAGGACGTACGCCTGCCCGTCAAGACGGGACCATGGCGCGGCCTGGGGGCTGCCGCCAACCATTTTGCAGTGGAGACCGCCATGGACGTTCTGGCACGAACCAAGGGGCTCGATCCATTGGAGATGCGCCTCGCCGCATTGGGCCCACAGCATGACCGGTTGAGAACAGTCCTCGAGGAGGCCGCCGACATGGCCGGCTGGACTTCCCGATCGGCAACGGCTGACGAAGCGATGGGGCTTGCCTGCGGCATCTACAAGGAAATGTCCTATGCCGCCGCCGTCGCGCGCGTGGCACGGACAGCGGACGGCTATCGAGTGACGGGCCTGTGGTGCGCGCACGACTGCGGGCTGGTGATCAATCCAGATCAGGTTCGGGCTCAGGTTGAAGGCAATCTCATATGGGGAATCGGCATGGCACTGCGGGAAGAGCTGATGATCGAGGACGGAGCGATCCCTGCCGAAAGCTTCTTTGACTACACCGTGCCCGTCATGTCAGACGTGCCGGACATACAGATCCGGCTGATTGAGGGAAGCCCCGTGCCCACAGGAGCCGGCGAGACCGCCATCACCTGCGCAACCGCCGCCATCACCAATGCCATTGCCGCCATAACGGGGGAAACAGTAACGCGGTTGCCGGTCCGGCATGCACCAGCATAGACGTCTTTGTGTGGGGTCAGGGTCGGATTCCAGGCACGAATCACCTTGCCTGGATGCTTCGCAGATTTCGGCGGACTCTAGCGTTCTTTGTTTTCGTTTGCCTTTTCAGGAAGACCGGTTCCACTTTTCCCTGACAAGCTCTAGGCCAGCGCGCGCCAGTTCCTAAAGCCTCCGATTGACAGCGCCCGCGCGACGCCAAACTTTACCGCGAGGCCTTGCTCGTTTGGATTAGGGATACCCGACACCCACAGTCCGCGCCCGCGTCACGCTTCGGGCTGCGTTTGCATCGCTCTGCAACAGCCCGAAAGCGACCAACGCGCCGACTGTGGCGGAGCCCTCTCAAACCTGGACGAAATGCTGCGCCGAGACCTCGTGGTAGCGCCGTTTGGGTGGGGCATAGCCGAGGGGGCGGACCGGGCTTTTTGTCTCGTCGGTGGAGAGATTTCGCCGGATGGTGCGCCTGGCGGGATCAGGGATCGGCACGGCGGCCATCAGCTTCCTCGTATAGGGATGCTGCGGATTTTCGAACACCTCCCGGCGCGGGCCGATCTCGACGATCTCGCCGAGATACATCACCGCCACCCGATGACTGACCCGTTCCACGACAGCCATATCGTGGCTGATGAACAGATAGGCGAGGTTGAAGCTCTGCTGCAGGTCGAGAAGGAGGTTGCACACCTGCGCCTTGACCGACACGTCGAGCGCCGACACCGCCTCGTCGGCGATGATCACCTTCGGATCGAGCATCAGTGCGCGCGCGATCGCGATGCGTTGGCGCTGGCCGCCGGAGAATTCGTGCGGGAAGCGCCGCATCATGTCCGCGTTGAGCCCGACACGCCCGAGCAGATCGGCGGCCTTGTCGCGTGCCTGCTCCCTGGTGCCGAGGCCATGCTCGATAAATGGTTCCATCACTGCCGCGCCTACCGTCATGCGCGGATCAAGGCTGGCGAAGGGATCCTGGAACACCATCTGGATGCTGCGCCGCATCGTGCGCAATGCCCCCCGATCGAGGCCCATCACATCGTGACCGCCAAGCGAGATCGCTCCACCCGTCGGCTCCACGAGCCGTATGATCGAACGCCCCGTCGTCGACTTGCCGCACCCGGATTCGCCGACGAGCGACAGCGTCTCGCCCGCCTTCAGGTCGAAGGACACGTCCTCCACCGCATGGACGGCGCCGCTCCTTCGCCCGAGCAGGCCCGAGCGGATATCGAAGCGTGTCGTCAGGTTCTTCACCTCCAGGAGAGGCCTCTCGCCGGTCGCAGGCATCGGCCCCTCGCTTTCCGACTGGCGCGTCTCGCCGGTCGTAATGTCGATCACCGGAAAGCGCATCGGCCGGGCACGGCCCGCCATGGAGCCAAGGCGCGGAACCGCCGAGAGCAATGCCCGCGTATAGGGGTGCCTGCCGCTGTTGAAGATGTCTTCGGTTGCACCGGTCTCCACCGCATCGCCGCGGAACATCACGATCGTCCGGTCGGCGACTTCCGCCACCACGCCCATGTCGTGCGTGATGAAAAGGACCGCCATATCCTCCTCTTCCTGCAGCGTCTTGATGAGGTCGAGGATCTGGCCCTGGATCGTCACGTCGAGCGCCGTCGTCGGCTCATCCGCGATCAGGAGCTTTGGTTTCGAGGCGAGCGCCATGGCGATCATCACGCGCTGGCGCATGCCACCGGAAAACTGGTGCGGATAGTCGTCGAACCGGCCCTTGGCGTTGGGAATGCGGACCTTTTCCAGAAGCCTGGTCACCTCCGCCCGCGCCTCGCTCCGGGAAAGGGAGCGGTGGCAGGTGATCGCCTCTGCGATCTGCTTGCCGATCGGGAAGATTGGATTGAGCGAGGTCATCGGCTCCTGGAAGATCATCGAGATATCGTTGCCGCGGACCTTGCGCATCTCCTCCTCGCCAAGCGCCAGCAGATCGCGCCCGCCGAACACCACCTTGCCTTCGATGCGGCTCGCATACTTCGGCAGAAGCCGCATGATCGACAGGGACGTCACGCTCTTGCCGGATCCGGACTCGCCGACGATTGCCACCGTTTCGCGCGGAGCGATCGAGAAGGAAAGGTTGCGGACGACCGGCTTCCACTGGTCGCCCGATCTGAACGCCGTCGTGAGATCGCTGACGGACAGAACCGGCATCTGGGCGGGATGTGTGTCCATCTCGCTTTTTCCTCTTAGGCGGCGGTGTGGATCGGATCGACAGGATGCTTGGCCAGCGGAAGCACGTCGATATCGTACATCCACGGATTGGCCGGCAGACTGGTGATGATCTCATGCAGCTGCGTGGCGTCCGCCGCGCGCCACAGCCCCCAATTCTCGAAGCGGCAGGGCACGCGCCACATGCGCACCAGATGCCCCTCCTTGATCAGTTCGGCAGCGTGGGCGCGCTCGTCGTGGATCACCTTCGCCTTCAATTCCGGATCCATGTCGTCAGACCAGCGAAGCTTGATGTTGACCAGAAATTCCATTGCATGTTCTCTCATGATTTGACGTCCAGATCCTTGATGATGGTGTTTGCGGCGTTGTAGCCGGGGATGCCGGTGACGTAGCCACCCGGCCAAGTTCCGCCACCCGAGAGGTAAAGCCCGGAAAGCGGCGTGCGGTAATCGTGTGCCTTGCGATGCGGACGCGCACCGAAAAGCGCATTCGGCAGCATGTCGCCATGCGTGATGTTCGACTGGACGAGGCCAAGCTCGGCCTCGATCTCGACTGGATTAAAGTAACGAAGACCAACGAGGCGCCGCCGCAGGTCCGGCATGTAGTGCGCAAGCTCGTCGATACAGATATTGGCGAAACGCTCGCCGGCTTCCGGCCAGCTCCCCTCGGAAAGCGTATAGGGTGCGTGCCAGGCGTTGACGCTGAGGAGGTGGCAGCCTGCCGGCGCCATATCCGGCGAGGTCACCGATGGCATCAGGCCCCACATGATCGGCCGCTCGGCCAGTCGCCCCGCCAGTCCGTCCGCGATTGCCCGCTCGATGTAGTCGAGGGACGGCGCGATGCGGAACTGCACCTGTGCCGCCTGCGCCGGATCCACATCTGCCGGAAGGCCGGCATAGCGCGGCACGCCGTCGAGTGCGAGGACCAGTTTGAAGGCAGAACCCCGCATCGGCACCGCAGCGATCTCGCGTCGGGTGTCGGCGCCCACCGCTTCGTCATCCAGCAGCCTGCCGAAAAGCGTCTTCGGATTGATCGCCGACAACACGGCCGTCGCGTAGAATTCATCGCCCTTGACGGTGACGACACCCCGAGCCCGGCCCGATGCATGCAGGATCCGCTCGATCGGCGCATCCTTCAGGATGGTCGCACCATGCGCAATGCAGCAGGCTTCGAGCGCGTCAATGATCGCGCCCATACCGCCGACCGGAAGGCCCGTCGAGCCCCGGAGCGCCGCACGTCGCGGGTCGTCTTCGTCCAGCGCTGCATAGGAGGCGAGCGAGATCGGCCGCATCATCAGGCCGACGGCCGAACCGGGTGCGGACGGCGGGGTCAGCGTTGCATTGAGCGCCAGCATGCCGAGCAGTGCCTTGGCTTCTTCCGATCGCAGCCGTTCGTCGAGCAGCTGGCGCAGGCTGCCGCACATCACGCGGTCGAAGAGACCAGCGAGATGGCGGGGCACGTCGCGGGCGGCGCGAACCAGATCGGGAGACGGCGCGAACATCGATGCGCCCAGATGCCGCCCGAGTTCTTCGAGATCGGACAGGAGGCCGAAATAGCGCTCCGCTTCACCCGGCGCATAGGCGTCGAACTGCGCCGCCAGCCGGTCCCTGTCGCGCCAGCCGATAAAGGCGCCGCGCGGAAACGGATGCACGACCGTCGGATCGGTGCGAATGAATTTCAGGCCGAAATGCTCCAACTGCAGCTCGGCAATGAAGCGCGGCTCAAAACTGCCGGGCGAGTTGGTGAAGGCGCAGCGATAGCCCGGCAGGAACTCGAAGGTTCCGCAGGGGCCTCCGAGCGTCGGCCGCGCCTCGATCAGCAGCGGGCGCAGCCCGGCCTTGGCGAGATAGGCGGTCGCCACGAGACCGTTGTGCCCTCCCCCCACGACGATGGCGTCGTATGTGCCAGTCGATAAATCGGCGATGTTCGACATGCGATTTCCAGTTTGCTTGCGATAGAGGGCGGGCGGGCAAGCCGCTCGCGTTCAGTGCGGGCTATTGCGGCAGATGATCGTTGGAGAAGTAGGCGGTCGCCTCCTTCTTGCCGAGCATCGAGCCGAATTCGGCGAGCGTCTTGTTCATCGCCTCCCAGTCCGCCTCGGCCATCCAGCCGAGCGGCTTGCCCGCGCTCTCCTTGGTGTGGAGCGAAGCCTCATAGGCATCGAGCACGCTGCGGTGGAACTCGGCCGGCTGGGTGTTGCCGGAAACCTTGAGGAAGATTTCGACGGCCTCGTCCTTGTGGGCGAAGGTGTATTCCATGCCCTTCCTCGTCGCGGCGAGGAAGCGCTTCACGATGTCCGGGTTCTGCGCCAGATACTCATTGTTGACGACGATGCCGAAGCCGAGATTGGTTACGCCCCAATCGGCATATTTCAGCACCGAAACCGCCTTGCCCTGCGCCTTGAGCTGGGGGGCGTAGAAGTAGTCGTCGCCGCTGATGCAATCGAGCTGGCCGGAAGCGATACCGGCGAACTTCGCGTCGCCGGGCATGTTGACGAGCGAGATGTCGGTCAGTTCAAGGCCGTTGGCCTTGAGGAAGGCGGGCAGGATCTGGCCGTCGGAGCCGGTCGGCGTGGAACCGATGCGCTTGCCCTTCAGATCGGCCGGCGTCTTGATGGACGGATCGGCGCAGATCAGCGAGATCGGGCCCTGCTGCCACCAGCCGGCAACGGCAGTGATCGGCACGCCCGCGGAAACCGACTGGGCGACGGTTGAAAGGTTGGCATGGCCGATCGGATCGGCATTTTCGCCGACCACCATGGTCGTGGTCTTCGATCCCTGTCCCTGCGCGATCTCCACGTCGAGATCGACCTCGTCGTAGAACCCCTTCTCCTTGGCAAGGATCATCGGCGTCTGCCCCGCCCACCAGCTCCAGTCGAGGCGCAGGCGGATGCTGTCTGCGGCAAGGGCTGTCGTGCTCATCAGGGCAAGGGCCAGAAGCGTGCTGCCCGCCTGCTTGAAATGTCTCATGTTCGGTTCCTTTCCAGGGATCTCAGGCTGCGTCTTCGGCATCGTCACGGATGACGCCCATGCGTTCAAAATGGACGAGGATCTGGTCGACGATCCCGTTGAATTCCGGCGTGCCGCGCACCGAGAGCCGGCGACGGCGTGGCAACGGCACGTCCAGCACCGCTTCGACGCGCCCGGGGCGCGGCGCCATCACCACGATGCGGTCGGACAGGAACACGGCCTCCTGGATCGAGTGCGTGACGAAGACGACGGTCGGTCGCGAGCGCAGCCAGAGCGACTGGAGGTCGACCATCATCTGGTCGCGGGTAAGCGCATCCAGTGCACCGAAAGGCTCGTCCATCAGGAGCAGCGACGGGTCGTGAACAAGCGCGCGGCAGACGCTGACACGCTGGCTCATGCCGCCCGAGAGCTGGTGCGGATAGGCGTTCTCGAAGCCGGCAAGACCGGCTGCGGCCAGGAGATCCCTCGCCTTGGCACGGTATTCCGCATCCGGCAGCCCGCGTGCCTCCGCCTGCAGGAGGATGTTGTCGACAACGCTGCGCCATTCCAGCAGGACCGGCGACTGGAAGACGAAACCGAGATCCGTTTCCGCCTTGCTCACCGGCCGGCCGCCGATGCGAAGCGTACCCGTGGTCGGGAAGTCGAGGCCGGCGATGATGCGCAACAGCGTGCTCTTGCCGCACCCGCTAGGCCCGACGATGGAGAGGAACTCGCCCGGCTCGATGTCGATGGAGGTCGGTACCAGCGCTTCCAGTCCGGCATAGGACCGCGAGACCTTGTCGATTGTGATGGACTTGCCCATGGCGCGCTCCTCAATGTCCGTCGCGGCGCTGAGAGCGATGCCACGGCATCACGCGCGCCTCGACGAATTGCACGATGGCGAAGCTGACGACCCCGATGAGGACCAGAAGGATGAGGGCGGCGAACATCAGCGCCGTCTGCAACTGTCCGCTGGACAAGAGGATCAGATAACCGAGGCCACGATCCGAGCCAACGAACTCGCCGACGACAGCCCCGACCACGGCGAGCGTCACGCAGACCTTCAGGCCGCCGAAGAGGCTCGGCAGCGCATGCGGCAGATAGATCTTGCGGAACATCTGCGCCTGCGAAAGCCCCATCGTCTTGCCGAGGAAGACCATATCCTGCGGCACGCTCTTGAGGCCGACAACACCGCTGATGACGACCGGGAAAAAGGCCATCAGCACACCGACGACGATGTTGGTGTGCAGGCCGAAGCCGAGCCAGACGAGAATGAGCGGCGCCAGCGCGACCTTCGGCACGGCCTGACTGGTGACGAGCAGCGGATAGACCGCGTCCTCGAACCAGCGGAAGCGTGCGATCAGCACTGCGAGCGGCAGCGCGACGACGATGCTGAGCAGAAAGGCGATCAGCGTTTCAAACGCGGTGATGCCCGAATGATAGATCAGCACGGGAAACTGCGAAATCAGCGTGGAGGCCACGGACCCGGGCGACGGCAGGAGATAGGGCGCGGGCTTTGCGACCGAGACGACGAGCTGCCACAACGCGATGATCACGATCAGCGACAGGAGCGGGTAGACCACGCGGGATACCTTCATGGAAAATCCCACGCCTCCGCTCGCCTGCATTGTCATATCGGTCTGGCTCATCGTGCTCTCCGGTTCAATCCTGGTGGGTGATGGCGGGACGACAGGTGTCTCCCGCCATCACCGCCGTTTCATGCGGCGTTGGCCGTTTTCACCGAGGCGGCTGGAACGAAGCCTTCGCGGAAGAGCTTCAGCCAGTTTCCGCCGGCGATCCCGGCAATCTCCTCTCCGGAAAAGCCGCGCTTTTCGAGACCTTCGAGAATGTTCGGGAAATCGACCGGGGACTGGAACCACGAGGGCCACTTGGAGAAGCCCTTGATCGGGATGGCACTCTCGCGCGCCCAGCGGCCGGCGCGCCACCACTTGATCTGGCTTTCCGGCCAGCCGTCGTAGAAATCCGTGCCGAGGCCGACATGGTCGGCACCGATAAGATCGACGGTCCAGGCGACCATGTCGAGGAAGGTGTCGAGCGTGCAGTCCGACCCGTTCTTCATGATCTTCGGATAGTTGCTGAGACCGATGACGCCGCCGGTCTCGGCGAGACGCTTGATCAGCGCCGTCGACTTGTTGCGGCGATTCAGCTCGATGTCCGTGCCGACGAATTCCTGCGGATTGGCGTGGGTGACGGCGATCGGGCGCGAAGAATATTCGATCGCGTCGAAGCAGGTACGCTCCGTGCAGTGCGAGACGTCCACTACCATGCCGACGCGGTTCATTTCCGCGATGACATTTCGGCCGAAGAATTTCGAAACGCCGGCCTCGTCAGGCTCCCAGCACCCCGAAGCAACACGGTTCTGGACGTTATAGGTGAGCTGCGCGATGCGCACGCCGAGCTGGTAGAAGATCTCGATCAGCTCGATGTCGTCTTCGAAGGGCGAGGTATCCTGGAAACCGTAGACCACCGCGGTGCGCCCGGAGGCGGCGATGCGCTCGATGTCCTCGCCCGTCGTCGCAAGGGCGATCAGGTCCGCGTTCTGCTCGAGAAGGCGGTTCCATTCGCCGATCACGGTCAGCGTTTCGCGGGCATTCTCCCAGATCGACAGCGTCACGTGCACGCAGCCGACGCCACCGCGCTTCCACTCCTCGAAGCGGGCGCGCTCCGGCTTGTTGTATTGCAGGGCGTCGATCAACAGGGGCTTTCTTGCCGATAGTGTCATCGGATTTCCTTTCCGTTCGAATGTCAGTTTGCGAAGAGGTCGGCCGCCGGGCCGTATTCGACGACGATCGCCTTGACCTGGGAGAACTCGTCCATGGCCTCGACGCCGTTCTCGCGGCCGATACCGGATTGTTTGTAGCCGCCAAAGGGGACACGCAGGTTGATCGCCCGATAGGTGTTGACCCAGACGGTTCCGGCCTGCAGTTGTCGCGAGACGCGGCGCACGCGGCCGACGTCGCGGGTCCAGAAGCCGGCGGCAAGGCCGTATTCCACGCCGTTCGCCATGGAAATCGCCTCGTCTTCCGTCTCGAAACGCTGCACGGTGACGACGGGTCCAAAAATTTCCTCGCGGCAGATCCGCATGTCGCTCGAAACATCGAGAACGATCGTCGGGGCGATCCAGTAGCCATCGATAAATTCCGGCCCGAGATCGGGCTTCTGACCACCGGAAGCAAGGCGCGCACCCTCTGCCACCGCTTCGTTCACGAAACCGTTGATACGCTCGTACTGCCGCCTGTTCGCGACCGGGCCGATATGCGCCCTTGGCGAGGCAGGATGGCCGAGACGGATACGGCTCACGGAAGCGATGTAGCGCTCGACAAAGCTGTCGTAGATTTCGGCCTGTACAAGGATGCGCGAACCGGCGACGCAGGTCTGACCGCTGCCGGAAAAGGCCCCTTGCGTTGCGGCAATGACGGCACCGTCGATATCGCCATCGGCAAAGACGATATGGGCCGACTTGCCCCCCGCCTCGCAGACGAAGCGCTTCATGCCGGCGGCGACCTTTGCACCCAGGACCTTGGCTGTCGCCGTGCTGCCGGTAAAACTCACCATCTGCACACCGGGATGGGTCGCGAGCGCCTCGCTGGCCACCGCATCACCGATCACCACATTGACGATGCCCGCCGGGAAACCGGCTTCCATCGCCAGCTCGGCCAGCGCGATGCTGGAGCCCGGCGCCTCCGCCGGCGGCTTCAGGATCACCGCATTGCCCATGGCAAGCGCCGGCGCCAACTTCCAGGAGCCGAGCGAGAGTGCGCCGTTGAACGGCGTGATGGCGACGACGACACCGAGCGGCTCGCGCACGATGCGGGCGTCTGCGGTGAGCGAGACGGTACGGAAGACATCGTCATGGGTGTCGAGCGCGCTCGCATAGTAGTCGTACCAGGTGGCCGTCGCCTTCATTTCGGCAGCGGTGGCGGCATGGCTCTTGCCATTGGCAAGGCTTTCCAGCGCACCGAGGCGATCCGCGTTGGCAGCGATCAGCGCACCGAGCTTGCGAAGAAGCAATGCGCGGTCATATCCCGTCATCGACGCCCACGGCTGCGAAACGAAGGCCTTGGCGGCGCTGGCAACGGCAAGCTCGACAGCGTCGTCAGAAACGACGGCACTTGCCCAGACGGCACCGGTCGAGGGGTCATGAAGCGGGATTTTCCGGCCGGCAGGCGCGATTGTGGCGCCGCTGACATAGGAAGTGAAAATGTCCTGTTGGGCGGATGTGGGCATTGTCGGGGTCGGGTCCGTTTGCGGTGTGAGGAGGGACATGGCCGGCTCCTTCACAGTTTGATTTTCGGGTTGAAGTACGAGTAGAGGACGTCGACAGCGAAATTGATGAGCACGAAGGCCAGGGCGAGGATCAGGATGCCGCCCTGGATCAGCGGAATGTCGCGGGTCGAAATCGCCTGGTACATGGCAAGGCCGATGCCGGGCCAGGAGAAGATGGTTTCGGTCAGCACGGCGCCGCTGAGCAGGAAGCCCATCTGCATGCCGATCACCGTGATGATCTGCGGCATCGCGTTCGGCAGCGCATGACGCAGCACCACACGGGACTCACGCATGCCCTTCGCCCTCGCGGTGCGGACGTAATCGCTGTTGATGACCTCCAGCAGCGAGGAGCGGGTCATGCGGGCGATCGTCGCCAGAGACCAGGCGGCAAGGGTGATCGACGGCAGGATCATATGCGCGGCAAGGCTGAGCATGCCGTCGCCGCCACCGACACTCTGCATCCCCGCAACCGGCAGGACGCGCAGATAGAGACCGAAGATCATGATGAGCACGAGGCCGAGCCAGAAGGACGGCATCGAATTGAAGAACAGGACAATCACCGACAGCGACTGGTCGCGCAGCGAACCCGGCTTCAGCGCCGCCCAGGTGCCTGCCGCAACGCCGACGATGGCGGCAAGGATGATGGCGGCGACGGCAAGGAGAGCCGTGTTGCCGAGGCGATCGAGGATGACGGTCGCAACGGGCTGCGCAAAGGTGAAGGACTGACCGAGATCGCCCTGCAGCAGGTTGCCGACATAGATCAGGTATTGAACATAGGCCGGCTCATGCAGCCCCATGCTGAGCCGCAGCGCTTCCTTTGCCTCTTCCGAAGCCGTGGCACCGAGCAGCATGTCGGCAGGATCGCCGGGGATAATCTTGGCGAGCAGGAAGGTCGCGATCGTGACCCCGATGATCACGGGAACGATCTGGAACGCGCGTCTGAGGGCGAACACGAGCATCGTCTTAGTCCCGCTGCTTGTTGAAACGTGGATCGAGGTAGTCGCGGGCACCATCACCGATGAGGTTGAAGGCGACGGCGAGCACGACGATGGCAAGGCCCGGAATGGTCGCGACATGGGCGGCCGTCGCCAGTGCCGTGCGGCCGCTCGACAGCATCTGACCCCATTCGGGAGCAGGCGGCTGCGGGCCGAGGCCGAGAAAGCTGAGGCTCGACGACAGGATGACATTCCGCCCGGTCTGCAGCGTGCCGTAGACGATGGCCGGCCCGAGGATGTTCGGCAGGATGTGCCGGAGCGCGATGCGCCGGGCGCGGAAGCCGAGAGCATGGGAGGCCTCGATGAACACCTCTTCCTTGACCTGCAGCACGGCGCCGCGAACGATGCGGCCGAAGGCGGGTACGGTGACAACGACCATCGCGATGATCATCGACGACAGTCCCGGCCCGAGCGCCGCGCTGATGCCAAGCGCCAGAAGGATGCCCGGAAAGGCGAACATGATGTCGAAGAAGCGCATGATCACGGTATCGACGAACCCGCCGATATAGCCAGCGATCATCCCGAGCAGGCCACCGATGGCGAGCGCAATGACCGTCGGCACGATCGCAACCAGCAGCGCGTAGCGCGTGCCGTGGATGAGGCGGCTCAGGATGTCGCGCCCGAGCTCATCCGTACCGAGGAGATTCCAGCCGGAGAACACCCCCTTGTAGCGGGCGAGCGGATTGGCTCTCAACGGATCGAAGGGCGATACCCAGTCGGCAAAGATCGCAGCGAAGACGATGACGGCCAGGATGCCAAGGCCGATGGCCAGCGCCGGATTGCCCAGGATGCCGCGAAAGGCTCCTCGCCATTTGCGCGCGGGCCTGACTGTCTGTTCGGTCACGGTCGTCATCGTTCTCTTCCGTCGCGGTTCTGCGGTCAGGCGGCGTACCAGAGCTTGCCGAGGTTCGGGATCTGGTCCTTCAGGCCGACGGCGCGCAGCGCGCGCCACAGTGTGGCCTGGTTGCTCGATACGACGGCTGCACCCGTATCCATTTCCAGATAGGGAAGGATCGGGAAGGTGCGGTAAGTGCCGCAGGAGATCAGGATCGCATCGCATTTGCCGGCGGCCTTGAACGCCTGCTTGCCGAGCCTGTAGGCGCTGTCGGCGTCATGCACGCTTGCATCGAACGGATCGGTGATCTGGAGGCCCAGCATGGAGGCGATCTTGAAGCCCTTGGCTTCCATGAAGGCACCCATCTTCTCGTTGACCTCGTCGGAATAGATCGTCGCAACCGCAATCGAGGTGGCGCCGAGCGCCTTCAGCGCATCCATCTGCGCCGCCATCATGGTGATGGCCGGGATGCCGGTTTCCGCTTCGATCTGGGCACAGACCTCCTCGTCGTGGCCGACACCGCGCAGGAACGTGCCTGGTGCACCGCACTGAACGATGAGGTCCACCTTGGCGGTCGCGAGCTGGCGCGAGGCTTCCAGCACCTGCGACATCATCACCTTCAGGCCTTCCTCATCGACCCGCGGCACGATGGTCCGGGCGTCGGCGAAGGCAACGCCGACAGGCGCAACCGACCGCCATTCTTCGGCCCCCTCGATCGCCGTCGCCGGCCTCATCTGCCCGATGCGCGCGCGCCAACCTAACATCATCTGCGTATTCTCCTCTTTCAGATCCCAATCAAAACAGCAGGTTACTTTACCTGAATGCGGGGGTAGTCGATGAAGACGGATCTTGCCGGCAGGATGCCGCCGACACGGGCGCTCAGCACGCGCGGCAGGCGATCCTGATAGAGGAAGATCCATGGGCTATCGTCGGCGATGCGTTCGGCCGCCTGCCGATAGAGGTCGAGGCGTTTGGCCTCGTCGCTCTCGCCACGCGCCTCGGCGAAGCGCTGGTCGGCCTCGGCATTGGTGAACCAGCCGCGATTGACGCCGCGGGGCGGCTGCTGGTCGCCGGCGAACATGCGCTCCAGCCAGTAGGCACTGTCGGCGCCTGTCGTCCAGCCATTGAACGAGCCCTGGACGTCATCCTTGTAGCCCGGCCCCTCGGTCGAAACGAGCGTCGCGAATTCGAGGAACTGCGGCTCCAGCGTGATGCCGACCTCGCCGAGGTCCTGTTGCAGGAGCGTGACAACCTCGGAGGCCTGCCCGAAACCGGGGCCGCTGTTCGGCGCCATCAGCTTGATGGTGACGCCGGTGGAAAAACCGGCTTCGGCCAGCAGCGCCTTCGCCTTTTCCGGATCATAGACATAGATGGATCCGGTCGTGCCCGGCAGTTCGTTGCCCGAGGGAACCGGACCGCCGAGCGGCGTGACCTGCCCGTTGAGCAGGGCCGCCAGATTGTCGCGGTTGACGGCGTAGTTCAGCGCCTGCCGGAACAACTTGTTGTCCGTATATTGTGCCTTGGTGTTGAGCCGCACGAAATACTGGTTCGCCGGCTCGGGATACTGGATCTGCAGGCTCGGGTCGACGGAAAGCTGGGCGATCTGCTGCGAGCTTGCGCTCGGGATGATGTCCACCTGGCCGGTCTGCATGGCGATCGCCATGGCGGTCGGGTCGGTCACAGGCCTGAAGATGAGGGTATCGACGGCGGCCGCACCGCCCCAATAGGCCTCGTTCCGTTTCAGATCGAGCTGCTGTCCCTGCTGAAAGGCCTCCAGCCGGAAGGGCCCGGTTCCGACAGGGTTCAAGCCCATCGCATCGCCCTTGTGAGCCGCCATCGCGGCCGGACTGATGATGCCGGAGCGGCGGTCGCTGAGAAGGCGCAGCAGACCCGAAAACGGCTCCTTCACCTTGATCTCGAAGGTCTGCGCATCGATCGCCGCCGTGCCGGCGATCCAGCGGGTGAGGAAGGTCATGTTGCCGGCGGCACGCTCGTCATAGGCCGGCGACGCCTTGTCCATGATCCTGGCGAAATTGGCCTGGACGGCGTCCGCATTGAAATCCGTGCCATCGTGGAACTTGACGCCGGAGCGCAACGTAAACCGATAGACCAGGCCATCGTCGCTCACGGTCCAGCTTTCGGCGAGGCTGCCCTTCAGCGCCGGTGCCGTATCGGTCACGACCGACAGATCCTCCCGCACGAGCGGGTCGTAGATCGCATCGATCACCCGAAGACCGGGCGTGCCGGTCATGCGGTGCGGATCCAGCGGCGGTATGGCGCCTTCGGAACCGATGACAACCGTCTGCGCCAACGCGGAAGCCGGAGCCACGAGGGCGGAACTGGCGACAAGGCAAGCGAAAGCCGCCGCCAGATGGCGTTTCGTCAACATATTCAACATCCTGTTCCCCTTGTTGGTTGGGTTTATTCCGCGCCGAGGATGAATGGCTGCGACCCGTGACCATCATTAAAGGCGCCAGGATTCGATAAATCAAATTGAAAAACTTTCGGGATTGATCACAATGAACTATAAATAAACGTCTGGAGATATTCGATGGTCGGCCCACAACCCCAGGCTCTGCCCTCCCCGTCCTACACCGCGACCATCCGCCACCTTCGGGCGTTTCTCAGCGTCGCGAAGCATCGCAGTTTCACGCGCGCAGCAACGGAGTTGCATCTGTCGCAACCGTCGCTGACGATGACGATCCAGCAGCTGGAAGACATCGTCGGAGGGACGCTGTTCGACCGGACGACGCGCAACGTCATCCTGACCCAGGAAGGAACCGATCTCTTCCCGGTGGCCGAACGTGTCGTCGACGATTTCGACCTGGCGATCCGCAACATCCGGCTGACGGCCTCGAGCCGAAACAGCTGCATCCGCGTTGGCGTGGTCAGCTCGATCGCAACCAAGATCATGCCCCGCATCCTGGAGGCGTTTCTCGCCTCCCGGCCGGGACTTCGCGTCCAGCTTCGCGAGGGAAACTCGAACGACGTGCGCCGTCTCGTGCGGCGCAACGAGGTGGATATCGGCTTTGCCAGCATGGACGGCCCCGATGCCGAGCTGGTTTTCAAGCCGCTGTTCAAGGACCAGCTCGGCCTCTTCCTTCGCCACACGCATCCCCTGCATGCAACTGCGCGGGACGGTGTGCTGCGCTGGGCCGATCTCGCCAACCACAATTTCGTCGGCCTGACGCTGGACACGGCGACCGGCCCGATCCTCTCGCAAATGGAGCACCTTCCCGAATCCATCCGCGTGCCGAAATACGAGGTATCGACCTATCCGACGCTCTGGGCCCTGATCGAAAACGGTCTCGGCATCACCACGGCACCGGCGCTGGCAGCAGAGTTCCTTCCCGACAACCGCATCGCCTTCCTCGGGCTCGTCGAGCCAGTGGCATGGCGCAGCGTCTATATCGTCACGCGGCTTGGCCGCGCCCTCCCCTCCATGGTGACGGCGTTGGTGAAGACGGTCGAGGCGGAGCTCGCCGTCATTGCCAAAAGCCATTCACGGATCGCAACATTCTAGGAAACCTGTGCGTGGACCGTGCTCGGCACTTGAATTTGCAGTATTTTCACCAGGATGAAGACCATGTGCGGCGGCCGTCGTCATCCTTGCCCACTTGGCGATGCGGCAATGGTTCGATGGGCTGCCATTCTGCGGTTTGTCCGGCCGCGGCAATGATCTTCGCGCTCCGTTTCATATTGTAGGGATGGCGGTCGGGCGAATGTGGATACCGGCCTTGCACTGACCCGGGATCGCCTCGAGCAGGAGGGTGTCCAGACCAGGAGCGGCAAGGCTCCGGCGAAAGCGAACAAGGCAGTGCACCCCGGCGATCCGCTCCGATCGGGAGAAACCGCAGAGCCGCCGAAACGAAGCACGATCACCCACAACCCGCCCAGCTTCACGCCCGATAGGTCATACGAGCGGAATGACGTGTCAATCGCACCACCAACATATAGAGAGCATGCAGTTTATGCTGTAAATTGCGGCTTAACCGCACGCCTCGTCTTTCACATATAATGCTGGATAAGATTGCCTTATCGTTCATTTTCCACAATAGGGTAAAAACGGCCCGTCTCATCGAGCAGACAGGCAAAAATCGTGGCGCGGCGCGGTTTGCGCCGCCTCCTGGCATGGCCTGCCGGTACCATCCATGGCGGCTGTTTCCACAGCCCGTGCACCTGCCTGCCCTCGACTTTCCGGCCAGCGTGCTTTATGGGCCGTCGCATCAAGAGAATGCGGATGTTGCCATCCATGTGGTTCCTGCCTTGGCGGGAAACGCCTGTCGGCATCCTGTGCAGATAAGCCTTGCGCCATTTCCAGATGGTAAACACGTCCCGGCCAACGGCTGGAAATGCCCAAACAGCGTATCCGAAATCTTAACACGGATGCGCTACACCTTTCCCGGCCCAGCAAGGGGCACCGGAGATACAGATGACGTTCGATAAGACTCGTTCCCATGCCCTGAAGACCCGCCCGAAATGGACGGCCACCATCGTGCTCGCGATGGCCATGTCGACCGCCCTTGGGGCATGCGCCCAGGCCGGAGACGCCGGCAAGCCGAAGGTTCAGACCAAGTCGGTCTATCTCGTGAAATACTGGGTCGGCAACGAGGTCCGCTACCGCAAGAATCCCCGCGGCCAGGTCATGAAAATTTCGGCGGCCGACTATCTGAACAACAGCCTCTACGTCTGCACGCCGAGCGGCTTTGGCCAGAAGGCGCGCTGCCGCGGCATCTAGGGCATTATCCGACGCCGAAGCGATCTCGCTTCGGCTGGAAATGCTCTTGGCTGGCGGTCCGGCCTCGACGGGCTGACGATGACAAGAAAGCTGCCGGACGGATCGCCCGGCAGCTTTTTCGTTTCTGTCAGCGTATGTCCTTGATGCGCGCGACTTCCCTCGACGCCAGATCGCCGCTGATCAGCCGCTGCACTTCATCGTATTTCTGCACGGGATTGTGCCGGAACACATACCATTTCCCGCCGATGGTCGGCTTCTGGTAGATGACGCCGTCCTTCTCGCGATGCAGGAAGCAGTTGATCGCATGGCTGCTGCTGCGCTTGCCGCCCCAACGGGCGTTCATGCACACTTTTCCGCCATCCATCGCATACCAGCTGCCTTCGCCATAGTACCGGGCCTTGCCCTCACGAACCCAGCCGGCAAAGCGTTTCGAATCGGCCGGCAGGAACCAGCGCGTTTCGGACTCGCCGGAGAAATACCCGCCACCGGTTTTCCATTTCCAGGTCCGGCCGGCATACATCCTTTCGAGTTCGCTGGTTTTCATCGGCGTTGCGGCGACGGCACGGGCCGCCGTCGCGTCGACCGTCCGGGGTTTGGATCCGGCGGTCGCCTGGCCTGCTACCAACAGGACAGAGAGTACAGCATTCATGCACAAGAAACGGATCGACACCATTTTACCCTCCGTTCGAACAAAAGTTTCCCGCGGGCGAACCCGCACGCTTGAGATCAATTCAGGGGATGATCGGCCACGCGCCATTTCGGCCTCCCGACGTTGCGCGGCCAGGGATAGACCTCGAGATCGTTGAAATAGACGACCGCGGTCAGGCCCGGAAATTCCGCATGCGGCTTGTTGGCATCCGCCGCCCAGGCACGCACGTAGTCATTGCTGCCTTCATAGCCGAATTCCGCGATGACGATCGGCTTGCCGAAACCCGCGACACGGTCGTAGCCGGGCTTCGTGCGCTCGACGAATGTCGTGTCGCGCCCGAATTCCAGCTTGTCATAGGGCTGATAGGCGAAGACCGACAGGCCGACGACGTCGACATAGCGGTCACCCGGATAGTAGGCTTCCAGCCCCGGCTCGCCCTTCGGCGACCACATGTATTGCGCCTTCGGCAGGCTCATGCGGCAGACATCGACGACATGCCGGTAGGCCTTCACATAGCCCTCCGGCTTCCAGAAGGCCCAGGTGAACTGGCCGCTCTTGTCGTCCATTTCCTGTGCCCAGCGGATCGTCACGGGGCTCTTCAGCTTGGCCGCCGCCGCGCAGATGCCTGCCATGTTGGTATCGTATTCTCCCGCAAGGATGCCTTTCAGGAGATCGTCCGGGCTGACGCGCCAGTCGCGCGCCCAGGACCACGGCTCGACGCTGATCAGGAGCGAGCGCCCCCGTGCGCGGGCATAGTCGTCGGCGGCGGTGAGGGTCGCCAGATCGACATCCTCCCAGGGGAGGAAGAGGTGCTCGATCTTGGAGTTGGAATCATTGGCGAAATCGCCATGGGGATCGTAGGCACCCAGGGTCAGCGAACCCGTCGATATCACGGGGCGCTTGTCGTTGAAGCGCGTGTCGGTACTGGCCCCCGACACGTCGCCGGTCGCAAGGACGCTGCCGGACATGGCAACGCTGCCGAGCAGAACCACAGCCAGTTTCAAGAAATTTTGCATAACTTCTCCTCCCTCACTGTTCGGTTGACGGAGCTACGCCGAGCGCAGCTTGAATGGCGTCACGCTGCTGGGAGACCAGATCGGCGGCAACCAGCTTGCTGGCCTCATCACCCTTTTGGGGAATGGCATGGCGGAAGACATACCACTGCCCGTCGGGTTCACGTTTCTGATAGATCGTGCCCGCGGCGATCCGGTGGGAAAAACAGGACTTGATCGGCGCCGACCCTTCCTGCGTATGCCACGTCGCCTTGAGGCACAGGAGGCCGGTATCGGTGATGGCCCAGCGTCCTTCTGCCCAGGAGTTCCACTTCTCGCCGCGGACCCAGGCGCTGAACTGCCGGTCCGCCTCCCGCATCAGCCCCGCGCCGTTTTCCCATTGCCAGCTCTTGTCGCGGTAGAGCGTGTAGAGCTCCAGCGCCGTCATCGGACGGGCATCCGAGGGAATTGCGACGTTTTCGGCCCGGGCCGCCCCCGCAAGCAGGGATGCCGCCATGGCGAGCACCGCCAGCCTTCGGAACCGGCGCGGTTTCTGCTGCATTGTCGATTCATCTATGGTCAATGGAGCCTCCTGCGCTTTGGGGTTGGACATTCTCCGCCTTCCGGGCGAAGACGGCATGGCCCGGCACCTGGGAGTGGCCGGTCGCGGTATGCGCTTCGTAGCGGTTCGCCGTCGAACGGCGGCCGATGGCCGAGACCCGGAAGCCCGCCTGTTCCGCCCTTGCGGGGTCGAACGCGTTGCGAAGGTCGACCAGAACGCCCTGGCGCATGATCCGCCGGAGACGCATAAGATCGAGATTGCGGATATCGTCCCACTCCGTCACGACGACCACGGCATCCGCATCGCGGGCGCATTCATAGGCGTCCGTATGGAGGTCGACATCCGACAGGACCCGCCGGGCATTTTCGGTTCCGACCGGGTCATAGGCCCGGATATGCGCGCCGAAACGCTGCAGCGTCTCGATGAGCGGGACGGCGGGGGCCTCGCGCATGTCGTCCGTATCGGGCTTGAAGGTCAGGCCCAGCACCGCGATGGTCAGTCCCTCGACGTCGCCGTCCAGGGCGTCGGTCACCTTGAGGGCCATCCGGCGCTTGCGCGCCTCGTTGGCCGTCACGGTCTCCTCGACGATGCGCAGGGGAACGCCATAGTCCTGGGCGGTCCGCAGCAGCGCCATCGTATCCTTCGGGAAGCAGGAGCCGCCATAGCCCGGCCCGGCATTCAGGAAACTCGTCCCGATCCGCTTGTCGAGCCCGATGCCGACGGCAAGCTGGCTGACATCGCTGCCCACCTGCTCGCAAAGATCCGCCAGCTCGTTGATGAAGGTGATCTTGGTCGCCAGGAATGCGTTGGCGGCATATTTTATCAGCTCCGACGTGCGGCGCTGCGTGACGATGATCGGCGTCTTGCGCGCCTTCAGCGGCACCCCGTAGAGTTCCGTCAGACGCGCGCGGGCACGATCGTCCTCGACCCCGACCACGACACGATCGGGCTCGAGGAAATCGCTGATCGCGACACCCTCGCGCAGGAACTCCGGGTTCGATGCGACGGAGAACGTCCCGGCCTCGCGGACCGATCCGATGATCTTCTGCACGATGTCGCCGGTGCCCACGGGAACGGTGGACTTCACGACCACGACCGTATCGTCGTCGATCAGCGG
This sequence comes from Shinella sp. SUS2, assembly GCF_001262505.1. Taxonomy (GTDB): domain Bacteria; phylum Pseudomonadota; class Alphaproteobacteria; order Rhizobiales; family Rhizobiaceae; genus Shinella. The sequence continues at coordinate 27,537 of NZ_KQ410730.1, forward strand.
TGCCAGCTCACGCGCCGCCGAGAAGACGAAGGACAGGTCCGCATCGCCGTGGGCGGCGCGCGGCGGCGTGCCGACGGCGATGAGCACCATCGCCGCGCCCTTGACCGCCTCGAGCAGATCGCAGGTGAACGACAGGCGCCCTGCCCCGAAATTGCGCTCGACGAGTTCGTCGAGGCCCGGCTCGTAGATCGGGACGATGCCGTTCTGCAGAGCTGCGATCTTCTGCGCATTCTTGTCGACGCACGCGACCTGATGGCCCCAATTGGCAAAGCAGGCGCCGCTGACCAGTCCGACATAGCCGGTTCCAATAACTGCGATCTTCATCGTCTACAGTCTCCTGTTGCCTTTCACGACCACCGGACGCAGGACGCGCCAGTGGGGATTGAAGATGGTCCTGTGCACGTCATGGCCGCCGACCCCCGCACCGGACACGGAGAAGCGGTTTTCAAAGAGGGCGAAGCTCTCCGTGCCCCAGGCCAGCGACTCGATGCCGTCCCGACCACGCTCCGCCGCGGCGAAGCAGGGCAGCGCCACCAGGGCGGCAAGGCTTGCCGCCATCACCGGCCGGTAGGAACGGGCCGGATAGCGAACCCTGTTCTCGCGGGCGTGCTGAACGACGACCACGACGAGCAGCACCGTGTAGATCGCCGCATTCATGATCGCGAAGATGTAGAAGCCCCGGCTGCTGTCATTTGCCTCCGGAATGAGCAGAACCGGCAGGATGGAAGCGATCGCCATGAAGGCGTAGGGCGCCAGCACGCGCAGCGGCAGGGGATCGACCTCGGACACGCCCTTCGGCGTGATGCGGAAATCGACGAACGAGCCCGTCGACCAGTCGCGCAGCGCCGCAAGCGTGCCCGCCAGCGCCCAGGGCCACCGCGCGAAGAGGAACAGCGTCACCTCGAAACTCAGCACTTTCGCGTCATGCGGCCGGAAGGTGCGCGAAGCGCGCCAGCCATAGGCCAGAAGGATCAAGAGGGCTGCCTGGGGCAGGTAATGGCCGAGGAAGTCGAGATAGGTGACCGTGACGAAATTGATCCCCGTCACCAGCGCGACGATCGGCAGGAGGAACATCAGCGCCATGAAGAGCGAGAGCAGCGGATACCAGAACTGTGCGAACATGAACTGGAATCTCAGGCGAAACGGCAGCGTGCGGCACAGTTTCGGCGAATATTGCAGGAGGATCATCATGAGGCTGCGCGACCACTGGAATTCCTGCGTCACGAGGTCGGCAAAGGTGCTCGGTCCGTCGCCATAGGCAATGGCATCGAGCGCATGCACCCCGCGCCATCCATGGGCGTTCATCATCATCGTGGTGGAATGGTCCTCGGCAAGCTCCGGGCCGAGGCCGCCGATCTCCTTCAGCGCCCTGGTGCGCACCGCATAGTGCGAGCCGAAGCAGAGCGGGGCGAAGCCGTTGTTATAGCCGGCCTGCAAGGCGCCATGCATGCAGGCTTCCGCATAGAGGCGGCCGCGGGCCGCCCAGCTTCCTGCCGCATTGCGGCTGCAGATGCTCGGCGCGGAAACGTAGCCCACACCCGCATCGGCAAAGGGCCGCAGCATCTCGAAGAGATAACCGGGCGCCGGCACGTGATCGGCATCGAGCTGCACGACGAAATCGTAGCGGTCATAGCCATACTGATCGTAGAAGAAGGCAAGGTTGCCTTCCTTGCAGCGCGTGCGCCGCGGCCAGACCTTGCGGTGATACTCCTCCCTCCCCTTCCGGGTCGAGACGAAGACGCCATTGCGGCGGCACCATTCGAGCGTCTCGGGGGTCGGATCTTCGTCGGCGAGCCAGGTATCGTGCGGCACCTCCTGGGCGAGCATGGCGCTCAGGGTTTCGGCAAGCAGCGAGAAGGGCTCGGAAGGCGCCTTCGTCACCACCATCGCCACGCGGCTGCCGCGCGGCAGCCTCAGCGGCCCGTTCGGCCGGCAGGCGCGGAAGGACAGAAAGACGAAGTAGGCCGGCAGCAGGGTGCCCCAGGCGAGGATCCCCGTCACCACGATCGACCCCATCCAGGAGGCATGATGGGCCGGCTGCAGCCACCAGATCCAGAAAACGCCAAGCGCGACGACCCAAAGGCCCATGCCGACGAGAAATCCCACCCGCTGCCAGCCGGTGAAGACCGGCACCATCAGGGGAACATCGCGGCTCCGGCTGCGGCCTCTCTGACGCCTCTTCATGCCCGCACCTCCAGGCCGAAGAACGGAGCGGCCGTGCGGATGATGGTATCGAGATCGGAATAGACGGCGCGGAAGCCCAGCGTCTCCGCCGCAAGCGCAGGATCCGCATAGAGCGCCGGAGGATCGCCGGCGCGGCGCGGGCGCAGCACGATGGGTACCGCGCGCCCCGTCAGGCGCCGGATGGATTCCAGGATCTCCCTGATCGAGGTACCGCGCCCCGTGCCGAGATTGACGGCCAGGTTGCCGCCGCCGCCGAGCAGATGCTCGACCGCCAGCACATGTGCGCGGGCGAGATCGCCCACATGGATATAGTCGCGGATGCAGGTGCCATCCGGCGTGTCGTAGTCGTCGCCATAGACCTCCAGCACATCGATGCTGCCGGCGGCGGCCATCATGGCACGCGGGATGAGATGCGTTTCCGGATCGTGCGCTTCGCCGAGCTCACCATCGATATCCGCGCCGGAAGCGTTGAAATAGCGCAGCGCCACATAGTGCAGATCGTAGGCCACCGCATAATCGGCCAGCATCTGCTCTGCGATCAGCTTCGTGCGGCCATAGGGATTGATCGGGCGCTGGCTTGCCCCCTCGCGGATCGGCAGGCTGTCAGGGACACCGTAGGTCGCGCAGCTCGAGGAAAAAATGAGGTTGCGCACCCCTGCAAGCCGGCAGGCCTCCAGCAGGGACAGGGTGCCGCTGACATTGTTGCGGTAGTATTTCGCCGGGTCCACGACGGATTCGCCGACATAGGCCGAAGCCGCAAAATGGATCACGGCGACCGGCTTGTCCTCATCGATCGCGGCGCCGAGCCTCTGCGTATCGAGGATATCGCCTTCGACGAGACGTCCCCAGCGGACGGCCTCCCGGTTGCCGGTCGACAGATTGTCGTAAACGACAGGCTCGAAACCCTGCGCACTCAACAGCTTTGCCGTATTGCTTCCGATGAAGCCGGCGCCACCGACGACAAGTACCTTTTTCCTGTCCATTGCCAGTGCCTTCTCGACGACACGCGACGGCCCACGCCCCCGGCCATGCGCGGGAGTGATAGCGTCACTGCGGATGTGGTTCGGTTCAGATTACCCGCCGTATCTACGCGACGACGGCGAATTCCTTGGCGGGAGGAGCCAACTGATGCTCGAAATAGGCGATCGTCGCCTTCAGGCCTTCCGCAAGCGCCACCGTCGGCGCCCATCCGAGCCCCCGCTCGGCCATGGTGATGTCGGGCTTGCGCTGGTGCGGGTCGTCGACCGGCAACGGGCGATACACGATCCTGGAGGACGACCCCGTCATGGCGACAACCTGCTCGGCCAGTTGCTTGACGGTGAATTCGCCCGGATTGCCGATATTGACCGGCGTGTGGATCGGGGCCGGACTGTTCATCAGCCGGTAGAAGCCTTCGATCAGGTCATCGACATAACAGAAGGAACGGGTCTGGGAGCCATCACCATAGACGGTGATATCCTCGCCCTTCAGCGCCTGAACGATGAAGTTGGAGACGACGCGACCATCGTCGGCCCGCATCCGCGGGCCATAGGTGTTGAAGATGCGCACGATGCGGATATCGACACCGTACTGCTGGTGGAAGCTGTAGAACAGCGTCTCGGCAGACCGCTTGCCCTCGTCGTAGCAGGCGCGCGGGCCGAAGGAATTGACGTTCCCCCAGTAGCTCTCGGGCTGCGGATGCACATGGGGGTCGCCATAGACCTCCGACGTGGACGCCTGGAAGATCCGCGCCTTGTGATGGGCGGCGAGCTCGAGAAGATTGAGCGCGCCCAGCACGCTGGTCATCATCGTATGGACCGGATCGGCCTGATAATGCGGCGGCGAGGCGGGACAGGCGAGGTTGTAGATTTCATCGACCGCAACGTCTATCGGCTCGACAATATCATGGCGAACGAAGCTGAATGTGTCGTAGCGCAGCAGGTGGCGCAGATTATCCATGCGGCCCGTAGAGAAATTGTCCAGGCAAATGACGGTGTTTCCGTCTTTCAGCAGGCGCTCACAAAGATGTGATCCGAGGAATCCGGCACCACCAGCCACAAGAATACGCCGGTTGACTTTTAATTTCGGGGTGAAAGTGAAAGGTTTATATGGCTTACCCACAGCATACTCCAATACAAAGGGGCAACCTCAGCAAATACAGATCAGTATCTGCGCGACTTTCATGCTTTATTAACTCTTTTCCTGTTATAGGATATTCAAATATAGTGGCGCAATATCAGCGAATCCGAAAACTTTCCAATTTATCCATTCTTTTGAGATGAGATTCTTTCTCCACTTTCGGAAAACCAGGCTGGATATATACCAAGTTCATTTGAGTGGATTTTGTACCGGAGCGGGAATGAGCCCGAAAAACTGCGGAAACTGCGTCGGGTTCGCAAGAATGCCTCGAATTTAAGAAGACCCTAAATGAATAGAGGGAGATCCGCAGACAGGTTCGCGTGAGAACTAAGCGGGGAAGTCATTTTTCACAGGTCAGAAAGCACAAAAATAGTACTATTGAAGGGTTCTAAATTTCTGGTTATACATGGTTGTGCACGACGAAAAGCACACCCGGATTTATCGCTACTGAAGACAGATTGCCGTTACTTCAATGCTCTCTCCGCAACAGACGCCCCTAAAAGCGTACGGAGAGCCGAACACGAACCGCTGTAGGCCGGTTGGGGCACAAGCACCCCAACAGGTTGGGGTAAGCAGGGTCAGAGCAATGGTTGACACTCGGTCAGGGCCGGATTTTGTCGAACGCAGGCGCTTTGCGCGCGTAACGCAGCCTCCGCTCGGCGTCGAGGAAGCACAGAATGGCGTGCTGTCCCCGCTGGATTTCACAACCGGCGACCTGCCGCCGCCCCAGCAGTTCGCCACCTGGCAGGACTACATCTCCCCCCTGCTCGACGTGCATCTGCCCGAAAATGTCTATCCCGAGGATGGGTTTTCCGCCCAGCAGAGCGTGTGGAACCTTGGCGGCATGCTGATGATCCAGCACAGCAGCCCGGCCGTCGGCTACGCGCGCCTGCCCGAAAAGGTCCGGTTGAGCCCCCTCGATCATTGGCACATCATTTTTCTGCATTCAGGCCAGAGCTGGACGGAGGTCGATGGCCGGGTTGCCAGGAACGAGCCGGGGCTGGTGGAAATCCGCTCGCTTGGCCGCCCGTTCCGCGGGCGCAAGCTGGCCACGGAATCGATCGGCCTGATCGCCCCCGTCGATCTGTTTTCCGATCACGGAGGTCTGCCGGCAGCCAGCAACAATGTCGTGCTCGGCGGCCACCGGGTCCGGCTGCTGGCGGATTATGTCGCCAGCGTCGAGGCCAATCTGCGCTTCCTCACGCATGACGACCTCAACAACGTCAAGGAACGCCTGCGCGAAATGGTGTTCGAGGCGGTAACACCGCTGGTGGAACGCAACGCCGGTGGGGATCAGGTTTCGGACATGGGGCTGATGGCGCGCGCAAGGCGTTTCATCGCGGGCAATATCGCCTCGCCCGATCTGACCGCCGAAGCACTCTGCAAGCAGCTGGCAATCTCCCGGACCCGGCTCTACGAGCTGTTCGAAACATCGGGCGGCGTTGCCAACTACATCCGCCGCCGCCGTCTGCTGGCGGCCCACGCCATGCTGTCGGACCCGTCCGACAGCCGCAAGGTTGCCGAGATCGGCGCCGCGATCGGAATCGATTCCCCGGCAAATTTCAGCCGTGCCTTCACGCAGCAGTTCGGCTACAGCCCCAGCAACATCTACAAGCACACGCAGGATCACAGGCCCGTGCTGGCCAAGGGGCATGCGGGCAAGGACGGTGGGCGACCGGAAACCTTCGAAGGCATGCTGCGCACGCTGGGTCTCTTCTGAGAGGCGCCGGAGGACGGCGACCAGCGTCTGGAGCCAGCCAGCTTCATACCGAACCTGACTGACTCCAGAGTTCTTTGTTTCCGTTTATCTTGTCAGGAAAACCGGGTTCCACTTTTCCCTGACAAACTCTAGAGCAAAAGATCGTAGAACGCCTTGCCGACCTTCGTCAGGTCGCCGTCGGCATCCAGCAGCTGCGTGTTGATGTGCCAGCCGTCGCCGCCGTCATAGGCCCCGAACCAGGCATGGCGCTTGACGAAGTCGAGGCTGTCCATCATGCGCGTTGCGGCATCGGCAAAAGCGGCGATCTGCTTGGTGCTGAAACGGTCGGGATTGTCCCAGTCCACCAGGGCCCATTCCGTCACCCAGACCGGCTTGTCATAGGCCTTCTGAACGTTTTTCAGGAATTTCTTGAATTCCCCGATGCTCGGATTTTCCGAGTAGTAGTGGACGGCGATGAAATCGACGTCATACCCCTTCTTGTCCGCAAGGTTCATGAACTTGCCGAGCCAAGAGTTCTTGCCCAGGGTCTCGGGCGTCGTGACGGCGGGCGAGCCGAGCGTGAGGCCGGTCTTCATCAGTTTCGGCCAGAGCTTTATCGCCTCCGCCACCGTCAGGTTCGACTGGTCCTTGTTGTCGGGCTCGTTGAAGCCGAGCAGATAACCCGATTTCGTGTCCTTCAGCGCCTTGATGTTCGTGGTGCTGAGGTCCGTCTTGCCCCAGATCATCGGCACGAACCGCGCGTCGGCAAGCCCCTGTGCGTGTCCCTTGCCCTGCGGCGTGGACAGGGGATCGGGCCGCCAGTTCGTGTACCAGCCGAAATCGAAGATATCGAGATCGCTGAAGGCGCTCGCGTCGGAATCGATCTCCCAGGTGCCGATACCAACCTTGCCAGGATTCTTCAGGGACACCGTGCCACCGACCTTCGCCGCGCCATGATCGAGCGACGCTTCCGAGAATTCCGAATGCCACGCCTCCTCCCGGTTGCTCCGGAAGATGAAGTTGTCTTCCAGGAACGGACGCTGATCGAGGCGGAGCAATCCGCTTCGTTCCAACCAGTCACTTACCGTCAAAGCGCGCTGCACGTGCTCCCCACCGAGGCCAGGACCCCGGGATTCCGAGATCTACAGGCGTCAAGCGTGGCACAGAAGCGTATATATCCCCGGAATCGATCTGGTTAACACATTGCTAAATTAATAAGGCCGCATGGACCTCATGCCCGCAACGACAAACCATTCTTTTAACTGAACCATGTTAGAGAGCCGCCCAACAATGGAGATCATTCATGGCCGCTCCGTCCGTGGACTATCAATCACGCCCTGGCGGCTACCTCGAAAAGTTGCGCGATCGTGATGCCTGGCTGGCCGTTCTCCTGATCGCAGTTCTTCCAAACGCGCTCTTTATCCTTGCATCGCCATGGCTGATCGTGCGGCGCCTGCCCAGTCCGGCCATCTATCTTGCCGCGGCCGTCCTCTCGCTCGCCCTGCCAAGGCCCTTCAGCTACCTGCTCTTTCTTCTGGCTGCGGCGATCGACGGCTTCGTCATCATATGCCTGATGTTCGACATGCCCTTCGATGTCTCCCTCGCCTCCCTGCGCTTCCTGACGGAAATCGATATCGGCGCGTCCTTCCTGTATGTCGCCGGCACGGTCTGGTTCATCGTCCTTGCCTTGGCGTCCGCCTATTTGATCAACCGCTATCGTGACAGGTTGCGCGCCGCATCGCTCATCCCCTTGATCATCGCGGTCGCGGCGGTCATCTGGATCGACCGAAGCGTCAATCTGTACAAGCCCGGCAAGCCCGCAGCATTCGAGAGCGCAATGCAGCAGGCGAACCTGACGTCGGACATGATCATTCGCAACGACAGAAACGTGCTGCTGGTGCTGGTCGAGGGAATGGGGGCCTTCGCGGATCCGCAAGAGCGCAGCCTACTTGAAAGCAAGCTGCGTGACGCGGCCGGAAACCGGTTCAAGCTGACACACGGCGTGAACGCGCACTATGGCTCCACCAGCGGCGCGATCTCCCGGGAACTGTGCGGCAGATGGGGTACTTTCACCGACTATCTCGCCGATAAACGCTACGATTGCCTTCCTTTCAGGCTCGCCGACGCCGGCTTCGCGACGATCAGCTATGACGGTTTCAAGGGTGGGCTCCTTGCCCTGCGAGACTGGTATCCGAGCATCGGACTCAAGACACTGAACTTTCGCGACGACCTGGAGAGAGATCATCCGTCCGAGTTTACCCGCCAATGCGGATCCGCTTTGAAGGGGCTCTGCGACAGTGATGTCGGAAAACGCGTCCATCGCGAGCTTGCCGCCTCGAACGGCCAGCGAAAGTTCGTCTATTGGCTCACGCTGAACAGCCATCTGCCGTATGTTCCCGTCGAAAACGGCCCCCTGGCATGCAATTCGGCTCAGGCCCGGATAACCGACCGCATTCCGTGCGAGCTGACGGAAATCTGGATGGAGGTGTTCGACGCCGTCGCCGCGATCGCCGCCGATCCGGACCTGCCGCCCCTCGACATCATGGTCGTCGGCGATCACAACACGCCGATGTGGTCCCGGGCTGCGGCCAACCATTTCCGCACCGGCCTCATCGACTGGTATCGATTGGAATATGTTGCAAACCGCTAGGGAAACAGCGGATCTTGCGGGCGGGACGGCAACATCCGGTCCGGAGAAACCGCCTTTTCCGCGAGGGGATCTCCAAGAAGGCAAAAGCCGTCATTGATCGGGGCGGGAACCCTCTGTAGTCCAGTGCAATGAGATCCCTGAGCCTCCTCCTCCTGTCGGCCGTCCTTGCCTTCTGCGCCAGCCTCGCCGTCGCGGGTCTGTTTCTTCCGGTCTACAGCCTTTTCGAGGGTGGGACGCACAGCTGCCTGGCGGGCGGCCTTGCGCAGTGCCTGTCCTGGATCCCCCTCAGTGCCCTTTTCTACGGGCCGCTGTTCTCCATCGTCGGCGTCGTGCTCGGCACGCCGCTTGTCATGACGATCCTTGCATGGCGCGCATGAGCGCGGCAGGCTCCGGCGCACAGCATACCGAAATGGCCCACGCCAGGCCGGAGCTGCCGGCCGGGTGACCAAACAGGCTGCGTGCCGGGCGTCCCCCTCCCCCCAAGGACGGGGCGGCTGTGTCCCCTTCGACAACCGGCTCTTTTCTCCATGCCGGAGAAGACCGCAGTGTTGGAAAGGGACGGGACGCCAACGCAAGGCAGTGTGTTTTCCCCTCCCCCAGCCCCCTGCGCCAAAGCATTTCCGGTGAAGGCGGGTTTACTGGAGGCCTTCTATCTCCTTGTTTTTCCGCATTGTCCGACGCCGAAGCGGTCCCGCTTCGGCTGGAAATGCTCAAGGTCCCGCAGCCGTCTCCTGCCGACAACAGCACAGCCCTCTTGCGTATCCAAAAATGTTATCGTAAATTGGCGCCAATCTTGGATACCATTTGCAAGGCAGAGACGTGATGATGAATTCCGATGCCATCTGGGGCCTCGTCGAGGCGAAGCGGGCGGTGTTTTTCGACCTCAGCGACCGGGTGTGGGACACGCCCGAAACGAACTATGCGGAACATGCCGCCGCCCAGGCCCATGCAGCGGTTCTGGACGCGGAAGGCTTTCGTGTCGCGCGGGGCATGGCGGGCATGCCGACGGCGGTGATGGGGGAAGCCGGGCAAGGCGGGCCGGTCATCGCCATTCTCGGCGAATTCGATGCGCTGCCGGGCCTCAGCCAGGTGGCGGGGCTTGCCGAGGAGCGGCCGCTCGTTGCCGGCGGCAACGGGCATGGCTGCGGCCACAACCTGCTCGGCGCGGGCGCGCTGATGGCCGCCACCGCGGTCAAGGACTATCTTGCGGCACACGGGCTTGCCGGGCGCGTCCGCTACTATGGCTGCCCCGCCGAGGAGGGCGGCTCCTCCAAGGGCTTCATGGTACGGGCCGGCCTGTTCGACGATGTCGACATCGCGATATCGTGGCATCCGGCGCCCTTTGCCGGCGTCAACAATCCCGTCTCGCTCGCCTGCAACGAGATCGACTTCCATTTCTCCGGCCGTGCCGCCCATGCCTCCGCCACACCCCATCTCGGGCGCAGCGCGCTCGATGCCGTCGAGCTGATGAATGTCGGCGTCAACTATCTGCGCGAGCACATGCCCTCCAGCGCCCGCATCCACTATGCCATCACCGACGCTGGTGGCCATGCGCCGAATGTCGTGCAGGCCCGCGCCTCGGTGCGCCATCTCGTGCGCGCCCGCAGCCTGCCGGAACTGCATGCCCTCTCGGCCCGCGTGCGCGCCGTCGCCGAAGGCGCGGCGATGATGACCGGCACGACGGTCACGAGCCACATCGTCAGCGGCGATGCCAATCTCGTCGGCAACACGCCGCTCGAGACCCTCATGCACCGCCATCTCGAACGGCTCGGCCCGCCGGCCTTCGACGCGGCCGACCGCGCCACGGCGGAAGCGTTCCAGAAGACCTTCACCGCCGAGGACATCGCCTCGGCCTTCGAGCGTTTCGGGCTGAAGCTGCGGCGCGGCGTGGCCTTGTGCGACACGATCGTCCCGCCCGAAAGCGGCGCGGGCACGCTGGTCGGCTCCACCGATGTCGGCACGGTGAGCTGGGTCGTGCCGACGGTGCAGATGCGCGGGGCGACCTATGCGATCGGCACGCCCGGCCATTCCTGGCAACTCGTGGCGCAGGGCAAGCTGCCCGCCGCCCACAGGGGCATGGAACACGCCGCCAAGGTGATGGCCGCAACAGCGCTCGACCTCATCGCAGATCCCGTCCTCATCGCTGCCGCAAAGGCCGATCACGCCGCCCGGCTCGACGGCACGCCCTTCGTCAACCCCATCCCCGACGACGTCGATCCTCCATTGCCGGTGAAGTCCAATGCGTAATCCGCCTCGTCCCGACCGCGCGCGCCTCGCCGCACATATCGAAGAGTTCGCCCGCCGCATCAAACTCTCCGGCACAACGGAAGAGCGCGAGAGCTTTCATTATCTCGAACGGGAGATGGCGTCCTACGGCTACCGGACGGAACTCCTCGCCCACGACGCCTATATCAGCCTGCCCGGGCGTGCCCGCATCGAGGCCGGGGGCGAAGGCCTGCCATGCATCACGCATTCCATGTCTCTTTCGACCCCGGCCGAGGGAATTTGCGCACCGCTTGTCTATATCGGCGACGGCAGCGCTGTGTCCTTCGCCTCGAACAGCGTTTCCGGCAAGGTTGTTCTGGTCGACGGGATCGCCGACGAACAAGTAACCGCACTGGCCGCCCTTCATGGAGCGGTGGGTCAGATCCATATCAGCCCAAACGAACATCTCTACGAGATGTGTGTTTCGCCGGTATGGGGCAATCCTTCGCAGATAACGCGGCCGCTGCTGCCATCCACGGTCGTTTGCACCATCGCCTGTGATGACGGGGCTGCCCTGAAGGCGCGCTCACTGAACGATGAAACCCTCTCCGTGAAGCTCTGGGCCGAGGTGGATACCGGCTGGCGAAAGACGCCGCTCCTTGTCGCCGAGTTGCCGCCGGCGAACGCGGAGCACACCGACCATCCGTTCGTTCTGCTGTCCGGCCACCACGACACATGGCACTACGGCGTCATGGACAATGGCGGCGCCAACGCCACCATGCTCGAAGCAGCGCGGTTGCTTGCCGAGCGACGCGACCTGTGGAGGCGCGGCCTCAGGCTCTGCTTCTGGTCCGGGCACTCCCATGGTCGCTATTCCGGATCGGCCTGGTATGCGGATGAACACTGGGATGAACTCAACCGGCGTTGCGCCGTCCATGTCAACGTCGATTCGACCGGCGGCGCGGGAGCAAGCGTTCTTGCAAACTCGGCGGTCATCGACGAGCTGAAGACGCTTGCCGCCGAGGAAATCGAGGCGGTGTCCGGCCAGATTCACGCGGGGCGCCGCCACCAGCGGGTTGCAGACCAGTCATTCTGGGGCATCGGAATACCTTCGATGTTCGGAAGCATCAGCCATCACCCTCCCGGCGGCGTGAAGCGCCCTTCGACCCATGGCTGGTGGTGGCATACGCCGCACGACCTGATCGAGCACATGGACCTCGACAACCTCGATCGCGATACGGCGGTCGTCCTGGCCGTGCTGTCTCGCCTGCTCATCGATCCGGTCCTGCCGTTGGACTATACGGCCTTCACCGCCTCGATGCGTTCGGAACTCTCGGCGCTGGTGGCCGGCCTCGATGGCCGTCTTGATATCACCGGTCTGCTCGGCCGCCTCGATGCGCTTGAGGCGGCGGCCCGAACCGTGAACGAAATGGCCAAGAGCGCGCGTGAAGGCCAGTGGGCCGAGATCGACCGCGCCCTGATGCGGGTGTCGCGTGCCCTCGTCCCGATCAACTACACGAGCGGCAATCGGTTCAGCCATGACAGCGCCCTGCCGCATCCTGCCTGGCCCTCGCTTTCCGGCCTTCGCGCGCTCGCAGAGCTCTCCGAAGACGCTGCGGACACCGCCTTCCATGTCGTCTCCGCACGACAAAGCAGAAATCTCGTCACCCATAGCCTTGGGGAGGCACAGGCGATGTTTGCCGCCCTCATCGAGCACAGGGAAGGCTGACAAAACGCATCATTTCACCGCAGCACAACCGAGAGACATTCGGCAATAAAAAGGGAACGGAAAGATGAAACGGAATGCATGGATATCGGCTATTCTCCTGAGCAGCATTGCCCTTGCGGCGTCTACGGCCGCCGCCAGGGACTGGACCCATGTCCGGGTGGGCATAGAGGGTGCATTTCCGCCATGGAATGCGCTCGACGCGAAGGGGCAACTGTCCGGCTTCGACGTTGACCTGATCAAGGACATATGCGCCCGCGCCAAGGTCGAATGCGAGTTGCAGGCGGGCGAGTGGACGAGCCTCATTCCCAGTCTGAATGCCGGGAAATTCGACCTCGTCATGACGCTCGGCATCAACGAGAAGCGCAAGAAGGTCGTTGACTTCACAGTTCCCTACGCCAGTGGCGTCGCAACGTTCCTGATTGCCAGGGACGGACCGGTCGCAGAACTCCCCATGACGGGAGAACGCCTCAATCTCAACGACAAGCAAAAGGCTGAGCCGGTCATGGCGGAGATCGGCAAGCGCCTCGAAGGCAGAACGATCGGTGTCGTGCAGTCGACCAGTCAGGAGCAGCTCATCAACGCGTATTTCGGCGACGCCGTCACGGTCCGCACCTACAAAAGTTCGGGTGAACGCGACCTCGACATCAAGGCTGGCCGCCTCGACGCAGGCTTCGACAGCGGCGTCTACGGCACGAAGATGCTTGCCGAGCCGGGCAACGAGACCCTGGCGATGACCGGCCCGCTGGTGAAAGGCGCAATGCTGGCGACGGAAGTCGCCATGGGTATGCGCAAGGGCGAAGTCGAGTTGAAAGCCAAATTCGACGAGGCGATCAAGCAGGCCGCTGCCGATGGTGTCATTCGCGCCCTCTCCACGAAATGGAGCAAGCTTGATCTAACCCCTTCCTACCAGTGAACCGAGCCCGCCGGGTGGGTCTTTCAGGACCCATCCGGCCCTCGTCAGGCGGACACACCACAATGAACAGATGGCCAAACTCGATACCGGCGGGCCGGGGACCCTTCTCGCCATGAGCCAACCCAGCATCCTCGATCTCGTAAGCTTCGGGCCGAACGGCTGGGGCCAGGCGCTGGCCGCCGGCGCCACCATGACGATCCTCATCGCGCTGGCCGGCTTCTTCATCGGCGGCCTGATCGGCACGGCGGGCGCCTGGGCGAAGATTTCCGGCGGGCCGGCCGTGCGGTTCGCTGCGGAAACCTACACGACGGTGCTGCGCGGCATTCCGGACCTGCTCGTCATCTACCTCTTCTATTTCGGCGGCAGTGCCGTCGTCAGCGCGGTCGGGCGGCTGTTCGGGGCGGAGGGTTTCGTCAGCTTTCCGGGCTTTCTGGCCGGCGCCCTTGCCGTCGGCGTCACCTCGGGCGCGCAGCAGACCGAGGTCTTTCGCGGCGCCTTCCGCGCCGTGCATCCCGGCGAGCTGGAGGCGGCAACCGCCTGCGGCATGGGCCGGGCGCTGAAATTCCGCCGGGTCGTCGCGCCGCTGACGCTGCGCCATGCCCTGCCCGGCCTCGGCAATGTCTGGCAGGTGGTGCTGAAGGAATCCGCTCTCGTCTCGGTCACCGGCGTCGTCGAGCTGCTGCGCCAGGCGCAGATCGGCGCGGGCTCCACCAGCCTGCCCTTCGATTTCTACCTGATCGCGGCGCTGATCTACCTCGCCATATCCACCCTGTCCGGCTTTCTGCTCCACACCTCGGAGCGCCGGTTCTCGCGCGGCGTCAGGAGGGGCTGATGGACATCGTCTTTCTCTGGGAAACCTTCGTCAGCCTGCTTGGCGCCTTGCCGCTGACGCTGGAGCTTGCGGCAACCGCCATCCTGCTCGGCGCGGGCCTTGCCCTGGCTCTGGCGCTTGCCCGGCTTTCCGGCATTTTCCTGCTCGACTGGTCCGCCCGGCTCTATGTCTTCCTCTTCCGCGGCACGCCGCTTCTGGTGCAGATCTTCCTCATCTACTACGGCCTCAGCCAGTTTCCGGCCGTGCGGCACTCCTTCCTCTGGCCGGTGCTGCGCGAACCCTACTGGTGCGCCGTTCTGGCGCTGATGCTGAACACGGCCGCCTATGCCAGCGAGATCATCCGCGGCGGCCTGCTCTCCGTGCCGCATGGCCAGGTCGAGGCCGCGCGTGCCTGCGGCATGCCGCGCTTCATGATCTTCCGCCGGGTCGTCCTGCCGCTCGCCATTCGCCAGGCGCTGCCGGGCTACGGCAACGAGATGATCGCCATGGTGAAAGCGACCTCGCTCGCCTCGATCATCACGCTGATGGAAATCACCGGCGTCGCGGCGCGCATCATCTCGGAAAGCTACCGGGTGATCGAGGTCTTCGTCGTCGCCGGCGCGCTCTATCTCGTGCTCAATTTCGTGCTCACCCGGCTCGTCGCCGCGCTCGAACACCGGCTGAGCCCGGCGCAGCGCCGGCCGCTGCCCCTGCCCTCCTCCGCCGCCCTTTCGGGAGAAACCCCTTGACCCAGACCCACACCGCACCGCCCGTCGCCATCGCCGTGCGCGACCTGAAGAAGCGCTTCGGCCCCATCGAGGTGCTGAAGGGCATCAGCCTGGAAGCACGCGAGGGCGAGGTCGTCTCGATCCTCGGCTCCTCCGGCTCCGGCAAGTCGACGCTGCTGCGCTGCATCAACCTTCTGGAAGTGCCTGATTCCGGCTCGATCTGCGTCGCGGGCGAGGAAATCCGCCTGAAGGCCGCCGGCGATGGCCGCAGCCGGCCGGCCGATGCGCGGCAGGTCGACCGCATCCGCGCCGAACTCGGCATGGTCTTCCAGAGCTTCAATCTCTGGTCCCATCGCACCGTCCTGGAAAACGTCATCGAGGCGCCCGTCCATGTGCTGAAGCGCCCGCGCCGCGAGGCGATCGAGGAGGCCGAGGCGCTGCTGGCCAAAGTCGGCATCGCCGACAAGCGCAACCACTATCCCGCCCACCTCTCCGGCGGCCAGCAGCAGCGCGCCGCCATCGCCCGGGCACTCGCCATGCGGCCCAAGGCCATGCTGTTCGACGAGCCCACTTCCGCGCTCGATCCCGAGCTCGTCGGCGAGGTGCTGCGCGTCATGCGCGGCCTTGCCGAGGAAGGCCGCACCATGCTGGTCGTCACCCATGAGATGGGTTTCGCCCGCGACGTGTCGAACCGCGTCGTCTTCCTCCACCAGGGCGCCATCGAGGAGGAAGGCACGCCTGACGAGGTCTTCACCCGCTCCGGATCCGCCCGGTTCCGACAGTTCATCAGCGCCTGAGCGCGTTTCAGCCGCAAAACGCCACCGCCACCAAACAAAAGGGGAATGCACATGAAGAACACAGCCAAGATCGCCCTAGCGGCCCTCGGCCTCGCCGCGACCGTCACGGCCGGCGCGGCCATGGCGGAGGAGAAGACGTGGACGACGGTGACGATCGCCACCGAGGGCGCCTTCCCGCCCTACAACCTCACCAAGCCCGACGGCACGCTCGACGGCTACGAGATCGAGCTCAGCAAGGTTCTCTGCGCCCATATGAAGGTCGAATGCACCATCGTGCCGCAGGCCTTCGACGGCATCATCCCGGCGCTGAACGCCGGCAAGTTCGATGCCATCATGGCCGGCATGTCGGCGACGGAAAAGCGCAAAGAGGTCATCGACTTCTCGCTGTCCTACGGCAGCACCGGCCAGGCTTTTGCCACCCTGAAGGGCAGCGACCTCGAAAACATGCCGATGAAAGGCGAGCTTTTCTCCCTTGCCTCCAACGAGGCGGGCGCCCGCAAGGCCGCAGAAGACCTGAAGCCGCTGCTCGACGGCAAGACCATCGGCGTGCAGAGCGCCTCGATCGCCGCCCGCTTCATCGACGAATACCTGAAGGGCGCCGTCGAGGTACGGGAATACAAGACGACCGAGCAGCACGACCTCGACCTCATCGCTGGCCGGGTCGATCTCGTCATGGCCTCCATGGGCTACCTGATGACCGCAGCGGAAAAGCCGGCCAATGCGGACATGGCCATCGTCGGCCCGCGCTTCCAGGGCGGGTTCCTCGGCGCCGGCAGCTCGGTCGGCCTGCGCAAGAGCGATCCGGAGCTGAAGGCGCTGTTCGATGCCGCCATCACCGCCGCCAAGGACAACGGCACGATCAAGCGCCTGTCGGAAAAGTGGTTCGGCTTCGACCTGACGCCGCGCTGATGCCCGGTTGAAGCCAGCAAGAGCAAATCCCTGATCGAACGCGCCCTGCAAGGATCCCGGAAACGGGCGGCTTGCAGGGCGCGAGCGGCCGTCTGTTGACAGCCCGTCGCGGCTACCCTACAGCGGGGGCTCCCGAGAGAAGGAGATTTATGCGCAGAGGTCCCGTCTGAGCCGCCCTATGCGGTGCTGCCCGGCATCCCGGATGCCGATCCCCTTTGCACATCCATCTTTCTGTGGAGTTTTCGTGAAAAACGACATCATTCTCCGTGCCTATGACCCGGCATCGGACCTCAAGACCCTGTCCAACATCTGGTTCGACGCCTCGCTGAAGGCCCATGCCTTCCTGGGCGAACCGCGTCTGCGCGCGCAGCAGACGCTGATCGAAACGACCTACCTGCCCGCAGCCGAAACCATCGTCGCCTGCCATCGCGAAAGGCCCGTTGGTTTCATCAGCCTGCTCGACACCTTCGTCGGCGGCCTGTTCGTCGCGCCGGGCCAGCAGGGCCGCGGGATCGGGCGCACCCTGATCGCCGAGGCGCTTGCCCTGAAGGGCGAGCTGGTGCTGGAGGTCTATACGCGTAATGCCGAGGCCTTTGCCTTCTACGGCGCCCTCGGCTTTGCGGAAATCTCCCGGCGGCCGAGCGACGACGAAGGCCTGCCGTTCGAAAATGCCCGTCTGCGCCTGAAAGCCTGACGGCCGGCCGGAGCAGCACGCCTGCTCCGGCTCTTTTCGCCACTCAGCTGCGGATCGGCGCCTGGCGGATGTGGATTTCGATCAGCCGCTTCAGCTCCGCGACATCGCCGGCCGCCAGCGCATCGACCATCAGGTGGTGCTCGCGGGCGGATTGTTCGATGCGCGCGCGGGTGCGCCACTGGGAGACCGGCGCGGAGGCCGTGCGCTGGCGGATTTCCGCGACGAGTTCGACAAGTTCGAGATTGCCCGAAAGGAGCAGCAGCGCCCGGTGGAAGGCGAGGTTGGCGTCGTAGTGCTCGATGATCGTGCCGCGAAACGACATGTCGTCGAATTGCCGGGCAAGGCCGCGCAGGGTCTCGATCGCCTCGGGTGTCGCATGAGCGACCATCCGGTCGGCAACGGACGTCTCCAGGATCACGCGGATATCGCTGATCTCCTGCGTGCGGGCATCGTCGACCTCGTAGACCTGGTAGCCGCGGTTGGGAATGTGCTGCACCAGCCGCTTCTGCGACAGACGGTCGAGCGCCCGGCGCACCTCCGGCCGCGTGCAGGCGTAGCGGCGTTCGAGGTCGATCTGCTTCAGCCAGGTGCCTGCCGGCAGGGTTCCCGTCAGGATATCCTGCAACAGGAGATCCGTGACATCCCGTTCCTCCGCCTCGACTGCCGCTTCCGTCTGTGCCGCCCGCATCGTCCGTCCCGCTTTCTGACCGCGCGCCGCTCTGCTTCGATCGCGGAATTGGCGCCATTTTTGGAGAAACTATGATAGCTGCCCGCGCAATTCAATGCGGATTGCCGTTTTCAGTCAAAAGCTTGCCGAGTTTCCCGTCCTGCCACCCTGCAGCATCAGTCATCCCCGACCGCCCGTCCCCGCTCCAGCGCCTGCAGCATTGGATAGATGCTGAACGCCCCACGGCCGGCCTTTTCGGTGAGATCGCGGAGATAACCGCCGGGCGAGCGAATGGCTTCACCCCGTTGCAGGAGCGCGGCGATCACCACCGCGGCCGCCTGTTCGCCCATCGCGGCCTTGGCCTTGCGCCAGGCATCAGGCGAAATGCCGAGCATCGAGCGCACGAGGTCGGCCGCTGCCAGGAGATCGGCCCAGCTGGTAACGCCATCTCGTCCGTAATCGGCGATATCGGGGCAAAGTTTGACCAGCCGAGCAAGGCTGATCGCCATCTTCTGCTCCGGTGCCGGCCGTGCCTCGTTCACCGCCTTCGCCTTTTGAGTTTCTCGGCTATAGGATTCAAGTTTTTGGTCTGTGTTTGAATTCTGTATATGCTGCTCAGTCTGAAGGTCACTGCCGCTCAATTCTTCTTCCGAAAGGCTTGAGAGATAAGCGTTTTCCACTTTGGCCCGAAGATGCAGCAAGGCCTCTCGCCGATCGGCCAGGAGATCGCGGGCAGCGCGGCGGCCAAGCCCGGCAGCAAGCTGTGCAAGACGTGCGGCGTAATCCAGCCAGTCGCCAGCCCTGCCCTCCTCCAGGGCCGTGGCAACGATCTTGGCGATGTCACGCTGGTGCAGCGTCACCTCGCCGCGCAGGGCCCGCTGGGCGCGATCCTCTGCCCGCACGGTCTCTGCCGCCTCGAAAATCTCGCCGGCCCGCAGCGCCAGCGGCGCCAGGTCGAAGCCGAAGGCATCCTCCAGCGCGCCCGCCTCGTCCCGGCGGCAGAAGCGCTTGCCGTTGGCGCTGTCGCGGCGGAAGATCATGCCGGCCTCGACGAGCGCTACGATATGGCGCCGGATTGTCGCCGGGGCCATGCCACGCGCGCGCAGCGAAAGCTCGCGATTGGAAGGAAAGACGATGATCGGCGCCGTGCCGTCGAGCTCGCGCTCCGTGGCGAAGGAGACGAGCGCCTCCAGCACGCTGATCGTGCGGTCGCCGATGCCGTAGACCCGGCGGGCTTCCGTCACGGCGCGCATGAGCTGCCATTTGTCGGCGCGCCCGGTGTCGTTGCCGCCTTCGCCGGCACGCAGCTTCTCCTGTCGCTCCGTTGTCGCGCGCTGCCTCAGGAAAAGGCGCGCACTCATCCGTCCGCCGCCAAAAGGCGTCGTTGCAATCTGCTCCATCATTGTCGGGTCCCCTTTTCCGAGGCAAGGAGGTCCCGTCAACGCCGGCCATCAGGCAGACGAAGGTCTTCGTTTCGCGCGGCTACAGGGCCGGACGACTCTTGACTTTGACTGTTGGAAGTGATTCTCTCGAATTGCTACATAGAAGAGGGCTTCCGAAATGGTGACGTTTTGGGGGCCTTTTTTCTTGTCTCCGCGTATCCTTCCGCTGGTTTCTCAGGTGTTTGCCAGCCGCTCACGCGGCCGAATCAGGTGTTTACCTGCTCAGTCCTTCCCCGCCTTTTCGGCAAGAAAGACCGCATAATCCTCCCGCAGGCGGCTCTTCAGCGCCGCGATGAAGGCCGGATCGACATCTTTTGCGAAGGAAAGGCGCACCGCCTTGCCCTTGCGCTCGACCGTGGCAAGCAGCGCGCCGTCAGCCCGGACGATCTCCTCAGCAGCAGCCGGCGCCTTCTGCGCCGGGCGCAGCAGGCGGTCAAACAGCATCTGGAAGCGCTCGTCGCTCGCTGCCGCCGCAAAGCGCGCGGAGGTCGTCTCGTCGTCCGCCTTCTCGATCTCCGCTCCGTTGCCGTTCGCAAACAGCGCGCCGAGCGCCATCCAGCGCTCGCGCCCCGCCTTCGGCGCCGGGCCGATCGCGCGGATAAAGCGCAGCGGCACCGCATCAGCCACCTGCAGCAGCCGCGACAGTTCGCTCTTCTGCACCGCCAGCGCATCGCAGACGAGCCGGCGCTCGAAACTGCGGCCGACAAGCGTATGGGCAAAGAGGGCGCGCTCGATGAAGCTCAGATTGCGCCGCTCGGCATTTTCCTTGCCCTGGGCGAGCACCAGCTCGTCATCGGTGAGCGGCCGCACGACCGCCTTGACCTTGACGCCGAGACGGCGGGCCGCCTTCAGGCGGCGGTGACCGTAGGCAACCTGGTAGCGGCCTTCGCTCTCGCCTGCCCCATCCGTGGCTGAGGACGGGCGCACGAGGATGGGCACCTGCTGGCCGTTCTCGCGCATGCTTTCGACGAGCGCAAGAAAGTCCGGATCGTCGCGCTCCTCGTCGGAGAGACGGTCGCTGACGAAGGAGACGTCGATCCGCCCGGTATCGAGCGAGACGATGCGCTCGCCCTCTTCCAGAGCCTGGCGCAGCACCCGTGCCTCCTCCGCCTCGCGGGTGATGGAGGACAGCGTGAGCCCCATCGCCTTGACGGCGCCGGAGGACGTGCGCCCCGGCGTGGCGGGCGTCTCGGCGACGGGGAGCGATTTCGTCTCGGGCGCGCGCTCCGCGCCGGCGGGCAGGATATCCCCGCCGAACAGCGCCTTGATCGAGTTCTTGCGGTCGCGGCCGGTCATCATGTGCGACCCCATGCGCTGTGAACGAGCTGTTCGATTTCCTGGTTGACCGCCTCAAGCGAATCCATCGCCCGGTCATAGGTCCCGCGGGAAAAATTCTCTCGGCCGACCTCGTAGAGCGTCTGTTTGGTGAGGCCGGCATCGGAGACGGCGGTGGATTTCAGCATGGTCGAGGTCAGGACGCGGTTGCCGAAGAGCGAGCGCAGGAAGCCGACGATCTGCGCCTGCGGCCCGTCATGCGGCTCGTAGCGGGTAACGAGATAGCGCAGGAAATCGAAATTGAGCTGGCCGCCCGCCTCGCGCACCACGCCGAGCAGATCCGAGGTCATGAACAGGAACTGGCTCATCGAGGCAACGTCGAGCATCTGCGGATGCACGGTGACGATGACCGAGGTGGAGGCGCAGAGCGCCGAGAGCGTGAGATAACCGAGCTGCGGCGGGCAATCGATGACGACGACGTCGTAGTCGTCGGCGACCGAAGCGAGCGCCGCCTGCACGCGGGTGAAGAACAGGCCGTGCGCCTCCCCTGCCCGGCGCTCGGCAAGCGCACGCGGTGTCGCATGCTCGAATTCCTGCAGTTCCAGATTGCCCGGCACGAGATCGAGATTGTGGAAATAGGTTTTTCGAACGATGGCGGACAGCGGACGGGCTTCGCCGTCATAGCGGATCGCGCCGTAGATCGTGTCGTTGCCGGCAAGGTCGAGTTCCGGCTGATAGCCGAAGAGCGCCGAGAGCGAGGCCTGCGGGTCGAGGTCGATGGCAAGCACCCGGTGGCCGGTCATGGCGAGATGCTGGGCCAGATGCACCGTGGACGTCGTCTTGCCGGAGCCGCCCTTGAAATTGGTGACCGAGATGATCTGCAGATGTTCGCCACGCGCCGGATCGCGCCACTTCACATAGGAACGGGCCTTTGCCGCATTGCCCTTGGCGCGCGCCTGTTCGGCGAGGTGATGGCGCAGTGCATCGATATCGGCGAGCGAATACATGCGCCGGCCGCCCGGACCGGTCGCCAGTTCCGGCCCCTCGCCCGCCAGCGATATCTGCCTGAGATAGCCGTCCGAAACGCCGATCAGCCGCGCCGCCTCGCCCGAGGTGAAGCTGCGCAGCGTCTTCTGCGAGGTCGGCGGAAACAGCCGGTCGCGCATGGCCTGGAGCTGCACGGACAGCGCCTGTGCGTCTTCCGCAATGGTTTCGTCGGCCGGGCGAAGCGTCGACATGGATTCTCCAAGGGCTGTGTGCGACGGCTTGGCCATCGGCAGTCTCCGTTCATTTCCCGATCCGCGGCCCCTCATGGTCCGGCAGACCGGCTTGCCTATAGTTTCTCCGATTCTCACCCCCGGGGATATGCGGGGGTGAAGAAATCTACAGAGGCTTTCGGCAGTTACGGCGAAAATCACAATCTTCGCCCGGTTCCGTAAGAGACGGTGGGACAGGTTCCGAGTCGCGTCAAGCGTTTTTTGGTTAACGACGCCCTGGCGGGTGAGGGCCGGAATCCCGCGGAATCAGGACTCTGGCGGTTCCCGGCGGCGCGTCATCCACCGGATTCTGACTCCGTCTCGCGCAAGGTCGGAGGCGCTTTGCGCCGGGCCGCAGCCGAATCGTCAGCCACGCCTGCCGATTCTCGTTCCCACCTTGCTCAAGGGCTCCGTTGACAGCTGTCAACCGCGCGATCCATCAGCATCATGAATCGATGAGCAGCCATCGATTCCAAAAATGCGTTGGACGGGATTCGCCCTGCCGGCGAGACTCGCCCCATGGACGAGACGAGGTCAAGCCATTTCGAACGCCGGGACGCGACCCGCAACATGCAGCGCTTCTACCGTCTGACGGTAACGCGGGATCTTTTCGGCACCGTGCTACTGGTACGCGAATGGGGGCGCATCGGCGTCTATGCCCGCGAGCGCAGGGAGGCGAAGAAGAATCTTGCCGCCGCCTGCCGGGATGCGGACCGGCTGGCGGTGCAGAAACAGCGGCGGGGCTACAGGCTCATCGAGGCCGATGGCGGGCGTTGACAGCTGTCAACACACCGGCTGCCGGGCGAGGTGAGACGTGGACGAGATGCCGGCCCCGATACGCGGCGTTGACGATGCCGGTAGTGGCGTTCCGCCATTCGCCGACCCGCCGATTTGACATTCCGGAACCCTACGCGCGTACAGCAACACCCGCCAACGCGCTCCAGCATTCGCCCGCGCATCGCAGCGATGACCAGCGGGGCCGCATCCTTCTTCCTGTCCTGTGCCGGCAGCTCCAGCCCCTCGGCAACGAGCGCTTCCTTGTCGGAGGCGTGGGGGCATAGGGGCATAGGGGCGTAGGGGCGTAGGGGCGTAGGGGCGTAGGGGCGTAGGGGCGTAGGGGCGTAGGGGCGTAGGGGCGTGGATCATCATTTGGTTGCCAGCTGTCAACTCGGCACGGCCACGATGGGAGCAGTACGCCAGGCTGGCAGGCGCGTCCGATGGTGTAAAGCGCCAGCACCATGGTCGGGTCGACCATTCCGGCAGACCCGCCCGACCGCCACGTCGCAGAGGGCGCCAAACCGCGATGTGCCGCTCGGGCCCCCAGCCGCCCGGGACAGCCGCGTGGCACTCCTTACCGCAACGCAGAGCAAGCAATGGAGGAAAACAGGCGCGGCAATGGATGGCACTCCGGGAACGGCGCAGAATGCCGGCATGCAAGGGTACCGAAAAAAGCGGAATCCCGCTCTCTGCGCCAGGAAAAGCGGAATTCCGCTTTTTTGTAAGCCCGTTCCATGATATGCGGAAATCCGCTTGTTTTGCAGCAAAGAGCGTCTTTCCGCATGAAATCCTCCGTCGCCGAAAATCTGGGCGCGCAGCTGCGCCGCACCCGCAAGAGCCGCGACCTCACCCAGCCGGCGCTGGCGGCGCGGCTGGGGCGGGATCGGGCGCGCATTTCGGAGCTGGAGCGTGACCTCATCCAGGGACGTCTCGGGCGCGACCGGCTGGCGCTGCTCCTGGAGATCTGCGACGCGCTCGACCTTTCGCCCGTGCTGGTGCCGGCCGAACGGCTGGCGGCGGTGCAGGCCCTGCTGGCGCCCACCGGACCGAAAGAAGACGCCGCGCGCCCGGACGGCACCGCCTTCGACGACGTCTTCATCGACCTTGCCGACGGAGAAGCGTAATGGCACGCGCGGCGGTGCTCGGGGTGCACCTCCTTGATCCCGTGGGCCGGCCCCGGCGGGTCGGCATCCTGTCGCGCGACGGGGAGGGGGCGACGGCCTTTATCGTCGACGAGGCCTATCTGCGCGATCCGGCGCGGCCGGTGCTGAGCCTCGGCTGGCAGGTGCCGGGCGACGAGGCGGCGACGCGCGGCCGGCTTGCCGCACGCGGCGACAAGATCGGCCTCAACGGTCACCTGCCGCCGTGGTTTGCCGGTCTCCTGCCCGAGGGAGCGCTGCGCGACCTCGTGCTCGCCGAGATGGGCCCGGGCCGGCACGACCAGTTCGATCTCCTGACGCGGCTCGGCGGCGACCTGCCGGGCGCCGTGCTGGTGACATCAGAGACGGCGCCGCCCGAGACCGCCGGTCCCCTCCATCTCGAACGGTTCGCCGGGCTGGACCTGCCGCAGCCGGAAGGACTGGTCAAATTCTCACTGGCCGGCGTGCAGCTGAAATTCTCCGCCGCCCCCGCCGGCGCCCGGCTGACCGTGCCGGCGCGGGGCGGGGAGGGACGGGCGATCCTCAAGGTGCCCACGGCGCGCTATCCCGGCCTGCCGGAGGCCGAATTCGCCGCCATGACGCTCTGCCGGATGATCGGCGTGACGACGGCCGATTGCCGGCTCGTGCCGGTGGGGGAGATCGACGGCCTGCCTGCCGGCCTGCTTTCGGGTGGCGCGATGGCGCTCGCCGTCGACCGCTTCGACCGGCCGGGGGAGGGGGAGCGCCTGCACATGGAGGATGCCGGCCAGGTCGTCGGCGCCGTGGGCGAGCGCAAATACACGATGGCGACCTACGAGACTATCCTCAACATGATCCGCCGCTTCAGCACCGACTGGCGTGCCGACGTGCTGGAGGGCATCCGCCGCATCGTCGCCGACGTGCTTATCGGCAATGGCGACAACCATTTGAAGAACTGGTCCTTCCTGTTTCCGGGAGGCGGGGCTGTACGGCTGTCGCCGGCCTACGACATCGTGCCGACCGTGCTCTTTGCGCCCGACGACCAGCTGGCGCTGCGCTTCGTCGGCACCCACGGCTTTTCCGCCGTCACCCTGCGCCGCTTTCGCCGCGTCGCGGACTTCCTCGGGCTCGATCCGGACTGGATCGAGCGGGAGGTGCGCGACACCGTGCTGATGGCACTCGATCTCTGGCCCGAAGCGCTGAGGGCGCATCTTGGCGCACCGCAGGCGGACCGCCTGATTGCGCGGCTCGAGACGCTGGCGCTGGTTGAGGAAGCGCGGGGTTGACCCTCCTCCCCTCTCCTCCCCGCGGCAGGGGAGGGGAGGGGAGGGCGCGCTCAGAGCAGTTCCGCTTTTCCCTGACAAACTCTAGCCGTGCGCACGCACCCGCGCGGCGGGGAGGCTGGCGGCGATTGCGCGGGCGACGAGCACGGCGTGCTCCGTCACCTGCGGCAGGCCCATCAGCTCGCCGAACGTGCCGCGCGCCAGCGGGCCGGCAACGAAGAGCGCGTCGGAAGGCCGGCCGCTGGCGGCAATGCTGCGGCTTTGCTCATCGACCAGCAGGCCAAGACCCACCGGGTCCGCCCGCACATGGCCCGCGGCGGCAAGACCGGAGAGATAGGGCTGGCTTTCCAGCACCGCCTCGTGGCCCGGCCCCGTCGTCACCACCACCGCATCGAAACGGCCGTCTTCGAAGCCTCCGCCGTGCCGCAGGCGCAGGCGCACGGCAAGGCCGCCCGCAGCGTCGTGTTCGGCTGCCGCAATCGAGCCGGCGCGAAAGGCGAGCGTTCCCTCGGCAAGGCGCTGCTCCAGCACCGCTTCCACCTGCGGGGCGATGCGGAAGCGGTGTGCATCCCAATAGGGCCGCAGGAAGCGCAGGAGCCGCCGCTGCTCGGCGAGGGGCAGCGCGCGCCAGATCGTACCGCCCTCCGCCCGTACCCGGTCGATGACCGCATGCCAGCCGACGCCCTGCGCCCCGGCCTCGGCGACGGTCTGGCGGATCCGGCGGAGCAGGGCGCGCGCCGAGCGGGCGGGCGGGGCGGTGAAATTGCCGAACGGCGCAGGCGCGGCAAGATCGTGCCCGCGGGCACGCAGGCCCCGGCGCGAGACGGCGGTGATGAGGCCGCGATGCCCGCGGGCATCGAGTGCGGCGATCACATCCGCCGCGGTGAGGCCGGCACCGACGACGAGAACCCGGTCGAGCGCCCCGATGCGCCGGAGCGCGCCGGGCACGGTGGCATCTGGGATGTAGCCCGGATGTCCGGCGAGGGCACGCGCCAGCACGGCCGGGGCGCGCGGCGCCGGGTGGGTCGTGGCGATGACGACGGTGTCGGCGAAGAGCACCGTGCCGTCGGCGGCCGCGATGCGCCAGTCGCCGCCCTCCTGCCGGGTCATCGCAGCGACGCGGCCGCGATGGTGCTCCACCGCCCCGCTGGCGAGGAGCGGTGCGAGCTGGTTGGCGACGTAGCGGCCGAAGGCCGAGCGACGGGTGAAGACATGGCCGTCCGCCGTCTCGGCATCGGGGTCCGTCGCAAGATAGCCGGTCACCCGCAGCCAGCGGGCGAAATGCTCGCCATCCTCCGGCAAAAGCGACATGCGCGCGGCCGGCACATTGATGCGGTTGACCGGTTCGTCCGTGTCATAGGCAAGGCCGCCACCGAGCCGGGCGCGGGGCTCAAACACGACGATGCGCGCCGCATGCGCCGGCAGCGCGCGCGCCAGGTGGTAGGCGACCGCCGCGCCGCTGAAGCCGCCACCGACGATCGCCACGACCGGGAGGAAGGATGAGGTGCTCATGTGCGTCTTTCAGTGGAGGGCTGCGGGGGAAAGCCCGGGGGAGGGGAGAGGGGACGGCAGGCGCCCCGTTGCCCGGCCCGCACCGGCCGCCCGCGTTTTCAGAAGCTCGAGGAAATCATAGCCGGCGGTCCAACGGCCGAAACCGCTGGCGATGTTGATATGGCCGGCATGGCCGATATCGACGAGGTCGCTGCCCCAGGCGCGCGCCGTCTGGCGCAGCCGCTCGGCCGGCATGTAGGGATCGTTGAGGCTGCCGACGACGAGCGAGGGAAAGGGCAGCGGGCGCTCCGGCATGGCACCGAACCGGATGATGCAGGGATGCAGCCCTTCGGTCGTCTCCAGATCGCAAGGCGCCACGAGCAGCGCGCCACGGATGCGCCCGGCGAGCCGGCTTTCGGCAAAATGCGCCGCGAGGATGCAGCCGAGGCTGTGGCCGACCAGCCAGACGTCGTTGCCCACCATCTCCACCACCCGTTCCAGCCGGACGAGCCAGTCCCGCTGCTCCGGGCAGGACCAGTCGTGCTGCTCGACCACGCGGCTTTCCAGGTTGTCGCGCGCCCAATGGCGCTGCCAATGCGCCGCCGGCGAGCCGTTGAGACCCGGCAGGATGAGCGTATCGACGGGAATATCGAGCGACGGCATGGTGGCCTCCAGACGATCGGGATGCCCTGCGGCATCGATACCGGGGAGGATAACGCGTTCAGCTGGCGAGTATAGGAATTCTATCTTTTATATGAACTAATTTTCGAAAAGCCTTTTCGCCCGGAACGGGAAGCATAACCTGCAACACTCGAAGCCCACGCCCCGCCAAGGGCGGCCATCGGCGATAGAGGCCGTGGCCCTTGCCCGCGCGGGCGGCGCCGGTTTCAGGACACCAGGCGTCTGGCCGTGATGGCCTCGATCTCTTCATGGACAAGGATGCTGGAGACGGCCTTGAGCAGCGGCTGGGGCCTGCCGAGCAGGAAGCCCTGGGCTTCCGTGCAGCCCGCCTGGCGGATCGCTTCCAGCTGGGCCGGGGTCTCGATACCCTCGGCCGTCGTCGTCATGCCCAGCTCGCCTGCAAGCGCCGCGATGGCCGAGACGATGGCGGCGCTGTCGGGGCGGACCGTGATGTCGTTGACGAAGGAACGGTCGATCTTGACCTTGTCCAGCGGGGCCAGCCGCAGGTGGCTGAGGCTCGAATATCCCGTGCCGAAATCATCGAGGACGATGCGCACGCCGAGCGCCTTCAGGCTCTTCACCGCGGCAAGGGTCCGGTTGTCGTCGTCGAACAGGGCGGTCTCGGTGATCTCCAGCTCGAGCCGCGCCGGATCGAGGCCGGTCTCGGCCAGCACATCCCGGACGATCGCGACCATGTCGCCGAAGGCGAGCTGCACCGGCGACAGGTTGACGGCGATGCGCGGCGCGCCCGGCAGATGCACGGCATCCCGGCACGCCTGCCGTAAGGCCCAGGCGCCGATCTCGACGATCAGCCGGGTCTCCTCCGCCAGCGGGATGAACTCTCCCGGAGACACGGAACCGCGCTCGGGATGCTGCCAGCGCAGCAGGGCCTCGAAGCCGCTGAGCGTGCGGGAGGCCAGCTGGTAGATCGGCTGGTAGGCGAGTTCGAACTGCTCCTCGGCAATCGCCCGTCGAAGGTCCGCCTCGAGGGCGATGCGGCCATGCAGCTGCTCGTCCATTTCCTCCGTGAAGAAGCAGAACGTGCCGCGCCCGCGGGACTTGGACTGGTAGAGCGCCACATCCGCCTGCTTCAGCAGCGTGTCGGCGTCCCCGCCCGCACCCTCGGCAATGGCGATGCCGATGCTCGTCGATATGGCGATCGCCCGGCCCTCGATGGAGAACGGCTGGCTGAGGACATCGACGATGCGGGCGCTCAGCACTTCGGCGGATTGCGGCTGGTCGTGCCCGGTGCACAGGATCGCGAACTCATCGCCGCCAAGGCGCGCGACGGTGTCGGTCTTGCGCACGCAGGCGGACAGGCGCCGCGCGACGTCCCGCAGCAGCTGGTCGCCGACCGGGTGGCCGAGCGTGTCGTTGATGTCCTTGAAACGGTCGAGATCGAGGAACAGCAGCGCGGCCTGCCCACCCCTGGTGCCGATCTGCTGCAGGACATCGGCGATCTGCGTGCGGAAGGCCAGCCGGTTCTGCAGGCCGGTCAGGTCATCGTGATGGGCAAGGAAGCGGATGCGGCTTTCCTGGCGGGTGAGGGCGATGTTCTGCCGCTGCGCCTCCTCGACCGCGGCATTGGCGCGGGCATTGGCCGCGGCGAGCTCCGCGTGGGCCGCCTTCAGCGCGGTGATGTCCGTGCGGATGCCGACGCGGCCGCCATCGGCCGTCCGCCGCTCGCTCGCCAGCACCCAGACGCCGTTCGGCAGCATGCTCTCGATCGCGCCGCTGTCCCCGCTGTGCCAGGCGACAAGATCGCCGATGAAGGTATCGATGTCCCCCGTAAGCTGCGGATACTGGCCCCTTTCGGCGCCCTGGCGAACGATATCCTCGAAACGCGCGCCTGCCTCGATGAAGGGGGCGCTCAGCGCGTAGAGGTCGCGGTAGCGCTGGTTGCAGGTCACCAGCCGGTCGTTCTCGTCCCACATCACGAAGCCATCGGACATCGCCGCGATCGCATTGTCGAGGACGGCAGAGGCGCGCTCACGCTCCGCGCCGACCTTTTCCCTCTGGCGGATGGCGACCAGGATCGCCGCCGCGAAGGCGAGCACGAACAGCGCGACGATCCCGGCGCCGAGAACGATGCCGTCGCGCGCGCTGCGCCAGTCGGAGAGCAGAACCGCGTTCTGTGCGCTGAGCACCACCCTGATGTCACCATAGAGCGACTGCCGGGCGACCGTCAGCACGCCATCGTCCGCACCGGTCTCGGTGGCCGGGAAGGCCACGCCGTTCACCGCCCCCTGCTGATGGGCAGCGCCATGGGATTTGCCGATCAGCAGCTCGTCATGCGGCTGCGAGGCGATAACCCTGCCATCGGCGCGCTCCAGGAAGATCCGCGTACCGCGTCCCAGATTGGTCTCCGACACCAGCTTCATCAGGGTCTGCAACGGCACTTCGGCGACCGGAACGATGCCGATCCATCCGGGAATCGGACGCGCGACATAGAGCGACCAGTCGCCGGTGACGGGATTGTGCACCGGGCCGATCAGGGTTGTCGGATTACGGCCCACCAGCGCGACATCGGTCGGCAGCGGATGACGCACCGTCATCGATTGCCCGGACGCCACCACGCTGCCATCCGGCGCAACCAGCAGGAGATCGCGAAAGGCCATTGTCTGAAAGCTGATGCCGCTCAGCAGCTGGCCGGCCGGCCCGGCCTGGCCCGGGGCGATCTTCGCCGCCTTGAACAAAGCCGGGAGGCTCGCCAGCGCGCCGTCGACCTGAAGCAACTGCCGCTCGAGCGCGTTCTCCACCGCCTTGGCGGACCCTTCCAGCGATTGCCGCGCGGCCTGCCAGGCAGCCCGTTCCGCCTTTTCCACGACATGCACGGTGCCAAGCGCGATGATCGTCAGGATGGCGGCCGTGCCGGCGCAGACCACGAGCTGAAGGCGTTTCATCACGGCAGGATACCCCGGCATTTCTGGTTGGTCATGGGCTTTGGGGCTCGTTTGCAAGGACGGGTTTGAGATAGGTGTTCCAGGTCTGCTCGCAGCTCTTTCCGCATCGCTTGAACCAGCGCGGCAGTACGACGTCGAGCAGCAGGCGCTGCCGCCGCACTTCGTCCTCCGGCGATGTCGGCACGATGGTCATCGCCGCCTGGGTTTCGCCGGAACAGTCCGGCGCGCCGGCATTGCAAGCGAGCCCGCGCGCCGTGTCCGCCTCGGCCTGGGCCCAGATCCGCTGTTCGAGCTGGCGCACGCCCTGCGCGACCGTGCTGCGCACATCGACGGGCAGGGTGTCCCAATAGGGCCGGTTGACGCCGAAGATCGATACGCCCCAGCTCAGCGCCATGGCATGCACATAGGATGTGACCTCCGGCAGCCCGATCTCGTAGCCGCTCAGCGTGCCGGTGATCGCGCAGTCGACGAGGTCATCGCGAAGGCTCGGCACGATATCGGCAAAGGGTATGCTCACCGGCACGGCACCGAGCGCCGTCACCAGTTCCGATTGCGCGACGGAGGACGTCCGGATCCGCCGGCCGGCGAGATCGTCGAGACCGGTGAACGCGTCAACGCAGAACAGCACCTGCGCGGGATAGGCGTAGACGCCGAGAAGCCGGATATCGTAGCGCTGGTCCAGCACCATTTCCAGGTGCGGCCGGTAGGCGCCGACCGTGCGGCGCAGCATCGCCACGTTGGGGTTCAGCGTCGGCAGGTCGATCGCGCTCAGTTCCGGCTCGTCCCCGGCGGTGGCGCTCAGCAGCACGGTCCCGAAGGAGACGACGCCAAGCCGCAAGAGCTGAAGCATTTCCTGGGCACGCAGCCCGCCGGCATCCAGCGGGCGGATCGCCGCGCTGATCCGGCCCTGCGACAGCGGCCCGATTTCCGTTTCCCAGAACGGCTGCTCGATCTTGGTGAACTGCGTGACGCCTGCAAGACCGCCGATGACCTGCAACCGGACCTGATCGCCTGAAGATTGCTGGGCGGAGGCACCGCCGGCACAGCCAAGCAGCGCAGCAAACAGGGTGCAAGCCAGCCATGCGCCGGTAAAGCGGCCTGCCGCTGCACGCCCGCACCCTCGTCCGCTCATTCGTTACCCCCGGCTTACTCTTCTCCCAGCGTGAAATCTTCCGTCATAGAAGTTAACGGACCCTGTGTCCGAACTGCGAAATATGACATCTTGAGTTGCATCGATACGCCCGCGTTTTCCGGGATGCTCCGCAGTCTGGCTTGCCCGCTGCGATTTCGTCGAATAGGGCGGGATCGATATCCGGCCCCTCTTGAACCGGCCGCTTCCGGACGCCAGATAGGCGCTCGGACCGCAAGGAGACTGACGCTTGAACACGACCTGCCCCGTTCTCACGCCCGCAGAGAAACACTATGTCGAGATACAGGAGCGGGTGGAGAAGGCAATGATGGTCGCAATCCACGCAGCGCTGAAGACCGCGAGCGAACAGGCTGCCGAGGAATTGAAGGCCGTCGACCTCGACGAGCCGCCGCCGGCCTACGACTATTTTGTCGCCCACGCCCAGCAGCAGCTGTTCCTGCACCTGTGCGGCGCGGACCCCGAGACCTTCGAGGGCGGCGATCCAGACATCGCCACCTTCGTCATCCGCAATGGCCAGAACATCCGCGACCACTACTGGGCCAAGGACAGGCCGGCGTCCGACGACGCCGAAGGCTGACCGGATCCCCCGCCGAGATCAGGGGGCCATAAGCTCGAAGCGGTGCATCTCGTCGTCGAGGCCGCGATAGGTCCATGCCAATGCCGTGAAGAAGGCGTGGGCCGCGTCGTTCTCGTGATCGACGAAGGCCATCCAGCCGGCGGCCGGCGGATGGCCGTCCCAGCCGACGACCGCGGCAAGCGCCCGGCGGCCCAGGCCCGTGCCACGCGCGGCGGGGCGCACCGCGATATCCGTTATCCCGTGGAGCCCGCCCGGTTCGGGGCTCCAGACACAACCGACGAGCGCAGCGGGCGCACCGTCCTCGACACCGACGATCTGGACGCCGTCCGTTGCGTGCAGGACGTGATCGAGCCATGCCTCGTCGAGCGGACCGAGTTCCTCGTTGAGGCGTTCGTCCTCGAACCAGCGCTGGATCCAAGACCAATCCTGCGGGGTGATCCGTCTCAACTGCATGCGCGTCCTGTGCTCCCTGACCGATGCCCCGAAGATGGGAACGCCGGACCGGAAATTCCATGGGGCCGGGTGAGGGCGATCGCCGGTGTCGGACGGAGTGCGCGGCCCCCCTCTGCCCGGCCGGCCATCTCCGCAGACCCCACGCGATCGCCCCCGGCGGGGAAATGCCGCGTCCCTTTCGAGAGCGCGGCCTCCCGGCCTTACTTCACCTGCGTGACCGTCAGCTTGCCATTGACCCGCTCGGCGACGAACTCGACCTTTGCGCCGGCCTTGAGCTTCTCCATGAGCGCCGCGTCGGCGACCTGGAAGACCATGGTCATGGCGGGCATTTCGAGGTTCTTCAGCTCCTCGTGGACGAGCGTGACCTTCTTGGCCTTCTCGTCCACCTTCTTGACCGTGCCGTTCGTGAATTCCTGCGCGAAGGCGCCGGAGGCGGCGGCAAGGACGAGCGCTGCGGAAAGAGCGATTTTTGCGATGAATTTCATGACGTTCTCCTTTCTTCTCACTTCTTGGCGACGGTGATGTCGCCGTGCATGCCGGCGTCGTAGTGCCCTGGCACGAGGCAGGCGATCTTGAAGACGCCGTCATTGGTGAACTTCCAGACGACCTCGCCGGCCTTGCCGGGGGCAAGGCGGATGGCATTGGGATCCTCGTGTTCCATTTCCGGGAACTTTTCCATGACCGCCTTGTGCTTCATGACCTCCTTCTCCTCGTCGAGCACGAATTCATGGTCGAGCTCGCCGGAGTTCTTGATCGCGAAGACGATCGTCTGGCCCTTGCGGACCTTGAAGGTGCTCGGCGTGAAGATCATCTTGCCGTCGTCGGTCTCCTTCATCGTCACGCGGATGGTCTGGGTGGCCTCGGCCTTCTTGCCGGGTTCGCCGACAGCCATGGCGCCGTGGCCGGCATCGGCAAGGGCGCTCGTCGAAAAGCCCGCTGCGAGCAGCAGCGCGGTCAGTGCGGTCTTCATCATTTCATATCCTTCGTTTCGAGGGGGTTGGCTCAGCCGTGCCTGGCGTGGCCGGGGGTAATCGTGGTCTTCGCGTCCTTGGCCTTGGTCGTTTCGGGCAAGGCGCCCGTCCACTCCCAGGCCTGCGTGCCGGGCGGGTTTTCGTACCAGCCCGGATCGCTGTAATCGCCCGCCGAGATGCCCTCGCGGACCTTCACGACCGAGAACATGCCGCCCATTTCGATCGGGCCATGCGGGCCCCAGCCGTTCATCATGGGGATCGTGTTCTCCGGTATCTCCATCGACATTGCGCCCATATCGGCCATGCCGGCGGTGCCCATGGGCATGTATTCGGGACGGAACTGTCTGATTTTCTTGGCGACCTCCTTCTTGTCGACGCCGATGAATGTCGGGACGTCGTGCCCCATGGCGTTCATGGTGTGGTGCGACTTGTGGCAATGGATCGCCCAGTCGCCGACATATTTCGCGTCGAACTCGTAGGCCCGCATCGCCCCGACGGGGATGTCGATGCTGACCTCCGGCCAGCGCGCTTCCGGTCGGACCCAGCCGCCGTCCGTGCACGTCACCTCGAAGTCGTAGCCGTGCATGTGCACCGGGTGGTTCGTCATCGTCAGGTTGCCGACACGCACGCGGACCTTGTCGTTCTTGGAGACCACCAGGGGGTCGATCCCCGGGAAGACACGGCTGTTCCAGGCCCACAGGTTGAAGTCGGTCATCTCCATGATGCGCGGGACATAGGCGCCGGGCTCGATGTCGAAGGCGTTCAGGAGGAACACAAAATCCCGGTCGACGGGCATGAAGGCCGGGTCCTTCGGATGCACGACGAAGAAGCCCATCATGCCCATCGCCATCTGGACCATCTCGTCCGAATGCGGGTGGTACATGAAGGTGCCGGACTTGATGAGGTCGAACTCGTAGACAAAGGTCTTTCCGACCGGGATATGCGGCTGCGAGAGCCCGCCGACGCCGTCCATGCCCGAGGGCAGGATCATGCCGTGCCAGTGGATCGTCGTGTGCTCCGGCAGCTTGTTCGTCACGAAGATGCGCACCCGGTCGCCCTCGACCGCCTCGATGGTCGGGCCCGGCGACTGGCCGTTATAGCCCCAGAGATAGGCCGTCATGCCCTCCGCCATCTCGCGCTCGACAGGCTCGGCGATCAGGTGGAATTCCTTGACGCCATTGTTCATGCGGTAGGGGAGCGTCCAGCCGTTAAGCGTGACGACAGGCGTGTAGTCCGGGCCGGTGGTGGGACGCACCGGGAACTGGGTGGCCGCGCTATCCATGACCGCCGCCTCGGGCAGGCCCATATTGGAGGTCTGGGCCCAGGCGGTGGACGAGACGAGCGCCGCGCCTGCAGCGCCGGCCCCGAGAAACTGTCTTCTGTTGAACATCGTCGTTTCCTTTCTCAATGGCCGGCGCTTTCGGCTTCTTCAGCCGGTGCCGCGCCGCCTTCCGCCGCCGCCGAACCGGTGCTGCCGCCGTAAAGCACGGGGGCAAGGTTCGCTTCGGCGAGCCAGAAGTCGCGCTTGGCGTTGACGGCAAGGAGGGTGGAGTCGATCTTCTCGCGGCTGTCCGCGATCAGCTCGAAGGTGCTGGTGATCATGCCGTTGTAAGTCATCATGGATTGCTCCTCGATGGCCGTGCGCAGCGGCAGGACGCTGTTGCGGTAGTGTCGGGCGATGTCGTAGGTCGACCGGTAGGCCACATAGGCCGAGCGCGCCTCGGAACGGACGTTGACCGCCTTTTCCGCGAGCTGGTTGGCCGCCCGCATATAGGCGAGTTCGCCCTTGCGCATACGGGCCTGGCCGGAATCGAAGATCGGGATGGTGAATTCCAGCCCCGCCGTCTTGGAAATGCTCCGGCGGATCTTGCCGTCCTCGCGCTCACGCTCCTGTTCCAGCGTGCCGACCAGCTCGATATCCGTAACGAGGCGGGTGGCGTCGGTGAGCTTGTAGGACTGGGCCGTCGCCGAAAGCTCCAGCCGGGCGACCTGCAGGTCCATGCGCTTGTGGATGGCCTCGGCCTCGATATCGTCCCGCTTGGCCAGCGCCTTGGGAAGCGACGGCAGGCGATTGGGGATCTGGAACTCGATGTCCGAGCCCGACAGGCCCATCAGCCGGACCAGCTCTTCCTTGGCGAGCTTCGCGGCGAGCCGCGCCTTGGCGGTCTCTCCCGTCAGCTCGGCGTAGAAGACGTGCTCGCGGGCCTGGTCTGCCTTGGGCATCGACCCGGCCTCGCCGATCTTCGTGGCGAGTTCGGAAGCCGCGTCGGCGGCCACCTTGGCCTGGTTGAGATAGGTGACGTTCTCCCAGGCGGAGACGGCATTGATCCAGGCACGGCGGGTTTCCGCCGCCAGCGAGACCGTCTCGACCGCAGCGTTCAGCTGCGCCTGCCGGAAGCGCGTTTCGGCCAGCTTGATGTCCCGGTCGTAGGTGGCGAGCGCAAGGATGTTCGCCGCGATGGCCCCCTCCAGGACCCGGTAGGCCTCAAGCCCCGGCGTGCCGATGCCGGAGAGCCCGACGGAGACCGTCGGCAGCACGGAAAGCTGGGTCTGCCAGGCGTCGGCGGCGCTGTCGCCAAGATCGGCATAGGCCGCCTGCAGGCCCTTGTTGTTGAGGAGCGCGACCTGGACGGCGGTCTCGACGTCGATCGACTTCCTGGCCATCAGCGCCTTCACGCGTTGACGGGTCTCTTCGGCCTGCTGGCGGTTCTGCACCCAGACGGTCTGCTTGCCCGTGGCTTCCGCGCTTTTGGCCGAAGCGTCGGAAAAGCCCGCCGTCTTCGCCGAATAGCCGGTGCTGACGCAGCCGGTGGCGAACAGGGGAAGCACAAGCGAGGCGACCAGCTTCATCTTCAGCGATACCATCATGCACCGCCCTTCGGTGCCTGATCGTCGTTGAGGCCACGCCACGGCTTGGGATCGACGGGCATGCGATGGGAATAGGCGCCGACGGGGCTCTGATAGGCGAGGGGAGCCGCTACGGTGGTGTCGGGATCATGGGACGAAGCGACGACTTCGGGCAGCGTGGATGCGCATCCGCTCGCGACAAGCGGAATGGCAGCCACCAAGAACATGAGTTTCATGGTGAAAATCCGAGAAATAGATGACGAAGGCGCCGGCGCGCGTTGCCGCGCACGGGCACTGCAACACCCTCAAGGGGTCTGCGGAATCTCAGATATTGGGCGGCAGGTGCAGACGGGGTGCAAGGCCGACGAGATCGTTGTCGTCGATGAACGCAAGCACGGGGTCGAGACGCGGATGGGCCAGCGCGGCGCTGTCGCAGTCGATGGCCGCGACGCCGCAATAATCCTGGCAGCAGTCCGGCTTGGTGTCCTTCGCGCCCGCCTGCCGCTCACCGCCGCCATGGTGATCCTCGTCCGCGACGGCGGCGTGGTCGGTGCCATGGGAGGCGGTATGATCGGCTTCGATCTGGGAAGCTGCGGCCGGCGTCTGCGGATGCATGGCGGCATTTGCCGAGGACAGGCTGTAGCCCGCCAGCGACACGACGATCACCAGTCGAAAAATCAGCGTTGCCGCTGCAGAGGCGAATCGAAGCATGCCGCTCATGATCCCGTAAATCACCGGAGCCTTGAAGATTGTCAACCGGCCCCGCTCTCAAACTGCACGCCTCCCGTCGAAAGACAGACGGGCAGCACGCGGGGCGGCCAGGAGGAAGGCGGTTCGTTTGAGCATCGTCCAGGTCCTCGTTCACGGCTGCGACATGCAGCACGGGAAGGCTAGGGCGACGATTTTTCCCTCACCTCTCGCAAACCTTACAAATTTGTAAGGGAGCGGCGGCGGGTATCAGCTCTTCCAGAAAAGCGGCGTCAGCACCACGAGCACCGTCAGCACCTCGAGGCGACCGAGCAGCATCATCACCGAGAGCAGGTAGAGGGCGGGGTCGGAGATGGTCGAGAAATTGCCGGCCGGGCCGATGATGGCGCCGATGCCCGGGCCGACATTCGAGAGCGCGGTGATGACGGCCGACGTCGAGGTCAGCACGTCGTAGCCGAAGGCCGACATCGCGAGGCTGCCGGCGGCCCAGAGCATCAGATAGGTGGTGAAGAACAGGACGACGGCGCGCTGCAGTTCGGGATCCACCGTCATCCTGCCGTAGCGCACGGCATGGATGCCGTTCGGATAGATCAGCTTGTAGAGGCCGGTGCGGATCATGTTGAAGAGGATGATGAAGCGGTAGGCCTTGATGCCGCCCGCCGTCGAGCCTGAGCAGCCGCCCATGAAGGTCATGAAGAACGCCATGGCGACGACGAAGGGCCCCCAGAGCGTATAGTCCTCGCTGGCAAAGCCCGTCGTCGAGAGGATCGTCGAGACCGTGAAGAAGGAATGGGCGAGCGCGGCGTGGAAGGGCACGCCGCTGTTCAGTCGGTGATAGACGGCGATCGCCACCGAGAAGGCGACGAGATAGGCGAGGAAGACGCCGATCTGCGGGTCGCGCAGCGCGTCGAGCCGGCCGCGCACCATGAAGACGATCAGGATCGAGAACGGGAGGCTGCACACCGTCATGAAGAACGTGCCGGCCCACAGCAGCGGGAGGCTGTTGAAATAGCCGAAGGAAGCGTCATGGGTGGAGAACCCGCCGGTCGCCACCGTCGCCATGGCATGGTTGAGCGCATCGAAGCGGCTCATGCCGAGCACGGCATAGGTGAGCGTGCAGGCGAGCGTGATCAGCACGTAGACGAGCACGAAGGCGCGGGTGAAGCTGGCGATGCGGGCGAACGGCTTGTCGTTCGTGTCGGAGGATTCCATCTTGAAGAAGGAGATGCCGCCGACCCTGAGATAGGGCATGACGAAAAGGCCGAGCGCGACGATGCCGATGCCGCCCAGCCAGTGCAGCAGCGAGCGCCACATCAGGATGCCCGGCGGAGCGTGGTCCAGCCCGGCAATGACGGTCGAGCCGGTCGTGGTGATCGCCGAGACCGATTCGAACAGCGCCTTGGCGAAGTCCATGTCGAGCGAGGACAACATGAAGGGCACCGCGCCCACGAGCGAGAAGACCAGCCAGAGCAGGTTGACGAGCAGAAAGCCCATCTTCTTGTTGAAGGGCGGCGGGCCGGAGCGGGTCGCCGCGGCCGCAAGCAGAGAAACGCCGCCGACGAGCACCGCCGACAGCACGAAGACCTGCCAGTCCCGATGGCCGTAATAAATGTCGACCATGGCGGGTACGAGCATGGCGGCGGCAAGATACAGCCCGCAGATCGCCGAAATGTTGATGGCGGACCGGTAGATCGTGGCGTTCAAGGAAGATGGTCCCTCATCAAGGCATGGGCCGACCGCGCCCTCCGGCGGCTGCCGCAGGCTTTCAGGTTCCTCTCCCTACACCGGAAGACCGCCGCCCGGAAGCGCCTTCCGGCGGATGGGCGGCAGTCGCGGCAGCGGACTGGGCTCAGTCGAGTACGGCCATGCGCAGTTCGGCCTCACGGCCGAGCTGCGTCATCCATTCGGTATATTGCGGGCGGTTCTTGATCTGGCGGCCGTAGTGGCGGCCGAGCGCAGCGTTGAGTTCGCCCTTGCGGCCGAGCTGGGCATCGGCAAAGCCGATCATCTGCGAGTTCGGCCAGGCCTGCGGGCGAATGGCGACGAGGCGGGTGAAAAGATCCTCGGCAGCCTCGCCGGGGTTGGCCTGCGCCATCAGGGTCAGCATGGCGGCCGTCGAGCGCGACACGCCCATATGGCAATGGACGAGGAGGTGGCTCGGTCCCTGGCTGTCCTGCCGTGCCTGGAAATCCGCGCCGAACTGCAGGATCGCCTCGACATGGTCCGGCCGGGGCATCACCTGGTCCGGCAGGGCGGCGATGATGTCATGGAAACGCAGCGTCGTGCGGTGATGCCGGGCATAGGTCGCAAAGGCCTCGAGCTCGGGCAGATCGGGATCGACGATGGACAGGACGTGGGTCACCTTGCGCTCACGCTGAGCCGGCAGTTCATCGATCCCGCAAACCGTCAGTTCCGGGGTAAAAATCACATCCATGGTCTATCCTTCCAATCCTGCTGCTTCGGCCCATCGCCACGTCAACGCTGGCGCCAAACGAGGGCGAAAGCATGTCGCGCGCCGCCTGCTTCTACGACAGGCAGGCGGGCGCCGATAGGGCCAAATCCGGGGGCCTCGCGCTGAGAATCAGGCGCCTGCCCCGTTTGCGGCGGCAAGTGTCTCCTGGCGTCGGCGATGGGCCTCGATCGCCGCAGCCTCGGCCTGGCCCTCGCCGCTGTGGCCACCGACCTGCACGGTGGGGGAGGCGAACTGGATGCCGTTCTGCTTGAAGTCGAGCTTGATGCGATTCATGATCTCGCGGCGGATCATGAACTGCTCGCCCGGCTTGGTGGTGAAGCCGACACGCACGACGATGGCATATTCGCCGAAATCGGAAACACCCTTCATCTTCAGCGGTTCGAGCAGGATATCCTTGTATTCCGGCTTTTCGGCGATCTCCGCGCCGATGCGCTTGATGACCTTGCGCAGCTTTTCGAGATCCGTGTCGTAGGTGACGGAGAGGTTGAACTTGATGACCGACCAGTCGCGGCTCATGTTCTGCACCGCGCCGAGCTCGCCGAAGGGGACGGTGGTGAGCGGACCGCGGTGGTGGCGCAGCTTGACCGAGCGCAGCGAGAAGCTCTCGACGACACCCTTGTACTTTCCGGTCTCGATATATTCGCCGATGCGGAAGGCGTCGTCCCAGAGATAGAAGATGCCCGAGATCAGGTCCTTGACGATGGTCTGGGCGCCAAAGCCGATGGCGACGCCCGCAACGCCCGCGCCGGCGATCAGCGGGCCGATATCGACGCCGAGGCTGGTCAGCACCATCATCACGGCGACGGCGGCGAGCGTCACGGCGAGGATGTTGCGCAGGATCGGCAGCAGCGTGCGGATGCGGGCGTTGCGGCCGCGCTCCTCGTCGGAAACGCGGCGGTCGAGCGGGCCATCGGCCATGCGCACGGCGATCTCCGCCTTGAGGAACTGCCAGGCGATATCGGCGACCAGCAGCACGGCGATCGCCTGGGTGATGGCGTGGGCGACGCGGCTGACCAGCGTTTCCCCGGCGCCCATCATGCCGGCGGCATCGACACCGGCGGCGGCGGCCACCAGCCATGCGCACAGGATGATGACGACGCCGCGCGCACCGCGTTCGCCGATGACGAAGTACATACCTGTCGGGCGATCCACCTCATCGCCACCATGCAGGCGCGCGACGATCGCCGTCGTCAGACGCAGGAGCGGGGGCAATACGAACGCCACGATGCCGGCCCAAAACAGAAGATGCAGCCCGGCCGTCCAGACGACAAGCAGCAGGATGACTGCCACCGTCGCCAGCCAGGACCAGATCTTGCGGGTGGTGTCCGTCTGATCGGCCCGGCGCGGGCGCGACCAGACCGCCTCGATGGCGATGGTGAAGAGACCGAGGTCGAAGGCGAACATGACGAGCAGCATCGAGCCCTGGGAGAAGCCGAACACCCGCATCGATTCCAGCACGACCCAGCCGACGGCGAAGAAGCGCAGCGCGCGCTGCAGCCGCGTGAACCAGTAGTGCGCCTGCTCCGGCGTGATGCGACGTACAGGAGAGGGCTCCTCGGCCGACACAACGACAGCGTCGGCATCCGGCATGGTTTCGGTGGCGGCCGGCATGGCGAAAGCGGCCGCGCCGTCGCCTTCCGGCAGCGTGACCGCCGGCGTTTCGGCAATGAGGGCCGCTTCACCCGGCACGGCCGGTATCTCGCCCTCGGCCGGCACCGTTTCGACGACAGGCGCCGGACGGCGGGCGGGTTGTTCGAGCAGCCAGACGACATAGGCGCCGATGAGGCTGCCGAAGCGGGCAAGGATGGCGGCAATGGCGAGGATGAGCGCGGTGCGCTGGAGGAGCGGCGGCCAGGCGACCATGGCGAGCGGCAGCAGCGCGCCGACGGCGAAGCTGATGGCCTGCCCGCCGACATGCAGCCCCATCGGCACCACGCCCACCGGATCGGGCCGTGGCCCCGCCTCCGCGCGGCGCCAGTGCCGGCCGGACAGGTGGTTGAACAGCCGCTCGAAGCCAATGGCGAGCAGGGGCACAAGCATCAGCAGCGTGAGGAGGCGCAGGGCGCCGATCTGGGTGACTTCGGCGCGCAGCCGCGACAGGGCGGTGCTGGCGCCGCCGCCAAGCTCCATGCTGCCCCGCATGATGGTGTCGATGCGGCGCTGGACCACGTCGAGCCTGTCGGCGACATAGCCTGACTGCATCATCGACCCCATGCCGCCGGCCGGCGCTTCGTCCGCCTTGGTCTCGTCCTTGCGGGTCGCTTCCAGCCAAGCGGCAACATCGGGATCGGCAAGCAGGCGCGATATCTCGCGCAGCTTGTCCTGCGGCGCCGTGTCGGCATCTTGCGCCAGCGCAGGCTGGGCAAGGCCGGCGAGAAGGAGGATCATCGCCCCGAAGAGCATCCTGCAGGGCAAGAGATCGCGGATTGCAGTCACCATAGATGTCATGATCTCCCCTTGATGGACGGCGCCACTGCCTGGAGCCGCCGGCACCCTTCGAGTGTCCAAAGGAATATTAGTACATGCCGCGCAGAACGGCCATCGCCGGTTTCAATTCTCGGCCACACTTTTGCCACCGAACAGCAGGCTGCAAAACCGCTGCACATCGCCGCGGAAAATGGTCTAGCTTGGGGCCGCCCTCCCGCTCGGGAGGGCAACGGAAAATCCAGAGGGACGGGTAGATTTCAAAATGGCAGACAGACTGAAGAACAAGACCGCGATCATTTCAGGCGGCGCGACGGGCATGGGCGGCGCCTCCTCGAAACTCTTTGCCGCCGAAGGGGCGCGCGTGGCGATCATCGACCGCAATGCGGAGGCGGCGGAGGCTACGGTCGCGGCCATTCGCGCCGCAGGCGGCGAAGCCGCCTTCTGGACGGCGGATGTTTCCGACGAGGACGCCGTCAACGCGGCGGTCAGGGGTGTCGAGGCGACCTATGGTCCGGCCAATGTTCTCTTCAACCATGCCGGCACGATCGTCATCAAGCCGTTCCTCGAAACGACGCTGGCGGAGTGGGAGTGGCTGCATGCGGTCAATGTCCGCTCGATGTTCCTGATGACCCGCGCCGTCCTTCCCGGCATGATCTCGACAGGCGAGGGCGCCATCGTCTGCACCTCCTCGATCTCGGCCGTCGCAGCAACACCGATGGAGGTGCTGTACGACACGACCAAGGGAGCGGTGCACCAGTTCGCACGGGCGATCGCCGTGGAGTTCCGCGACCGCAACATCCGGTGCAACGCCGTCTGCCCGGGCTTCATCCGCACGCCGCACGGCCTGCGCGAGATCGAGGACCTGCAGGCGCTGGGCGTCGATGTTTCCGATGCGGCCCTTGCCGCGCAGCAGGGGCGCATCGGCGAGCCGGAGGACGTCGCGCGCGCCGCGCTCTACCTCGCCAGCGACGAGTCCCGCTTCATCACGGGCACTCATCTCTTCGTGGACAACGGCTTTACTGCCGTCTGAAGGATAAGGTCGGCGAAGGGGCGGGACCTGCTCCCGCTCTTTGGTCGATCCGAAAACCGGTACCGTGCCTATGGCTTGCCGGAATAGAGGTCCGCATAGGTCCGGCGCAGCACGTTCTTCTGCACCTTGCCCATCGTGTTGCGGGGCAGGTCGTCGACGAAGAGCACGCGCTTGGGCTGCTTGTAGCGCGCCAGCCGGTCCTTCAGCCCGTCGAGCACCGCCTGTTCGTCGATGGTCGCGCCCTTCTGGCGTACCACGACGGCCGTCACGCCCTCGCCGAAATCGGGGTGGGGCACGCCGATGACCGCGCTTTCGACGACGCCGGGCATGCCGTCGATCTCGGTTTCCACTTCCTTGGGATAGATGTTGTAGCCGCCGGAAATGACGAGGTCCTTGCCGCGCCCGACGATGTGCACATAACCCCGCGCATCGATCAGGCCGAGATCGCCGGTGATGAAGAACCCGTCCGTGCGGAACTCTGCCGCGGTCTTCTCCGGCATGCGCCAGTAGCCCTTGAAGACGTTCGGTCCCTTCACCTCGATCATGCCGGTCTCGCCATCCGGCAGCGGTGTGCCGGTTTCCGGCTCGGTGACGCGCAGCGAAACGCCCGGCAGCGGGAAGCCCACCGTGCCGGCAATGCGCTCGCCATCATAGGGGTTGGAGGTGTTCATGTTGGTCTCGGTCATGCCGTAGCGCTCGAGGATGGCGTGGCCGGTCTTTTCCGAAAAACTGCGATGCGTCTCGGCAAGAAGGGGCGCCGAGCCGGACACGAAGAGCCGCATGCCGGCCGTCGCCGCCGGCGTCAGGCCGGCATGCTGCACGAGGCGCACATAGAAGGTCGGCACGCCCATCATCACAGTGGCGTCCGCCATCAGACGCAGCGCCTCGTCGGCATCGAACTTCGGCAGGAGATACATCGACGCGCCTGACAGCAGCGTGACGTTCGAGGCGACGAACAGGCCATGCGTGTGAAAGATCGGCAGGGCATGGATCAGCCGGTCGGCGCTGGTGAAGCGCCAGTGGTCGCGAAGGGCGAGCGCGTTGGACAGGAGATTGTCATGCGTCAGCATCGCGCCCTTGGAGCGGCCGGTCGTGCCCGACGTATAGAGGATCGCCGCAAGGTCATCCGCACCGCGCCCGATATCGGCGAATTCGGGCGTCTCCGTGCGGGCAAGCTCCAGCAGCGAGCCGCCGCCCTTGTCATCCAGCGTTTCGACGGCCGCGCCGTACTTGCCGGCGACGGGGCTCACGCCGTCGCGGGCGCCCGGCGAGACGACGACCAGTCTCGGCTCGGCATCGCCGATGAAATAGTCGAGTTCCGCCAATGTGTAGGCGGTGTTGAGCGGCAGGTAGACGGCACCGGCCCTGACGCAGGCGAGATAGAGCATCAGCGCCTCGGCGCTCTTTTCCACCTGCACGGCGACCCGATCCCCCGGCCGGACGCCGCGCGTGGCAAGAGCACCCGCCAGCTGCCCCGAAAGGGCAATCATGTCGCCATAGGTCCATCGACGCCCGTCGCCGGTCTCGATGAAGGCCGCCTCCGGCCGTGCCTCCGCCCGGATCGCGTCGAAGAGGTGGTTGCTCATGGGCTCGTTTCCCTCGTAGTGCCGATACTGTCCCGCGCTGCCCGCGCCGGGGTTCCCCTCACCGTGCAGGCCGCGCGGGTACACTA
Organism: Shinella sp. SUS2; assembly: GCF_001262505.1. GTDB lineage: Bacteria > Pseudomonadota > Alphaproteobacteria > Rhizobiales > Rhizobiaceae > Shinella. Next base: position 72,175 of record NZ_KQ410730.1, read on the forward strand.
GCCTTGTGGAACTCCGCGCGACAACTCGAATTCCCTGCAGGCCGGTTCAGGGCGAAGGCGCCTTCAGCGGCCCGAGGGCGCTCAGATGCTTGCGCATCGCCTCGGCGGCCTCGCCGTTCCTTCCGTCCAGCACCAGTTCGAGGATGTGCACATGTTCGGCACAGCGCTGGCGGGCCTGTTCGCGGTCCACCCGCTGCTGGTATTCGATGAGCCGGCGCAGCCGGTCGACACGCCTCAGGCTTTCGATGAAGAAGGCGTTGCGGCTGCATTCGGCGATCGCCTCGTGCATCTCGCTGTTCGTCTCGAACAGGCGAACCGCCGAGATTTCCAGGATCTCCCCCGCCACGAAGCGCCGCTGCTGTTCGAGATGCCGCTCCAGCACCGGGCGATTGAGCACAAAACCCGGCTCCAGCAATGCGGCCGGCTCGATCGCCTGACGAAAGCTGTAGCTCTGCCGGTAGGTTTCCATCGAGGTCAACACCGGCAGGAAACGCCAGCCGTGCCCCGGCAGCCGCTCCGCCCAGCCCTCCTCCGACATGCGCCGGAGCAGGGCCTGCAGGCGCGGGCGCGTGATGCCGTAGCGGCGCAGGAGCTCGTTTTCACTCGCCCGGTCGGGAATTTCGCCGGCCAGCCGGTCGCGCGCGATGGCGAGATAGACCTCCTCTCCGCCGTCGGGCGCCGGCTCGCTGGCGGCAAGGGCCCTTGCGGCGGAGGGATCGGCCACCTTGTAGCCGCCGCGCTCGGCCGCAGCCAAAACGCCGGCCTGCTGCAGTTCGCGCAATGCGGTGCGGATCGGCGAGCGCGAGACCAGGAAGCGCTCCGCAAGGCTGCGCTCGGTCAGCGGCTCGCCCGGCGCCAACCGTTCGGCATGCACGAGCCGGGCGATCTCACGGGCGAGGGGGCTGGATATCTGGGTCATGGACGCTCCTGGATGGCCCGGGTCTTGTCGCACGTTCCACAGCCTTCGCCAAGCGCTGGTCCTTTGCGCTTGCATAGTACCATGATTCAGACTATTGGACTTTTGTCATTTCGAAATACCACGAGGCGGCGGGCGGCGGAAACGGCGCGGCCAGATTGATTGATTGCCTACGGATTGTCGTATATACGCGCTTAATACCATCCAGGGGTCGATCATGAACGAACTTCATCGCTCGCTGGCGGACAAGATCGTCCGCCATATCAGGACATCGGCCATGGAACGGGGACAGCACCTGACAGAAGCCAGCTTCCAGTCCCTGTTCGGCACGTCGCGCCAGCCGATCCGCTCGGCGCTCGGCATTCTGGCGGACCAGGGCATTGTCGAGCAGGTGCCCAACAAGGGCTTCTATCTGCGCGATCCCGACCGCATCGCCGCCGACCCGCTGCCCGCCGCCAACGATACGTCGGACGAGGCGACCTATCTGCGCATTGCCGATGACCGCCTGTCGCGCCGCCTGCCGGACCGGGTGAGCGAGACCGACCTGATGCGGCGCTACGGCGTGTCGCGGCTGGGGCTGCGACGCATCCTGACGCGCATCTCCGGCGAGGGCTGGATCGAGCGCAACGAGGGCCGGGGCTGGACCTTCGCGGTGCTGATCGATTCCGTCGAGGCCTACCGGGAATGTTACGACCTGCGTCAGGTGATCGAGGTGCACGGCATCCGCTCACCCGAGTTCCGCGCCGATCCCGTCATCCTCGCGGACCTGCGCCGCCGGCAGGAGATCGTCGCCGACGGCGGCTGGCAGCGGCTGAGCCAGATGGAGCTGTTCGAGGCGAATTCGTCGTTTCACGAAGGCCTCGCCGCGCTCTCCGGCAATCGTTTCCTGATCAACACGGTGCAGAAGCTCAACCAGCTTCGCCGCCTGATCGAATACCGCCAGACGCTGAACGCCGAGCAGGTGCGTGGCCAGAATGCCGAGCATCTTGCGATCCTCGATGCGCTTGATGTCGGCGACACCGCGAAGGCGGCGGATCTGATGCACGACCACCTCGGCAAGGCCAAGCTGCGCAAGGCCCGCGCCGAAATGTTTTCCGGTGGCCCCGCTGGCGGGCCGGACAAGGGAGATGACACATGACACGCGTACTTATACCCGCAGGCGCGCTGGGTCTGGGTTATGATCGCGCGGCGCTGGAGCGCGGCGTCGCCAACCAGCCCGACATCATCGCCATCGACGGCGGCTCGACGGACAGCGGCCCGTCCTATCTCGGGCGCGGCGTCTCGAAATATTCGCGCGCCTCGACCAAGGTGGAATGGCGCGAGTTGATGCAGGCGCGGGCGAAGGCCGGCGTTCCGCTCGTCATCGGCACCGCCGGCACCTGCGGCGCGGATGATGCGGTGGACTGGCTCTTCGACATCACCCGCGAGATCGCCCTGGAGGAGGGCATGCAGGTCAAGGTCGCCACGCTGAAATCCGGCCAGCCGAAGGAGCGGGTGAAGGCCGCGCTCGGCGACGGCCGTCTGCACGCGCTGCCGGCCGCACCCGATGTCAACGAGGCCATCGTCGACGACTGCACCAACATCGTCGCCCTCGCCGGCGTCGAGCAGGTCGCGGCGGCGCTCGCCACCGGGGCGGATATCGTCATTGCCGGGCGCACCACGGACACCGCCATCATCGCGGCGCTGCCGGTCGTTCGCGGCGACCATGCCGGCGCCGCATGGCACGGCGCCAAGGTCGGCGAATGCGGGGCGCTCGCCACCACGCAGCCGAATTCCGGCGTGATCCAGATCGACTTCGACGCCTCCGGCTTCACCATCGAGCCGATGGCGGCAGACGCCGCCGCGACGCCCTATACCGTCTCCGCCCATATGCTCTACGAGAATTCCGATCCGTTCATCCTGCACGAGCCGGGCGGCCATCTCGACGTCACGCGGTCCGAATACGAGGCGCTCGACGGGCGCCGGGTGCGTGTCGAGGGCTCGAAATGGGTGCCGGGGCGCTACACGGTCAAGCTGGAGGGCGCCCGCATCGTCGGCTACCAGACCGTCGGCCTCGCCGTGGTGCGCGAGCGCCGTTATGTCCAGCATGTGCGCGAATGGGCGGCGGATATCGAGGCCAAGGTGCGTGACAAGATCGTCGCCCGCATGGGTCTCGCCCCCGATACCTTCAGCGTCGAGATCCGGCTGATCGGCATGGATGCGACGCTCGGCGCGCTGGAGAACCGTCACGACATTCCCGTCGAGGTCGGCATTCTCGGCATTCTCACCTGCCCGACCGCCGAACAGGCGGCCGAGGCCGGCAAGATCCTCAACCCCTATCTCCTGCATCATCCCCTGACCGAGGACGAGCCGATGCCGACCTTCGCCTTTCCCTTCTCGCCCGCCGAAATGCAGCGCGGCGCGCTCTACGAGTTCTGCCTCAACCATGTGATGGAGCTGGACGACCCGCTCGCCGCCTTCGTGCTCGAAACCCATGAGGTGGGACATGCCTGAACTGGGAAGCCTCGTCAGCAAGGTACGCTCCAAGAATGCCGGGCCGTTCTGGTTGACGATCGACGTCTTCTGCGACGATCCGGCGACCTATGCCCGGGTGCGTGACGGGCTGAAGGATGCCACCGTGGCGCGGCTCTTCGGCGTCGAGCAGCAGTTGCTCAAGCGTTTCGACATTCCCGCGCTCAACGTCGTGAAATTCTCCGTGCCGCGCCCCGTCGTCCAGGGCACGCGCGCCGACCGCGACATGCACGGCGCCGGCTGGGCCTGCCTCCTGGAGGAACTGCAGGTCGACTGATCGGTCCCGAACGCACCTTCCCGATCCCGTCCCTCGCCATCGGCGGGGGACATGCCGGCCACCGCGACGCCTTCTCCCCGTCCCCCCGGCAAAACAATGTTGACAAGCGGCCAGATTGTCGTAAGTGTATTAATACGACAACGGCAAGGAGGCCGATGTCTGTGTTGCCGGCTCGGCAGCACCAGGGCTTTCAGCCCGGACTTATTGGGAGGAAATTATGATCAAAGCAGTTTTTGCCGCCGCAGTGGCGTTTTCGCTTTCGGCCGCAGCGCCGGCCTTTGCCGATCCGGCCGTGGTGATGGCGCCGGGCGGTGCCGGTGGCGGGTATGACGCCATGGCGCGCCTGCCGTTCGACGCGATGTCGAAGGAAGGCATCTTCGCCGACGGCGCGACCTTCACCAACAAGGGCGGTGCCGGCGGCACGATCGGTCTTGCCGAATTTGTCGGCGCGAACCGCGGCAACGACAATGCCGTCATGTCGATGGGCGTCATCATGGTCGGGGGCATCCTGCTCAACTCCTCGCCCGTCACGCTCGACGACGTGACGCCGCTGGTGCGCCTCACCAACGATACGGGTGTCGTCGCCGTCGCGACCGATTCCCCGATCAAGACGGTGGACGATCTCGTCAAGGCGATGAAGGAAAACCTCGGCGCCGTGTCGATCGGCGGCGGCTCGGCCGGCGGCGTCGACCACATCGTGATGGCGCTGATCGCCAAGGAAAGCGGCCTGGAGCCGGCCAAGCTGAACTACATCCCCTATGACAGCGGTGCGGAAGCCGTGACCGCACTCGGCGGCGGTGCCGTGACGGTCGCCGTCTCGGGCGTCTCGGAGTTCAAGCCGATGGCCGATGCCGGCCGCATCCGCATCATCGCGGTCACCTCCGAAGGCCGCGTCAACGGCATCGATGCGCCGAGCCTGAAGGAAGCCGGCCTCAACGTGGTCGTCGGCAACTGGCGCGGCATCGTCGGTGCGCCCGACATGTCTGCGGACGGCCGCAAGATGTGGCTCGACCGCTTTGCCAAGATGCATGAAAGCGCTGCCTGGAAGGACATTCTCGCCAAGCAGGGCTGGGAAGACGCCTACCTCGCCGGAGACGATTTCGTCGCGTTTCTCAACGACGAAAAGACCCGCATCGGCGCCATCCTGAAGGAAGCCGGCCTCGTCAAGTAAGCCGCGGCGCTTTTCGAAAGGATGTCTGACATGACGGAACGCCCCTATTGGCTTGCGGCGGGAACGGTCGGCTGGGGAGCCATCGTTTTCTGGAAGGCCGCGGAACTGCCCCAGTTCGACCAGTACGCCCATGTCGGCCCGGGCTTCATGCCCTCGGCCATCGGGATCGGCCTGGTCCTCATGGGCCTGCTGCTGACACTGCAGATCTACCGGGGCGTTCCGTTCGAGGAACAGGATGCCGAGGACGTCAGCGAGGACCACGCGGTCAACTACACCGCGCTCTGCCTTGCCGCGGCGGCCTGCGCCCTGCCGATGCTGACGATGAAGCCGCTCGGCTTCGTCATCACCTGCACCGGCTGTTTCGTGCTGGTGGCCGCGGCCTTCAAGTCGCGCCGCTGGCATCTCGACCTGGTGCTCGGCCTCGGCTTCTCGCTGTTGTGCTGGTGGCTCTTCCGCAAGCTGGGTGTCCAGCTTGGCGGTCTTCTTCCGATGATGGGGGTGTAGGATGGACGCGATCACCGGCTTGATGAACGGTTTTTCCGTCGCCCTTCAGCCACAGAACCTGATGTGGGCCTTCGTCGGCACCTTCATGGGCACCGCCATCGGTGTCCTGCCCGGCATCGGCCCGGCGCTGACCATCGCGCTGCTGTTGCCCGTCACCGTCTATATCGAACCGACCGCGGCCTTCATCATGTTCGCCGGCATCTTCTACGGCGCCATGTATGGCGGCTCCACCACCTCGATCCTGCTCAACACGCCCGGCGAGAGCGGCGCGATGATGACCGCGCTCGAGGGCAACAAAATGGCCCGCCAGGGTCGCGGCGCGGCGGCGCTCTGCACGGCCGCGATCGGCTCCTTCGTCGCCGGCACCATCGGCACACTGGGCATCACCTTCCTGGCGCCGCCCATCGCCGAGCTCGCCTTCATCTTCAAGCCGCAGGACTATTTCGCCCTGATGCTGCTCGCGTTCCTCTCCGTCTCGGTCGTGATGGGAACGTCCAAGGTGCGCGGCTTCATCGCGCTCCTGCTCGGCCTGTCGCTCGGCGTCGTCGGCATCGACAAGCAGACCGGCCTGCAGAGGCTGACCTTCGGCGTGCCCGACCTCATGGACGGCGTCGAGATGACGGTCGTGCTCGTCTCGCTCTTCGCCATCGGCGAGACGCTCTATGTCGCCAGCCGCTTCGGCCTGCAGAAGCCCAACCTCAATCCGCTCGCCGGCGGCATCTGGATGACGAAGGACGACTGGAAGCGCTCCTGGAAGCCGTGGCTGCGCGGCACTTTCTTCGGCTTTCCCATCGGCGCGCTGCCGGCCGGCGGCGCAGAAATCCCGACCTTCCTCTCGTATACGGTCGAGCGCAAGCTGACCAAGCATCCGGAAGAGTTCGGCAACGGCGCCATCGAGGGCGTGGCGGGTCCGGAGGCTGCGAACAACGCCGCCGCTGCGGGCGTGCTGGTGCCGCTCCTGACGCTCGGGCTGCCGACGTCGGCCACCGCGGCGATCCTGCTCGCCGCCTTCCAGAACTACGGGCTGCAGCCGGGACCGATGCTGTTCATCAACTCCGCCGATCTCGTCTGGGGCCTCATCGCTTCGCTCTATGTCGGCAACCTGATGCTGCTGATCCTCAACCTGCCGCTGGCGGGGCTCTGGGTACGGCTGCTCTTCATCCCGCGTCCCTATCTCTATGCCGGCATCCTCATCTTCTCGCTGGTCGGCATCTGGGGCGTATCCAACTCCTGGGTGGACCTTGCCATGATGTTCGGCGTCGGCCTGCTCGGCTACACGATGCGTGTCTATGACTTCCCGATCGCGCCGGTGCTGATCGGTCTCATTCTGGGGCCGATGGCGGAGGTGCAGATGCGCCGGGCGCTCGCCGTGGGGCAGGGGGATCCGATGGTCTTCGTCTCCACCCCGCTCTCGGCCGTGCTCGTCGCCATCTCCGCCCTGATCCTCATCGTGCCGGCAATGCTGCACTGGCGGCGCACCCGCAAGATCGACATGCCCGACAAAACCGCCGGCGCCTGACGCCGCCCACCACCGATGCCAATGCCCGACCGGCCGCACCCCTGCGGCCGGATGGGAAAACGCAACCCTCAGGGAGCCCACCATGGCTGAAACGCTTTACTTCCGAGCCGAAGACCTGACCCGCTACGCCACCGAGATGTTCCTCTCCGTCGGCATGAGCAAGGCCGATGCGGCGCTGATCGCGGGCGACCTCGTCAAGGCGAACCTGCGCGGCGTCGACAGCCATGGCGTCAGCCGCATCCCGATGTATCTGGAGCGGCTGAAGCGCGGCCTCGTCAATCCGCGCCCCGACGTGAAGGTGACGAAGGTGGCCGGCGCCGTCACCGCGGTCGACGGCGACAACGGCATGGGCTTCGTCGCCTCCAACATCGCCATGAACGCCGCCTGCGACATTGCCGGCGAGATGGGCATCGGCCTTGCCGGCGTGAACCGCTCGACGCATTTCGGCATGGGAGCGTGTTATGCGCTGCGCGCCATCGAGCGCGGTTTCATCTCGATGATCTTCACCAATTCCTCGCCCGCCATTCCGATGTGGGGCGGGCGCACCACCTTCCTCGGCGCAAGCCCCATCGCCGCCGGCATTCCGGGCGGCAAGCACCCGCCCTATGTCATGGATATGGCGATGACGGTCATCGCGCGCGGAAAGATCCGGCTCGCGGCCATGAAGGGCGACCCCATCGCCGAGGGCCTGGCGCTCGATGTCGACGGCAACCCCACCACGGACGCCGCCAAGGCCTTCGAGGGCGTCTGCCTGCCCTTCGGCGGCGTCAAGGGTTCGGTGCTGGCGACGCTGATGGACCTGATGTCCGGTGTCCTCACCGGCGCGAATTTCGGCGGCGACGTGAAGAGCCTCTATTTCGACCATTCCGAGCCGCAGAATGTCGGCCACCTTTTCTTCGCCATCAAGCCGGACCTCTTCCTGTCGCTCGATGATTTTGGCGCGCGAATGGACGAGTTCTACGAGCGCATCAAGGTGCTGCCGCGCGCGGCCGGCGTCGACGAGATCATGATGCCGGGCGAGCCCGAGCAGCGCCGCGAGGACGAACGCCGCCGCACCGGCATCCCCGTCACCGGCAATGTCGTCGCGGATCTCATCGCCGAGGGTGAAAGCCCCGGCGTCGCCTTCCCGGAAGGCAGCGCGGCCCCTTTCGAGGCAGCCTGATGAACCGCCTCTCCGCCCACATCGGCTACCTCTATGGCGATCTGCCGCTTGCCGAACGGCCGGCGGCGGCGGCGCGCGACGGCTTCACCGCCGTCGAGCATCCCGAGCCGTGGGCCATCCCGGCGAAGGAGATGCGCGCCCGCCTTGCCGATCTCGGCCTGACTTTCTCGCAGGTGACATCAGGCATGGGCGATGCGGCCGCGGGCGAAAAGGGCCTTGCCGCGCTTGCCGGCCGCGAGGCGGCGTTCCGCGCCGGCTTCGACCGGGCGCTTGCCTATGCGCTGGAGATCGGCTGCCCCTTCGTCCATCCCATGGCAGGCGTGCCGAAGGGCGGCGTTCTGGATGCAGCCGAGACCTACAGGCTCAACCTCTCCTGGGCGCTTAACCAGGTGGAGGGCAGCGGCGTGCGGGTGCTCGTCGAGGCGATCACCATTCCCGGCTACCATATGGGCAGCCTTGCCCTTGCGGCAGAGTTGCAGGACCAGTTCCACGGCCGTTTCGCCCTCTTGTTCGACACCTACCATGCTGCCGTCCTGGGTGAGAACCCACACCTCTGGATCGCACAGAATGCCGACCGCATCGGCCATGTCCATATCGCCGACCACCCCGGCCGCCACGAGCCGGGAACCGGCACGCTCGCCTTCGAGCCCATGCTCGCCGCCCTCACGGCAGCCGGTTACGCCGGTGCCATCGGCTTCGAATACATCCCCTCCGCCGCGACATCCGCCAGCACGTCCTTCCTTCCCGGCTGGAAGCGGCTCCTTTCCGAAAAGGTTTCCCCATGACCGCGATCACCTCCGTCAATCCCGCCACCGGAAAGCCCATCCGCAGCTTCGACCTGCAGGACGATGCCGCCGTGGACGCTGCGCTGGAGGCAGCAGCCCGCGCACAGCGCGCCTGGCGGCGCGTCCCGGTCGGCGAGCGCGTGGCGCTGCTCACCCGCATGGCCGCGGCGCTGCGCGCCGGCAAGGCGCGGTACGCCGAGATGATCGTGCGCGAAATGGGCAAGCCCATCGCCGAGGCCGAGGCCGAAATCGAGAAATGCGCCTACAACTGCGATTTCTACGCCGAACATGCGCCGGCCTATCTTGCCGACGAGCCCGTTGCCTCCAATGCCAGCGAGAGCGTCGTCGCCTTCGAACCGCTCGGCGTGGTGCTGGCGATCATGCCGTGGAACTATCCGTTCTGGCAGTATTTCCGCTTCGTCGCCCCGGCGCTTGCCGCCGGCAATGGCGCGATCCTCAAGCACGCCAACAACGTGCCGGAATGCGCGCTTGCCGTGCAGGAGGTGATGGACGCCGCCGGCACCCCGGCCGGGCTGACGGCGACACTGCTCGTCGACACGTCCAAGGTCGCCGGCCTCATTGCCGACCCGCGCATCGCCGCCGTGACGCTGACGGGCTCGACCGAGGTCGGCGCCATCGTGGCTTCGCAGGCCGGCAAGGCGCTGAAGAAGCAGGTGCTGGAACTCGGCGGCTCCGACCCGTTCATCGTGCTCGCCGATGCCGATCTGGAGGCAGCCGCCGAGACTGCCGTCAAGGCACGCTACATCAATGTCGGCCAGTCCTGCGTCAACGCCAAGCGCTTCATCGTGGAGGAGGCCGTCGCTGATCGCTTCACCGCGCTCTTCGTCGAAAAGGCCGCCGCGTTGAAGATCGGCGATCCGATGGAGCGCGACACGAAAATCGGCCCGATGGCGCGCGAAAACCTGCGCACCGGTCTGCACGATCAGGTCAAGCGCTCGCTTGCCGAGGGGGCCGTGCTGAAACTCGGCGGCGAGCCGCTCGAAGGCGATGGCTTCTACTATCCACCGACCGTGCTCGACCACGTCAGGCCAGGCATGACGGCCTTCCGCGAGGAAACGTTTGGCCCGGTTGCCGCCATCATCCGCGCGAAGGACGCGGACGAGGCCGTCGCCATGGCCAATGACAGCGAATACGGCCTCGGCGCTGCACTCTGGACGGGCGATGCTGCCCGCGGACGAGAACTCGCCGCCCGCATCGATGCCGGCGCCGTCTTCGTCAACGGCATGACCGCCTCCGACCCGCGCTACCCCTTCGGCGGCATCAAGCGCTCCGGCTACGGGCGTGAACTCGGCGTCTACGGCATCCGCGAATTCGTCAACATCAAGACCGTCTGGATCGGTCCTTCCAAGTGAGGTCCCCAATGTCCAAACCCGCTATCCTGCGCCCGCACGAGCTGAAGACCAACGACCGCGGCGGCGGCGCGCGCACCACGCCGCTCGTCACCCGTCGCTGCGGCTCCACCAGCATGATCAACGGCATCACGGCCTTCGATCCCGGCGCCGCCATAGGCCTGCATTTCCACAATTGCGAGGAAAGCGTCATGGTGATCGAGGGCGAGGCGATCGCCGAGATCGATGGTGTGCAGCACCATCTTTCCACCAACGACACGACCTGGATCCCCGCCAACGTGCCGCACCGCTTCATCAACGCCTCCGACAAGCCGATGCGTATCTTCTGGACCTACGCCACGGTCGATGCCACCCGCACCATGGTCGCGTCCGGCGAGAGCCGGTCGATCGACGCCGAACACGGCCACGCCGCGAAATGAAGGAGAACCCCATGTCCCCCGTCGTTGAGGTGGCGGAGATCAGGGTCACCGATCCCGCCGGCTTCGAGGCCGCCGTTGCGGCGGCGCGGCCCTTTTTTCTCGCTGCCGAAGGTTGTCTCGATCTCGCCTTGCACCGCGTCGTCGAGACGCCGGAGACCTACCGGCTGCTCGTGACATGGCGCAGCATCGAGGACCATATGGTCACGTTCCGCGCTTCCGACGGTTTCCAGAGATGGCGGGCACTCGCTTCGCCCTATTTCGCAGCGCCGCCGGTCGTCACCCATTCGGCGGCCGTGGCTCTCTGACGGTCGGGGCATGGCGCACACCCTCCTTTTCCGGCGCGGGATGACCGTGCTGATCGCGGCAGCTGGCGTAGCAGTCTTCCTCGCCCTGCATCTGCCCCTGCCGTTCCTGTTCGGGCCGATGGCCGCCTCGCTGGTGGCGGCGCTGTTCGGCGCGCCGCTGGCAGGGCTAGGGCAGGTGTCGATTGCCGCGCGCTCCGTGCTCGGCATTGCCATCGGAACCTCCGTCACCCCGGCGCTGATCGCCGAACTGCCCTCGATGGTCGCGTCCCTGGCACTGGTGCCGGCCTATATCGTCGTGATCGGGCTGATCGGCGTGCCCTTCTTCCGGCGCGCCTGCGGCTTCGATCCGGTAACGGCCTTCTATGCCGCCATGCCCGGCGGGGCGGCGGATATGACGATCTTCGGACAGGAGGCCGGGGCGAATGTCCGGCAATTGTCGCTGGTTCACGTCACGCGGCTGATGGTCATCATGGTCGTTGCGCCCATCATCCTCGTCAACATCTACGGCGTCGGCCTCACGCATCCGGTCGGCCCGCCGGCCTCCGACCTGCCGGTTCCGGAAATGCTGATCATGGCGGTCGCCGCTCTCGTCGGCTGGAAGGGTGGCGAGCGGATCGGCCTTTTCGGCGCGGCGATCCTCGGGCCGCTCCTCGTCTCCGCCGTCCTGTCGCTCGCCGGCATCCTGCATCTGCGTCCGCCGCGCGAGGCGCTTCTGGCCGCACAATTCCTCATCGGCATGGGCATCGGCGTCAGCTATGTCGGCGTGACGCTGCGCGAACTGCGCAACACCGTCACCGGCGGGGCTGCCTTCGTGCTGATCCTCGCCGCGCTCGCCGGCGCGGTGACGGAACTCGTGACGCTGACCGGCCTTGCCCCGCCCGTCGAAGGCTTCCTTGCCTTCATTCCCGGCGGGCAGGCGGAAATGTCGATGCTGGCGCTGGTCTCCGGCGCGGACCTGAGCTTCGTCGTCGTGCACCACCTCACGCGCATCCTGGTGGTCATCCTCGGCGCGCCGATCCTGTTCCGCCTCATGCGCCGGGCTCAGCCGCCCGGCTGAGGCGACCGCAGCCGTGCCAGCGCCGCAACGATCGCCCGCCCGGCGACCTCCACGTCCTCGGCGGAAATGTCGATATGGGTGACCATGCGGACGCGGCTCTCGCCCTCGACATTGACGCGGATCCCCGCACCGAACAGTGCCTCGGCCAAGGTGCGCGCGGGAACGCCTGTCCCCGAAAGGTCGAGAAACAGGATGTTGGTGACATCGCCCTCGGGCTGCAGGCCAAGGCCGGGCACGCCGCCAAGCAACGTGGCAAGCCGGCGGGCATTGGCGTGATCCTCCGCCATGCGCGCGACATTGTGATCGAGCGCATAGAGCCCCGCGGCGGCGAGAATGCCGGATTGCCGCATGGCGCCACCGAGCCGGTGCTTCCAGATCAGCGCCTCTTCGATGAAGCCTTCCGGCCCCGCCAGAACCGCACCGACCGGGCATCCCAAACCCTTGGAAAGATCGATCCAGACGCTGTCGCACGGCGCGGCGAAGCGGGCCGCCGGAAGGCCGGTGGCGACGGCGGCGTTGAGCAGCCGCGCACCGTCCATGTGCAGCGCGAGCCCTTTTTCCTGCGCCAGTGCCTTCAGGGCAAGGATCGTCGCCTCCGGCCAGATGCGCCCGCCGCCGCGATTGGTGGTCTGCTCGATGGCGATGACCCGGCTGCGCGGCGAACGGTGGCGCGGCGCCCGCAACCGGCGTGCGACGTCCTCCACGGAAAAGAGGCCTGTCGCCGTCTCGATCGGGCGGAACTGCGCCCCGGAAAGCGCCGCTGCGCCCGCCCCTTCCGAACCGAAGACATGGGCGTTTTCCGCACAGACGATCTCGTCCCCCGCCCGGCAATGGACGAGGAAGGCGATCTGGTTCGCCATCGTTCCTGAAGGCAGGAACAGCGCCTTCTCTTGCCCCAGCAGCTCGGCCACCCGTGCCTCCAGCGCCAGCGTCGTCGGGTCCTCGCCCCGCTGCTCATCCCCCACGACCGCCGCCGCAATGGCCTGGCGCATGCCTTCGCCGGGGCGCGTGGCGGTGTCGGCGGCAAGATCGATGAGGGGGGAAGGGGGGGACATGAACGCTATCCTTGAATGCGAGGCGGCAACCGGCGCGCCGACGGCGCACCGGAGCGATCCTATCCGGAAGGAGACGGTTGCCACAACACGCCACCGCACCCGATGAGGAGGCCATTTCCTGCCTCCACGCCCTGAAAGGGCAGCACAACGGCACCGCAGGAACGGAGATCCCGGCTCCGCCTGCCCACAAGGGTAGGGCTGGCGGCAATCGCGCTGAGACGCGGAAAGGCAAGAAGCTTGCCTTTCCGTTCAGAAAAAGGGTCCGGTCCGGCGCAGGATCTGCCGCGACCGCCCCAGGGCGCTCCGATTACATCAGCATCAGCTTGTCATTCAGCGCCATCCAGCCGCCGGGCTCCTTGATCAGGGCGGCGGTGTCGTGCTTGCCGAAGATGCGGGTGAAGCTGCGTTTGGTGAAGATCTCGTAGAACATCGCCGAGGCCGGGCCGACGGGCCCGCCGCGGCCGCCGAAGGCACCGGCGATCACGGTTTCCTGATAGGCGCGCCAGTGAACCTCCATCGCGGTGCGCGCGACGAGCTTGCTCAGCGTCACCTTGATGCCGAGCTTGGCGACGGTGGTGGCCACGCTGGTGGCAAGGCCGACCGCCGGGATCGGGATGGCGGCACCGGCAAGACCGACGCCGCGCACGCCGATCTTGGCGACCTTCGCCTTGAGCATGGCATCGACCCAGCGCGTCACCGTCTCGCTCTTCTTGAAGCCCTTGCCGGCGGCCTTGATGCCGATGAGATGCGCAGCCGTGGTGCCGACGGCGCTGCCCTCCTTCAGGATGCTGCCGACATCGACCGCCGTCACGCCCGAGGCAAGGCCCCCGGCGAGACTGACCGCGCTGCCGCCGAGCCCCTTGAAGGTGCGCCCGGTGAAATACTTGCGCGTCTTCGGCGACATGCCGTCATGTCCGTTGGCCAGGAAGGCCGGGTTCGGGATGACCCTCTCATCCGCATCCTCCGCGCCGTAGACCTCGCGCAGGAAATGCACGACCGCCACGATGCTCGATGCGGTGTCGTCCATATCCGCGATCGATTCCACGACACACCAGCACACGTCTTCCGCGTCGCCCTTGTCGAGCGCGCCAAAATTGATACCACCCGGCACGACCTGTCCCCCTTTGAAAAACCAGAGACCGGCCCGTGTGCAGCCCTTGCTCGCCGTGCCGTTCTACCCCTTGTCCCCACTACGTTACGCGGCGTCGCTTGCTTACGCCATCACTAAAATGCCGACGCAGACGCTACTGCAAACTCCGCACAATTGACAGTGGCAAGTCACGGCCCAACCGCACTTTTCGCGTTCAGGCACACCGCCGGACGACCAGCACCGTGATGTCGTCGAACTGTGCCGCGCCGCCGGCAAAGGCACGCGCCTTCGCCAGAACGGCACCGGCAAGATCGGCCGAGGAAGCGCCGCGATTGCCGGCGATCTCGGCAAGGATGGCCTCCGTACCGAACTGGGCCTGATCCGCGTTCTGCATGTCCGAAAGACCATCGGAGGTGAGGAACAGGCAGTCGCCCGCAGCAAGGGTCAGCTCATGATCGGCAAAGGTCAGCGCCTCGATGACCCCGAGCGCCGGATCGGGCGGCGTGGAGACCTCCGACACGGCCGCCGCGCCTGTCAGGATGGGATAGACATGCCCGGCATTGCAATAGGCGAGGCGACCGGTCGCAACCTCCAGCAGGGCGAAGAACAGCGTAACGAAGCGGGAATTCGGATTGTTCTTGCAAAGCTCGTCGTTGACGAGGGCGACGATCTCGGAAGGCTGCGGCACCCGGCCGGCTATGGCGTGGAACTGCAGCGTCCCCGCCCGCAGGAGACTGCGCGTGCGCGCCATGAAGAGCGCGGCCGAAGCACCCTTGCCCGCCACATCGCCGATCGCCAGCGCGACGAGGCCCGGCGCGACCTCGAACACGTCGTAGAGATCGCCGCCGATTTCAAGGGCAGGATCGACGCTCGCAAAGATGTCGAGCCTTGCCGGATCGACGGGAAATTCGGTGGGCAGCATGGATTGCTGGCACAGCCAGGCTTCCGCCAGTTCGCGCTCCAGCCGGTCGAGCTGGCGCTGGTTGATGTCGCGCAGGAACTTGCGTTCCAGCACGGCCCTGACGCGGGCAGCAAGCAGCGCGGGATTGAAAGGCTTCGGCAGATAGTCCTCGGCGCCCAGCTCGACGCAACGCACCACCGTCTCGATCTCCGATGCGGCGGAGATCATCACGACGGGCGTCTTCTGAAGCCAGCCTTCGTCACGCATGGCCTGCAGCGCATCGACACCGTTCATGCGCGGCATCATCACGTCGAGCAGCACGAGATCGAAGGGCTCGCTGCGGATCCTGTCGAGCGCCTCGAGGCCGTCGGCCGCCTGGTGCACATCGACGAGACCCTGCCGCCGCAGCCGGCGCGCCAGCACGTCCCTATTGTCCTCGATATCGTCGACGATGAGGATTCTTGCCTGGGAGAAATCCAAAGAGGGCCTCGTGGCTGCGATGCGGATGAAGGGCGGCGCCGGGGCGTCAGGTTACGCCAATCGCGCGGCGTTTCAAGGCGGCGGATGGAATTGCCATACCGTGCCCGGCCTTACCGCCCGTTGATCGAGAGCATGCCCGTCACGGGATCGATCGCCGTGTTGAAGATCACCGCCTCGCTGGAGGAATCGGTTTCCAGAAGCGCGTTGATCTGGAAGCGCAGCACCCGCTCGACCTGGTTTTCCGGCACGACCAGCACGACGGAAAGCTCGCGGAAGCGTGGCTCGAACCGGCGGATGACATCCTCCAGTCCCTTGCGGAACTGTTCCTGCTGGGCGGGCGAGGCGAGGTGCTGGCTTTGCACTTCCGGCAGGCCGTAGGTCAGGATCGACTGGCGCAGCTCCGTCAGCCGCGCGTCCTCCGGCAGGCGGCCCGGCCGGGTGTTGAACAGGATTTCCAGGTCGCGCCGGACCGATTCGTGCAGTTCCTGCATGGCGCGGTCGGCGCTGCGATCGGTCTCGATGCTGTCGCCCTGCAGCAGCCGGTCGAAGAGCGGAAGCCGGGGAGGGGCCTTGTTGGGAAGCCGGGCCATGCGTTCTCCTTTGCCTTACCGCGACCGCATCGCCTGGACTTCAGTGCGCATCCGGAACCCCGAGACGACCTGGTCGAACTGGAAATGCGGCTGGAGATGCAGCACGCAGTTCATGACGCCCGGGCGCCCGCTCACCTCGCTCATCTCCAGCCGCGCCCCGGCCAGCGGATAGCGCGCCTTCAGCTCGGGGCCGGCATCGGTGTTGCCGATCGTGTAGTTGCGCAACCAGTCTTCGAGATACCGTTCGAGGTCCTGCGGCGTCGTATAGGCGCCGACCCGGTCGCGCGCCATGATCTTCACATAATGGGCGAAGCGGCTCATGCACATGACATAGTGCAGCATGGAGGACAGCCGGCCATTGACCTGCATGGGCAGGTCGCCGTCATTCGGGGCGGCATAGAGCGATTGCGCGCCGAGGAAGACGACGGACCGATCGAAATTGCGCGGGGTAAGCGCGATGAAGCCGAGCCCTTCGAGAATCTTCTGCTTCTTGTCGGTAAGCTCCACCTCCAGCGGCCGCCGGTAGGCGATGGCCTCGCCGGTGGAAAAATTTGCCGCCGGCAGATGGTCGACCACACCACCGAGATCGCCCTCCGGACCGCGCGTACCGCACATGTCGGCAAACCAGCCCCAGTCGCGGAAGGCGCGAATGGCGATGACGCCGAAGGCGAAGGCGGCATTGCCCCAGAGCCAGGAATCGACCCCCGCGCCACCCTCGCTGTAGCGGAAGCCGTCCTGGCGGGAGGCGCTGTCGCGGTACCGGTCGCGCAGCAGGACACGCGGCATTGCGATGCCGAGGAAACGGCTGTCCTCGAGGTCGCGCAGCCGGCGCCAGCGATGGTATTCGCCGAGCTGGAAGCCGGCATCGAGACGTTGTGCATAGGAAAGGTCGGCGAAGGTGGTGACGCCGAAGAGCTCCGGCGCGGCACCAAGGATGCAGGGAGAGAAGGCCGCAGCGGCGACCTGCGCAAGCCCGGTGAGCGTGCCGACATCGTCCTGCCCGCCGGGGGCACGGTGGCGCACCGCGTGATCGCACAGAAGCAGACCGTAGGGCACGCCGCCCGGCATGCCGTATTCTTCGCTGTAGACCTTGGCGAACAGCGTGCTCTGGTCGAACTCGATGGCACGGTCGAAGTCCCGCGACAGCTCCGCCCAGGTCGCGTTGAAGAGCTTGACGCGGACCTTGTCGTCGTTGCCGGTTTCCGAAAGCAGGAGATCGACACCGCGCCAGGAGGCTTCCAGCGCCTTGAAATCGGGAGTGTGGATGATGGCGTCGATCTGGTCGCCGAGGAGCGGATCGATCGCCGCGATATCGCGGGTCAGCACCGCGCGCCAGCGGTCGCCGCCCTTGCGCGGGCCGAACCAGAGACGGAGGCATTCGTCAGGGTCCTCGCAGTCGAGGAACCGGTCGAGCGCCGCGGCAGGAGCATCCCCGCCACGGCCCAGGACAGCATCGACGATCCGAAGCCGCAGGCCGGCTTCGCCCGTCGCACCATCGCCGCCGGAGGCGTGTCCCGCAGCGATGGCGTCGTCTTCGTGCATCCGGGCGTCAGCCCATCTGCGGAATGCGGGCGACGAGGCGCATGGAGGCGGTCAGCTCTTCCATCTGCAACCACGGACGCAGGTACGCGACGGCGTTGTAGGCGCCCGGCGAACCCGGGATTTCCTTCACCGTGACCTGGGCTTCGGCCAGCGGATACTGCGCCTTCATCTCGGCGCTCGCATCCGGATTGCCGTTGACGAAGTTGCGGATCCAGTTGTTGAGCCAGGTCTCGCAATCGCTGACCTCAAGGAAGGAGCCGATCTTGTCGCGGCCCATGACCTTGAGATAGTGCGAGAAGCGCGACGTCGCCATGATGTAGGGCAGGCGGGCGGAGATGGCGGCATTGGCCGTCGCATCCGGCTTGTCGTACTTCTTCGGGCGCTGGGTCGTCTGTGCACCGAAGAACACGGCATAGTCGGTGCTCTTATAGTGGCAGAGCGGCAGGAAGCCGAGCTTGGAAAGTTCGGCTTCGCGGCGGTCGGTGATACCGATTTCCGTCGGGCACTGCTGGTCGGCATCGCCGTCGTCGCTGGTGAAGGTGAAGGTCGGAAGGTTCTCCACCTTGCCGCCGCCTTCCGCACCGCGGATGGCCACGCACCAGCCGTACTTGGCGAAGGCCGAGGTCAGGCGTTCACCCAGCGCGTAGGATGCATTCATCCAGGTGAAGTCTTGCGACTGCATCTTGGTGACGACGCCGTTGGCATCGATCGGGGCTTCCTCGAACTTGAACTCCTCGATCTGCTTGCCCTGCGAACCGTAGGGCACGCGGGCGAGCACGCGCGGCATGGTGAGTGTGACGAAGCGGCTGTCGTCGCTGTCACGGAAGCTGCGCCACTTGATGTATTCCGAGCTGTCGAAGATCTTTTCGAGGTCGCGCGGCTTGGAAAGCTCGGTGAAGCTTTCGAGGCCGAACATCTTCGGGCTGGCGGCCGAGATGAAGGGCGCGAAGGACGCAGCGGCAACATTCGACATGCCCTGCAGCACTTCAAGGTCTTCCGTGCCGCTGCCGAATTCGAAGTCGCCGATCAGCGCGCCGTAGGGTTCGCCGCCGGGCGTGCCGAATTCGTTTTCATAGAGCTTCTTGAAGATCTGGCTCTGGTCGAATTCGACGGCCTTGGTGAGGTCCTTGTGCAGCTCCTTCTTCGTCATGTTGAGCATGCGGATTTTCAGCGTCGCGCTGGTTTCCGAGTTCTTGACGAGATAGTTCAGACCGCGCCAGGTGCCTTCCAGCTTCTGGAACTCGTCATTGTGCATGATCGCGGTGAGCTGCTTGGAAAGCTTCTCGTCGATGGCCGCGATCGCCTTGTTGAAGGTCTGCGTCAGGTTCTTGCTGAACGTCACCGTGCCGGAAAGGGCTTCGGAGGTCAGCGTGCGCAGGAGGTCCTGGATCTCGTCGGGCTCGGCGGTCTTGGTGACCTGGATGGCCTGGTCGAGAAGGCTCAGGGAGCCGGTCTCTTCGGCGACAGCGGCGCTGCCGGCTGCTTGGGTCTCGGCGCTCATGCCCTTACTCCTTTTCTGCGCCAAGCTCGCCCGCCAGGGCCGTCAGCTTGTCGGTGTTCTGCAGGACTTCTTCCAGGAGGCTTTCCAGCTCTTCCGAGCGATCGACCTTCGACATCAGGTCGCGCAGCTTGTTGCGCACGGCCAGCAGCTTGCGCAGCGGCTCGACCTGGTCGACGATGGCGCCGGGCTCGAAATCGTCGATCGACTTGAACTTCAGCGCGACCGGCAGCAGGGAATCGTCACCCGCCAGCGTGTTCTCCACCTTGAATTCCGCGCCGGGCGTCATGCGCTGCATGACGTCGTCGAAATTGTCGCGGTCGATCTGGATGAACTTGCGGTCACGCAGCGGCTTCTGCGGCTCGTAGGGCTTGCCCGAAAAGTCGCCGATCACGCCGACGACGAACGGCAGTTCCTTGCGAACCTGCGCGCCTTCCGTCTCCACGTCATAGGTGATGTGAACGCGCGGTGCACGCACTCTCTTCAGTTTCTGTTGAACGCTTTCTGCCATGACGGCCCCCTCTTCAAGCGGTGGATTTTCTGCGACTCGTTATCAATAACCCTGTTCGGCCGGCTCCGGCGGCTTGATGCCCGCCGCCAGCAAGATGCGCTGCAGATGGGACGGGTCCTCGACCAGCTCCAGCAGCAGTTCGGGCAGGCTCATGCGCGCACGCCTGACGGCGTCATCGAGCGTGTACGACATGGGCGAATGGGGCTCCGTCTTGCGGAAATAGGCGGCGATGCGGGACAGTTCCGCCAGCGCCTCCTCACGAGACTGATAGCCTTCGATCTTCCGCACGACGACGGTGGTTTCCCCCGCCGCGCGCACGCCGGCCTCGCCCTCGTCTGCCGGACCGTCGGCGGCGATGTCCTCGCTGCCGGAAGAGTAGTTTGCAACTGCCAGCTTGTCAGCGGCGAAATGGGCGATCGAGCGGGAGATCTCCTCCAGAAGCTCGCGCAGCGCCGAAACGGGCGGGGCATCGACGCCGGCCACCGCGTCGAAGGCCGCCGACATCTCGGCAAGGGCGGCAAGCGCCTCCGCGATCCCGGTCTGGGTTTCGGCGAAGAAGGAGGCGGGCGTATCGGCCACGCTCTCCATGAATTGCTCCATGGTCACCGCGCCGTTGTCGATCCGCTCCTGCCGGCGGTTGGAATCGGTGACCTTGGCAAGGTCCGTCGCCTGCTCGTAGTTCCACAGCGAATAGCTGCCCTGCGAACCGCGGGTGATGGACACGAGGCGGATCGGCTGGATGAGCGTGCCGACCGCGCCGGAGCCGTTGAGGCCGGCGACGGCGGATACTTTTCCTTCCACGCCGTCTTCGTCAAGCTCGGGAAAACACGTCTCCCAGAAACCCGCGACGAGGCCGGTCATCACCTTCAGGCCATCGCGCAGGCCCATGAAACCGTCCTGCCGCAACAGGGCTTCGATCAGCCATGCGGCGATTTCGAGATCCTTGCCATGGGTGCCGAGGATCTCCGCCGCCGTTTCGGCGACCGTATCCCATTCCTCGGGCGGTGCGCCGCCGAGTTCGACAGCGGCCCGCTCGGCCGAGCGGGCGGCGTTACGGGCGTCCTTGGTGCGATAGTAGAGCGAGGTGGGGGAGCTGTCGGAACGCGGATCGGTCCCGGCAGGCGCCTCTTCCGAGATCGGCTGGAGCAGAGCATCGACATCGATAACCTGCGGCAGAGCCATGGGTCTAGATCCTCCCCTCGCGGGCTGATTGCGGAATAGCCGGCGCATGCCGCTTCCGCCGCACTTCAATTGGATACCGCTACACGCGGGGCTGGCAGAGAATGCTTAGCCCCAAATACTTAATTGATCTTGAAGCGAATCTCCCGATTCTGGAGCTTCGCCCCGAGCCTGTTGTTCCACAAACGTCACACGTTTTTGTGAAGCCTGGCTCACGATCCATTCGTTCCTACCGGCCGCTCGCCCGGCAACCAGCCGTTGCCGCCATTGGCAATGCTGACCGCCCGGACGATCGCCGTCTCGAAGCGATCGACGAGCGTCGCCGCATCGCCATTGGTGATCGACAAGAGGATGGACGCCCCCGCGCCGATCGGCCCCAGGCGCGGATCGGCCTCCGCATCCGGCATGCCCTCCGGCGCAAGGCTGCCGCCGGACCAGAACACCGAGAGCGCGGCATAGGCCGCCGCTCCCGTGAACTTCGCCGATTCGGCGCATTCCATGCAAGAGCGGCGACGGGCGTCGCTCGGCTCGTAGACCCAGGCCGCCGTGCGGTCGAGGCACAGCATTTCCAGCTCGGTCGGCACCGGAATGTTGGTTCTGGCCACTACATGCGCCCACCAGATCGCCTCGCGGATGGGCAATGCAAAGGCGACGAACCGCACGGCGTCCCCAATGTTTTCCGCCTCGACGAGCAGCGCGAGGAAGCCTTGCGGTGACAGGTCGGGCAAAAGGAAGGGGCGAGCCTCGGCAGACAGGTCCGCCCGGCTGCAGATCTCCTGCGCCGTCTGGGCCGTCACCTTGCGGAACGCTTCCGTCTGGATCTTCACCGTCTGCCCTTCGTTCTTGCCGGTTCCGGATGGCGGAGCGCCTGCTCCCCGCCGGAGCCGGCCTAGTTGATCTTCACGATGCCGCCCTTGAGGATGGCCATGCCATCGCCCGCGACGTTGACGACCGGTCCCTTGACATCCGTCTTGGCGGAACCCTCGATGGAAAGGGTGACGCCCTTGATGGTGATGCCGGCCTGCGTGATCTCCACCGTGCTGGCGCCGCATTTCAGCGTGATGCCCTGCATCGCCTCGAGCGTGATCTTGCCGGCACTGGCCTTCGTCGTCTGGTTGCCCTTAGACAGCGTCAGGCTGTCATCGCCCATGGTGAGCGCCACGGTACGGCCACCCTTCTTGAGGGTCAGGTCGTCATTGCCGGTGGACAGCGTGACGGTGCGGTTGCCCTTGTCGATGTCGAGTATCTCGTTGCCCGTCTCGATCTTTTCCGTCCGGTTGCCCTTCTTGATCGTCAGGGTCTCGTTGCCCTCGGTGATCTCGGTGGTGCGGTCGTTCTTGATCGTGCGCTTCTGGTCGTGCCCGACATCCAGCGTGTCGTCGTTCTCGACTTCCCGCAGGAAATCCTTCTCCGCATGGAAGGTGATCTTTTCTTCGCCCTTCTTGTCCTCGAAGGAGAGCTCGTTGGCATTCGCCGTCTGGCCGGACTTGCTGCTGCGGGTCAGAAGCCCGCTCTTCGTCATGTTGGCGGGCAGCGCCCAGGGCGGCATGTTGTCGGCATTGTAGACAGCGCCCGTCACCAGCGGCCGGTCCGGATCGCCGTCGAGAAACTGCACCACCACCTCCATGCCGATGCGCGGCACGAAGACGGAGCCCCAGTTGCTGCCGGCGAGCGACTGCGCCACGCGCACGAAGCAGGAGCTCTTCTCGTTCTTCTTGCCGTAGCGGTCCCAATGGAACTGCACGCGGATGCGGCCGTATTTGTCGGTGTGGATCTCATCGCCGGACGGGCCGACGACAAGGGCGGTCTGCGGCCCCTGAACCACGGGCTTCGGCGTCGGCAGCGGATTGCGCGCGATGCGCGTCGCCGGCATGGAGGAGAAACGGTTGCGGTAGTAGGGTTTGACCTCGGTGCCGGGCCGCATGGTGAAATGCGCGCGATCAAGGGCCTCGTGATGCACTTCCGTCAAGACGAGGCGGCGGTTTTCCGCAGAGACGGGATGCCCCTTCAGCGTGAAGGCATGGCCGCTCGTGAAGCTGGCGCAAGTGCCGCCACCGCTCGCCGTCTCGAAACCAGCCTCGGCCGCGTCGATGGCGGCGGCGGCATACCGCTTCAACGTGTCGGCTTTCACAGACGTGCCGGGGAAGCGAAAATGCTCCCATTTCTTGCTCGAGGCGGGCTGCTGGTTCGTCTTGCGTTCGCCCTCGATGTTGTCGGCGGGCTTCTCGAAGTCGTAGTCCTCGATATGCCATTCGGCGTCCGTGAGGCTCGCGCCCGTGTCGAAGGTGTGGATGCTGTCGACCGCCTCTTCCTGCGCCTGGCGGTATTCGACGGTGTCCTGCAGGCAATCGGCATAGGCGGACGCGTTGTCTGCCAGCACCAGCTTGTGCTCGCCGTCCTTGTGCTTGAAGAAATAGAAGATGCCCTCCTCGGAAAGGAGGCGCTGGAAGAAGTCGAAGTCCGTCTCGCCGAACTGGACCCGGTATTCACAGGTCTCGTAGCTGGCGCTCAGCTTCTTCTCGAAGGGCACGTCGCTGTCGCCGAGCAACTGCTCGATGATGGCGACTGCGGTCTTCTCCTGGAAGACCTTGTGATCGGAGGTGCGCTTGAGCAGCCACAGGCTGGGCGAGACGACAAGCGTATAGAGCCGGTATTCGTTGCGCGTGAAGGCACCGGCCGAGAAGGCGGTGACGATGCCGTTGACATAGCGGCGCTTGCCGCCGGGACGCGCCATGGAGAGGGTCACGCTCTTGCCGAGCAGATCCTTCGGATCGATCGAGGCGCGCGTGGAAAGGGCGCTGACGGTGAATTCGAAGAGGCTGGAGATGCCTTCCGTGCCGCGCGCTTCCGTGGCGACGAAGACGTCTTTCCCGAGAGGTGTCTCCAGGGTGATCCAGCGGTCCTCTTGAACTAGGGTCGTCGCCATGGGGTCTTGCTGCCCGAAAGATGCGCGCGAGGCACGCATCGCCGTCTTGTGTCATGGGTCGGAGGCGGCAGGGCCGGACGCTCCGTCGAAGCTCGCGGCGCGACCCCGCCCCTTGCGGTAAGCCGCGCCGCGAAGGCCTGTGGCTGGCGTCAGCCGCTCTTGGTCGTGGACAGGTCGTAGTTGACCGTGACCGGAGTGCCGCCCTTGTTCTTGTCGTCGTAGGGCACGAACTTGAATTCGATCTTGGTGAAGTTGATCGAGAGCGATTCCGTCGGACGGTCACCGCCCGAGGAGACGCTGTAGCCCGAGATGAGCGCGTTGGTCAGCGTGTATTCGACATAGGTGTTGCCCGGGTTGCCCGTGCTGACCAGGTGGATTTCCACCTTCTTGCCGGTGGTGCCCGTCACCGATTCGGTGAACAGCTTCGGCGAGGCGCCGTCGAGCGTCTTGGTGACGACGACTTCACTGATGCTCGGCTCGCTGGCTTCGCGGTTCGTGCTTGCGCCCGCCGGCGTGGAAATGCCGCGGCCGACGCCGAACTGCAGGGACGACACGTCGATCCACTTCTTGTGGGTGTCGTGCGTCGCTTCCCCTTCGATGCCTTCGTATTTAAGGTAGATTGCCATAGTTTGCTCCCTTGGTATCCTGATGGAGATGTCGTCGATGGATCGGGACGATCACGGCCCGCCCCGCATTGGCTTCATTGCGCTGCCACGAATTCCGTCGGCTGTTCCGGCTGCGCGACCGTATCGCCCGAAGGTTGCGCGTGGAATTCGAACTGGCCGTTTTCATCGAGCACGGCCTTCAGTCCGCCGATCTGTCCGCCCTCCGCCATGACGGCGAGAACATGGGACGACAGCCTCGGCAGGAGCCCACGCGAAAGAATGTACTCGATGTTTCGGGCGCCGCTTTCCACTTCCGTGCAGCGGCTGGCGATTTCCTCGACGAGCGTGTCGTCCCAGCTCAGGACCGCGTTGTAGTTTTCCGCGAAACGCTTGCGGATACGGCCGAGCTGCAGGGTGACGATCTGGCGGATGACGTCGTCGGCGAGCGGAAAATAGGGAACCACGGAGCAGCGGCCGAGGAAGGCCGGCTTGAAGCTCTTCAGCAATTCCGGGCGGATCGCCTCCGTCAGCTCGGTCAGGTCCGGCCGCTTGGCGGGGTCCGCATAGAGCTTGTGGATGAGGTCGGTGCCGGCGTTCGAGGTCATGATGATGACCGTGTTCTTGAAGTCGATGTCGCGGCCTTCGCCGTCGCGCAGCATGCCCTTGTCGAACACCTGGTAGAAGACGTCCTGCACGCCGGGATGGGCCTTTTCCATCTCATCGAAGAGGATGACCGAATAGGGCCGCCGGCGCACGGCCTCCGTCAGCACGCCGCCTTCGCCGTAGCCGACATAACCGGGAGGCGAGCCGACGAGCATGGAAACCTTATGCTCTTCCTTGAATTCCGACATGTTGATGACGGTGAGGTTCTGCTCGCCGCCATAGAGCAGGTCGGCAAGCGCCAGCGCCGTCTCGGTCTTGCCGACGCCCGAGGTGCCGACCATCAGGAACACGCCGATCGGCTTTCTCGGATCGAGCAGCTTTGCGCGCGACGTGCGGATGGTTTCGGCAATCGCCTCCAGCGCATGGGACTGGCCGATGACGCGCTCGCGCAGCTTGTCGTTGAGGCCGAGGATCGTCTTGATCTCGTTGGAGACCATACGCCCGACCGGAATGCCGGTCCAGTTGCCGACAACTTCGGCGATCGCCTGGCTATCGACCGTCACCCGCATCAGCGGCGTCTCGCCCTGCAGCGCTTCCAGCTCCCCGGTGAGGACGGAAAGCTCCGCCTTCATCTCCTCGGGGGTCTTCTCGCCCGGCTCTGCTTCGTCCGGCGCCGTCAGCGCGTCGTGCAGCGCGCGGATGCGCGAGACGAGGTCCTGCTCACGCTTCCACTGGTCTTCCAGCTTTTCCAGTTCCTCGGCAACGCGCACGCGCTCCTCTTCGAGGTCCGCGATGCGCCCGGCATGGTCCGCGCCGATCTTCGTTTCACGCGCCAGTACGCCGAGATCGACGTCGATCATGTCCAGCCGGCGGCGGCGGTCCTCGACGGCGGCGGGCACGGCATTGCTGGCGATGGCGACGCGGCCACAGGCCGTGTCGAGCAGGCTCACCGCCTTGTCGGGCAGCTGGCGGCTCGGAATGTAGCGGCGCGACAGCCGGACGGCATCCTCCACGGCCTCGGCAAGGACGCGCACGCCGTGATGGCGTTCCAGCGTCGGAATGAGGCCGCGCATCATGGCGATGGCCGCAACGTCATCCGGCTCCTCCACCTTGACCACCTGGAAGCGGCGGGTCAGCGCGGGATCACGCTCGAAATACTTCTTGTACTCCGCCCAGGTCGTGGCGGCGATGGTGCGCATCTCGCCGCGGGCGAGTGCCGGCTTCAGGAGGTTTGCCGCATCGTTCTGGCCGGCAGCGCCACCGGCGCCGATCAGCGTATGGGCCTCGTCGATGAACATGATGATCGGCTTGGCAGAAGCCTTGACCTCCTCGATCACCTTCTTCAGCCGGTTCTCGAACTCGCCCTTCATACCCGCCCCCGCCTGCAACAGGCCGAGATCGAGCGACAGGAGTTCGACATCCTTGAGGGCAGACGGCACCTCGCCGGCGGCGATCTTCAGCGCAAAACCTTCCACGACCGCCGTCTTGCCGACGCCGGCCTCACCGGTCAGGATCGGGTTGTTCTGGCGGCGGCGGGTGAGGATGTCGACGATCTGGCGCGTCTCGGAATCGCGGCCGAGCACGGGATCGATCTTGCCTTCGCGCGCCCGCGCGGTGAGGTTGATCGTGTACTGGTCGAGCGCCGAACCGCCGGCCGGGCCGGCCGGGGACGAGGCGGAGGCCTCGCCGGAGGCTGCCGTCTTGCCGCTGGCGGCGGCCGACTGGCCGGCCTCGCTGCTGCCCGAGACGATCTTCAGAAGACTGGTCTTCAGCGTTTCCGCATTGATCCGCGCAAAGAGCGGAGAGGCATCGCGCGCCAGTGCGGAGAGGGCGTCGTCGCCGAGCAGGCTGACGATGAGATAGCCGCTGCGGATGGAGCTGTCGCCATATTGCAAGGAGCCGTAGATCCAAGCCTCGCGCACCCATTTGACCACATTGGGGGTGAGGGCCGGCGAGCGGCTGTTGCCGGTCTTCAGCCGGTCGAGCACCTTGGTGAGATCGGCCGCGAGCCGGCCCGTGTCGATCTCGAAATGGCGCAGGATGGCCGCGACGTCGTTGTCCGTCGCCTCCACCAGCTTCGTCAGCCAGTGCTCGATCTCGACATTGTAGTGGGTTCTGGACAGCGTCAGCCCGACAGCACCTTCGAGCGACGAGCGGCAATGTGCATTCAGTCGCCCTACCAGCGATTGCAGATCCACGTTCAGCAAAGCAGCCCCCCAGCTTTTGCCACGCCAAAACCCGGTATAACCGTGCTTCAGCGTAAAAGGATGATTAGAATCAATTCTCGTAAGGCAAAACGATTACCAACTCTAAAACCTAGTACGCGTAAAAGTCTACCGTCGTTTGTTTCTCACCCGGAGAGTGCGGCGTCCACATTCGGGTAGATTGGAAACAACCTTAAGAAACCACTCATTTCGAAGACCAGGCGGATGCGGCTGTTGAGGCCGGCCAGCGCCATGCCGCCGCCTGCCGCGCGGATCTTCTTGGCCGCGGAGAGGAAGGCGGAAAGCCCGGTGCTGCTGATATAGTCGAGATTTGTCAGGTCGATGACGAGGTTGACGTCGCCCCGGTCGATGACCGCGGAAAGATGCCTGTCGAAGACGGGAGAGGTCTGGCTGTCGATCCTGCCGCTGGGAGAAACGACGAGCTTGCCTCCCTGCCGGGCCTCGGCGATGTTCATGATGATATTGACCTCGGGCTTCCTGTTGATCACTCTGGCGCTTCGCCGGGACGGCGTCGGATGCGGGCGATGATTTCAGAAAGTTGCGCGACTTGCCAGAACGTTTTTTGACACTTTTCGGTGTGCCGGCGTGATGCGGGAAGGCCCTGTCTCCGATGCCGCGCTGATCGCGCATCTGCGCGCGTCCCTCTTGCCGCAACGGTTTCCGGTGCGCCGCGAGGCCGAGCTGGAAGGCGGTGCGGGCGATGCGGGCGATGCCGTCTCCTTTTACGACCATCATTGGCCGGCGCCGTCGCTGCTCGCCGCCAGCGCCGTGCGGGTAGCGGGTGGCGACATCGCCGCGGCGCTGCGCGCGGCAGGCATCCGGCAGCTTTTGCGCGCCCTTGTCGCCACCACGACGAGTGCGCAGGAGGCCCTGACGGCCCTGGCGGAGCGGATCGACACGGCCGGCCTCGATATCGGCCTCCTCGTCCTCGACGTCGTCACCGGCACGGCATCGGGGGCGGCCTGCGGCAAGGCATCGGCGGTTCTCGCCCGGTCTGAGCGGGCCGGTACGGCGGTTCTGCAGGCTGGCGACATCGCGTGGCTGACGGCCGGCGACGTCGCCGCTCCTCCGGCCGCGGTCGCCACACCGCTGGACGGCATCGCCGCGCTGGTGCACGAGCGGATCGGCCGAGGCCGCTCCGGCGCGGCCTGTGCGCTGCTCGTCAAGGCACGCGGCCGCCTTGCGCAGGAAGCGGCCTTCTCCCTCGGCAACACCCATGGCGACATCCAGGTCGCGGCGGAGAAGGTGCGGCGCTTCCTGGAGACGCACGGCGCCGGCGAGGCCGATGTCACCGGCATCGACGTGGCACTCGACGAGATCCTTACCAACGTCGTGAACTACGGCTTCGAGGACGGCGGAGCCCACGAAATCGTCCTCGCCCTGTCGATCGCGTCGAACCTGCTGACGATCGAGGTGCAGGACGACGGGCGCCCTTTCGATCCGCTCGGCATTCCCGAGCCCGACCTGGAGGCGGACCTGGAAAGCCGACAGATCGGCGGCCTCGGCATGCATTTCGTGCGCACGCTGCTTGACAGGGTTTCCTACAGCCGCCGTAATGGCTGGAACGTGTTGAAACTGGAAAAACACCTCGTCGCAGAGGCGGAGAAGGCATCGTGAACGCGGCACGCATGGGAGACATGGTCAAGCAGGATGCGCCGCATTGCCATGCGCCGATCCACCCGGCCGCGCTTGTACCGACGCCGGTGCCCCATCCCGCCCTGCCGCTTGCCATCATCGGCGGCCTGCCGACCGTGATGATCGGCAACATGCCCGCCGCAAGGATGACGGACATGACGATCCTCTGCTCGCTGCCCAGCTGCGTGCCCGGTGGACCGGGCATGATCTCCAAGGGCTCCTCCACCGTTCTGATCGGCGGCCTGCCGGCCGCAAGGGTCAACGACCTGACGCTGCACGCCGTCTGCGTCGCGCCGATCCCCAGTCCCGTCGGAAAGATCCTGCCGCCCGGTTGCCCGACCGTGATGATCGGCGGCTGACGTGCGGATTACCCATTTCGAGACGTTGCGGCCGGTCTGTCCGGTTTGCCGGCTGAACGGGCTGGAAGGCCGGCTGAAGCTCACCACGATCGAGGCCGAGACCGGGGAGGACGTTCAGAGCGGCATCCTCTCCTGCGCGCTGTGCGGCTCGGAATTCCCCATCCTCGACGGCATGCCGGTCATCGTGCCGGAGGTACGCCGCTTCGTGCAGGACAACCTCTTCTACCTCATGGCCCGCACCGACCTGACGCCCGCCGTCGAAAGCCTGCTGGGCGACGCCGCGGGGCCTGGCAGCGGTCTCGAATCGATCCGCCAGCACGTCTCCTCCTACGCCTGGGACCATTGGGGAGATCACGATCCCGCCGCCTTCACCCCGGTGCCGGGCGGCGGCGTGCCCGGCGCGGTGTCGCGCAACCTCGCCCAGGCCCTCGACATGCTGGACGGGGACCTGCCGGAGGGCCCCGTGCTCGACATCGGCTGCGCGGCCGGCCGCACCGTGACGGACGCGGCGGAGCGGCTCGGCCGCGACGTGCTCGGCATCGACCTCTCCGTGCCGCTGGCGCGCTGCGGCCGACAGGCGGTGGTCGGCGGCCGCATCGACTACGGCCTGCGCCGCGTCGGCCTCGTGTATGACCGGCGGTCCTACGCCCTCCGCCACCGGGCCGAAGGGCGCGGTGACGTGTGGCTCTGCGATGCGCTCGCGCTGCCGTTTTCCGCCGGCACCTTCGCGCTTGCCATCGGCATGAACGTCGTCGATTGTATGCGCGATCCGCGGGCGGGGCTCATCGAAATCAGCCGCGTGCTTGCCGACCACGGCAGCGCGGTGCTGTCCGTGCCCTTCGACTGGGCGGGTCAGGTGACGCCGGTGGAAGCCTGGCTGGGCGGCCACTCGCAGCGCTCCGGCCATGCCGGCAGCCCGGAGGCCATTCTGGACCTCCTCCTGTCCGACGGGCCGCTTGCCGCCGGTACGCTCCGACGCACCAGGGCCCCTGCCGAAGTGCCTTGGCACGTCCGGTTGCACGATCGCTCCTGCATGTATTATTCCGCTTATCTGGTGGTCGCGCGCAAGACGGTGGGGTAACATCCCCGCGTGCCAGCGATTCCGTGATTCTTTCGGTCAGACGGAAGATTCGGATCGTCAGCGGGGATGGACAATGCGATTGCGACTCGTACTCAAGGGGCCGGAGCGGCTGATGGCCGGTCTGCGGGAGAAGACCGTCGAGACGGGTGCCGTCGTCATCGGGCGCTCGGCCGAGGCCGACTGGGTGCTTGCCGATCCCGAACGCATCGTTTCCAAGCGTC
Source organism: Shinella sp. SUS2 (assembly GCF_001262505.1). Classification (GTDB taxonomy): domain Bacteria; phylum Pseudomonadota; class Alphaproteobacteria; order Rhizobiales; family Rhizobiaceae; genus Shinella. The sequence continues at coordinate 102,672 of NZ_KQ410730.1, forward strand.
ATTGCCGCATCGAACGGCAGGCCGGCGGCTTTCTTCTCACCGACATGTCCACCAACGGCGTCCTGGTCAACGGCGTGCCGCTGGGGCGCGAAGCCTCCCGCATGCTGGTCGACAGGGATGTGCTGACGCTCGGCGATGCCGTCATCGCGATTGCGATCGAGACGGAAGCGCCGCTCGTCGCGGCCAATGCCGGCCAGGCCGTTCCCTCCGCCGGCGCCGACGATCCCTTCGCCGAAGGCCCCTTCGGTTTCGACGACCTTGCCGAGCAGGCCGTGGAGTCCGCCATCTTGCCGGATGCGACGCCGGAGAATGCTAGAGACAAGGTTGCGGTCCTACAGGATTGGTGGATTCCCGATGCGGCAAGCCGGCATGGCGAGCCAAATCCTGTGGATATCTCCGGGGGCATGGGCAATGCCTCGAATGCAAATACCAATGCGGCGGGCGAGACGGTAGCCTCGTCCGATGCGGAAGCGAATCTCGTTGCGGCAGCCGTAGGGCTGGATGCGGCGGCGTTCGCGAGGGCTGTTGAAGCGGCGATGTCGGTCTTGTCTGTGGACGAAAAGCGTAGGTTTGAGGGGCGGTTGCGGGATCTTCTTCGCAAGGAGAAGGCAGGTTGACGACTGGACTCTATCCGGTGCGGTGGTGGCTGGCCGGGTTGCGCGCGGTGCTCGCGCGCCCTTTCGCCTTCCTGTGCCTGGGTCTGGTGGCCTTTTCCCTCGCCGGCTGTGGTGCCTTCGGCGCGAAGAAGCCGCCGCCGACGGAGATCGAGATCAAGCCGGCGCCGGTCGATGCCAGCCTCGACGTCATCGCGGTCGCCTCACCCCTCGTCAATCCGGGGCCGGACGGGCTGCCGCAACCGGTGGTGATGCGGCTCTACCAGCTGAACGGCGAGACGGCATTCGCCAATGCCAGCTTCCGCCAGCTCTGGGAAGCGGATGCCGAAACGCTGGGGCCCACCATGCTGGGCAAGACGGAACTTTATTTCGCACCCGGTGAGGTGCAGCGGGTCAAGGCGAACCTGATCGAGGGAACCACGATTATTGCCGTGGTGGTCGGGTTTCGCAATTTCGAGGAGGCCAAGTGGCGGGCCATGGTCGGGCTCCAGGGGGACAAGAAGTTCAAGCTCAAGGCGGAGCTGAAGACGTTGTCCATCGAACTGGGGCCGCAGGACTGAGCAAGTCGTGGCGTAGCGGCAAGGCCGGTGCGACGCGGGCAGAGCCCGCGCCGCCGGCGTAAGGAAGGGTGTGGATGTCGTTCGATGACAAGGTGATCTGGTCGGAGGGGATGTTTATCCGTGCCCAGCACTTCCAGCAGGAAGCGCGCCATGTCGAGCGCCAGCTGAGAGCCCGGACCAAAGCGCTCGTTCCCTATGGCTGGGGCTTGACCGAGCTGCGCCTCAACCGCGAACTCCTGTCGATCGGCCAGTTCGCCGTCGAGCGCGCGGCCGGCGTGTTTCCCGACGGCACGCCATTCTCCCTGCCCGACGGCGGCGTACGCCTGCCGCCGCTTATGCTCGGCGAGAGCGTCCGCAACGCCGTGATCTACCTCACCCTGCCGCTGACGGAGCCGGGCGGACGCGAGGTGGCGGACGCCGATGCCGAGCTGACCACGCGCTACACGCTCGCCGAGGTCGATGTGGCCGATGCCAACAGCTCCGATCTCTCCGCCGCGCCGATCAATGTCGGCAAGCTGCGCCTGCGCTACGGGCTGGAGACGAGCGACCGCAGCGGCCTCGTCGGCATCGGGCTCGCGCGCATCGTCGAGGTGCGCAGCGACAATTCCGTGGTGCTCGACGAAAGCTACGTGCCGCCGGCGATGGACTGCTCCGTCTCGCCGATCCTCTCCGGCCTTTTGACGGAAATCGTCGGCCTCACCAACCATCGCGGCGAGGCGATCGCCTCGCGCCTTGCCGGCACCAATGTGGGAACGGCCGCCGAAATCACCGACCTGATGATGCTGCAGACGATCAACCGCTGGCAGCCCGTCTTCACCCATATGGCCTCGGCGGCCTTCGTGCATCCCGAGCGGCTGTTCGTGGCGATGATCGGGCTCGCCGGCGAGCTTGCCACCTTCACCGCCGCCGGCCACCGGCCGCGCCCCTTCCCGGTCTACGATCACGAGCGCCTGCAGCTCTCCTTCGCGCCCGTCGCGGCGGCGGTGCGCCAGGCGCTCAACGCCGTTCTGGAGCGCAGCGCCATCACCATCCCGCTCATCGAGCATCGCTACGGCATCCGCGTCGCGGATGTGCCGGACCGCTCGATCTACGGCAAGTATTCCTTCATCCTGGCCGCCAAGGCCGACATGCCGGCCGATGCGCTGGTGCGCCGCCTCGTCGGCCAGATCAAGATCGGCGCAGCCGAGCAGATCACCGAACTCGTCAATGCGGCGCTTCCGGGCGTCATGCTGCGCGCCCTGCCGGTCGCCCCGCGCCAGATCCCCTACCACACGGGGAAAGCCTATTTCGAGCTCGACCGCTCCAGCCCCAACTGGAAGCAGATCGCGGCCGGCACCGGGCTTGCCATCCACGTCGCCGGCGATTTCCCGGCGCTCGAGCTCGACCTTTGGGCCGTGAAGGACTGAGGAGGCGGGCGTGAACGATCCATTTGCCGATTTCCCGAACGCCGACGACACGATCCGCAGGCCGCTGGGCGGCGTTCAGGCACGCCCGGTGTCCGGCTTCGGCCAGGAGAGCCTGCCGCGCGGCGGTTTTTCCGGCGATGGCGGCTTCTTCGCCGCCCGTCCCGTCGCTGGCCAGAAGGACGATCTCGATTTCGGGCTGGATGCCCTGCCGGTCGAGCGCGCGCGCCATCGCGGCGACCCCGCCATCGAAAAGGCCTTCGACCTTGCCGCGGTGAACCCGCTGGTCGGCGCCGCCTCACCGCTGCTCTGGCTTGCCGGCCGGCTCAACGAAAGCGCCGCGCCCGACGACATCGCCGAGTTCCGCCGCCGCGTGCTGGAGGAGATCCGCAATTTCGAGACGGCCGCCATGGCGCGCGACACGCCCGACCGGCTGGTGCGCGTCTCGCGCTATGCGCTGTGCGCCGTCATCGACGACATCATCCTCAACACCCGCTGGGGCGCGACGACCGGCTGGGCGAGCCAGAGCCTCGTCTCCATCCTCTACAACGAGACCTGGGGCGGCGAGCGCTTCTACGACCTGCTCCAGCAGCTCCTGCAGCAGCCCGAGCAGAACATCGACGTGCTGGAGCTGATGGCGATCTGCCTGTCCATCGGCTTCAGCGGCAAGTACCGCGTCATGGACGGCGGGCAGGGGCAGTTCGCGCGGCTCAGGCAGGATCTCTACCGCGTCATCCGCCGGGTACGCGGCCCCTATGAGCGCAATCTCTCCCAGGTCTGGCAAAGTGCCGCCGCGCCGCACCGCGCACCGCGCAGCATGGCCGCGCCCTGGGCGGCGGCGCTCGTGCTGCTGGCGCTGCTCGCCGTCGTCTGGGCCTTCTCGTCCATCAGCCTGCGCTCCAGCATGGAGGAGACCGCGACGCAGATCAGCGCGCTCGTTCCCGCCATTCCGCTTCTCGTCGAGCGCGCCGGCATCCCGACCATCCCGGATCCCGTGCCGCCGGTGCGCAAGACGCAGATCGAGCGCCTGTCGGAGGCGCTTGCCGCCGAGATCGCCGATGGCCGGATCGAGGTGGCGAGCATCGGCGACAAGGTCGCGATCCGCATGCTGAAGGCCTCCTTCCCCTCCGGCGGCACCGACCTGTCACTGGCCGAGGAACCGCTGATCACCAAGATCGGCGACGCGCTGGATGGCGAGAGCGGCGCCATCGTCGTCGTCGGCCATACCGACAACGTGCCCGTCGGCGCGGGAAGCCCGCTCGGCGACAACATGGCGGTTTCGCTCGCCCGGGCGCGCTCGGCGGCGCAGATGCTGCAACGCCATGTCGATGACGCTGCGCGTGTCACCTTCGAGGGCCGCGGCGCCAACGACCCGATCCTGCCGAACACGACGCGGGAGAACCGCGCGCGCAACCGGCGCGTCGAATTCCAGATCCCGGCGGAAAAGACGCCATGAGGCCATGGCTGCTCATCACCTGGTTTCTCGGACTTGCGGCGGCGCTTGCCGCAGGCTGGTTTCTGGCCAAGCAGCCGCCCGTCGACAATCCCGACCTGAAGCTCCTGCTGCCGCTGCTGCCCGTCGTGGTCTGGGCGTTGCTGCCGGTGGTCTTCTCCCGCCTCTTCCTAAAGCGCGGCACGCCCGAGACGCCGGCGCTGCGCGACCTGCGCCGGCAGGTTTCCGCCTTCCTCGCCGATCGCGGCCTCAAGGGTGCGCGCGGGCGCTACTCGGTGCCGTTCTTCCTCGTCGTCGGCCCGGCGGGCAGCGGCAAGACCTGCCTGCTCGAAAGCACCGAGATGCGTCTCGGCATGCCGAAGACGATCGGCCCGGCCAACTGGTGGGTCGGCCCGGAGGCCGTGTTCGTCGAGGCGCAGGTTTCCGAGGATGCCGGCGAACTGTTCCGCCTGCTGCGCGCCGTGCGGCCGAAGCTGCCCGTCAACGGCATCCTCCTCGTCGTCAGTCCGGCGGATCTTGTCCTGGCCGACCAGATCGAGCAGCGCATGACCGCCGAAACCATCGCCACCTGGTTCCGCCAGGCCGACGAGACGCTCGACCAGACGCTTCCGGCCTATGTGCTCCTGTCACGCACCGATCTCGTGCCCGGCTTCCAGGAGATTTTCGAGCGCATCGAGCCGGCCGACCGGGCACAGCCCTGGGGCTTTGCCCTGGCGCATGACAGAAAAGAGACGAAAACCGTCGAGGCGCTGCACGCGGAGATCGACGCCGGCTTCGGCGACATCGTCGAGACCATGCGCCGCCGCCATATCGAACTCCTGTCGAAGGAGGCCGATGCGATCCGCTGCGTGCATATCCACGGTTTTTCCGCGCAGATCGCGGCGATCCAGCGCATCGTCATGCCTGTTGTCGATGCGATGATGCCGATGGGCAACGGCGCCTGGCGGGGCGTTCTCCTGCGCGGCATCTTCATGACCAGCGCGCGCCAGGAGATGCTGTCCATCGACGCCCTGCTGCCGGAACTGTCGCGCCGCTTCGCCATGCCCCGCAGCGGCATGCTGCCGCCCGATCTCGGCGGCGACGAGGAACTGAACCACGGCTATTTCATCAGCGGCGCCGTGAAGAAGGCCATCCTCCCGGAAGCCGGCCTCGTGCTGAAGGAGCGCCAGCGCGCGGCCGCGCCCGCCCTCTACTGGCTGCCGCTCGCCCTTGCCCTCCTCGTCTGTGCGGCCGGCGGCTACGCCCTGTTCTCGACCTTCGACCACGAGATCGGCCTGCGGCGCCAGGTGCAGGAGGCGATCGGCGATGCCGCGCCGCTCACCGGACCCACGCGCCGGGAGGACCTGCCGCGCACGCTTGCCGCGCTGGAGCGGCTCGATGCGGTGAGCCTCGTGCTGGCCGCGCAGAAGCCCGTGCCGCGCTACGCCTTCTGGCTCGACAAGCGCGGCATGCTGAAGGACGGCCTTGCAGAGGCGAAGCGGGCGCTGCACGTCAATGCGCTCGCGCCGCAGGTCGCCGCCTGGCTCGAGGCCGACCTCGTCGAAGACGGGAACGACACGGCAGCACTCAATGCGCTGATCGCCCTGGCTGAAACGGCCGGCGATCCGGCCTCGCCGGCATTGCGCGCATGGCTCGAGAACCGCGCCCCGGCGGTTGCCGGCGGTCATCCCGAAAAATTCGTCGCCGAGGCGCTGGAGGCGATCCGCCAGGCCGGCGGCCTTGCCGTCGACCGCGCCTATGTCGAGGCCGCACGCCGACGCATCGCCTACCGGGAAAGCCTGACGTGAGCGTGGGTGCGCGACTCAGGAAGCGTTTGCGGGTGCTGCGCCGCCCGGGCGTCATCCTGACGCTCGTCGTGCTGTTTCTAGCACTCGTCGTCTGGTTCATCGGCCCGCTCATCGCTTTTGGCGACATGCGCCCGCTGGGATCGTCCAGCGCCCGTCTTGCCATGCTCCTCCTGCTGGCGCTCGTCTGGGGCGGCGTCGGTTTCCTGATGCGCACCAAGCGGTCCAGCGAAGAGGCCGCGCTGCTTGCGGCCCTGCGCAAGCAGGAAGAGGAAGCGACCGCAAAATCCGACAGGGCCACGGCAGAGGCCGAAGCCGAGATATCCGCGTTCCGCGACGCGGCCGGCCGGGCGATGGGCCTGCTCAGGCGGGGCCATGGCGATCTCTTCGTCAGCGCGCGCTACGCACTGCCCTGGTACATGGTGCTCGGCGCCGACGGCGCGGGCAAGACGTCGCTGGTGCGCGCCAGCGGCCTGACGCTGCCGTTCGAGGGCGACGGCACGGTGGAGACCCCTTCCGCCCGTTTCCACATCAGCGACCAGGCACTGCTGGTGGAGTTTTCCGGCCGGCTCACCGGCAGCGAGGAGCCGCAGGCACGCCAGCTCTGGCTCAAGGCGCTGCAGCACATCCGCAGCCTGCGGTCGCGCCAGCCGGTCAACGGCATCCTCGTTGCGATCAGTGTCGACGAGCTGCTGGCCATGCTGCCGGAAGAGGCGGTCGCCTATGCCACGGCCATTCGCCAGCGGCTCGACGAGGCGGTGCAGCGCCTGCGCGCCAACGCGCCGGTCTACATCGTCGTGACGAAGCTCGACCGGATCGTCGGCTTCGAGGAGCTTTTCGAGGACCTGACGACCGAAGAGCGTGCGGCCGCCTTTGGCCTGCCGATCGCGCCGGATCTCGGCGGCGATGCGCGCGGACCGGCAGAAGCCCTCGACAAGGGGTTTGCCGGCCTCGTCGAGCGGATCATGCAGCGCCAGTTCGTCTGCCTGCAGGAAGAGCCCGACGAGATGCGCCGCCACCGGGCCTTCGAGTTTCCCGCACAGTTCGCGCTGCTGCGTGAGCGCATCCAGCCGTTCGTGCAGCAGCTTGCCACCCAGCACCGCTTCGGCACCGCCACGAACATGCGCGGCGTCTTCTTCGTCTCCTGCCGGCAGGACGGCGACAATGTCGATGCGCTGGCCGGCTCGCTCGCGCCGGTCTTCGGGCGCAGCGCGGCGGCGCTGTCGCTGGCACCCGATCCGGGCATGCGGCGCGTGCGGCCCTTCTTCCTCTACGGGCTCTTCCGCAAGGCCATCTTGCCGGAGGCCGATCTTGGCGGGCTGACGCGGCCGGCGCTCGCGGCGGCGCGGTTCAAGGATCTGGCGATCAACGCCGTCCTCTGCCTTGCCGCCTTCGCCGCGCTCGCCTTCTGGTGGTTCGGCTTTTCCGACGGGCGCGCCTATGTCGCCGGCGTCACCGGCCAGACCACCGCGGCCCGCGGCGAGATCGCCGAGGCCGTGCCGGGCGGCACGCTCTCCATGCGCTTCGAGCCGGTCCTGGCGGTGCTCGACCGGCTTGCCGCGCTCAGCGAGGCCGAACCGCGCGGCGCGACCTTCGGCCTCTACAGCCCCGATCCTGTGCAGGGCGAGGCGCGCAAGGCCTATGACAAGGCGCTTGCCAACCTGTTCTTTCCCTTCGTCTGGCAATATCTGCGTCAGGGCCTCGAGAACCCCGCCACACCCGCGGCACTGCGCTTCACCCAGCTGAAGTTCTACCTGATGCTGACCGGCGAGCGTCCGCCGGGCCGCGAGACAGCAGCACTGCTCGGCCCGGACTTTGCCGCCAACTGGATGCTCTACGACCGCAGCGACGCGGTGGACCGGCGCATTGCCGAGCATTTCTCCGAACTCGCGTCCGTTGCGATCCCGGCGCCGGCGGCCGATGTCGCGCTGATCGAGAAGGCGAGGGCGGACATCACCAATTACAGCCTCGCCCGGCTTGCCTACGACCAGGCGCTGACGCTGCCCGACGTTGCGGCGATGGCCATGTGGCGGCCGGTCGACCATATGGGGCTTTCCGGTCCCGAGGCGCTGGCGCGGGTGAGCGGGGCAAGCTTCTTCGACGGTATCGAGGGCATCTACACGAAGAACGGCCTCGGCGTGATGATGCGCGCTTCGGCAGAGGCCGCGAGCACGCTTGCCGACGATCTCTGGGTGATGGGCCGGCCCGATACCGCGCTCGACCGCGAGCGCGAGACCGGCCGCATCCGTGACGGCCTCGCCGATCTCTACCGTGTCACCTACATGAGCCGCTGGGACAGCCTGATCGCCGACCTCGGCATTTCCGGCGAGACCGACGCACGCCGTCTTGCCGATGCGGTGGCCATCGTCGCCGGCAACCCTTCGCCGGCCAAGGAGCTTTTCGTCGCCATCGCCACGGAGGTGGATCTCCAGGACCTGTCGACGACGGCGGCAAGCGCCGTCGAGGCACTGGCGGCCGAGCGGCTTTCGCAGGTGACGAAGACCGTGCGGGCGCCGCGCCGCGTCGTCAACGTGCCGCAATCGGTCAGCGATCATTTCAGGGCCTTCCGTCTCGCGGTCGTGCCGGCGGCGGAGGGACAGCAGTCGCAAGTCGACGACATGCTCGCCGCGCTCGAACCGCTCTATCGCCAGCTGAACCACGTGGCAGCCGGCGGCGACGTGCTGGAGCTCGGCGCCGAACCGCAGACGATCCTCAGCCAGCTCACCGACCGCAACGGCAAGCTCCCGGCAAACCTGCAGCCCTTCTTCGCCCGCATCCTCACCCAGGTGGGCGCGGTGACGGGCGGCAGTTCGCGTGAGCGGCTGAAGGAGATCTGGACCTCGACCATCCTGCCGCTGTGCACCGCCACGACTGTCGGCCGCTACCCCTTCGACCGGGAGAGCATCAACGACGCCTCGCTCGACGACTTTTCCCGGCTGCTCGGTCCGCAAGGCGCGATCGCCGGTTTCCGCGACACCTATCTGAAGCCCTATATCGACCGGACGACGAAGCCCTGGCGCTGGAAAAGCGGCCAGCAATTCGGCCTCGGTTTCCCCGATGAGGTCCTCGCCGCCTTCGAAAAGGCCGACGATATCACAACCGTCTTCTTTGCCGGGCAGGAGAAGCCAAATGTCGACTTCACCGTGGAAGTCGGCAAGCTGGACATGACGGCCCGCGCCTTCCTCATCGATATCGGCGGCAAGGTGGCGAGCTACACGCACGGACCGCCGGCAGGCACGCAATATCTCTGGCCGCCGGAGAACCTGGTGGCGGGCGCATCCATGTCCATGACGCCCGAGGTTGCCGGCCAGCGAAACATCCTGACGGAACAGGGCGCCTGGGCGCTCTTCCGCCTTTTCGACCAGGGCCGCAAGATCGAGAAGAACCCGACGGACGTCGTCACCTACCAGTTCCGCCTCGGCAGCCGCGCCGTCCTGATGCGCCTCACCGCCCCCGCCACGCGCAACCCCTTCGCGCGCGACGTCCTCTCCCCGTTCGCGTGCCCGACGCTATGAGACACCGTCCGCCTTTCCTTGACAGCATGAAACGGAGTGCGCCAATGTCCGCACAACCATCGCGATATGCCCGTTTCCAATCGCCAAGGGGCCTCCATGTCGGATGATCTGCTTGTCCACTACAACCGCGAACTGCTGAGCATCCGCCGGGCTGCGGCGGCCTTTGCGGCCGAAAACCCGCGCATCGCGGGCCGGCTGCGCCTGTCCGAGGACGCGATCGAGGATCCGCATGTCGGCCGGCTCATCGAGGCTTTCGCCTATCTCACCGCCCGCGTGCGGCAGAAGATGGACGACGATTTCCCTGAGCTGACCAATGCCATGCTCGGCATCCTCTATCCGCATTTCGACCGGCCGATCCCGTCCATGTCGATCCTCCAGCTCGATCCGAAGGCGGAGCTGGCAGAGCCCTATCCCGTCCCGTCGGGCACGCTGCTCGACACCGAGCCGGTCGATGGCGAGCGCTGCCGGTTCAGCACCTGCTCGGATGTCACGCTGCATCCGATCGTCGTGCGTGCGGCCACGCTCACCGGCCGCCCGATCACCGCGCCGGAAACGCCGCAGGCGCACAATGCGGCGGGCTGCCTGCGCCTGACGCTGGAAATGGCGGGTGAGGACCAGAGTTTTTCGACCTACAATCCCGGACGCCTGCGCTTCTTCCTGCGGGGCCAGCCGCAGCTCGTCTATCCGCTCTACGAACTCCTGCTCAACGACGTGGTCGCGATCGCCTTTGCCGAAGGCGCCAACGACCGCAGCCCGGCAATGCTGGATGCCGACGCTCTTTCACCGGGCGGCTTCGGCCCGCACGAGAGCATGCTGCCCTATCCGCAGGCCTCGCATCCGGCCTACCGGCTTCTGACCGAGTATTTCGCCTTCCCCGAAAAATTCCTGTTCGTCGATCTCGAATTCCCGGAGGCCGGGCGCCTTGCCGGCAAGGGGCGTACGCTCGACGTCTTCCTCTATCTCAACCGTGCCGCGCCCAGCCTGGAGCGCTCGTTGACGGCGGCCGCCTTCGCGCTCGGCTGCACGCCGATCGTCAACCTGTTCCCCCAGACCGCCGAGCCGGTCAAGCTCGACAGGACGGTCACCGAATACCGCGTCGTGCCGGACAGCCGGCGGCTGAATGCGCTGGAGGTCTACAGCATCGAGGCCGTTGCCACCGTGAATGCCGAGGGGGACGCGAGGACGCTGTCGCCGTTCTACGGCATCCGCCACGGCGTCGATGCCGACGAGATCCGCGGCGAGGAGAAGGCGGCAGCCTGGTGGCTCTCGCACCGCCGGCCGGCCGAGGAGGAGAACCCGGGCAGCGAGGTCTTCCTGTCGCTCTCCGATCCCGAATTCAACCCGAAGAGCCTTGCCGACGACGTTCTGTCGGTGGAAACGCTCTGCCTCAACCGCAACCGGCCGGAGCGGCTGCCCTTCGGCGGCGGCCAGCCGCAATTGCGGATGGTCGAGCCGGTGCCGATGGTAAAGGGCATGCGGCTGCTGACGGTGCCGACCGCGACGATCCGCCCGCATTACGGCCAGGGCGGGCGCTGGCGGCTCATCTCGCATCTGGCGCTCAACCATCTTTCGCTCGTTTCCGATGGCGGGGTGGAAGCACTGAAGGAAATCCTGCTGCTCTACGATTTCCGCAACTCGGCCGAAACGCGGGCATTGATCGACGGCATCACGGCGCTCTCCTCGCAAAGCGGCACGGCGCGGGTGCGCAGCTTCGGCCAGAGCGCCTTCTGCCGCGGCGTCGACGTGACGATGACCTTCGAGGAGGGCAATTTTTCCGGTAACGGCGTATTCCTCATGGCGAGCATCATCGAGCGTTTCCTCGGCCTCTATGCGAGCGTCAATTCATTCTCACGGCTCACCGCCCTCGTTCGGGGGCGAAGCGGAAAGCTGAAGACATGGCCGGCACGGGCAGGCGATCGAATTCTTCTCTAGTCGCCCGCGCCTTCGACGGGCCGCAGGCGTTCGAACTCTTCCAGATGATCCGCATCCTGGAAGCGCTTGGCGCGGAGGAGGGGCACGACACCGCGCACCGGCCGGTCGATCCGGTCGGGCAGGGGGTGGACCCCGAGCGGGCGGCCGTGAAGATCCGTTCGTCGGTGCCGCTCGGCTTCGCCTCGGCGGAGGTGCTTTCCGTGCGCCGGCCGCGCAGCGGCGGACCTGTCGAGATGACGCAGACGCTGGTCGGCCTGACCGGCCCCTCGGGCGTGCTGCCGCATGCCATGAGCGAGCTCGTGCAGATGAGCGTGCGCGAACGCAATTTTGCCCTGCGCGAATTCTTCGACGTCTTCAACAACCGGCTTTCTGGCCTGCTCTACAATGCTTGGGCCAAGTATCGCCCGGCGATCGAGCGCGAGCGGGCGGCGCAGCTTTCGACCGCCGCCCCCATCGACCACGCGCTGAAATCCCTTGTCGGCCTCGGCCTGCCGGCGATGACCGACCGCACCCGGGTGGGCGACCACACCTTCGTCTTCTTCGGCGGGCTTCTTGCCCGGCAGGGCCGCTCGGCAGTGGCAATCGAGCAGGCGCTCGCCGGCGCGCTCGGGCACACGCTGCGCGTCGAGCAGTTCGCCGGCGAATGGTATCCGATCGCCCCGTCCGACCGCACGCAACTGCCCGACCGCACCCGGCCGCGCGGCGCCTTCGCGCGCCTCGGCGACGATGCGGTGATCGGTACGAAGACCTTCGACATCCAGTCCACGGTCACGCTGCGCGTGGAGGGGCTGGACTATCCGGCCTTCCGTTCACTGCTGCCGGACGGCAGCCGGGCACGGCTTCTCACCGACCTTGCCGCCAGCGCGCTCGGCGCCGACAAGATGTTCAACATCCGCCTGGAGCTGAAACCCGACCACGTGCCGGCGCTGCGGCTCGGCGGGCAGCGCGAGGACGCCAAAGCGAGCAGGCTCGGCTGGAACACCTGGCTCCAGCCGGCGTGCCCGCGCAAGCAGCCGGCCGCCGTCCAGTTCCGCCCGCCGCCGCATCTGCGCTGAAAGACGTTCCCGGCAGAGCTGCGCAGCGGTTTTGCGGAAAAACAGAAGACTGGCGCACCTGTCGTTCCCGCGCCGCCCGCGCATCCCTATTGATATTGCTCGAGCATAGGATTTCATCATGAATGACTGGACCCACGGCTACGTTTCCGACATCGAATATCTCCCCGGCTTCTATATCGAGCAGACGCCGGCGCATCTGGACGTGGCCTGCCTCCTGCGCGGCATCGAACCGCCCGTGGAGGAGGGAGCGCCCTTCGCCTATTGCGAACTGGGATGCGGGGTCGGCGAAACGGCGCTGACGATCGCCGCGGCCAACCCGCAGGCCGACGTCTGGGGTTTCGATTTCAATCCGGCGCATATCGCACGCGGGCGCTCGCTCGCCGCGGCCGGTTCCGTCGGCAATATCCGCCTGGAGGAGGCCTCCTTCGAGGATCTGGCCCATGGCCGGCAACCGGGCCTGCCGATGTTCGACTATATCACGCTGCATGGCGTCTGGAGCTGGGTCAGCGCGGAGAACCGCCGCCATATCGTCGATTTCGCCGCCCGTCATCTGAAGCCCGGCGGGCTCCTCTATGTCACCTACAATGCTCTGCCGCGCTGGACCGCTTCCATGCCGATGCAGCGCCTCGTCAGCCTCGCCGCCGCGCATGACAGCGAGCGCAGCGACCGGCGCGTGCTGCGGGCGCTGGACATGGCTCGCGCCTTCTCCGAGGCCGGCGCCGACCTGATCCCCGCGGAAATGCTCGACCGGCTGGACAAGGAGCGGGCGGAGGGAACCGCCTATCTCAGCCACGAATATCTCAATGCACACTGGTCGCCCTGCTACCAGATCGACGTGGCGCAGGATCTGGCGGCGGCCAAGCTGTCCTTCGTCGCCGCAGCCAATCTCTTCGAGAACTATCCGGACCTCTGCACGACCGACGCCCAGCGGCGTCTCATCGAGGGCTTCCCCGCCGCCCATGTGGAAACCGCGCGGGACTTCTTCCTTGCCCGCAGCTTCCGGCGCGACATCTATATGCGCGGGCCCCGGCCGATCGCCGCCCGGCGGCTGGAAAAGCGGCTGGCAGCCCGCAGGCTCGCCCTCGTCGTGCCACCCTCCGCGATCAAGCTTTCCGTGAAGGTGCCGGTCGGCGAGGCAACGCTGAACGAGAGCTTCTACGGCCCGGCCTTTGCCGCCCTCGCCGAAGGCCCCATGACGATCGGCGGACTCAGGAGCCTGCCGGAGGCGGACGGCTCGTCCGCCACGGAGCGTGAGGTACTGGGCATGCTGATCGGCTCCCGCCAGGCGATGGCCCTGCCGAATGCGGTGACGGAGGAGAGCGTCGCAGCGGTGCGGCGCTACAACCGCGCCCATCTCAGGATCTGCTCCGACGAGGGCCGCGCCGTCTGCGCGCTCGCGGCGGCGGGGATCGGCTCCGGCATCACGGTGCGCCTGTTCGAAATGCTGGCCTACGAAGTGCTGCTCGACGGCGTCGAGGCGGAGGCCGGCGCGGTGACGGCGGCCATCCACGCCCTGCTGGCGGCGCGCGGCGACCGGCTGCGCAACGAGGGCGTCCCGATCGAGGACGAGGGGGAGGCGCTGCGTGTCATCCGGGAAAATGTCGACCTGATCCTGACCGTCGCCCTGCCGATGTGGCGACGCATCGGCGCGATCTAGGCCGATGGGCGCACCGCCCCCGGTCAGCGAAGCCGTCCTGCGCGGGCAGGGTCCCGTGCGGGTCTACCGCGCGCAGATCAGGGCGGCGCCCGTCATCGTCAAGCGTCTCGTCGGGGACGGGGATGCCGTGGCGCTCCGGCGTTTCGAGCGCGAGCGGCGGATCGCCCGGCTGCTGGTACATCCCTCGCTGCCGCAGCTCGTGGCGGAGGGCGAGGACTGGATTGCCCTCAAGATGCTGGGGAAGGCGCTTTGCGAACCCGATGTGGCGGCGCGCTACGCGGATCCGGCTGCCCTCCGCCTGCTGCTCGCCAGGCTTGCCGCTGCGCTCGCTTTCGCCCATGCGCGCGGCGTCGTCCACCGCGACGTGAAGCCGGCGCACGTGCTCTTCGACGGCGGAACGCCGGTGCTCATCGATTTCGGCATTGCCGGTACGCCCGGCGATGACCTGCAGCGAGCGGAACTGTCCGGTTCGCCCGCCTGGATGGCGCCGGAACAGCTTGCCGGCGAACCGGCCGGCCCGGCGGCCGACATCTGGCCGCTCGCGGCGCTCGGCCTGTTCCTGCTGACGGGGGAAAAGCCCTATGAAGGCGAGGCGGAGGCGGTGCTGCGCCGCCGGCGGGCGGGCGAGCCGCCGGCTTTCGTCGTCTCCGCGGCCCTGGAGCGGGAGGACCCCGCTCTGTTCGGCTTGCTGATGGCGGGGATCGGTGCGGCGGACCGGCCGACGGCGGCGGAGTTCCTGCGGATACTAGAGGGCACCTGCCCCTCACCCTGACCCTCTCCCGGCAAGCGGAAGAGGGGACTTGCCCTACAAATCGTCGTGAGCGGGAAAAACGGTGGCGGCATCTTCCCTTCGCCCCTCCATCCTCAGGCGATGACCAGATTGACTGCCGGATGCAGCTTCTTCAGGTTCGGCAGGGACTTGGACTGCCACGGGATCTGCGTGCTGCCCTTGACCATGAGGCCGATGCCCGGCTGCTTGCGCACGTCGATGGTGAATTTGGCGAGCAGGTTGATGCCGGAGCTGTTGAGGAATTCCAGCCCCGACAGATCGAGCGTGATGGTTTCCGGCTTCTCGGTCAGCACCTGCTGCATCAGTTCCAGGATCGGGGCATAGGCCTCCGTGCCGGAAAGGCGCATCGTGCCCTCGTAATGGATCGCAGAACCCTCGCTCCAGACACGGTATTCGTTCGTCTTGATTTCCATTTTGTACAATAAACTCCCGGTATGTCTGCTCAAACGATGTCGAGGGCGGCGTAGGTGTCGAGGCGCATCGCGTCCGGTACTGCCGCTGGTTGGAAACGCCAGCCGAGACGCGCGCCATAGTCGCTCATTAGGGTGAGCAGGCCAAGTCCCGAGCCGCTCGAATTCATGTTCTCCGCATTTTCTTCGATGCGTTCGATGAGGAGTTCACCCGGGTCACGGGTCGTCAGTTCGGCAAGGAGCGCCTGGAACCTGCCGGCCGTCTCCTGGGTGACGAGATTGCTGATGCGGATCTCGAAGCAGCTGCCGTCGAGCGAGGCCTCCAGCGTGATGCCGTCGCCATGGCGGAACTTCACCGCATTCTCGAGCAGTTCGTTGGCGAGATAGCCGATGCTGTGGCGCGCCTCGTTATAATCGCCGCCCTCGTCCCGCCGCCGCAGGGCGAAGAAGTCGCCGAGGAATTCCGACGTAACGCCGCAATGCTGCCAGGCAAGGTCGAGCGGCCCGTCGGCAAGACGGATGCGGTTCTTCAGCGCCCCGGCGCCGTTGGTGAATTCCACCTGTCCGAATGTGGCTTCCATGACGTTACCTGTGTTTCATGACGACGAGCGTGATGTCGTCGTGGATCTTCTGGGTGCCGATATGTGCCATGAGGTCGGCAATGATGCCGTCCTTGATCGCGTCGGCGTCCTTGCGGCGATGGCGCTTGGCGCTCTCGCACAGCCGATCGAAGCCGAAGAGTTCGCCCGCCGGGCTTTCCGCCTCGGTCACGCCGTCCGTGTGCAACACGATGACGTCGCCGGAATCGAACGGGAATTCATGCGTGTCGACGAAGGGTCCGATGTCGCTTTCCAGGCCGATCGGGAAACCGAGATCGACCGTGTCGATGCGCTCGACCTCATCGTTGTCGCGCAGGACCAGCACCTCCTCGTGCTGGCCGGACAGCGTGATCTTGCGATCCTCGTAGTCGAGGAAGGCAAGCGAGAGGTGCTTGTCGGTCTTGGTGCGCTGGATGTTCTTGAAGACGGCGCGGTTCAGCACTTCAAGGAATTCGCGCGGATCCTCGTCGCCCTGCTCCTGCAGGGCGCGCGCAACCGACTGTACCATCAGCATGAGCACGCCGCTTTCGAGGCCGTGGCCCGTCACGTCGCCGATGCCGACCTTCATGCGGCCCTGATCGTGCAGCACGTCGAAATAGTCGCCGCCCACCTCGTCGGCCGGCTCCATGTAGCCGGAGACGTCGATGCCCTTGATCTCGTCCAGCTCGTCGCGTTTCGGCAGCACCATCATCTGGATGTGCCGGGCGACATCGAGCTCGGCGCCGAGGCGCAGGTTCTCGCTCTTCAGCTTGGCGTTCAGCGCGTTGATCTCGCCATTGGCCGTTTCGAGCGCCTTGGTGCGTTCGGCAACGAGGTTTTCAAGGTTTTCCGTGTGGTAGCTGATCTCCTCCGCCATGCGGTTGAAGGCAACGCCCACGGCGGCCACCTCGTCGCGCGCGGGAATGGCGACACGCACGGAATAGTCCTTGTTCTGGAGGCGCTGGGCGGCATCCGCCAGCGCCCGCAGACCGGCGGTAATGCGGCCGGAAATCGCGAAGACGGCGCTGAGAACGACGAGCAGCGACAGGATGACGGTCCCGACCTGCCAGGTCACGACCTGGCGCGTCTCGGCCGAAATGCCGTCCTTGGCCGCGATCAGCGAGGCATAGATCTCCCGCTCGGGCACCATGAAGCCGAGCGACATGACCTCGCGGGTGACGGGCACCTTGCCGGTATAGAGGTTTTCCGCGTTGAGCTGCTTGAGGAGCACGACATAGGGCACGTCCTCGCCGTTTTCCTTCAGCGTCAGCGTGGTAAGCACGGTCTCCGGGCTGGATGGCATGGCGAGCCCGGCAATGGCCGCCTGGCTGCTGTGCGCAAGCCGCCGGTCGAAGCCGCTCTCGTTGTTGATCTTGACACCCAGCGTCTTCTCGCCGTCCTCGGTGACGGCAAGCACGTTGCCGTTCGACATCGAGAGGAAGGCGAAGCCCGTCTCGGCGATCTTCACGCTCTTGACGATGTCGGCGAGCTGGTCGAGCGTCAGGTCGACGCCGACGATGCCGTTGAGGTCCTTGCGGTCGGGCGTCGTCAGCGGCTGGAAGAAGCTGACGATGATCTTTCCGGTAATGCCGTCGAGATAGGGAGACAGCATGGTGATGGGACTGTCGACCGGGCGCTCCGACGGTTTCGCCAGCCAGGTTTCCCAGGTCTCGTAGAGGCCGGGGAAATAGAAATCCCACCAGTTCGTCTCGTTGTGGCCGGGATAGACCTTGTCGAAGACGGAGCCCTGGTCGTTGTAGGGCGTCGACCGCAGGATCGGGTTGGCGCGCGGGCCGATATAGTACATCTGCAGCTTCGGCGGGCCGGCGGACAGGAAGCTCGGGCCGACGAGGTTGAAGGCGGCGCTTTCGCGCACGGTCTTCATCGCATCCGGCGTCGGCTGCTTGTTCTCGTCGAGCAGATAGCCCCAGACGGTGACGGCGGAAGCCTCGCCCGGCTGGTTCTGCCACCAGTTGCCGGTCTCGTTATAGGCGAGCGGGGTGGTCACGCCGTCGGTTTGCAGCTGCTGGCCGAGCTTGTCGGAAAGCGCGGGATTGTCGATGAACGTCTGCATCGATCCCGCAAGGCCGCTCACCTCGGAATGGTAGCGGTCGAGCAGCAGGTCCGTGCGCTCGACGGTCGTCGCGATATAGTTCTGCAGGTATTCGATATTCGCCTTTTCGAGACCGCGACCGACCTCGTCCATGGCGTTGGTGGAAAGGCGGTTGACGTTCCACAGCGCAATGCCGCCGGCGACCAGGAGGTCCACCAGCACGGCGCCGCCGACGACGAGCACGAATTTCGCGCGGAACGAGGTCAGCGAGAAGCCCCAGCGCGAGGGCGGCGTTTCGGCAAAATCGCTCATTGCGGCTTGCGTCCCGACGCAACCCAGACGGGCCAGCCGGCATACCCGCCGGGGTGAAGGGCGGCAGCGATATGATCCTCGAAACCACGGCGGAACTTCTCCACGAAGGCCGCGTCGTCACCGCGCTTCTCGCACATGCCTCCGGCGAACATTTCCTCCCAGGCCATGACCATGTCGGCGAAGGCCTGCGAGTCACCGTCCCGGTTGGTCACCATGAAGCTTTCGATGCGGATGTCCTCGAGGCCGGCGCGCTGCAGGGCCTGGTAGCTCTTCGGGCCGAATTCGAGATCCATGTCGAAATCGGCAAAGAGCTTCGACAGCTGGTCATAGGTCCACTGGATCGACGGGCCGCGCGGTTCGCCGAGGCACTGGGAGATCTTCTCGTTGGTGACATAGACGCGCCCGCCGGGCTTGCAGATGCGCACCAGCTCCTCGACGATCATCTCGGGTTTGTTGAAGATCTGCAGCGCATGGCGGCAGGAGACGAAGTCGAACTGGCCGTCCTCCAGCAGCATTTCGGCCGCATCGCCATAGATGTATTCGATGCCGCCGATATCGAATTCGCTGGCGACCTGGCGCGCATAGGCAAGGCTCGACTTCGAATGGTCGAGCGCCACGATGCGCGACGGGGAGAATTCCTTGGCGACCAGCACGGCGAAATCGCCGATGCCGCAGCAGATGTCCGCCATGGTCATGCCCGGGGCAAGGCCGTGACGCGGCAGGATGGAGCGCTCGTGTTTCCAGGTCAGCTTGGTTTGCGTGCGCAGCACCGGCACGAAGCCGCCCTCTTCCAGGAAGGCCTGGCCCGGGTAGAATTCGCTGTCATATTCCTCGACGAGGATGCGCGGGTTCTTGGCCGTCAGCGCGCCGAACTTCTTCGTCGACCAGCCGATGACGCTCGACGTGACGATGGAGATCTTGAGCTCCGGCCGCTCCTCGGCCGCCTTCAGCAGCGCGCCGGCCAGCGCGTGGAACGCCACGTTGTTGAGGCGCACGAGGCGCTTGACGTTGACGTAGAAGGTGCCGCGGATCGACGCGATCGATTTTTCGATGAGGCGGACGCATGCCTCCATCTCGGCAGCGCGCTCGGGGCGCATCGAGCCGGACAGCGCGAACTCCTGATTGTTTTCGTCAAAGGAGACCTTGTAGGTCTGGACAAGCGAATCGGCGATCATGCGACAGTTGCCTCCAGCGTGAGTTCGGCAATGAGACGGATGGCATCTCCGTCGGCGGGTTCGATGGAAAAGCGGGCGGCATAGTCGACGGCCAGCTCCAGGAGGCCGATATTCGGCTGCAGGGGGCCTTCTGTGAAGAGGGCACTGTGATACCGCGCGGCGACGTCGCCTTCGTTCAGGACATCGACGGCCTGCCGATAGAAACCGGCCGTTTGCGCATCGGCAGGGATGGTCAGGATGATGCGGTCGCTGGCGCCCTTGCGGGAAACCGCGCAGACGAAGCTGCCGGTCGGCGCGTGCAGGCGATAGACCGTTTCCAGAAGCTCGTTGAGGGCCGAAGAGAACAGGTTGGAATAGAGCAGCGAGTCGCTTCGATTGTGGCTGATCATGCGGGCGAAATAGGTCGACAGCCGGTCGCAATAGGCCCAGTTGGACGCAAAGCCACCCATGTCCATGTCAAACTCCAGAAGCAGGACATGATCGTCCGCTCCCGTCTGCACTGCTCGAAGATCCATTCGCCCCAGCCTCATGATGTCGTAAGCGGGAGCGGCGGCCGCGCGCTTACCTATCTTTCGGGAAATTCCTAGACTATGTAATGTCCGAAGTGCGGGCGATGCGCGGGGGCTGCCAGCGGAGACCGGCACGCGCGATATGATATCGGTAGTTGCGCCGCCCCCTCCGAACGTGTGAGGAGCTTTCCATACAATCATGAAGGATTCGTCAAACTTGTCTGCCGCTTCTTCAGTACCTTTCACGGATGGCGACGCTGCGGAACTCGCCCGGCTGCGCCTCGATTTCGCACAACTGGAGGCAGAATACGACGATCTGAAGCTGCTCTACGAGGCCATGATCGAACATGGCGAGGCCGTCGAGGACCAACTGGCCGAGCAGAACCTGCTCCTGGAGCGCACGCAGGCGCGGCTCGACGAAGAGCTGAACGATGCCGGCCGCTACGTCTTCTCCATCCTGCCCGACAAGCGCACCGAAGCGCCCGCGACCGACTGGCTGCTGGTGCCCTCCACCGAGCTCGGCGGCGATTCCTTCGGCTACCACCGCATCGACGACGATCATTTCGCCATCTACCTGCTGGATGTCTGCGGCCACGGCGTCGGCGCGGCGCTGCTCTCCGTCACCGTCATCAACGTGCTGCGCGCTTCCGCACTGACGGGCGCGGATTTTCGTGATCCGTCAACGGTGCTTAAGGCACTCAACAACACGTTTCCGATGGAAAAACAGAACAATATGTTCTTCACCATCTGGTACGGCGTCTACAAGGCGAGCACCGGCGAACTGCGCTATGCGACCGGCGGCCACCCGCCATCGATCCTCCTGCGCGGGCCGGGCCGCCCCGCGGGCACACCCTCCCGCGAACTGCTCATCACCGTTGGCGGCGTGGCGATCGGCGCGCTGCCCGACATGGACTATGACAGCGACGTCACCCAAATCTTCCCGGGCGACAGGCTGCTCGTCATCAGCGATGGAACATTTGAGGTGGATGGGCCCGACGAGGAGATGCTGAGCGTCGAGGCGCTCGCCGAACACGCCGAGGCCCATGCCAGCGGTCCGAAGGACATCCTCGCCTGGGTGAAATCCTTCAATGGCACCGGGCCGCTGCCGGACGATTTCTCCCTGCTGGAGATTCGCTTCTAGGCGGCTTGCCATCACGCGATCGTGTTCGCGACAAGGTCGCAGATCGCCCCTCATCTACCTGCCGGCACCTTCTCCCCGCAAGCGGGGCGACGGGAATGGGCAGATCCGGTTTCCCGGGATTCACAACCCAGCACAGGACAGGTCCCCTCTCCCCGCTTGCGGGGAGAGGGTTAGGGTGAGGGGCCATGGCAGAGGGCGACGCCCGCACTTCGCTCCATGATTTGCCGATTGCCGGTCAGCGGAATTCCGCTATCTTTCCATCATCGTAACGCCGGTTCGGCGGGCGCAGGGGAGGACGGCGATGCGTGCGTTCGTGAAAGGCGGCCTTGCCGCGCTGTTGATGTCGGCCCTTGCTGGCGGTGCTTTCGCTGCCGAGGCCGGCCCGGCAGACCTTGCCATCGCCCAAAGCCTTGCCACCATGCTGCAATCGGCGCGTGCGGTCATTTCCACCAACCAGGAGCGCATCAACGACCCCGCGCTGGGCGACAAGGGTCTTTCGGGCGCGGCCGTACTGGAAAAGGCCATCGCCAACTACCGCCAGGCCACCGGCCGGGATCCGAACACCATCGATCCCGCCTCCTATGAAGGACGGCTCATCCGGGCGCAGATGGACGCGGTGGTCGAGGTGATGGACTCCAACCAGGAGACGATCAACGCCAAGGGCAAGGGCTTCAAGGGGTTCATACCCGCCACCTTCACGCGTCTCGTCAACGAGGCCTTCGAGGCGCGTGCCGGCAAGGAGGCAAGCATGAAATTCACCGCGCCCCCCGTGCTGATCCGCAACCGCAAGGCCCGGCCGGACGCCTTCGAGGCCGCGGCGATCCGCGACTATCTCGAAAAGGCCGACTGGCCGAAGGGCCAGATCTATTCGGCCATGGTTTTCGAGGAGGGGCAGGAGAGGGCTCGCGTCATGGTGCCAGAGTACTACGTGCCCTCCTGTCTGACCTGTCACGGCGATCCGGCCGGCGAACTGGACGTGACCGGCTATCCGAAGGAGGGCGCCCATGAGGGCGATCTCGGCGGGGTGATCAGCATCGGGCTCATCCCGCAATGAGCCGTTCGCCCGCGTCGTTCCTCTCGCTGCGGCGCCTGTCGATTCGGGTGCGGCTTGTCCTCCTGGCGGCGGTGCTGCTGTTTGCGACCATCGGCAGCAGCCTCTTTACCCGCAGCGAACTCTCCGAAGCCCTCGAATCGGGCGAGGAAGCCAATCGCATCGCCGAGATCATCGTCCTGTCGGACGACGTGCGCGCCGCCTTCAACAGCCTGCGCTACTGGCAGGCCGACCTTTCCGTCAGCCTGCTGACGCTGGCCGAGACCCGTGCCGGCGAGGCCCGCACGCGCCTTGGCGAACGGCTCGACCGGCTTGCGGAACACCGGCCGGCCGAGGCCGAGGCGATCCGTCAGGAGGTCGCCCGCTTCGACGATCTCGCAACCCAGGCCGTCGATGCCTATACCGACGACCAGCGCGTCATCGGCAACACCCACTTCGCCGAGGCGCGGCGCTACGGCATCAGCGTGGACGAGCAGCTGACGGCCCTCCAGGGCGTGCTTTCACGCCAGGCCACGGCAGCGCGGGCGAACATCCTGCGGCAGTTCGAGCGGGCAGCCAATGTCGCCTCTCTGCTCTCGATCGCCGCCGTCGTCATCGGCGCGGTGCTGACCATCGTCATCCTCGGCTCGATCCTCAAACCGCTCGGCGAAATCGTTGCAGCCGTGCGCGGCCTGACGGCGGGCGATGCGGATGTCGCCGTGCCTGCGGCGGCCGCCGACGAACTCGGCAAGGTGAGCGCGGCCCTGCAGCTTCTGAAGGAAGGGCAGGCGGAGCGGGCGCGACTGACGCAGGAGGCCGAGCATCAACGCCGGACACTCGTCGATGCCATCGAGAGCATCGCGGAAGGTTTCACCCTTTATGGACCCGACGAGCGGCTGCTGATCGTCAACCAGCGCTTTCGCGACATGCATCCCGTGCACGACGCCATGGTGGCCGGCACCTCGACCTTCCGCGATGTCATCGAGGCGGGCGGGCGCCACGTCGTCGAACTCGACAAACCGTTCGACGAATGGTTTGCCACCCGGCTCGCCTCGCACGACCACAGCGCCACCCGCGTCACCCCCTTCCGGGACGGGCGCTGGATGCAGATCAGCGAGCGCCGCACCCACGAGGGCGGCTTCACCATCGTCTATGTCGACATCACCGAGCTGCGCCAGCGCCAGCAGGAGCTGGAGCTGGCCCGCGACGAGGCACAGCGCGCCACGCAGGTGAAGTCCGAATTCCTCGCCAACATGAGCCACGAGCTGCGCACGCCGCTGAATGCCATCATCGGCTATGCGCAGATCCTGCAGGAGGACGCGGAGGATACCGGCCAGACCGATTTCCTGCCCGACCTCAAGAAGATCGAGAGTGCCGGCAACCACCTGCTCGGCCTCATCAACGGCATCCTTGACCTGTCGAAGATCGAGGCGGGACGCATGGAGGTCTATCGCGAGCGCTTCGATATCGGCGCCCTGACGCAGGACGTCGCGGCGCTGATCCGGCCGCTGGCCGCCAAGAACGACAATACCTTTGCCGTGGAGTGCCCGGCCGATATCGGCACGATCGAGACCGACGTCACCAAGGTCAAGCAGACCCTGCTCAACCTTCTCAGCAACGCCTGCAAATTCACCGAAAAGGGCACCGTCACGCTCACTGTCGCGCGGCAGGGCAAGGGTGCCGGCCGGCTCCTGTCGCTGACCGTCCGCGACACCGGCATCGGCATGAACGAGGAACAGCTGAGCCGCCTCTTCCAGGCGTTTTCCCAGGCCGACAGCTCGACCTCGCGCAAGTTCGGCGGCACCGGCCTCGGCCTTGCCATCAGCCGAAGCTTCGCCCAGATGCTCGGCGGCGACCTCACGGTGGAAAGCCGGCCGGGCGAAGGCTCGCGCTTCACCTTCATCCTGCCCGATCCTCAGGAGAACACGGCGGACGATGCGGAAGACGGCGAAGGCCTCCTCGGCGAGGAGGCGGGCCTTGCCGCAAGGCCGGAGCAGGCAGAGCGGCCCGCCGTACTCGTCGTCGACGACGACGAGGCGTCGATGAACATCATCGGCTCGCATCTCAAGCGCGACGGCTACCGGGTGCTCTACGCCGGCACGGGCGAGCAGGCGCTGGACATGGCGCGCAAGCACCGTCCCGCCGCCATCACGCTCGACATCCTGATGCCGCAGATGGATGGCTGGTCCGTGCTCGTCGCGCTGAAATCCGATCCGGAACTGGCCGCCATCCCCGTCGTCATCGTCTCCATCAGCAACGAGAAGGCACTCGGCTTCACGCTCGGCGCCGCCGCCATGCTGGCAAAGCCCGTCGATCGCGGCGAGCTCAGCGATTTCATCGCGCGTCTGACCGGCGGCAGCCAGGGCGGCACGGTGCTGGTGGTGGAAGACGACCCGGCGACGCGTCTGCTCATGCAGCGCACCGTCGAACGGCTCGGACGCAGCGTGGCGCTGACGGAGAACGGGCGTCAGGGCATGGCGTGGCTGGCCGCCAACCCGCCGCCGGTCGCCATCCTCCTCGATTTGCAGATGCCGGAAATGAACGGCTTCGAATTCCTCGCCGCCCTGCGCGAGCGGGAGGAATGGGATACGGTGCCGGTCCTCGTCGTCACCGCCAAGCATCTCAGCAATGCCGAACGGGACCTGCTCAGCGCCCGGGCGACGCAGATCATCGGCAAGGGCAAGGGTGCGCATGTCGAACTCACGCAGGCGCTGCGCGAGGTCATCGTCACACGCACGCGAAAAACCGATCGGGAATTGACGCCATGACCAAGATCCTGCTGGTCGAAGACAACGAGATGAACCGCGATATGCTCTCCCGCCGGCTGGAGCGGAAAGGCTACGAGGTGATCCTCGCCGAAGATGGCGAACAGGCCGTGGTGCGGGCGGGAACGGATGCGCCGGACCTCGTGCTGATGGATATCGGCCTGCCCGGCATCGACGGCTGCGAGGCGACGCGCCGCATCCGCAGCGGCCCGGCCGGTACGGGCCTGCCCATCATTGCGCTCACCGCCCATGCCATGAGCGTCGATGAGGCGCGGGCGCGCGAAGCCGGCTGCGACGACTTCGACACCAAGCCGGTGGACCTGCCACGCCTGCTCGGCAAGATGGAGCGGCTGCTGTCCGGACACGGGTAGGGCTTTTGCTCAGGCGAGGCGATAGGGGATCGTCTCGCGGATATCGGGATCGACCTGCAGGCGGCCGCGGATCGGCGGGACCGCCCGGCTCGGACAGTTGCCACGTTCGCACAGCCGGCAGGAAATGCCGATCGGCTCGAAGCGGGAGCGCTCGCCGATATCAAGGTCGTCCGCATAGACGAACTGGTCGGCATAGGAGACCTCGCAGCCGAAGGCGAGCACATAGCCCGTGCGCGTGGCGGCAAAACCGCCGGTGCCCTTGAAGGTCTGCGTTGCAAGACAGAGATAGCGCACCCCGTCGGGCGTCTCGGCAAGCTGGCGGATGATGCCCTGCGGCACCTCGAAGGCCCGGTGGGCGTTCCACAGCGGACAGGCCGCGCCGAAGCGGGCGAATTGCAGCTTCGTCGCGCTGTGCCGCTTGGTGATGTTGCCGGCACGGTCGATCCTCGCGAAGAAGATCGGCACGCCCTTGTTGCCCGGCCGCTGCAGTGTCGAGAGCCGGTGGCAGACCTGCTCCAGCGAGGCCTCGAAACGGGCAGACAACAATTCGATATCGTGGCGCAGCGCCTGGGCGGCGGCAAGGAAATCGCTGTAGGGCATGACGAGGGCGCCGGCGAAATAGTTGTGCAGCCCGATGCGACAGATGTCCCTTGCTTCGTCCGTGCGAAAATTCGCCCGTTGGACGATCTCCTCGATCTCCCGCGCCGCATGGAGCTGGGAGATCTGGTGGGCAAGCTGGAAGACCTGCGTCGGGTTCGCCGAGAGCCGGTTGAGGGTCAGGGTCTTCCGGTCGCGGTCATAGTGGCGCAGCGGGCTGTCATTGGTCTCCGCGAAAACGACCGAGACGCCGAACTGCTCCGCAAGATGGCGCACGAGGGCGGACCTGCGGTCGAAGCCCACACCGTAAAGGCCGGCCGCCAGCGTTTCGGCGAGAATGTCGAGCGTGTGCACGTAGTTGTCGACGAAATGGAAGAAGTCGCGCACCTCCTCATAGGGTGTGGCGCCGAGGCCGGGGGCGTTCTCGCGGTCGTGGTCGAGGCTCGCCAGCTGTTCGCTCTTGCGGCGATAGGCCTGGTGGGCGAGCACGAGCGCATGGGCCAGCGCCGGCGCGTTCTGCGAAATCAGCTTGAGTTCCTGGAGGGAAGGGCTGAAACTCTCGAAGATCGGATCGGCGAGCGCCTCGCTGAGCGCCGAGAGCAGCCGGTCCGTCTCCCCGCGTGACAGTTCGCTGATGTCAAGGTTGAACTTGTCGGCGAGCTGCAGCAGCACGGCGGCCGAGACGGAGCGCTGGTTGTTCTCGATCTGGTTGAGGTAGCTGGTAGAAATGCCGATGCGCTTGGCGAACTGGCTCTGCGTCTGCTGGCTCGCCACGCGCAGCTCGCGCACCTTCAGGCCGATGAAGAGTTTTCCGAGCGCCATGTTCGCAATTTCGCAAGTTTCAGTTTGCAGATTTATAATTCCACATTTGCACCCGATCAAGGGTTCAGCAAATCCATGCAAACCGGTATGAGTATCGATACGACACCAGTGGGAGCCTTCATGCGCGACATCCTTGAACAACTCGAACAACGCCGCAGCGAGGCAAGGCTCGGCGGCGGCCAGAAGCGCATCGACGCCCAACACGGCAAGGGCAAGCTGACGGCGCGCGAGCGCATCGAGGTGCTGCTCGACGAGGGCTCCTTCGAGGAATACGACATGTACGTCACCCACCGGGCCGTCGATTTCGGCATGGCGGGACAGACCTTCGCGGGCGACGGCGTCGTCACCGGCTGGGGCACGATCAACGGCCGCCAGGTCTATGTCTTCAGCCAGGATTTCACAGTCCTCGGCGGTTCGCTGTCGGAAACCCATGCCCAGAAGATCTGCAAGATCATGGATATGGCGGTGCGCAACGGCGCCCCGGTCATCGGCCTCAACGACAGCGGCGGCGCGCGCATCCAGGAAGGCGTCGCCTCGCTCGCCGGCTATGCCGAGGTCTTCCGCCGCAATGCGGAGGCTTCCGGCGTCATCCCGCAGATTTCCGTCATCATGGGCCCCTGCGCGGGCGGGGCCGTCTATTCGCCGGCCATGACCGATTTCATCTTCATGGTGCGCGACACGTCCTACATGTTCGTGACCGGCCCGGACGTGGTGAAGACCGTGACGAACGAGATCGTCACCGCCGAGGAACTCGGCGGCGCCGGCACCCATACGAAGAAATCCTCGGTCGCCGACGCGGCCTATGAGAACGACATCGAGACGCTGGAAAATGTCCGGCTGCTCTTCGATTTCCTGCCGCTCAACAACCGGGAAAAGCCGCCGGTCCGTCCGTTCCACGACGATCCCGCACGCCTCGAGATGCGCCTCGACAGCCTCGTGCCCGAAAGCTCGACCAAGCCTTACGACATGAAGGAGCTGATCCTGGCGCTGGCCGACGAGGGCGACTTCTTCGAATTGCAGGAGGCCTTCGCCCGCAACATCATCACCGGCTTCATCCGGCTGGAAGGCCAGACGGTCGGCGTCGTCGCCAACCAGCCGATGGTGCTGGCCGGTTGCCTCGACATCGATTCCGCCCGCAAGGCCGCGAAATTCGTGCGCTTCTGCGATGCCTTCTCGATCCCGCTCCTGACCCTTGTCGACGTGCCCGGCTTCCTGCCCGGCACCGCACAGGAATATAACGGCATCATCAAGCACGGCGCCAAGCTGCTCTTCGCCTACAGTCAGGCGACCGTCCCGATGGTGACGCTGATCACCCGCAAGGCCTATGGCGGGGCCTATGACGTCATGGCCTCCAAGCATATCGGCGCCGACGTCAATTATGCCTGGCCCACCGCCGAGATCGCCGTCATGGGCGCCAAGGGCGCAACTGAAATCCTCTATCGCTCGGAACTCGGCGATGCGGAAAAGATCGCCGCCCGCACGAAGGAATACGAGGAGCGCTTCGCCAATCCCTTCGTCGCCGCCGAGCGCGGCTTCATCGACGAGGTGATCATGCCGCATTCCTCGCGCCGGCGCATCGCCCGGGCCTTCGCATCGCTGAAGAACAAGCAGGTGGAGACGCGCTGGAAGAAGCACGACACGATACCCCTTTGACGAGGACGGAGAGGATGGAACGGCCGGAACTGACGCCGGAGGAGGCGCGCAAGGATCACTGGCACATGCTGCGCTTCATGATGCTGCATGCGCTCGTCGGCGGCCTGATCGGCGCGGCGACGGCCGCCGCCGTCATTCTCCTCGACATCGGCGGCATCGGCACGCGCATCGCCCGCGCGGCGGACCCGGTGATGCCGGTCCTCCTGCTTGTCGTGCCCTTCGCCTCGCTGTTCGGCGGGGCCGCGACGGCCTCGGCCATCCTGCTGATGCCCTATGAGAAGAAATACAAAGATTAAGAGACCGGGACCGGAAGACACCTGATGTTCAAGAAAATCCTGATTGCCAATCGCGGTGAAATCGCCTGCCGCGTCATCAAGACCGCCCGCAGGCTCGGTATTCCCACCGTCGCGGTCTATTCCGATGCCGACCGCAACGCGCTGCATGTGACGATGGCCGACGAGGCCGTGCATATCGGGCCGTCGCCGTCGGCGCAGTCCTACATCGTCATTGACCGCATCCTCGACGCCATCCGCAAGACCGGCGCGGACGCCGTGCATCCCGGCTACGGCTTCCTGTCAGAAAACGCCGCCTTTGCCGAAGCCTTGGAGAAGGAGGGCGTCGCCTTCATCGGCCCGCCGGTCGGTGCCATCCAGGCGATGGGCGACAAGATCACCTCGAAGAAGCTGGCGGCGGAGGCCGGCGTCAGCACGGTGCCCGGCCATATGGGCCTGATCGAGGATGCCGACGAGGCGGTGACGATCGCGTCCCGCATCGGCTACCCCGTGATGATCAAGGCGTCTGCCGGCGGCGGCGGCAAGGGCATGCGCATCGCCTGGAACGACGCGGAGGCGCGCGAGGGCTTCCAGTCCTCCCGGAACGAGGCGAAAAGCTCGTTCGGCGACGACCGCATCTTCATCGAGAAGTTCGTCACCCAGCCGCGCCATATCGAGATCCAGGTGCTGGGCGACAAACACGGCAGCACACTCTATCTCGGCGAGCGCGAATGCTCGATCCAGAGACGCAACCAGAAGGTCATCGAGGAGGCGCCGTCGCCCTTCCTCGACGCGGCAACGCGCAAGGCCATGGGCGAGCAAGCCGTGGCGCTGGCAAAGGCCGTCGGCTATCACTCGGCGGGTACGGTGGAGTTCATCGTCGACGGGAACCGCAATTTCTACTTCCTCGAAATGAACACGCGCCTGCAGGTCGAGCATCCCGTGACGGAGCTCATCACCGGCATCGACCTCGTCGAGCAGATGATCCGCGTCGCCGCCGGCGAAAAGCTCACTTTCGGCCAGGACGACGTAAAGCTGAACGGCTGGGCGATCGAAAGCCGCCTTTATGCCGAGGACCCTTACCGCAACTTCCTGCCGTCGATCGGCCGCCTCACGCGCTACCGCCCGCCGGCCGAGGGCAAGGCGGCCGACGGCACCGTCGTGCGCAACGATACCGGCGTCTACGAGGGCGGCGAGATCTCGATGTATTACGACCCGATGGTCGCCAAGCTCTGCGCCTGGGCGCCAGGGGAAGGAGCCGAGGCCCGGCTTGCGGCGGTGGACGCCATGGCCCGCGCGCTCGACGGTTTCGAGGTGGAGGGCGTCGGTCACAATCTGCCGTTCCTGTCGGCCGTCATGCAGCAGCCGCGGTTCCGCGAGGGGCGGCTGACGACCGCCTATATCGCGGAGGAATTCCCGGACGGCTTCCACGGCGTCGAGCCGGACGGCGAGGCCGCACGGGTGCTTGCCGCCGTCGCCGCCTGCGTCAACCAGGTGATGCAGGCGCGCGCCGTGCAGATTTCCGGCACGATCGGCAACCACCGCCGCGTTCTCGGCAAGGACTGGGTAGTGCGCTTCGGCGAGACCGAGCTTGCCCTGACGCTGGAAACCGGCGTGGAGGGCGCCAGCGTGCGCTTTGCCGACGGCACCGTGCTTCCCGTTGCCGGCAGCTTCGTGCCGGGTTCCACGCACGCCACCTTCACCATCGCCGGAGAGACGGTCGGCATGAAGGTCGATCTCGTCGGCCCGGCCATCCGCCTGCGCTGGCGCGGCATCGATATCAAGGCGCATGTCCGCTCGGGCCGGGTCGCGGCGCTGGCACGGCTGATGCCGAAGAAGCAGCCGCCGGACACCTCGAAGATGCTGCTCTGCCCGATGCCGGGCGTCATCACGTCCGTGAGCGCCAAGGCGGGCGATACCGTCGAGGCGGGCCAGGCGCTCGCCGTCGTCGAGGCGATGAAGATGGAAAACATCCTGCGCGCGGAAAAACGCGCGATCGTCAAGCGCGTTGCCGTCGAGCCCGGCGCGAGCCTTGCGGTCGACGAGCTGATCATGGAGTTCGAATGATGGCAGACGAGCTTGACCGCAGCCGGCAGGAGGGCGCCCGATGAGTGAAAAGACGATCGCCGACTGGGAGGCGCTGGCCGAGAAGGAGCTGAAGGCCTCGCCGGAAACGCTGACCTGGCAGACGCCCGAGGGCATTGCCGTAAAACCGCTCTATACCGCCGCCGACATCGAGGGCATCGAGCACCTCGCCTCGCTGCCCGGCTTTGCGCCCTTCGTGCGCGGGCCGCGCGCGACCATGTATGCGGGGCGGCCGTGGACCATCCGGCAATATGCCGGCTTCTCCACCGCCGAGGCCTCGAACGCCTTCTACCGGAAGAATCTGGCCGCCGGGCAGCAGGGCGTGTCGGTCGCTTTCGACCTCGCCACCCATCGCGGCTATGACAGCGACCATCCGCGCGTCGTCGGCGATGTCGGCAAGGCGGGCGTCGCCATCGACAGCGTCGAGGACATGAAGATCCTGTTCGACGGTATCCCGCTGGAAAAGATCTCCGTGTCGATGACGATGAACGGCGCCGTCATCCCCATCCTCGCCAGCTTCATCGTGGCGGGCGAGGAGCAGGGCGTCCCGCGCGAAAAGCTGTCGGGGACTATCCAGAACGACATCCTCAAGGAGTTCATGGTCCGCAACACCTACATCTACCCGCCGGCTCCCTCCATGCGGATCATCGCCGACATCATCGAATATACCGCGCGGCAGATGCCGAAGTTCAACTCCATCTCGATCTCCGGCTACCACATGCAGGAGGCCGGGGCGACGCTGGTACAGGAACTGGCCTTCACGCTGGCGGACGGGCGCGAATATGTCCGTGCCGCGCTTGCCAAGGGGCTCGACGTCGACGATTTCGCCGGGCGCCTCTCCTTCTTCTTCGCCATCGGCATGAACTTCTTCATGGAGGCTGCCAAGCTGCGCGCGGCGCGTCTCCTGTGGACGCGCATCATGCAGGAATTCGAGCCAAAGAAGCCGTCCTCGCTGATGCTGCGCACCCATTGCCAGACCTCCGGCGTCTCGCTGCAGGAGCAGGACCCCTACAACAACGTCATCCGCACCGCCTATGAGGCGCTGTCGGCCGCGCTCGGCGGCACCCAGTCGCTGCACACCAATGCGCTCGACGAGGCGATCGCGCTGCCGACGGAGTTTTCCGCCCGCATCGCCCGCAACACCCAGCTCATCCTGCAGAACGAGACGGGCGTGACGAAGGTCGTCGATCCGCTCGCCGGCTCCTATTATGTCGAGAGCCTCACCAACGAACTGGCGGAAAAGGCCTGGGCGCTGATCGAGGACGTCGAGGCGATGGGCGGCATGACGAAGGCCGTCGATGCCGGCCTGCCGAAGCGGCTGATCGAGGAGGCGGCGACGCGCCGGCAGGCAGCGGTCGACAAGGGCGAAGAGGTGATCGTCGGCGTCAACAGGTTCCGCCTGGAGGACGAGGCGCCGATCGACACGCTGGAGATCGACAACACCGCCGTCCGCTCGTCGCAGATCAAGCGGCTCGAAGCGATCCGGCGCCGGCGGGATTCCGCTGCCGTCACGGCCGCGCTCGCGCGCCTTGAGGAGGTCGCCCGCACCGGCGAGGGCAACATTCTGGACGCGGCCGTCGACTGTGCCCGCGCCAGAGCCACCGTGGGCGAGATCTCCGATGCCATGCGTGCGGTCTTCGGCAACCATGTCGCCGAGCCCAAGGTCGTGCGCAACATCTATGGCAAGGCCTATGAGGGCGAGCCGGAACTGTCGGTCCTGACCGAACGTCTCGACGGCGTCGCCACCAAGCTCGGGCGCAAGCCGCGCGTCATGGTCGCAAAACTCGGGCAGGACGGCCACGACCGCGGCGCCAAGGTGATCGCCTCGGCCTTCGGCGACCTCGGCTTCGATGTTCTGGCGGGGCCGTTGTTCCAGACACCGGAGGAGGCGGCCGCCATGGCCGCCGCGAAGGAGGTCGACGTCATCGGCGTCTCCTCGCTCGCCGCCGGCCACAAGACATTGATGCCGCAGCTTGCCGAGGCCCTGAAGACGACGGGCGGCGAGGACATCATCGTCGTCTGCGGCGGGGTCATCCCGCGGCAGGACTACTCCTATCTGATGGACAACGGCGTGGCCGCCGTCTTCGGCCCGGGCACCAACGTGCTCGATGCCGCCCGGACGGTGCTCGACCTGATCGAAGGCCGCCGCAGGAACCAGTGAGGTCAGCATGCTGAAGCGCGTCAACCATATCGCCATCGCCGTCCCGGATCTGGCAGCGGCGGCCAGCCGCTACCGCGATCTCGGCGTCACCACGACCGAGCCGCAGGAGCTGCCGGAACACGGCGTGCGCATCGTCTTCGTGGAGTTCGAGAACACCAAGATCGAGCTTCTGGAGCCGCTGGGGCCGAATTCGCCCATCGCCGCCTTTCTGGAGCGCCAGCCGGCGGGCGGCATCCACCATGTCTGCTTCGACGTGGACGACATTTCGGCGGCCATCGGCACGGCGACGGCGAACGGCATCCGTCTGCTCGGCGGCGGTGAGCCGAAGATCGGCGCACACGGCAATCCCGTCGTCTTCGCCCATCCCAAGGATTTCCAGGGCACGCTCGTCGAGTTCGAGGAGAACTGACGGGAGGCCACCCTACGCCTCCATCTCGCCCGCGCTGCGCCGGAAGACGGCCGGGGATTTCCCGGTCCACTTGCGGAAGGCGCGGTAGAAGGCGCTCGGCTCGGAAAAGCCGAGGTCGGCGGCAAGCTGCGTGACATTGGCATGGCCGTCCGCAAGCGCCTCCATGGCGAGCGCGCGGCGCAGGTCATCCTTGATCTCCCGATAGGTCTGCCCCTCCAGCTTCAGCCGCCGCCGCAGGCTCGGCGCGGGAATGCGCATGCGTCCGGCCAGCTCCTCGAAACCCGGCCAGGCCTGCGGCGCGAGGCCGCCGAGACGCTGGCGGATGGCGGCCGACAGGCCCATGTCATGTCGGTAGCGAACGAGGAGATTGCCCGGCGCGTGGCGGAGAAATTCCCTCAGCGCGCGCTCGTCGCGGATGGTCGGCAGGTTCAGGAACTCCGCATCGAAGACCAGCCGCGTCTCCGGCTGGTCGAAGCGCACCGGCGCGCCGAAGAACAGGCGGTAGTCGGTGCCGGCCGGCGGCGCGCTGCAGCGGAAATCGACCCAGCGGATCGGCAGCCGCCGTCCGATCAGCCAGCAATTGACCCCGTGCACGATGATCCAGAAGGTACGGTAGGCGAAGGCCGAGCGCGGCCCGCCCGCATCCCTCAGCACGATCTGCGCCAGCCCCTCCTCGACGACCAGCGTGCCGCGGGGGTCGTCGAGCACGACCTTGAGGAACCGCAGGGCCCGCCGTAGTGCATGTTCCAGCGTCGCCGTCGAGAGGATGGCCTGACAGAGCAGCGCGAAGGAGCCGGCACGCATGGGCCGCGCGCCTTCGCCGAAGAACTCGTCGTCCATGGTGCGGGCCACCGCGTGCCAGAAGGCACCGTATCGCTCAGCCGGAATGGGGCCGGTGATGACCGGCGGAAGGCCCGCTTCGGCGAGAAGCGGCGCGGCCTCCACCCCCTGCCGCCGCAGGCATTCGAGCGTGTCGTCCATGAAACAGGGCGCGATCATGCGGCGTTCCATGCGGCCTGCCCTCCATCCCTATGGCAAAAGCGATCACGAAATCTGAAACCTTCGGTCATTGCATACCATATTTCTCCGCCGCATCATCCCCTCTCATAAGAAGGGGAGCCGGATGGCATGAGGCCGAGGCGCCGCGTCTTCGCCGCCTGACAGGGCGGCCGGCGGGGCAGGGAGCCCGAACCACCCGCCGGACACAGTCCGACATCATCAAGACCGAATGCCTGGCGGGTGTCTTCACGCGCCGGATGGCGTTCTGCGCCGATCGTGGGCAGCGCAGCAAAGCCTCAACCATCGCCCGCAGCCAAACTGGGAGCGCATCCATGAAAAAATTCTTCTTGTCGTCGGTGGTCCTGACGTCTCTGGTCCTGTCCGGCGGCAGTGCCTTCGCCGACATCGTCATCGGCGTCGCCGGCCCCATCACCGGCCCGAACGCCGCCTTCGGCGCGCAGTTCGTCAAGGGCGCCGAGCAGGCGGCCGCCAACATCAACGCCGCTGGCGGTGTGCTCGGCGAACAGGTGAAGATAGTCATCGGCGACGACGTCTCGGATCCGAAGCAGGGCATCTCGGTTGCCAACAAGTTCGTCGCCGACGGCGTCCACTATGTCGTCGGCCATTTCAACTCCGGCGTCTCGATCCCGGCCTCGGAGGTCTATGCGGAAAACGGCGTGCTGCAGATCACGCCTGCCTCGACCAACCCGCAATTCACCGAGCGCAGCCTGTGGAACACCTTCCGCACCTGCGGGCGCGACGACCAGCAGGGCAGGGTGGCGGCGGCCTATATCGCGGCCAATTTCAAGGACGCGAAGATCGCGATCGTCCATGACAAGACACCCTACGGCCAGGGCCTCGTCGACGTCGCAAAGCAGGAGCTGAACGGCGCGGGCATCACCGAGGTCCTCTATGAAGGCATCACCGGCGGCGAGAAGGATTTCTCCGCGCTGATCGCCAAAATGAAGGCGGCCGGCGTCACGCTGATCTATTTCGGCGGCCTGCACACCGAGGCCGGCCTGATCATGCGCCAATCGGCCGACCAGGGGCTGAAGGCGACGCTGTTCTCCGGCGACGGCATGGTCTCCAGCGAACTGGCGCAGATCGCGGGCGACGCCGTCGTCGGCACGCTGAACACCTTTGCCCCCGACCCGCGCCGCAACCCGGCGGCCAAGGACGTGGTCGAGGCCTTCCGCACCGCCGGCTTCGAACCGGAAGCCTATACGCTCTACTCCTACATCGCCGTGCAGATCATCGCGTCCGCCATCGAGAAGACGGGCTCGGCCGAGGATGCGCAGAAGGTCGCCGAGACCATCAAGTCCGGCGGACCCTGGGCGACGGCGCTGGGCGAGATCGGCTACGACGCCAAGGGCGACATCAACCGCCCGGACTATGTCATCTACGAATGGCGCAAGGGCGAGGACGGCAAACCGACCTATTTCGAGAAATAGGTCGCAGGCCATCGCTTGGGAACAGGGCGGCCGCGGCGGGGAGACCTGCCGCGGCCGTTCGCGTCACAGCGTCGGCAACACCGCGCGGATATGGTCGGCAAAGGCGCTCGTCGCGGGCGACGGGTCGCTGTCGGCAAAGGCGATCAGCATGCCGAGATGCGGCAGATGCGGCAGCGGCGCGTTGAGGATATGGAGGTCGGGCGGCACGGCCTCCTGCGTCATGACGCAGATGGCAAGGCCGGAGCGGGCAAGGCCGATAAGACCGGCAAGGCTGTTGCTGGCATAGGAGATCTTGTAGCGAAGCCCCGCCCGCGCCATCGCCTCGCAGGCCGCGCGGTGGTCCATCGCATTGGAGGCCGGCAGCGCCAGCGGCACCGTATCGCCGAAATCATGCGCCTCCAGCGTCGGTTTGCTGCCGACCCAGACCAGCGGCTCGGTCCGCACGATATTGTCCACATCGGCAAGATTGGGCGTCGAGACCAGCGCCAGGTCGACCTTGCGCGACGGCAGAAGGGCGCGCAGCTCGGCGGTCGGGGCGGAGAGCACCTTGATCTCGACATCCGGATAACGCGTGCCGAAGCTTTTCAGGAGCATGGGAAAGAACGACAGGAGGTAGTCTTCCGGGCTGCCGAAGACGATGGAGCCGTGCAGGCCCTTTTGGGAAAAGGCGGACACGGCCTCGTCATGCATTTTCAGGATACGCTCGGCATAGGCAAGGAAGCGCTCGCCGCTTCCCGTCAGCCGGACGCCGCTGCCGCTGCGGTGCAGGAGGCTCTGCCCCAGCATCTCTTCCAGCCGCTGCATCTGCATCGTCACGGCCGATTGCGTGCGGCCGACCTGCACGGCCGTGGCGCTCAGCGAACCGGAATGGGCGGCGTTGACGAAGGTGATGAGCAGGCGAAGATCCAGCGGCCCCAGCATATCAGTTTTCCTTATATCGGAATCCAAATACTATCAATTTTACAGAGACCCTGCCAGCCGGTATCGCTTTTGAAACGGCATCGGAGGCTCACATGTCACGCAACCAGGACCCCGCCTTCTGGGCGGCCGCACGCAAGCACCTCATCCGCTACGGCGGCAGCTTCGACCCCGCCATCATCGAGCGGGCCGAGGGTTGCTTCGTCTTCGATGCGGACGAGCGCCCCATTCTCGATTTCACCTCCGGCCAGATGAGCGCGCTCGTCGGTCATTCCCATCCGCACATCGTCGCCACTGTCCAGCGCCAGATGGGTGCCGTGGCGCATCTCTTCAGCGGCATGCTGTCGCGGCCCGTCGTGAACCTTGCCGAGCGGCTGGCGGCACTGGCGCCGGGGCTCGACCGGGTCATGCTGCTGTCGACCGGCGCGGAATCCAACGAAGCGGCCATCCGCATGGCCAAGCTGGTCACCGGCAGGCACGAGATCGTCGCCTTCTCCAAGAGCTGGCACGGCATGACGGGCGCCGCGAGCTCGGCCACCTACAGCGCCGGCCGCAAGGGTTACGGCCCCGCCATGGTGGGCTCGCTCACCATTCCCGCGCCGAATACCTTCCGCCCGCGCTTCCGCCATGCGGATGGCAGCCTCGACTGGAAGACCGAACTCGACGACGCTTTCGGGCTGATCGACAGCCAGTCGGTCGGCTGCCTTGCCGCCTTCATCGCCGAGCCGATCCTGTCGAGCGGCGGCTTGCTGGAACTGCCGCTCGGCTATCTGGCCGCGCTGAAGGAAAAGTGCCGCGAGCGCGGCATGCTGCTCATCCTCGACGAGGCCCAGACCGGCATCGGCCGCACGGGCACCATGTTCGCCTTCCAGCGCGACGGCGTGACGCCCGATATCCTGACGCTCTCCAAGACGATCGGTGCCGGCCTGCCTTTGGCGGCCGTCATGACGACGGCGGAGATCGAGGACATCGCCCATGAGAAGGGCTACCTCTTCTACACGACCCATGTCTCCGATCCGCTGCCGGCAGCCGTGGGCCTCGCCGTGCTCGACATCGTGGAGGAGGAAGGGCTCGTCGCGCGCGCCGGCCGGCTTGGCGCGCGGCTCTTCGAGGGCCTGTCGCAGCTCAAGCAGCGCTTCGACTGTGTCGGCGACGTGCGCGGCCGCGGTCTGATGCTCGGCGTCGAGATCGTCAATCCGGACCGCAGCGCCGACCACGAGCTCGGCAGTCGCATCGCCGCGGAAGCCTTCCGGCGCGGGCTCAGCATGAACATCGTCAAGCTGCCCGGCATGGGCGGCGTGTTCCGCATCGCGCCGCCGCTGACGATTTCCGAGGAGGAGATCGACATCGGCCTGCGCATCATCGCCCAGTCTATCGAGGCCGCTTCCGTTTCCGGTGCCCGCGCGCCGGGCATCGCGGCCGAGTAGGGAGAAAGAACGGATGCGCGACGCGACCCTTGCCGGCGAAAGCCTTTCCACCGGGCCGGACGAGACCCCCGACACCATCCGCGTCCTCGTCGCCAAGCTCGGCCTCGACGGCCATGACCGGGGTGCCAAGGTGGTGGCGCGCATCCTGCGCGATGCGGGCATGGAGGTCGTTTACACCGGCCTCTACAAGACACCGAAGGACGTCGTGCAGGCGGCGATCCAGGAGGATGTCGACGTCATCGGCGTCAGCCTGCTCTCCGGCTCGCATGTCCCGCTGTTCCGGGAACTCGGCCGCTGCCTGCGCGAGGAGGGGGCCGGGCACATCCTCGTCGTCGCCGGCGGGGTCATTCCCGAGCAGGACTATCCCGCTCTGCTGGAGGGCGGCGTCGATGCCATCGTTCCCCAGGAGGCCCGTTCTGACCTGATCGTCACGACGATCACCGATCTCGTCACGGCACGTGGCCGGATATGACGGTCGTCACCCATTCCGCAAAACCGCGGCGGGCGACCTATGTCCCGTCAGCCGACCTGGTGAAGGACGTGCTGGCGGGCCGGGCCATCGCCATCGCCCGGATGATTTCGCGCGCGGAGGAGGGCTATCCCGAAGCCGCCGCGGCGCTCGCGGAACTCTACCGGCTTGGCGGCAACGCCCATATCATCGGCATTACCGGCGTTCCGGGGGCGGGCAAGTCGACCCTCGTTTCGGCGCTGATCAAGGCCTATGCCGCCGAAGGCCACAAGGTCGGCGTCATCGCCGTCGATCCGAGCAGCCCCTATTCCGGCGGGGCGATCCTCGGCGACCGCGTGCGCATGAGCGAGACGGCGGCGGCCGGCGGCGCCTTCGTGCGCAGCATGGCGACCCGCGGCCATCTCGGCGGGCTGACGCGCGCGACGCTCCAGGCGGTCGACGTGCTGGATGCGGCGGGCTACGACCCCGTCATCATCGAGACCGTGGGCGTCGGGCAGGACGAGGTGGAGGTGGTCACGGCCGCGCATACCGTCGTCGTACTCTCCGCCCCGGGCCTCGGCGACGACATCCAGGCGATCAAGGCCGGCATTCTCGAGATCGCCGACATCCATGCCGTCAGCAAATGCGACAAGCCGGAGGCGGCCGCGACGGTCTCGGCGCTGCGCGGCATGCTGGCGCTCGGCGGGGACCACCACGATTCCCGTTGGACATCGCCGGTCCTGCCCATCAGCTCGATTTCCGGCGAACGCGTCGGCGAATTGAAGGACGCCATCGACGCGCACTGGGCGCATCTCAACGAGAGCGGCGAACGGGCCGAGCGCCAGCGCGCCATGGGCCGCACCCGCATCCTCGGCACGGCCCGCCATCTCTTTCAGCAGAAATTCCAGCAAGCACCCGAAACGCTCGAACGGCAGATCCGGGCGGTGGCGGAACGGCGGATGGACCCTTCCGTCGTCGCCCGCGCCCTTCTGGGTTGGGAGGAAACCCCATGAACAACGCCCATCTCTTCTCCGCGCCCGCCATCGACGCCGTCCGCGAAAGCCAGGCGGAATGGGAGGAGGGCGCCCTTGCCGCCTTCCTGAAGAACCGGCCGGAGGAAAAGGACGTCTACGAGACGGAAAGCGGCATCCCGCTGAAGCGCATCTATACGGCCGCCGACGTTGCCGACATTCCGGCCGAGGAGCTCGGTTTTCCCGGCGCCTATCCCTTCACCCGCGGCGTCTATCCGACGATGTATCGCGGCCGCCCCTGGACGATCCGTCAGGTCGCCGGCTTCGGCAATCCCGAGGCGACGAACCAGCGCTACAAGTACATGATCCAGACCGGCCAGACCGGCCTCTCCACCGACTTCGACCTGCCGACGCTGCTGGGGCTTGATTCCGACGACCCGATGGCCTTCGGCGAGGTCGGCCGCGTCGGCGTCGCCATCGACACGATGGACGATATCGACCGGCTGTTCGACGGCATCGACCTAGAAAAGATCTCCGTCTCGCTGACGATCAACCCCTCGGCCTGGGTGGTCTATGCCATGTTCGTCGCGGTGGCGGAGCAGCGCGGCTGCGACCTGCACAAGCTGACCGGCACGCTGCAGGCCGATCCGCTGAAGGAATATGTCGCCCAGAAGGAGTGGATCTATCCCGTCCGCCCCGCCGTGCGGCTGCTGCGCGACCTCATCATGTACAGCGCCAAGGCGACGCCGAAGATCAATCCGGTCAGCCTCAGCGGCTACCATCTCTCCGATGTCGGCGGCAATGCACTGCAGGAGATCGCCTTCACCATGGCTTTCACCATCGCCTATTGCGAGGAGGTGACGAAGGCAGGCATGGATATCGACGATTTCGCGCCGCGCCTGTCGTTCTTCTTCATCAGCCACCAGGATTTCTTCGAGCAGATCTGCAAGTTCCGCGCCGCGCGGCGCGTCTATGCGAAGATCATGACGGAGCGTTTCAAGGCCCAGAAGCCGGAATCCATGCGCCTGCGCGTCCATGTGCAGACGGCCGCGATGAGCCTCACCAAGGTCGAGCACCACAACAACCTGATGCGCACCGCCATCCAGGCGCTTGGCGCGGTGCTCGGCGGCTGCCAGAGCATGCACACCAACGGCCTCGACGAGGCCTTCGCCATCCCCACCGAGGAGGCGATGAAACTTGCCATCCGCACCCAGCAGATCATCCGCGAGGAGATCAACGTCACTTCGGTGATCGACCCGCTCGGCGGCTCCTACTTCATCGAGCGGCTGACCAAGGACATGGAGACCGAGATCTGGAAGATGCTCGACGAGGTGGAAGAGCGTGGCGGCGCGGTTAAACTGGTGGAAGAAGGCTGGTTCCAGCAGAAGCTCGCCGATTCCGCCTATGCCACCTTCAAGAAGATCGATTCCGGGGAGAAGATTTCCGTCGGCGTCAACAAGTTCGCCGACGAGGCGAGCAGCACGGCGGATGTCCATATCCACCCCTATGACGATCATTGCACGCAGCTTCAGGTCGATCGCCTGAAGATCGTCCGGGCCAACCGGGACGATGCGCGCATCAAGGTCCTGATGCAGGAACTCGTCGAGCAGGCCCGGTCGGAGGACATGAACCTGCTGCCGAAGACCATCGAACTGGTCAAGGCGAAGGCGACGCTCGGCGAGATCTGCACCGCGCTGCGCGGTGTCTGGGGCGCCTATTCCGAACCGATGATCGTGTGAGGCGGGGCGATGAACGACACTGTCCTCATCACCCTCGAAGGGCCGATCGCCTGGATCACGCTCAACCGGCCGGAGCGGCTGAACGCCATGAACCGGCCGCTCGTCGACAGGCTGATCGCAGCGCTTTCCGCCGCCGAGGCGAACGACGATATCCGCGCGGTCATCCTCAATGGCGCCGGCCGGGCCTTCTGCTCGGGCGACGATCTCAAGGACCTCGATGCACAGACCGCGTCGAAGGCCGAGACCGAGGACTGGGTGGAGGCCATCCAGGCC
This sequence comes from Shinella sp. SUS2, assembly GCF_001262505.1. Lineage (GTDB taxonomy): Bacteria > Pseudomonadota > Alphaproteobacteria > Rhizobiales > Rhizobiaceae > Shinella. The sequence goes on from NZ_KQ410730.1 coordinate 144,004, forward strand.
GTCACGCTCCATGTCATGCGCTCGCGCAAGATCGTGATCGCTGCCGTGCATGGCTGGTGTGTCGGCGGCGCGCTGGAATGGGCGATCAACTGCGATTTCCGGCTCTTTGCCGAGAACACCCGCTGGTTCTTCCCCGAAGTCGGCTACGGCCTGTTCGTGACGGGCGGCGTGACCGCGCTCCTGACGAAACAGGTCGGCCCGCAGGTCACCAAGGAACTGCTCATCCTCGGCGAACGCCACGATGCGCAAAAGGCGCTGGAGACCGGCATCGCCTGGAAGGTCGTGCCCGACGATACGCTGCTCGACGAAGCCAGGCGCCTCGCTCTTGCGATCGCCGACCGTCCGGCGGGTGCGGTGGCGGATGTCAAGCGCGCCATCAATGACGGCTTTCATTCCTCCCTCGAAGACGCGATGGCGCAGGAGACGGCGGCCACGGTTCGCGGCTTTCTCTCTCCCGCGGCGCAGGCAAAGGCAAAAGGGTTCTGACCGTGTCCATCCTCCCCGCCTTCTCTTCCCTTTCGGCCATCCCGGGCCTTCACGACGATGCGATCGAAGAGCGTGTCCTGCCGAAGATCCTCGTCGCGCAGGCCGAACGTTTCGGCTCCCGTCCCTTCATCGATATCTGCGGCCGCACGGCGAGCTTCGAGGAGATGCTGACCCTCACCTGCCGGCTTTCCGGCGGTCTTCGCCGGCTGGGCGTCGGCCGCGCCGACCGGGTGGCGATGCTGCTGCCGAACTGCCTCGAACTCGTCGCCACCTGGTTCGCCGCCTCCAGCCTCGGCGCAATCGAGGTGCCGAACAATCCGGGGCTGAAGGGCGACCTGCTCTGCCACAACCTCAACAATTGCGGGGCGGAGGTGCTGGTCGCCGATGCGGGCGTCCTGCCGGAACTCGCCATCGTGCAGGACCGGCTGCCGGCGCTCCGCACGCTCATCCTCGTCGGCGCCGATCCCGCGGCAGCGCGCGCGGCGGGGATCCGGATCGACCGCATCCTGCATTTCGAGGAATGCCTCGCGCCACCCGCCGGCCTCGACCTTTCGGCCGTGCACTACAGCGATCCGATGGCGATCCTCTATACGTCGGGTACGACGGGCCCGGCCAAGGGCGCGCTGATGTCGCACCACCATTGTTACGCCTGGGCGGCGGCGATGGCCGCCAATCTGGGCTACAACACGGATGACAGCTACTTTTCCGCCCTGCCGCTGTTCCACACCGATGCGCAGATGTTCGGCGTCTATCTGCCGCTGATCTACGGCACGCGAACAACGCTCGCCGACGGGTTCAGCGCCTCGCGCTTCTGGGCGCAGGTGCGCGACAGCGGTGCGACGGCGACGAACCTTCTCGGCGCCATGGCCGTCATCCTCATGCGCGCGCCGCAGGAAGGGCACGACGGCGACAACCCCGTGCGGGTCTGCCAGTGCATTCCCATGGTGCCGGACCAGGCGGCGTTCGAGGACCGCTTCGGCATGCGCCTTGTCACGGGCTACGGCCAGACGGAGACCAGCTTCGTGACGCTCGACACCGTGGACGACACGCGGCCCGGTTCCTGCGGCCGGGCGCATCCCGACTGGGAGGTGGCCGTCGTCGACGACAAGGACCGCCCGCTGCCGCCCGGCAGCATCGGCGAGATCGTCTCACGCCCCAAGAAGAGCTGGAGCATGTTTTCCGGCTATTATCGCGCCGAGGCCAAGACGGTCGAGACGCTGCGCAATCTCTGGTATCATTCCGGTGATGCCGGCGTGATGGACGCGGACGGCTGGCTCTACTTCAAGCACCGGCTGAACGAGGCGATCCGCCGCCGCGGCGAGAACATCTCCGCCTACGAGGTGGAGATGCTGGCCGAGCAGCATCCCGACATCGTCGAAAGCGCCGCCTTCGGCATCGCTTCCGAATTCACCGAGGAGGATATCATGGTGGTGGCCTTCCGCCGTGCCGGCTCGATGCTCGATGCGGCCGGCCTGCTCGAGCATTTCAGGACCAGCGCACCACGCCACATGGTGCCGCGCTATATCGAGATCACCGATGCCCCGCTGCCCCGCACGCCAACGGAAAAAGTGGCGCGCAGCGTGCTGCGCCAGCGCGGTCTCGGGCCGGCGACCTTCGACCGCGGCGCGCGCTAGGCGGCATGAACGGGGCCGGTCACGGATAGAGGGAGATTTCACACATTCGCTTGAAGAATGCGGGGAACAAATTGCAGTCGATTGCGTTCCGGCGTACACTATACGCGGGAGATTCGACACTCCCGGCTAACGACCGCGGGAGGGTTCCATGGGAACCACTGGCAGCGACGTTTTCGACCTGTTTTCAAAGGTATACGCGAGTACAGCACAAGAAGAATTGAGCCTTCAGGAATACCTGTTGGCCTGCCGCGACGACAAGAGCCTCTACGCCACAGCGCCGGAGCGCATGGTGGCGGCGATCGGCGCGCCGACCCTCGTCGATACCAGTGCGGACGAGCGTTTCGGCCGGGTTTTTGCCAACCGTACCATCAAGATATACCCCGCCTTTGCCGATTTCTTCGGCATGGAAGACACGATCGAACGCATCGTCGGCTATTTCCGCTATGCCGCCCAGGGACTGGAGGAGCGCAAGCAGATCCTCTACCTTCTGGGGCCGGTCGGGGGCGGCAAGTCCTCGCTCGCCGAGCGCCTCAAGAAGCTGATGGAAGAGCAGCCGATCTATACGCTCGCCATCGACGGCAAGATCAGCCCGGTCTTCGAATCGCCGCTCGGCCTGTTTTCCCGCGAGCGGATGGGCGAACTGCTGGAAGACAAATACGGCATCGCCCAGCGCCGGCTTACCGGCCTCATCTCGCCCTGGGCGACCAAGCGGCTGGACGAGATCGGCGGCGACATCTCCAGGTTCAGCGTCGTCAAGCTGATGCCCTCGCGGCTGCGGCAGATCGCCATCGCCAAGACGGAGCCGGGCGACGAGACCAACCAGGACGTGTCCGCGCTCGTCGGCAAGGTGGATATCCGGCAGCTCGAGAATTTCAGCCAGGCCGATCCCGACGCCTATTCCTACAGCGGCGGCCTCAACCGCACGACACAGGGGCTGCTCGAATTCGTCGAGATGTTCAAGGCGCCGATCAAGGTGCTGCATCCGCTTTTGACCGCAACACAGGAGGGCAGCTACAACGGCACGGAGAATTTCGGCGCCTTCCCCTATCAGGGCATCGTGCTCGCCCATTCCAACGAGTCCGAATGGCTGCAGTTCAAGCACAACAAGAACAACGAGGCCTTCCTCGACCGCATCCTCGTCGTGAAAGTACCCTATTGCCTGCGCGTTACCGAGGAGCGGCTGATCTACGAAAAACTGCTGCGCGAGAGCGAGCTGGCCGACAGCCCCTGTGCGCCGGAAGTGCTGGAAAACCTCAGCCGATTCACCGTCGCCACGCGCCTTTCCCCGCACGAGAACTCGCCGACCTACACGAAGATGCGGGTCTATGACGGCGAGAACCTGAAGGACACCGACCCCAAGGCGAAATCGCTGCAGGAATACCGCGATGCCGCCGGCATCGACGAGGGCATGACGGGCATCAGCACGCGTTTCGCCTTCAAGGTGCTGTCGGAAACCTTCAACTACGACACCAAGGAGGTGGCGGCCGATTCCGTGCACCTCATGTACATCCTCGAACAGGCGATCCGGCGCGAGCAGTTTCCCAAGGAGGTCGAGGCAAACTATCTCGACTTCATCCGCTCCGAGCTTGCCGCCCGCTATGCCGAGTTCATCGGCCACGAGATCCAGAAGGCCTATCTGGAATCCTACAGCGAATACGGCCAGAACCTCTTCGACCGCTACATCGCCTATGCCGATGCCTGGCTGGAAGACCAGGACTTCAAGGATCCCGACACGGGCCAGATCCTCAACCGCGAGATCCTCGACAGCGAGCTGTCGCAGATCGAAAAGCCGGCCGGCATCGCCAATCCCAAGGACTTCCGCAACGAGGTGGTGAAGTTCACCTTGCGCGCCCGCGCCCGCAACAACGGGCGCAACCCTGCCTGGACGAGCTACGAGAAACTGCGGGAAGTCATCGAGAAGCGCATGTTCGGACAGGTCGAGGATCTCCTGCCCGTCATCAGCTTCGGCTCGAAGAAGGACAGCACGACCGAGAAGCAGCACGCCGAATTCGTCCAGCGCATGACGGCGCGCGGTTATACGAGCCGCCAGGTCCGCCGGCTCGTCGACTGGTACATGCGCGTGAACAAGGCCGGCTGACCATGCCGAAGCGGGGGATTGGCGTATGCCTCATTTCATCGACCGCCGGCTCAATCCCAAGGACCGGAGCCTCGGCAATCGGCAGCGTTTCCTCAAGCGCGTGCATGACGAACTGAAGCGCACGATCCGCGACCAGGTGAAGTCCGACAAGATCGCCGACGTGGACGCGGCCCATGGCGTGCCGATCCCACGGCGCGGCGCGGACGAGCCGAGCTTCCGCCACTCCGGCGTCAGCGGTGAACGCCATCATGTGCTGCCCGGCAACCAGACCTTCTCGCCGGGTGACAAGATCCGCAAGCCCGAGGCGGGCGCCGGCGGCGGGGGCAACGGACGCGGCCCGGGGCGCGGCGAGGCGGCGGACGACTTCCTCTTCATCCTGTCCCGCGAAGAGGTGCTGGACCTCTTCTTCGAAGATCTGGAGCTTCCGGACCTCGTGAAGCTCAACCTCCGGGAAACCGTCACCTACAAGCCGCACCGCGCCGGGCTGACGACGTCAGGCACGCCCACCAACATCAATGTCGGGCGCACCATGCGCAACAGCTTCGGGCGCCGCATGGCGCTGCGCCGCCCGAGCGAACGGGAATGCCGGGTGCTTGCCGACGAGATCGCCGAACTGGAAGCAGAGGAGCGGTTGTCGCTGCCGCAGCGCAACCGGCTCACGCAGCTGCGCCAGGAGCTGGAGGTGCTGGAACGCCGGCGTCGACGCATCGCCTATGTCGACCCGGTCGACGTGCGGTTCAATCGCTACGAGCGCAAACCGCAGCCCAATGCGAGCGCGGTGATGTTCTGCCTGATGGATGTCTCCGCCTCGATGGGCGAACGCGAGAAGGATCTGGCAAAACGCTTCTTCGTTCTGCTGCATCTCTTCCTCAAGCGCCGCTACGAGCGGATCGACATCGTCTTCATCCGCCACACGGACGAGGCACACGAGGTGGACGAGGAGACCTTCTTCTTCAGCAAGCAGAGCGGGGGAACGGTCGTCTCCACCGCGCTGGAGGAGATGCAGCGCATCATCATGGACCGCTATCCTTCCAACATCTGGAACATCTACGCCGCACAGGCCTCGGACGGCGACAATGCCAATGGCGATTCCGAGCGTTGCGCCTCGCTGCTGCGCGACGAGCTGATGCGGCTTTGCCAGTATTATGCCTATGTCGAGATCATCGACGAGCGCGAAAGCGAGATCTTCGGCACCACCGACAACGGCACGTCGCTGTGGCGCGCCTATCGCACCGTCGACGGAGCGGTACCGAACTTCCAGATGACGCGCATTTCCCGGCCCGCCGACATCTACCCCGTCTTCCGCAAGCTCTTCGCCCGGCACCAACCCCGCGCCGCGCGCGTCTGAGGGGAGCATAGGGATGGCGAAGCGACCGGCCTCTTCCCTGCTGTTCAACGGTTCCGAATGGAACTTCGCGACCCTGTCGCGGGCCTATGACGCGATCGAGACGATCGCCCTCGGCGAAATGGGGCTCGACGTCTACCCGAACCAGATCGAGGTCATCTCCTCCGAGCAGATGCTGGACGCCTATTCCTCGGTCGGCATGCCGCTGATGTATCAGCACTGGTCCTTCGGCAAGCGCTTCGTCTTCGAAAGCCATCTCTACCGCAAGGGCTACCGCGGGCTCGCCTATGAACTCGTCATCAATTCCAATCCCTGCATCACCTATCTCATGGAAGAGAACACCATGCCGATGCAGGCGCTCGTCACCGCCCATGCCTCCTTCGGCCACAACCATTTCTTCAAGAACAACTACCTGTTCCGCCAGTGGACGGATGCGAGCGCCATCCTCGGCTACATGGATTTCGCCAAGAAATACGTCGCCAGATGCGAGGAGCGGCACGGCACGGCGGCAGTGGAGGAGATTCTCGACGCGGCGCATGCCCTGATGGACCAGGGCGTCTTCCACTATCGCCGCCCGCCGCGGCTATCCTCGGAGAAGGTGACCGAGCGGGCGCGTGAGCGGCTGGAATACGAGGAACAGACCTACAGCGACCTCTGGCGCACCCTGCCCACCACCAACGGCCATGCCGGCATCGAGGCGGCCGAGCAGGAGGCGCTGGAGCGCAAGCAGGCGCTGAACCTGCCGGAAGAGAACCTGCTCTACTTCCTGGAAAAACACAGCCTGATCCTCGAACCCTGGCAGCGTGAGATCCTGCGCATCGTGCGTGTCATCGCCCAGTATTTCTATCCGCAGGGCCAGACCAAGGTGATGAACGAGGGCTGCGCCACCTTCGTGCACTATTTCATCATCAACCGGCTGTTCGACCAGGGCAGGATGAGCGAGGGCGCGATGCTGGAGCTGCTGGCGAGCCACGCCAATGTGGTGTTCCAGCCGGATTTCGACGATCCGCGCTTTTCGGGTCTCAATCCCTATGCACTCGGTTTTGCGATGATGCAGGACATCGAACGCATCTGCACCCGGCCGACCGATGAGGACCGGGACTGGTTTCCCACCATCGCCGGCAATGGCGACTGGCGGGCGACATTGCTCGACGCCTGGGAAAACCACCGCGACGAATCCTTCATCCTGCAATATCTCAGCCCGACGCTGATGCGCCACTTCCGCCTGTTCCACCTCACCGACCGTGCCGACGAACGGTTCTGCGAGGTCGCCTCCATCCACGACGAGCGGGGCTACTCCGCTGTGCGCGCCGCACTCGCCCGCAACTACGATCCCGGCGTCAACCGGCCGGACATCCAGGTGGTCGATGTCGACCTCCTGGGCGACCGGCAGCTTCGGCTGCGCCACCGCGTGAAGAGCGGCATCCTGCTTAACGAGACCGACCGTGACGCGACCCTCGCCCATGTGCGCCGGCTGTGGGGCTACAATGTCAGCCTGTCCGGTGTGGATGCGCAGACGGGGGCCTCCCTCTACCAGTGCTCGGCGACGGGAGACTAGCAGTGCGGGCCCGACCTGTCAGGCCAGACCCGCAGCGTCACCCTTGCGTCGGCGCGCTCTTCTGCCGCGCGGGCACCGGCGGGACGGAATCGGTGCAATACTGATCGTAGAGGCTGCGATATTTCTCCGCCGCGCCGAAATCGCTGTAGCGGGAGAGCGCCGTCATGTCCGTCTTGTTGAGCACGACGCCGACGATCTTGGCCTCGATGCGGCTTTCGGCGGTAAGCAGGTCGCGCACCAGCGGCGAGGGGGTCTTGCCCCATTCCACCACGAAGAGGAAGCCGTCGGCCAGCGGCTCGAAGGTCTTCACGTCGACGACAGGGGCGAGCGGCGCGAGATCGACGATGACGTAGTCGAAGGTCTGGCGCAGCTCGTCGAAGAGCCGCTTCATGCCGGCGGAGGCCATCAGCTCGTTGGGGTGGTGGACCTCGCCGCCGCGCATGCGGCCACCGGCCGGCAGGACGGCAAGCTTGCTGCGGCGGTCGACCTTGATGGCCTGGTTCCAGGCGGCCTGCCCGAGCAGCACCTCCACGAGGCCCGCCTGCGGGGCAGGGTTCAGCATGCCGGTCAGGCTCGGCCGGCGCAGGTCCGCGTCGATCAGCAGCGTGCGCTTGCCACTGGCGGCGAGCAGCGCGGCGAAGTTGATCGCGACGGTGGACTTTCCCTCCTGCGGCAGGGCGGAGACGATGCCGATCACGCGGCTTTCCCGTCCATGCAGCATCATGTCGCTGGCGAGCCGGGCATGACGCAGGGTCTCGGCGAAAGCCGAGCCCGGCGCGTCGAGCACGATGCGCGTCATGCGCTCGAAGGGAATGACGTCGCCTTCGTCCGCACCGCCGTCCTCAGGCCGGGCGGGCTGCGCGCACTCCTTGCGGGCGCCGACCAGCGGCAGGTATCCGAGCGGGCGCAGTCCCAGCACGGCGCGGATGTCGTTGCCGACCCGGAAGGAGCGCTCGCGCATTTCCTGCAGGAAGGTCAGCGCACCGCCGCCCATCAGGCCGAGCACCAGCGACAGGCCTATCGTCAGCGTCCTGCTCGGACTGGAGGCCGCCGTCGGCACGCCGGCGTCGGAAATCACCCGTGCCTTGGCGATGGGGAAGGATTGCTGCTGTGTCGCCTGCTCGTAGCGGGCAAGATAGGCGTCCGACAGCGTCTTCAGCGCCGTGGCCTTCTGTTCCAGTGTGCGCAGCTGCACGGAGGAACGGTTCGCTTCGGCATTGCTGCCAGCGACCTTCTCGATGCTTTCGCGCAGCGAAATCTCCCGCGAGCGGGCGACGTCGTAGTCGTTTCGGTAGCTCGCCGTCAGCTGCTGTAGTTCCTGGTAGATCTGCCGGGCGAGATCTTCCTTCTCGGCCCGGAGTGCCGTCGCCTGGGGATGGTCGGCGCCGAAGGAACGGGTGATCTCCCCCTCGCGCTTGACGACGGCGTTGTAGCGGCCGCGCAGGTCCTGCACGATGGAATTGTCACCCTGCCGCGCCGGGATGGTCGCATTGGCGACCGCCCTTTCCGGCCCCTGCTCGACGATGGCGCGAAACTGGTTGTAGCGGGCGGAAGCACTTGCCGCATCCGCCTGCGCCACGATGAGCTGGCTGTTGAGGTCGGCAAGCTGCTGCTCCGACATGAGCTCTCCGCGCGCAGCGGTCAGGCCGTTCTCGTTGCGGTAGCGCTCGACCTCCAGCGCGGCTGCCTGCGAGCGCTGCTGGATATCGGCAAGCCGTTCCTGCAGCCAGGCACTGGCCTGTTCGCTGGCATGGACATTGGCGCTGAGCTGCTCGGCAAAGAAGGCCTCGGCATAGGCTTTTGCAATGGTCGCCGAAAGCTGCGGGTCGGGTGAGCGGAAGGACACCGCGACGACGGAGCTGCGCGCGACACGCTCGACGCCGAGGCCCTGCTGCAGCATCGCTGCCGCCTTCTGCCGCCGGCCCTCTGCTTCCGCCTCTGCCGAGGGGGCGGCCCCACCAGAGCCCAGGGAGGCAAGTGACTTGACCCAGCCCTTGGCGAGCGAGACAGGCGATTGCGGCGGGTTGAGGATCGTCTCGTTCTGCGAAAGATCGAGATCATCGACCACGCGCAGCGCCAGCCGGCCCGATTTCAGAATCTCGATGGCGCTGGCAAGGCGCGTGTCCGCCTGCTGGCTGCTTTGCGGCGTGGTCTCGGCCTCCTCGGCATACCGCGACAGGTCTTCGTCGAGCAGGATCTGGGTCATCGCCGTATAGAGCGGCGTCGCGAAAACGAGATACAGGACGCCAAGCGCCAGCGCCACGACGACGGAGAGCGCGATCAGCCGCGCCCGCCGCATGAGGATCGTCATCAGGCGGTTGAGATCGATGAAGCTGTCGGACGTATCCGGCTCCCTGCGGAAAAGACTGCCGTACGGCACGGTGCGGTGGTGCATGGGGCTCCGTTCTGCCTTTCGGCTCATGGGTCGCTGCTTTGCCCTGGGAGGACCCCGGGCCGGCAAGCCCGGCCCGGGGTCTCGCGTCAGGCGGCGCGCACGCCGCCGCCGTGGGCCATGACGAGATCACGCAGGGGCGCGACGAGCGCGCCACCGAGCTCCGGCCGGGCCAGCGCGAAGGCGACATTCGCCTCGATGAAGCCCTGTTTCGAACCGCAATCATAGGTCCGCCCCTCGTAGAGATGGGCATGGAAGGACTGCGTGGCGGAGAGCTTCAGCATGCTGTCGGTCAACTGGATCTCGTTGCCGGCGCCGCGCTGCTGGCGGGCGAGATGGCCGAACACTTCCGGCTGGAGGATGTAACGCCCGTTAAGGAAGAGATTGGACGGTGCCGTGCCCGGCGCCGGCTTCTCGACCATGTGGGTGACGGCAAAGCCATGGCGCACGCCCAAGCCCCTGCCGACGATGCCGTATTGCGAGGTCTCCTCGGGCGCGCATTGTTCGACGCCAACCACATTGCCGCCGACCTCGCCATAAAGGTCCATCAGGCCGGAAAGGCAGCCGCGCGGGCCGAAGGATACCATGTCCGGCAGGAGCAGCGCGAAGGGTTCGTCGCCGATGAGGTCACGCGCACACCAGACCGCATGGCCAAGGCCGAGCGGGGCCTGCTGGCGGGTGAAGCTCACCGCACCCGCCGCCGGCAGCAGCCGGCCGAGTTCGCTGACCGCGGCGTCCTTGCCGGAGCGCTCCAGCGAGGAGATCAGCTCCGGCGTGTCGTCGAAATGGTCCTCGATGACCTGCTTGTTGCGGCTGGTGACGAAGACGACGTGCTCGATGCCTGCCTCGCGTGCCTCGTCGAGCGCATATTGCACGACCGGGCGATCGACGATGGTCAGCATTTCCTTCGGCATGGCCTTGGTGGCCGGCAGGAAACGGGTGCCGTTGCCGGCAACCGGGATGACGGCCTTGCGGACGGTCTTGGTTCGCTCCATGGCATTATCCTTTGTTCTCAAGCGGCAGATCCTCCGCTGTCGTTGGGGAGAGGTCCGCGCGGGGCGCGGCCGTCCTCAGATGGGCCGACGGCGCCATCAGGCGGCGCCACCGGGCGGCGATCGGCATCGAAAGATGCCGGAGCGCGACGGGATCGCCCAGCGCCACCCTGAGGGCGGGTCCGAGCGAACGGTTCTTCAGATGCTGGATCAGCGCGAGGAAGGACCGGGTCTCCTCGAGGTTGCGCGTGCGCCGGCGCTGGGCGTCCGCGGCCGCGCCGCGAAGCGGGAAACGGGCGAGAAACCGCCGGTCGCCGGCCAGCATCGCATCGACATGGTCAAGGTGCAGCACGCGCGAGATCGAACCCTCGCGGATGCGGTAGACATAACCCGCCTCGGGCACGACGGCAGAGGTTCCGCCCGCGGCGAGCACGGAGGCGAGCAGGAGATAATCCTCGCCGATGCGCAACGCCTCGTCGAAGGCCAAGTCCTTGTCCTCCAGGAAGGAGCGGCGGAAGACCGGCTTCATGTAGCCGAAATTGTGCGTGGCGTGGAAAATCCGGTTGGCGTCGATGAAGACGGGCAGCGTCAGGGCCGGCATGGCGGCGAGCAGCGCCGGGGCGAACATCCGCTCCCTGCGGCCATCGGCATGCAGCACGTCGAGATTGTCCACGACGACTGCCGCATCCTTCGCCTCGGCCATGGCGATCATGCGGCAAAGGCGATCCGGCTGCAGCGTGTCGTCGGCGTCGAGCACCGCAATCCAGCGGCCTCGCGCGGCCGCAAAACCCGCATTGCGCGCACCACCCGGACCGCGGTTGCGATCGAGCGGCAGGAGTGTGAGCCCCGACGTGCCGAGCGCGGCGACGGTCGCACGGGTCGCGTCGGACGAACAATCGTCGACAACGATGATCTCCACCGTCACGCCCTCCTGCGCGGCGGCGCTGCCGATCGCATCGCCGATCGTATCGGCCGCATTGTAGGCGGCGATCACGACGGAGACATCGGGGATGGTATCAGACAGAAGAGTCCCGTTCATCGCGCCGCGGCCTCCAGCTGCCCGTAGGGTTCGATGGCGCGGGCGCCAAAAAGGCCGCCGACCACGCCGGCATGCAGCAGGCCGCGCAGGAGGAAGCGGTTGCGTGGTATCGGCAGGAGGACGAAGGCCGTTGCCGCCGCAAGGCACATGGCGGCTTTCGCGGCGGCCAGCCCCGCGGCGGCGGTCCGACCCGCGCCGCGACCGGCAAGAAGCCGGCCATGGGTCTGGCCCATGCGCAGCCGGCGCTGCGCCAGCCAGGAAAACCGCGCCCGCGCGGGCGGCACCGGCTCGTTGACCCAGGCCTCATCGGCAAAGGCGATGCGCCCGCCGGCGGCATGCACCTGCATGAAGAAGGCGGTGTCCTCGCCGCCACTGCGGCCGAGCGCATGGTCGAACCGGCGGCCGGCGATGGCCGGGGCGGCAAGGCGCAAGAGCACGTTGCAGGTATAGCCGGTGCGGATCTCCCCCTTCACCCAGACAGGGCGAGTGGAATGGAAATCGCCGCGCCGCATCCAGCCGGGGGCGTCCGGCCCATACTGCGCTCTGACCGGGCCGAGGACCACATCCGCGGCGCCCGTCGCCGCCGCGGCAAGCAGGTTTTCAAGCCATTGCGGCTCCACCGTCTCGTCATCGTCGACGAAGGCGAGGAAATCGGCATCGGCTTCGTCCAGGCAGGCATTGCGGGCGAGCGAAATGTTGCCGGCCGGGCAGTGCACATAGGAAAGCGCCATCGGCAAGCCTGCCCGCGCGGCCTCGACGCGTGCGTGGGCGCTCGGCTCGACATCATTGTCGGCGACGATGATACGCAGTGCAACGCCCGACGGCACCGTCAACGCCACGAGCGAGGCAAGCGTCTCGCCGAGCGCTTTCGCCCGCCGGAAGGTGCAGACCGCGATATCGACGCGGAGGGGAGCGGGGGCCGTCATGCGGGCACCCGGTGCTGGCGGAAATCGAGAAGCTCGCGCCAGAAGCCGGCAGACCAGGCGAAATGCATGATCATGGCCGACACGGCGGCGAGCGGACCATAGGGGTTGCGCTGGCCGAGCGCCATCCAGGCGCCATAACCGAGGCAGGCCGCCGCCCACAGTGCGAAGGGCACGGCAGCAATCCAGGTGATGGCCGCCAGGAACGCCCCGACCGCCACCGGCGCCACCATCAGCGGCAAGAGCTGGCGCAGGCTCGGGCAGGCGCGGTGCTTGAGTAAATTGCGTGCCCGCCCGCGGCCATAACGGAAATATTGCCTGAACAGCGGCCCGGCGCTGGCGCGTGGATAGTAGACCATCGCGGTGCGTGCGGTCATCCAGATCCGGTAGCCGGCAGCCAGCAGGCGATAGTCGTATTCGGCATCCTCGTTGGCGGTGAAGCTCTCGTCATAACCGCCGACCATGCGGAAGGCGGAAATGCGCATCAGCGCGTGGTGGCCGTGCTCGGCCCAGTGGCTTTCCGCACCGGCGCGATGCTTGGCGCCGCCATTGCCGAGCACCGAGTTCTGCGCGACGGCGGTGGCTTTCTGGAAGGTGCCGAAGCCGACGGTCTGCATGGCGACCACGACGGAATCGGCTCCGGTCGAAAGCGCTTCCTCGAGGAGCACGCGGCAATAGTCCGCGGGATAGGTGCCGTGCGCATCGATGCGGATCAGGTAGTCGTGGTCCATGCCGAAGGTCTCGACGGCAAGGTTCACGGCGGCGCTCTGGATACGCTTGGGATTATCGAGGAGAGTGAGGTTCGGCACGCTCGCCGCAAGCCGGGCGGCAATGTCCCGCGTGCCGTCCGTGCTGCCGCCGTCGGCAACGACGAGCGTGGCGTTGAGCTCGGCGAGCGCCGGCTCGAGCTGCCGCACCAGCGGCTCCAGGTAACGCGCCTCGTTGAGGCACGGGATCACGATCAGGCACCGCACGGATGTCACGGGATCAATGGTCATGGCAATCCACCTTGCTTGCGAGAAGGGAAGGAACAGGCGTGGGTTCCGCCGTCGGCGCTTTAAGCGCGGCAAGGCGCTGGACGAGCCCGGCGCAATCGGCCCGGTCATGGATCCAGGGCTTCGGCCCGAGCCTGGCGAGCGCGGCCTGCAGCGTCCGGTACCTGTCATCGTCGAAGGCGGAAAAACGCGTCACCAGCGTTTCGAGGCGCGCATCGCGCAGGGCAATGCCGATGCCGCGCCGGCCGGCAAGCCGCGCCGTCTCCGTTCCGCCCAGAACGATGGGCACGGCGCCATGGCGGCATCCTTCGTAGAGCCGGTTGGGCAGCAGCCAGGCGGAGTTCAGCCCCTCCTCGAAGAAGTCGATCGCCCAGGCAAGGTCGACCCCGCGATAGATGGTGGCGAGGTCCTCCGGATTGCGGTAGGCGCCTTCGAAACGGATGAAGGGTTCGCGCGCCACGAGGCCGTCGAAATCCTCGAACTCCGACCGGGCGGGGCGGCCGCGCAGAACCACCTCGAACCGGCCCTCCATGCGCCGGGTGAACGCGGCAAGCAGATCGAGCGACTTGCGGCAGCGGATCGCGCCGAACCAGCCGATGCGCCAGGGCTCTCCCGCCGGCCTTTCTGCCCGCAGGCACAGCTCGTCCGCCGGGCCGTCCAGCTCCAGCACGCGGTTTTCAACGAGATGGACAGGCGCCCTGATGCCGGAAAGCGGCTGGAAATACTGCTCCACGAAGGCCGGGGAACTGGTGACGAGGAGACCCGCCTTGCGGCCGAAATGGCGCTCGGCCGCGCGCAGGCCGCGGCTCGCCACGCCCTTGCCGGTCAGCAATCGGTGGATGTCGAGGCATTCATAGGCGACAGGCATAGCGCCGCCGAAGATCGCCTGCGCCCGGCCTGCCAGCGCCAGCATTTCGAGATTGCGCGCGAGGATGACATCCGGCCGCGCCAGCCCAGCCAGCCGGCGGCGCAGCGTGACACCGGCGCGGGCGACGGCGGCAAGGCGCTGGGCGAAGCGGGCGTCCCGGGTCGTGCCGAGCTCCAGGGGAACGACACCCTCCACCGCCGCCAGCCGATTCTCGCCACGCCGGAAGCCGGCCAGCGCGACCTCCGCCCCGCCCGCCTGCAGCATCAGCACGCGGCGGCGCACCGCAGGGTCGGAAAGATCGTGAACGAGATAGAGCACGCGAAGCATAGGCCGTGTCCCGGTCAGTTCAGCAGGCAGGCGACGGAGCCGGCGAAGGGGCAGGCATCGCCCTCGGCGGTGAAGGCGACGCGCTCCACCTCCAGCTTTGTCGGGCCGGCGAAGGCGAAGCGGCCCATCCAGCCGGTCAGCGTGTCGCTGCCCCAGAGCGAGAGGAAAACCTTTTGGGCATTCTCCGGCAGCGCCGCCGGGTCGGTCACCTCGTGCACGAGGGCGCCGTTGACATAGTAGCGGAGCCGGTCCTTCTGCCAGACGAAGGCATAGTCGTTGAAGCCGGCATCCGCCGGGCCGGGGAGTGGCACCAGCTTCTCGTTGCCGCCCTTGCCGGCGACATACTGGTTGAGCTGCACGCGCGACGTGTCCTTGCCGAGCACCTCGAAATCGATCTCGTCGTGCTGTTTCTTGTCGGCCGGGCCGATATAGGTGAAGAAGGCCGAGTTGAGGCCGGAGCCGGTCGCCGTCTTCATGCGCACCTCATAGGTGCCGTAGCCGTAGCGCTTGCGGGTCTGCACCTCGCCGCAGGCGTAATTTCGTTCGCCGGCCGGCGCCGCATCGAAGGAGAGCAGCAACTTGCCGTCCCGGACCGCGACCCGGTCCTTCGACCAGGTGCAGTTCTGGTGCGCGCCGTTGTTCCAGCCGTCGGAGACGTACCAGAAGCCTGTGTCGAGCGTATCGAACTCCTCGACGAAGGAGGGTCCGCCGGCCCCCTCCTGGGCGGCGAGCGGGGCGGCTGCGGCGAGTGCCGTCAGGAACGCGCCGGTGCGAAGGACGGTGTTCAAGGAAGCGGTCATTCGGGTTACCTCCGTTGAGCGACGGAACCGTTCTGCTCCATCGGCGGGGGTTGGCGCCGGCCCGTGGACGCCCGTGGGCTGCCCAGCCGGCGGCCGGTGAGGGTGGCGTGCAGCGATGGTGTAAAGCGCCGCGCCGCGGCATGGCTGACAACGAGGATGGCCAGCGCGAGGATGGGGCTTGCGGCGTAGAAGAGCGGGTAGTCGTCCACGCTGCCGAAGCGGTTCCAGACCATCCAGAACAGGATGAGCAGCGGATAGTGCGCGCAGAAGATCCAGAAGCTGAGGCCGCCGAGCTTCGCCAGCGCCGCGCCCGGCGCCGTGCGCACCAGGAGCGCAGAAAGTGCCCAGGCGCCGAAGATGCCGGCGATCGCCGTCAGGCTGCGCAGCATGTCCAGCCAGGCCGGGAACACCGGGCCGAAGGCAAAGAGGGCGAGCGACAGCGCCACGGCCATGGCGAGCACGGCAAGGACGAGCGGAACGGCAAAGCGGTCGAGGCGGCGGATGTCGAAGCGGTGCAGCGCGGCGCAGACACCGAAGCTGAAGCCGAACAGGATGGATTTCTTCAGGAAGATGCCGTTCGGCAGCGGCAGCACCGCATAGGCCAGCATCAACGTCAGCACGGTACGCGGATAACGCAGCACGGCGATCGCGATGAGCGGCGAGAGGAGAAGGCAGAGCAGCAGGTCCCGCAGGAAATAGAGCGGGACATTGACCGGCCAGGTCTCGATGGCGAAGGCAAGGTTCATCCATTCGCGCGGCGTGCCGCTCAGGACGTCCGGCAGGTAGCCGAAGCCGATGCCGCGCGCCTGGGCCGCCAGCACGAGGAGAAGGAAGGCCGTGTTCCACAGGAGGAACGGCACAAGGATCGTCGAGGCCTTGCTGCGCAACGTCCTTGGATAATCGAAACCCGCAAACCCGCGCTGGAAGAGCAGATAGCCGGAAATCGCGCTGAGGCAGGGGACGCCGATCCGGAACAGGCTGTCACCGAGGAAGACGCGCAACCAGTCGATCCCGCCAAACTGCCCGGCATAGGGGCTGGTCGCGGGATCATAGGGCACATGCACGAAGATGATGCCGCTGATCAGCACGATGCGCATCAGGTTGATGCGCTGTGAAACGGTCGCGTCGATATCCACGGTGTCCGTCACCCCTCTGGTGTGCCGCTCCCCCAAGCGGCCGTTCAAACAAGAGCAGACTCGAGCCTACGAAGCGGAGTCTGGGTGACGGGACGGAAAAAAATATGGCGGCGCAACAAATTCGCGTGATGAGAAGGTTGCATTGCAACATAGCGACAGGTTCGGCACCGCGTGCGGAAGGGGAATTCCACCCGCCGTCCGGCAAGACCAAGCACCGCGGCATCAATTCTTTGAAGTCTATTCGAATATACTGATCTTCCTGCAATTATGGGGTGCAGGAGCTCGCGAAGTTTTTTTCGAAGACTATGCGCAATCGGTCTGGCGGGAGGCCGATTGCGGCAGGCCGGGGCCGAAATGCGGCGGGCTCAGGGCAAAGCGGGCGATGTCTTGGGGCGGCGTGCGAGATCGATGAGCTTGCGCAGCAGGGGACGCTCCGTCAGGAGGACCAGCCCGCCGTAGAGCACGCCGCCAAGCGCAATGCCGGCGACAAGCTGCAGGGTGGCCGGCAGCCGCTGGGCGAGGTAGTGCTCAAGGGCATAGCGCACGGCAAGCGCCATCAGCGCAGCCATCAGCATCGGGCGCACCGCGCGATAGAAGCCGGAGAGGAACGGCGTGCCATCGGCGCTGAACACCAGCCGGGAATACCCGACCAGCACCAGCGCATTGACGATGCAGAGTGCCGTCATCGCCGCGATCAACGTGCCCTCATAGGCGCCATAGGCGACGGCGGCGGTGGTGACGACGGCCCGGCCGACTGCCCAGCGGAAGAGCGCGCCGCCATGGCCGGCGCCTTTCAGATAGGGGATGAACGTGCTGCAAGGCGTCAGGATGCCCTTTGACAGCGCGAGCAGGCCGAGCACCGGCCAGGCGGCTGCCCATTGCGGGCCGAACAGCAGGAGCATGGCGGGTTCGGCAAGCGCCCACAGGCCGAACATCATCGGCGCGAGCAGCAGGGTCGTCACCTGCGTGCTGAGCATCAGCGCCTGCGAACGGCGTTCGCGATCGTGCATCATCGCGCTGAAGGCGGGAAAGAGCACGCCCATGACGGCCGACAGCACCACCTGGTTGGGAATGCTGGAAAAGCGGTTCGCCGCGGAATAGGCCCCGGCTTCCGCCAGTCCCAGGAAGCGCGAGATGACGACCATCGGCGACTGGAAGGTGACGAAATTGGCGATCTCCGAGCCCATCAGCCCGAAGCTGAAGCGCGCGAGCCGCGTCACCTCGCCGAGACGGAAGGTGAGGCGCGGCAGGTAGCGCGAGACGAAGAACAGGCCGGCAAGCCGGATAACGCCCGCCACGAAAAGCTGGACGACCAGTGCGACGACGCCGAAGCCGGCGAGCGCCAGCACGACCGCGGCGATCGCCGCCAGCGATTCGGACACCATGCTCCAAAGCGCATCCTGGCTGAACTGCATGCGCCGGGCGACGAGGGCATAGGCGACGTCGCCGGCAAGCTGCAACGGAACGAGCAGGCTCATCAGGCGCAGGAGCGGGGCGGCATCGGCTGCACCGAGCCAGCCGGCCAATGGCTCGGCCCAGAAAAACAACCCCGCCGCCATCAGGAAGGCGAATGCCAGATTGGCCCAGAACACCGAGTGGATCGTCTCCTCGTCTTCCCGCGGCTCGAGGATGAGAGCCGAGGCGAGACCCGCCCCGCCGATCATCGCCAGGAACTGCACGAGGGCGAGCGCGACGGCCACCGCGCCGAACTCCTCGGGCGAAAGCAGCCGGGCGAGAATGGGCACCGTGACAAATTTAAGCCCGAATGTGCTTGTCTTGGATAGGACGCTCCAGCCGACGTTTCGCGTCACCGACTTCGCGTTCACCTGCTGGGACATGGCGGATACCTGCTCGAAAAAGGAGCCCTGGCGACGACGAAATGCCTGCGCCGGAAACGGCCGCGCCCCCGTGGGAGGAGACCATGCGAAACTCTTTCTAGAGAAACCACAGGGACGAAAAGATGGCGAAGCTGACAGTTATCATCCCCTTCTATCAGAAGGAACCAGGCATCCTGGAGCGTGCGCTCAGGTCTGTTTTTTCCCAGAATTTCAACGACTTCGACGTTATCGTCGTTGACGACGAATCGCCGTATCCGGCCGATGGCGACATCATTGCGCTTTTACCGGAAGATCAGGCGCGCGTGCGCATCCTGCGCCAGGAAAATGCCGGGCCGGGCGGGGCACGCAACACCGGGCTCGACCATGTCTCCCCGGAAACCGAGCTCGTCGCCTTCCTTGATTCGGACGACACCTTCGCCCCCGGTCATCTCGCGCGCGCCCATGCGGCGATGACCCGGTACGGGGCCGATTGCTACTTCGCCTCCATCACGGGGGGCGATGCCTTCTACTATCATTTCGGCGTCGCCGATCTTGCGGAAAGCGAGACCGTGGTGCGGCTCGAGGAGGATCCGCTCCTCCTCGAAATCCCCGGCCTGACGCAGGTCATGCTGAAGAACTGGAGCTTCCTGCACCTCTCCTCGATGGTCATCGGCCGGCCGCTGATCGAGCAGGTGCGCTTCGATGCGGCGCTGCGGCTTGCTGCGGAAGACGTGCTGTTCTTCTGCGATTGCGTGCTGGCGGCCGGACGCGTCGTGCTCGGCGCGGAGGCGGGGGCCGTACGCGGCGAGGGGATCAACATCTTCCACGGCGTCGACAACGATTCCCCGCAATTCCTGCGCCAGCAGTTCAACACCTGGCTGGCGCTCGACCGGCTGGAGACGCGCTTCACCGAGCGGCCTGCGGAGGTCGCCTCGCTGCGCGCCTACAAGCAGACAGCCCGGCGCCAGGCACTCTGGGGGCAGGCGCGGCGCGTCAAGCGGCGCAAGCTGCCCCAGTTCGACATGCTCGCCCGCTGGGCACTGCGCGATCCGCGGTTGATCACAAGCGCCTTCGCGCTTGCCGTCGGCAAGGTCTCCCGTTGATCCCTTTTCGCGCCGGGCAGCACGCCCGGCCCTTTTGCGACCCGCTTTTCCAAGGAGGTGGACATGAAGCCCTATTACTGGAAATCGCAGCACGGCAATTTCGGCGACGACCTCAATCTCTGGCTCTGGGACTTCCTGCTGCCGGGCTTTCGCGCGGTCCATCCGGACGTGCTGCTCGTCGGCGTCGGCACCGTGCTGAACAGGGCCTTGCTGCCCGAGGCAGGGCGCAAGCTCGTCATCGGCAGCGGCTTCGGCTACGGCGCGCTGCCGGACATGCGGGATGAAGGCGTCTGGGACATTCGCTGCGTGCGCGGGCCGCTGACGGCGCAAAAGGTGGGTGTGCCGGAGGCGCTGGGCGTCATCGACCCGGCGGTGCTGGTGGCCGACATGCCGGAGTTTTCAAACCTGCCGAAGCGTCATGGCTGCAGCTTCGTGCCCCATTGGGAATCGGCGGTGGCGGGCCTGTGGCCCACCGTCTGCACCACGGCCGGCCTCACCTATATCGATCCGCGCGGCGAGGCGAAGGCGGTGATCCGGGCAATCGCACAGTCAGAGCGGATCGTCGCGGAATCCATGCATGGCGCGATCCTCGCCGACGCCTTCCGCGTGCCCTGGGTGGCCGTCAGCACGTCGGACAGCATCAACAGCTTCAAATGGCGCGACTGGGCCGCAACGGTAGGGGTCGAGCACCGGCCGCGGCGCGTGCCGATCTCCAGCCGCGCGGAGGCCATCGTCAAGGGCGCCCGCTTCTGGGGCGTCGATTACGAGGGGCGCAGCGCCGTGCGGCCCGCGCCCGGCCAGGCCGGGGATGTCGCGGTGGCCGAGGCCGCCAGGCCGGCATCCGGCGCGGGCCTTCGCCTTGCGGCCAAGCAGGTGCTCGCCGCCCCCTCGACACTGGCGCTCTGGCAGGCGAGCCGCGCCGAGCCGCAACTCAGCGCCGACACCCGCCTCGCAGCGCGCAAGGCACAGCTCTACGATGTGCTGGAAGACGTGCGGCGCGACTACCTGTAAAGCCGGCGATGCCGGGCCGGCCCTGTCAGGCCGGCTCGGCGGGGGAGGCGGGCAAAAGGTAGCGCGGGCCTGCCGGCGCCGGCGGCTGCGGACGCAAACGCCGGTAGGCGGTCTCCGCCTTGTCGCGCAGGATGCCGCCGGCAATGGCCGGCAGGGTGGCAGGATTGCCGAAGGCATAGGCGAGCGCCGCACCGACGCCCCGCTCCCGCCTGCTGTCGAGGAAATGGCGCAGGGCATGACGGTCGCCGATCTGGCGGCAGTGCCGGCGCATGACGCCGAGCGCCTCCGGGGAAACGCCGCCCGCCGCAAGGATCGACCGCTCCGCTGCATGCAGCGCCGCCAGATCCTCCGTGCGGTGCCGGCCGCTGAGCGAGTTCTCACGCACCAGCGCGCCGTAGCCACAGCTCTCGATCACCGTATAGCGCGCGCCGTTTGCCAGCGCCCGCACATAGAGCTCGTAGTCCTCGCCCAGCCGCATCTCTTCGCGGTAGCGCAGCCCGTGCGCATCGAGAAAGGCGCGGCGCATGAGCGGCTTCAGGAAACCGAGTTCTCCGCGCGGCGCGCCGCGGCGGGAGATGTTGCCCTCCACGAAGGCCTTGAGATCGAGCCGGCGCGGGCGGGGCGCGAACTGCGCCGGCTGGCGGAGCGGCTCGGTCTCGGCCATGAAGGCGATGTTGTCAGCGATGAAATCCCAGTCCGGGCAGGCGAGCATCTGGCGGAAACGGCCGGGAAAGAAGATGTCGTCCGCATCGAGAATGGCGATCAGCGGCGCGCGGGACACCGCAATCGCCCGGTTGCGGGCCGCCGAGGGTCCGCGGTTTTGGACGAAACCCAGGATATCCAGCCGGCCGCTCGCATCGTTCGCGGCGGCGGCCGCCGCCATGGTGCGGTCGTCCGAGCCGTCGTCGACCACCACGACTTCGGCCACTTCCGGCTGCGCAAGAGCCGAGCCAACGGCCTTCCCGATCGTCTTTTCTGCATTCTTCGCGGCAATGATGACGCAGACCGTTTCTTCCCGGGCCATGAGCACTCCCCGTCACGCGTTGGACCATGGCGCGGTACCTGCCCGCGCTGCAATGCAGCATGAAAGGGGAAAAGGGCACAAAAACGACCCGCAGGGGTCATGCGGGGGTCAGGGTTTGGAGTGGCCGGGCTCGTTCATCGAAACGGGAACCTTGCTCTTGGCCGCGTCGCGGGATTTGTCGGCATCCGGCGTGCCGGGGTCGGTTCCCTGCCGGCGCTCCCGCGCCGTCCGCCAGACGAGAAAGAGCGTGGTGAGGAAGTAGCCGATCTGGATGAGGATGGCGCAGAGGAACGTCTGCCAGGCGGTTGTGGCGAGCGAACCGGTGGACAGATAGCTCACCACGGCGAAGGCGACGAGCGCGATGGCCATGCTGAGGAAGAAGCGCGGCGCATAGGCCATGCTGTCCCGCCACTTTTTGTCCGGTACGCGTTTCATCGTTGGATTCGCCTTCTCCTCGCAGGCTGCCCGGCACTATAATGTGCCGCTTCAAGAGGTGCAATCAAAGGCCAGAACCCGCAGGCGCCTGCACCGGTTCCACCCTAGCCCGGCGACCTTGCGCTTCCGTTAAACCAAACCGCCTGCGATTCGCCGCCTTGTTTTCGCCCCAATCAAGCCCGGTTGCGCGCCGCATGCGGGTTATCGCACCTCCAGCCTATCCGCGGAGTTGCGAAGGCCATGCCGATGGATCAAATTTTGTTACGGTTTCAGTGCCTTTTCATCGGAAACTGTGCGTTGCAAAAGCAATATTGCATCGCAAAATAAACGGCGCTCCGCGTGTATATTTTGAGAGAATTTCAACCTGTGAAAGTCGATTACCGGAATCGCTTCGTACTTATCTGGCATGATTTTTATCAAAAGAAGTGATTGTGAAGAAGCCTACTGAATATCTGAGACAGAAAAAAACGGAAATATCCGGGCGCATCACGAAAACAGGCCGAACCATCTGCGGAAGGACTTCAATTTAGCACATAACGTATTTCTTAAATTCACAGCGTCCGCAACTAACACCGACTTCACGTTTCAAAAAACAAACTGTGACCACACAGTCCGCATTGGATGACGAGGCGCGTCCGAAGGGACCGACCCTATCGCAAATCCAAGTGGAGCCCTCTCTATGAAGTCCGCGACACGATCGGCCAGTTCGCCGTATTTCAGTTCGTTTGCAACCGGCGCCCCGCCGGTGGGAGGAATATCGAAACGAAGCTTCGACATCCTCGTGGCGCTTGGCGCCTTCATCCTCATCAGCCCCATCTTCCTGATGATCATGGCGCTGGTGAAGTTTTCCGACGGCGGCAGTGTCTTCTACGGCCATCGCCGCATCGGCTACAACGGCACGACCTTCCGCTGCCTGAAGTTCCGCACGATGGCGGAAAATGGCGACGCCATCATGCAGCAATACCTGAAGGACAACCCGGCCGCCTATGAGGAGTGGCGCAACGCGCGCAAGCTGCAGCACGATCCGCGCGTGACCGTCGTCGGCACCGTGCTGCGCAAGCTCAGCCTCGACGAGCTGCCACAGCTCTTCAACATCCTGCGCGGCGAGATGAGCCTCGTCGGGCCGCGTCCGGTGGTGGAAGACGAACTGGAGCTCTACGAGGCCTCCGCCATCTACTATCTCCAGACCCGCCCCGGCCTTACGGGCCTCTGGCAGGTCAGCGGGCGCAACGACGTGTCCTATGCGGCACGCGTCGCCTTCGATACGCACTATGTGTGCAACTGGTCACTGGTAAGCGATCTCATGATCGTCGCCCGCACCATCCCGGCCGTCTGCCTTTCGCGCGGCAGCTATTGATCCGGCAGCAACGCCCGCGGCCCCGGCTGCGGAGCGCCGGAAGACAGGGGTTCTCATGAACACGAAGACACCGAACGCGGCTTTCGCCGCAGCCGCGTTTCCCATGAAGGCACGCACGGCGCTGTGCCTTGCTTTTCTCGTCCTTGCCGGTCCGGCGGGTGCACAGGCCGGTGAATACCGGCTCGGCGTGATGGACAAGCTGCGCATCCGCGTTGCCGAATGGCAGACCGCCGAAGGGGCGATCCGCGACTGGAGCGCCGTCAGTGGCGACTACAGCATCGGAGCGGACGGAGCGGTTTCCGTGCCCTTCATCGGCCCGTTGCCGGCAGACGGCCGCACGACCGGCGAGCTTGCCGAGGAGATCGGCCAGAAGATGCAGGTGCTGTTCGGCCTGCGCGACCGTCCGTCCGCCTCGGTGGAGATCGCCGAATACCGGCCGGTCTATCTCGCCGGCGAGGTGCAGACGCCCGGCGCCTATCCCTATGCACCGGGGCTGACGGTGCTGAAGGCCGTCAGCTTCGGCGGGGGCCTGCGCCGCGCCGATGCCAGCCAGCGCTTCACGCGGGATTTCCTGCGCTCCGAAGGCGAGGCCGCCGTCTTTCTTTCCGAACGCAACCGCCTGCTGGTCCGCCGCGCCCGCATCCAGGCGGAAATGAACAACGCCAAGGGCATCGCCATGCCGAAGGAGCTCGGCGAGGCCGAGGAGGCGCGCGCCCTGATGGAAAGCGAGACGGCGCTGATGGTCTCGCGGGAGAAGCGCCAACGCCTGCAATTGACGGCGCTCGCCGACCTAAAATCCCTGCTCAGCACCGAGATCGAGGCGCTCGGCAAGAAATCGCAGACCCAGACGCGGCAGCTCGAGCTCGTCCAGGCCGATCTCGACAAGGTCGACACACTCGCCGAAAAGGGCCTGGCGATCAGCTCCCGGCGGCTGGCGCTGGAGCAGCGCACGGCCGACCTGCAAGCCGCCCTGCTCGACATCGACACCGCCTCGCTGAAGGCCAAGCAGGACATCAACAAGGCCACGCAGGACGAGACCAACCTCACGAACGACTGGGATGCGCAGCTTGCCCAGGAGTTGCAGAACACCGAGCAGGAACTCGACACGCTGGCCCTGAAACTCGGCACGAGCCGTAGCCTGATGTCGGAGGCGCTGATGCAATCGGCCGATGCGGCCGCCTTCAAGGACGGGCTCTCCTCCGCCAACATCGCCTATTCGATCCTGCGCACGGTGAAGGGCAAGGCCGAAGAGATCAGCGCCACCGAGACGACGACGGTCCTGCCGGGCGACATCGTCAAGGTGGGGCTGAGCCTGAAGACGCAGTGAGCCGGACATGCGGATCGCCAAGGCAAGCCTGATCGAGCCGGGAGCCAACACGGCCTATGCCGCAACGGCCGTCGCGCTGTCCTTCTTCGTCTTCGCCTATTCCTTCCGCTTCGGTCAGGTGTCGATCCTCGCCTACTACGCGCTGTGGCTGCCACTGGTCGTCGTCGACTACCGGCGGGTGCTCGGGAACTATGCGCGCTACGGCTGGATCTTCGCCTTCGCCATTTTCGCCTGCCTTTCCGTCTTCTGGTCGCAGGCGCCAGGCGTCACGACCCGGGCGGGCGTGCAATATCTCTCCCATGTCGTCTGCGCGCTGATCGCCATGCGCGTCGTCGACACGCGCACGCTGGTGCGCGGCGGCCTTGCCGGCACGGCGCTCGTCTTGTGTTACTCGCTCGTCTTCGGCGTCTACCATCTCGATCCGCTCGACGGCACCTACAGCTTCGTCGGCGCCTTCGCCTCCAAGAACCAGCTTGGCTTTTATGCCTCGCTCGCCGTGCTCTTCGCCTTCGCCGCGCTCTTTCTCGGGGGTGAGCGCGGGGCGTGGAAGCTCGTCGCCCTTGTCTGCGTGGCGGTCGCGCTCTACTGCCTGAAAGCCTCGCAATCGGCGACCTCCGTGCTGACGACCGCCGCCGTCGCGGGCCTCTGCCTCGGGCTGAAGGCGCTGGAATGGCTGGCGCCGGCACACCGCAAGATCCTGTTTCTCGTGCTCGCCGTCTTCGCCGCGCTCGTGCTCCTCGCCGGAGCCTATGGCGGGGGCTATGCGCTGGTGCTCGGCGCCTTCGGCAAGGATGCGACGCTGACGGGGCGCACCTATCTCTGGCAGCAGGGCATCGAGACAGCCGCGACCGCACCCTTCGTCGGCATCGGCTACCAGGCCTTCTGGGTGCAGGGTTTTGCCGAGGCCGAGCGGCTGTGGGCCGCCTTCTTCATCGGCACCCGCTCGGGCTTCCACTTCCACAACACCTTCATCGCCGCGACGGTGGAGACCGGTCTGATCGGCTGCCTGCTCCTGTCGATGGTGCTGCTCGTCGCACTCGCCGGCCATCTCCACCGGCTACTCTCTGCCGCGCACGACCTGGAGGCGCTGGTTCTCTTCACCGTGGCGGCGCTTTTGGCGGTGCGCACCTTCGTCGAGATCGACATCCTCAATCCCTACCATGTCGGCTCGTTCCTACTCTATTTCGCCGCCGGCAAGCTGGCCGATGCCCGCCGCGCCCGAAGGCTGCAGCCGGTGTATCGCGTCAGGCTGCCACTGCGCCCAGAAGGGGCCATCCGCCCATGACGGAGGAAACACGGCCGGTGACAACGCTCTACGGCATCCAGTACTTGCGAGCGCTCGCCGCGCTCGCGGTCGTCTTCTTCCATGCCGGCGAGCGCAGCGGCCATGCGCTGGCGATCGGCGCGGCGGGGGTCGACGTCTTCTTCGTCATCAGCGGCTTCATCATGTGGGTGATCGTCGCGCGGCGCCCGGTCTCGCCCGGCCGTTTCCTTGCCGAGCGCCTGCGCCGCATCGTGCCCGTCTATTGGCTCGCGACCGGGGCCATGGTGGCAGGCGCGCTGCTCGGCCTCTTCCCCAATCTCGCGCTGACGGCACAGCACCTCCTCGCCTCGCTGTTCTTCGTGCCCTTGCCCTCGCCGAGCAGCGGCGAGATCTGGCCGCTGCTCGTCCAGGGCTGGACGCTCAACTACGAGCTCTTCTTCTATGCCGTCTTCGCCGCCTGCCTGTTGCTGCCGGCGCGCATGAGGCTTGCCGCCGTTGCCGCGATCTTCCTCGGCCTTGTCACGCTCGGCCTCACGGTGACAAGCGACAACCCGCTCTTCGTCACCTATACGCGGCCGATCATCCTGGAATTCGTCGCGGGCATGCTGATCGGCCGGCTGTGGCTAACCGGGCGCGTGCGAGGCAGGGGGCTGGGCCTCGCGCTCGTTACGCTGTCGCTCGCCGGCTTCGCCGTGATCGGCCTCCTGCGGCTGCCCTTCGACGAATGGACCTGTGGGCCGCTCGCGGCCATGCTGGTCTACGGCACGGCGGCGCTGGAGCGGGAGGGCGGCGTGCCGCGTCTGAGACTACCGGCGCTTTTCGGCGATGCGTCCTATTCGATCTATCTCTGGCACACCTTCGCCATCTCTGTCGTGGCGAAGGCGGGCGTCACGCTCGGCCTGGCGCCGGCGCTCATCTTCATCGCCGCGGTCCTCGCCGGCGTCCTTTCCGGCCTTGCCGGCTATCGGCTCATCGAGCGCCCGCTGCTGCGCGGGTTTTCCGGAAAGCGCCGCACGGACGCTGCCCGGCGGGCGGTTGCAGCCGAGGGCTAAGCTCTCGTGTCCCGTCAGGCCCGGAGCACGGGGAACGTGAGCTCCACCACCGTCCCCTTTCCCTGTATCGAGAGGATGCGGGCGTCGCCGCCACTCTGGCGCACGAAGCCGTAGACCACGGCAAGGCCGAGGCCGGCGCCGCCTTCCTCGTCGCGCGTGGTGAAATAGGGCTCGAAGGCCTTGTCGGCAGCTTCCGGCGACATGCCGATACCCTCGTCGGCCACCGAAACCACGACGCCGGCTCCCCCGCCGAGGCAGCGGATGAGGATCGTTCCCCCCGACGGCATGGCGGCGGCGGCGTTGAGGCAGAGATTGAGCACGGACTGCTCGAACAGCGCCGCATCGAGCAGCACCGTCGGCAGGCCATCGGCAATGTCGAAGACGAGCCGGCACTTCTCCCCGACGGCGATCTCCAGCACGTCCGCCATGCCGCGCAGCAGCGCACCGATTTCCACCGCGCCGGGATGGATCGGCTGCTGGCTGCCGATGGAAAGCATGCTGCCGGCCAGCGACCGGCCCCGGTCGGCGGCCTTGCGGATGCGGGCAAGGTGGCGCTTCTGCCGGTCGTTGAAGCCGGTCTCGCGCTCCAGGAGGCCGAGGCTGCCGGTGATGATGCCGATCATGTTGCCGACCTCGTGGCTCACCTGGTGCGTCATGCGCATGATGCCGTCGAGACGCTGGATCTTGGCGGTCTCCGCCTCCTGCCGGTCGATGTCTGTGACGTCGCGCGCCAAAAGCACGATACCGCCATCCGGCTGGCGCGACAGCGAGACCTCCGTCACCCGCCCTGCCTCGGAGCGATGGCGCAGCACGGAGCGATCGCCGAGCGCGCCCGCCTCGCCCTCGGCAGGTAGCAGCGCCGGGTCGATCTCGGGGATCGGCGCGACGAACTTGCGCACCGGCAGTTTGCGCGCCGAGCCCGACCAGCCGACCAGTTCGATGACGCGGCGGTTCATGGTGATCGGCTTGCCGCGCGGATCGAACAGCGCGATGCCCTCGTTCATGGTGCGGAAGGTGGAGCGGATGGTGCGCGCGGCGGCCTCGGCGGTGCGCCGCAGCCGCGAGACGCGCTCGACGCTTTCCCGGAAGGCCCGGAAGGCCTCCAGCAACCGCACCAGCTCGGTCTCCGTGCCGTCGTAGCGCGGCGCGTCGACATCCTTGCACCCTTCCGCCAGCGCATTCATGCCGTTGGACAGCGCAACGATGCCGCGCGAGACGCGCATGACGGAGCGGATGGAGAAGATCGCCATGACGAGCACGAGCAGCGCCGCAAAGGCGACGATGACGAGCAGGCGGCTCAGCGCGGCGGATGTCGAGGCGAGATCGTCGTTCAGGCTGCGCGCGACCGCCTCGCTCTGGGTTTCGGTGGCGTGCGAAAGATCGCGGGACACGGAATGCAGCCGCGAGACGGCGGCGCGGATGGAAAACATTTCGAGGAGATAGCGCGTCTGCGCCTCGAAGATGCGCTCGTAGGGCGCGAATTCGGCAGCGGAAATCCGCACGTCCGGCGCTGCACGCGCAATGCGCGGCGCGGTTTCGGCCACATAGCGGCGGCGCAGTTCCCCGAGCTGGAACAGGCTGTCGGAATTGGACACCGACTGCACGATGGCGTTCAGCCGCCGGCGGAAATCGGCATCCGCGATGCCGCTGCCGGTAGCGATCTCGCCGAGCGCCGCGGCGGCCTCGGCCTTGTGCTGCTGGGCGCTGTCCGCATCGCCGGCAAGTGCCGTGGTCTGCGTGCGGATCGTTTCGAGAAGCTCGACGATACGGGTGCTGGCAAAACCCTTCATCCCGGCCGGGCCGCTATCCGGCGCCATGGCGTGCAGCAGCGCATCGACCTGCGCGACCACCGAGCGGCTTTCGCTGGAAACCCGGTAGGGCGAGGTGGCGTTCATCAGGAAGGGCGCGCTGGAGACGAGATCGGAGACCTGTCGCGAGACCAGCGAGGCCTTGGCGAGGCTGGAAAAGGCCTGCAGGCCATAGGTCGCCATCTCCTCGCGCGCCCGCTGCAAGCCATAGATGGCGATGGTCGACAGGCTGACGACGAGCACGCAGATGAAGACGATCGCAAAGGGCAGGCGGAAGGCGATCGAGGACAGGAAGGGGCGGTTGATCACGGCGAAAGCTCGGCGTCGTCGGTGTCGAGCACATAACCCTTGCCGCGCCGCGTCTTGATATGGCGCGGCAGGTCCGGATTGCGCTCGATCTTGCGGCGCAGGCGCAGCACCAGCACGTCGACGTTGCGGTCAATGTAGCGGTCGCTTTCCGCGCCGAGACGGTCGAGGATATGCGCCCGGCTGACCGGGATGTTCGGCGTCTCGGCGAGGATTTCCAGCAGGGCGAATTCAGCGCCGGTCAGCGACTTTCCGGGATCGGTGCGGCAGACGGCGCGGCGGCGCGCCAGATCCACCGACCAGTCGCCGAGCTTCAGGGAAGCCGGCTCGTGCTCACGCTCGCCGTCCCGCTCGGGCTTCAGCGTGGGGATCGTCCGCCGCAGCACGGCCTTGATGCGCGCCGTCAGCTCGATGGGCTCGAAGGGCTTGACGACATAGTCGTCCGCCGCCGTCTCCAGCCCCAGCACCCGGTCGGCGGCGCTGCCCGCCGCCGTCACCATGACGATGCCGATACTGGTCTGCGCGCGCAGGCGCTGGGCGAAGGCCCTGCCGGAAATGCCGGGCAGGTTATGGTCGATGAGCACGAGATGCACGCTCTCGCGCGCCAGCACGCCCGCCGCCATCTCCGCCGATGGTGCGGTCACCGGTATCCAGCCCTCGGCCTCCACCAGATCGGAGATGAGCTCCGCCATGTCGGGATCGTCCTCGACGATCAGAATCCGTACCCTCTCGTTCAACACATGTCCGTCCTCCCGCACCCATCATAGTAAGGCCCGGATGATTGTTCAAAGCAGCTCGCATTATGCGGCTTTGTCACATTTGTAACCTTTGTCATTTTTGACAGGGCGCGCCGGCCGGGGATTGTAAGAACGGTAACCATTCTTCGATTGCGGTGCGCGGCGGATATGCCATCCTGAACACGGAGATTGGAACGTCCGGCAGTGAGGAGGGCGTTCCAAATGGGAGGAACATCGTGAGAGGCATCAGCGCTTTCGGCGCGGGCGTGGCCCTGTGGCTGGCGACCGCCACGGCCGGCATGACGGCCCCTTCGCTCACCGTCCTGTGCGGTGTGGACGAGGTGTGGTGTGCCGCCATGCAGAAGGCCTACGAGGCGGAAACCGGCCTTGAGATCGCGATGACGCGCCGGAGCACCGGCGACATCCTCAACCAGATCCGCGCGGAAAAGGACGCGCCCACCATAGACGTCTGGTGGGGTGGCACGGGCGACACGCATCTGCAGGCCGGTTCGGAAAACCTGCTCGAGCCTTACCAGCCGGCGCATGAGCGCGACATGCTGCCCTGGGCGCAGAACTTCTTCGCCATGTCCGGCGGCCGCTCGGCCGGCATCTATGCCGGGGCGCTGGGCTTTGCCTACAATGCCGACCTGCTGCGTGCGGCGAAGCTGCCGGCGCCGACCTGCTGGAAGGACCTGGCGGACATCGCCTATCGCGGCCGCATCCAGAGCGGCAATCCGAACTCCTCCGGCACCGCGTTCACGACACTGGCGACGCTGGTGCAGCTCTTCGGCGAGGACGAGGCCTTCCGCTATCTCGCCGCGCTCAACCGCAACATCGAGCGCTACACGGCGTCTGGCTCCGCCCCGGTCAAGGCTGCGGCGCGGGGCGAGGTGCTGATCGGCATTTCCTTCATGCACGATGCGGTCACGCAGAAACAGGCGGGGTCCCCGCTGGTCATCGTCGCGCCCTGCGAAGGTACGGGCTACGAGATCGGCGCCGTCAGCATCGTCAGGGGCGCGCGCCATGTCGAAGCGGCACAACGCTTCGTCGATTTCGCGCTGAGCCCGGAAGGCCAGGCGACGGGTGCCGCGGCCGGCCAGAACCAGGTACCTTCGAATTCCATGGCGAGCCTGCCGCTCGCCGCGCCCGACATCTCGCTGATCAAGATGGTGGACTACGACTTCGCCACCTTCGGCACGCCCGAAGAACGACATCGGCTGCTCAAACGGTTCGACGCGGTGCTCTCCGCAACGAACTGATCGAGGACCGGAAACAGACCCAAATCGACAAGAACGCGAACGAGCCGCCCGCGGGCAGCCCGATGGCCCCGGCATGTCCGTTCGCGCCAGGATTCAAACCAAGGCAACAGGAGGATGCCCCAATGAAGACCAAGACCCTTTCCCTCATGCTTTTCGCCGGAACGGCGCTTGCCGCCCTGCCGGCGCAGGCGGCCGGCGACCTCAACCTCATCTGCTCGGCCGACGTCGTCATCTGCGAGCAGATGAAGGGCGATTTCGAGAAGGCGCACAGCGACATCAAGGTGAACATGGTGCGCCTGTCCTCGGGCGAGACCTATGCCAAGGTGCGCGCCGAGGCCCGCAACCCGAAGACCGACATCTGGTGGGGCGGCACCGGCGATCCGCATCTCCAGGCCGCCTCGGAAAACCTGACGCTGGAATACAAGTCGCCGAAGCTCGACGAACTCAACGACTGGGCGAAGAAACAGGCCGAAAGCGCTGGCTACAAGACGGTCGGCATCTATGCCGGTGCGCTCGGCTGGGGCTACAACACCGAGATCTTCAAGGCGAAGGGTTTCAAGGAGCCGGTCTGCTGGGCCGATCTCCTGGCACCGGAGCTGAAGGGCGAAATCCAGATCGCCAACCCCAACTCCTCCGGCACCGCCTATACGGCGCTCGCCTCCCTCGTGCAGATCATGGGCGAGGACCCGGCCTTCGACTACCTGAAGAAGCTCAACGACAACATCTCGCAATACACCAAGTCCGGCTCGGCACCCGTCAAGGCGGCGGCCCGCGGCGAGACGGCGCTCGGCATCGTCTTCGTGCATGACGCGGTGACGCAGACGGCCGAAGGCTTCCCGGTCAAGTCGATCACGCCCTGCGAGGGCACCGGCTACGAGATCGGCTCCATGTCGATCGTCAAGGGCGCGCGCAACCTCGACAACGCCAAGGTCTGGTACGACTGGGCGCTGACCCCGGAAGTCCAGTCGCGCATGAAGGATGCGAAATCCTTCCAGCTGCCGTCCAACAAGAGCGCCGAAATCCCGAAGGAGGCACCGCGCTTCGAGGACATCAAGCTGATCGACTACGACTTCAAGACCTATGGCGACCCGGCCAAGCGCAAGGCGCTGCTGGAGCGCTGGGACCGTGAAGTCGGCGCGGCCGCCAACTGACGGCCTGATGGACGGCGCCCGTCTCCTCCGGGCGCCGTCTTCCCGAAACGACAAATCACAGCGAGGTCGGCCATGAGACATGGCAATCGCAGGCTGGACGTGGTCCTGATCCTGGGCGTGGTCGCTTTGACCCTACTGCCCTGGTACCGGATCGACGGCGGCTTCTACGGGTTCGGTTGGCTGGCCGGGTTCCCTCTTTCCACCGAGGCCGCGCCTGGCCTCGTGCAGATCGCCGTGCATGGCCGCCTGTGGCTGGCCGGTAGCGCGCTTCTTCTTCTTCTCGCGGTCGCCGCGCGCAGCATGGCGGATCCGATGCGCCGTGGTGCAGCCCTCGCCTTTCTGGGCGCGCTCGGCATCCTCTTCCTGTCGCTGCAGGGCCTTGCCATCGGCTTTTCCGGCTGGACATGGACGGTGAGCGAAAGCCTGTTCGGCGCGCTTTCGGACGGCCAGCCCTCGATGGGCGCCGGGGCCGTGCTCTCGGCGGTCGTCTTCGTGCTTCTCTTCGCCTTCGGCCTTGCCGAGCGCGGCGTGATGAAGGGCGATGCCTTCGTCGTCAGCGCCATCTCGCTGCTCGTCTTCCTCGTCGCGGTCTTCGTCTTCTATCCGATCGGCAGCATGTTCGCCGGCTCGGTGCAGGATTTCGACGGCTCGTTCAATCCGGACGGCTTCATCCGCAACATGCAGGATCCCGGCATCTGGAGCCTCAGCTGCGTCATCGGTGACGGGCGCTGCGGCGTCGCCTGGCGCACCCTGTGGCTCGCCATCATGACGGGCCTCGGCTCAACGCTGCTCGGCCTTGCCTTCGCGCTGGTCGCCACCCGCACGCGCTTTCCCTACAAGAAGGGCCTGCGCCTCCTCACCATCCTGCCGATCATCACGCCGCCCTTCGTCATCGGCCTGGCGCTGACGCTGCTCTTCGGCCGCGCGGGCGTCGTCACACAGGGGCTTTCCGATCTCTTCGGCATCGAGCCCGGCCGCTGGCTCTACGGCCTCACCGGCATCTGGATCGCGCAGGTCCTCTCCTTCACGCCGATCGCCTTCCTCGTCCTGATCGGCGTCGTCGAGGGTGTCAGCCCGTCGATGGAGGAGGCCTCCACGACACTGCGCGCCGATCGCTGGCGCACCTTCCGGCGCGTCTCGCTGCCCCTGATGAAGCCGGGCCTCGCCAATGCCTTCCTCATCGGCTTCATCGAGAGCATGGCCGATTTCGGCAATCCGCTGGTGCTCGGCGGCAGCCACGGCGTGCTCTCGACGGAGATCTTCTTCGCCGTGGTCGGCTCGCAGAACGACCCATCGCGCGCCGCCGTGCTCGCCACGGTCCTGCTCGTCTTCACGCTCTCGGCCTTCCTCGCCCAGCGCTTCTGGCTGTCGGGCAAGAACTTCGCCACCGTGACGGGCAAGGGCGACAGCGGGGCGCATATCGCGCTGCCGCGCGGGGTGTCGCTCGGCGTGCATGCCATCGTCATCCCCTGGGGCCTGTTCACGCTGGTCGTCTACGGCATGATCCTCGTCGGCGGCTTCGTGAAGACCTGGGGCCTCGACAACTCGCTGACGCTCGACCACTACGCCAAGGCCTTCTCCATCGGCTTCGATGGCGGCATCGCCTGGACGGGCGTTGCCTGGAACTCGTTCTGGACGACGATGGAGATCGCGCTGATCTCCGCACCGCTGACGGCCATCGTCGGCCTTCTGACGGCCTACATCATCGTGCGCCAGAAATTCACCGGCAAGAACGTCTTCGAGTTCGCGCTGATGATGAGCTTTGCCATTCCCGGCACGGTCATCGGCGTCAGCTACATCATGGCCTTCAACCTGCCCCCGCTGGAGATGACCGGCTCGGCACTGATCCTCATCGCCTGCTTCGTCTTCCGCAACATGCCGGTCGGCGTGCGCGGCGGGATTGCGGCGATGAGCCAGCTCGACAAGAGCCTGGACGAGGCCTCGCTGACGCTGCGTGCCGGCAGCTTCCGCACCATCCGCAAGGTCATCCTGCCGCTCCTGCGGCCCGCCATCACCGCCGCGCTCGTCTATTCCTTCGTGCGCGCCATCACCTCGATCAGCGCCGTCATCTTCCTCGTCAGCGCCGAATACAACATGGCGACCTCCTATATCGTCGGCCTCGTCGAGAACGGCGAGTACGGCGTGGCGATCGCCTATTCCTCCATGCTGATCGTCGTGATGATCACGGTCATCACCGGCTTCCAGCTTCTCGTGGGCGAACGGCGCCTGCGCCGTGAGAACCGCGTCGCCGGCCTTGCCCCCTCTCGTCAGGAGAAAATCGCATGATCAACCAGAAAGCCGGCTCCGTCACGTTCGAGAACGTGAAGAAGACCTTCGGCGCCTTCACCGCCATTCCCGACCTCTCGCTCACCATCGAGCCCGGCACGCTCGTCACCCTGCTCGGCCCTTCCGGCTGCGGCAAGACGACGACGCTGCGCATGCTCGCCGGGCTGGAACATCCGACGGCCGGGCGCATCCTCATCGGGGGCAAGGACGTCACCATGCTGCCGGCCAACGAGCGCGACGTCTCGATGGTCTTCCAGTCCTATGCGCTCTTTCCGCATATGAGTTCGCTCGACAACGTCGCCTATGGCCTCGAATCCTCCGGCCTCTCGCGCAAGGAGGCGCGGGAGAAGGCGGAGGAGGGGCTGGCACTCGTCGGCCTCGCCGGCATGGGCGGACGCCTGCCGGCCGAACTTTCCGGCGGCCAGCAGCAACGTGTCGCCGTCGCCCGCGCGCTGGTGCTGGAACCGCAGGTGCTTCTGCTCGACGAGCCGCTCTCCAACCTCGACGCGCGCCTGCGCCGGCGGGTGCGCACGGAGATCCGCGAACTTCAGCAGCGCCTCGGCTTCACCGCCGTCTATGTCACGCATGATCAGGACGAGGCGCTCGCCGTCTCCGACCGCATCATCGTCATGAAGGATGGCGAGATCGCGCAGTCCGGCGCCCCGCGCGATCTCTACGAGTTCCCCGCCTCCGCCTTCATCGCCGATTTCATGGGCGAGGCGAATGTCATCGCCTGCGAGGTCCTGGGCATCGACGGCACGGAGGCCGACATCCGCATCGGCAACCTGAAGCACCGCGTGCCGGCCGGCCGGGCGAAGCCGGGCGCTGCCAGTCTTGCCGTGCGCCCCGGCGCGGTAACGCTCGCCGAAGGCCGCGGCGAGGGGCTGGCCGGGCGCATCCTGCATTCGGCCTATCTCGGCGACCATGTCGAATACGAGGTGGAGACCGATGTCGGCACGCTCTTCATCGTCGACCATGCCATCGACCGCATCCTGCCCGCTGCCTCCGACGCCACGCTCGGCTTCAAGGGCCGCGGCATCGCCCTCATCAGCAACTAGAGCAAGTCCACTTTTCTTCGAATCGCGGAAACGCTCTATCTTTTTGTTTTTACGCAATTCCGGACGCAAAACCGCTTCGCACTTTTGCTGGAATTGCTTACCCAAGGAAAACAGCATGACGTCGCAAGAGACGGACCTAGACAGACGCTTCGTCCTCGCCAAGGCCATCGCCCAGGAGGCGGGAGCCATGGCACTCGATTATTTCAACCGTCGCGACAGCCTGGTGATCGAGACAAAGCGCGACCCGCAGGATGTCGTCTCCATCGCCGACCGCACCGTGGAAAAGCTGATCCGCGAGCGGGTCGAGGCGACGTTCCCCGGGGACGGCTTCCTCGGCGAGGAGTTCGGCCACACGGCCGGCAGCTCCGGCTACACCTGGGTGGTCGATCCCATCGACGGCACCGCGCCTTTCGTCAGCGGCATGCCGACCTGGTGCGTCTCGATCGCCGTGCTGCACCACAATGAGCCCGTCATCGGCGTCATCGGCGCGCCCTGCCACAACGAGCTCTATGCCGCCGCCGCCGGCCGGGGCGCCAAGCTCAACGGCAAGGTCCTGACGCTGGATCCCACCCGCAACGTGCGCAACGCCATGACCGGCATCGGCGCCAACAGCCATGTGACGCCGGACGCCATGGCCGACATCATCCGCCGGCTGCTGCAGGCAGGCGGCACCTTCATCCGCAACGGCTCCGGTGCGCTGATGCTCGCCTATGTCGCGGCCGGCCGGCTCGTCGGCTACTACGAGCCCTACATGCACGCCTGGGATTGCCTTGCCGGCTATTGCCTCGTGAAGGAGGCCGGCGGCTGGCATCATCCCTTCCCGGTGGAGGGCGAGCAATTGACCAGGGGCGGGCCGGTCGTCGCCGCCGGCCCGGGCGCCCGCGCCGACCTCGAAAGGCTGGCCGGGCTCACCTAGCAGGTCGGCTTTGCGCATGAATGCACGGCTGTGCAATATAATATTGACAAGCACCGACCCTCAGTGATTGACTGCACCCAATGACCAATCGGGATGGGAGGAAACATTCCCGGTTTGGTCAAATTCGGTGCGGTGGCCGGCGAAAGCGGGCAGGGGAGGAAACATTGCACGGCTTTGCGAACACTGTTGGAAAAACGTGCCGCAGCGCACAAGGCGGGCTTCATGGCCGCCTCTGATGCGACTGTAGCGCCGGCGCCCGTTGGCGGCGCGCGCTGGCGCTACCGGTTGCGGCTGGCGCTGCGCGAGCCGACGACTGTCATCGCCGTCCTGATGGCGGCGCTGTTCGCCTATCTCATCGTCGTGCCGATCCTGTCGATCCTTGCGGACGCGGCGACCGTGCAGTTCGGTGACGAGCGGCGCACGGCAGGCGAAACGGGCAGCTTCACCGCCTACTACCTCTACCGCGCCTTCGCTTCGCCGGTCGCGCACGATCTCTTCTGGGAACCGCTCCTCAACACGCTGAAGGTCGCCTTCGGCGCCATTGCCATCTCGCTGTCGGTGGGCGGCATTCTCGCCTGGCTGATCGCGCGCACCGACATGTTCGGCCGCCGCTGGTTCGCCACCGCCCTCATCGTGCCCTACATGCTGCCGGCCTGGACCTTCGCGCTCGCCTGGACCACGTTGTTCAAGAACCGCACCGTCGGCGGCCAGCCGGGCTGGTTCGAGGCGGTGGGCCTGACGCCGCCGGACTGGCTCGCCTATGGCCAGGTACCGATCACCATCATCCTCGCGCTGCACTATACCCCTTTCGTCATCCTGCTGTTCGGCTCGGCGCTGCGCCGCTTCGACAGCCAGCTGGAGGACAGCGCGCGCATTCTCGGTGCGCCGGGCCGGGTGGTCGCCCTGCAGATCATCCTGCCGCTAATGCGCCCCGCGCTGCTGTCGGCCGTGCTGCTCATCTTCGCCAAATGCCTCGGCGAGTTCGGCGTGCCCTATGTGCTCGGCCTGCCGGTGAAGTTCGACGTGCTGGCGACCTCGCTCTACCGGTCCATCGGCTCGCGCCAGACCGGCGTTGCGGGCGTGCTCGCCGGCGCCATCATGCTGATCGGCGTGCTGGCCATCATGATCGACGCGCATCTCGCCCGCGAGGCGCGCCGCTTCGTCACCGTCGGCTCCAAGGGCGCGATGAACCGGCTGTCGCGGCTGAAATCCTGGCGCTGGCCGGCCAGCGGCTTTGCCGCCGCCATCTTCGTCGTCTCGGTCGGCATGCCCCTCCTGACGCTGGCGCTTTCGACGGTCATGCACCAGCCCGGCAGCTTCGCCCTGTCGAACTTCACGCTCGACTACTGGATCGGCCAGGACCTGCCGACGGTTGCCATGCGCACCGGCATCCTGCTCAGCCCCGATCTCTGGCAGGCGGCGTGGAACACGATTTCGATCGTCGGTATCGCCTCCATCTGCTCGGGCATCCTCGGCGTGCTGACGGGCTATGTCGTGGTGCGCACCACCATCCGGCCGCTGGCGATCTTCCTGCGGCAGGTCACCTTCATGCCCTATCTGGTGCCCGGCATCGCCTTTGCCGCGGCCTATCTCTCGCTTTTCGCCGTGCAGCGCGGGCCGATCCCCGGCCTCTACGGCACGACGCTGATCCTCATCCTCGCGCTGATGGCGGACCAGATGCCCTATGCATCCCGCGCCGGCATTTCGGCCATGATGCAGCTTGGCAAGGATCCGGAGGAGGCAGCGCAGATCGTCGGCGCCGGCTGGTTCCGCCGCATGACATCGATCGTCATCCCGATCCAGAAGGGCTCGCTCGTCACCGGCATCCTCCTGCCCTTCATCTCGGGCATCAAAGGGCTCAGCCTCTTCGTCATCCTCGCCGTGCCCGCCACGGACGTGCTGACGACCTTCTCGCTGCGCCTCGTGGACTACAACTATACCCAGGCCGCCAATGCCGTGGTGCTGATCATCGCCGGCCTTGCCTATGGCGGCACGGTGCTCGCCCAGCGGCTCACCCGCACCAACCTTGCCGAGGGACTTGGAAACTGATGCCCGATATCGTTCTCAGCCATGTGCAGAAATCCTACGGCGCCGGCTCGCCCAACGCGGTGAGCGACCTCGACCTCCACATCGGGGACGGCGAGTTCATGTGCCTGCTCGGGCCCTCCGGCTGCGGCAAGACGACGACGCTGCGCATGATCGCGGGGCTGGAGAACCTGACCGACGGCGAGATCGGCGTCGGCGGGAAGATCGTCGACAGCCCGGCGCGCGGTGCCTTCATCGGCCCGGAAAAGCGCGGCATGGGCCTCGTCTTCCAGTCCTATGCGCTCTGGCCGCATCTCACCATCGAGCGCAACACGGATTTCGGCCTGCGCCTGCGCAAGATGCCGAAGGCCGAGCGCGAGGCGCGCGTCACCGAGGTCATGAAGGCGCTGGATATCGAGAAGTACCGGCACCGCTATCCCTCGCAGCTCTCCGGCGGCCAGCAGCAGCGTGTGGCGCTCGCCCGCATGCTGGCGGTCAATCCCGGGGTGTTGCTGCTCGACGAGCCGCTGTCCAACCTTGACGCGCGCCTGAGGCTCGAAATGCGCGCCGAACTGAAGCGCATCCACGCCGCCTTCCGCACCACCATCGTCTTCGTCACGCACGACCAGTGGGAGGCGATGACGCTCGCCACCTCCATCGCCGTCATGAACGAGGGCCGGTTGCAGCAGCTCGGCACGCCCAACGACATCTACGACCGGCCGGCAAACCGCTTCGTCGCCGAATTCGTCGGCAGTCCGCCGATCAACATTCTCGAAACCGCGACCGGCCATACGCTGGATCGCGCCGCATCGCATTGGCTCGCCGGTCGGCTCGGCGAGAGCGCGGGGGTCGGCTCGGTGGGCTTCCGGCCCGAGGCCCTGCAGATCGCGCGCTCGGAGGCTGCCGTTCCCGGCGACAGCTTCCGCCATGCGGCCGAGGTTACCGGCATCCTGCCGACCGGCGGAAGCTGGATCATCGAACTGAAGGTCGACGGCCGCGCCCTTTTCGCCACCACCACCGAATGCCCGGTGCTGAAGGGCGGCGAGCGGGTCTTCGTCCATGCGCGGCCGACGGCCATGCACGTCTTCGACGCGGCGGGCCTGAGGCTCCCCGGCGCTGACGACACGCTGGCGCAGGCCGCCTGAACCGAAACGGAAACTGAAACCCGCGCCATCCGATGGGAAGAGACGGATGGGGCGAAGCTGGAGGAGGAGAGCATGCGGAAATACGGTTTACTGGCGGGTGTCGCCCTTGTGCTCGGCATGGCCGGCGGGGCGCTGGCGGAAGAGTTCAATCTCGACGCCCTCATCGAGGCGGCAAAGAAGGAGCCGCCGCTGTCGGTCTATGACAGCACCGGCAAGATCGTCGACATGGTCGAGGCGTTCAACGCCAAATACGGGTTGAAGGCGGAGGGCGCCAAATCCAAGGCGACCGCGCAGCTCGAGACGATCATCCGCGAATCCCAGTCGGGCAACATCCAGACGGACGTGTCCTTCATCTCCGACCCCTCGGCGGTGGTCGGCCAGCTGATGCCCGCCGGCTTTGTGGAAAACTGGGTGCCGCCGGATCTCGCCAAGGACATCTCGCCCGAGGCGCACAACCCGCTGCTCGTCGTTTCGAGCCCCAACTTCCTCGCCTACAACACCAAGCTCTACGACAAGTGCCCGATCACCAACATCTGGCAGCTCACCGAGGCGGAGTGGAAGGGCAAGGTCGCGATGCAGGACCCGCTCGGCAAGCCGTCCTACACCGACTGGTTCAACCAGATGCGCAGCCGCATCGACGACAAGATCGCCGCCGCCTACGAAAAGCAGTACGGCAAGAAGCTGGAAAGCGACCTCGGCAGCGCGACGCAAGCCTTCGTGGCGGCGCTGGCGGCCAACGGCCCGCTGCTGACGGATTCGGATTCCGCCGCCGCCGAGGCCGTCGCCGCGCCCGGCCAGAGCGAGCCCTTCATCGGCCTCGTCTCCTCCGCCAAGTTCCGCGACAATGCGGGCAAGGGCTTCACGCTCGGCCTTTGCGCCGGGGTGGATCCAATCATCGGTTTCGCCAACCCGACGGTCGGCGTCATCGTCAAGGGCTCGGACAGCCCGAACACGGCGAAGCTCTTCGTCCACTACGCCATGACGGCCGAGGGCATCGCACCGCAGACCGACGACGGCAAGATGTCGAGCAATCGCAGCGTGGGCCTGCCCGCCGACGAGCCGTCGGGCATCAGCAAACATCTTGAAACGCTGCTGATCTACGACCCCGCGACGGGCCTCGAAGACTGGGACAGCCGGCAGGACTGGCAGGATTTCTGGCGCGTCCACTACAAGCGCTGAGCGAAAGACGGGCGGGCCGGTCCGCGGCCCGCCTGCCGCCTTTGCAGCGGGACTGACGAACCGAAAACGACGAACAGGGCAGGAAAGACAGGGCGCATGAGCATTGACGACGGGGCGATCGATCGCCGGGAGGCCTTCCTGCACGACCTGGTCCACGAGGCGGCGGATCTCGCCCGCGCGGGCTTTGCCCGGCAGACGGGGCAGGCGATCAGCATGAAGGGCCCGCAGGATTACCTCACGGAAACCGACGGGCAGGTGGAGGATCATCTGCGCGCCCGGATTTCCGACGCCTTCCCCGAGGACGGCTTCCTTGGCGAGGAGGGCGGCGGCGAGCCGGGCCGCCAGGCCTGGGTGGTCGATCCCATCGACGGCACGGCCAATTTCGCCCGCGCGATCCCGCATTTCTGCGTCGCCATCGCCTTCATTGCGGACGGCGAGGTGCAGCTCGGCGCCATCGTCAACCCCGTGCTGGACGAGGTCTATTTCGCCCGCCTCGGTCGCGGGGCTACCCTCAACGGCAAGCCGATCCACGTTTCCGCCACGACCGACATCACCGCAACCTCCTTCGAGATGGGCTGGTCGAACCGCCGGCCGCTCTCCCGCTATATCGGCGCGCTCAACGCGCTCTATGAGGCGGGCAGCAATGTCCGGCGCGGCGCCTGCGGAGCGCTGGGGCTCGCCTATGTTGCGGACGGGCGCAGCGATGGCTATGCGGAGCTGCACATGAATTCCTGGGATTGCCTTGCCGGTCTCCTCCTCGTGCGCGAGGCCGGCGGGGTGACGGGGCCGTTCCTGTCGCTCGGCGGGCTGACCGCCGGCGCTGCCGTGCTGGCCGCCGCGCCGGGCGTCGCCGCCACCCTGTCGGAGGCGACAGGCATTCCCCTTCTCGCCGGGCCGGACCTTCTGGCCGCAGCGGAAGAAGAGCATCGGAGAACCGCATGACCGAAAAGAAAACCCGCCATTACGATCGCCCGTCGATCAGCCGCGTCTACGAAAACCTGCCGGGCTTCGGCGTCGATCTCTTCGTCGGCGGCCGCGAGGGAGCATCGGACGTACCGCTGCTGCGCGAGAACGGCATTTCCACCGTGCTCAACTGTGCGGTCAATCTCGACTTCAACTATGTCGCGGCGCCCGATGAAGTCTCGCATGACAGCCGCGTCGGCTACGGCCCGGCACCCATCCGCTACTACAAGCTCGGCATTGTCGACGGTCCCGGCAATCCCGACACGATGTTCCTCGCCGGTTACTACCAGCTGCTCGGCGCGCTGCAGCAGATACTTCCCGAAAAGCCGAGCTACCCGATGCGCGAGCGCGGCAACGTGCTGGTCAACTGCCGGGCCGGGCGTTCCCGCTCGGTAATCCTCGCCGCGCTGCTGCTGCACCTGCAGATCCCCGGCGAATTCCCGACGCTCGCCTCCGCCGTCGACCTTGTGCGGGTGAAGC
This sequence comes from Shinella sp. SUS2, assembly GCF_001262505.1. Lineage (GTDB taxonomy): Bacteria > Pseudomonadota > Alphaproteobacteria > Rhizobiales > Rhizobiaceae > Shinella. Next base: position 186,300 of record NZ_KQ410730.1, read on the forward strand.
GCGCGCTGCACCCCGACGAATGGCACGAGACGCCGAAGCCCATGCTGGTCGCCGCCGCCGAAAGCGCCGCCGGCTGGGTGCGCCTCGTCGAGGCCGACCGTGCCCGCGCTGCCGCCCCCGCAAGGGCCACCGCATGATCCGCATCGCCGTCATTGCCGATCCGCATGTGCATGATTGTGCCTGGATACCGGACGGTTCGGGCCTGCCCGGCGCCATCCGCAGCTTCGCCGAGACCGCCGCCTCGACCCGCGTCTTCAACGAGAGCATCCCCGCCTTCCGCGCGGCGCTGGACCGCGTCGCCGCGTCAGGCGCGAAGATCGTGCTCCTCGTCGGCGACCTCACCGACGACGGCCAGCGGCCGAATATCCGCGCCGCGCTTGCCCTTGTTGCGGAGTATCGGGAGCGCCATGGCATCCGCGTGCTGATGACCCCCGGCAACCACGATTTCTATGCCCTTGCCGGCCGACCGCAGGACAAGAGCTTCCTCATGACCGACGGCACGCCGCTGCTCCTGCGCAGCGCCGATTGCCCGGAGGCGGCAACGCTTGGCACGGCGGAGGCGCTTGCCATGCTCTCCGGCCTCGGCTTCACGCCGGAAGCCGGCGATCTCCACTGGGAAAGCCCCTTCGGCACCGACCCCGCCTGGTCGGCCCGCAGTTACGAAGCGGTGAGCCCGGACGGCGGCACGCGCTGCCGGATGATCGATTCCTCCTATCTCGTCGAGCCGGTGGAAGGCCTCTGGGTGCTCGCCATCGACGCCAATGTCTGCGTGCCGCGCGACGGGGCGGACGATCTTGCCGATCCTGCCCAGTTCCACGATCCGACCGACGGCGGCTGGCGGGCGGTGCTCGCGCATCGCGCCCATCTCTTTGCCTGGATGGCGGACGTGGCGGCACGGGCGAAGGTGAAGGGCAAGCGGCTCGTCGCCTTCTCGCATTATCCGGCGCTCGATCCGCTCGGCGGCGTGTCGAGCGAGGAGGTCGCGCTGTTCGGCGCCACCGGCCTTGCCCGCCGCGCGCCGACGGCTGCGGTGGCCGATGCGTTTGCCGCCACCGGCGTTCCCCTGCATTTTTCCGGCCATCTTCATGTCAACGACACGGCGCGGCACGAGACGGGCGCGGGGCGCTTCGTCAATATCGCGGTGCCATCGCCGGTCGGCTACGGGCCGGGCCTGAAGATCGTCGATCTCCATGCCGATCGCAGCGAGATCCGCACGCTCTCGCTGCGGCAGGTGCCCGGCCACGACGCAGCCTTTGCGGCCTATCGCGCCGAGGCGGCGCGGGAAGGGGCGGAGGAGCCTGCCGCCAGCTCGGCGGCCGATCATGGCGCCTTCCTCAGCTGCCATCTGGTCAATCTCGTGCACGGGCGCTATCTCGCACGCGAATGGCCGCGCGAGATGGTGGAGTTCGCGCGCACGGCGACGGTCGCCGATCTTCTTGAAGCGCTTGGGTTCGACCGCGCCGGCGCGCCGGCCTTCGGCCTCGGCGCGCTCGTCGAGGACTGGTATCGGCTGCGCAAGGCGGGTGAACTCAGCCATGCGGACATCGCAGCCGACCGGCTGGCCTTCTATCGGGACATCTGCGCAAGGGCGCCGCATATCGAGGGCGACGGCCTGCCGGCCCGCTTCGCCACGCTGCTGCGCATGATGCGCGCCTATCTCGAACGCCCGCCGAACCGGGATTTCTCCCTCAGCCTGCCCGACCTTGCCGTCAGGGCACTTTAGAGTTTGTCAGGGAAAAGTGGGAACCGGTTTTCCCGAAGAGAAAAACGAACACAAAGAAACCTAGAACCTGTCAGGTTCAGAATGAACCTGACAGGTTCTAGGGCCGTACGCTCTTGCGCCAGGCGACCTGCGTCGGCAGGCGCTTGGGCGGGGCGGGCTCGGCCTCGTCCTTCTCGATGATGGCGACGATATGGTCGGCGATCGCGCCAATCGGCTGGCGGAAGGTGGTGAGGTTGTAGCCGATCCAGCCCGCCTGCGGGATATCGTCGAAGCCGACGACGCAGAGCGCCTCGGGGATGTCGAGGCGGAATTCCAGCCGGGCCACATCCATGAAGCCGAGCGCCAGCAGGTCGGTGACGCAGAACACGCCGTCCGGCCGGCTGGAGGCCCCGAGCAGCTGGCGGGCGCCCTCCGCGCCGGTCGCGTAGCTGGTCGGCCCGGCACGGCTGACCTGGGCTTCAAGCCCGAGCTCGGCGGCAGCGGCGACGAAGGACTGTTCCCGCGTCACGATGCTCGGCGTGCCGGCCGTCGAGCTGACCACGGCAAGGCGCCGGCAGCCGGCGCGGTGCAGCATGAGGCAGGCTTCGCGCGCAGCGCTCTCGTTGTCCACCAGCACGATCTCCGGCCCCTCGATCGGGTCGTCGCGGTTGATGAGGATCACACGCTGGCCGTTCTCGATGCAGGTCTCGATCAGCGAGACAGGCGGGGCGCCTGACACCACCACCGTGGCGTCCGCCCGGTAGTTCAGCGTCTGGCGCAGGGCCGCCTCGACATTGTCCGGCTGGCCGGCGGTATTCAGCACCATCACCACCTTGCCGATCGCCTGCAGCTTGCGCGTGGTGACCTCCACCACATTGGAGTGGAAAGGCGCCTGAAGTTCCGCCACGATCATGCAGACGATGCCGGACCGGTGATGGATCAGCCCGCGCGCCAGATGGTTGACGTGGTATCCGAGTTTTTCCGCCGCCGCGAGCACCTTGGCACGCGTTGCCGGCGAAACGCTGGCCCCGTCGGTGAAGGTGCGCGAGACGGCCGAGCGCGAGACGCCCGCGAGCTCGGCCACGCGAATGGCGCTGACCGAGGCCTTTTTCGGCCTGGATCTGGGTGTCGACACGTCTTCCTGCCTCCGGTGGCGTCTACGCCTACTTGCGCATATTCTTCGCCCTGTGCAAAGCGGCGCCGGGGCAGATTTCTCCGGAAAAACCGGAAATCATGCGGAGCATTCCCGCACTTTCATGCCAGGACCCTCACAGGTTTTCGCACGGCTGTGCAAAGAGCGCTCACGCGGGCGTCATGCACGTCGACACGATGGTGTGCCGGGTCCTGCGGCCGGAAGGTTCGACCGCCGGGAAGACGGAAGGCAAGTCGCATCAAATCCTGTATGAAGGCAAAATAATTGCACTCAACGAGGGATTCCATGGATATCGACCGGGCGCGCACCTTCCTCGAGATCGTCCATACCGGCAGCTTCCTGAAGGCTTCCGAGCGGCTGCACATCACCCAGACGACGGTGAGTGCGCGCATCCGCACGCTGGAGGAGGCGCTGGGGCGCAAGCTTTTCGTGCGCACGCGCAACGGAGCCGCATTGACCGCTGCCGGCCGCGAATTCGAGCGTTTCGCGCAATCCTTCGTCCAGGTCTGGGAGCGGGCACGCCAGCAGCTCACCGTGCCACCGGGTCGAACCTCGGTCGTGGCGGTGGGCGGCGAGATGAGCCTGTGGAACCCGCTGATGCTCGACTGGCTGGTCTGGATGAAGGGCAATTGCCCTGCCATCGCCATCCATGCCGCCGTCGGCATACCCGACCAGCTGCTCGAGCAGCTGCGCACCGGCGTGCTCGATGTCGCCGTGCTCTACGCGCCGAAGCTGATGCCGGGCTTCAAGGTCGAGCTGATGGAGGAGGAACGGCTCGTGCTGGTGCGCAGGGTTGCCAGCTCGGGAGAGAGCGGTCTGCCGGACTATGTGCATGTCGACTGGGGGCCGCAATTTGCCGGGCAGGGCGGCTTCGGGCCGGCGGGGTTTGCCGAACCGGCGCTGAAGGTGGATTTCGGTCCGCTCGCCCTCCACTATATTCTGCGCACGGGCGGCATGGGCTATTTCCGCAAGGGAACCGTCGCGCCCCATCTGGCAGCGGGCGACCTTGAGCGGGTGGAAGATGCCCCCGAATTCCCCTATCCGGCCTATGCCGTCTATCCGGAAACGGCCGAGGCCCGGCAGGATGTGCAGGAGGCCCTGCGCGGCCTGCGGCAGGTCTCTCCCTGACGTTACGGGAGACGGCGCTGCAACGCGATTTTCCGCCGCCCGCAACAGGCATGCGGTAACGGAATGTCACCCGGACAAGATTTTGTTGTTGCCGGCGGCAAGAGGAGAATTTCCTGCCTATGTTAACCGGCGAATCGCCGCCAATATCGGCAGCAAACGCTGACCGCAGGAGACAAAGATGCTGATCGCGAATCCCACCCGGCGCTCGTTCTTGCAGGCCGGGGCCGTCCTTCTCGCCTCGACGGCGCTGCCGGCCATCGCACGTGCCGAAAGTGCGCCTGCCGGCGGCCGGCTGGTGGTGGCGGCCGATTCCGAACCGAAGAACCTCAACCCCGCGATCGTCGCCTCCAACGGCGTGTTCTTCGTCGCCAGCAAGGTCGTCGAGCCGCTGGCGGAAGCCGCCTTTGCGGGTGAGGACGGGCTGTCGCCCCGCCTTGCGACGGGCTGGGAGGGGTCGGAAGACGGCCTTTCGGTCACCTTCCGCCTGCGCGAGGGTGTGACTTGGCACGACGGCAAACCCTTCACATCAGCCGATGTCGCCTTTTCGGCCCTGGAGGTCTGGAAACCGCTGCAGAATCTCGGCCGCATCGTCTTCGCCCATCTCGAGGCCGTCGAAACGCCGGACGCCGCCACTGCCATCTTCCGCTTTTCCAAGCCCACACCGCTGCAGCTCATCCGCAATGCCCTGCCGGTCGTCAGCAGCGTCATCCCGAAACATCTCTACGAGGGCACGGATATCGCGACAAATCCGGCGAACACCCGGCTCGTCGGCACCGGCCCCTTCCGCTTCGCCGAATACAAGCCGGGCGAATATTACCGCCTGACACGGAACGAGGCCTATTGGGACAAGGACCAGCCGAAGCTCGACGAGATCATCTTCCGCGTGCTGCCGGACCGCGCCGGAGCCGGTGCGGCGCTGGAGGCGGAGGAAATCCAGCTTGCCGCCTTCTCCGCCGTTCCGCTCGCCGATCTCGACCGCATTTCCAAGGTGCCGGGCCTTGCGGTCGTCACGAAGGGCTACGAGGCGCTGACCTACCAGCTCGTCGTGGAGATCAACCACCGCCGCAAGGAACTCGCCGACCTCAGGGTGCGCCAGGCGATCGCCCACGCCATCGACAAAAAGTTCGTCGTCGACACGATCTTTCTCGGCTATGCCGAAGCCTCGACCGGCCCGGTGCCGAAGAACGCGCCGCAATTTTACGAAGCCGACGTGCCAGCCTATGCCTTCGACATCGCGAAGGCCAATGCCCTGCTCGACGCGGCTGGCTATGCGAAGGGCGAAACCGGCACGCGCTTCACGCTGAAGCTGCGCCCGGCGCCCTATTTCAACGAGACGCGACAGTTCGGCGACTATCTCCGCCAGGCACTCGCCGAAATCGGCATCGATGCGGAGCTGGTGAACGCGGATTCGGCCGCCCACCAGAAAGCCATCTATACCGACCACGATTTCGACCTTGCCGTCGCCCCACCGGTCTTCCGCGGCGATCCGGCGATCTCCACGACCATTCTCGTGCAGTCGGGCATTCCGGCCGGCGTCGGCTTCTCCAACCAGGGCGGTTATGCCAACACCGAGCTCGACGCCGTCATCGCAAAGGCGGCGGAGACGATCGACACGACAGCCCGCACCGACCTCTACCGCCAGTTCCAGAAGCTGGTCGCCGCCGACCTGCCGCTGATCAACGTCGCCGAATGGGGCTTCATCACGGTGGCGCGCGACAGCGTGCTCAACGTCGCCAGCAATCCGCGCTGGGCGGTGTCGAACTGGGCCGATACCGCGCTCAAGGCGTGACGGGCGTTGCCGTGAACAGCTCTCACCTTCTCGGGATAAATGGCAATCGCATAGGATACCAGCCCCCCCCTCTGCCCTGCCGGGCATCTCCCGCACAAGGGCAGAGATCAGCAAGAAGCAAGAGCCTCGCTCAAACCGCAGCGTGGAAGATGGGCGAGACGGCGCTCCATTCGGTCTCCCTCCCTGTGGGGGAGATGCCCGGCAGGGCAGAGGGGAGTGGTTCCCGCACCACGCCCCCCACCCGGCGCACCCCATGACCCGTGCCCTCCGCCTCACCGCACGCCGCGCTCTCAGCAGCATTCCGGTGCTGATGATCGTCATCGTCATGACCTTTCTGCTGCTGGAGACCGCGGCGGGGGATGCGGTCGATGCCTACCTGCTTTCCATCGGCGGCGGGGATGCCGCGATTGCGCAGTCGCTGCGGCAGACCTATGGGCTCGACCAGTCCATGCCGGCCCGGCTGTGGCTCTATCTCTCCTCGCTCGCCCGGTTCGATCTCGGCTGGTCCGTCACCTTCGACCGGCCGGTTCTCGGGCTGATCGTCGAGCGCCTGCCGAACACGCTGCTTTTGATGGGAAGCGCCACCGCACTCGCCTTCGCCTTCGGCTCGACGCTCGGCATTCTCGCCGGCGCGCGGCCGGGCAACCTGCGCGACCGGCTGCTTTCCACCGTCTCGCTGGTCGTCTATGCCATACCGGGCTTCTGGCTCGGCCTAGTGCTCGCCATCGTCTTTGCCGTGCAGCTGCGCTGGCTGCCGACCTCGGGCATCGAGACGATCGCCTCCGGCCGCACGGGCCTTTCCCGCGCCGCCGACATCGCGGCCCATCTCGCCCTGCCCGTCGGCACGCTGGCGCTCCTCTACACCGCCCTGTTCCTGCGCGTCATGCGCGCCGGCATGGCCGGCATCTGGCGGCTGGATTTCGTGCTCTTCGCCCGGGCCAAGGGGCTTTCGCGCCTTCGCATCGTCCTGCGCCATGTGGCGCGCAATGCGCTCCTGCCGCTCGTCACCATGCTTGGCCTGCAGGCCGCCGCCATGCTCGGCGGCAGCGTCGTCATCGAGAGCATCTTCGCCATTCCCGGTTTCGGGCGCCTGGCGCAGGAGGCCGTAAGTGGGCGCGACGCGGCGCTGCTCTGCGGCATCATCGTCACGAGCGCCGTGCTGGTCATCCTCGTCAATCTCCTCGTCGACATCGTCTATGCCGCGCTCGATCCGCGTGTCGGCGCCGCGGAGCGCGGCGCATGATCCTCGTCCGCACCGTCCTGCGCCAGCCTGAAGCCGCGACCGGCCTTGTGCTCCTCGCCGTGCTTGCGCTTCTCGCGCTGCTGGCGCCCGTTCTCTTCCCCGGCGATCCGCTGAAGATCGCCGGCCGGGCGCTGACCGTGCCCTTCACCGATCCCGCCTTTCCGCTCGGCACCGACCGGCTCGGCCGCGACGTGCTGGCCGGCATCGTGCACGGCGCGCGCACCTCGCTCTTCGTCGGCCTTGCGGCGGCGCTCGCGGCGCTGGCAATCGGCCTTTCGGTGGGGCTTGCAGCGGGCTTTGCCGGGGGGATTGCAGACGAGGCGCTGATGCGCGTGGTCGATGCCTTCCAGATCGTGCCGAGCTTCCTTCTGGCGCTCGCCTTCGTCAGCGTTGTCGGGCCTTCAGTGCCGGTCGTGGTGCTGGCCATCGCGCTCGGCGCCTGGGCGGATCCTGCGCGGCTCACCCGTGCCGAGGTGCTGTCCGCGCGCGAGCGGGACTATGTCGCCGCCGCGCGTGTTGCCGGCATGCACCCGGTGGAGATCGCCCTGCGCGAGATCCTGCCCATTGTGCTGCCGCCGGTGCTGGCGCTCTCGGCCACCATCGTCGCCGCCGCCATCCTGACGGAGGCGGCGCTCTCCTTCCTCGGCCTCGGCGATCCGAATGTCGTCACCTGGGGCTCGATGATCGCCGAGGGGCGCAACGTCCTGCGCTCCGCGCCCTTCCTGTCGATCTTTCCCGGCCTCGCTTTGGTCGCGACGGTGATCGGCGTCTACCTGTTCAGCGAGGGGCTGACCAATGCGCTTGCGGGGGAGGGGAGAGCAAACGTCAATGAAGGAAAGAAGCGTCGAAGCCGCGGCAAATCCTCCTCTTTGCCCGGCAGGGCAGAGAGGGATGACAGCGCTGGCGACAATCCTCCTGCCGAACAGGGAGAGGAGGGCGTGCTCTGCCGGGTGAAAAACCTCTCCGTCACCTATCGCGGCCAGGAGACGCCGGCGCTGAGGGATCTCGACCTTCCGATCCGCGTCGGCGAGCGGCTGGCGATCATCGGCGAGAGCGGCTCGGGCAAGAGCACCTTTGCGCGGGCGCTGGCCGGGCTCCTGCCCGACGGGGCCGAGATGGAGGGCAGGGTGCACTGGACGGGAAGCGCCGCGCCGCGTGCCGGCCGCGATCTCGGTTACGTGCTGCAGGACCCCTCCGCCAGCCTCAACCCGGTGCTGACGATCGGCGAACAGGTGGCCGAAGGCGCCCGCCGGCATCTCGGCCTTTCCTGGCCCGAGGCGCGCGCCCGCGCGCTCGACATGCTGGAGCGGGTGCATCTTCCCGAGCCGAAAAAGCTGCTCGACGCCTATCCGCACCAGCTCTCGGGCGGCCAGCGCCAGCGCGTGGCGATCGCCGCCGCACTCGCCGCCCGCCCGGGGCTGCTCATTGCCGACGAGCCGACCAGCGCGCTCGACATGGTGGTGCAGGCGGAGATCGTCGCGCTGCTCGACGAACTGGTGCGCGCGGCGGGCATGACACTCGTCTTCATCACCCACGACATCGCGCTGGCCGCCGGCTTTGCCGATCGGGTGGCGATCTTCAAGGACGGGGGGCTCGTCGAAACCGGTCCCGCGGCCGCCGTACTTGCCGCCCCGCACGCGACCTATACGAAGCAGCTGGTCGCCAGCCACCGCGATCTCGCCTCCACGCCGCTGGTCGGGGAGATCGGCGCATGAGCCTCCTCGTCGCGGACAATCTCAGCAAGCGCTTTTCCTACGGCGGCCGAACCGTGGCGGCGATGAACGATGTCTCGCTCAGCCTTGCCGCAGGGGAAACCCTCGGCCTTGCCGGCGCCTCCGGCAGCGGCAAGTCCACGCTGGCGCGCATCCTCACCCGGCTCTTGCCGGCCGATGGCGGCAGCGTGCGCTTTGCCGGCGAGGACTGGCTCGGCCTGTCGGGCGCGGACCTGCGCCACCGCCGCGCCCGCATGCAGATGGTGTTCCAGGACGTCGCCGGCGCCTTCAATCCGCGCGCCACCGTGGCCGCCGCGCTCGACGATCCCCTGCGCATCCACGCCGTGGTGCCGAAGGCCGAGCGGCCGCGCGAGATCGCCGCCCTGCTCGAACGGGTCGGCGTGCCCGCCGCCTATGCCGGCCGCGCGGTCCGCGACCTCTCCGGCGGCCAGCGCCAGCGCGTCGCCATCGCCCGCGCCATCGCCACACGCCCGGCGTTGATCGTGCTTGACGAGGCGGTCTCGGCGCTCGACGTCTCGGTGCGCGAACGTATCCTGATGCTGCTCGCCACGTTGCAGGAAGAACGCGGCATCGCTTATCTCTTCGTCTCGCACGACCTGGCCGTGCTGCGCGCGCTCTCCCATCGCATCGCCGTGATGGAGGCCGGACGCATCGTCGAATGCGGGCCGGCGGGCCGCGTCATCGCCGACCCGCAATCGCCCGCCGCCCGCGCCCTCATCCGCGCCGTGCCGCGCCTCCTCCCCCCGGAAAGCAAGGAAAGCCCCGATGGCCGCTGACCGCTGGAACGCCCTCAACGATGTGCCCGATTTCCCGGCCGGCCGCCTCGGACCGCTCGCCGACCGGATCGCCCGCATCCTGAAGACCCGCAACGACATCCTGCTCTTCCAGACGGAGGCCGTCGTGGCGCTGGAGGCGGTGGCGAGCAGCATCGCGCGGCCGGGGCTGACGGCGCTCAACATCGTCACCAGCCCCTTCGGCGCCTGGTTCGGTGACTGGCTGCGGCGCGGCGGGGCGGAGGTCGTCACGCTTTCGGCCGAAGCCGCCCGACCCATCGACGTCGAGAGCGTGAAGGCGGCCTTCCACACCCATCCCGAAGTGAAGGCCGTCATCCTCTGCCATGCCGAATCGGCGAACGGCGTACTCAACCCGCTGGCGGAGATCGCCGCCACCGCCCGCGCACGCGGCATCGTGACGATCGTCGACGCCGTCGCCTCGGTGGCCGGGCATGCGCTCGATGTCGACGCGCTTGGCATCGATATTGCCGTGATCGGCCCGCAGAAATCGCTGGCCGGGCCGGCCGGGGTCTGCGCACTGTCAGTGAGCCGGGCTGCCTGGGCGCTGATTTCCGCGGAGGGCGGAGTACGGAACTCGACGCTCTCCCTGCTCGATCGCGGGGACTGGCTCGACAGCGGGCGCGGTGCACTGCCCGGTACGGCGGCACCGCTGGAGTTCTTCGCCCTCGAGGCCGCGCTCGACCGCTTCGAGGCCGAAGGGGCCGACGCCGTGCTCGCCCGCCATGCCCGGGCGGCAGCCGCGACGCGTGACGGCCTCCTGGCATTCGGCGCCCGTCCCTGGGCGGACCCGGGCCGGGCGTCCCATCTCGTCACCACCGCGGCGCTGCCAGAGACTGTTGATCCCGACCTGTTCCTTGCCGCCGCCGCGCCGCTCGACATGGAGCTTTCCGCCGGCATCGGCCCGGGCGCCGGGCGGCTGGTACGGCTCAACCATACCGGCCGCCGTGCGCGCTTCGATATCGTGCTCGGCAATGTACTCGCCTATGGCATCGCCCTTCAGAAATGCGGCGCTCCGGCGGATCTCGCGGCCGCCGCCGCGGCGGTCGCCGCCCATTACGGCGCGGACTGAAGCCGGTCGAGGAAATCGAGCACTGTGCGATTGAAGAGGTCCGGCCGCTGCAACGGGGCGAAATGGCTGACGCTGGGCAGCACCCTAAGCGTGGCACCGGGAATGGTGCGGGCCAGATAGGCGGCGTGTTCCTGCCGGATGAATTCGTCCCTTTCGCCGATGACGATGGCGACCGGCACCCGGATGGCGGCGAGCTGCGCGGCGCTGTAGTCCGGCTCGCTCTGCATCATGCGCGAGACATCAGCTACGAAGCCGTCGAAATCATCGGGCGTCGCCGACAGGGCCGCATAGTCGAGACGGTGGCGATTAAAGCAACGGTCCAGCACCGGCGCCGATTCCAGATCGCGCGTGCCGCCCGGGTCCATGTTGCAGGCGAAGAAGAACACGCCCTCGACCCGTTCGGGATGCCGGTCGGCAAGGATGAGCGCTGTTACGGCGCCGTCGCTCCAGCCGACGAGGCCCGCCGTTTGAAGACCGAGATGATCCATGACCGCAAGCACGTCCTCTGCCATGCGGACATAGCCGAACGGCCTGGCCTCGCGCGTGCTGCGGCCATGCCCGCGACTGTCGACGACGAGTACCGTGCGGCCCGCCGCCATCAGCGCAGGTACCTGATGGCCCCAGTTGCCGGCATGGCCGAGCCCGCCATGCAGCAGGACCACCGCCGGGCCGGCGCCATGCATGCTGAACCAGATTCGCGCGCCGTCGCGCGCGACAAAACCCTGCCGGCCACCTGCCGGAAGCGGCGACGCGCCCTCCGCCTCGAAAATTTTCAGATCGTCGTCGTTCACCTGCATGGGCTTCTCCCTGGCTTTTCTGGAAGACGGCCGAGCCTGGCGCCTCCCGACAAGCCTGCGTAAAAATCGGGCAGACCGTGCCGTCGCAAGAAGCAACGCAGCATTTGCATAGCTGCATTGCACAATAAATGTTTCCCATTTGGTCAAAAAAGCCGCATAGTGCCCTCAGTTGATGCACACAGCGGTTTTCCTCCCAGTGCCGCTGCATCAGCTGTTCCCCTCTGGAGGTTTTATGACCTTCACACTTCATGGGCCGCGGTTTCCGCTGGCCCATTTTTTTTGCCCGCAGCGCAGCTTGATTTTCCCGGCCATTCGGAGGCATCTGCCGAAGACCCTGACGCTGACACGGTGGGATATGAAACCGGGCGCACTGAACGTACTGGTCATCGACGAGAACCGCATTCGCGCCGCCATCATCGAGGAGGGGCTGCGCGATGCCGGCTATGCCGTCACCGTGGTCGAGGAGATGCAGGGCCTCGCCCGCCGCATCGCCGACCTCAACCCCGACGTCATCGTCATCGACCTGGAAAACCCCAATCGCGACATGCTGGAGAGCATTTTCCAGCTCACCCGCGCCGTGCAGCGGCCCATCGCCATGTTCGTCGATAAGTCCGACGAGGCCTCCATCGAGGCGGCGGTGGAGGCGGGCGTCTCGGCCTATATCGTCGACGGGCTGAAGCAGAAGCGCGTGCGGCCGATCCTCAAGATGGCGATCAGCCGCTTTAACGCCTTCTCCCGCCTCAACCGCGAACTGGAGGAGACGCGCAGCGAACTGGAGAACCGCAAGGTGATCGACCGCGCCAAGGGGCTCCTGATGCGCTCGCGCGGGCTTTCCGAGGAGGCGGCCTATGCGCTGCTGCGCCGCACGGCGATGAACCAGAACCGCAAGATCGCCGAGATCGCGCAAAGCCTCGTCACGGCGGCGAGCCTGCTCGATCCGGGAGCGCCCGATCCTGGAGCAAAGGAGTGACGATGCGCCACGCCATCACCGCCGGCTTCGTGCCGCTGCTCGACAGTGCGCTGCTCATCACCGCCCGGGAAAAGGGTTTTGCCGAAGCGCAGTCGATCGACCTGACGCTGGTGCGCGAGCGCTCCTGGGCGAGCATCCGCGACCGCCTCGCCGTCCGCCAGTTCGACGTCGCCCATATTCTCGGCCCCATGCCGATCGCCTGCAATCTGGGCCTCTCCGCCCCGGCGCCGAAAATGATCGTGCCGATGGCGCTCGGCCTCGGCGGCAACGCCGTCACCGTTTCCGCCGCGCTCTGGCAGGCGATGGCCGGGGCCGGCGCGACGGACGATCTCGACGCGCACCGGAACGGCGCGGCGCTCCGGAAAGTGATCGACGGGCGCGGGGGCGAGCCGCTGCGCTTCGGCGTCGTGCATCCCTATTCCGGGCACAATTACGAACTGCGCTACTGGCTGGCGGCGAGCGGCGTCGATCCGGACCGCGACATCGAAATCCTCGTCCTGCCGCCGCCGGACATGGGTGATGCGCTCGCCGAGGGCCTGATCGACGGCTATTGCGCCGGCGAACCGTGGAACACGTTTGGGGTTTTGAAACGCGGCGCGCATCTCGCCACCGTCAAGGCGGCGATCTGGAAATCCAGCCCGGAAAAGGTGCTCGGCGTCAACGCGCGCTGGGGCGAGGCGAACCCGGAGGCGCTGGCCGCGCTGCTCGTCGCGCTGCACCACGCCTCGCTCTGGTGCGGTGATGCGCGCAACCACGCGGAACTCGCCCGGCTGCTGGCGCTGCCCACCTATGTCGGGCGCGCGGCGGACCTGCTGCTGCCGGCGCTCAGCGGTGCAATGCCGGTCGGTGGCGGCGTGGTGCGCCCGGTCGGCGATTTCTTCGTGCCGCACGCCAAGGCCGCGACCTTCCCGTGGAAGAGCCATGCGCTGTGGTTCTACACCCAGATGGTCCGCTGGCGGCAGGTGGCGCATACGGAGGCGAACCGTGAGATCGCCGCCGAGACCTATCGCCCGGATGTCTACCGCACCGCGCTGAAGGCGCTCGGCATCGCCATGCCCTCGGCAAGCGCCAAGGTCGAGGGCGCGCTTACCACGGAGACGCCCGTCGGCTCCTCCGGCGCGCTGACGCTCGGCCCGGACGGCTTCTTCGATGGTGGCCGCTTCGATCCCGACGCGGTCGATGTCTATATCGCAGCGCAATCGCGCTAGCGCCTATTTTATGCGCACTGCACAAAATTTAACGCCGCTCGTGCCGACGGCACATGCGCGCCGTCACGCTGCTGCCGCGGAGATGCTTGTAAATCAACGGCTTGCCGAACTGGCACGCCGATTGCTTTTCTCTCCGTAGGCCCTCGGGCCACGATATCGGCGTCCAACGACGGGCGCCACCAGCAAAGCCGCTGATCGGGTTTTTTGCGCACACGGCCTCCCTCCGTGCCGCGCGGGAAAGACCTGACCAGCGGCTTTTTGTTTTTCAACCCCCAAGATGGAGCGGCACGACCTTGTCGGGCCCCGGAGAAGCTATGTCCAAGCCCCAGCAACCCCTGTCCCCACGCGAACCCGCCATCGCCTTGTGGATGTCCACCTTCGCCTTCACCATCTGTTTCGCCGTCTGGACGATCTTTGCCATCATCGGCATTCGCATCAAGGAAGACCTCGGGCTCACGGAAGCAGAGTTCGGCCTGCTCGTCGGCACGCCCATCCTCACCGGCTCGCTGGTGCGTATCCTGCTCGGCGTCTGGACGCCCCGCTTCGGCGGCCGCCTCGTCTATACGCTGACCATGCTGGCCGCGGCATTTTCCACGCTGCTGCTCTCGCATGCCACCACCTTCCCGCAGATGCTGCTTGCCGGCCTCGGCGTCGGCCTTGCCGGCGGGTCCTTTGCGGTCGGTGTCGCCTATGTTTCGCCGTTCTTTCCGGCGGAAAAGCAGGGCACGGTGCTCGGCATCTTCGGTGCCGGCAATGTCGGCGCGGCGCTGACCAAATTCGTCGCGCCCTTCGTGCTCGTCGCCGCCGGCTGGCAGATGGTGGCGGAAATCTGGGCGGCGGCGCTGATCCTCACCGCCTGCCTGTTCTGGTTCACCACCAGCGACGATCCGGCCTTCCGCAGCCGCCGCGCCGGCACGGCGCCGAAGCGCAGCCTCATGCAGGAATTCGCCCCCCTGAAGAAGGCGCAGGTCTGGCGCTTCTCGCTCTATTATTTCTTCGCCTTCGGCGGCTTCGTGGCGCTGGCGCTCTGGCTGCCGCGCTACCTCGTCGGCGTCTACGGCTTCGATATCGCCACCGCCGGCATGGTCGCCGCCGCCTATTCCATCCCCGGCAGCATTTTTCGCGCGCTCGGCGGCATGCTGTCCGATCGCAAGGGCGCCCGCGCCGTCATGTACTGGATGTTCGGCGTTTCCGCGGTCGCGACGCTTATCCTCGCGCTGCCGTCCGGCGTCACGCCCGCGGTCTTCATCGTCACCGTCTTCGTGCTCGGCTTCGTCATGAGCCTCGGCAAGGCTGCGGTCTACAAGCACATCCCGGCCTATTACCCCAACAATGTCGGCGCGGTCGGCGGGGTGGTCGGCATGGTCGGCGGGCTCGGCGGCTTCGTGCTGCCCATCGCCTTCGGCCTGCTGAAGGACGCGACCGGCCTGTGGTCGAGCTGTTTCCTGCTGCTCTTCGCCGTCGTCGCCGTCTCGCTTGTCTGGATGCACCTCTCCATCCGCCAGATGGAGCGCCCCTCCGTCTCCCCCGTTGCCGCGTAAGGAAATCCCATGACCGAGAAACTCGTCATCGTCGGCAACGGCATGGCCCCCGGGCGCATGCTGGAGCACCTCCTCGAAAAGGCCCCCGGCCGCTATGAGGTCACCATCTTCAACGCCGAGCCGCGGGTGAACTACGATCGCATCATGCTCTCGCCGGTGCTTTCGGGCGAGAAGGACTACGAAGAGATCATCATCCACGGCGACGGCTGGTACATCAAACACGGCATCACGCTCTACAAGGGCCACCGCATCATCGCCATCGACCGCGCCGCAAAAACCGTCACCTCCGATCACGGCGTCACCGAACGCTACGACAAGCTCGTCATCGCCACCGGCTCCGTGCCCTTCATCCTGCCGGTGCCGGGTCACGACATGCGCGGCGTCATCACCTATCGCGACCTCGACGATGTGCAGGCCATGCTGCTCGCCGCCCAGTCGCGCGAAAAGGCCGTGGTCATCGGCGGCGGCCTGCTCGGCCTCGAAGCCGCCGCGGGCCTTGCCGGCCGCGGCATGGATGTGACGGTGCTCCACGTCATGCCCACGCTGATGGACCGCCAGCTCGACCCCGCCGCCGGCTATCTCCTGCAAAGGGAGCTGGAAGGGCGCGGCATCAAGATCCTCTGCAAGGCGAACACCAGGGCCATCGTCGGCAACGGCAAGGTCGAGGGCATCGAACTGGACGACGGCCGCATCATTCCCGCAACGCTCGTCGTCATGGCCGTCGGCATCCGCCCCAGCGTCGGCCTCGCCAAGGAGGCCGGCCTTGCCGTCAACCGCGGCATCGTCGTCGATCACGGCATGCAGACCTCCGACGGCAGCATTTTCGCGCTCGGCGAATGCGCGGAGGTGGGCGGCATGGTCTATGGCCTCGTCGCCCCGCTCTACGAGATGGCCCGTGTCGCCGCCGCGCATCTGGCCGGCGAGCACGCGGCCGCCTTCGTACATTCCGATACGCCGACCAAATTGAAGGTGACAGGCATCGAGCTTTTCTCGCTCGGCGATTTCGCCGACGGCGACGACCGGGAGGAAATCGTGCTGCGCGACGCCTCGGCCGGCGTCTACAAGCGGCTGGTGCTGAAGGACAACCGCATCATCGGCACGGTGCTTTATGGCGAGACCGCCGACGGCGCCTGGTTCAACGACCTCAAGAAGAAGCAGACCGACATTTCCGAGATGCGCGAGACGCTGATCTTCGGCCAGGCTTACCAGGGGGGTGCTCCGCTGGACCCTATGGCGGCCGTTGCAGCCTTGCCGGATGATGCGGAAATCTGCGGCTGCAACGGCGTCTGCAAGGGCAAAATCGTCTCGACCATCACCGAAAAGGGCCTGACCGCGCTCGACGAGGTGCGCGCCCACACCAAGGCGTCAGCCTCCTGCGGTTCCTGCACCGGCCTCGTCGAGCAGTTGATGACGCTGACGCTCGGCGACAGCTACAACCCCGCCGCCGTTCAGCCGATGTGCGGCTGCACCGATCTCGGCCATGACGACGTGCGCCGCCTGATCAAGGCGAAGGGGCTGAAGACCATTCCCGCCGTGCTGCAGGAACTGGAATGGAAGACCTCCTGCGGCTGCGCCAAATGCCGCCCGGCGCTCAACTATTACCTCGTCTGCGATTTTCCGGACGAATATGCCGACGACTACCAGTCGCGCTTCATCAACGAGCGCGTGCACGCCAACATCCAGAAGGACGGCACCTATTCGGTCGTGCCGCGCATGTGGGGCGGCGTCACCAATGCCGGCGAGTTGCGCGCCATCGCCGATGTCGTCGACAAGTTCGAGATCCCCCTGGTGAAGGTGACGGGCGGCCAGCGCATCGACCTGCTCGGCATCGAGAAGGAGGACCTGCCCGCGGTCTGGGCCGATCTCGGCAAGGCCGGCTTCATCTCCGGCCAGGCCTATGCCAAGGGCCTGCGCACCGTCAAAACCTGCGTCGGTTCCGACTGGTGCCGCTTCGGCACGCAGGATTCCACCGGGCTCGGCATCCGCATCGAAAAGTTCATGTGGGGCTCCTGGACGCCGGCCAAGCTGAAGCTCGCCGTGTCCGGCTGTCCGCGCAACTGCGCC
The DNA here is from genome assembly GCF_001262505.1 of Shinella sp. SUS2. Taxonomy (GTDB): domain Bacteria; phylum Pseudomonadota; class Alphaproteobacteria; order Rhizobiales; family Rhizobiaceae; genus Shinella. Next base: position 203,491 of record NZ_KQ410730.1, read on the forward strand.
GAGGCGACCTGCAAGGATATCGGCGTCATCTGCGTCGACAGCGGCTTCGAGATCCATTTCGCCGGGGCGGCGGGCCTCGACATCAAGGGCACGGAGGTTCTGGGCCTCGTGAAGACCGAGGACGAGGCGCTGGAGCATATCGTGGCGCTGACGCAGATGTACCGCGAGCAGGCGCGTTATCTGGAACGCATCTACAAATGGGCCAAGCGCATCGGCCTCGACGAGATCCGCCGCCAGATCCTCGGCGATGCCGACAAGCGCAAGGCTTTTTACGAGCGCTTCGTCTTCTCGCAGAAATTCGCCCAGGTCGATCCGTGGTCGGAGCGGGTCTCCGGCAAGGACAAACACGAGTTCAGGCCGATGGCGACCATCGGCTACGGCGAGGCCGCGGAATGAGGAATATGGACATGCGCTGGTTTCCCATCGGCAACATCGCCGACATCCCCCTGCGCGGCGCGCGCTGCGTGAAGACGCCCGAAGGCAAGATCGCCGTGTTCCGCACGGCGGAAAACGAGGTTTTCGCCATCGACGACCACTGCCCGCACAAGGGCGGCCCGCTCTCGCAGGGCATCGTGCATGCGAAAGCCGTCACCTGCCCGCTGCACAACTGGGTGATCTCGCTGGAGACCGGCAGGGCACTCGGCGCGGACGAGGGGGCCGTCAGGACCATTCCGCTGCGCAACGAGGGTGGGGCGCTGTTCATCGCGCTCGAACGGCTGATGGCGGCGGCGGAGTAGGCGATGACAGGAGCCAGTCTCGCCCCTCATCCGGCTGCCGCCACCTTCTCCCCGTCGAGACGGGGAGAAGGCTGCTGGAGCACCGGCATTGCCACACCCTTCTTCTCCCCGCTTGCGGGGAGAAGGTCCCGGCAGGGGGATGAGGGGCGTGCGTCGCTCCCGGTAGGAGCCGCCCATGCCCGTTGAAACAAAGACCACCTGCCCCTATTGCGGCGTCGGCTGCGGGGTCATTGCAACGGTGGCCGACGACGGCGCCGTCTCCGTCAAGGGCGATCCCGACCATCCCGCGAACCACGGCCGGCTCTGCTCGAAAGGTTCGGCGCTCGCCGAAACGATCAACCTCGACGGCCGCCTCCTCCATCCCGAAATCGGCGGCCGGCCATCGACATGGGATGAAGCACTCGACCGCGTCGCCGAGAAATTCACCGCGGCCATCGCCGAGCACGGCCCCGATTCCGTCGCCTTCTACGTCTCCGGCCAGTTGCTGACGGAAGACTACTACGTCGCCAACAAGCTGATGAAGGGTTTTATCGGCTCGGCCAATATCGACACCAATTCGCGGCTCTGCATGTCCTCCTCCGTCGCCGGCCATCGCCGCGCTTTCGGCTCGGATACCGTGCCGGGAACCTACGAGGATCTGGAACTGGCCGACCTCGTCATCCTGACGGGCTCGAACCTTGCCTGGTGCCATCCGGTGCTCTACCAGCGGCTGGCGGCGGCAAAGGCGAAGCGGCCGGGCCTCAAGGTGGTGGTCATCGATCCGCGCCGCACCATGACGGCCGATATCGCCGACCTGCATCTTGCCATCCGGCCGGATACGGATGTGGCGCTCTTCGCCGGCCTGTTCTCCCATCTCGTGCAGAACGGCGCGGTGGACCAGAATTTCGTCGCGGCGCATACGACAGGCTTTGCCGAAACCTTCGCCGCGGCCCTTTCCTTCAACGACGTGCTGGAGAGAACCGGCCTGCCGGCCATGCAGCTTCGCGAATTCTACCGGCTGTTCACGGCGACCGAAAAGGTGGTGACCTGCTACAGCCAGGGCGTCAACCAGTCCTCGTCGGGCACCGACAAGGTCAACGCCATCCTCAATTGCCACCTCGCCACCGGCCGGATCGGCCGGCCGGGCATGGGACCGTTTTCGCTGACCGGCCAGCCGAACGCCATGGGCGGACGCGAAGTCGGCGGGCTCGCCAACATGCTCGCCGCCCATATGGCGATCGAGAGCGCCTGTCATCGCGACCGGGTGCGGCGCTTCTGGCAGGCGCCCCGCATCGCCGACAAGCCGGGGCTGAAGGCGGTCGATCTCTTCAAGGCGGTGGCGGCGGGGCGCATCAAGGCGCTGTGGATCATGGCGACGAACCCCGTCGTCTCGATGCCGGACGCCGACGCCGTTGCGGCGGCGCTAAAAACCTGTCCCTTCGTCGTCGTCTCCGACATCCTGCGCGAGACGGACACGGCGCGCCACGCCCATGTGCTGCTGCCCTCGCTCGGCTGGGGCGAGAAGACCGGCACGGTCACCAATTCCGAACGCCGCATCTCCCGCCAGCGCGATTTCATGGCCGCGCCCGGCGCGGCGCGGGCGGACTGGTGGCAACTCGCCGAAATCGCCCGGCGCATGGGCTTTGCGAAAGCTTTCGCTTACGAAACGCCGGCCGCGATCTTCGCCGAGCATGCCGCGCTCTCCGCCTTCGAGAACCACGGCAGCCGTGATTTCGACATCGGCGCCCATGCCGGCATCGAGGGGGCGGCCTATGAGGCGCTTGTCCCCTTCCAATGGCCGCAGCCCCTCGGAAGCGGGCCAGCGGAAACCCGCTTCTTTGCCGCTGGCGGCTTCTATCACCCGGACGGCAAGGCCCGCTTCATCGCGGTCGCACCCGTCGCCGCGGACCGCACGGACGCCGCCTATCCCTTCACGCTCAACACCGGCCGCATCCGCGACCAGTGGCACACCATGACGCGCACCGGCAAAAGCGCCCGCCTCTGCGCCCATATCGCCGAGCCCTTTGCCGAACTCCATCCGCGCGATGCGCTGGAGATCGGCGTCGTGCCGGCCGGCCTCGTCGAGATCGAAAGCCCGTTGGGCAGGGCGGTGGTGCGCGCCCTCGTCACCGATCGCCAGGCGCGCGGCAGCCTTTTTGCGCCGATGCACTGGAACGACCAGTATGCGGCGAAAGCCCGTATCGACGCCCTCGTACCGCCGGTGACGGATAAAGTTTCAGGCCAGCCGGCCTCTAAAAACGTCGCCGTCGCCGCCCGCCCGTTCAAGGCGGCGCTGTATGGCTTTGCCGTGTCGCGGGCGAAACCCGAAGGGATCGATGCCGCCTATTGGGCGCTGGCCAGGGCCGAGGGCGGCTGGCGGCTGGAGCTTGCCTTCGACAACCCCGTACACGACTGGGCCGAATGGTGTCACCGCAGCTTTGCCATAACAGACGGCATCGAGCCGATCGGTTACGCCGACCGGCAGACCGGCGAAATCCGGCTCGCCTTCTTCGACGGGCCACGCCTGCTGGCCGCCTTCTTCCTGGCAAAGGAGCCGGTGGCGGTGGCGCGCAACTGGGCGATCGCAGAACTCTCCGCCGAACACACGAACCTGCGCAAGCGCTTCGCCCTCGTCGCGGGACGGCCGGGGGCGGACAAGCCGGATCCCGGCGCCACCGTCTGCGCCTGTTTCGGCGTCGGCGTCAACCAGATCGTGGCTGCAGTGCGCGGAGGGTGCCACAGCGTCGAGGCAGTCGGCACGGCGCTGAATGCCGGCACGAACTGCGGCTCCTGCCGCGGCGAAATCCGCGGCATCATCGACAGATGCCTTGCCGCGGCGGCGGAGTAGCGCTGGAAGGCTTAGCAGCGGCAAGGCGGCAGCTTGTGAAATGCAAGCGTCGCCACGCTCACCTTCTCCCCGCGGGGGAGAAGGGAAGGCGGCATCGTCCTGCCCCATGTGCCCCGTCAGAACCCCGCCGCCGTCTGCAACTGAAGGTTCTCCTTCAGCAGGACCTCGATGCGGATGCGCTCCTGCGAGGCCAAGAGTTCGCGGTGATCGGCGCGGGCGCGCATGATGCGCAGTGCGCTGCGCACGGCATGGCCGGGGTCCTGGGCGATCACGGCGTCGATGCGCTCGTCGAGCAGCGCCTGTTCGCTGAACGGCGTGTGTTCGTGCGCGACGACGGTGAGGGGGCGGGCGCCTTGCGCGTTCCAGACGGCAGTCAGCGGCACGCGGGCTTCCGAACTCAGCACGTAGACGGCGATGGTATCGGGATTGTGCTGCAGGGTGCGCTGGATGATGAGGTCGGCGCGTTTTTCGTCGGCATAGGTTTCCAGCGACGGCAGGCTTTGCAGGTGCGGAAACTGCGCGTTGATGATGCTGTCGAAGCCGAGGCGGCGCTGGATGCTGTCGAGCGCCATCATGGTTTCGGCAACGACCATGATCTTTCCCGGCCGCGCGCCGATGAAGCGGCCGGCGATCTTGCCCGCCGTGGCGCCCGCCGCAAAATTGTCGATGCCGACATAATCGGCGCTTTCCAGCCGCTCCTGACCGGAGAGGAACTGCACGACCTTGACGTCGCGCTCGACGAGCCGCACCAGCGCGTCGCGCACCTGCGGCGATTCCGGCGCCATCACCGCCACGCCGTCCACCGCATCGTGGTCGATAGCCGTCAGATATTTGGCGACATGGTGCGGGTCGCTCATCGGGATCCGCACGGCCTCGACCTCGATCGAATCGGCGCGCAGCGCCTCCTTGGCCTCGCCGACGCGGGCGATGAGTTCCGTCAGGTACTGGTCGCCGGAGGTCGGCAGCACGAAGCGGAAGCGATAGGTCTTGTTGCGCGCCAGCGCGACGGCCGCGGGATTGCGGACGAAACCGATGCGCTCGATCGCCTCGGCCACCCGCTTTGCCGCCTTGGGACTGACATTCGGGCGCTCGTTGAGGACGCGGTCGACGGTCGCGAGGCTGACGCCTGCGGCTTCTGCCAGGTCTTTTGCGGTTGGCCGCATTCTCCGCTCTCTTTCATGATGCCGGCGCGATGCCGGGCACGACGGCGTAATCCCTGATGCGATTTCTCTAACAAAGCCAAGCGAAAAGCAAGAATTGAAGTGCGCACCTCAAAAATCACTTGCATTGAGGTGCGCACCTCAATATGACTCCTGACGCGGCTTGCAGGAGGAAAATGCGTGCCGCAGAGGCGGCGCGGAGGAGACAGGCCCGCCGGGAAGTCATTCCGCGTCATGTGCCCGCAACGGGCGTTTTCAGCCTTCCGATGGCTCGGGAGGCGAGGGAGGAGGGTCCCGCCATGAAATTTCGCAACGTAAAAACATTGGCCGCTTTCGGTGCGCTTCTGGCCGCCGGCGTCGCAACGACCGGTCAGGCGAGCGCCAAGGACTTGACGCTGTGCTGGGCCGCCTGGGATCCGGCGAACGCGCTCGTCGAACTCAGCAAGGATTTCGAGGCCAAGAGCGGCGTCACCATGAAATTCGAGTTCGTGCCGTGGCCGAATTTTGCCGACCGCATGCTCAACGAACTGAATTCCGGCGGCAAGCTCTGCGATCTCATGATCGGCGACAGCCAGTGGATCGGCGGCGCCGCGGAGAACGGCCAATATGTCAAGCTCAACGATTTCTTCGACAAGGAAGGGATCAAGATGAGCGACTTCATCCCGGCGACCGTCGTCGGCTATGCCGAATGGCCGAAGAATTCGCCGAACTACTGGGCGCTGCCGGCCTTCGGCGACGTCGTCGGCTGGAGCTACCGCAAGGACTGGTTCGCCCGTCCGGAATTGCAGGCCGAGTTCAAGGAGAAATACGGCCGCGAACTGGCCGTGCCGAAAACGTTCGGCGAATTGAAGGACATCGCGCAGTTCTTCCAGAAGCGCGAGATCGACGGCAAGACCGTCTATGGCGCGGCGATCTATACGGAGCGCGGCTCCGAGGGCATCACCATGGGCGTCATGGATGTGCTCTATAGCTTCGGCTTCAAATACGAAAACCCGGAAAAGCCCTATGAGCTGGAGGGCTACGTCAACTCCGCCGAGGCGGTGAAGGGGCTGGAGTTCTACAAGGAACTCTACGATTGCTGCACGCCGCCCGGTCATTCCGACGCCTACATGTCGGAGGATATCGACGCCTACAAGTCGGGCCAGGTCGCGCTGCACATGAACTTCGCCTTCACCTGGCCGGGCATCCATGCCGACGCCAATGTCGGCGGCGAAAAGTCGGGTTATTTCCCGAACCCGGCCGGGCCTGACGGTGTCGCCTATGCCCAGCTCGGCGGCCAGGGCATCTCGGTCGTCTCCTCCTCGGAAAAGCAGGAGGATGCGCTCGCCTATATCAAGTGGTTCGCACAGCCGGACATCCAGCAGAAATGGTGGGAGATGGGCGGTTACTCGGCGCTCTTGAAGGTGGTCGAGGACCCGAAGTTCGCCACCAGCCAGCCCTATGCGCAGACCTTCCTCGATTCCATGGCGATCGTGCAGGATTTCTGGGCGGAGCCGGCCTATGCCTCGCTGCTCCAGGCGGCGCAGAAACGCTTCCACGACTATGTCGTCGCCGGCCAGGGTTCGTCCAAGGATGCGCTCGATGGTCTGGTCAAGGACTGGACGCAGGTGTTTGACGACGAAGGCAAGTACTGACGCCATCGGGTGGTCGCTCGCCTAGGGATGGAAACGCTGCCCCATCCCCTTCTCCCCGGCGGGGGGAAGGTGCCGGCAGGCGGATGAGGGGAGATCGACGGCGTCAAAAATCGGAGTGATCCGTCGGCGCCCCCCCCATCCGACCCTTCGGGCCACCTTCTCCCCGCGGGGGAGAAGGGAGAGCGGCACCGTATTGCGTCACCGCCGATCGCCTTCATACTCCGCCCTGTACCCGCGCCTCCCAGCGGGCCACGGCGCGGCCGGAGCCGGGAATGTTCCCCCGGCTCTGTCGCCGCTCAGTCGAAAAATATTAGGGGAATACCCATGCTGAAATCCTCCGTGGACCGGGTCGCCGAGGCGACGCCGCATTCCATCGCCAGACGCATGCACGGCCTGTCCGACCGCGCGCTCGCCTGGCTCTTCGTCGCCCCGTCGATCGTGCTCCTGCTGGCGGTCAACATCTTCCCGCTCATCTGGACCATCCGGCTGAGTTTCACCAATTTCCGCGTCAACCGGCCGAATGCCGAGGTCGAGTTCGTCGGCCTGAAGAACTACCTGAACATCCTGTCGGACCGCGACATCTGGCTGACCATGCAGGCGACGGCGCATTTCCTGATCTGGACCATCGTCTTGCAGGTGCTGATCGGTTTCGCGCTCGCCTATCTCATCAACAAGAAGTTCCGCGGCAACGACCTCTGGACGACGATCATCGTGCTGCCGATGATGCTGAGCCCGGCCGTGGTCGGCAATTTCTGGACCTTTTTGTACCAGCCGCAGATCGGCCTGTTCAATTACGCGGTCGGCTTCCTCACCGGCGCGGACCCCTCCAGCTTCTCGATGATCGGCGACGTCAAACTGGCGCCCTGGGCGATCATCATCGTCGATACCTGGATGTGGACGCCCTTCGTCATGCTGATCTGCCTTGCGGGCCTGCGCTCCATTCCCGGCAGCATCTATGAGGCCGCCGAATGCGACCGCGCCAGCAAGTGGCGGCAGTTCTGGACGATCACCATCCCGCTCGTCCTGCCCTTCCTGATGCTCGCCGTGCTCTTCCGCGGCATCGAGAACTTCAAGATGTTCGACCTCGTCGTGCAACTGACCGGCGGCGGCCCGGGCTCGATCACCGAGCTCACCTCGATCAACCTCAAGCGCGAGGCCTTCGAGAAGTGGCGCACCGGCTACGCCTCGGCCTATGCCGTCATCCTCTTCGTCACGGTCTTCGGCCTCGCCTCGATCTATGTCAAAGCGCTCAACAAGGTGAAACAACGATGAGCAGCTATTCCGTCACCGAGCCGTCGCGGCGGCAGAAATGGGTCGCGGGCATCCTGGTCGTCGGCTATGCGCTGATCACCATCCTGCCCTTGGTCTGGATCATCGGCACCAGCTTCAAGACCCCGTCCGACGCCATCGCCTATCCGCCGAAAACCTTCTTCACGCCGACGGTGGAAGGCTATGTCAACGTCTTCACCACCCGCACCCGCTTGTCGCCCGAACAGTTGCAGGCGCTCGGCGAGCCCACCACCTGGTATGACAAGCTGGTGCGCAAGGACGGGCTCGTCATTTCCGGTCCCTCGCGGTTTGCCGAACGCTTCACCAATTCCGTCATCATCGGCTTCGGCTCGACGGTATTGTGCATCGTACTCGGCACGGCGGCGGCCTATGCCTTCTCGCGCTTCAAGGTGCCGCTAAAGGACGATCTTCTCTTCTTCATCCTCTCGACGCGCATGATGCCGCCGATCGCCGTCGCCATCCCGATCTTCCTGATGTTCCGCTCGCTCGGCCTCAGCGACACCCATGCCGGCATGATCCTGCTCTATACGGCGGTCAACCTGTCGCTTTCCGTCTGGCTGCTGAAGGGTTTCATCGACGAGATCCCCGTCGAATACGAGGAGGCGGCGCTGATCGACGGCTACACCCGCTTCCAGGCCTTCTACAAGGTCGTGCTGCCGCAGGCGGCGACGGGCATCGCTTCGACCGCGATCTTCTGCCTGATCTTCGCCTGGAACGAATACGCCTTCGCCGTGCTGTTGACATCTGGCAACGCCCAGACGGCCCCGCCCTTCATTCCCACCATCATCGGCGTCAGCGGCCAGGATTGGCCCGCCGTCGCCGCCGGCGCCACACTCTTCCTCGTGCCGGTCATGGTGTTCACCATCCTTCTGCGCAAACATCTGCTGCGCGGCATCACCTTCGGAGCAGTCCGCAAATGACACGATTTTTCAACGGCCTCCTGCATTTTCGGCGCAGCGCCTGGGAAATGCTGGCCTCGGTGCTGATCGCCGCGGGCGTCGTCATGCTCATGCAGCCCTTCGCGCTCGCGCTCTATTCCTGGTCCTTCGTCATAACCCTGCTGGGCACGGTGATGTTCATCATCGTCAGCCATTTCCCGGAGTAGGCCGATGGCGCAAATCAGGATCCAGAACGTGCGCAAGGAGTTCGGCGCCTTCACCGCCGTGCGCTCCTCCTCCTTCACCATCGAGGACGGCGAGTTCTTCATGCTGCTCGGCCCCTCCGGCTGCGGCAAGACCACGACGCTGCGCATGATGGCCGGCCTCGAACTGCCGACCTCGGGCGAAATCTTCATCGACGGCGAGGAGGTCGGCATGAAGCCGGCCAGCCAGCGCGACATCGCCTTCGTCTTCCAGATGTTCGCACTCTACCCGCACATGAACGTGCGCAAAAACATCTCCTATCCGCTCGTCAGCCAGGGCATGAAGCGCGAGGAGGTGAAGACGCGCGTCGCCGAGGTCGCCCGCATCCTCAAGATCGAGCATATCCTCGAAAAACCCGTCGGCGGCCTCTCCGGCGGCGACCGCCAGCGCGTGGCGCTCGGCAGGGCCATCGTGCGCCGGCCGAAAGCCTTCTTCATGGACGAGCCGCTCGGCGCGCTCGATGCGGAGTTCCGCGAGCACATGGCGGAGGAACTGCGCGCGCTGCACGACCGCATGGGCGCGACAACAGTCTATGTCACGCACGACCAGCTCGAAGCCATGCAGATGGGCGACAAGATCGTCGTGATGAACCACGGCGTCGTGGAACAGTTCGGCAAGCCGCAGCAGATCTACGACTGGCCGGCGACGAAATTCGTCGCCCAGTTCATCGGTTCGCCCTCGATGAACTTTCTGGAGTTCGAAGGCATGATCGGCATTGGCGGCGACAGCGTCGATCTCGGCGGCATCAGGATGACCGTGCCCGCCGCCCGCGAAGGCCGCGCCGGCCGCCTGACACTCGGCGTGCGCCCGGAACATGTGAGATTGCGCGACGACGCGGCCTATCGCGGCCAGGTCAGCGCCGTCGAATATCTCGGCACGACGCAGATCGTCACGCTCTCGACGGGGCACGGCGAGCTGAAGGCGCGCATTTCCTCCGGCCATAGGGTGCGCGAGGACGAGCTGGTCGGCCTCGATTTCGACGCGCGAACCCTCTCGCTGTTCGATGCGGAAAGCGGCAAGGCCCTCCTGTCAGAGGGCAATGAAGGAGTGCTGGCCCATGGCTGAGATCGTGCTTGAAAACGTCACGAAACGCTTCGGCGACACCGTCGCGCTCGACAATGTCTCCCTGACGGTGCCGGACGGCTCCTTCGTCGTGCTGCTCGGGCCGACGGGCGCGGGCAAGACGACCACGCTGCGCATGGTCTCCGGCCTCGATGCGCCCGACAGCGGCGAGGTCTTTATCGACGGCCGGCCGATGAAGGGCCTGTCGCCGGCCGAGCGCAATGTCGCCATGGTGTTTCAGCAATATTCGCTCTATCCGCACCTCACCGTCCGCCAGAACCTGGAATTCCCGCTGAAATCCCCGCTCCTGAAGACGCCGAAAGCGGCGATCGACCGGAAGGTCCGGGAGGTCGCAGAGGTCCTGCAGATCGCCCACAAGCTGGAAAACAAGGCGACGGCGCTTTCGGGCGGCGAGATGCAGCGCGTCTCCATCGGCCGTGCGCTGGTGCGCAATCCCGAAATCTTCCTGATGGACGAGCCGCTAAGCTCGCTCGACGCGAAACTTAGGGCGGACCTGCGCATCGAATTGAAGCGCATCCAGGCGAAATCCGGCGCGACGCTGCTCTACGTCACCCACGACCAGATCGAGGCGATGACCATGGCGACCCATGTCGGCGTGCTCAACGAGGGCAGGCTGGTGCAGTTCGGCTCGCCGCGCGAGGTCTATGAGCAGCCCGTCAGCGTCTATGCCGCGACCCGCCTCGGCCAGCCGCGCATCAACGTGCTGCCGGCCGATCTTTTCGCCGGCGCTCCGGCGGGGGCGAAGAACATCGGCCTTCGTCCGGAGCATATATCGCAAGGGGAGGGCGAGGAGGCGCTGGTCAAGCGCGTCGAGCATCTCGGCGACCAGACCCGCCTGCACCTTTCCTTCAAGCGGCACGACCTCATCACCGTCACCGACGCCCACACGCCGCTCCGGGGCGGCGAGACCATAAAAATCCAACCGTCACGGCCGCTCTATTTCGACGCCGCCGGCATGCGTATAGCTTAGGGAGAACAACAACCATGGCGCAATTCATCAACAAGCGCGAAGATGTCGTCACCGAGGCGATCGACGGGGTGCTGGCCCTTTCCGGCGGGGCGCTGACCCGGCTCGACGGCTATCCGCATATCCGCGTCGTCCTGCGCAGCGACTGGGACAAGTCGAAGGTGGCGATCGTCTCCGGCGGCGGCTCGGGCCACGAGCCTGCCCATGTCGGCTTCGTCGGCAAGGGCATGCTGACTGCCGCCGTCTGCGGCGACGTCTTTGCCTCGCCGAGCGTCGACGCCGTGCTCGCCGGCATTCTGGCGGTCACCGGCCCCGCCGGATGTCTCCTCATCGTCAAGAACTACACCGGCGACCGCCTCAATTTCGGCCTTGCCGCCGAGCGCGCCCGCGCCTTCGGCCTCAACGTCTCGATGGTCATCGTCGGCGACGACATCGCGCTGCCCGACCTGCCGCAAGCCCGCGGCGTCGCCGGCACGCTCTTCGTGCACAAGATCGCCGGCGCGCTCGCCGAACAGGGCGCCGACCTCGACACGGTCACGAAAGCCGCCAGGCACGTCATCGCCGGCACGCGCTCCATCGGCATGTCGCTCGATACCTGCCGCGTGCCCGGTTCGCCGAAGGAGGACCGCATTCCCGACGGCAAGGCCGAACTCGGCCTCGGCATCCATGGTGAGGCGGGCGTCGAGCAGATCGATTTCACCGGCGCCCGCGCCGCCGTCGCCACAATGGTCGAGCGGCTTGCCGCCATCATGGGCGAGGGGCCGCATGTCGTGCTGATCAACAATCTCGGCGGCGCCTCGGTGGTGGAAATGTCGGTGCTCGCCCATGACCTCCTCGGCTCCTCGATCGGCAGAAAAATCACCCACGCCATAGGCCCCGCGCCACTGATGACCTCGCTCGACATGCAGGGCTTTTCGATCTCCGTCTTCCCCGTCGACGCGGCCGAGCTGGAACTCCTGAAAACCCCCGTGCCGATCGCCGCCTGGCCCGGCGTTTCGGAAATCCGGCCGATCGCCATCGCCGCCCTGCCGGACGGCCTGACGCCGATCACGCCGATGGCCTCGCACCACGAAGCGACCCGCGCCTTCGTCATCGATTGCTGCAATGTCCTCATCGCCGCCGAACAGGACCTCAACGCCCTCGACGCCAAATCCGGCGACGGCGACACCGGCTCGACGCTGGCCGGCGCCGCCCGCGCGCTGATCAGCGCCATCGACCGTCTGCCGCTCTCCGACCACACGCAGCTCCTGCGCGCCATCGGCCAGGAGCTGAGCCAGACGATGGGCGGCTCCTCCGGCGTGCTGCTCGCCATCTTCTTCGCCGCCGCCGGCGACGGCGCCTCCAGCGGCCTGCCGATGCGCGAGGCGTTGCGCGCGGGCCTTGCCCGCATGCAGGAGATCGGCGGCGCGCATATCGGCGACCGCACCATGGTCGATGCGCTCTCCCCGGCGCTCGAAGCGCTCGGCGAGAGTGTTGCCGCCGCTGCGGGTGCGGCAAGGCAGGGCGCGAACTTCACCGCGACGCTGACGCGGGCGAAGGCCGGGCGGGCGGCCTACATCAATGCGAAGCAGTTGGAGGGGCATGTCGATCCGGGTGCGGAGGCGGTCGCCCGGCTGTTCGAGCATCTGGCGGCTTGAAAGCATTTTGTCATGTAAAAAAGGCCGGAGGATTTCCCTCCGGCCTTTTGTGTTGTCGCACCGCCCTCCGCCCACACATTCTGGGGAGGGTTTTTTGGCTTTACGCCGCGTGCGCCTCGCTTTCCCCTTCCATCGTCGACTTGCCGTGCTGCACCAGCGGGCGGTTGCCCGCGAGGCGCCGCAGCAGCACGTAGAACACCGGCGTCATGAAGATGCCGAAGAAGGTGACGCCGATCATGCCGGAGAACACGGCAAGGCCCATGGCGGCGCGCATTTCGGCACCCGCGCCGGTCGAGAGCACCAGCGGCACGACGCCCATGATGAAGGCCATGGAGGTCATCAGGATCGGGCGCAGGCGCAGGCGGCTGGCTTCGATCGCGGCCTGGACGGGTGTCCTGCCCTCGAATTCCAGTTCGCGTGCGAACTCGACGATCAGGATGGCGTTCTTCGCCGATAGGCCCACCAGCACCACGAGGCCGATCTGGGTGAAGACGTTGTTGTCGCCGCCCGTGTACCAGACCCCGGCAAGTGCCGCGAGCACGCCCATCGGCACGATCATGATGATGGCGATCGGCAGCGTCAGGCTTTCATATTGCGCGGCGAGCACCAGGTAGACCAGCAGCAGCGCCAGCGGGAAGACGACGATGCTCGAATTGCCGGCAAGGATCTGCTGGTAGGTGAGATCCGTCCACTCGAAGTCGATGCCTGATGGCAGCGTCTCGGCGGCGATCCTTTCCACCGCGGCCTGCGCCTGGCCGGAGGAGAAGCCGGGGGCCGGGCCGCCGTTGATGTCGGCGGCAAGGAAGCCGTTGTAGCGCGTGGTGCGCTCCGGGCCGGTGGTGGCGTCCACCTTGAGCAGCGCGGCGAGCGGGATCATCTCGCCGGACTGCGAGCGCACTTTCAACTGGCCGATGTCTTCCGGTTTGGCGCGGAAGGCGGAGTCGGCCTGGACACGCACCGAATAGGTGCGGCCGAAGGCGTTGAAGTCGTTGACGTAGAGCGAGCCGAGATAGATCTGCAACGTCTCGAACACGTCGGTCACGCGCACGCCGAGCTGCTGGGCCTTGGAACGGTCGAGGTCGGCATAGAGCTGCGGCACGTTGATCTGGAAGCTGGAGAACAGGCCCGCCAGCTCCGGCGTCTGGTAGGCTTTGGCGAGGAACGCCTGCGTCGCCTCGTTGAGCGGCCCGTAGCCGAGGCCGGCGCGGTCTTCGATCTGCAGCTTGAAACCGCCCGTCGTGCCGAGGCCGTTGACCGGCGGCGGCGGGAACATGGCGATGAAGGCGTCCTGGATGCCGGAGAACTTCTGGTTGAGCTGCATGGCGATGGCACCGCCGGAAAGCTCCGGCGTCGTGCGCTCCTCGAAGGGGGCGAGCGAGGCGAAGACGATGCCGGAGTTCGAGCCGATGGTGAAGCCGTTGATGGAGAGGCCCGGGAAGGCGATGGCATGCTCGACGCCCGGCTGTTCCAAGGCGATCTCGCTCATCTTCTTGATGACCTCTTCCGTGCGGTCGAGGGTGGCGCCGTCAGGAAGCTGTGCGAAGCCGATGAGATACTGCTTGTCCTGTGCCGGCACGAAGCCGCCGGGCACGGCGTTGAACACCGCATAGGTCGCGCCGACGAGGGCGAGATAGACCGCCATGACCAGCGACTTGCGCGAGACCAGCCCGCCGACGCTGCGGCCGTACCCCTTGCCGGCGGCGTTGAAGGCGCGGTTGAAGCCGCGGAAGAACCAGCCGAACAGGCCGTCCATGATCCGCGTCAGCCAATCCTTCGGCGCATGGTGGTCCTTCAGGAGAAGAGCCGCCAATGCCGGGGAAAGCGTCAGCGAGTTGATGGCGGAGATGACCGTCGAGATGGCGATGGTCAGCGCGAACTGGCGGTAGAACTGGCCGGAAAGACCGCTGATGAAGGCGAGCGGCACGAAGACAGCGACGAGCACCAGCGCGATGGCGATGATCGGGCCGGAGACTTCGCGCATCGCCCGGTAGGTGGCTTCGCGCGGGGTGAGGCCGTTCTCGATGTTGCGCTCGACGTTTTCGACGACGACGATCGCGTCGTCCACCACGATGCCGATGGCGAGAACGAGACCGAAGAGCGTCAGCGCGTTCACCGAGAAGCCGAAGGCATACATGACGGCGAAGGTGCCGATGATCGAGACCGGGACGGCGAGCAGCGGGATGATCGAGGCGCGCCAGGTCTGGAGGAAGACGATGACGACGAGCACGACCAGGGCGATCGCTTCGAGCAGCGTATCGACGACCTTTTCGATCGAGGCGCGCACGAATTCCGTCGTGTCGTAGACGATCTCGTATTTCACGCCTTCGGGCATGGCGAGCTGGAGCTGGTCCATCGTGGCGCGCACGTTGTCGGCGATCTCGATGGCGTTCGAGCCTGGCGCCTGGAGCACGGCGACGGCGACGGCCGGCTCGCCGTCGAGCAGCGAGCGCAGCGAATAGTCGGCCGCGCCCATCTCGATGCGCGCGACGTCGCGAAGGCGGGTGATCTCGCCTTCCGTGCCGGTCTTCACGATGATGTTGCCGAACTCTTCCGGCGTGCGAAGGCGGCCTTGCGCGTTGACGTTGAGCTGGAGGTTGACGTCGCTGGACGTCGGCGAGGCACCGATGATGCCGGCGGCCGCCTGGACGTTCTGCTCGCGGATGGCGTTGGAAATATCGCTGGCGGCGAGCGCATGTTCGGCCGCCTTCTGCGGGTCGATCCAGACGCGCATCGCATAGTCGCCCGCGCCGAACACCTGGACCTGGCCGACGCCTTCGATGCGGGCGAGGCGGTCCTTGATGTTCAGCGTGGCATAGTTGCGAAGATAGGTGATGTCGTATCGGTCGGTCTTCGAGACGAGGTTCACCACCATGATGAAGTCGGGCGAGCTTTTGACCGTGGTGACGCCGAGCGCGCGCACTTCCGCCGGCAGGCGCGGCTCGGCCTGCGACACGCGGTTCTGCACGAGCTGCTGGGCCTTGTCCGGGTCGGTGCCGAGCTTGAAGGTGACCGTCAGCGTCAGGACGCCGTCGGAGGTCGCCTGGCTGTTCATGTAGAGCATGTCCTCGACGCCGTTGATCTGCTCTTCGAGCGGTGTCGCGACGGTTTCGGAAATGACGACCGGGTTTGCACCGGGATAGGTGGCGCGCACGACGATCGAGGGCGGAACGACCTCGGGATATTCGGAGATCGGCAGGGCGCGCATGCCGATCAGGCCGGCGACCACGATGAGGATCGACAGCACACCGGCAAAGACCGGGCGATCGATGAAGAAACGGGAGATATTCATGGCGAAAGGACCCCTCTCCAGGGACGAACAGGCCCATCCGGCGGGCGATGCGCCGCCGGCGGGTATGGGATTGTTGCTTGCATTGGGGCAGGGCGGGTGAGCGTCCTGCCGATCTTTGGTTATGGCGATCGCCACGCCTTCCGTAGGGAAGATCGTCGCAGTCGGTCTGGCCCCTCATCCGGCCTGCCGGCCACCTTCTCCCCGTAAACGGGGCGAAGGGGATCCGCCGCGCCGGTTTCCCCTATCGTGCCCGTTCGTGGGGCACGTCCCCTCCCCCCGCTTGCGGGGAGAGGGTTAGGGTGAGGGGCCGAACCTCGACCCGCCCGCTTACTTCACCGAGGCGACGTTCTCCTGCACCTGCGGATCGACGACGACACCCGGGCGGATGCGCTGCAGGCCGTTGACGACGATGCGGTCACCGCCGGAAAGGCCGCTTTCGACGATGCGCTCATTGCCCGAGAGGCCGCCGAGCACGACCGGCCGGTAGGTCACCTTGTTGTCCTTGTCGATGACGAAGACGAACTTCTTGTCCTGGTCCGTGCCGACAGCCTTCTCGCTGACGAGGATCTTGCTCTCGGCCCTGGGCTCGCCCATGCGGATGCGCACGAACTGGCCGGGGATCAGCCGGCCGCCGGGATTGTCGAAGACGGCGCGCACGGTGATCGTGCCGCTTGCCGCATCCACCTCGTTGCCGATGAGCTGGAGCTTGCCGTGGATCGGCGTGCCCTCGTCGACAAGCGTGCCGACTTCGACCGGGATCTGGTCGATCGGCGGCAGTGCGCCATCGGAGGCCGGCAGGGCGGCGAGCGCCTTGGCGACCGTCTCCTCGCTGACATTGAAGCCGGCATAGATCGGATCGACCGAGACGAGCGTCGTCAGGGCCGGCGAGGCGGAGCCTTCGGCAACGAGGTTGCCGACGGTGATCTCCACTTTGCCGACACGGCCGGCGACCGGTGCGCGCACTTCGGTATAGCCGAGCTGGAGCTTTGCGGCATGCAGGGCGGCTTGCGCCGTCTTCAGCGCGGCGCGGGCCTCGGCCAGCGCGTTCTGGCGCTGATCGACCTCGCTCTGCGAGACGCTGTTGCTCTTGGCAAGCCGCTCACCGCGTTCCAGTTCGATCGAGGCGAGTTTCACTCGCGCTTCGGCGGAGGCGTACTGGCCTTCGGCCTGCGTCACCGCTGTCCTGTAGGGCTCCTGGTCGATGGTGAAGAGCAGGTCGCCCGCCTTCACCAATGCGCCTTCGCGGAAATTCACCGCCTCGATGGCGCCGGCGACGCGCGAGCGGATCTGCACGCGGTCGATGGCCTCCAGGCGGCCGGAAAACTCCTGCCAGGCGACGACATCGCGGTTCTCGACGACGGCGACCGTGACCGGCACCGCCGGCACTTCGGCCGTCACGGTGGCTTCGGCCTGGGCGACGTTGCCCGGCAGTTGGAAATAAAGGGCTGCGGCGGAAACGGACACAGCCAGTGCCAGGCCGGCGCCCGTCAGGGCCCAGCGTTTGCGCTTCGACGTCATTGTCTTTTCTCCTTGCGGCCTTTCCGGCCACGCTCTATCGGCTTGTTCTCAATGCAAATTAGTGAATGCTTATATCCTTGATGAAATCGGAGAAATGGTCGGCGAGGGAGTTTCGCCATGCTCCGGTGACATCGGATTTCCCGCTGTAAATCGAAGACCAGCCTGTTCCCGCGGGAAGAACATGCTGCTGAACCTTGACGCCCGACGCCCTCAGACGGTCGGCATAACCCTGCGCCTCGTCGAGGAGCGGGTCGTCCGCCGCCGACAGGACAAGGGCCGGGGCGACGCCCGAGAGCCGTGAACAGAGGCTCGGGGCGGCGTAGGGGTGGCAAACGCCGCCGCTGAGATAATGGCTCCAGCCATTGGACCAACGCTCGCGCATCCCGATCTCATCGGCGCTGCGGAAGGAGGTCGTACCCATGAAGGGATCAAGCAGCGGCGAGATGAGCACCTGGCCGTCGAGCTCGTTGGCAAAGTGGTCGCGCGCCTTGAGCGCCACGCCGGCGGCGATGTTGCCGCCCGCTTCCTCGCCGCCGATGAGCAGCGGCGACTTGCGGTCGCCGAGGCCTGCACACTTCTTGGCAAGATAGGAAAACACCGAGAAGCCGACTTCCAGCGGCTGGGGGAAGATCCCGCCACCCGGCGCATTATAGTCGGGCACGGCGACGATGGCACCGGTCGCAGCCAGCATTTCGGCAAGCGGGCACTCGACAACACCGGATTCGAGGAAAGCGCCGCCATGAAAGTAGAGCAGGATGGGGGCGCCCTTGGCGAACTCCGCTCCCTGATAGACGCGCGCGGACACGGGGCCGCTGGCCACCTTGTCGAACGTCATGTCCTTGATCTCTACCGACATCGTCTCGCCCTCGCCCCGCTCCGGAATTAGAATGGGGCCTCACCATTTATATCGTACCTGATCTCTGCGATATAAGTGTGCTAAAACTGACTTCACTATCCAGAATTTCGAACAATCATAGCTTCCGACGCAGGAATGTTCCATGGATCAGCTTTCCGCAATGCGTGCCTTTCTCCGTGTGGTCGAGACCGGCAATTTCACCCGGGCCTCCGCCGCGCTCGGCATGCCCAAGGCGACGGTGAGCAATCTCATCCAGAATCTGGAAACCCATCTCCAGACCAAGCTGCTCAACCGCACGACGCGGCGGGTGATGGTGACGACGGACGGCGCGCTTTATTACGAGCGGGCAATCCAGATCGTCGCGGAGATCGACGAACTCGACGGCAGCCTTTCACACTCCCATGCAAGCCCCCGTGGCCGGCTGCGCGTCGAGATGGCGGGGGCCTTCGCCGACCTCCTGATCATCCCGAAGCTCGGCGATTTCCATAAGAAGTATCCCGATATCCATATCGACCTCGGGGTCGGCGACCGGACGGTGGATTATCTCGCCGAGAACGTCGACTGCGCCCTGCGCGGCGGGGCGCCGGGCGACCAGTCGCTGATCGCAAGGCGGGTGGCGGAGATCGACGTGGTTACCTGTGCCGCGCCTGCCTATCTGGAGATCTTCGGCGCGCCGGAGCATCCGCTGGATCTCGGCGGGGAGCATCATTGCGTCAACTACTTCCTCGCACAGACGGGCCGCACCATGCCCTTCGAATTCGAGAAAGGCGCGGAAAAAATCGAGGTCAACAGCCGCTATATCGTGTCGGTCAACGATGCCCGCAGCTATCTCGCCGCCGCGCTCTCCGGCCTCGGCATCGTGCCGCTGCCGCGCTTCATGGCGACGGAGGCGCTGGCGAGCGGGGCGCTGGTGCCCGTTCTGCCCGGCTGGCGCTCCGAGCCCATTCCGCTCTACATCGTCTATCCGCCGAACCGACACCTCTCCAACAAGGTGCGCGTCTTCGTCGACTGGCTGGTGCGCCTGCTTGCCGAAGCACAGCTCGGCAAACCGGCCTAGGCCGAAACGGCTGTCTCGTCATGACGCCGGCACAGGGGAGAAGGCATGTCCGGTTTGACGGCGCGAATACGGGTCGCACCCGGCAAACGGAACGCGGCGACCACCCTCAAGAACGAGAGGATGCCGGTTCTTGGCGTTTGACACGCACGATTTCGAGATCGAGGAGATCCTGTTTGAGGAGGGCGAACTCCTCGTGCTCTCGCTCGGCTTTGCGTCAGCGGACGATCCGCTCGACATCTTGCACATCGCCTGCGGGCGTACCCGGAGCAGCACGGAACCGCCGCTCCTCGAAGACCTGCTCTATCTTGAACGCACGGACCAGGACCTTGCCTGCGACGGCCACGCGGTGCGTGCGCTCATCGGCCATCCCGACCATGTCGAGCTTGTCCTGACGGAGGAGGGCGCTGCCGCCCTCGGCCTTGCCGCCCGCACGCGCTTCCGGTTCACCCGCCAGCCGTCGCTCGCCGCCGACGCGCTGCGGCTGCTTGCCGCCATGGCCGCTGCCGGCCAGAGCCAGGTTGCCATGCGGAAGGCCGTCTCTCCGAGTGCGACATAGACGCTCGTGGCAATGGGCGTATAACGGATCCAACACATCTTCCCCACCGAAAGGAACAGCCCATGGACCGCTGGCCCGACCGCCGCATTCTCGATCTCTTCGGCATCGACCTGCCCATCCTCCAGGCGCCGATGGCCGGCTCGACCGGAGCGGAGATGGCCATCGCCGTTTCAAGGGCCGGCGGGCTGGGGTCACTGCCGAGTGCGCTGCTCAGCGTCGAGCAGGTACAGGCGGCGCTCACCGATATCCGCACCGCCACGGATCGGCCGGTCAATGTGAATTTTTTTGCCCATACGCCGCCGACGGAGAACGCGGCCGCCGATGCGGCCTGGAAACAGGGTCTCTCCGGCTATTACCTCGAAGCGGGTCTCGACCCCGCCATGCCGATCCCCGCGACGGGGCGCGCGCCCTTCGACGACGCCTATTGCCGCGTGGTGGAAACGGTGCGGCCGGAGGTGGTGAGCTTTCATTTCGGCCTGCCGGAGGCGGGGCTGCTCGCAAGGGTCAGGGCGACGGGCGCGAAAATCATCTCGTCGGCGACGACGGTCGCCGAGGCCGTCTGGCTGGAGGCGCATGGCGTGGATGCGGTCATCGCCATGGGCTTCGAGGCCGGCGGCCACCGCGGCAGTTTCCTGACCGACAACATGGCGGCGCAGGTGGGCACGATGGCGCTGGTGCCGCAGGTGGTGGATGCGGTGAAGGTTCCCGTCATCGCAGCGGGCGGCATCGCCGATGGGCGAGGGGTGGCGGCGGCGCTGATGCTGGGCGCGTCGGCCGTGCAGGTCGGCACGGCCTATCTCTTCACACCGGAGGCGCGGATGAACCCGTTCCACAAGGCGGCGATGGCGACGGCACGCGACGACAACACGGCGCTCACCAATCTTTTCACCGGCCGGCCGGCACGCGGCATCTTCAACCGGCTGATGCGGGAGATCGGCCCGATGTCGGAGCTCGCCCCCGCCTTCCCGACGGCCGGCGGCGCGCTCGCCCCGATCCGCGCGAAGGCCGAGGCGGCGGGACGGGATGATTTCACCAATCTCTGGTCCGGCCAGGCCGCACGGCTCGCGCGGGCCCTGCCGGCAGGGGAGCTGACGACAAAGCTCGTTGCGGAGGCGATGGAGGTTTTGGGGCGGCGTTAATGTGGACCAAGGTGTGAGCTTTGCCCCTCACCCTAACCCTCTCCCCGCAAGCGGGGAGAAGGTGCCGGCAGGCGGATGCGGGGCGAAGTCGCTCTGAGTTCGACCTCAGTTCTGGTCGAGCGCCCGCGTCAGCGTCAGGGCCGCAATCGTGCAGATCGCGCCCGAGATCAGATAACCGCCGATGAAGATGATGCCGAAGCTGGTGGCAAGGCCGAGCGCCACGAGCGGCGCAAAGCCGGCGCCGACGAGCCAGGCGAGGTCCGAGGTCAGCGCCGCGCCGGTGTAGCGATAGTACTTCGTGAAGCGCGAGGAGACGGCGCCCGAGGACTGGCCGAAGGTGAGGCCGAGGATGAAGAAGCCGATCAGGATATAGGCATCCTGCCCCTTGCCGCCGGAATCCAGCAGGAACGGCGCGGAGAAGGAGAAGATCGCGATGAGGATGGCGCCGGCCATGAGCTGGTTGCGCCGCCCGATGCGATCGGCGATGACGCCCGAGAGCACGATCCCCACGGCGCCGACGGCCGCGCCCGCCACCTGCACCCAGAGGAACTCCTGCACCGACTGGCCGCCATTGAGCGTGATCCAGGAGAGCGGGAAGATGGTGACGAGGTGGAACATGGCGAAGCTTGCCAGCGGCACGAAGGCGCCGAGCACCACATCCATCGAATGTTTGCTGAGCATTTCGAAGACCGGCCGGGGCTGCAGTTCCTGCGCTTCCATGGCCGCGCCGAACTCCTTGCTGGCGACGATGCGCAGGCGCGCGAAGAGCGCCACGACGTTGATGGCGAAGGCGACGAAGAACGGATAGCGCCAGCCCCAGGCGAGGAAATCCGCCTCCGAAAGACTGGTGACGAAATAACCGAACAGGATGCTGGCGAGCGCAAAGCCGAAGGGCGCGCCGAGCTGCGGGATCATCGCATACCAGCCGCGGCGGTTTTCCGGCGCGCTGAGGCTGAGCAGCGAGGCGAGCCCGTCCCAGGCGCCGCCGAGCGCGAAACCCTGCCCCAGCCGGAAGAGCGCGAGCAGCGCGACCGCCCAGTAGCCGATCGTCTCGTAGCCCGGCAGGAAGGCGATGGAGGCGGTGGAGCCGCCAAGGATGACCAGTGCCACCGTCAGCTTGGTGCCGCGGCCGTAGTTGCGGTCGATCCACATGAAGACGAAGGAGCCGACCGGACGGGCGAGGAAGGCGAGGGGGAAGAGCGCGAAGGACATCAGCGTCGCGGCGACGGCGCTGCCGGCAAAGGGGAAGATCAGCTTCGGGAAAACGAGGATGGAGCCGAGGCCGTAAACGAAGAAATCGAAGAATTCGGAGGTGCGCCCGATCACCACGCCGATGGCGACACTGCCGGGCGACAGCGGCTTGTCGTCCGCATGCATGCGGCGGGCATCCCGCTCGAGACCGGAGGACGAAGGATTAGCGACCGAACTCATGAATTTCTCCGAGCAATGTGCGCCATGTCGTTAGAGTGTTGACTATTCGGCGTCCAATATCAAGAATTAGGCGAAACGTGCGCGTTGCGGCAAGATTGCGTCCGAACCTTCGATCCGTCGCAGCGGGCATGCGAGACCCGCGACGATTATTGCGCTAGATCAATTTTGCGGCGGCGGACAGCCCAAATGTTTCTACCGCACTGCGACAGAATGCTGCGCTGCGACGAAGCACCTCACTTCCAAGCGCGACCATGCCCGCTTATTGCCGACTAGACAGAACGCAAGTTGAGGCCGCAATGCCGAAGCCATTCAGTTTAGCCCGAGTCTCGATCCTTCCCCTGATGCTGGTCCTGCTCACCGGATGCAACATGGTTGTCATGTCGCCGTCCGGCGACATCGCCGCCCAGCAACGGGACCTGATCGTCGTCTCGACCATTCTCATGCTGATCATCATCGTACCGGTGCTGGCAATGACGCTCTATTTCGCCTGGCATTACCGCCAGTCGAACACCGCAGCGAAGTACGATCCGGAGTGGCATCATTCGACGGGCCTGGAAGTCGCCATCTGGTCGGCCCCGCTCGCCATCATCATCGCGCTCGGGGCCATCACCTGGGTCAGCACCCACAAGCTCGATCCGTACCGGCCGCTGGAGCGGCTCGACGCGGCGCGGCCGGTGACGGAAGAGATGAAACCGATCACCGTGGAGGTGGTGGCGCTCGATTGGAAATGGCTGTTCTTCTATCCGGAATACGGCATCGCCACCGTCAACGAGATGGCAGCGCCCGTCGACGTGCCGATCAACTTCAAGCTCACCGCCTCTTCGGTGATGAACTCCTTCTATGTGCCCGCGCTTGCCGGCATGATCTACACCATGCCCGGCATGGAGACGAAGCTGCACGCCGTCATCAACAAGGCGGGCGAATACGAGGGCCTGTCGTCCAACTACAGCGGTGACGGTTTCTCGCACATGCGCTTCAAGTTCCACGGGGTCGACCAGGCCGGTTTCGAGGCCTGGGTGGCGCGGGTCAAGCAGAACGGCACGGCGCTCAACCGCGACGCCTACCTGAAGCTCGAAAAGCCGAGCGTGAAGGAGCCGGTGCGCTACTACGCCACTGTCGACAACGGGCTCTACCAGGCTGTGCTCAACATGTGCGTGCGCGACGGCCAGATGTGCATGAAGGACATGATGCACATCGACATGATGGGCGGCGCCGGCAAGGAAAGCCACGACAACAAGGCCAAGCTCGAGCACGACAACCGCCATGCCGAGGACGAGGCGCCCGCCGCCACCTTCCCCGAGACCGGCAATCCCGCGCGCAGCGAAGAACCGGCCGAGGGCGTCGAGGAGAACCCGGCAACGATGAACCACGACGCGCACCAGTCGCACTAGCCGCGCTGGTCGCACCAGTTTTCATTGCGCCCGCCGGCTGCGGCGGGCGCGCAAGGCCCAAGGTCCCACCGGGCCGCCTACGCAACGATATTGGACGATCCCATGTTCGGCGACATCAGCCTCACGCAATTCATCTTTGGACGGCTCACCTGGGAAGCGATCCCCTACCACGAGCCCATCCTCGTCGTGACCTTCGCGGTCGTGGCGCTGGGCGGCATCGCGCTTCTCGGCCTGATCACCAAGTTCAAGCTCTGGGGCTATCTCTGGAACGAGTGGTTCACGTCGGTCGATCACAAGAAGATCGGCATCATGTATATCATCCTCGCCATCGTCATGCTTGTGCGTGGCTTTGCCGATGCCATCATGATGCGCATCCAGCAGGCGATCGCCTTTGGCGGCAACGAGGGCTATCTCAACGCCCATCACTACGACCAGATCTTCACCGCCCATGGCGTGATCATGATCTTCTTCGTGGCGATGCCCTTCGTCACCGGCTTCATGAACTATGTCGTGCCGTTGCAGATCGGCGCGCGTGACGTCTCCTTCCCGTTCCTGAACAATTTTTCCTTCTGGATGACGACGGCCGGCGCGGTCATCATCATGATGTCGCTGTTCGTCGGCGAATTCGCGCGCACCGGCTGGCTCGCCTATCCGCCGCTTTCGGGCGCGGACTACAGTCCCGGCGTCGGCGTCGACTACTACATCTGGGGGCTACAGGTCGCCGGTGTGGGCACGACCTTGTCCGGGATCAACCTGATCGCGACCATCGTGAAGATGCGCGCGCCGGGCATGACCTTCATGAAGATGCCGGTCTTCACCTGGACCGCGCTCTGCACCAACATCCTGATCGTCGCGACCTTCCCGATCCTGACGGCGACGCTCGCCCTCCTGTCGCTCGACCGTTACGTGGACACGAACTTCTTCACGAACGACCTCGGCGGCAACCCGATGATGTATATCAACCTCATCTGGATCTGGGGCCATCCGGAGGTCTACATCCTCGTTCTGCCGGCCTTCGGCATCTTCTCCGAGGTGGTCGCGACCTTCTGCGGCAAGCGGCTCTTCGGCTACACGTCGATGGTCTATGCCACCTGCGTGATCATGATCCTCTCCTATCTCGTCTGGCTGCACCACTTCTTCACCATGGGTTCGGGCGCGTCCGTCAACGCCTTCTTCGGCATCACGACGATGATCATCTCGATCCCGACGGGGGCGAAGATGTTCAACTGGCTCTTCACCATGTATCGCGGGCGCATCCGCTACGAGGTGCCGATGCTGTGGACGGTCGGCTTCATGGTGACCTTCGTCATCGGCGGCATGACGGGTGTGATGCTAGCCATCCCCCCGGCCGACTTCGTGCTGCACAACTCGCTGTTCCTCATCGCCCATTTCCACAACGTCATCATCGGCGGCGTGCTGTTCGGGCTGATGGCGGGCGTCGTCTACTGGTTCCCCAAGGCCTTCGGCTACAAGCTCGATCCCTTCTGGGGCAAGATGAGCTTCTGGTTCTGGCAGATCGGCTTCTTCTTCGCCTTCATGCCGCTCTATGTGCTCGGCCTGATGGGCGTCACCCGCCGTGTCAGCCAGTTCGAGGATCCCTCGCTGCAGATCTGGTTCATCATCGCGGCCTTCGGTGCCTTCCTGATCGCGCTCGGCATCAGCTCCTTCATCGTCCAGCTCGTCGTCAGCTACTTCAAGCGCGACCAGCTGCGCTGCGACAGCGGCGACCCGTGGGACGGCCGCACGCTCGAATGGTCGACCTCCTCGCCGCCGCCGGACTACAACTTCGCCTTCACCCCCGTCGTGCACGACCACGATAGCTGGTACGACATGAAGAGCCGCGGCTACGAGCGTCCGCTCGGCGGGTTCCGGCCGATCCACATGCCGAAGAACACCGGTACGGGCGTCATCCTGTCGGCCATCAGCGTCGTGCTCGCCTTCGCGCTGATCTGGTACATCTGGTGGCTGGCGGCGCTCGCCTTCGTCGGCATCGTCGCCGTGTCGATCGCCCACACCTTCAACTACGACCGCGACTTCTTCATCCCCGCCGACACCGTGACGGCGACGGAGGATGCGCGCACGAAACTGCTTGAAGAACGGACCTGAGCCATGAGCGCGACCCAAGTCCACAATCCCGACGAAAAGCCGGTCTTCTACCTCAAGGACGATCATCACCCGGAAAACAGCACCATGCTGGGTTTCTGGCTCTACCTGATGAGCGACTGCCTGATCTTCGCCGTGCTGTTCGCAACGCACGGCGTGCTCGGCCGCAACTATGCAGCAGGGCCCTCGCCGGCCGATCTGTTCGACCTCAATCTCGTCGCCATCAACACGGCGATGCTGCTCCTCTCCTCCATCACCTACGGTTTTGCGATGCTCCAGATGGAGCGGGGCGCCAAGATGGAGACCCTGGTCTGGCTCGGCATCACCGGCGTCTTCGGCGCGGCGTTCCTGGCGCTGGAGCTCTACGAGTTCTACCACCTGATTGCCGAGGGCGCCGGCCCGACGCGTTCGGCGTTCCTGTCCTCCTTCTTCACGCTGGTCGGCACGCACGGCCTGCACGTCACCTTCGGCATGATCTGGCTGATCACGCTGATGGTGCAGGTGAAGAAACACGGTCTCAACCCCGAGAACCGCCGCCGCCTGATGTGCCTGTCCATGTTCTGGCACTTCCTCGACGTCATCTGGATCGGCGTCTTCTCCTTCGTCTATCTCCTGGGAGTCCTCGGATGAGCGCCCACCCCACCCACGAAAGCGCCCACGACACCCACCATGCCCACAGCGATGGCCATGGCGCCGGCCACGGCTCGTTCAAGGGCTACATGATCGGCTTCGTGCTCTCGATCGTCCTGACGGCCATTCCCTTCTGGCTGGTCATGGGCGGCGTGCTCGACAGCAAGCTTTTCACCGCCGTTCTCGTCATGGGCATCGGCGTGGTGCAGATCGTCGTGCACATGGTCTACTTCCTGCACATGAACCCGCGCTCGGAAGGCGGCTGGACGATGATGGCGCTGATCTTCACCCTCATCATCGTCGGCATCGCGATCGCCGGCTCGCTCTGGGTCATGCATCACCTCAACACCAACATGATGCCGATGACCCACGAGATGATGAAGAACATGCCCTGAGCGGGGTGGTGGATGTGCGGGAAAAAATGGACCGCTTTGGCGACCACGCCCCTCTGCCCCTCATCCGGCCTGCCGGCCACTTTCTCCCAGCAAGCGGGGCGAAGGGGATATGCCGCGCCGTTTTTCTCAAGTTGCAACGATCCGTGGGGCAAGTTCCCTCTCCCCGCTTGCGGGGAGAGGGTTAGGGTGAGGGGCATTGCCCGGATACAATGGCTCGACGCATCGTGCGGGTCTTCGGCAGAGCAGAGAGGGATACAATAGGCCTGATGCCCCAACCGTCCCGCCGCGCCCGGCGCCTCCTTACCGGCTTCCTCCTCCTTCTCGTCGCCGCCTTCCTCGCGCTCGGTGCCTGGCAGGTGCAGCGTCTCTTCTGGAAGCTCGACCTCATTGCCCGCGTCGACAGTCGCGTGAACGCGGACCCCGTGCCGGCGCCTTCACGCGCCGAATGGCCCGGCATTTCCCAGGAAAAGGACGAGTACCGCCGCGTCACCGCCACCGGCCTCTTCCAGCACGACAGGACGGTGCTGGTGCAGGCCGTGACGGAGCGCGGCGCGGGCTTCTGGGTGCTGACGCCGCTCCGCCTGCCGGACGAGACGATCGTGCTGATCAACCGCGGCTTCGTGCCTGCGGACCGACGCGAGCCCGCCGACCGCATCGCCAGCGAACTTGCCGCCGGCCCCGTCGCGGTGACGGGCCTCCTCAGGCTCAGCGAACCCGGCGGCGCGTTCCTGCGCGCCAACGACCCGGCCGGGGATCGCTGGTTCTCCCGCGATGTCGCCGCCATCACCGCTGCAAAGGGCCTTACCGATGTCGCGCCCTATTTCATCGATGCGGACGCGACGGCAAATCCCGGCGGCCTGCCGGTCGGCGGCATGACTGTCATCGCCTTCCGCAACAGTCACCTCGTCTACGCGCTGACCTGGTTCGCGCTGGCGGCCATGAGCGCGGCGGCCGTCTGGGCCGTGCATCGCCGGAAGCTTGTTTAGCCCCGCCGTCTTTATGAAATCCCTATCTTCCCCGCTGCTTTTCCCAATCGAGAAGTTATGTCGGCACGCCTAGCTTGAAGGTCGAAGCCACCGCCGGATACGGCCCTGGCCTCGACATTCCAGGAGGCGCCCTGATGCGCAAAGACCAGCCTGACCCGTCCCTGCCGCCGCTCTCGACGCGGATGATCTTTCTGAACCACCGCGTGCGCATGCACGAAAACGCCGCAAGGCGGTTCCGCCGGGCGGATGCGACGCCGCGGCCCGCCACGACCTGGGCGCTGCTCGCGGCTCTTGCCGCCCTGGCGCTGCTGGCGGTGGCCCATGCCTAGGCTTTCTCCGTGGCAATTGCCGGCTGCCGTGCCGGAAATCCTGCCCGCCGATACCGATGCGCTCGCCGCGCGCCTCGCCACCGTGCCGCGCCTGCGCGAACATCATCTCTGGGAGGTGCTGCGCATCCTGCCCTCGCTTGCCGAAGCGCGCGAAGACATCGGGTTCCGCCGCGCCTTCCGCATCCTGATGGAGCGTGACGACCTCGACGGCGCAAGCCGGGCGCTGGTTGCCGCCGCGCGCCCCGCCCGCCGGCTCGACCGGCTGCAGGCGCTCGACGGCGTGTGGATCGCCCGCATCGTCTTCCTGGAGGCCGAGCGACGCCGCGCCGTCGCCGTGCATGGCGACCGGCGCGCCGCCGTCATGGCCGCCCTGGTGGCGCTCGATCGCCCCGCCCCCTCACAACACTGAAAGGACAATCCCATGCCGGAGCATCGGCGCCGCATTCCCGTTCAGGGCCTCATTTCCGATCTCGTCACGCCCTTTTCCGGCGAGGCGGTGGACCACGCGGCGCTCGCCGCCCTCATCGACTGGCA
Source organism: Shinella sp. SUS2 (assembly GCF_001262505.1). Taxonomy (GTDB): domain Bacteria; phylum Pseudomonadota; class Alphaproteobacteria; order Rhizobiales; family Rhizobiaceae; genus Shinella. The sequence goes on from NZ_KQ410730.1 coordinate 232,182, forward strand.
GATTGCGAGCGGCGTTTCCGGCATCGCCGTCTGTGGTCGGCTGGGCGAGGGGCCGGCGCTTGGCCGCGAGGAGCGCCGCGCCGTGCTCGCGACGGCGGTCCGCAGCGCCGGCCTTGCCGTGCCCGTGCTTGCCGCCGTCGGCACCTATGCGACGGACGCGACCATAAGACTGGCGCTCGATGCGGAAGAAGAGGGCGCGGACGGACTGGTTATCGCGACGCCCTACTACAGCAAGCCGACGCAGAAGGGCATCATCGCCCATATCAGCGCCGTGGCGGAGGCGACGGCGCTGCCGATCCTGGCGCTCGCCGATCCCGCGACAACGCGTTCGGACGTCACGGCCGAAACCCTTTGGGCACTCAGCGAGATCGTGGGCATCCACGGCTTCGTCGACGCATCCGGCGACATGGCGCGGCTCGCCGTGATCGACCGCAGGCTGCGCGAGCGGCTGGCGCTCTATTCCGCCCATGATGCGACCGCCTTCGCCTTCAACGTGCTCGGCGGAAGCGGCACGCTGTCGCCGGCCGCAAACCTTGCGCCGCGCCTGACGAGCGCCATGCACCAGGCGCTCAGGACCCGCAACATCGACCTTGCGCTCGACCTGAAGGATCGCCTCACGCCGCTCTTTGCCGCACTCGGCGATACGCCCGACCCGGCCGTGGTCAAACACGGGCTCTCGCCCGTGCTCGGCCTTTCCGAGACGGTGCGGCTGCCGCTGGTGCCCGCCTCATCCGCGATGGGCGCGTCGGTGCGCCGGGCGCTTGCCGGCCTGCCGGAATGCGCCGCGCAGCTTGCCAGGGCGAGCTGAGGGACCGGCACATGAAAACCAGGAAGAAGGACCGCAAGGCGATCGCCGCCGCGCTGCCACACCCCAAACCCCCGCTGCCGCTGCCGGCGCTGCTTCTGCGCATCGGCCTCATCCTCGTCGCCGCGGCGGCCGTGCAGCATTTTCTGCCGCAACCCTGATCCATCCCCGAAAGGAAGACCCATGCACCGCCAGACTCGCAAAAACCGCGTCCGCCGCGCCAGCCGGCCGCCGGAGCCGCCCCGTTTTACCGTCGGCCGCGACCCGCATGGCTGGTGGGTGGTGGAAGACCGCCTCGGTCGCGTCGGCGGCCTGTTCGCCAGCGAGGAGGCGGCGATGCACTATGCGCTGGAAGAGAGCAACCGTGACCGCGAGGCCGTGCGCCGCCAGCAAATTGGCGCCGCGATCGCGTTCCGGTTCGCCTAAAAGTCTTACGGCCGGCTGCCGCAGCAGAGCCGGTTTACATCACGAAGGCCCGTTCCCAATCTCCCCGGGGGCGGGCTATTGCCTATGGAATACATTCGCTGCCCCCAGCCCCTTCTCCCCGAGGGGGAGAAGGTCGCGGCAGCGGGATGAGGGGGAAGCCGAAGGCTAGAAAAGCCGGGGAGCCATCCGCGTGCCCCCCTCATCCCCGGCGCAACATGTTGCGCCTGAACCCTTTGGGCCACCTTCTCCCCACGGGGAGAAGGGAAGGTGCGGCCACCGCGCATGCCCGAGCGATTGCCGGCGCTTGTGGAAAGTGCCGATGGGCAGAGGGGGACTTTGTTCGAAAATCCGCCCGTCCCGCCGGTCACCCGAGACTTCTCGCCAGAATGCGGGCGAGGGCGGCGACCTCCTGTTCCAGCCGCGCCGGCGTGATGCCGACGAAGCGCCCCTCCAGGCTGATGGCGATGACGCCGTGCACGGCGGAAAAGAAGGTGCGGGCGCGGATGGCGATGTCCTCGGCGGACGCATCCGGCATGCGCGCCGCCATCGGCACGGCGATGAGGCCGATCAGGAAGGCGTGTTCGGCAAGGTGCCAGTCGGGCACTGCAACGCCCTCCGGCATGCGATGCTCGAAGAGCGCGGCCCAGAGGTTCTTTTCCGCCAGCGCGAAACGGAGATAGGCGAGCGACAGGTTGAGGAACGTTTCCTCGATGCCGGCTTCTTGCGGGATGGCGGTTTCCAGCGCCGTCTCCAGCCGCTTCAGCGTGCCGGAATTGACCGCCAGGATCAGCCCGTCGAGATCGGGAAACACCGTGTAGAGCCCGCCGAGCGCCGATCCCGCCCGCTCGGCGATGTCGCGGGCGCGCAGACCCTTCAGCCCCTGGTCGCGGATAAGGTCCGTGCCGGCGGCGACGAGCCGGGCTTTCAGGTCTTCCTTCTTCGTCCGTGGTCCCGCCATCGGCCTCGACTCCTATTTTTGAACGTCGTTCACTTTCTATATTGAACAACGTTCATTTTTATGCGACAAGATTATTGAACATTGTTCATATAGGGAGAGACGCAAATGTTCAAACAGATCCTGACGCTGATGCGCGGCCGTGCCCACGAGGCGCAAGAGGCCTTCGGCGACCGTCATGCCCTTCCCATCCTCGCCCAGCAGATCCGCGACGCCGCGCGCGGCGTGGAGGCGGCACGCCGGGCGGTGGCCGTCGCCATTGCCCAGAACCGGCTGGAGACGGAAAACGCCGAACGCCTCGCCGCCCGTATCAAGGACCTCGAAAGCCGCACCATCGCCGCGCTCGAAACGGGCCGCGACAAGCTTGCCACCGAGGCCGCCGGCTCGATTGCCCGGCTGGAGACCGAATTGCAGAACGCCCGCCAGGTGCAGGCCGAATTTTCCGGCGGCATCGACCGTCTGAGACAGGCGGTGCGGCAGAGCGAGATGCGGCTTTCGGCGCTGCGCCGCGGCGAACGGCTGGCCCTGGCGCGCGATCGCACGCGGCGCCTTTCGAACGACGCACCAGGCGAAAACACGCTCGCCGACGCCGAAGCGACGCTGGCCCGGCTGGAGCAGCGCCAGCGCGAGGCCGAACTGACGGCCGAGGCGCTGACGACGCTGGAGACCGGCCCGGACCCGGCGGCGCTCGCCGAAAAACTCGCCGCCGCCGGCTGCGGCCGCCCGCTCGTCACCAGCGCGGACGAGGTGCTCCAACGCCTGCGCAGCCGCATGAACGCCCAATAAAACGGATTTGAAGGGAACCATCGCCATGAACGACAGCCTGATGAAACACTCGTCCGCCTGGACGACCTTCTCCTATGCCAGCTTCGGCCTCGCCGCCTTCATGCTGGCGCTCGGCCTCTACATGATGCCGCTCGATCTCTGGGGCAAAGGCTATCTCGCCATGGGCATCCTGATGCTGGTGCAGACCACCGTAAACGTCACCAAGACGTTGCGCGACAACCAGGAAGCCGACAAGCTGCTCCGCCGCATCGACGACGCCAAGACGGAAAAGCTGCTGCTCGGCATCAAGAGCGAAGACGTCTGATCGAAAGCGACCTTGCCTCTCAACCAAGCGGCAAGGTCTTGCCTTTAAACAATCCCGCAAGATGGGGGATGCGCCGTGCAACAGAATCTCATGACGTCCCGGCGCTTCGCGCCGCTCTTCTGGACCCAGTTCCTGTCCGCCTTCAACGACAATTTCCTGAAGAACACGCTGGTCTTCCTGATCCTCGCGACGGTCGCGGCAGAGGACGCGGGATCGCTGGTGACGCTCGCCGGCGCCGTCTTCATGGCGCCGTTCCTCTTGTTCTCCGCCCTCGGCGGCGAGCTTGCCGACAAGTTCGACAAGGCCGTGATGGCCGAGCGGCTGAAGCGGGTGGAACTGGCGGCCGCCGGCGTTGCGGTCATCGGCCTTGCCTTCCATTCCATCACGGTGCTGATGGCGGCGCTCTTCCTCTACGGCGTCATCTCCGCCCTCTTCGGCCCGGTCAAGTACGGCATCCTGCCCGATCATCTCGAACGCAAGGAACTGCCGCGCGCCAATGCCTGGATCGAGGGCGCCACCTTCATCGCCATTCTCGGCGGCACGCTGGTCGCCGGCCTTGCCGCCGCTGATGGCGTCAATCCCTGGCTCTTCGGGCCGATGATGCTCGGCCTTGCGCTCGCCTGCTGGCTGTCGAGCCGCTACATTCCCCGCGTCGGCGCGAAGGCCCCGGATCTCGCCGTCGATCGCAACGTCTTCCGCTCCACGAGCCGCCTCGTCAATGCGCTGCGCGGCGACAAGCGCCTGTGGCGTTCAGCGCTGATGGCGTCGTGGTTCTGGCTGGTCGGCGCCATCGTGCTCTCGCTGCTGCCGCCCATGGCCAAGGGCAGCCTCGGCGGCGACGAGACCGCCATCACCGCCTATCTCGCCGTCTTCGCCGTCGCCGTCGGCATCGGTTCGGCCATTGCCGCCTGGATGTCCGCCGGCCGCATCGTGCTGCTGCCGGCGCCGATCGGCACGCTGATCATGGCCCTCTTCGGCCTCGATCTCGCCTGGAGCGTCGGCCATGCCGGTGTCGCGGCGCCCGCGGAAAGCCTCTCCGCTTTCTTCGCCGGCCCCTACACGATCCGCATCGCCATCGACCTCGCCGGCATGGCGATCGCGGGCGCTTTCCTCGTCGTGCCCACCTTCGCCGCCTTGCAGGCCTGGGCAGAGGAAGAGCAGCGCTCGCGCGTCATCGGCGCGGCCAATGTGCTCTCGGCCGGCTTCATGACAGTCGGCGGCGGCCTTGTCGCGGCCTTGCAGGCGGCGGGCACCTCGACGCCCCTGCTTCTCGCCGGCCTCGCCATCGCCAATATCGTCGCTGCCTGGGTGATGCTGAAGACGCTTCCCACCAATGCCTTCCGCGATTTCGTCTCCATCCTCTTCCGCGCCTTCCTGCGGCTGGAAGTGGACGGGCTCGACAACCTGAAGAAGGCCGGCAAGGCGCCGATCATCGCGCTCAACCACGTGTCCTTCCTCGACGGCGCGTTGGCGCTTGCCCTCACCGACGAAGAACCGACCTTCGCCGTCGATTACACCATCGCCAAGGCCTGGTGGGTGAAACCCTTCCTGAAGATGTGCAACTTCCTGCCGCTCGATCCCTCGAAGCCGATGGCGACGCGCACCTTGATCAAGACCGTCAACAACGGCGAACCGCTGGTCATCTTCCCCGAGGGCCGCATCACTGTCACGGGCGCGCTGATGAAGGTCTATGACGGCGCCGCCATGGTGGCCGATAAGACCGGCGCGATGGTCGTGCCCGTGCGCATCGACGGACTGGAAAAGAGCTATTTTTCGCGCCTTTCCTCGCTGCATGTGCGCCGCCGCCTGTTCCCCAAGGTCAAGGTGACGATCCTGCCGCCGGTACGCCTTACCGTGCCGGCCGAACTGAAGGGCCGCAAGCGCCGCATGGCGGCGGGTGCCGAACTCTACCAGATCATGTCCATGCTGATGTTCTCCACCACGGACACCAGCACGACCGTCCTCGAAAAGGTCATCGAAAGCGCCGAGGAGCGCGGCATGCGCCGCCTTGCCGTGCAGGATCCCGTCACCGGTTCGCTCACCTATGGCAAGCTTTTGACCGGTGCCGCCGTGCTCGGCGCAAAATTCCGCGCGCTCTACCCGGAAGACCGGACGCTCGGCGTGCTCCTGCCCAATGCCAACGGCTCCGTCGCGACCCTTCTCGGCGTCATGTCCGCGGGCAAGGTGCCGGCCATGCTGAATTTTACCGCCGGTTCCGCCAACATCCTGTCGGCCTGCAAGGCGGCCGAGGTGCGCCGCGTGCTCACCTCCCGCGCCTTCATCACCCAGGCGAAACTGGGCCCGGTCGTGGAAGAACTTGCAAAGACGCTGGAGATCGTCTGGCTCGACGACCTGCGCCAGACCATCGGTTTTGCCGACAAGCTGCGCGGCCTCCTGCGAAAAGGCCGGCCGCTCGTCAAGCGCAAGGCCGACGATCCGGCGGTGATCCTCTTCACCTCGGGTTCGGAAGGCGCGCCGAAGGGCGTGGTGCTCACCCACCGCAACATCCTCTCCAACGCCGCGCAGGCGGCCTCGCGCATCGATTTCCATTCCGGCGACAAGGTGTTCAACATCCTGCCGGTCTTCCACTCCTTCGGGCTCACGGCCGGCACCATCCTGCCGCTCGTCTCGGGCGTGCCGGTCTATTTCTATCCCTCGCCGCTGCACTACCGCATCATTCCGGAGCTGATCTATTCCTCCAACGCCACCATCATCTTCGGCACGGACACCTTCCTCAACGGCTACGCCCGCACCGCGCACCCCTATGATTTCCGCTCGATCCGCTACTGCTTCGCCGGCGCGGAACCGGTGCGCGCCACCACGCGCGCGCTCTACATGGAAAAGTTCGGCGTGCGCATCCTCGAAGGCTACGGCGTCACCGAGGCGGCCCCGGTCATCGCGCTCAACACGCCGATGTTCAACAAGGCCGGCAGCGTCGGCAAGATCATGCCCGGCATGGAATACCGGCTCGACCCGGTGCCGGGCGTCGATGTCGGCGGCCGCCTCTTCGTGCGCGGCGCAAACGTCATGTCCGGCTATCTGCGCGCCGAAAACCCCGGCGTGCTGGAGCCGACGCCGGACGGCTGGCACGACACCGGCGACATCGTGACCGTCGACGAGGACGGCTTCATCACCATCCGCGGCCGCGCCAAGCGTTTTGCCAAGATCGGCGGCGAAATGGTCTCGCTCGCCGCCGTCGAGGCGCTGGCCGGCGAACTCTGGTCCGGAAAGTTGTCGGTCGTCGTCTCCCTGCCGGATGCCAAGAAGGGCGAGCGCCTCGTCCTCCTCACCGACGCCCCCGACGCCACCCGCGCCGCCTTCCTGCGCTTTGCCAAGGAAAAGGGCGCGATGGACATGATGGTGCCCTCGGAGGTGAAGGTCGGCACCGTTCCGGTGCTCGGCTCCGGCAAGGTGGATTTCGTCAGTGCACAGAAGTTGCTGGCGGAACAGGCCCGGGCGGAAGTGGCGGCTTGAGGTTTTTGGCGCTGGCGAGGGTTCGCCCCTCATCCGGCTGCCGCCACCTTCTCCCCGCTTGCGGGGCGAAGGAAAAGGATGCACCGGCCTCCCGCAAATGAAACCGCCTTGCGTGAGGAAGAATGTAGCCACAGATGCCCTTCTCCCCGCTTGCGGGGAGAAGGTGGCGGCAGCCGGATGAGGGGCAATCTGCGTCGCCGTCAGCCGTCCAGCACAAGCTCTTCCGCCGGCAACCGGTACTTCGTCGTCACGAAAGGCGCCGGTCCGACGCGTAGCACATTGATCAGCCGATGCCCCGCCGGAACGGCAAAGCGCTGTCCCATCGCCTCGGCGGCGGCGGGTACGTCGGCCAGAACCGCCATCGGCCAGCCGGCAAGGCCAAAGCGGGTGAAATCCAGCCAGAACCGGTAGAAGGCCCGGCCCGTCGCGACCGGGCTTTCGCCTGCCGGACGGTGGAAGAGCAGGCAGGCCGCCGCCGTCATCGTCTTGGCGGTCTCGGAGACCAGCGATGCCGCGAGGCCGAGACGGTCGGCGAGGGAAAAGAGCGGAGAGGCGAGGATTTTTCGCGCCACGGCGCCCTCCAGCCGGCCCATGCGCAGCGCGTCGAGATTGAGGCCGTCGCTCCTATAGGCGGGGCGGTTCGGCGAAAGCCGCATCCAGGCGACGAGCTCGTCGCGGAAGGCACGTTCGCGCATGACGGCGAGGCTTGCCGCGTCGTTGCGTGCGGCGATGAAAGCGAGGGCATCCTTTCCGCCGGCGAAGGTGACGTCGTCTTTCCCCCGCACTGAGGCTTCGAGGGCCGCCAGCGTCTCCGGCGTTGCGGGTGAAAACAGGCCGCGCCATGTGAAGCGTTTTTCGGTGAAGGCGGCGAGATCAGGCGCGGTCGCCGCGCCCGATGGAGTGAGGCGGGCGGCGAGGCGATAACCGGGGCGCCACAGGATATCCGCAGGCCAAAGGTCCTCGACTTCGGCGCCGATGCCGCGGCCGGCAAAGGCCATGACGAGGCCTTCGAGCGCCGCGCCGCAGGAAAGGCCCATGTCGCGGTTCGTCGGGTCGCCGACGGCAAGGCGGCGGGAGAGATCAGCGAGCACGAGGATGCGGCCGGCATCATCCAGCGCGAAGCGGGCAGGCTGGGTGTTGTGCGTGGAGGGCGCGCGGTTGGCCTCGGCGGCGAGCGTCTTGAGGGTGGCGATGTCGATCACAGCGTTTTTCCGAAGAGATGCAGCCGGTGCATGGGGCGGGCGCCGGCTTTTTCCGCCTGGCGCAGGCTTGCGGCGTTGGCATCGGCGATCCAGGTGCCCCCGGCGGTCTCGTAACCGGCCCGCTTCATCTCACCGAGGATGTGGGCGAGCATCAGCGGGTTGAGGCCGCGGCCCCAGAATTCCGGCTTGACGCCCTGGAAGATGACGACGGCGCGGCGGCGTCTCAGCCGATGTTTTATAAGGTGCCAGGGCGTGGAGAGGCCGAGGCGCGAGCCCATGGCCTTCAGCATCGGGTTGACGTCGGGAATGGCGATGACGGCGCCGGCGGGGTTGCCATCCTTTTCCGCGACGGCCGAGATGCGCGGGTCCATGATCCACTTCATCTCTTTCGCCTGGAATTCGTATTCGGCGCGGCTGACGGGCACGAACATCGGGTTGTCGGCAAAACTCTCGTTGAGGATGAGGCGGGAATCTTCCAGCCGCCGGTCGAGTGTTTTCCGCTCGATCGGCGAGAAGGAAAAACCGTCGGCGCGCAGCGCCCGCATCTCCGCGCCGTCGAGGATGCCGCCGAGGGGTGCCGAGCGGATGTCGATCTCGAAGGTCGTCATGGGGAAGGACGGGGAGTAACCGCGCTTTTCCAGAAGGCGCGGTAGGTGCGGCGGGCCCCAGATCTGGTCGGTATAGGGCGCATGTTCGAAGCCGCCGGTCATGATGCCGGCCTGCTGCATGGCGGTGAGGTTGAAGTTGCCGAGGATTTCCGAAAAGCCCTTCTGGCGCGCCCAGTCTTCTGTCCGTTCCAGCAGCGCGGCGGCGACGCGCTCGTCGTCGGCGCAGTCGAAATAGCCGAAATAACCGCGTTTCAGGCCGAAACGCGTGTTGGAGGCGCGGTGCACATGGGCGGTGATGCGGCCGCGCACCGCGCCGTTGTCATGGGCGGTGAAGATGGAAAAATCGTCAGGGGTTTCGAAGAGCGGGTTGGTCTTCGCCGAGAGGAAGCGCCTGAGGTCGCCTTTCATCGGCGAGACATAGGGCGTGCCGGCATAGGCGGCGAAGGGGGCGGCGAAGAAGGCGTCGATGTCGCCCTCACGGATCTCGATCATGCGCCCTCTCCGAAATCAAAAGCGCCATGCGCTGGACGACCTTCAGCTCCGTCTCGGCGCCGGGCGTGGCGGAGACGGAGGGCATGTTGAGGGCGATCAGCCGGAAGGGTTTTCGGGAAACCAGCATCAAGTGGGTCGCCTCGTATTTTTCGGTGAGCCAGGCGAGCTGTTCGGCGTCGGTTTGCGCAAGGTCCGCCGTTTCCGTGGCGCGCAGCAGCGGACGGGCGGAAAGCAGCGTCTTGAGGCCGGCAAGGTCGAGATCGGCAAGCGCCGCCTCCTCGAGCAGCAGCGCGCCCTCGACCAGCGGATGGTTCTGCAATTCCTTCAGGAAACCCAGCGTGTCGTCGATGCGGTCTTCGGCAAGATGGCGGATGAGGCTCTGGCGGCGATGTTCGGTGCGCAGGCTGATCGTGTCGTTCCAGAGGGTGCCGAGCAGCGCCGCCGCGGTGATGACGCTGGCGGTTCGCGTAAAGGCGGCGGCGTCAAAACCGTTCTCCATGCCGATGGCGAGCGCGGCGGTGAGGGCGACGGCGGTGAGGATGACGAAGGCGGTGACGGTGTCGCGGTGGCTGGTGGCGCGCTGGCCGAGGCTGATCAGCAGCCAGCAGAGGAAGAGGATGGCGACGCCGCCGAGCCGGACGGGCAGGTCGATATAGGTCGAGCGGAAATCCGTGACGAGCAGCGGCAGGATGAGCAGCAGCGACAGCGCGATGCGGTCCACCGCCTGGTTTTCCGCCCGGGAAAGGCTCTTGCGGTCGCGCGTCACGGCCATGTGGCCGGCGAGCGCGAAGGTGACGAGCTGGTAGAGGAAGAGGCCAAGGAACCGCCAGGGATCGGCGAAGGAGGCGGGCAGGAAGGCGAGCACGGCGAAGCTTACCGCGCCGCCGGCGGCGATCCATTTGGTGAGGCGCGGCGCATGCCGGCGCATCAGGCCCTCGGCGAGGATGACGGTGGCGAGCGGCACGAGGCCGGCGGCGATCATCGTTGCAGCCTCGAAGACGAACAGACCCGTCCACCAGGCGAAGACGCGGCTGATCATCAGCGCCGCCAGCACGCGCAGGCCGAAGAGGAAGCGGCGGGTCAGCGGGCTTTCCGCATCGAACGAACGGATGGCGCGGATCAGGACGATGAGCCCTGCGAAGGCGGCAAGCGAGATGAACGTGTCGGCGATGGTCGGCGGGATCATGGTTTTGCCGTCAGCCGCTGAATGAAGCGCCGCACCAGCGGGCGCAGCAGCGCCGCGAAAAGCGCATTGCGCGGGCGCTCGACGCGGCCGGCGTGCGGATTGAAGAACCAGCCGCGGCAATCGGCGCCGTGCGGCCGGCCGAGCACGGCGTTGATCGCCTCGTAGGCCATCAGCATGCCGGTCGAGATGACCATGGGGGCGAAGGACATGCGGCTGCGCGTGCCGGCCACCACCTCGCCGGCGAGCGCAAGGTCGACATGGTGGCGGGAGGAGGAATGCACCATCACATGCTCCGCCTCGCGCAGAAAACTCTCCGCACGCTGGTCGGGCGTCAGCGCGTTCCAGGCGGTGCCAGTCGTCGGGTAGCCGAGCCGTTCTTCCGGCATCGGGTCTTCCGCACGCGTCACATAGATGGAGGGGAGCGGCGCGGCATAGGCGTCGATGACGGTTTTGTCGTGGCGGCGCGCGGTGCGGTAGAGGAGGAGGCTCGCGCCGAGATCGTCGGTGCCGTTGATGACAACGTCGGCATTTGCGACCAGCGTCTCCACCTGATCCGTCCAGTCCGGGCCGAAGACGGTGATGGCGAGATCCGGATTGATCTTCAGGCAGAGGTCGCGTGTCGCCTCGGCCTTCTGCCGGCCGATCGTATCGGCAAAGCAGAAGACCTGACGGTTGAGGTTGGACATCTCGAAGCGGTCGATATCGGCAAGCACCAGCCGGCCGATGCCGGCGCGGACCAGCGCCTGGATGGCTGCGCCCCCCATGCCGCCGGTGCCGCAGACGAAGACGGTCGCCTCTTGCAGCCGGCGCTGCTCCGCCTCGCTGACGAAGCCGATATTGCGGGTGGTGAAGGTCTCGTAGGAAAAGCTCATCGGGAAGGTCTCAATATGCCCCAGGGCCGGCGGCCGTCGGCCCAGTGCATGAGGGGCAGCACCAGCCGCTGCACGAGGATGACGAAGCTCGCCACCGCAAGGCGCCCGAGCGCGTTGCGCGGCACACTTTCGAGGAGGTAGCGCTGGGCGGCGTTGAGATCGAGCTGGCCGATCTGCAACAGGTCGTCGCCGCGGGCATAGTCGAGTTCGGCGGCGCAAAAATCGTTGTATTCCGCCTTGCGGTGCTTTGGCGCGGCGTCGAAGGTCTTTTTCAGGTTGTCCGAGCCGCCGGTATAGGCATCGGTGATGACGAAACGGTCGGCATCGAAGCCCGCCTCCTTGCCGACGCCGAAGACATGGCGGTGCGCGGCCATGATCTCCGTCGCGATCATCTGCTGGCGCAGCGAGCGCCGCGCGCCGCGGCTCGGCGAGGGAAAGACGTCGGAAAAGGTTTCCGCCACCATGCCGGCGACGGCGGGAACCTGCGTGACGTTGGAGATCCAGAGCGGCCGGAGCTGGTTGCGCAGGAAAAGCAGGAAACAGGTGAGGCCGTAGAGCACCCAGGAAAGACCCTGGCTGCGCACCGTCGGGTCGATCATCACCAGCCCGAGATGCAGCACCTCGACGGGCTTGCCCGACAGCGAGAGCGAGAGGACCGGCAGCGCATTGAAGGCGACGGGCGTGCCGTCGGAAACGCGGTAGACCAGCGTGACGATGGTGCGCTGGAGCACGTCCTCGCGCGCCGAAAAGACGCCGTAGTCGAGATCGCCATGCGGCACCGCGCGGCCGGCGACCTTCAGGAGATCGGCCCTGAGCGCGCCGAGCTCGCGCTCGTTCATCCACAGGCCCGGAAACTCGACGATCCGGGCGCGAAAATCGGCCGAGGTCTTGAGATCGAGGTCGAGGCGCTTCTTCAGGACGACCGACAGGAGGTTGTACAAGGGACCGATCCGGAAACGAGAGGCGGGCTGGCCGCGCATAGTGGCGGTCGAGAGGTAAGATTTGGTTTAACGCGGAGGATAGGCGGTTTGTAAGGGGGTATCGTGCGCCACGCTCCTCCTCAGGCCGAACGCCCCGCCTCCCTTGACGCCCGCTCCAAACTCCGGCCGAGAACGCCAAGAAAAATGGCGAAGAACCGCCTGGGCCCGTCCTCGGCCGCCAGCGTGAAGCCGCCGAAGTGATCGGCCAGAGACCGGTAGCAGGCGAACCTGTCGGGGGCGATATAGGACGGTGCGGCAGCCGGCGACTGGCGCAGGCAATACCAGTCGACGACGAGGTCGAGGAGAGGGATGGCCTCCAGCGGCGCGATGTCGAGACCGGCCGGCGACGTTCCCCCTGCCATCAGCCGGGAGAGACCGGCGAGCGTCATGCCGCGCGCCAGTTCCGCCATCTCTGCCGGCCATTCCCGTGGCAGGAAGCGCTGGACGACGAGGGCGCGCATGTGGCGGTGCAGGAAATCCCCATAGTTACGCGCGGCAAGCGCCGGGTCGGGGGCAAGGCCGGCGCGGGCCTGCTCAGTCCGGTAGAGCGCGAGTAGATCGGCATCGAGCGGCGCCTCGGCAAGCGAGACGGTCTCGACCGACGGCGCCCCGTCTCCCGTCTCGACCACGACGAAGCCGGCGGGAAAGGCAACGAGCGAGGGTACGGCGATATTGACGAGGCTGCGGCCATCGGCCGAATGGCGCGTGCGGGCCTCGACATGCAGGTGGCCGCTGAAATGCAGCGACAGGCCGCCGGCGGCGAGCGTCTCGGCAACGATCGGGCACGGCGTGCGCTTCGCCACGATCGTTTCGCCGAAGAGGGCGCGCTCGCTGTCCGTCTCGTCCTCGAACGGGTCGAGAACGGGGTAGTGCGAGAAGGCGAGGAGCGTCTTGCCATCGCGTTCCGCCCGCGCCGCGACGTCGGCGATCCAGGCAAGGAGATAGGGTTTCACGCGCAGGAGCGCGTTCCAGCCGGCATCGGAACTGCCAAAAAAGGCCCTTTTGCGAGCGATGTCGCGCCGGCCGTTGCGCGGCTCGAAGACATTGGCGTCGATCATCAGGAGCCACAGGCCGTCTTCCGGCTCGACCAGGTAGGAGGCGTCCATCAGCCGCCGCACGGTGCCGCCATCGGCGGAATGGAGGTCATGCTCGCGCTCGGGCGGCGCATCGCGGGTGCCGAAGGGCGTTTCGAAATGAAGATCGTCGGGACGGCGGAAATAGCCGAAATCGCCGAGCGCGCGAATGCCCGCCAGCACGCCGTCGCAATACATCTTCTCCGTCACGACCGGACGGCCCGGATCCTCCGCCGCCTTTTCCGCATCGCTCGTCACCAGCGTCGTGCCGCCCTCGGCATTCACGTAGCGGGTGTCATGATGCTTGCCGAGCGGGCCGAAGACGTCGTGGTTGCCGGGCGTGGCATGGAAGCGGAGGCCATGACGATCACGATAGGCCGCGAGCAGCCCTACGAGGCTCGCCACCGTGCCGCGCTGGCCGTCATCCGTATAGTCGCCGAGCAGCACGACATGGCGGATGCCCATGGCGACGATCCGGTCGAGCGCCGCGGGCAGGGCGGCGAAACTCTCGTTGTAGACACGGGTGGAGCGGACGGTATCGGCGAAGGTGCGCACCGTCAGCCTTCGTCCGTTCACGACGATGCCGGGAAAATCATAGTCGCCTTCGATATCGTGGAAATGGGCGTCCGCGATGACGGCGACGCGGGCCATGGGGCTCAGGCCCGCCTGCGATAGAGGAAGTAGCGCTTGCTGTCGACGGAGGCGGGCAGCGCCAGAGGCTCCAGTGCGGCATGGTCGAGCGGCAGGCCGCTGATGGCAACGCCGGCGGTGCCGAGCGCGCGGGCGACGACATCCGGCAGCCAGGTCAGCGTGACCGCGTCCTTGTCGTCATAACCGGTGCCGATATCGGCATGGACGAGCGCGGCATTCGTGCCGGCAAAAGCCCTTGCCGTCTCGACGATTTCCCCGAGCACCAGGTCGCCCGGTGGCGGTGTGGAGGAGGAATGCGCGCCGAGCGCCCGGTCGAAGGCGACGATGCGCCGGCCGGGGAATTTTTCGCGCAGGTGATCGAAGGTGCGGCCGTTGCCAAGGCCGATTTCGAGGATCGCGCCGTCGTCCGGCAGCGGCAGGTTCTGCGCGACATGATCGATGACGTCGCGCTGGGCGGACATGCGGCGGATGAAGCTTTCGAGACGGCTCATGCAGGAAAATCTCAGGCCTTGAGGATCGTATCGGCGGCGATGCCGCGCCGGGCAAAGACGTTGCGCGTGTCGACGATCAGCGCGCCCCATTCGGCGAGCGCCGCATAGTCGACATCGTCATGGTCGGTGGCGATGAGGATCGCGTCGAAGGCACGGATATCCGCCTCGTTCCAGGAAGCCGACGGGTGGCCGCGGAACGCGCCGTATTCGCGGGTCGGCGGTATCTCCGGCACATGCGGGTCATAGTAGCTTGCCGAACCGCCGCGCTCCTCGATCAGCTCGATCAGCTTCAGCGAGGGGCTTTCGCGGATGTCGGGCACGTTCTTCTTGTAGGCAAGGCCGATCACCAGCACCTTCGAGCGGCTCAGCGCCTTGCCGGCGCGCCGGTCGAGCGCTTCGGCCAGCCTCGCCACCACATGGCGGGGCATGGCCGAATTGATCTCGCCGGCCAACTCGATGAAGCGGGTCGGCAGCTCGTGGGCGCGCGAGGCCCAGGTGAGGTAGAAGGGATCGATCGGGATGCAATGGCCGCCGAGGCCCGGGCCCGGATAGAAGGGCATGTAGCCGAAGGGTTTCGAACTGGCGGCGTCGATCACCTCCCAGATGTCGATCCCCATGGCCTCGTAGACGACCTTCAGCTCGTTCACCAAGGCGATATTCACGGCGCGAAAGATGTTCTCCGTCAGCTTCACCGCTTCCGCCGTGGCGGTGGAGGAGACGGGCACGACCGTCTTGACCACCGCGCCGTAGAAGGCGGTGACGAGCGCCTGCGCCGTATCGCCGTCGCCGGCGACGACCTTCGGGATGGTCGAGGTCTGGAATTCGCGGTTGCCGGGGTCCTCCCGCTCCGGCGAGAAGCCGAGGAAGAAATCCGTGCCGGATTTCAGGCCACCGGCCTCCAGCGTGCGACGCACCAGGCCGTCGGTCGTGCCGGGATAGGTGGTCGATTCCAGAACGACGAGCTGGCCGGGGCGAAGCGTCGCGGCGATGTCGCGGCAGGTCTGCTCGACATAGCGCATGTCGGGATCGCGGTGACGCGTCAGCGGCGTCGGCACGCAGATGGCGATGATATCGCATTCACCGAGCCGGGAGAAATCGCTCGTCGCGGCAAAGCGGCCGGCGCGATGCTCCGCGTCGAGAATGTCACTCGGCACCGCCTCGATATAGCTGCGCCCGGCCTCGATCGCGGTGATCTTGCCCGGGTCGATATCGAAACCCGTCACGGTAAAGCCGGCACGGGCAGCGGTGATGGCGAGCGGCAGGCCGACATAGCCGAGGCCGACAATGCCGACGCGGGCCCCGCGAGACGTTATTCGGGCCAGCAGCGTCTCGTGGGAAAGCAAGGCAGTTGGCATCGGCACTCCGCGCACATATACAGGACCGCGCGTTGAGATGGGAGAGTTTGGCCAGCCTGTCAACCCTAGCCCGAACGGGGCGAGGGATGGATGCGAGGTCCGTGGGCCGGTTTCCGACCCGCCCGCAATGCTGCGGCAACACGGTGCGCAGCGAGCTGTTCCACAACGCGCGCCGTGCTTGCGGCACCCGGACGACAAGCAGAAAGGGCCCGCGGGCGAGCATGAAGATCGCATTCTACGCCCCGCTGAAATCGCCCCACCACCCCGTGCCCTCGGGCGACCGGTTGATGGCCCGCCAGCTTCTCGCATGCCTCGGCCACGCCGGCCATGCAGTGGCGCTCGCCTCGGAGCTGCGCGCCTTTTGCGGCGACAGCGATGACGCAGCGGCCTATGCGGCGCTCACGGCGCAGGCTGCGGCCGAGGTCGAGCGGCTTTCGGCGCTCTGGCGGGCGGAAGGGGCGCCGGACCTCTGGTTCTGCTACCACCCCTACTACAAGGCGCCGGACCTGATCGGCCCCGCGCTCTGCGAACGTTTCGGCATCGCCTATGCCACGGCCGAAGCCTCCTATTCCGGGCGCCGCAATATCGGCATCTGGGCCGACATGCAGGCGCGCGTCCTGGACGCCGTCCGCGGCGCCGCCGTCAATATCGGGCTCACCGCCCGCGACCGGGCGGGCCTTGCCGCCGCCACGCCGGAGGCGGTCATTGCGCCGCTGAAACCCTTCATCGACGCCGCACCGTTCACAGGTCAGACCCCGCGGCCACAGCCGGGCCATCTCGTCACCGTGGCCATGATGCGGGCCGGCGACAAGCTGGAGAGCTTTCGCGCGCTTGCTGCGGCGCTGCGGCTGGTCGAGGACAGGCCCTGGCGCCTTTCGGTGGTGGGCGACGGGCCGCTGCGGGGCGAGGTGGAAGCACTGTTTTCCGGCATCGGCGACGGGCGCATCGCCTGGCTGGGGCAGAAGCCGCAGGCCGCTGTGGCAGAGATCCTGGCCGAGGGCGCGCTCTATGTCTGGCCGGGCTGCGGCGAAGCCTATGGGCTCGCCTATCTGGAGGCGCAGGCCGCCGGCCTTCCCGTCGTCGCCCTGCGGACGGCGGGCGTTCCGGAGGTGGTCGAGGACGGCAAGACGGGGCGCCTCACCGCGCCGGGCGATCATGCTGCCTATGCGGCGGCCATCGCGGCCCTCATGGACGACGCAGCGGAACGCCGGCGTCTTGCCCACAACGCCCGCGCCCGCGTGCTGGCCGAGCATTCGCTGCCGGCCGCCGCCGCGGCGCTCGACGCCATCGTGCGGAAAGCTGTAGGAGAGACAGGATGACGCCGCCAGCCAGCGCAAAACCCCTCGTGGAAGAAATCGCCCGCCGGGCCGCGGCGGGAAAGCCGCTGAGGCTGTGGCTGCGCGACGACGACGCCGTGGAGCCCACAGCAGCGCTCGACACGTTGCTGGCGCTGACGGAGCGCCACGCGGTGCCCGTGCTCATCGCGGTCATCCCGGCCTTCACAGGTGCGGCACTCGCGGCGCGGCTGGCCGAAGCCCCGCAGGCGCAGGTGGCGGTGCATGGCTGGGCGCATGCAAACCATGCGGGGCCAGGGGAGAAGAACCAGGAGCTCGGCGCCCATCGCCCGGCGGAAACGGTCCTTGCCGAGCTTGAGCAGGGCTTCAAACACCTTTCCACGCTCCATGCCGGCCGCTTCGTGCCCATGCTGGTGCCGCCGTGGAACCGCATCGCACCTGCCGTTGTCGGCGGCCTGCCGTCCCTTGGTTTCAAGGCGCTCTCCGTCTTCGGTCCGGAAAAGCCGGCACCGCTCGCTGTGCTCAACACGCATGTGGACATCATCGACTGGCGCGGCACGCGGGGTGCCCGGCCGGCCGAGGCGGTGATTGCCGATCTCGTGCGCCTGTCGCAGGCCCACGACGGCCCGATCGGCCTCCTGACCCACCACCTCGTGCACGACGCAGCCGCGTGGGCGCTGATGGCGCTGATTTTCGAGGCGACCGCCGGGACGGCGGGCTGCGTCTGGGCCCGCGCGGGAGACCTCGTCGGGTAGGGTAGTATCCTCTTCCAGTGCCGCCGCTTCATTTTTTGCTGCCGTCCGGCTCGCCAGGAAAGGAAGAGACGTCTTGTTCCGTGACCACCCGCCTCCCGGCAGGGCGGAGCGCTTCACCGTCGGACGGCCCAGGGTTTCCAGCGGGAAATGCCGGTCGCAAGTCGCCCGCCGCCGCTGCGCCGGGCGACTTGCGCAAACCACGGCCTTGCAGACGGTGAACGGATGATCACAGAAATATGAAAGACGCGAGAGCGGGGTGAGGGGACTAGTCCCTTGTTTCTGCCGCAATTCCTTGGCAAATCCAGCCCGCGCCGCAAGGTGCTTCGCTGCTTCGCGGAACGGGTTTTCCATTCACAGCCGCGAAAAGTCCGGTAACGGAATGCCTTCGCGAAAGGCTATCGGAAAAGGATGAGAACGCCTGTTGCGTGGACGCACGCAACAGCAATCTGGCCGACCCGAAGGGGACGTTCAGGAAATGCCGGCAGGCAAGGCCGACGGAGAGGTCCTCAGTGCGCGGTTGCGAGCCGCTCGCCCATCACGCGCATGGTTTCGGCCATGCTGCGGGGGCAGGACGAGAGAACCTTGAGGAAGCAATCCTTGCGAATGCGCAACGCTTCCACGACCGTGGAGGCCTTGACGGTGGCATTGCGGGTCGTGCCGCAGAGGATGGCGATTTCGCCGACGACCGAGCAACTGCCGGTCGATGCGATCTTCTCGTCTCCTGAGGGGCCTTCCTTGTAGACATCGACGACGCCCGACAGAACGACATAGGCGGCATCGCCTTCATCGCCCTGATGGAAGAGCTCCTGGCCCTCACGGTAGCTGACGCGGTCCGAAGCGAAGGCGAGCAGTTTCAGCTTGCCTGCGTCGATGCCCGAGAACAGCGGCACCCGTCGTAACATCTGCACTTCGTCGTTCAAGATCATAACAGTCAACCGCCTCGAATTCCGGTTATCTGATCACTTCATACCAGTCATGCTATCAGTTGCTTGTATACCGTACCACTTTCGACGATCGTTTCGTAGGTTCCGTCTTCCACCAAACTTCCGCCATCAAAAGCAAGCACTCTTTTAAAGTGTTTTGCAAGCGGGGTATTTGACAAAACCCAGACAACGGCTGGATTATCACCGCTCTTGGCCAGGAACGCAAGGGCCGCCTCCACGATGTGCTCCTGGAGGTGGTGGTCGACGCCCGAGAACGCCCGGTTGAAGATGTAGTAGTCAGAGCGGCGGATGAGGGCGCGGGCAAGGCCCAGCTTCAGGCGCTGCAGGCTGTTCAGTCGCCGGCCACCGGTCCCGATATTCGATTCCAGCCCCAACGCCATCAACGCGCGGTAGAGTTCCGGCCGCTTGGCCAGAAGCTCCCCACCGATCTCCCTGAGCTTGGAAATCGCGTCGCTGAAGCGATGGTTGAGCTTGCCGAACACGATATTGTCGACCAGCGTTCCCGATGTCAGATAGGCATTCGGATTGTAACGTTCAATATGGGTCTGCAGTTCCACCGGCAGGTTCGCGTGGAACTGGTGGCGCACCTCGACGATCTTGCGCATCAGCGTCTCGTCGAGCACGCCGAAGCGGTGCCGTGGCTCGACATAGAAGAAGCTGAGCCTGATCAGCGCAATCCTGTCTTCCTCGCTGGGTGCGGCATTGTGCCGCAGCTTCTGGAGGAGGTGCTGATAGGTCGGAATCTCGTCCGCCCGCATGAAGGTCAGCTGTTCGAAGAACGGGTGGTCGGGCGGCAGGTCCTTGAAGAGCTCCACCGTGCTCTCCGCAATGCCCTTGCCCATCTCGAACAGCGCCTCGCCAAGCCCGCTCTCGCGCATGATGTTGCGGAAATAGGGCGTTTTGACGATGGCCCTGGTGGAAGCCTTCGGATCCGGCATCATGCCGAAGAACAGGTTTTCGGCGACCGGTGCCTCGGTGTTGTACTCGTTGTCGCGGAACGGCACGATGAGGCTGTTGAGGTCGCGGCGGTTCAGCTCCTCGCGAAGGTCATGGCGCATCTCGACGATCTGGGCGGCGAAATCGGGATTGTTGTTGACCGCGATCGAGGAATGCAGCGCCAGCTGCAGCACGTCGTCGGACAGCTCCACCACGTCCATCACCGCCATCATCGCGCCGAACAGCCCGTCCGTGCCGTTGGCATTGAGCGTGGCGAGGTCGATCCAGTTGCCGTTGAGGTCGAAATCCGGATTGCCGGAGCGGCGCGCCTCCAGCACGTCCCACTTGCGCTGGTCGGCCTCCTGCCCCTTGTAGACGGCCGGCTCGATCGGTGCGTGCTTGAGGCCGTAGAGCAGGTTGTCCTGCAGGCTGCCATGGAAGAAATAGGCGTCAGGCGAGACATAGGAGATGCGCCGGCCAGTCACGGCCTCAGGCAGGCTGAAGAGGTCGTCGTCACCCGCCGTCACCTTGCCGCCGGCCGGCCAGACGACGCGCGCCAGCACCTCGGCAAGACGATCGCCGCCGCTCGCCGCCGTGCCGATGATGGCGACGGTCTCGCCGGGCGCGATCTTGACCGTAACATGCTCCAGGGCCCGCCCGCCGATATCGTCGTCGATCAGGAGATTCGTGGTGCTGAGCGGATGGTTCAGCGCCGGCTGGCTCTCCGCATCGATCGCCTGGATTTCCGGGGCGATCATTTCATCGGCTTCAAACTGCTCGACGACCTGCTCGTACTTCACCTGCACGTCCTGGCGCACCAGCTCCCAGTCGATCAGCTCCTTCAGCGGCCCCGGAAGCTCCTTGTAGGCGTTGATGACGGCGACGAGCTGGCCAACGTCGAGCCTGCCGACGATCGTGAGGTAGCCGCCGATGCAGTAGAACAGGAAGGGCGTCAGCTGGGCGAGGAAGTTGTTGAGGAATTTGACCAGGAACTTCCACTGGTAGATGTCGTAACGGATCTTGAAGATGCGGCCGAGCCGGGCGGCGATGTCGGCGCGCTCGTAGTTCGAGGTGTCGTAGGCATGGATCGTGTCGATGCCGTCGACGATTTCCGCCACGCGCCCGGCGAGCTGGCGGGCGGTAAGCTGGCGCTCGCGGCCGAGCTCGATGAGCCGGCGACGCATGCGCGGGATGATGCCGACCTGGATCATCGCCATCGCGAAGGCGATGAAGCCGAGCCAGAAATGCTGGATGAAGATGAAGATCAGCGCCGTCAGCGCCTGGCCGCCGAGCAGCGCCGGCTGCACGAAGGCATCCGCGGTGAAGCCGCCGAGCGGTTCCACCTCGTCCTTGACCATGGAGGAAACTTCGCCGGCCTTGATGTGCTTGAAATAGCGCGGCGGGAAACGCAGGATGCGATCGACGAGTTCGTAGCGGATGCGCCGCAGCAGCCGCTCGCCGAGGCGGCCCTTGTAGGTGTTGATGAAATACTTGAACAGGCCGTTGATGATGACGAGCACGAGGAACGTCAGGCTGAGGGCGAGCAGCGAGGGCATGCGCTCCAGCGGCAGGCCCGCGAAAAGCTCGACATGGCCGAAGAACGGCAGGTCGAAGGCGATCGGCATGAAGAGCTGGGTGTTGCCGGGCTGCTCGAATCCCGTCCCCTGGATCGGGCCGTTGACGATCTGCTTGGGCAGGTCGAAGGCCAGATAGTAGGGAATCATGGACAGGGCGACGATCAGCAGGATCGCGAGCTGCTGCGGCCGGGTGTGGACCCAAATGTACCGGGCGAGGCTTTTTTCCATGAAGAGCTTCTGTGCGTGAAAGGCCGCTGTCTCGTGTGAAGATTATAAGACAGCCGCAATACCGCAAGAGCTAGGTAGTCGCTCGCTGTTTTAGTAGGTCCCTCAGGATTTTTGCGGTGCGATTGGCGCCATCCAGTTGCAAAACAGGCACATTTTTCTCCGTTTCCGCGGAAAGCGCACGAGAAATTGCGTCTGCCATCGTCTCCCTGGAAAGCGTATCCTCGCGCAGCACGACAGCCCGGCCGAGCCGTTCCAGCCGTTCGGCACGCGCCGTCTGCTCGCTCTCGCCGCCCGATGCGAAGGGCACCAGCACGGCGCCGCAGCCGGCCTGCAGCACGTCGCAGACGGTGTTGTAACCGGCCTGTGAGACCGAGAGCCGCGCTGCCGCGAGGAGATTGCGGAAATCGGTGCGGAAGCGCACGAGATCGACATTGGCCGGGCATGCGCCGGAAAGGCGCGAAAAATCGGCCTGCGGCATGTTGGGGCCGGTGATCACCAGCCAGCGGCGGGCGCTATCGAGCTCCTGCGCCGCCTGGAGCGCGGCCTCCACCAGGCCGGCGCCGACAGCCCCGCCGCCAGCCGAGACGACGACGTCGTAGCGTTCGGCGGCAGGCTCTGCCGCCGGACCGCCGACGAGGCCGGTATAGACCACCCGCTCGGCAATGGCGTCCGCCAGCGGGAACGTATCCTCCAGACGCACGAAGGCGGGATCGCCGTGCACGAGCACCCGGTCGAAATGACGACGCACGAGGTCGATCGTCTCCTCGTCGCGGCCCGGCTTGGCGCGCTCCTGCAGGATGTCGCGTAGCGAGGTCAGGAGGAGGGGGCGCGGCGTGCTCGCCTCGATCGCCTCGATCAGCGGCAGCAGCTCGAAGCGCACCTGGCGGCGGCCGAAGGGGAAGGCCTCGACAATGACGATATCGGGCCGCAGGGCATGATAGGCGGCGAGCAGTTCGTCGCGCCGCGCGGCCTTGAAGGCCTCGTCGATGACCGCGCCGTTCTCGTCGACGAGCGCGGAAAAGCCGCCGTCACCGACCGCGATGGCCGGGAGGGCTATATGGTCGATGCCGGGACCGGGAAAGCCGTCGACCGGCATGCCGCCGGTGACGAGCGTGACCGCAAAGCCGTCATCGACGAGCGCGCGCACGATGCGGCTGGCGCGGGCGAGATGGCCGATGCCGAGCAGGTGCTGGACATAGAAGAGGACGCGCGGGACGCTCATCGGCGGGCTCCCGCCTCGAACAGCGCCTTCAGCTGCGCAATGCTGGTATGGTGGTCGAAGCTCCGGCGCACCTTCGCCTCGGCGGCCGCACCGAGGCGGTGGCGAAGGGCGGGATCGCGGATCGCACGTTCAAGCGCTCGGGAAAACGCATCCACGTCCTCGGAGGGGACGAGCAGGCCGTTCTCCTCGTTCTCGAAAAGCTCGGGAATGCCGGAAATGTCGGTCGCCACGCAGGCGAGCTGCTGGCTTGCCGCCTCCACCAGCACGTTCGGCAGACCGTCGCGGTCGCCGTCCGGCGTGATGCGGCAGGCGAGCGCGAAAATGTCGGAGCGGCGATAGGCGGCAAGCACATCCTTCTGGTCGACCGCGCCGAGCCACGTGATCCTTTGCGCGATGCCAAGCTCGTCGGCGAGCTTTTGCAGCTTCGCCCGCTCGCCGCCGTCGCCGGCATGGACGAAACGCCAGTGAAGATCGGCCGGAAGCCGCGCAAGGGCCTTCAACAGGACATCGTAGCCCTTCTTCGGCACCGCGCGCCCGACGCTGATGATGGTGACGGGATCCTGCGGGTCAGCTCCGTCACGCAGTGGGCGGGCATTGCCGCTCGCGGCGGCCTCTGCCGGATGGGCGCAGTCGCATCCGGCCGGGGGGGCGTGCTCCCCGGTCTCAAGCGGCGGAAACCGGTCGAGATCGAGGCCGTGGTAGCTGAGGTGCACCCGGTCGCGGTGCGGGCCGGCGAGGGTCTGCAGGTGGGCGTGGCCGGATTTGGTGCAGGTCACCGCCCAGTCGGCGATCGTCAGCTTGTCGGCGAGTTCCCAGTCCTTCGATGTCCAGATGTCCTTGGCATGGGCCGAGACCGAGAAGGGCAGGGCAAGCATGCGGGCCGCATAATTGGCGACGGAGGCGGGGGTGTGGATGAAATGGGCGTGCAGCCAGCCGCCGGCCTCGGGAAACTCCCCCACGAGCACCGCCGCCTGGCCGAAGCGGCGGAACCGGTTGCGGCTGAAATCGCGCGGCAGATCCTTCAGGAACTGGCGGAAAGCGGCCCCGAAGCCGGGAGCGCGAAGGCTTTTGAACAGGCCGCGCAGCACGCGCAGCGGCTCCTCGTGCAGGTATTCCGGCAGGTAGAACACCGGGGCCTTGATCTCGTCGTGTACGGGATGGCGTTTCTTGTCCGTCGGGCGGCGGAGCGAGACGAGCACAAGCTCGAGCCCGGCGCGCTCCAGCCCGCGCAGTTCCTGAGCGATGAAGGTTTCCGAAAGGCGCGGATAGCCCTTCAGCAGCACGACGATCTTATGCGGCAGCGACACGGCGGGCGTGGCCTCTTTCAAGCGACGGACGGCGGGGTGAGTTCCCGCGCGGAAAGCTCCTCGCCGACGATGCGGGCGATGTTGCGCAGGCCTTCGAGCCGGAGTTCGGGATTGCCGCTCGAGGGCGGTCGGCATTCCGGAAGGGTCTTCAGCACGGCGGCAAGGCGTGCGGGATCGGCCGATTCCTCCGGCAGCAGCATGTTGATGAGGCCGAGTTCGGCAGCGCGGGTGGCACGGATGAGCTGCTCCTCGCGCGGCTGCACGCGCGGCACGATGAGCGCCGGCTTGTCGAAGGAGAGAATCTCGCAATAGGTGTTGTAGCCGCCCATCGCCACCACGGCCTTCGCGCCGGCCACCAGGTCCTCCATGCGCGAATCGAACTCGATCACCTCGACATAGGGGATTTTCGCAGCTTCCTGCGTCAGCTTGGTGCGCTCGCCCTGCGGCATGTAAGGGCCGAGCACGATGAGGGCGCGATGGGTGAGACCGGCATCGTGCCGGTAGGCGCGCAGCACATCCTCCACCAGTTCAGCCCCGTCGCCGCCGCCGCCGGTCGTCACCAGGATGTAGTCGCCCGAGGGCTGGTACTGGGCGCGGTCCATCTGCAGCGCGTTGCGCTGCAGGAAGCCGACGAAGTTCAGCTTGTCGCGCACGCCCTGCGGCACGTCGAGGCCGACGAGCGGATCGTAGAAATCCGGCGGGCCGTAGACCCAGATGTCGTCGTAGAACCGCGCGATCTTGTGCATGACGTCCTTGCGCTTCCACTCGGCATCGAGCAGGTGCGGAGAATCCATGACTTCACGCAGGCCGAGGATCAGCCGCGTGCCGCGGCCCTTCAGGTAGGCCAGCGTTTCCTCCACCTCGCCGGAAAGGCCCATCGGCTCCTTGTCGATGATGAAGATGTCCGGATTGAACGTCTCGGCCGTGTGGCGGATGATCGACCGGCGCATGGTCAGCGTGTCTTCCAGGTCGATATGGCGCTCCAGCGAGGTGTATTCGCCGTTGCGCAGCTTGATGACGCTGGGGATCTTCACGAAGTCGACACGGGCGCGATAATCGAAGGCGCCGGCGATCGTCGCGCCCGAGATGATCAGGACGTTGAGGCCGCGATATTCCTCCACCAGCGCATGGGCGATCGTACGGCAGCGGCGCAGGTGCCCGAGGCCGAACGTGTCGTGGCTGTACATGAGGATGCGGGCGTGCTCGAAACTGCGGCTCAAGGGCAAAGTCTCCCGAAATCCGCCGGGCTCGCCATCGTGGAGGGGCGATTCTTCTGCATTCGTAATCCCGATTTCACTTATAGGGGTCAGCCGCATCACGCAGTCCATCGCCAAGGAAGTTGAAAGCCAGAATGACCAAAACGACGGGTACCACCGGAAAGAGCAGCCACGGATAGAGAGCGATAATGTTGATGCTGCGGGCTTCCGTCAGAAGGATGCCCCAACTGGTGATGGGTGGCCGGAGGCCGAGCCCGAGGAAACTCAGTGCCGTCTCCCCGAGGATCATGCCCGGAATGGTCAGCGTTGCGCTGGCGATCAGGTGGGACATGAAGCCGGGTATGAGATGGCGGCGAATGATGCGGGCGCTGCCCGCGCCCATGACCTGGGCCGCCAATACATAATCTTCCTCCCGCAAGGCAAGAAGTTTCGAGCGCACGGCGCGTGCAAGTCCGGTCCAGTCGAGCATGCCGAGGATGATCGTAATGCCGATATAGACGAGAATGGGGCTCCAGGTGACCGGGATGATCGCGGCGAGCGCCATCCACAGGGGAATGCTTGGAATCGACTGAAGGACCTCGATGACGCGCTGCACGATGAGATCGAAGACGCCGCCGTGGTAGCCGGCAAGGCCACCGATGACGATGCCGAGCACGAAGCTCATGGCAACGCCGAGCGCACCGATGGTGAGCGAGATGCGCGCGCCATAGAGGATGCGCGAGAGCATGTCGCGCCCCAGCCGGTCGGTGCCGAGGAAGAAGAACTGGCCGTCCTTGGCCGGGCAGACAAGATGGACGTCCGAGGTGAACAGGCCCCAGAACTTGTATTTGTCGCCGCTGCAGAAGAAGCGCAGCTTCTGCACGTCCGTCTTGTCGTCCGTGTAGACGCGCCGCAGATTGTCCATGTCGAGCGTCATCTTCTGGCCGTAGACGAAGGGACCGACGAACTGGCCCTCATGCATGAAGCGCAGGGTCTGCGGCGGGGAGTAGATGAAGTCGATGTTGCGGGTATGCAGGTTGTAGGGCGACAGGAACTCGCTGACCGCGATCATCAGGTAGATGACGAGGAGGAAGATGCCGGAGACGAGCGCCATGCGGTGGCGACGGAACTGCCACCACATCAACTGGAACTGCGAGGCCTGCGCGACCTTCTTCAGCTCCTCCGTCTTGTGTTCGGCGGCATAGGGGTCGAACGGCTTGTCCGAGACGAAATGGCCGAGCGGGGCGCCGGGTTCGGGAAGAGGCGTCTTCACTTGCGGCTTCCTCCGCCGAGCCGGATGCGCGGATCCAGAATGGCGAGCGCGATATCCGAGATCAGCACGCCAATGACCGTCAGGAAGGCCAGGAACATCAGGAAGGAACCGGCGAGATACATGTCCTGTGTCTGCAAGGCCTTGATCAGCATGGGGCCGGTCGTTTCGAGCGACAGCACGATGGCGGTCACCTCCGCGCCCGAGATGATCGAGGGCAGGATGGAACCGATATCGGAGATGAAGAAGTTGAGAGACATGCGCAGCGGATATTTGGTGAGGACACGCATCGGATGCAGGCCCTTGGAGCGTGCGGTCACGACATATTGCTTGTTGAGCTCGTCGAGCAGGTTGGCGCGCAGGCGGCGCACCATCGCGGCCGTGCCCGCCGTGCCGATGATGATCACGGGTATCCAGATATGCGAGAGGATGGAGCGGAATTTCTCCCAGCTCATCGGCGCACCGAGGAACTGGCGGTCCATCAGCCCGCCGATCGAGACGCCGAACCAGATATTGGCGAAATACATGACGACCAGCGCCAGCATGAAGTTCGGCACGGCAATGCCGATGAGGCCGGCGAGCGTCAGGCCGTAGTCGCCCCAGCTATACTGGTGGGTGGCCGAGTAGATGCCGATCGGGAAGGCGATGAGCCAGGTGAAGATGATGGTCACGAAGGAGACCAGCACCGTCAGCCAGAGCCGGTCACCCACCACCTCCGAAACGGGAAGGCGATATTCGAAAGAGTAGCCGAAATCGCCGATGAGCATGCCGCCGACCCAGTGCAGGTAGCGCAACGGCGCAGGCTTGTCGAAGCCGTAGCGCTCGCGCAGCTCCTCGATCTCGGCCATGTCGGTCGCCTCGCCCATGGCGCGCAGCTCCGAGATGTAGCTCTCGAAATAGTCGCCTGGCGGCAGCTCGATGATGGTGAAAACCAGCACCGAGATGAGCGCGAGCGTCGGAACCATGACGGCGATGCGCCAGAGGATGTAGCGGATCATCGGGCTGGCTCCTGGGGACGGGGCAGGGCGAAGCGACAAGGTTTCGTCCGTGGCCGCCCCTCATCCGCCTGCCGGCTGGCTGACGACCACGCATGGAAGATCGCCTGTCCCATCACGCACCCTCCTCGTACCAGAACGTATCCGGCATGTAGACCCCGAGGAAGGCGGTGGGCTGGAAACCGCAGAGGGCCTTTTCCGGCATGTTGCGCAGCTGGCGCGCACGCACCACCGGCTGGGAAATGCCGTTGACCGTGCCGATGGTGAAGACCTGGTCGGCGTGATGGGCGAGCATTTCATGCCAGATCGCCGTGCGCTCCGCTTCCGTCGTCGTCATTTCCCAGGCGGCGAGCCTGTCGACGAGATACTGCACCTCGGGCATGTCGGGCGGCTCGCCCTTGGTCTTGACGGTCGCGTAGTACATGCCCCAGACGGGCCACTGGTACTGGTCGTCGGAACTCGGCGCCAGTTCGGCGGGCGACATTTCCGGTGTGGGCACGCCATTGTCGAGCCCGTACCAGACGGACATCACCACCTCGCCGCCGATGGCGCGGCTGCGGAAGATGTCGCGCTGGGAAACCCGTACGAAAAGCCCGAGGCCGATCTCGCGGAAATAGTCGGTGACGAGTTCCAGCACGTCCGTTTCCAGCGTGCTCTCGCCGGCGCTCTCGATGACGACCTGGGCGGGGCGGCCATCCGGAAGAAGCCGCGTGCCCTCGTCGTCGCGCTTGTCGAGCCCGGCCGCATCGAGCAGGCGGTTGGCCTCCGCCGGGTCGTAGCCGGCATAGGCCTTTGCATAGTCCGGCTTGAAGAGGGTACTTTCCGGCAGCACCGTGTTGGCACTTTCCTGGCCGAGGCCGTAGAAGACCGCCTTGTTGATCTCCGTACGGTTGATGGCGAGCGACATCGCCCGGCGCACGCGCACGTCGCGCAGCACCGTGCGCCAGCCTTCATCGCCGCAGTTGAGATTGGGGATCAGGGCGACACGCGAGCCCAGCGTGCGTTTCCACAGCATCACGTTGATCGGATACGTCGCCTCGGCGCTCTTCAGCAGCGTGTAGTCGGTGAAGTCGAGATTGCCGATCTGCAGGTCGCTTTCCCCGGTCGCCGTCTTGGCGGAGATGAGATCCGGCGAGGAGACGTTCAGCACCAGCCGGTCGACATAGGGCAGCTGGGTGCCATTCTCATCGACCCGATGGAAGAACGGGTTGCGCTCGAAGATGAACTGTTCGGCGGGCGGGGCGGTGCGCGGCCGCCAGGCCTCCAGCGTCGGGAGATCCGGGTTTTCCGGCCGGGTCTGGCGCGACATCTTGATGTGCAGGCCGCGCCAGTCGTCGACGCGCTGCTTCTTGATATGCTTTTCCAGCGCCTCCGCTGTCTGGAACTTCTTGTGGAACTGCCGCATGTAGGCGGACGGCAGCGCCAGCACCAGCGGAATGGGCGAGGCGAGTTTCGGCAGGAAATCCGGGATCGGCTTTTCCCAGGTGTAGCGCACCGTCAGCGGATCGACCACGTCGAAGGCGGGCGGCTTGCCTTCGACGAGCAGGTCGGTGGGCGGACCACCCTTCAGGAGTTCGCGGTTGAGGATGACCTCTTCCCAGCAATAGCGGAAGTCCTCCACCGTGAAGGGGTCGCCGCTCGACCATCTGTGCCCTTCGCGCAGGCGGAAGGTGAAGATGCGCTCCTCTTCCACAGTGAAGCTCTCGAGGATGTCGGCGACGAGCTTCAGGTCGCGATCGTAGCCGACAAGGCGCGAATAGCTGTTGATCGGGACGAGGCGCACGTCGCGCTGGCCGCCGATCAGGATGCGCAACCGCCCGCCCTGCTTGCCGGGGACGCCGCCGAGCGCGGCGGTGTTGACGACGCGCGGCACCTTCGGCAGGCGCTCTGCAACCGGCGGCAGTTCGCCCGCGGCGATCTTGTCCTGGAAATAGGCGGCATCGCTGTCCAAGCCGCGGGCGATGCCGGGAACGAAGGCGGCGGCCAGCAGGCCGAGTGTGGTGCGGCGCGTGATCACGAGCAAAGCTCCCGCATGTCGGCATTCCTGCGGGCAAGCACGAAATGGCCGCCACCGAGATCGGCCGGCGCCAGACCCTCGCTGCCCTCCTCGTCGCGGAAGACCTGTGCCCAGCTCTCGCGCGAGACGGCGCTGGTCCGGCCGGCCGTCTCGAAGTTCAGCGGGCGCTCGAGATCGGGGAAGGGAACCGCATCGAGCAGCGCCCGCGTATAGGGATGCACCGGCGCGGTCATGATGATCTCGCGCGGCGCGATCTCGACGATGCGCCCGGCCCACATCACGGCGACCCGGTCGGCCATGTAATCGACCACGGCAAGGTTGTGCGAGATGAAGAGATAGGTGAGGCCGAGGTCCTTCTGGAGGTCCTTGAGCAGGTTGAGGATCTGCGCCTGCACGGAAACGTCGAGCGCGGAAACCGGTTCGTCGCAGATGATCATGCTCGGGCCGAGGGCAAGCGCCCGGGCGATGCCGATACGCTGGCGCTGGCCGCCGGAGAAGGAGTGCGGATAGCGCTTCAGTGAGGCCTCGTCGAGGCCGATGGCGCGGATCAGCGCCTTCGACGCCATCCTGCGCTTGGCCGCATCGCCATAGTCGTGGATGTCGAGGGGTTCACGCAGGATGTCGCCGACCGTCATGCGCGGCGAGAGCGAGGATTGCGGGTCCTGGAACACCATCTGCAGGCGCGTGCGCAGCGACTGCAGCTCGGCGCCCTTGGCGTTCAGCACATCGACCGGCCCCTTGCCGTCGTCGAACAGCACCGATCCGGCGTCCGGCTTGATCGCGCGCATCAGGATCTTGCTGACGGTGGTCTTGCCGCAGCCGCTTTCGCCGACGAGGCCGAGACATTCGCCGCGCCTGATGTCAAAGCTGACGCTATCGACGGCCGGCCGCGGCTTTTCCTTCTGCTGGCCCGGCATGGCCCAGTTGTCCTTGCGGGTCACGAAGGTTTTGCTGAGGTCGCGGACCGAGAGAATGACGTCCGGCCCGGTGCGGGCCTGATACTTCTTCGACAGCAGGCTGTCCTGGTTGACCTCGATCTCGCGCAGCGGCTTCAGCCGGTCGCCGCGCTTCATGCCGAAATGCGGGATCGCCGCCATCAGGCCCTTGAGATAGGGATGGGCAGGCCGATGGAAGATCGTCTCGACCGGCCCCGCCTCCATGATCTCGCCCTGGTAGATCACCACGACCTCGTCGGCGATGTTGGCAACGACGCCGAGATCGTGCGTGACGAGCAGCACCGCCATGTCCATCTGCTGCTGCAGGTCGCGCAGGAGTTTCAGGATCTGCGCCTGGATGGTCACGTCGAGCGCCGTGGTCGGCTCGTCGGCGATCAGCAGCGCCGGGCCGCAGACGAGCGCCATGGCGATCATCGCGCGCTGGCGCATGCCGCCGGACAACTCGAAGGAATACATGTCGTAGACCTTGCGCGGATTGTTGAAGCCGACGCGCCCCAGCATATCCTCGCAGCGCTCGCGCATCTCCGCGCCGGTAAGACCGGTGTGGATGACAAGGGACTCGCTGATCTGGTCGCCGATCGTGTGCAGCGGCGAAAAAGAGGTCATCGGCTCCTGGAAGATCATGCCCATGCGCCCGCCGCGAATGGAGCGGATCTTCTTGCCGTCGCGGGGCAGGGGCAGGATGTCGATCGGGCCTTCGTCGGAGAGCGGGTCGTCGAAGAGGATCTTGCCGGTGACCCGCGCGGTCGGCGGCTGCAAGCCCATGGCGGTCTGGCTGATGACGGACTTGCCGGAGCCGGATTCTCCCACGAGGGCGGTCACCTTGCCGGGCAACACCCTGAGATTTGCGCCCCTGACGGCAGTGATCCTCGCGCCCATCAGGGAGAAGGAGACGTGCAGGTCTTCAATCCGCAGCAGGTCCCTCGGCCGGCGCATCGCATTCGAATTCATATGTGCTTTCCCGCCTGACGGATTTTTTCCACGCGGCCTTTTCTTGATGTTCCCCGCCAAGACACTAGCGCGCACACTTTTTTCTGTCCACGCCTTACTCCAGGCAAGGTTGGGGGTTGTCGTTGCTCCGGCCGGGACCGAATATGAAGAAACGCCGCCGGCAGACGGGCACGCTCTTGCTTCAACCCCGCCGGCGGATGCAAAACCGCTTCGCACTTTTGCCGGAACTCCCCTAGGACAGCTTGATGTCAGCCAAGCAACGATTGAACGAACAACTGGAAAAAGCCGCCGAATACCGCGAGGACGGCGATTTCGGTGCCGCCTGGCAGGTGCTGGAGGCGGTTTCCGCCGATCCGGAGCGTGCCGCCCTCGGGCAGGAAACGGCGCTCGGCCTGCCGCGCCGGCTGCATTCGGCTTTCCTCAAGCTCGCGAAGGCCGAGGACGATCCGCTGGAGCGGATCGGCTACCAGTACCATCTCGTGCCCGATCCGGACCTTCTGGCCACGCACGGAACCTTCTCCTCGGCCGAGCGGCGGGCGATCGCCGAGGCGAACCGCACCGCGATCCCGCCCGTCATCCATCAGGTCTGGATCGGGCAAGGGGCCGTGCCGCCCTCGGCCAAAGCCTGGGAAAAGCACGCCAAGGCCCATGGCTATGGCCATTTCCTCTGGCGGGAGAAGGACCTGGAAGAGGCCGGCATCCACGAGAACAAGGCGTTCCGCGCCATGCTGGAGCGGGGCGACTATCCCGGCGCCGTCGATATCGCGCGCTATCTCCTCGTCGAACAGGAGGGCGGCATCTACCTCGATTGCGACTGGTATCCCGCCCGCGCCGACATCAGCTTCCACGATCTCTTGCCGATGACCGGGCTGACCGCCATGGCGGAGGACATTCCCCGCAAGACCGGCCGCGGCAGCCTGCTGCTCGCCAATTCCTTCCTGGCCGCGCCCGCCCATCACCCGGTCCTCATCCGCCTCAATGCGGTGCTGCCCGATGTCGTCGCGGCCATGCCCGGGGCGCCGGCCTGGTGGTCCACCGGCCCGCTGATCTTCACCGTCGTCACCCGGGGCGGCGCGATCACGCTGGCCGACGCCGCGCTTGTGGCGGGCGACCTGCCGCGCGGCGCACCGTTCGGCGATGTCGAGGCGGCCTGCCGGGCGGCCGAGCATGACGATGGCGGGTTGTTGCTGGCCTGGAAATCGTGGTGACAGGCGCCCCCTGGCCGGCAGGGCGGAAGGCATGGGGTGGCGAAGGCCGCCGCCGCACACTAGATACCGCCCGCATTCCGCTTGAAGCGGGCGGCGTTCCGTGCTTTGCCCGGCGTCGTATTCTATCTGTGATCGTCGACGGCCAGGACAGCCGCGAAAAGGTCCCATCCGGAGAAGAAGCATCATGAAGATCGCGATGATCGGTTCGGGCTATGTGGGCCTGGTATCCGGCGCCTGTTTTGCCGATTTCGGCCACACCGTCGTATGCATCGACAAGGCCGAGGCGAAGATCGAGGCGTTGAACCGCGGCGAGATCCCGATCTTCGAACCGGGTCTCGAGGCGCTGGTGGCGGAGAACGTCAAGGCGGGCCGGCTCTCCTTTACCACCGAATTTTCCGGCCCTGTCAGCGAGGCCGACGTCGTCTTCATCGCCGTCGGCACGCCTTCGCGACGCGGCGATGGCCATGCGGACCTCTCCTATGTCTACGCCGCCGCCCGCGAGATCGCCGAGTCGGTCAAGGGTTTCACCGTCGTCGTCACGAAATCGACCGTGCCTGTCGGCACCGGCGACGAGGTCGAGCGCATCATGCGCGAAACCCGCCCCGAGGCCGACATCGCCGTCGTGTCAAACCCGGAGTTCCTGCGCGAGGGGGCTGCGATCAGCGATTTCAAGCGACCGGATCGCATCGTCGTCGGCATCGAGGACGAGCGGGCGCGCGAGGTCATGACGGAGGTCTACCGGCCGCTCTACCTCAACCAGTCGCCGCTGCTCTTCACCACCCGGCGCACCTCCGAGCTGATCAAATACGCGGCCAACGCCTTCCTCGCGATGAAGATCACCTTCATCAACGAGATTGCGGATCTCTGCGAAAAGGTCGGCGCGGACGTGCAGCAGATCTCGCGCGGCATCGGCCTCGACGGGCGCATCGGCGCGAAGTTCCTGCATGCCGGCCCCGGTTATGGCGGCTCGTGCTTCCCGAAGGACACGCTGGCGCTGGTCAAGACCGCGCAGGATAATGACAGCCCCGTGCGGCTGATCGAGACCACCATCGCCATCAACGACACGCGCAAGCGCGCCATGGCCCGCAAGGTCGTCACCGCACTTGGCGGCGAGGTGCGCGGCAAGAAGATCGCCGTGCTCGGCCTCACCTTCAAGCCGGAGACCGACGACATGCGCGACGCGCCGTCGATCTCCATCATCCAGGCCCTGCAGGACGGCGGCGCGAAAGTTTTCGCCTACGACCCCGAGGGCATGGAGGCCTCCAGGACCGTGCTCGACCACGTGACCTACGGCACCTCGCCCTACGACATTGCCGAAGGTGCGGAGGCGATGGTCATCGTCACGGAATGGAACCAGTTCCGCGCGCTCGATTTCCAGCGGCTGAAGGCGAGCATGGCCAAACCCGTGCTGGTGGACCTGCGCAATGTCTACAAGCCGGAGGAAGTGGCCCGCCACGGCTTTGCCTATTCGAGCATCGGCCGCGGCACCTCTCCGATGGTCGCACCGGTCTCCGAGGCGGCGGAATGACGCATTTCCTCGTCACCGGCACCGCGGGCTTCATCGGCTTCCACCTCGCGCGGCGCCTGCTCGCCGACGGCCACACGGTCACCGGCTTCGACGGCATGACACCCTACTACGACGTGCGGCTGAAGGCGCAACGCCTCGCCCTGCTCGAACCTCATGACGGCTTCCGCCAGGTCACCGGCCGGCTGGAGGACCGTGCCGCGCTCGATGCCGCGGCCGCGCTGAAAGAGCCCGACGTCATCCTCCATCTCGCCGCCCAGGCCGGCGTGCGCTACAGCCTGGAAAATCCCGGCGCCTATGTGGAATCCAACCTCGTCGGCTCGTGGAACGTGCTGGAGCTGGCACGCGCGCTGCAGCCGAAGCACCTGCTGCTCGCCTCCACCTCCTCGATCTACGGCGCCAACGAGAAGGTTCCCTTCGCCGAGGCCGACCGGGCCGACGAGCCGATGACGCTCTATGCCGCCTCGAAGAAATCCATGGAGCTGATGGCGCATTCCTACGCCCATCTCTATGGGGTGCCGACGACGGCCTTCCGCTTCTTCACCGTCTACGGCCCCTGGGGCCGGCCCGACATGGCGCCGATCAAGTTCTCCGACGCCATCCTCTCCGGCCGCCCGATCGACGTCTATGGCGAGGGCGGGATGAGCCGCGACTTCACCTATATCGACGACATCGTCGAGGCCATCGTGCGGCTCGTCGACGTCGTGCCGCGGGAAGACGGCCGTGTCACGGCGCCCGGCATCATCGATACGCTCTCGGCCGGCGCGCCCTTCCGCACCGTCAACATCGGCGGCGGTCAGCCGGTCGGGCTGATGACCTTCATCGAGACGATCGAAAAAGCGCTCGGCCGCCCCGCCACGCGCAACTACATGCCCATGCAGCCCGGCGACGTGCCCCGCACCTTCGCCTCCACCGACCTGTTGACCCACCTCACCGGCTTTGTCCCACGCGTGTCGCTGGAAGACGGCATCGCCGCCTTCGCGGCATGGTATCGGGAGTGGCGGGCGCACTGACGCCGCGTCTGCCCACCGGGCAGGGGTGGCGCAAGGTGACTGGGGCCGCCAGACAGTGCCTCGGCGATCAGAGCCGCATTTTTTGCCCTCAGATCACATAAGGCGATTTATGGAACGCATGTACCGCCCATGCCTCCGGCCGGAAGCGTCTCACCCGGCAGCCGGTTCTGTCGCATGGCAGGATTGCAGGTCGTAGAGGCGGAAGACCGGGCGGGGGCCGGCGGGGAGCGGTTTGGCGGGAGTGAAGGCGATGCGGCGTGTCTCGCCGGCCGCAAGGTCGAAGGCATTGTCGGAATAACGGCCGTCGCTGTCGGTCTCGATCATCACGAAGAGCGCCAGTCCGGTGGCGGTGACATCGAGGTGGATGGTCCCGTCCGGTCCATCTTCCTGCGTGAATGTCAGCCCGGCCGGCTCCAGGTCCAGCGCCTTGTAGGTGCCATGCACATAGTGCCCTTCACCCTGCATGCCGTTCGATGCGGTGAAGCGCCAGACAATGAGGGCACCGGCCGGCAGATCCGCCGCCGTGACGGTCGTAGCCGTTACCGCGGCATCCGGCGTGCAGGCCGCCCGGGCCTCCACGAGCGGCCGGCGCTTCCCCTTCATGTCGAGGAGCGCGATCGAAAGGTCGACCGTGACATCGGCAAGCGTGTCGTTGACCAGCGAGAAGCGGATCGCTCCGCCGCCTTCCTCCGGGATTGCCGCGATCGCGACCGGCTGGAAGAAGCGGCGGACGAGATAGTGCATCGCCTTCCAGCGGCCGCCATAGTCGAGGCTCGACCAGGAGGCGACCGGCCAGGTGTCGTTGAGCTGCCAGTAGAGCGTGCCCATGCAATGCGGCTTCAGCGAACGCCAGTATTCCACCGCCGTCTTGATGGCGAGACCCTGCTGGATCTGGCTGAGATAGACGAAGTTCGGGAAATCCTTCGGGAAGCGGAAGTAGCGGAACATGGTGGCGGCGATGCGCTCGTTGCCGCCGGCATTCTTCTGATGCAGTTCCATGACGGGCGAGGCGATGTTCATATCCCTCGCCTCGGCATAGGTCTTGATGACGGGCAGCGACGTATAGGACTGGAAGCCGAACTCCGAGCAGAAACGCGGCCGCACGCTGCGGTAATTGTCGAACGGCTTGTTCTCGTGCCAGACGGACCAGTAGTGCATGTCGCCGGAGCCATCGGCATGCCAGGCGTCGCCGAAATCGAGATAGCCGGAGGCCGGGCTCGACGGCCACCAGATCGCATCGGGCGCCGCCTTGCGCATCGCCTGCTCGATCGTGCGGTTCAGGCGATCATAGGACACCAGGTAACGGTCGCGGTCTTTCCGCGGCTCGTCGAACCAGGTGAGCGCGCCGACCAGCTCGTTGTCGCCGCACCAGAGCGCGAGCGACGGATGGGAGGAGAGGCGACGCACCTGGTAGTCCACCTCCCGTGCGACATTGTCGAGGAAGTCCTCGGTGGAGGGATAGAGATTGCAGGCGAACATGAAGTCCTGCCAGACGAGAAGACCCAGCCGGTCGCAAAGGTCGTAGAACCAGTCCGGCTCGTAAAAACCACCGCCCCAGACGCGGATCATGTTCATGTTGGCTGCCGCAGCGGATTGTAGGAGATCCGCGGTCCCGTCCGGGCTCGACAGTGAAAACAGCGCGTCGGCCGGGATCCAATTGGCGCCGCGGCAGAAGATTTCGCGCCCGTTGACCTTCAGCGCGAAGCGGCTTCCGGCCGCGTCGGGCGTGGTGACGAGCTCCACCATGCGCAGACCGATCTGCCTGACGACGACATCACCGGGCAGCTCCACGCCAAGCGTGTAGAGCGCCTGCTCGCCGCTTCCCGCCGGCCACCACAGCCGCGGCGCGGCGATCTCGAAGACATGGGTGACAACCGTTTCGCCGGCATTGACGCCGACATCGAGGCGGACACGCTCGTCATCAAGTGCGAAATGGAGGGCCACGATGTCTGGGTTCTTCGCAAAAACCGTCGCCGCCACCTGCAGATAGACCGAACCATCCGCATTGTGCGTCTGCCGCGTCGTCACGTGCTCGATGCGAGCCCTGTCGAGCCGGCAGAGCCGGATCGTGCCGTAGAGACCCAGCGGCGCGATCGCGATGTTCCAGTCCCAGCCGAAATGGCACTGCGGCTTGCGCAGCATGTTGCCGTTGGGGATGGGCGAATTGCCGGGATGGTAGGGAACGTAGAAGGGCTGCCGGGCCTGTCGGTCGGCACCCGCCGCGATGCTCGACTGGAAGACGATGCGGATGACATTCTCGCCCGCCTTCAACTGGGCGCCGACATCGGGCCGGTAGCGGCGGAAGCAGTTGTCGGCGAGCAGCACCGGCGCGTCGTTGACGAAGACGGCTGCCACCGTGTCGAGATAGTCGATGTCGAGGTACCAGTCGCCATCCGGTTCCGGCAACAGGAAGCGGCGCTCGAGAACCCAGCCGCGATGCGCCACCCATTGCACCGCCCCCTCGTTGCGGCCGACATAGGGATCAGGAATGAGGCCCGCGGCCGTCAGCGCCGTGTGCACATCGCCCGGCAGCGTGATCGGCGCCGTGATGTCGCCATCGGCCGAGGTGAGTGTCCACGGGCCGGAAAGATCGATCGCGGGATTGGCTTTCGGCAAGGATGTCATGGCTTTGTCCGGATCTGCCGCTCGATGGACGACCGGCGGCCTGCAGGGATCGGCAGCGACGATGACCACACGCGCAGGTGCATCGACAATCGCCAACTTAATCGATAATGTAAATTGCTACGCCACATCGGAATATTTTTCAATACACCACCAAAAGCATCTCCTACTATTCTGATTCATAAAGATATTTTTCCGAGCGGGGATATCACCCAAGATACTTTATCGTTAAAGCGAATCGTAGAAAATTTCGAGCGGATGCCCGGCGGGCCTGATCGCATCAGGCGCCATAGGGAAATGGAGAGCGACATGCGGGATGGAAACCTGCCGCCCACCCTGAAGACCATCGCCTTCATGACGGGCCTCAGCACCACATCGGTTTCACGCGCGCTCAGCGATGCGCCGGATATCGGGCCGGAAACCAAGGAACGTGTCCGGCTCGTCGCCAGCCAGATCGGCTATCAGCCGAACAGGGCGGGCCTGCGCCTCCGGACGGGCAGGACCAGCGTGCTGGCACTGGTCCTGAATGTCGACGACGAGATCATGGGCTTCACCAGCCAGATGATCTTCGGCATTTCGCAGGCGCTGAAGGACACGGGATACAATCTGATCGTCAGCCCGAGTTCCCATGACAGCGATCCCCTGCTGCCGGTCCGCAACATCCTGCAGAGCCGCTCGGCCGACGGCGTCATCATCATGCGCACTGCGCCGGACGACCGGCGCGTGCAGCTGCTGCTGGAGAAGGACTTTCCCTTCGTGACCCATGGCCGGACCGATTCCGGATGGACGCATCCCTTCCACGATTTCGACAATGAGAGCTTCGTCTATCAGGCCGTCGGGAAGCTGGCCGGCCGGGGCCGCAGGCGCCTGGCGATCATCCGCCCTCCCCGCGATCTCACCTACGCGGCCCATATCGCCGCCGGGCTCGAGCGCGGGCTGCGCGACTTCGGCATGACCGAGGTGCCGTTGCCGGTCTCGATCGACACCCCCCTTCTCGACGTCAGGGCCGCGATGGACCGCGCGATGCGGGCGCCGGAGCCGCCGGACGCCGTCCTCTGCGTCAGCGCCAGCCTCGCCGTTGCCGTCAGCGCTGGTGCCGAGATGGCCGGCAAGGAGATCGGCAAGGACCTCGACATCGTTTCCAAGCAGGTCTCGCCCGCCCTCAACTGGATGCGCCCGGAGATCCTGACGGCCGACGAGGACGTGCATCTGGCCGGCCGCGAGATGGCGAGAGCGCTGATGGCCCGGATCGCCGGCGCCGATGCCCGCAGCCTGCAAACCCTCAGCCATCCGGTCTGGAAGAATCCCGAAGCGGCCTCACACCTGCGTTGATAGGCACCGCGCCGGCGCAACGCCCGGTTCGCATGCCGGCAAGCCCGGCGGGGAAAACACCCGGCGCCAACCCTGGCAGTGTTGCAGGCAGGCGCCCGTCGTGCTGAAACCAGCAAACCGGTTTTGTCCAGCGGAGGAGTGTTTCGTGACGGTCAGGACATTCGGCAAATCGTCTGACGAGACGATCCAGCGGCAAAGGAAACGCCTTGCCGCACTGGAAAACCTCGATCTCCTCAACAGTCCGCGCGACGCGGGCTTCGACCGGTTCGTCCGGCTGATCCAGCAGATCTTCACCGTGGAGATCGGCCTCGTCTCCCTCATCGACGGGCATCGGCAATGGTACCAGGCCTGCTCCGGCCTTTCCGCAGACGAGGTCCCGCTCGAGGATACGTTCTGCCGCCATGTGCTTGTCGACGAGCAGCCGATGATCGTCCAGGACGCGACGCGGGATCCGCGTTTCGTCGCGCATCCCGCGGTCACCGGCCCCGAGCACATCCGCTTCTATGCCGGCGTGCCGCTGAAGACCAAGGCCGGCTCCACAGTCGGCACGGTCTGCGCGATCGACCGGAGGCCGCGCTCCTTCGGCCGGAAGGATCTCGACATCCTGCGGGAGCTGGCGGGGGCTGCGATGGACCGGATCGAACTGATGCAGACGGCCGCGACCGACAGCCTGACCGAGGCCCTCACCCGCCGCGCCTTCAAGCGCGAGGCGGAACAGCTGATCGCCGCGGCACTGCGCCACAAGCACGACCTGTCGTGCCTGGTGCTGGATGTCGATCACTTCAAGAACGTCAACGACACCCACGGCCATGCGGCGGGCGACGAGGCACTGAAGGCCGTGGCCGCCGCCTGCCGGTCCAGCCTGCGCGCCAGTGATCTTTTCGGGCGGCTCGGCGGCGAGGAGTTCGCCATCGTACTGCCCCATACCAGCGCGGAAGATGCGATGATCACCGCGGAAAAGCTGCGCGGCGAGATTGCCGCATGGCCGATTTCCGGCGCCTTCGGCACACTCGCCGTTACCGCCAGCTTCGGCTGCGCGGCTCTGTCCATCGTCGGGCGGGACATCGAAACATTGCTGGCCCAGGCGGATGCCGCCATGTACCACGCCAAGCAGAACGGGCGAAACCGCTGCACCGCCTGGTCGTCCCTGCAGGCGGCCGGCGGTATCGGCGCACGGCGGCGCGTGCTGAAGGCCGGATCCATCATCTTCAACGACCGCCGCTCGACGATCGACTGCACCGTCAAGAGCCTCGGCGTGGACGGCGCGGGCATCACGGTCAGCAATTCCGCGGGCATACCGCCCGATTTCATGCTCTCCATCAAGGCGGAGGGCTTCGAAACGGCCTGTTCGGTCATTGCCCGCGACCGGCAGAACCTCGAAGTGGCCTTCTGCTAGCAAGCGGCAAGCCGGTCAGGAGACCTTGCCGCGCTCCGCAAGAAAATCGAGCAGCGCCCTCACGCGGGAAGGAAGCGGCCCGCCCTGGCCGACATAGACCGCATGGAAGGCCTCCTTCTCTTCGGCACCAAGATGCCCGAGCACAGGCACGAGGCGGCCGGCGGCAATGTCTTGGCGCACGGTGAAGGCGGAAAGACGGGCAAGGCCGACCCCCGCCAATGCCAGATGGCGAAGGGCTTCGCCGTCGCTCGCCTGGATACGGCCCGTGGCGGGCACGATGACGGCTTTGCCGTTCTCCCGCAGCGGCCAGCCGTCCACTGCCCGCGTATAGCCGAAGCCGAGGCGGTTGTGCGCCTGAAGCTCGGCGATCGTGTGGGGTTCGCCGCAGCGTGAAAGGTAGGCGGGCGCGGCAACGACGACCAGTTGCGTCTCCCCCAGCTTGCGGGCGATGAGGCTCGAGCTTTTCAGCGGTCCGGCACGCACGGCGACATCGGTGCGCTCGGCAAGAAGATCGACGACGGCGTCGGTCAGAATGATGTCGAGGGTGATGCCGGCATGCAGCGCCAGAAACTCCGGCAGAAGCGGCGCGAGCACATGCGTGGCATAGGACGCGCTGGTGTTGATGCGCACGCGCCCGACCGGCTGCTCCCCGAGGCCCGCCGCCCGCTCGGCATCCTCTAGATCAGCCAGGATGCGCTTTGCCCGCTCGTAGAACGCGCAGCCCTCCGGCGTCACCTGCAGCTGCCGCGTTGAGCGGTTGAGCAGGCGTGCACCGAGCCGCGCCTCCAGCCGCGCGATGAGCTTGCTGACCGCCGAGGGCGTCATGCCCGCGGCACGCGCAGCGGGCGAAAATCCCCCGAGCTCGACCACGCGCGCAAAGATCTCCATTTCGCCGGATCGGTTGACTTCGGATCGACCCATGATGAATTCAACTCACAAATTATGTTCCTCTCGGATATCTAATTCACCCCTTCGTCAGTGTCTATCTTCCGGTCAACACACGATTGGAGTGGACAATGCCTCTAGCGCTTTACGCCCTGACGGTTGGTGCCTTCGGCATCGGCGTCACCGAATTTGTCATCATGGGCCTCCTTCTGGAGGTCAGCAGCGAACTGAACGTCACCATCGCGGCCGCGGGGCTGCTGATTTCCGGCTACGCGCTCGGCGTCACCATCGGCGCACCGATCCTGACGGCGATGACCGCACGCTGGCCGCGCAAGCGCGTGCTTGTCGGCCTGATGGCCATCTTTGTCGCCGGCAACGCTGCCGCGGCGCTTGCGCCGGACTACGGCTGGCTGATGGCGGCACGCGTGCTGACGGCGTTGACCCACGGCACCTTCTTCGGCGTCGGCTCGGTCGTCGCCACGAACCTCGTCGCCGAGGACAAGCGCGCCTCCGCCATCGCCCTCATGTTCACGGGACTGACCGTAGCGACGGTGATCGGCGTGCCGTTCGGCACCTGGCTCGGCCAGCATTATGGCTGGCGGTCCACCTTCTGGGCCGTGACGCTGGTCGGACTGGTCGCGCTGATCGTTCTCGCCACGCTGGTTCCCCGGGATACGGCTGCGCCCACCGTGTCGGACTGGCGGGCCGATCTGCGGGCGATCGCCCGCCCCGCCGTCCTGCTCGGTCTCCTGACCACGGTGCTCGGCTATGCCGGCGTCTTTGCCGTCTTCACCTATGTCGCGCCGCTTCTGACTGAGATCAGCGGCTTCTCGGATACCGCGGTGTCGCTGATCCTTCTGGTCTTCGGCGGTGGGCTGGTCGTTGGCAACCTGCTGGGCGGAAGGCTCGCCGACCGCAACCTGCTGCGCTCCATCTTCGGCACCCTTGCCGCCCTCGCCCTTGTGCTCGGGCTGATGACCTTCGCCTTCAACAGCCAGGTGGCCGCGGTGATCTTCATCGGGCTCCTCGGAGCCGCCGGCTTTGCCACGGTCGCCCCCTTGCAGATGTGGGTGCTTTCCAAGGCGGAAGGCGCAGGCCAGAGCCTCGCTTCGAGCTTCAATATCGGCGCCTTCAACCTCGGAAACGCCATCGGCGCCTGGGTCGGTGGCGTGATCCTCGACCAGGGGCCCGGCCTCGCCTGGGTGCCGCTCGTCGCCGCCGCCTTTCCCGCCGCCGCCATCCTCGTCGCCGCGCTTGCGGCACGGAGCCCGCAGCCTTCCGCGCAAACCGTCTACGCAAATCAAACCGCAGGATTGAGCAAATGACCTCTCTTACATCACACTGGCCGACCCGCCGCCGTCAACCACGTGAAAAACCTGCCGGCACCGCGCTTCTCGCCAGCACCCTCCTGCTTGCCGCCGCTCTCTCCGGCCCATCGCCGGCGATGGCCGCAGAGACGAGCTGGGTCGGAACCTGGGCGGCGAGCCCCCAGCCGATCTGGGGAGCGGATTTCGCCCTGCCGACGAAAATCCCCGCCTCCGTGACGGACGAGACCATCCGCCAGATCGTGCGCGTCAGCCTCGGCGGCTCGCGTGTCCGCCTCGTCTTTTCCAATGCCTATGGCGACCGTCCGCTGCGGATCGGCGGAGCGAGCGTGGGGCTCGCCGGAGAAACCGGAGCGGTATCCGGCACGATCCATAAGATCACTTTCGGGGGCGGCGATATGATCGTCGTGCCACCCGGAGCGCCCGTCGTCAGCGATCCCCTGGACATCGAGGTCGATGCCCAGGGCAAGCTCGCCGTCTCCCTCTACCTGCCCGGCGAAACGCCGCTGACCACCTTTCACTGGGACGGCCGGCAGACGGCATGGTTCGGCAAGGGAGACCTCACGGCGGCGAAGGACTTCCCCGCGACGGCGAGCACGGACACCCGCCTTTTCCTCAGTCAGGTGCTGGTCGATACGCCGAACGAAGGCACCGTCGTTGCGATCGGAGATTCGATCACCGACGGGAACGGCGCGACGGTCGATGCCGACACCCGCTGGCCCGACTTCCTTGCAAGGCGCCTCGCCCCGCATCGGGTGGCCGTGCTGAACGCCGGCATTTCCGGCGGCCGGCTGCTGCAGGACAAGATGGGCGTGAACATCGCCGCGCGGCTTGAGCGGGACGTGTTCTCCCAGCCGAACCTGAAGGCCATCATCGTCCTTATCGGCATCAACGACATTTCCTGGCCCGGCACGGACTTTGCCCCGAACCAACCGCAACCGACGGCGCAAGACCTGATCGCCGGCTACCGGCAGGTGATCAGCCTTGCCCATGCGCGCAATGTCAGGGTCATCGGAGCGACGCTGCTGCCCTTCGAAGGTGCACTCAGCGGAACGCCGCTCGACAACTACTATCACCCCGACAAGGACGCCCTGCGCCAGGAGATCAATCGCTGGATCCGGGAGAGCGGCGCTTTCGATGCCGTCGTGGATTTCGACGCGGTGCTGCGCGATCCGGAGCGCCGTGAGCGCATCGCCCCGTCGTTCGATTCCGGTGACCATCTGCATCCTGGCGATGCGGGCAACCGGGCGATGGCGGAGGCCATCGATCTCGACGCACTGCTCGGCCGCTGATCCCGGCCACCGTTCCGCGCGGAAGGCCCCGGCTGTCCGCCGGGGCCCTCGCCTCGTCAGTCGGCGACGGAAACATCCGGGGCGACGGAGCCGATATTGTAGCCTTCGAGCTGGGCGGCCGCGCCGTTCTTCTGCGGGAAGTTGAGGATCGTCGCGGTACCCGGCGTGACGGGAACGACGCGCGACGGCGGCAGGTCGAGGAATTCATGGCAGACGGCGCGGATGACACCGCCATGGGCGACGACCAGCAGGTCGCCCTCCGTGCGGGACATCCAGTCGTGCACACCATCGGCGACGCGGCCGCGGAAGGCGCCCCACGTCTCGCCCCGCGTCGGGGTGAAGGTGCCGGCGCGCCAGGCGACGTAGTCCTCGGGATGATCGGCGATCAGGTCCGGCTTGCGCAGGCCCGTCCACTCGCCCATGTCGAGTTCGCGGAACCGCTCGTCGGAGGGGGCGTCGGGGTGGCCGATGAGCGCGACGGTCTGCCGGGTGCGGCCGAGATCCGAGGCGATGATGCGGGCCGGCTTCAGCGCCTTGGCATAGGGGCGGAAGCGCTTGACCTGGGCGACGCCGCGTTCGGACAAAAGCGAGTTGTCCTGGCCCTGCAGGCGCTGCTCGGCGTTCCATTCCGTTTCGCCGTGACGCATGAGGATCAGCCTCATTGATGTATCCTTTCTCCAGTGGCGGCAAAGACCGCATCGGGTGTTCGAATGAACGAGAGGGGGATCGGCTCGCCGGGCGTCGCCGTGAAATAGCCGTCCGCCATGCCGGTGATGCGCAGGTCGCCGATCATCGCGGTCAC
Organism: Shinella sp. SUS2; assembly: GCF_001262505.1. Taxonomy (GTDB): domain Bacteria; phylum Pseudomonadota; class Alphaproteobacteria; order Rhizobiales; family Rhizobiaceae; genus Shinella. Next base: position 276,891 of record NZ_KQ410730.1, read on the forward strand.
CATGGTCCGTCCGGCAATCGGCGCGGCCTCGGCAAAGCGCGCCGTCAGCGAGGGCATGCCGGCGACGACGCCGACGCCGACATCCTCGGCACGGTAAAGGAGCTGCGCTTCCGCCCGCCCGCCGGCAAGCGCCGCCGGCGCGAGGGCGAGGTCGTTGAAGAAGAGGGCATCGCCCTTGAGGCGCACCGGCAAGAGATTGGCCGGCGGCGTGCCGAGGAAGGTGGCGACGAAGGTGGTCTGCGGGTTGCGCAGGAGGTCGATCGGCTTGCCGAACTGCTCGACGCGGCCATTGTTGAGCACCGCGACGTGGGTCGCCATCGTCATCGCCTCCACCTGGTCGTGGGTGACATAGACCGAGGTCGCGCCCGTTGCCCGGTGGATGCGAATCAGCTCGCTGCGCATCTCGATGCGCAGCTTCGCGTCAAGGTTCGACAGGGGCTCGTCGAAAAGCAGGATGCTCGGCTCGGGCGCGATGGTGCGGGCGATCGCCACGCGCTGCTGCTGGCCGCCGGAAATCTCCGCCGGATAGCGCTCTGAAAGCGCGTCGATGCCGAGCAGGGCAAGCACCTCCCTCACCCGCCGCTCGCGCTTTTCGCGCGGCCATCTCGCGACCTTCAGCGGCCAGGCGATGTTGCCGGCAACGGTCATGTGCGGCCAGAGCGCGTAGCTCTGGAAGACGAGCCCGGCATTGCGCCGGCCGGCATCGGCGATGACGCCGCCCGTGCCGCTGGAGACGGTCTGCCCGACGAAGGCGACCTCGCCCTCGCTCGGGCTTTCCAGGCCGGCCAGCATGCGCAGCAGGGTCGACTTGCCGCAGCCCGACGGGCCGACGAGAACCAGGAAAGCGCCGGGCGGAACGGAGATATCGACGTCCTGAACGGCGGTGAAGGCACCGAACCGTTTGACGAGATTGCGGATCTGGATGGCGTCCGCGGCGCCTTTCGCAAGGGCGTTCATGTCTCTTTCCATTTCTGGACGCGGTTCTGCAGGCCATGGGCGAGGAAGGAAGCCGCAAGGCAGACCACGAGGATGACGAGGGTGATGGCATTGGCGAACTGCATGAAGCCTTCGGCCGCATAGCGGTAGGCGACCATGCTGAGCACCGGCGAGGTAGCGGTGAAGAGCAGCACGACGAGCGAGAGGTCGCGCACCATCTTCACGAAGACGAGGATCGCCCCGGCGAACAGGCCCCGGATCGCCAGCGGGAAGATGATGGCGAAGAGGCGCCGCACGAGGCTCGCGCCGGTCAGCCGGGCGCTTTCCTCGATGTCGGCAGAGATCTGCCCGAGCACCGAGCGGCCGGACTGCACGGCGAAGGGCAGGTTGTGCGCCGAGGCCGCGATGACCAATAGCGCGAACGTGCCGTAGAGGGAAGGCAGCGGGCCGATGGGCGCACCGTAGAGCGCGATATAGGCCGCGGCGAAGGCGATGCTCGGGATCAGCAGCGGCAGGAAGGCAAGCTGGCTGAGCACGGTGGCGAGCAGGCTGCCGCGGCGCTGCACGATCGTATAGGCGAGCGCCAGGCCGAGCAGCATGGTGGTGAAGGCGACGACGAGGCCGAGGCGGATCGTGGTCCAGAGCGCATCGAGCAGCACGGGATTGCGGAAGATGCCGGCCTGGCCCTGCGCCATCTCGCCGCCACCCTCGCCGATCCAGAAATGCAGTGTCCAGTTGGAGAACAGCGCACCGCTCTGCGGGGCGAGGCTGGAGGCCGCCAGAACGAGAACGGGCAGGACAGTGGTGACGAAGCCGATCAGCACGGCGAGCGCAAAGAGCGGCCAGCGCCAGCTGCCCAGCGGGAAACGCTTGGTGCGCCCACCCTTGCCGGTAACGGTGATGAAGGCCTTGCGGCCCGAGACGATACGGTCGGAGAGAAAGAGGAACAGGGCAGAGACGGCGATCAACAGCAGCGCGATGACGAAGCCGCGCTCGTTCTGCCCGGTCTCGATCATGCCGAAGAGGCGGGTGGAGAGCGTCTGCATGCGCACCGGCAGGCCGAGCAGCGCGGGTGCGGCGAAGTTGGAGACGGCGCCGGCGAAGGTGAGCGAGGCGGCGGCGATCAGCGCGGGGGTGACGACCGGCAGGATGATGCCGAAGAAGATGCGGGGGCGTTTTGCGCCGGCCATCTGCCCGGCTTCGACAAGGTCGGCCCCGACGGAGCTGAGCGCGGCGGCGATGATCGTATAGGCCAGCGAATAATAGTGCGCGACGAGCACGATCGCCGTCGGGATGAGGCCCCAGGCGAGCCAGTCGGGAATGGCAAGGCCGCTCGTCTCAAAGAAGCCGGCCGAGCCGCCGAGCCGGGAATTGCGGAACAACGTGCCCCAGGCGAGCGCGGCGGCAAAGCTCGGGATCATGTAGGGCAACGTCGCCATCAGCGCGAGGAAACGACGGCCCGGCACGTCGGTGAGCACGACCAGCCAGGCAAGGAAGCCGCCCATCAGGAGGCAGCCGCCGGCGACGCTGAAGCCGAGGATCATCGTGTTGAGGAGCGGGCGCCACCACAGATTGGCGGAGAGCCGGCTGGCGAGCACCGCCTGCCAGGCCTCGAGACCCTCGGGCGTCAGCGTGGACAGGAGAATGCGCAGGAGCGGCGCGACGACGAGGACGGCGACGATGGCGATGAGCAGCGCCGGCAAGAGAAAGCCCGATCGGAGCAGGCGCCTGCCCGATGGCACGGAAAGCGACGTGGATGTCATGGTGATCCTCCACGTCCACCGGCGCACGCAAGGCGCCGGTGGACGGGTCCGTTACTGAAGCGTGATGATGAGGTCGGCGATGCGGCCGCGCGCGGCCGCCGTCTTCGCCGGATCGATCGTCCAGGCCTTCAGCTCGCCGAGCTTGACGGAATCGGGGTGGTCGGCGATCGCCTTGCGCACCGCATAGTCGCCCGGCACGTTGAAGGGCTCGAAGCCCGGACCGCCGGTCGGCGTGTCGTCGCCGAACATGAAGTCGATCAGGAGACGCGCGGCGGCCGGATGCGGCGCCTTGTCGGCAATCGTCAGCACCGCCGGGAAGAGGATGCCGTTCGACGGCTCGACATTGTTGGCGACCTGCAGCGCCCAGCCTTCCTTCTCGTTGTCGCGGCGGTCGGAATAGGTGCCGAAGCCGACGGGCGGGTTCTTGGCGCCGGCATCGCCGACCGACTTGTTGAGCACGTCGCTGTTGGGAACGAGGATCAGGTCGTTTTCGAACAGCGCCTTGATATACTGCTCGCCGGCCCCTTCGAGGCCATCCTCGATCTCGATGTCCTTGCCGTACTGCGTCTTGTAGGCCGCCGCCATCTCGTCGGGATGCAGCGCGATCTCGGTCAGGAGATCGAGCAGTTCGCCGCGCTGGCTCGGATCGACCATCAGCACCCTCCCCTGCCATTCCGGCTCGGTGAGCTGCCAGAGATTGGTGACGGGCGAACCGTCCGGGAAGGCCTTCTCATTGTACATCAGCACCTTGGTGGAGAGACGCTGGGTCAGCAGCGGCGCCTTGTAGCGATCCTCCAGCTCGCCCGCCACGCGCGGCGGCACGTAGTTCACGACGCGCTTTCCCTCCAGAAGCTTCGTGAAGACGACGGGCGTGTCGGCGATGTAGAGCACGTCGACGGCATGGACGCCGGCCTGCTGCTCGGCCTCCACGCGGGCGATCTGCTTGGTCGAACTCATGTCGACGCCGACCAGGTCGATGCCCGGATAGGCCTTCTCGAAGGCCGCCTCGATCTTGGCGATGCGGCTCGACAGCGAGAAGACCGTAACGCTGCCCTCCTTCTGGGCGAGCGGCAGCAATTGCTCCGGCGTCAGGCTATCGAGATCCTCGGAAAGCGCGATGCCCGGCAGGGCGAGACACGCCACGAGGGCGGATGCGTATACTCGTTTCAGCATGGTTTCCTCCTCCATTTTCCCCATTCAGTCGAAGTCGTTGAAAAGCTCCGACAGTTTCTCCAATCGCCCGATGACCTCCCGCTCGTGCCGTCCGGCGATCGTCAGCACGATGCCGTTGACAATGGCGAAGGGGATCGTCGGGGTCTGGAATTCACTTCCCGAACGCCCGCGCGGGGCGGCGAGCATCAGATCGGCCGCAGGCTCCATCAGCGGTCCGGCAAGGTCCGAGACGAGAATGGTGCGTGCGCCGACCCGCGCGGCGTGGCGCACCAGCGGCCCGTAGCTCTGCGGCTGCTTGCGGAAGGCGAGCGCGACGACGAGGTCGCCCGCCTCCATGCCGACCAGCCGCTCGGCAATGTCGCGGCCGCGGCCCGTCAGCGCGATGGTCGTCATGCCGAACCGGTCGAGCCGGCGCTGCAGGAAGCCGGCGACGGACTGGGCATGGCCCTGACCGAAGACGAAGACGCGGCGCGCCTCGAAGATCATGTCGGCGGCGCGGTCGATATCGGCCTGCGGCACCGCGCGGGCCAATGCCTCCAACGCGGTGATCTCTGCCGCGATGAGGTCGGAAAGGTAGTCGCCGTGCTCGACCTTGGCGACCGAGCGGCGCATGCGGTTGGCCGCGTCCTGATCGAGCAGAACCTCGCGCTGCAATTCGGCTCGCAGGTCCGGAAAGCCCTTGTAGCCGAGCTTCTGCGCCAGCCGTGTCGCCGTCGCCTCATGCACGCTGGCGCGCTGGGAGAGCTGCGGGCCGGACAGGAACGCCGCCTCCGCGCGGTTCTCCAGCATGGCGGCGATCAGCTTCTGGTCCGCCTCCGTGAGCCGGCGGGACTTGGCCTTTATGCGATCGAGAAGGGTCATGGCGCTCGACAAGGTTGTTTGCAGCGCCGATGGTGTTGGCAAAGCACCTTGCAGTCAAGACAGGCACCGCAAGAATCCTTGCAAGGCTCTGCAAAGCCGCGCCGCCGGGCGGGGCCGTGGGAGACAATTCGGCAGGGAAAACAAGGCGTCGGGGCGGGCGGACCCGAAACAGGGAGCCGCGACCCGATAGATGGAATGCGAAGGAACCGGCGGGGTCGCTAGCGCTCGTTCCGGTGAATGTCGCGCTGGGTGATGAGGCGCGCGCTGTTGCGGCCGGTGGCATAGGACCACAGCCAGCTCAGCGCCACGGCGATGCGGCTGCGGGTGCCGATCAGGAAGAAGATATGGGCGATGCCCCAGAACCACCAGGCCAGCGCGCCCTTGAGCTGGATGCGACCGAAATCCACCACCGCGGCGCTCCTGCCGATCGTCGCGAGATTGCCGGAATGGCGATAGCGGAAGCGCCCCGGCGGCGGTTTACCGGAGAGCCGGTCGCGCAGCAGCCCTGCCACGAAGCGTCCCTGCTGCTTGGCCGCCGGCGCGATGCCCGGCACCGGCGTGCCATTCTCGTTGAGCACGCTGGCTGTATCGCCGATGACGAAGATCTCGGGATGGCCGGGCACGCCGAGATCCGGCCCGACCCGCACACGCCCGGCCCGGTCGGCCTCCACGCCAAGCCAGGCCGCGGCGGGAGACGCCTTCACGCCCGCCGCCCAGAGCACCGTGCGGGCGGCGATCTCGTTTTCGCCGATGCGCACCCCCTCGTCGGTGATGTTCGTCACCGCCTCGCCGGTCTGCACACTGACGCCGAGCCGGGTGAGCGCCGCCTGCGCATAGGCCGACAGGCTCTCGGCAAAGGCCGGCAGGACGCGCGGCCCCGCCTCGACCAGGATCACGCGGGCGGTGCGCGTGTCGATGTTGCGGAACTCCTTCGGCAGGATGTGCTGCGCCAGCTCGGCGATGATGCCGGCAAGTTCGACGCCGGTCGGTCCGGCGCCGATCACCACGAAGGTCAACAGCGCCGCCCGTTCCGCGGCGCTCTCGGAGACCTCGGCCTTCTCGAAGGCGAGAAGCACGCGGCGGCGGATCGTCGTCGCATCTTCCAGCGACTTCAAACCCGGCGCCGCGCCCTCCCATTCGTCGTGGCCGAAATAGGAATGCCGGGCGCCGGTGGCCAGCACCAGCGTGTCGTAGGCAAGCGGGGCGCTCTCCTTGAGATCGACGCGCCGTGCCGCCTCGTCGATGCCGACCACCTCACCGAGGATCGTCGTCACGTCCGCGCGCGCCTTGAAGAGGTTGCGGACCGGCCAGGCGACATCGGAGGTGGGCAGGATCGTCGTCGCCACCTGGTAGAGCAGCGGCTGAAAGAGATGGTGGTTTCGCTGGTCGACGATCGTGATGTGCAGCCCCGGAAACCGCAGCGCCTTGACCAGCGCGAGGCCGGCAAAGCCGGCGCCGACCACGACGAGACGGTGGGCGTTGGAGGAAGGCGCATCCTGCATGTTCGTCATCCCGCTTGTCCTTGTTCCACACGCAGACGCCGCGAACGAGGCGGCGCCCCTGTCGCGGCGTGCGTTTCATGCCGTTTCAGGGCAAGGGCCGCACCGGCCCCACCCTCAGACCTTCACCACGCTGGCGGTGTAGATTTCGTCGATCGTCCTGCCGAGGCTGGCGTTGAACGCGGCATCGTTCATCGTCACGCGCAGATCCTCGGTGAGGGCGCGCGAGAAACTGGCGATCATGCCGTGGTTGCGGCTGAGCTTCTCGCAGGCATCCGCCCGGCTGTAGCCACCCGAAAGGGCGACGACGCGGGTGACCGCCTTGTGCTCGACAAGCGGCTTGTAGAAATCCGCAAGCGTGGGGATGGTGAGCTTCAGCATCACCTTCTCGCTCGCCGGCAGGGCGTCGAGCTCCCGGGCGATCTCGTCGCGCAGGATCGCCTCGGCCTCCCCCTTGCTCGGGCTCTTGATCGAGACTTCCGGCTCGATGATCGGCACGAGGCCGTGGCCGAGGATCTGCCGGCCGACCGCGAACTGCTGCTTCACCACGGCGGCAATGCCGGCCTTGTCGGCATGGGCGATGACCGAGCGCATCTTGGTGCCGAAGATGCCCTTCTTCGCCGCGCGGGCAAGCAGGGCGTCGAGATCGGGCATCGGCTTCATCACCTGCGCGCCGTTCTCCTCGGTGGCAAGACCCTTGTCGACCTTGAGGAAGGGCACCACGCCGCGCTCCTCCCACAGATAGGCCGGCACCGGCCTGCCGCCGGCGTCGCCGTCCATGGTCTTCTCGAACAGGATGGCACCGATCACCTTTTCGCCGGTGAAGGCGGGCGCCGTCATGATGCGCACGCGCATCTCGTGCATCAGCCGGTACATCGCCTCCTCGCCGTCATAGTCGGTCTCCGCGATGCCGTAGAGCCGGAGGGCACCGGGCGTCGAGCCTCCGCTCTGGTCGAGGGCGGCGATAAAGCCCTCCTTGCCGGTCATCTGCGCCATCATCCTTGCATCGGCCATGGTTTCCTCCCTGTTGCGGGCCGGGACGCGGCGCGCCCTGCCCTGATCTCTTCTTGCCCACCGCCCGGCCTCATGCCGGAAGGCCGGCCCTGCGGTAACCCTCGACGAAATGCGCGCGCGTCGCGGCATCGCGGAACGGCTCCGTCTCGGCCCATTGGCTGGTCGAAAAATGCGGATTTGCGATCAGGAACAACGCGACCTCCGCCCGCGCCTCGTCGAGCCGGCCGAGCTGGGCAAGGCTTGCCGCGAGGAACCGGCGCGAGCCGGTGCGGTAGGTCTCGTCGCGGATCAACGTCTCGACGGCGGCCTCGTAGGCGCCGGCGGCATATTGCGCCTGACCGAGCGTCAGATAGTACCAGCTCGCCGGATAGGGATTGAGCCGGAAGGCCTTGCGGATCTGCTCCAGCCCCTCCTCGACGCGCCCGGCAAGCACGAGGATGTCGGAGCGGGTGGCGAAGGTGTCGGCCTCGTTCGGATCGAGCGCGATGGCCCGGTCAAATTCCGCATCCGCTTCGTCGAAGCGGCGCTCGTAGGCGAGCAGGTTGGCCAGCACCCAGCGGCAGCCCGCGTCGTTGGGGTCGATCGCGACGGCTTTTTCCGCAAGCGCGAGGGCAAGCCCACGGGCCGGCTCCTCCGGCTCGCCCCAGTGCACCCAGCCCATCCAGTGGTTCATGGCGAGCCAGCGGTAGGCCTCGGCATAGTGCGGGTCGAGCACGACGGCGCGCGTCAGCATCAGATGCGCCTCGCGCGCCGTCTGCGGCGAATCGTCGATCAGTTTTCGCGCCCGCACGCACAGGTCGTAGGCTTCGAAGCTCTTCGGCCGGTTGCGTGGCGGCGGTGCGCGCAAACGCCCGAGCAGCGCCTCGACGATCTTGCCGGCGACCTCGTCCTGTACGGCAAAGATGTCGTCGAGGCTCCGGTCGAAACGATCCGCCCAGAGATGGTCGCCATGCAGCGCATCGACCAGCTGGGCATTGATCCGCACACGCCCGCCGGCATGCCGCGCACTGCCCTGCAACAGGTAGCGCACGCCGAGATCCTCGGCGATGGCGCGCACATCCGCCGCCCTGCCCTTGTAGGCGAAGACCGAGTTGCGGGCGATGACGAAGAGGCCGGGCATGCGGGAAAGGTCGGTGATGAGATCTTCCGTCAACCCGTCGGAAAAGCTCTCCTGCTGCGGATCGCTGCTGACATTGACGAAGGGCAGCACGGCGATCGACGGCCTGTCGGGCAGCGGGCGGGGCACCCGATCCATCCGGTGCGGCGCGATGGCCCCGGTGAAGCGATAGCCGACGCGCGGCACCGTCGAGATCCATTCGCCGCCGCCTTCGGCCGGGCCGAGCAGTTTGCGCAGCTGGGCGATCTGGACGGTGAGGTTGCCCTCCTCGACGACCGTGCCGGGCCAGGCCGCATCCATCAGCTCGGCCTTGCCGAGGATTTCGCCGGGCCGCCCGACGAGCGCGGCAAGCAGCTTCAGCCCGCGATGGCCGACGGCAACAGGATCATCGTTCCGAAGGAGCGTTCCCGCTCCGGAATCAAGCACGAACGGACCAAAGGCAAAGCGCGCTCCCTGCATAGGGCGCATCTATAGCCGGTTTTGGAAGTTTTTGAGAACTTTTTGGGAGGGCTTAAGGACGGTTCCCGCCCGCCGCCGGCACAATCGAGCCTTCAAGACCGGGCCTTTCCCCGGAAAATCCCTTGGAGGTTGCCATGACCCACATTTCCACAGCAAGGCCGTCCGCCCCGCCGGGCCGTGTCAGCATCCGCACGCTTCTGGCCGCCTGGGACGCCCGCCTGCGCTTCCGCTGGGATCTTGCGCGCAAGGCGGCGGAGACCCCGCACCTGATCGACGACATCGGCCTGACGCGCGACGCGGTCGAGACCGAGATCGCCAAGCCGTTCTGGCGGGTATAAGACCGGGATCATGTCGAGGTTTGCATGACGGCGGAAAACACGACATCAACAGGGGAGAGCGGCATCCCGTGGGCCGCGATGGCCGGGATCATCGCGACCGTCTCGGTCTTTGCCCTGGCACAGGGGCTGACCTATCCGCTGCTCAGCTTCATCCTGGAACGGCAGGGCACGACACCCGCCCTCATCGGCCTGTCGGCCGCCATGACGCCGCTCGGCTTCATCGTTTCCGCACCCTTCATTCCGGCGCTCGCGCAGCGCGTCGGCGGGGCGCGGCTGGCAATCCTCTGCGCACTCCTCGCCGCGTTCGCGCTTGCGGCCATCGGGTTGGTGCAGGACGTGCGCGCCTGGATGCCACTGCGCTTCCTGCTCGGCGTCTTCGCCAATCCGCTCTACGTGGTCAGCGAGACCTGGCTGATCGCGCTCACGCCCGCCGCCCGCCGCGGCCGCATTCTCGGCCTCTATTCATCGGTCGTCTCCGGCGGCTTTGCCATCGGCCCGCTGTCGCTCGGCCTTGTCGGCACGGCGGGCTGGGCACCGTTTCTCGTCGGCATCGTCGCCTTCGTCCTCTGCAGCCTGATCGTGCTCGCCGTCGCGCAGCGCCTGCCGGACATCCCACAGGAGGGCGAGGCGGTATCGATCGCCGGTATTTTTTCGCGCGCGCCACTCCTCCTCTTCGCCGTCTTCACCGCGGCCGCCTTCGAACAGACCTTCGTGTCGCTCTTTGCGGTTTATGGCACAGCGCTCGGCAGCAGCGAGGCGCGCATCGCCGCGCTCATCACCGTGTTCATCGCCGGCAACGCCGTGCTGCAGGTCGTGCTGGGGCGCATCGCCGAACGGTGCGGTGCGGCGCGCACCATGCTGGCCTGCGCGCTTGCCGCACTGTTCTTCTGCCTGCTTTTGCCGCAGGTCTTTGCCGCCTGGCCCGTCTGGCCGCTCCTCTTCGTCTGGGGCGGCGTTTCCTTCGGCATCTACACCATGGCGCTGATCGAGCTCGGCGAACGCTTCACCGGCCAGGCGCTGATCGCCGGCAATGCCGCCTTCGCCCTCGTCTGGGGCATTGGCGGCATGACGGGTTCGCCCGCGACGGGCCTTGCCATGCAGTTGATCGGCCATCAGGGACTGCCTGCTTCCCTCGGTCTCCTGTGCTTCATGCTCGCCCTCCTCCTGGTGCTGCGCCGACGACAGGTCTGAGCCATCCCCTTCGAGGTGGATGGGAAGCGTTGCCGCCTTGCTCTAGGCTTCTTGAATGCCGGGCAAGGACAAGGAGAGCGCCCCCATGAAATACACCCGCATGCCCATCGAGCTGGAATCGCCCGAACAGCTCGGCTACGACACGATCCGCTACAACCTTTCGGAAAGCTCCGTCGCCGACCGCCGCCTCGGCGAGCTGAAGCTGACGCTCGACGACATCCTGCTGTGCTACGGCGACCATCGCGGCGCACCCGACCTGCGCGGCCTGATCGCCGGCACGGGCGAAGGCCTCTCGGCCGACGACGTGCTGGTGACGGCCGGTGCTGCGGGCGCACTCTTCATCATCGCGACCTCCATGCTGAAAGCCGGCGACCACATCGTCGTGGTGCGGCCGAACTACGCGACCAATATCGAGACGCCGCGCGCCATCGGCTGCAAACTCAGCCTCGTCGACCTCACCTTCGAGGAAGGCTACCGGCTGGATCTTGCAAAGATCGAGGCTGCGATCCGGCCGGAGACGAAATATGTCTCGGTCACCTATCCGCACAACCCGACGGGCGTGATGATTTCGCCGGCCAAGCTTGCCGCCCTCGTCGCGCTGGTGGAGCGCAAGGGCATCCATCTGCTGTTCGACGAGACCTATCGCGAGATGACCTTCGGCCCGATGCTTCCGGTTGCCGCCAGCCTGTCGGACAGGGTGATCAGCGTCTCCTCGCTCTCGAAGACCTACGGCATTCCCGGCATCCGCATCGGCTGGCTGATCAGCCGCGACGCCGCACTGATGGAGACCTTCCTTGCCGCCCGCGAGCAGATCGGCATTTCCGGCAGCATGGTGGACGAATACATCGCCTATGTCGCGCTCAGCCAGCGCGAGGAATGGCTGGCCTTCAACAATGCCCGCATCGCCAGCGCCTTTGCCATCGTCAAGGACTGGATCGCCAGTGAACCGCTGGTCGAATGGGTCGAGCCGTCGGGTGGCTGCGTCTGCTTCCCGCGCATCGTGCCGTCGGCGGATGTCGATCTTGCCGCCTTCCACGAGCGCCTCTACAGCCAGCACCACGCCTATGTCGGCCGCGGCCGCTGGTTCGAGCAGGACGACCGGCACTTCCGCATCGGCTACGCCTGGTCGAGCGAGGCGGAACTGCGCCAGGGCCTGGCGGCAATCTCCGCGGCGATCCGCGAAAGCCTGAGGACCTGACAGGCTCTAGAGGTTGAGGCTGCGCAGGAAGACGGAGAACAGCTCCTGCTGGGTCGAGAGATTGAGCTTGGCATAGAGCTTCTGCCGGTGGGTCTTCACCGTGGCGATCGAGATGCCGAGATGGTAGCCGATCGATTCGCTGGAATGGCCCTTGAGGATCAGCAGCGCCACCTCCCGCTCCCGCGGGCTCAGGAGGCCGCGGCCGAAATCGGTGAAGAGATGGTCGAGGGGGCGCGGCTGCGACCGCGCCTCGCTGCGGGACAGATGCGCCCACAGCCGGCGGAAGATCGCGGCGATCAGGGCATGGGCCTCCCGAAGCCGGGCGACCGACGCTGCATCGAAGCCGCCTTCGCTGCGGATGCGCGACAGGCTGATCTCCGCCATCTCGCCGCCCGGCAGGTCGACGGCGATGAGCAGCTCCTCCATGCCTTCCGGCCAGCCATGGGTGCGATAGCCGAGCTCTTCATCCTCGTGACGGCGGATGTCGAGGCCGCGATACAGATCCGAGCCGAGATAGTTGTCCGGCGCCAGATCCCGCATCAGGTAGATGCCCGAGGCGAGGCCGCCGAGATAGGCATTGTAGAACGGGTTCAGGACATAGGTGCCGGCAATGAACAGGGCCACGGCCCGCTTGGCGCGCGGGCCGGAAAACGTGTCGAAGACATAGCTCGGCCCGCCGTTCTTCCGGTGGACCACCGAGAGCGCGAGATGGAAGCGCGCGAGCGAACCGATGGCCGCCAGCAGCGCGGCAACGCTGTCCGGCTGGTCGTAGCGATCAAGCGCATGGGCGAAGGGCGCCACCCAGCGCGCAGCAAGCGGTTCCGACATGGCACCATCTGTGAAAGTCCTGAGAAAAGCCGGCCAGAACAGGTTGCCCGGTCACCGGAACCGTTCCGGTTTCTTGTCCTATCGTATTGTCCGGCACCGAAACGATGCGGCCCGGCGTGGAAATGCACCGCCGGCCGGCACAGTTACGATGCAGCGCCCTGCCGCACAAGCGCGCCGACGACGGCAAGCGTGCGTTCGATCTCTTCCTCGCTGTTGTAGTGGGCGATACCGATGCGCACGACGCCTTCCTCTTCGGAGAGGCCGAGATGACGCGCCGGTTCCAGCGCGTAGTTGTGGCCGGACCAGACATTGACGTCATGGCCCGCCAGTTCCTCGGCGAAGCGATGGGTCGACAGGCGGTCATGGGTGAACGAGATCGTCGGCACGCGGTGGGCGAAAAGGTTCGCATTGGCGATGCCCATCAGCCGGATGCCGGGCAGCGCCGTCAATCCGCCGATCAGCCGGCGCATCAGGTCGGCCTCATAGGCGTCGAAGGCCTGGTAGGCGCCCGCCATCCTCTCGCGCCGCGTGCCCGTCGCGCCCGTCGTTTCGCCGGCCCAGGCGAGATAGTCGATCGTCGCGGTCAGACCGGCAAGAAGCTCGGTCTGCGGCGTGCCCGTGCAGAAGCGGTCCGGCAGGTCGTCGCTCTGGCAGCGCACCCGGTGGGGCGGCAGCGCGCGCAGCACCTTGTCACGCCCCCACAGGATGCCGAGATGCGGGCCGAAGAACTTGTAGGACGAGCAGGCGAGGAAATCGCAGCCGATCGCCTGAACATCCGGCAGGCGGTGCGGCGCCAGCTGGACCGCGTCAATCCAGACGAGCGCGCCGGCCGCCCGGGCCATTGCCGCAAGCCTGGTCACGTCGTTGATGCTGCCGGTCATGTTGGAGGCATAGTTGAGGGCGAGGAATTTCGTGCGGGGCGAGAGCAGCGCGGCAAGGTCTTCAGGCTCGATACGCCAGGTCTCCTTGTCGAAGGCGAGCCACTTCACCACCAGGCCATGGTCCTCGGCCATGGCAAGCCAGGGCGAGATGTTGCCCTCGTGGTCCATGCGCGTGACGATGATCTCGTCGCCGGCCACCAGCGTCTTGCCGATGACACGCGCCATCTGGAAGGCCAGCGTCGTCATGTTGGGGCCGATGATCATTTCCTGCCACGAGCCGGCGTTGACGAATTCCGCCGCCGCCTCGTGCGCGGCGCGCCAGATCGCATCGGCCCGCTCGGAGGCGGCAAAACGCCCACCCAGATTGGCCGATGCCGTCGCCATCGCCCCGGCCACGGCATCGATGACCGAACGGGGGACCAGCGTTCCGGCCGGATTGTCGAGATAGGCCGTGCGCGACTGCGCCAGAGCCGGGAAGGCGGCGCGGATCAGATCGATGGGATAGGCGGTCATGGGGAATACTCTTTGCGGCACAGGTCAGGATACCCGCTTATCCCGCGTCCAGAAAACCCTCGCAATCCTCCCAGAAGATGAGGCGCTGCCAAGAAAAAACCCCTCCCCAAAAGGGGAAGGGTCTTCAAACACCGGCCGGACAACCCGTGCCCGGTCGTTGTTACGCCGTCTTGCTGGCTTCCAGCTTGTCCTGCGTCTTCGTGTCGAAGTCGGAGGCATCGTGGCGTTCGTGCAGCTGCTCGGCCGGATCGCCGCTCAGCCGGTTGACCATGCGGCCGCGCCTTACCGCCGGCCGGGCGGCAATCTCGGCCGTCCAGCGCTGGACATTGCCGTAGCTCTTGACGTCGAGGAAGGTGCCGGCATCGCCATAGGCCTGGCCGAGCGCCAGGTTGCCGTACCAGGGCCAGATGGCCATGTCGGCGATGGTGTAGTCGTCGCCGGCCATGTACCGGTTGTCCGCCAGATGCCGGTCGAGCACGTCGAGCTGGCGCTTCACCTCCATTGCGTAACGATCGATGGCATACTGGATGCGCATGGGCGCATAGGCATAGAAATGGCCGAAGCCGCCGCCGAGGAAGGGGGCGGAGCCCATCTGCCAGAACAGCCAGTTGAAGGTTTCCGTGCGGGCGCGCAGGGCGCTCGGCAGGAAGGCGCCGAACTTTTCGGCAAGGTAGAGCAGGATGGAGGCGGATTCGAAGACGCGCACCGGCGCGCCGCCGCCCGCAGGCGCGTGGTCCATCAAAGCCGGGATCTTGGAATTCGGATTGACCTCGACGAAACCGGAGCCGAACTGGTCGCCATCGCCGATGCGGATGGGCCAGGCATCGTATTCGGCGCCCGCATGGCCGGCGGCCAGAAGCTCCTCCAGCATGATCGTGACCTTCACGCCATTGGGCGTGGCAAGCGAATAGAGCTGCAGCGGATGCTTGCCGACCGGCCGGTCCTTCTCATGCGTCGCGCCGGCGATGGGGCGGTTGATGTTGGCGAAGGCACCGCCATTGCCGCTTTCCCATGTCCATACTTTCGGGGGTTCGTAGCCGGCGGGAAAATTGTCGGCTGGGGATTTCTCGGTCATGAATCTATCCTTGTCTTTGCCCGAACGCATCCGGCCTGCCGGATGCACCTTGCTCCATATAGGAAGGCGATTGCATTTTCTTATCCCCTCCCGCGTCCTTCGTTGCAACGGGCAGCCCCTCCCAGCAAATGACGGTGTTTCCTTAATCCTCCTTTCAAACAGCCGCTGGCACTGTAGCAGGATGCGAATCACCACGATCACCAACTGGGCCTATGGAATCACGGTCGTTCTGACCGCGCTTTCGGGCGCCTCCTTCATGATGTCCTCCCGCAGCGCCCTCCAGGAGCGCGCCGCGGTCGAGGAGCATCTGACGCTGGATACGCTCGCCGAGGAACTGGCGCTGGGCGCCGAGCTTCGCAGCGACGAAGCGCGGCTCTACGTGATGCGCGGCGAGGAGCGCCACCTGGAGGCGTTTCGCGCGGAGGAGGAATCGGAACGCCGCCGCGAGGCGACGGCCGCACGGCTCATCGCCCAGGGGCTGGCGCCCGGCGAGGCGGAGGCGCTGAAGGAAGTGGTTCGCGACGCCGAGGCGCTGGACAAGATCGAACTGTCCGCGATCGAGGCCTTTCAACGCGGGGACAAGGACGCCGCGCAGGATGCGCTTTTCGGACCGGAGCACGAACGATTCCAGAAGGCGCTTCTCCAGACGGTCGCCCATTTCCGCGACCTGACGGCGGCGCGCACCGGCGCCCAGCTTGAAGCCGCGCAGGACCGCAGCAACCTGTGGAGCCTCGTCGCCAAGGTCATGCTCGCCTTGACCGGCGCCCTGTTCGTCGCCGTGCTCTACTTCGTCCTTCGCCGGCGGGTGGCGATGCCGCTGATGCGAATGACGGGTATCGTCAGCCGGCTCGCCAAGCAGGACTATACGGTCGAGGTGCCTGTCGACCGGCGCGCCGACGAGATCGGCGAAATGAACGAGGCGATCGAGATCTTCCGCGCCAACCTGATCGAGCGGGAGAAGCTGGATGGCGAACGCAGGGCCGACCAGCGCACCAAGGATATGATCCTGCAGATGATGCACCGGGTTCAGGCGTGCCAGAACCAGGAGGAGCTTGCCGAGGTCGTGGTTCGCTTCGCTCCGCAGATCTTCCCCGAACTTGCCGGCGGCCTCTACATCCTCAACGACAGCAAGACGGCGCTCGCCCGCGCCGGCGCCTGGCTCGAGCCGCAGCATTCGCCGGCGGCGTTTCCCGCCTCCGCCTGCTGGGGGCTCCGCCGCGGTCGCTCCCATGAAAGCGGCACGAGCGGCTCCGACGTTCCCTGCCAGCATCTCGACATGTCGGGCGCGGCCACACTCTGCGTGCCGCTGACGGCCCAGGGCGACATGATCGGCCTCCTCTACATGGAGGGACGGGAGGAAGAAGCGCTCGGGCCGGGCGGCCTGCGGCTCTATCTCGAACTGATCGCGGAAAATGTCGGCCTGGCGATCGCGAACCTGCAGCTGCGGGAGAAGCTGATCGCGCTTGCCGTACGCGACCCCCTCACCGGCCTGTTCAACCGCCGCTTCCTCGATGAAGCATTGCAGCTGCACGGCCAGGATCGCAGCAGCGAACCGCTCGCCTGCCTGATGATCGATATCGACCATTTCAAGCGCTTCAACGACCAGTTCGGGCACGATGCGGGAGACCTCGTCATGCAATATGTCGGGCAGACACTGCGCGAGACGGTGGGCGCCGCCGGCAGCGCCTATCGCTTCGGCGGCGAGGAATTCACCGTGCTCCTGCCCGGGCTCGGCGAGCAGGAAGGCACCGAAATGGCAGACACGCTGCGGCAGAAGATCGCCAGTTCGACACTCTCCCATTCCGGCCGGGTTCTCGGCACCGTATCGGCCTCCATCGGCGTTGCGGCCTCCCCGCTGGACGGCTCCGTCGCGACACTCATCACCCGCGCCGATGCCGCATTGCTCGAAGCGAAAGCCGCCGGCCGCGACCGGACCATGGCCGCAAGCCAGATCAAGAAGGCAGCCGCGCGAAAGAGCTCCTGACCCGCTCCCCGGCTTCGGCGAACGCCGGGAAGCAGGCACTCGCGTCCCCCTCTTCAGGACGGAAAATCCGTCGAAACCGCAATCGCCCGCCATTCGGCGATGAGTGCTTCGTTTTCCGCATGTTTTGCGGCAATCGCAGCGATCGTATCGCTGCCGAGCGGCAGGCGGACCGGCGGGTTGGGCGCATCGACGAAATCGACGACGACCTCGGCCAGCCTCTGCGGATTGCCGGGCTGGTTGTGGCTGATGACCTTCGCCCTTTCCCGCACCGCACCGGCGGTCTGCGCATAATCCGTAATCTCGATCGGGCTGATCGAGAGCGAGGTCGCATCGAGGAAATCCGTGCGGAAGTAACCGGGCTCGATCGCCGTCGCATGGATACCGAGTGGGGCGAGTTCGGCGGAAAGGGCCTCCGTCAGGCCCTCGACGGCGAATTTCGTCGAGGAATAGACGCCGAAGCCGGGACCGCTGCGATAGCCGCCGATCGAGGAGAAGTTGAGGATATGCCCGGAACGCTGACGCCGCATATGCGGCAGCACGGCGCGGGTGACGGCGAGAAGGCCGAAGACATTCGTCCGGTAGAGCGCTTCCACCTCCGCCCCCGTCGCCTCTTCGACGGCACCGAGCAGGCCATAACCGGCATTGTTGACGAGAATGTCGATACCGCCGAACCGGGCGACCGCCTCACCGACGGCCCTGTGCGCCTGTGCTTCGTCGGTGACGTCGAGCGCGACGGCAAGCAGGTCCGGGCGTGTGCCGAACCGGTCGAGGATCGCCTGCGGGTTGCGCGCTGTCGCAACGACGCGGTCGCCCTTTTCCAGCGCCTTTTCTGCAATCAGAGCCCCGAAACCGCGCGAGGCACCCGTGATGAACCATGTCCGCATAATACTCTCCTTGAGTGTCGGATCTGTGCCCCGTCTTCGGTGGCAGGACGGTTGTAGCGCGACCCATCTGATGAGATAATCGCGTAAGTTCTCGTCGATCTACTGAGCATGATTCATCAATGAGCCGGATTTCCCCTGCCGATCTGCTGCCGTTCCTGGCGATCGCCCGCCACAGGAGCTTTCGCCGCGCCGCCGACGAACTCGGCTGCACCGCCTCTGCCCTCAGCCATTCGCTGAAGGGTCTGGAGAGCCGGCTGGATCTGCGCCTCTTCAACCGCACGACGCGCAGCGTCGCGCTGACGGAGGCCGGCGAGCGGCTCTTGTCGCGCATCGCCCCGGCCTTCCGCGACATCGACGACGCGGTGGACGATCTCAACGAATTGCGCGGTGCGCCGATCGGCCGGCTGCGCTTCAACACGGCGCGCGCCTCGGCAAGGATGGTGCTGCTGCCGCTCGTCGCGCAGTTCCTGAAGACGCATCAGCGCATCAGCGTGGAGATCGCCATCGACAACGACTTCGTCGATGTGGTCTCCGAGGGCTTCGATGCGGGCGTGCGCTTCGGCGAGGTGATCGCGAAGGACATGATCGCCGTGCCGCTCGGGCCGCGCCAGCGCAGCGCCATCGTGGCGGCGCCGGCGCTCTTCGAGCAGCATCCTGTGCCCCTGACGCCGGAACAGCTGCGCGGCCTTCCCTGCATCGGCCTGCGCTTCGGCTCTGGACGGCTCTATGCCTGGGAGTTCGAACGGGGCGGCGTGGAGCTTTCCGTCGAGGTGGAGGGGCCACTCGTCGTCGGCGACCAGGACCTGATGGTGGACGCCGCGCTGATGGGCGCCGGCATCGCCTATGCGTTCGAGGACCAGGTGAGCGAGCATATCCGCGCCGGCCGGCTGGTGCGGGTGCTGGAGGACTGGTGTCCCTACTACAAGGGGCTCTATCTTTATTATCCGAGCCGCCGGCAATTGCCTGCCGCGCTCAGGGCCTTTATCGATTTTGCCCGGCAGGCACACCGCGCCTGACCTGATTTGCGGAGTATCGCCATTGGACCCTCAAGAGATCGGCAATGTCGTGGACTGGCTCGTGCAACAGGGCCTCGACGGTCTGGATGAGACCGAGCTGATCACTGCCTTCTGCCATCGGCTCGGCCGGCTGGGCATCGAACTCGAGCAGGCAGCGATCTTCATCGACACGCTGCATCCCGTGCTGGAATCGCAAGGTTATTTCTGGGACGTCGCGGACGAGGCGAGTGCGGCGCGCCGCGACTTCTCGCGCCTGGACGCAGAGCGCAACGAGCCGCAATGGCGCGCAAGCCCGTTCTTCCACATGCTGGAAAACGAGCTCGGCGAGTTGCACATCAACCTTACCGAAAAGAGCAACTACACCTTTCCGGTGCTCGAGGACCTGCGTGCAGAGGGCCACACCGATTATTTCCTCCAGCTCCACCGGCTGGGCGAGGCGATCGGCGAGGTCGATGGCCTGTTCTCGCGCTGGTCGACGAAACGGCCGGGCGGTTTTTCCGCCGAGGACATCGCCTGCCTGCGGCGCACGGTGCCGGCCTTCGCGCTGGCCGTGAAATCCACCGCGTTCCGCCGCATGACCAGCGCGCTCGTCGAGGTCTATCTCGGACGTGACGCTGCGCGACGGGTGCTCAAAGGCCGCATCGAGCGCGGCAAGGTCGATAGCATCAAGGCCGTGCTGTGGTTCTCCGACATGCGCAACTACACCGCGCTGTCGGAAAGCGTGCACAGTGGCGACCTGATCGCCATGCTGGGCGATTATGCCGAGGCGGCCATCTCCGCCGTGCACGCAGCCGGCGGCGACGTGCTCAAGCTGATGGGCGACGGCACGCTCGCCATCTTCAACCACGCCGACCCGCAGGAGGCCGCCGCCGCCAGCCTCAAGGCCTGGTATGATCTCGCCAGCCGCGTCGAGGCGCTGAACGCCCGGCGGCAGGAGGCGGGGCTTGCCACCACGACCGTTCATGTCGGGCTGCATATCGGCGAGGTGTTCTACGGCAATATCGGCAGCAACGATCGGCTGGACTTCACGGTGATCGGCCCGGCGGTCAACGAGGCCTCGCGCATCGTCGCCGCCAGCCGCAAGGTCGGCCGCCAGCTTTTGATCTCCAACGACCTTCTGAGCCTTCTGCCGGTGCTGGAAGCCAGCGCCTTCGAGGATCTCGGCGCATTTCGCCTGAAGGGCGTGAAACGCAAGAAGCGGCTGCATGCGCCGAGGAGGCCATGACACGGCCGGCCGGCAAATTGTGCCGCCGCAATGCCGCCTGTATGCTCCCCGAAACGATCGAACCTCCTCTTGCCGCGGATGACCCGATGACGCTGCCGTCCCCATCTTTCACCCTGCCGCTCGCGCTGGCGGCACTGGCCGCCACCCTCCTCGCCGTCAGCGCGCCGGCTGCCCGGGCGGCACCGGATGCCTGCATCGTCCAGGGAGCCACGATCATCGAGAGCGCCTATCCGACGGCAGCACGGAGCGCCGACGGGGCGTTCGACGTCGATGGCGCGACCATCCGGCTGCCGGAGCAGGACGATAGCGACGCCCATGCCGTGGTGTGCCGTACCTGGCCGTCGCAGCCCGCGCTGACCCTCGTCGCGGTGCCGCTGATGACCCGGCAGGCCGACGATGGAAACGAGGGCGACATCGAGCTCCTCGTCGTGGACAGCAAGAAGGCGACGGTCCGGCAGCGATTGCGGCTTCCCGGCCTGATGACCGATGACGCGCTCTATGTCTCCAGCGTCGCCCTCGACACGGCATTCTATCGCCTCGCATCCAGGAAGATCGCCTTCGGCCTGCGGCTTTCCCTCCAGGGCAGCTCGCGTCCCAATCCCTTCGGTGAAACGACGCTGTGGCTCTTCCTGGTCGACGACGGCAAGCTCCGGCCCGTACTGGACAACATCGTCGTTTCGAGCAACCGGGGAGAATGGGACACAAATTGCGCCGGCGAGTTCGAAAACACCGAGCGCACCCTCTCGATGGAGCCGTCGCCGCAATCGGCCATAGCCGACATCGTCGTGAGCGAGAAGACCACGACGACCGTCAACGTCGCCGGCAAGGACGGGGCCTGCCTCGACACCGAGACGGCGGCAACGGCCACCCACCGGCTCCGCTACGACGCTTCCGTCTACCGTGTTCCCAAGGCGCTTTCCCGGATGGAATAGGACGGCCCCAACCTTTGCCTTTTGCCGAATCACCCCGGCGCCGCTAGAGCATGCGCGGATATGCACAAACGGCCGGAGCCATTCTTGAAGACCATCGCAATCGATTTCGAGACCGCCAATGAGCAGCGCGCCAGCGCCTGCTCGGTCGGCCTCGCCTGGATCGAGGACGGCCGGGTGGTGCGCGTCGAGGAGCGGCTGATCCGGCCGAAGACGATGCGCTTCTCCTCCTTCAACATCGCCATC
Source organism: Shinella sp. SUS2 (assembly GCF_001262505.1). Taxonomy (GTDB): domain Bacteria; phylum Pseudomonadota; class Alphaproteobacteria; order Rhizobiales; family Rhizobiaceae; genus Shinella. The sequence continues at coordinate 298,021 of NZ_KQ410730.1, forward strand.
CACGGCATCCGGCCGGACCATGTCGAGGATGCCGGCGAATTCCCGGAGGTCATGGACGAATTCGCCGACGACTTCCGGAACGCCACGATGATCGCCCACAACGCGGCCTTCGATTTCAGCGTCTGGCGGGCCTGCCTCGACCAGTACCGGCAAAGCTACCCCGAGCTTCACTATCTCTGCTCGGTGAAGATGGCGCAGAAAGTGTGGCCCGATCTCGGATCCCACAAGCTCAATGTGCTCGCCGCCCATCTCGGCCTGACCTTCGCGCACCACAATGCAGCCGAGGACGCCGCGGTCTGCGCGCAAGCCGCGCTCTCGATCGCGCGCTCCCTCAAGGTGGAACGCGTGCAGGATGTGCCGGCCCGGATCGGCATGAAGGCGGGGCGCCTGTTCGCCGGCGGCTACGAGGCCTGCACCTGCCGCAAGGCCTGACGGGCGGCCCCGTGCCAGGCTTGCCGACGATGCCGTTTTCCGCCTTGCAAAAGCCCGTATCTGGTTGAAAGAAAGGGCCGCGCCGCTGCAAAACGGGGCGCCCCGTACTATCGCCAAAATTTTTTCTATCGTCGCTTTTCATTCTTGGATTGTACGCAGTCGGAACTCTACGTACCGGTCCAACACCGTCATCGTCGGCTGTTATTCGGAGCAAAAATGTTCGCACGCAACAAGGCATGGTCCAGCGCGGCCGGGGCCGCATGGCTTTTGATCGCCGTCGCCATCAGCGGGCCGCACGCCGCCCGGGCAGAGACGTCGGACGCATCCACCCCGCCGCTGGAACTGGCCGGCGTCGACGTCACGCGCGTCGAGCCGCGCGACATTGCCAGCGACGTGCGGATCTCGGGCTCGCTCACTCCGATCCGCCGGTCGACACTCGCCGCCCGCGTCGCCTCGACGATCGTCGAACTGCCCGTCAAGGTCGGCGATGTCGTCAGGAAGGGAGATCTTCTCGTCCGCTTCGACACGCGGGCGCTCGAATCCACCCTGACCGTGCGCCGGGCTTCGGCGGAGGCCCTGGCCGCACAGCTGCAGCTTGCCGAATCCGTCCTGCGCCGCACCACCAACCTCGGGCAGAGCGGCGCCTCCACGGAGGCGGCTACCCTGGAGGCCGAGGCGAATGTCGCCAATCTCGCGGCCCAGCTTCGCTCGAAACAGGCCGAGATCGCGGATGCCGAGCGCGACCTCGCCGACGCGGAGGTCCGCGCCGTGTTCGACGGCGTCGTCGCCTCGCGGCCCGTCGAGCAGGACCAGACGGTGGCGCTCAACACGGAACTCCTCACCATCGTCGATCTCTCCAGGATGGAGGTGGATGCGGGCGTGCCGACCAGCCGTATTCCCATGGTGCGGATCGGCCAGCCGGTCGAGCTCAATGTCGAGGGTTTTCCAGACAGGACCTTCTCTGGAGCGGTCACGCGCATATCGCCCACCGCCGTCGCCGGCTCGCGGGCCGTGCGGGTCTTCCTGGCGATCGACAACAACGACCGGACGTTGAAGGGCGGCATGTTCACGACGGGCATCCTCAAGGTCGACGAACGCAAGGGCGTCATCGCCCTGCCGAATGCGGCGATCCGCCAGGACCAGACGGGCAGCTTCGTGCTCAAGGTGACGGAAGGCGTGCTGCGCCGCCAGCCGGTCGTGCTGGGCACCGCGTGGACGGACCGGGGCCTCGTCGAAGTCTCGGGGCCTGCGGCCGGCGACGTCGTCGTCTCCGCACCGCTTCCGGCACTGGAAGCGGACATGCCGGTCGTCGTCGAGGGGCTGTAAGCGATGTTCCTCACGCGCATCAGCGTCCGCCACCCCGTCTTCGCCACCATGATGATGGTGACGATCCTCGTCATCGGGTTGTTCGCCTATTCCCGCCTCGGCGTCGACCAGTTCCCCGAGACCGACCTTCCCATCGTCGTCGTCACGGCGACCTATACCGGCGCCTCGCCCTCGACCGTCGAAAGCGAGGTTTCCCGCCCGATCGAGACCGCGTTGAACACGATCGGCGGCATCGACACGATCATTTCCGAATCCTACGAGGGCCGCTCCGTCGTCGTCGTGCAGTTCGAGCTCGACGTGGATTCGCAGGTCGCCGCCCAGGAGGTTCGTGACCGCGTTGCCCGGCTGGAGGCGAGCTTTCCCGATGCGGTGGACACGCCGCAGGTCACCCGCTTCAATCCGGACGACGAGCCCATCCTCTCCATCGCAGCGTCCTCGTCAAAGCGCACGCTTTCGGAAATTACCACGCTCGCCAACCGCGTGATCACCAACCGGCTCAGCGTCATCGCCGGCGTCGGCCAGATCTCGCTGGTCGGCGGCAGCGAGCGCCAGGTGCTCGTGATGGTCGATCCCGACCGCCTCGAAGCCTATGGCATCGCGGTCACATCGGTCATGGATGCCATCCGCAAGGAGAACCAGGACCGCGCCGCCGGCACGCTGATATCGGGCATCAACCAGCGCATCGTCACGGTCGAGGGCCGCGTTCCTGACGTGACGGGCTTCAACAGCATCATCGTGGCGCAGAGCGGCGGTTACCCGGTCTATCTGTCCGATGTCGCGACGATCCTGGATGTCGGCGCCGAGGTGACGAGCCGCGCCACCTATCAGGGTCTGCCCTCGCTGGGGCTCGACGTCGTCAAGGTGCAGGGTGCGAACACGGTGGAAGTGGCGGCGGAGCTGCGCAAGGAGATCGCGGCGCTGAATGTCGAGCTCGCCCCCGAGGGTGTCGAGCTGAAGGTGACGCGCGACAATTCCCGCCCCATCGCCGCACAGGTCGACGAAGTCCAGCGCACGCTGGTCGAGGGGGGCATACTCACCGTGGTGATCGTCTTCCTGTTCCTCAATTCCTGGCGCTCGACCGTCATCACCGGGCTGACGCTGCCGATCTCGGTGATCGGCACCTTCGCCCTCATCTATGCGCTCGGCTTCACGCTCAACACCATGACGCTCATGGCGCTGTCGTTGTCGATCGGCATCCTGATCGACGATGCGATCGTCGTGCGCGAAAACATCACGCGCCACCTGCACATGGGCAAGAGCCATGTGGATGCCGCGCTCGACGGCACGAACGAGATCGGCCTTGCCGTTCTCGCCACCACGCTCTGCATCGTCGCGGTCTTCCTGCCCGTCGCCTTCATGGGCGGCCTCATCGGCCGGTTCTTCCTGCAGTTCGGCGTGACCGTCGCCGTCGCGGTGCTCATCTCGCTCTTCGTGTCCTTCACGCTCGATCCGATGCTGTCGAGCGTCTGGTACGATCCGCAGTCCGAGGTGAACGCGAAGCGCGGCTTCCTCGGACGGCTGATCGCGCGGTTCGACCGTTGGTTCGACCGGCTTGCCGACCGCTATCGCCGGCTCATCCGCTGGACCTTCCGCTATCGTAAGACGACCGTCTTCGTGGTCATCGCGCTGTTCTTCGCAAGCCTGATGCTCGTGTCGCGCATCGGCGCGGAATTCCTGCCTCCGGCCGACCAGGGCGAGGTCTCCATCGCGCTGAAGGCCAATGAGGGCGCGTCGCTGGACTACATGGCGGCGAAGGTCAGCCAGGTCGAGCGGGCGCTGCGCGAATTCGACTATGTCGACACCATCTACTCCACCGTCAATGCCGGCGGGGCACGCGGCTTCAACGAGGCGACGGTGGCCGTCCAGCTCAAGCCGAGCGGCGAGCGCTCGGTGACGACGGCGGCCAGCATGGAGCCGTTCCGAAAGCGCCTTGCCTCCATTGCCGGCCTTGAGGTCTCCATCGGCCAGAACACCGGCATGGGCTCGTCAGAAAAGCCGCTCCAGCTTTCCGTTCTCGGCGATGGCGAGGCGGAGCTGCGCCGCATCTCCACCGAGATCACCACCGCCCTCGCCGCCATTCCAGGTGCGACCGAGGTCGAATCGTCGATCGAGAACAAGCGCCCGACGCTTGCCGTGCGGATCCGGCACGAGGCGGCAAGCGATCTCGACGTCTCGATCGCGGCCATCGGCGATACCCTGCGCCCGCTCGTGGCGGGCGATGCCATCTCCGTCTGGAATGCGCCCGACGGGGAGACCTACGATGTCGTGGTGCGCCTGCCGGCAACGGGCCGGCGCGATGCCGCGCAGCTTCGCGACCTCACCATCGCCACCGGCCGGACGGACGAGGACGGCAAGCCGATCACCGTTCTTCTCGACCAGGTCGCCGACGTCATCGAAAGCACCGCGCCGGACGCCATCACGCGCAAGGACCTCTCGCGCGAGATCCGGATCAAGAGCAATATCGAGGGGCGGGCGCTCGGCGACGTGACGGAGGATCTGAACGCCGCCATCGCCAAGATGCAGATCCCGGCGGGCTACCGCATCAGCTTCGGGGGTGATGCCGAAAACCTCGAGGAGAGCATGGGTTATGCGCTCCAGTCGCTCGCCCTCGCCGTCATCTTCATCTACATCATCCTTGCCTCGCAGTTCGGGTCCTTCCTTCAGCCGGTCGCCATCATGATGACGCTGCCGCTCTCGCTGATCGGCGTGCTGATCGGCCTTCTCGTCACCGGCTCGACGCTCAACATGTTCTCGATCATCGGCTTCATCATGCTGATGGGCCTCGTCACCAAGAACGCGATCCTGCTCGTTGATTATTCCAACCAGGGCCGGCGGGAAGGCAAGAGCCTTCAGGACAGCCTCGCGGATGCCGGCGCGGTGCGCCTGCGGCCGATCATCATGACGACGCTGGCGATGATCTTCGGCATGCTGCCGATGGCCATCGGCCTCGGCGAGGGCGGCGAGCAGCGCGCCCCGATGGCCCATGCTGTCATCGGCGGCCTCATCTCCTCCACGCTTCTGACGCTCGTCTTCGTGCCCGTGGTGCTGACGCTGCTCGATCCGGTCGGAACGCGCGTTTCCGGATGGTTCCCCAAGGGCCCCCGCCACAGGGAGCGGCAGGCCGAAGAGGACGCCTCGCTCCAGCAGTCCTGAACTCTGCCGACTTTGGAGCCCCCCGAACACCTCCGGGACAGGCCGGGCATGCGCCCGGCCACGAAAAACCAGCCGGGGTGGAGGGAACCTTCGCGCCGGTGGACGGTTTACGCTGCGTTGCGAAAAGTTCGCTGGCGCCGTTCGCTGGCGCAAAATCCCTCTTTTCAGGGTTCGACGCGCCCCTGCAATGGGACGTGCGGCCCCAAAGGTGTAGTGAATTCATGGCTCGTCTCGTCGTCGTTTCCAACCGCGTTCCCATTCCCGACAAGAGCGGCACCGCTCCTGCCGGAGGGCTGGCGGTCGCCCTTCAATCGGCACTCGAAGCGCGCGGCGGGCTCTGGCTCGGCTGGTCCGGCCGATCCTGCGCGGACGATGCGGTCGGGCCGCTGCAGATGCAGAAGGAGGGCAATATCGAATACGCCCTCACCGACCTCACGGAACGCGATGTCGAGGAATACTACCAGGGCTTTGCAAACCGGGTGCTCTGGCCGATCTGCCACTACAGGCTGGACCTTGCCGAATATGGCCGGCGCGAGATGGCCGGCTATTTCCGCGTGAACCGCTTCTTTGCAAGCCGCCTCCTGCCGCTCATCGAGCCGGACGACCTGATCTGGATCCACGACTATCATCTCATCCCGCTGGCCGCCGAGCTGCGCCGTCAGGGTGTGACCAACCGGATCGGCTTCTTCCTGCACATTCCCTGGCCGGCACCGGACGTCTTCCATGCCATGCCGGTGCACGAGGCACTTCTGACGAGCCTGACCGCCTATGACGTGCTTGGTTTCCAGACCGAACATGATCGCGAGAACTTTGCCGACTGCCTGTCGCGACGCGACCTCGCCGCCCGTCTGGATGCTTCGCGCTTTGCCACCGATGGGCGCGTCTTCACCGCCCGGCCCTATCCGATCGGCATCGAGACGGAAGAATTCGCCGCGCTGGCGAAACGGGCGGCACAGACCGCGCTGCACAAGCGCATGCTGCAGAGCCTCGACGGCAAGCAGCTGATCATCGGCGTCGACCGGCTCGACTATTCCAAGGGCATCACCCAGCGCATCGATGCGTTCGAATCCTTCCTGACCCGCCATTCCGACAGCCAGCGCAAGGTGACGCTGCTGCAGATCACACCGAAATCCCGCTCCGAAGTACCGGAATACGAGGCGATGCAGCGGGCCGTCGCGGAACAGGCCGGTCGCGTCAACGGCGCGCTCGGCACGGTCGACTGGGTGCCGATCCGCTACATCAACCGCTCGCTGCGCCGGCCGGCTCTCGCCGGGCTCTACCGCATGGCCAAGCTCGCCCTGGTCACGCCATTGCGCGACGGCATGAACCTCGTCGCCAAGGAGTTCGTGGCGGCGCAGAGGGAGGAAGATCCCGGCGTCCTGTTGCTCTCCCGTTTCGCCGGCGCCGCGCAGGAGCTGAAGGAGGCCGTGCTCGTCAACCCCTACGACGTCGAGGGTACCGCGGAAGCCATCGCCCGAAGCCTCGCCATGCCCCTGGAGGAGCGGCGGGAGCGCTGGAGCGCCATGATGACGACGCTGCGCGCCAACGACGTCTTCACCTGGTGCGACACGTTCCTCGAGGATCTCGCCGCCAAGCCCGTGCAGAAGGCCCGCCCCGCCTCTGTCTCGACACCCGTCAGGACTTCCGAGGCCCGCACGCAGCCCCTGCGGAAGGCAATGTCGACACCGGTCGCGCGCTGGTCGTAGACGTCCGTTCCCGGGTGATGGCTTTGCTCAGCCATCACCCGTGAAAGCGGAGAGGAACCGGGTGGCGGCCTGTTCCAGGGTCGCCAGATCGTATCCGCCCTCCTGCACCAACAGGACCGGCAGATCGAGCCGTCCGAGCCGGTTACCTATCGTCCCGAAGGCATCGGCAGTCAGCTGGAGGCCCCGGGCCGGATCGCTCGCCAGCGCGTCGAAGCCGAGGGAGATGACCAGCGCCGCGGGCCGGTGGGCGAGCGCGGCATCGAGGCAGGCCGTGAATGCCATGAGATAGGCCGCATCGCCGGTTCCTTCCGCAAGGGGGTGGTTCAGCGTGAGGCCCGGGGCCGGTTGCCCCCCGGTCTCGTCGGAAAAACCGGTGAGATGCGGATAGTAGCCGGCCGGGCTGCGGTGCAGGGAGGCGAAGAAGACGTGCGGATCCTCCCAGAAGATATCCTGCGTGCCGTTGCCGTGGTGAACGTCGATATCGATGAGGCTTACCCGCCCGAGGGATGTAGCAAGCGCCCGTGCCGCAATGGCGGCATTGTTGAGATAGGTCGCGCCGCCGCCGAAGTCGCGGCCGGCATGATGGCCCGACGGCCGGCAGAGCGCATAGGCCCGCCGTTCGCCCGCGCGGATGAGCGCAGCGGCGGTAAGCGCCACCTGCGCCGCCCAGTATGCGGCCTGCCATGTGCCCGCGCCAAGAGGGGTTATCTGATCCCGCAGATGATACCCCGCCTTGGCGATCGGCGACCAGTCCGGCCGATAGGCATCGGGACGGGTTTCGAAGATGGCGGGCGCGAGCGGCCCGTGCTCCGCACCTTCCGATGCCGCGAGAAAGTCGAGATAACGGTCCGTATGGACGGCCGCGAGCGGTGCGGTGCCGTGATCGACGGCATCGACCACCGCAAGCCCGGCACGCCGCACCGCCCGCAAGAGTGCATCGAGACGGGCGGGCACGTCCCGGCTCGGCCGGGCAACGCCGCCTTCGACGACGGTGCCCGGGCTGTGCAGCCGATGCCGGTCGCAATAGACCGCCTTCATGTCAGGCCGGGATCAAAACGGCGTCGCGGCTGTTCCAGCCGAGCGAAATGGCCTGCGCCGGCGCGATATCGCTGCCCGTGCCCGCATTGGGGATCTTGGCGACAAGCGTCGCATTCTCCCCGAAGCGGACATGCACCCGACGGTGGTCGCCGAGATAGATGACCTCGTCGACCGTTCCGGAAAAGCGGTTTGCGCAGGCGGCGGCCTGGTCGACATAGAGCCGTTCCGGACGCAGGGAGACGATGACGGGCTGGCCCTTCGAAAAGGCCGTGCTGCTGGAAACGCTGATGACCTGCCCGTCCTCCGTGCGCACGCCGTATTCGCCGCCGTCGCTGCTGCTGACGATCTTGCCGGTAAACCGGTTGTTCTCGCCGATGAAGCCGGCGACGAAGGCCGTCGCGGGACGCTCGTAGAGCTCGCTCGGCGGCGCAAGCTGCTCGATCCTGCCGGCATTGAACACGGCGACGCGGTCGGACATGGTCAGCGCCTCGGACTGGTCGTGCGTGACATAGACGACGGTGATGCCGAGGCGCTCGTGGAGATGCTTGATCTCGAGCTGGAGATGTTCGCGCAGGTTCTTGTCCAGCGCGCCGAGCGGTTCGTCCATCAGCACCACATCCGGCTCGAAGATGATGGCACGGGCGAGCGCGATGCGCTGCTGCTGCCCGCCGGAGAGCTGGGTCGGCTTTCTTTCGCCCATCGCCCCCATCTGGACCATGTCCAGCGCCCTTCGGACGCGGCCGGCCCGCTCTCCCTTCGCGATCTTGCGCACCCGCAAGGGATAGTCGAGGTTTTCGGCGACCGTGAGATGGGGAAAGAGCGCATAGTTCTGGAACACCATGCCGATGTTCCGGCGATGCGGCGGCACGGCCTCCAGCGACCGCCCGTCGATCCGGATGCTGCCGGAACTCGGCGCCTCGAAGCCCGCCAGCATCATCAGGCTCGTCGTCTTTCCCGAGCCGGACGGCCCGAGCATGGTCAGGAACTCACCCTTCGCGATGGTGAGGTTGAGATCGTCGACCACGAGGCTGCGGCCGTCGTAGCTCTTGTCGATGTTGAGGAATTCGACGTAGTTGGAGGATGACATTCTGGTTCCCCTTTTTATCTGTCATTCAGCCGCGTGGACGGCGGGGCGGCGCTGCGCCCAGGGGCGCGCCTCTTCCAGTTGCGCCGCGAGCTGAAGCAATGTCGCCTCGTCGTCGAACCGGCCGGTGAACTGCGTACCGACGGGCAGGCCGTCGGCCGTCCAGGAGAGCGGCATGCTCATTGCCGGCAGGCCCGCCATGTTGGCGAAGGTCGTGAAGGCGAGAAACTCGAGAAAACGCTCCATGACCGCCTCTCCGCCATGCCTGTCGGCATCGAAATGGCCGAGTTCCGGCGGTGGCGTGCCGAGCGTCGGGGTCAGCCAGACGTCGACGTCGAGCAGGAAATTCGCCAGCGTCCTGCCCGTCGTGTGGAACCAGTTGAGATCGACGAGATAGTCGGCCGCCGAAATCCGCGAGCCGACACCGTAGAGATACTGGTTGAAGCTCTCCACCTCGCCCACGAGCGCAGACGGGGTCTCGCCGCGATTTCGCGCCAGCGCGGTGATCGCGCGTGTCGCCGTCATCGCCCAGAACCGCTTGTAGAGAGTGCTGTAGGTCTCCCCATCGATCGTCGGCGTGCATTCCACGACCTCGTGGCCGAGGCTTTCGCAAAGGCGCGCCGTGTCGATCGTCGCCGCGACGCAGTCGGAATCGACCGCGGTGCCGAGCAGGGAGGCCGTGGTGAAGCCGATGCGCAGGCGGCGCGGCTTCATCCGGATCGCATCGGCATAGCGACCCGAGGGGGACGGTGCCGTGTACGGGTCGCCGGGCATCGAACCCTGTGTGGCATCGAGAAGGGCGGCGCTGTCGCGCACGCTGCGGGAGAGGACATGTTCGTTCACGATCCCGCCCGTGCTGTCGCCGAGATCCGGCCCCAGCGTGATGCGCCCGCGCGAGGGTTTCAGTCCGAAGACGCCGCAGCACGACGCGGGGATGCGGATGGAACCGGCACCGTCGCCGCCATGTGCCGCCGGCACGATGCCCGCCGCCACCGCCGCGCCGGCGCCGCCGCTCGAGCCACCGCTCGACCGCGCGACGTTCCAGGGATTGCGCGTCGGGCCGAACAGCTTCGGCTCGGTGGTGCCCAGCGTGCCGAACTCACACAGGTTGGTCTTGCCGAACGTGCTGAGACCGGCCGCGCGGTAGCGGCGCATCAGCTCGCTGTCCCGGGCGGGCACGAAGTTCCGGGTCAGCCGGGAGGCGCCGGTGGTCGGCACGCCCTTCATGTGACAATAGAGGTCCTTCACCAGGAACGGCGCCCCGGCAAAGAGGCTGTCCTTGCCCGCCTGCGCGGCTTCCGCACGCCCTTCGTCATAGAGCGGGGCGATGATGGCGTTGATCGCGGGGTTCACCTTTTCAGCACGCCGGATGGCCGCCTCGACCAGCTCCCCGGCCGTGACCTGCCCCGACTTTACGAGATCCGCCTGCGCGGTGAGGTCCAGATTGACAAAATCATCCATCGTCACGCCCTCACGCTGCAAGCCGGGCGGCGGCATCGTCGAGCGCCGCCGCTATCCCGTCGACGAGCTGGTCGACTTCCTCAAGCGTCATGACGAAGGGCGGACAAATCGAAATGACGTCGCCCATGTTGCGGATCATGACGCCGTGCGCCCGGCAGCGCTGTGAGAGCGGCGGTGGAAAAGTCGGCCACGGTAGCGGCGGAATAGTCCAGCCGCGGGCGGAGTAAAAACCGGCCACCT
>NZ_KQ410731.1 GCF_001262505.1 Shinella sp. SUS2
GAGATGGCCTCGCGCATGCTGGCGCGGGGCGTCTATGTGATCGGCTTTTCCTTCCCGGTCGTGCCGCGCGGCCAGGCGCGCATCCGCACCCAGATGTCGGCGGCGCACGGCGAGGCGGATGTCCGCAAGGCCATCGACGTCTTCGCAGAGGTCGGGCGTGAGCTCGGCGTGATCGGATAAACGGCAGGTTGCCGGCAGCCGCCTTCCGGAAGCGGCGGTGCTGCCGGCCCATTCTGAAACAGATACGGCCCCGTTTGCGGGGCGGCGTGAGCCACGAAGGGCTGAGACGAACACATGTCGAACACAATGCGAGCGCTGGTGAAGGCGAAGTCCGAGCCGGGAATCTGGATGGAGGAGGTTCCCGTTCCGGACATCGGCCCGAACGACGTCCTGATCAAGATCCGGAAGACCGCGATCTGCGGGACCGATGTCCACATCTACAACTGGGACCAGTGGGCGCAGAAGACCGTTCCGGTCCAGATGGTGACGGGCCACGAATTCGTCGGCACGATCGCGGATTTCGGGTCGGCTGTCACGCAGTACAAGGTCGGGCAACGGGTTTCGGGCGAGGGGCACATCGTCTGCGGCCATTGCCGCAACTGCCGTGCGGGCCGGGGGCACCTGTGCCGCAACACGCTGGGCGTCGGCGTCAACCGGCCGGGCGCCTTTGCCGAATATCTTGCGATACCGCAGGAGAATGTCGTGCCGATCCCGGATGACGTTCCGGATGAGATCGCCGCGATCTTCGATCCGCTCGGCAATGCCGTGCACACCGCGCTGTCCTTCGATCTCGTCGGCGAGGACGTGCTCGTCACCGGTGCAGGGCCGATCGGCATCATGGGGGCGTTGGTCGCCCAATGTGCCGGTGCGCGGAAGGTCGTCATCACCGATATCAATCCGGTCCGCCTGGAACTCGCCCGCAAGATGGGCGTGCGCTACGTCGTCGATGCGTCGCGGGAAAAGCTCAAGGACGTGATGCCGACCATCGGCATGACGGAAGGTTTCGACGTCGGCCTCGAGATGTCGGGCGCGGCACCGGCCTTCCGCGACATGATCGACGCGATGAACAATGGCGGCAAGATCGCCATTCTCGGCATCGCCCCGACCGGATTCGAGATCGACTGGAACAAGGTCATCTTCAAGATGCTGCACCTCAAGGGCATCTACGGCCGCGAGATGTACGAGACCTGGTACAAGATGATCGCCCTGGTTCAGGGGCCGCTGGATGTTTCCGGCCTGATCACCCACCGGATTGCCATCGATGACTATCAGGCGGGGTTCGAGGCGATGCGCACGGGCAGTTCGGGCAAGGTCGTCATGGATTGGTAAGCGCGGAAAACCGTGCCGGCGGGCCGGATCGGAAACGCCGGCACACGAAATTGCGATGACATCAGGTCAGGCGGACGCGGCCGCTGTTTGGTTTCCGCCGGGGCCTTCGAACAATGAACATTCCGTTACCTGTCGACCAACACGAAAACTGGAACCGCCGGATGCTCACCCTGGCGCTTCCCATCATTCTGGCCAATCTGGCGCAGCCGGTATTGTCGCTGGTCGATACGATGGTGGCGGGGCATCTTCCCGGGCCGTGGTTCCTGGGCGGCGTGGCGCTGGGCGGGGTGCTGTTCAATTTCCTCTTCTGGAGCTTCAGCTTCCTGCGGATGGCGACGACCGGTCTGGTCGCCCAGGCCTGGGGCGCGGATGACAGCGCCCTCGTGCGCAAGCACCTGCTGCGGGCCCTTCTCGTCGCCGCGGCCGGTGGCGGGGCCATCGTCCTGTTGCAGAAGCCGATCATCGAGACCGGGCTTGCCCTTCTCGGTGGAAGCGAGGCGGTCTACGAGAGTGCCGCCGCATATGCCTTTGCCCGAATCTGGTCGGCGCCTGCATCTCTTGGGAACTTCGTCCTGCTCGGTTATCTCCTCGGTCGCCAGCGCGTGATGGTTTCGCTTGCCCTTCAGATCGCCCTCAACGTGATCAACCTGGCCGCGACGCTGGCGCTCGTCCTCGTCTTCGACTGGGGCGTTGCCGGTATCGGCGCCGGCACCGCTCTTGCCGAGTGGGCAGCCTTCATCATCGGTCTGGCTATCGTTCGGCCATTCAGGGCAAATCCTGCGCTGGCGTGGCGGGACCTGCTGGATGGAGCCGCCTTTCGCCGGCTGGTCGCGGTCAATCGCGACATATTCCTGCGCAGTCTGCTTCTCCTGATCTGCTTCGGCTGGTTCGCCCGCAGCGGCGCTGCGGAAGGCGATGCCATCCTGGCCGCCAACGCGGTTCTCCTGAACCTCCACGGCATCACGTCCTACGGTCTCGACGGCTTCGCGCATGCCACGGAAACGCTCGTCGGCTCGGCGATCGGCGCCCGCCGCCGGGAAGCGCTGCGCCGGGTGATCAGGGCCGCATTCCTTTGGTCGGGGCTGGTCGCCCTCCTGTTTTCGCTTTGCTATGCCGTGGCGGGCTCGCAGATCATCGCACTTCTGACCAATCAGGAGGACGTGCGCGCCACAGCTACCCAGTTCCTGCCCTACGTCATCGCCCTGCCTCTCATCTCGGTTTTCGGCTACATGCTCGACGGCGTGTTCATCGGTGCGATCCGCACGCGGGACCTGCGCAACAGCATGTTCATTTCGACAGCCATCTTCCTCGTGTCGGCCTATGGTCTCCAGCAAATCTGGGGCAACCACGGTCTTTGGATGGGGATGATCGTGCTGATGGTCGCGCGGACCGTGACGCTGGGGCGGAACCTGAAGCACATTTTTTCCGAAATGTAGACGAAGGCGGTCGACCTCCACCGGCGGCGCCCTGCGAGATCCGTTTCCTGCTGCCGGCCGCGAGCGCAAACCCATGGAGGGAACTGGCCTGCGAACCGGCTCTGGGCACAAATCGGCACTCAGCCAAAGCGGTCGATCAGATAGGGCGCCAGTTGCGGCTTCGAACGACGGTCCGTCATGCCGTCGCGCACCAGTTCCGCCGTGCGTGCGGCCATCGTCAATCCGAGATGGCCATGGCCGAATGCATAGAAAACATCGGGGTTGCGAGGTGACGGGCCGATCACGGGCAGCGAGTCCGGTGTGGATGGCCGGAAACCCATCCACTCGGTCACGGGCATTCTGTCTTTCAAGGCGGGAAGAGCGCTTCTGGCCGACGGGATGAGTGCCCGTATCCGGGAATAGTTCGGCGGCGCCTTCAGCCCGGCGAGTTCATCGCCGCTTACCAGGCGAACCCCGTCGTGCATCGGCGAAAGCACCAGCGACAAGCGTGGGATGACCACCGGACCGCGCAGCAGCCGGCCCGTCTCTTCTCCGAATGCGATGTGGTATCCGCGCTCGGTATCCAGGCTTACGCGGTCGCCGACCTGCCGCACCAAATTGGCCGACCAGGCCCCTGCCGCAATGACCAAACGATCGAAACTGCGCACCCCGTCCTCGGCATGGACTGTGGCGCCCGCTTGAGGCCCGCGTGCAACGCCTTTGACATGCCGGCGCAAATGCACGGCACCCAATCGCGACGCGCCTTCAAGATAGGCGTTGGCCAAGGCCCCGGGGTTGCGCACGAAGCCGCTCTCGAATTGATGAAGCCCGAAAAGGCAAAGGGAAGGGTCGAGGTTTGGCTCCAGATCGGTCAGGGCCTTGCGGTCGAGGATCGTGTAGCGAACCCCAAAACGATCCATCAGACGGCGATCCAGCGCGGTGGCCTCGAACTCCTGTTGCGAGCCATAGACCTTCAACCAACCCTCCTGGCCAATCAACGACTGGGCACCGCATCGCGACGCGAGGGTTTGATGCGCGGCAAGGGACTGCGAGACGAGCGGATGGAGTGCCGCCGAGATCCGATCGACCTCGGCCGGCCTGGCGGCGCGGATGAAGCGCACAAGCCAAGGCAGCACGCGAATTGAATGGCGCATGCGAAGGACCGCGGGGGAAGACCGATCCAGCAGATAGGACGGAAGGGCACGCAGGACATCCGGCGTCGCAGTCGGCGTCACGGAGCCGGTAACAATGCCGCCTGCATTGCCGGAGGAGGTGCCGGCTCCCGGCAGGTCAGGATCGAACACTGTCACCTTGTGGCCGTCGAGGGCCAGGGCGAAAGCGGTCGCGCATCCCACGATGCCCGCGCCAACGATGGCAATCGCCAAAGGCGCAGTTTCATTCACACGCGTTTGCATGGAACATCCCACCCGAATTGACAGGGTTTCGACCCTAGTGCTGCAGGATCTTGCCGAGGAAATCCCGCGTCCGGTCGTTTTGCGGCGCGGTGAAGAATATCTCTGGTTTTGCAGCTTCGACGATGGCGCCGCGATCCATGAAGATAACCCGATCGGCCACCCGCCGGGCGAAACCCATTTCGTGAGTCACGACCATCATCGTCATGCCTTCCCGCGCGAGCGACACCATCACATCCAGCACTTCATTGATCATCTCGGGGTCCAGCGCAGAGGTCGGCTCATCGAACAGCATGATTTTGGGCTGCATTGCCAGCGACCTGACGATAGCGACCCGTTGCTGCTGGCCGCCGGAGAGCTGATGGGGATAGTTGCCCATCTTGTCGCCGAGGTCGACCTTTTCCAGCAGGGCCCGGCCGCGCGCCTCCGCCTCGGCTCTGGGAAGCTTGCGCACGTGGACCGGCGCGAGGACCACATTCTCCAGGGCAGTTTTGTGCGGATACAGGTTGAACTGCTGGAACACGAAACCGACCTCCATCCGCAGATTGCGCAACCGCGTTTCAGGGGTGCCGAGCCTTGCGCCATCGACGGTCAAGCCGCCCTTCTGAAACGTCTCCAGGCCATTGACGCATCTGATCAGCGTGCTTTTACCCGAACCGGACGGGCCACAGACCACGACGACCTCCCCCTTGCCAACGCTGAGATTGACATCGTTCAGGACGTGCAGGGGGCCATACCATTTGTTGAGAGATTGAAACTCGATCATGGGGTGATATCCAGTGGGAACAAGGTCGTGACAGTCATGGCATTCCCGTCACAGGGCCGTGGGCTGGCCCTGGCCTTCCATACGGCGCGCCAGATAGATCAGCGGGTAGCAGATCACGAAGTACGACAGGCCCACGATCGCGAAGACGAGAAGGCCGTTGGGGATCGACTGCACCATCACCCAGCCCACCCGCGTCAGATCCAGCAGGCCGATGGCGGAGACGACGGACGAATCCTTGATCAACAGCACGAACTGCCCGACGAGGGACGGGGTCACAATCCGGGTGGCCTGCGGCAGGATGACGTGGCGCATCTGCTGGGTGCGGGTCAGACCCGAGGCCGCCGCCGCTTCCGATTGCCCCGGCGGTACGGCTTTGATGCCTGATGCGACGATCTCTCCGATGAAGCAGGCGGCGGCATTCGACAGGGCGACCACGCCCGCCCAGAAGGCGCTCAATTCTATTCCCGTTTCGGGCAGAATGAAAAAGACGAGGAACACCTGGACGAGGAACGGCGTGCCTCTAAAGAAATCCACATAGAGACCCACCAGCTGCGAAAGCCAGCGTTGCGATCCCGCGCGAACGATGCCGAATGCGAAGCCGACGGCAACGCCTATGACAAGGCTCAGCGCGGATAGCGACACCGTCATGCCGATGCCCTTCAGCAAAACGGGCCAGTAGCCGATTGCCTGGTCAATCTGGAACCATACCATCTCCGCTCCTCCCTCAGGCCTTGCCGGGATGCTGGCTCTGGTGTGCCCAAAGGCCCGCCAGTGCTTTCAGGGTGTAGTACAAAACGAGATAGGCAAGTGCCGTTGCAACGAGGCCTTCGACCGGCATGAAGCGATCGATGGCGATCATCTGCCCGGCGCGCGTCAGCTCCACCACCGAGATGAGCGACAGCAGGGATGAGTCCTTGACCAGCACGATGGCCTGGCCGATCAGTGGCGATACCGTGGGCCGCACGGCTTGCGGAAGGACAATCAACCGCATGCGCTGCAGATAGGTTAGCCCGGTGCTCATCGCCGCCTCGATCTGCCCGCGCTGGATCGAGAGAATCCCCGAGCGGACAATTTCGGCGACGTAGGCACCGGAGTTCAAGGACAGCGCGATGACCCCGATCACGATTTCCGGCACCAGAATGCCGAGGCGGGGCAATCCGAAATACAGAAAGTAGAGCTGCGCCAACAACGGTGTCGCGCGAATTGCATCGACATAGGCCACGGCAGGCCATTTGAGCCAGCGCAGCGGCTGGATGCTGAGAGTGCAGGCAATGATGCCGAGAACAATGGCCCCGGCAAAACCGGCAGCCGACAACAGGAGCGTCGCGAGAAAACCCTGCCAGATGTCCGGCAGATATTCCAGCATCACACGCGTATTCAGGTTTCCAAACATGGCACCGATTTTCAAGGCAGGATGCGGCGCGCGATCACGGGCAGTCATCCGCCCGTGATGTCGGCGCTCGGAACGAGAGTTTGTCAGGGAAAAGTGGAATCCGGCTTGCCCGAGAAGACAAACGAAAACAAAGAACGCTGAAGCTGTCAGATTCAGTACGACGCTGACGGACTCTAGTGCTCGGCTTTCCACTTGTCCGAGTTTACCCAATAGTTGAGGTTTTCCTGAAGCCGCCCGTCGAGCGTGGTGTTGTCGATGAACAGGTTTGCCCAGGTAAGGAGATCCATCGAGTCGTATCGCACGGCATAGGCCAGCGGTTCCTTGGAAAGGAGGTCCGGAAAAACCGTGAACGTGCCGGCACCGTATGTGGCCGTTTGCGCCGCGACGGCCGAGCTGTCGTTCAGTCCGCAATCAGCCTGGCCTGAAGCGACCGCGTCCAGGAGCAGGGTACCCGAGCCCTTGAACGATTTGACCTGGCCTTGCGGGAATGCCACCGGAGCGAGTTTCTCGCCGGTCGAACCGAGGAGCACCGCGATCGTCGTGCCGGGCGCCCTGCAATCCTCGACGGTCTTGAACGCACCGTCGCCCTTGCTGAAGGCGACAGCGCCAACATACATGAAAGGCTTGGTAAAACCGACTTTGGTTGCGCGCGCCAGCGTCGGCGTCATGTCTGCAGCGAGAATGTCTGCCTTGCCGGACATCAGCGCCGGCAGCAGGCCGTCCCAGTCGAAGTCGAGATAAACGACCTTGACGCCCATCTCCTTTGCCATCAGCGTTGTCAGATCGATGGCGCTGCCGGTCCTGTTGCCGCTCTTGTCCATGAACGAGAAGGGAGGCCCCTGGGTTTGCACTGCGACGCGCAATTCGCCGCGTGCAATGATGTCGTCCAGCGTGCCGGCATTGACCGAAGTTGCACCTGCGGCCTGTGTCATGACGGCAAGCGTCGCCGTCAGAACAAACGCATTGAGTTTGCTCATTCATCCTCTCCCATTTATTGAAATACCGGACCTCCCGGCCTTTGCTTCCTACAGGCCGCCCATCACTCCCGGCCCGGATCTGCAGCGAGGTCGTCTCTGCCGATTTCGTCGTCCCAGACGCCTTTCGGCAAGCTGAGCCATTTGTTGTGTGATTTCATCACCACGAAGGTTTCGCTGCTGCGGATCACGCCTGGTTCCTCCAGGCCGGGCAGCAGCTCGCTGGTAACCCGGTAGAGTTCGTCCATGTCCCCTTCGAACAGCACTTCGGCAATGATGTCGTAGCGGCCGGTCACGAGGCTGACGGAGGCCACATAGGGCAATTCGGAAATCTTTTTGGCAATCTCGTTCAGCCGGCCATGGCCATTTGCGCGGATGCCAACCATCGCGCACACGAGTTCGGGCCGCTCCGATATGTTCAGCACGCCGACGATCTTCAGCAGGTTCCGCTCGATCAAGGATTTCAGGCGCGCCCGCACGGTCGGGGGGCTGAGGCCCAGACGCTCCGCCAAATCATTGACCCCGTCACGACCGTCGTCCGACAGCAGTTTCGTGAGGTGCCTGTCTATCCGGTCCAATACAGCGCGCATTCTGTCCTTCTTGTATGGCTGGCTCGATGAGGGGAGAATAGGAATTAGGAAAAAAATAGCAACACATTTTTTCCTTTTAGAAAAATTAAGCGATGCTTTCTTTCCATTTATGCTGGCTTCGTGTGTGAAGAGGCCTGCGAGCACACCCAGTACGATTATAACACTCCGCAAGCGAGTGCTCCCAGGGCCTCATCAAGACGCACCATGGCATTTGGATTGCGCACAGGGGTAGCCTTGCGCGCGCAACCGACGCATCGCCATCGCCGGGCTTACCGGCGCGGTGTTTGTCAAGAATGGCGCGGGCCGTGGCGAAATCCTGCCGGCCCGTTTGCTTGACGGAGGCAGCGGTCCGCCGCGCTGTAGCGCAAACAAAGAGAACCCGCCGTGGCCGCAAACCACCGAAGCGTGGCTCCGGAGGAGGGCACTTGCGGGACCAGTTCAGCGCTTCGCCTGTCGTTTCAGAAAAAATCAGAAAATTTCAGAAAGCTGGGGCGGCCGTATCAGGACCTTCGCTGGCGGCGGGATTATCTATGTCGCGCACGGGAATGGGGAACGGCATTCGTGCCTTGGCCGAGGGCGGCGGCCGACGAATGTCGATAGCGACAGCGTGGTTTCGAGCGCCCGCCCGCGGGACGCTTTGGTTGCCAACACGACGCCACGGCAGCGGGGACACGATTTCCGGCATCGGGACTGGCGCCGCCCGTTGTGCAGGGGAATGACATTTTGGGGAACGTTATGTTTGGAAGTACGACGGAAAGCCGGATCAACACCACGACCGGCGGGAACCAGACCGCGCAGAGCGTCACGGCACTCTCCAATGGCGGCTGGGTGGTGACCTGGCAGCAGGGCCATGACATCTACCAGCAGGCCTATGACGCCCATGGTGAGCCGGCCGGGTCCGAGACGCGGGTCAGTCCGGATCTCGGGTCGGCCGTAAATTTCGAGGCGCCGCAGGTCGTTGCGCTCACCGACGGCGGCTGGGTGACGATGTGGGGTATCTCCTATCAAAGCCTTCAGGCGCAAATCTTTCAGGCTGATGGAACGGCAGGCCCCAGCCTGGTGATTGCCGTTCAATTCGGCAGGCCGCAGGATGCGCAGATCGTCGCCCTACCGGATGGCGGCTGGGCGGCTATCTGGTCGACCGATTATTTTATCTCGAAAGGCGTTCACGTCGCGACATTCGACGCCGACGGCAACCCGGTCATGCCGGCAATGCGCGTCGATACCCAGACGTCGAGCCTTTTCTGGGAGAACGCCAAGGTCACACCACTCGCAAACGGCGGCTTCGTCGCGACATGGGTGGCAAGCGACTACAATCTCTACCAGCAGGTCTTTGACGAGCATGGTGCGCTGGTCGGTTCCAACGAGGGCGTGAACACGGGCGGGTCGACGCTCAACGGTCCGTACTATGAAGTCATCGTCCGCCCTGGCGGAGGCTGGATTGTCGCCTGGAGCGCGGGAAGCGGGCTCAACAGCGAGGTCTATCAGCGGGTCTATGATGAAAATGGCAACGCTGGCACCGTCACGCAGATCAATCGCGGCAGTGACGGTCCGCAGAACTTCGTGCAGATAGCGCTTCTGGAAGGCGGCGGTTGGGTCGTGTCGTGGGTCGGCGACGACGACACCAGCGCGGGGACGAGCAACGGCCTTTTCCAGAGGGTCTACGACGCCAACGGCGATGCGCTTGGCCCGGAAACGATGGTCAATACGACCGTCGAGGGCTGGCAATATGTTCACTCCGTCGTCGCGCTGACGGGCGGCGGCTGGGTCGTGACCTGGGAGTCGACCAATCAGGATGGCAGCGGCTTGGGTGTCTACCAGCAGGTCTATGGTGCCAACGGGCAGCCGGTCGGCGGCGAGACGCGGGTCAACGGCGAAACGGAGGGCGACCAGAAGGTCATCAAGGTCACCGCCCTGCCGGACGGCGGCTGGGTCGTGACCTGGCAATCCGCCGGGCAGGACGGCGACGGGCTCGGCCTCTACCAGCGCACCTTTTGGGTCGGCAACGACGCGCCGACCG
The DNA here is from genome assembly GCF_001262505.1 of Shinella sp. SUS2. Classification (GTDB taxonomy): domain Bacteria; phylum Pseudomonadota; class Alphaproteobacteria; order Rhizobiales; family Rhizobiaceae; genus Shinella. Next base: position 9,900 of record NZ_KQ410731.1, read on the forward strand.
TCGGCAACACGATCGCGGCGCAGCAGGCGACGGAGGACAGCGCCTTCAGCTTCACCTTCGCCGCAAACACCTTCTCCGATGCCGACGCGCTCGATCGGCTGACCTTTACGGCAACGCTCGCCAATGGCGACGACCTGCCGGCCTGGCTGGAATTCGATCCCGAGACCCGAACCTTCTCCGGCACGCCCGAGAACGGCGATGTCGGGGAGATCAGCATCCGCGTCATCGCGACCGATGGGGGCGGCGAAAGCGTTTCCGTCGATTTCACGCTGACGGTCGACAATGTCAACGATCCGCCGGAGCCGAACGGGACGATCGCTGCTCAGGTGGCGAGCGAGGATACGGCGTTCAGCCTCACCCTTCCCGCCAATACGTTCATCGATGTCGATGCCGGCGACACGATGACCTATGCCGCGTCTCTGACGAACCATGACCCGCTTCCGGCCTGGCTCACCTTCGATCCCGCGACACGGACCTTTTCCGGCACGCCCGACAATGACGATGTCGGGGAGGTCACCATTCGCCTGTTTGCGATCGACGAAGACCGGACGGTCGGTTTCATCGATTTCACCCTGACGGTGCAGAACGTCAACGATGCGCCAACGGTGGTGGGCATGATCGCGGCGCAGCAGGCGACGGAGGACCGGGCCTTCAGCTACACCGTGCCGGCCAACACCTTTGCGGATGCCGATGCCGGCGACACGCTCAGCTATTCGGCAAAGCTCTCCAACGGCAATGCCCTGCCGAGCTGGCTGGTGTTCAATCCGGCGACGCGGACCTTTTCCGGAACGCCGCCGACGGGCGATGCGAGCGGCATCACCGTGCGCGTGACCGCGACGGACGGGAGCGCCAGAACCGCCTTCGTCGATTTCATGCTTACCGTCACCGCCGTCAACGACGATCCGGAGCTGCCCTCCAACGGCACGGCCGCGACGGCCGAAGACAAGAAACTGACCGTCGATGTGCTGGCCGCCGCACGGGACGAGGAGGGCGATGCGCTGAGCCTCGTTTCCGCCTCCGTGCGCTCGGGCTTCGGTTCCGTCTCGATCGAGAACGGTCGTCTGGTCTACGACCCGACGAGCGCGCCGAACCAGAACCTTGCCGAAGGGGAGAGCCGTACGGTCGTCATCCGCTACACCGTGTCTGACGGCCACGGCGGCACGGCCACGGCCGACCTCAAGGTCACCGTCCGCGGCGTCTCGCCCGATGTGGTCAAGGGCACGGACGGCAACGACAGGCTGGACGGCAGCAAGGGGGCCGATGTTCTCTATGGCTATGCCGGAAAGGACGTGCTTGACGGCAAGGGTGGCGCGGACCGCCTGGTCGGCGGCGAGGGCAACGACACCTATATCGTCGGAAAGGGCGATGTCGTCGTCGAGAAGGCGGATGAGGGTATCGACCTCGTCAAGTCCGCCGTCAGCCACGCGCTGTCCAGCCATGTCGAGAACCTGACGCTGGAGGGCAGGGACAACATCAACGGAACCGGCAACAGCCTTGCCAACACGCTGACCGGCAATGCCGGCCGGAACACGCTTGATGGCGGGGCGGGCAACGACAAGCTGAACGGCGGCGCTGGAAACGACAGGCTCTATGGCGGGCAGGGCGCGGACAAACTATCGGGGGGCTCCGGTGCGGATACGTTCGTCTTCAAGTCCATCATGGAAACAACGGTTGCCTCCTCGGGCCGCGACACGATCCTCGATTTCAGCCGCAGCCAGGGCGACAAGATCGACCTGAAGGCTATCGATGCCAGCACGAAGAGTTCTGCGAACCAGTCCTTCGATTTCATCGGCGATGAAAAGTTCCACAAGAAGGCCGGGGAACTGCGCTACGAGACGAAGGCGGGCAACACGTATATCCATGGTGACGTCAACGGAGACGGCAAGGCCGATTTCACCATCGTTCTCGACAGGGTGATCGACCTCAAAGCCAGCGATTTCATCCTCTAGACGTTGCGGTATCAGCTTTGACGGCATCGGCCGGGAAGCGACCACGGCGTGGAAGAGATGGTTGCCATGCCATGTGGTCGTCCAGTGGCTGCCCGGGCGGGGCGTGCTGACGGTCGTGGTATCCCCCCGTCGGCCGATGGGGATGTTGCCCGCCGGCAGGCACAAGCGATCCGAAAACGGCTCAGCTGCGGTCCCGATCGCCTGTTTTCGAAGAGGCGTTTTTGCCTCGGAATGTATGCGTGTGTGGCCTCATGGAATTTCGGTGTAGGCGAGGGCGCCGGCTTTGGCCTCGTTCTTTTGTTCGGCCGTCAGCCGCGCGCGTGCGGCGTCCGCGACGGTAAGGCCATCCGGCGGCTGCCACCACACGTCATGCGTCAGCGTCGACATGTCGTTGTCGAGGAGGATGTAGTCGGCAAACTTCTCCCCATGTTCGCGAAACGCCGCCGGTACGGTGTAGGCATAGTCGGCCATCTCCTGGACGCGCCTGCCATCCTTTGCCGAAAAGATGGCGGCGCCTGTCTGGCCAACGACGGAATAGAGATCGCCCGCCGGCGAGAAGGAGGCGTAGAGACCCTTCTCCACCTTTCCGATCTGTTGTCCGGTCTGTGTATCGAACAGGAGGATTTCATAGGATCCGCCGTTGTCGAGTTGCGTGGCGACCATCCGCGTCCCATCCGCACTGAAGCCGAAGGCTATCGGATAGAGCTCCTTCGAAACCGGAACGACCCCAGAACCGACCAGGCTGTTCTGCACGAGCGACCAGTGCCCGAAGACGAGCAGCTTGGGCACATTGGTAGAGGTGTTCGTGCAGACGAACGAAAGGGAGGCGCCGTCGGCACTCAGGACCGCAAAGCCCCGGGTCAATGCCCAACCCGCCGTATTGGCCAGTCCGTTGCATTTCGTTCCAAGGTCGAACTCAAACCGCTTGGCGCCGCTGTTCACGTCCCAGCCCTGCACCAGGGCGAGACCCTGTTTGTGGAGCGTTCCGACAAGAACGGCGCCATCCGGGCTGAACACCAGGACGGGGGGATTGAAGCCACCATAGGCCGGGCCCAGATGGTCTGCGGAAAGCTTGATGGTGGAGATGGTCTTGCCCGTCGCCGCATCGGCGACCTTGGTGATCCCCTTGCCGAGATAGGCGGCAACGCGGGATCCGTCCGCCGAGAATTTTACGCTGGGGACCGCGGTTCCCACCTCGCCCAGAATGCCGATCACCGTCTTCGTGCCGGTGTCCCAGATCTCCAGCGTGCCTTTTCCGACGCCACGATATTCGCGGTCGACGGAGGCGACGACGGCCCGGTCGCCACCCACATTGGCGACCACGACGTGGATGTTGTTCGCGGGAACGGGAAGGACGATGCTGCTCGAGCGCGTGGCCGCCGTCAGCGCCTGATAGGCAAAGGGAAACTGTTCCGCGGTCCTGTCGTCGATGCTCTGCGGAAGGCCCCGGAAAGCCTCCACGATCGCGCCCTCGACATCGCCCCTCCCGAGAAGCCGTTTCGATGCTCCCGCGTGGTTTTCGGAGGCCGACTGCGCGTCCTCGAATGTCATCGTGCCGTTCAGCAGGATTTCGGCGGTGAGCGACGATTTTATCCATGGTGTCTGGGACCAGTCCGTCGCTTCGCCGACGCTTCGGGAGACCTCGCTGAGGGCGCGTTGGACGGAAAAACCGGGCGTCTTGACGGCCGTGACAAAGGCTGTTGTGAACGGGCTCAGGTCTCCCTCGCCATCCGAGGCCGTCGCGTTGGGCGACGTGGAGTAGGCGACGAAAATCCCGCGCGCCTCCTGTCTCGCGCCCGGCGTGTTGGCATCCACCTTTGCCAGCCCCCGCGCGAGGCTGCGGCCGGTTGATGCCGACAGGCCCTGGGCGTCCTCGCGCGCGAACGGATTGTTGCGACAGGCGTCAAGGAAAACGAGGATGGAGGCGGACTTCGCCTTCACGCCATCGATGATCTCGTCGATATAGACGAAGGCATCGGAAAGGGCGCCGCCGGCCTCGGCATCCGTCGCGACGATGTAGTTGCGGTCATCGATCTGTATGCCGTGTCCGGAATAGTAGACCAGGGCGATATCGTCGGGCGACAGGGCGGATTGCATGCGCAACACACAGTCGCGGATGGTCGCACCGCGGGCGTCCAGCGCCACGAAGACGGTGAAGTTCAGTTTTTGCAGCACATCCGTCACCGCGGCGGCATCCCGGGCCGGATTGCGCAGCGGTGCGATGCCGCCGCCATAGGCCGCGTTACCGATCACCAGCGCCAGCCTGCCAACCTTGCCTTCCGGTGCGCTGTCGAGAGGTTGGGAGCCGCCGGCCGCCATCTCCTGACAGGTATCGGCGGGGATCGTCTGCGTCGTGGTGGATGCGCTGGCGGAGGCGCATGAAAGGCACAGGCCGAGCGCCAGCGTTGCGTACGCGAGCAAAGTTTTCACGAGCATGACCAGTTCCTCGAGGGAAAGACCAACGGTGAATGTGCTGCAGTGCCTGAAATGAAGGCGTCACAGTAGCAGCTTCATTAGGAGGCGTAAATATTATTGCCGTCTGAACACTGCATCGCGCGGACGGCTGAGGTTTGCAGGAGGCAGGCCGGATGATGGGGGGAAGCAACGCCTTCCGGGGAAGGCGTTGCCCTGCTGCAAATGTCGGCCGGGTATGCCTTGTGTTCGCACCCGGCGCGCAGGGTGTCAGGCAATGATGGTGATCGTTCCCTTCATGTTGGGGTGGAAGCGGCAGTAGTAGGCGACGCTGTCGTCAGCGGTGGCAACGTGCGTGATCGTCTTGCCGGGTGGGATCAGGATGTCCCAGCCGCCCTTGACGGTGGCGGTGTGGGAAAAAGGATCCCGGTTGGTCCATTCGATGGTCTCGCCGGCCTTGACCTTTATGTCGGCGGGCAGGAAGGCGAGTTTTTCGATGGCGACGTGCACGGTGCCGTTATGGGCGCGGGCAAGCGCATGGCTGGCGAGGACGGCTGCGCCTGTCGCAAGGAGCTGCCGCCGGTTGAGGGAGGGCAGGGTCATTTCAGGGCGGCCGCGACATGTTCGGCGTGCTGCTGGTGGCCTTGGAAGAGTTTCAGGCCGGTTTCGAGCAGGCTCTTCAGCTCGGCATTTTCCGCGGAGGGGATGAGCAGGGCTTCCAGCGCCTTGTTGACCTCGCCGTGATAGGCGACCTCGTTGTTGATATAGGCCTTGTCGAAGGCCGCGCCGTCGAGCTTGGCGAGTTCGGCGCGCTTGTCCTCGGCGGCCCTGGCAAGGGCCTGGCTGGTGGCGTTGTCCTGCGGCGTCACGTTCAGCTTCTTGACGAGGGCAAGGGCCATGTCGTTGACGGCCTCGTGGTCCTTCTGCATCGACTGGGCGAAGGCGAGCACATCGGCATTCTTCGTCTTCGACAAAGCGAGCTTGGCGGCCTCCACGTCGATGAGCCCGGCGCTATAGGCGATATGGGCGATCTCGGGATCGGTCGGCTTGTCGGCAGCGCCGGCGAGGGAGGCGGCAAGGGCAAGGCAGGCGGCGCCGAGCGTGGTCATGAGGGTCTTCATCGGGTTTCTCCTTGGCCGGCGGTGCCGGTCCTGTTTCGGTAACGCAGCATTGGATGCCGCATCGCCGCCGGGGTTCCCGTCAGCCTGCAAGGCCGAGTTTTGCAATGACGGCCTCCGTCAACCGGTCGCAGCGCGCGCCGGCAAAGGGGAAGGCGTCGATCAGCACCGGGCCGATCTGCGCCTCAAGCCGTGCCCGGATCAGCTTGCGGGCGCGGTGAAGCCGTGTCTTGACGGTGGCCGGCGGCAGGTCGAGCAGCGCGGCGGCCTCTTCGACGCTGAGGCCCTCGATGACACGGGCGACGAAGACGAGGCGGAAAGCTTCGGGAAGCGCGTCGGTCGCCTCCTCGACGAGGTGCAGGAGTTGTCGCTGGGCCATGAGGCGCTCCGGGTCCTCGATGGAGGAGGCAAGCGGGAAGGGGATGATCTCGGCCTGTGTCGGGCCGGCCGGGGGCGCGGCGCGCTTCAGCCGTTTCTCGGCGCGAAGGCGCATTAGGGCGGTGTTGAGGGCGATGCGCGACAGCCAGGTCGACAGCGAGGCCTCGCCGTTGAAGCCCTGAAGATGGGCGAAGGCCTTCAGATAGGCCTCCTGCAGCACATCCTCCGCATCTGCATTGTTGCGGATGACGGCCCGCACGAGACGGTAGAGGCGCTGGTTGTGGTGCTTGATGATGCGGCGGACCGCATCGGCGTCGCCAGCGGCCGCGCGCGCGACGAGGCGAGCTTCGTCCTCGATGGCGGCGGCGGGGGTGGCATTGGACAAGACGGGCATGCTTGTTCTCCTTCCGGGACCATATTGGATGCCGGCGGTGCCGCAAGGTTCCCGGAAAAATCCGCCTGTATCGCGACGTGCGGGGTCGGCGAAGGACGGCTGACAGATGGCGGGAACCGGCTATAGTCGCCGGCGGCTCGCAATGCCTGTGGTGGCGGCGCGACACGACATGGAGACTGAAAGATGAAGCCCACCCCCATCACGGCGGCGCCCGGCGACGCCGCCGCCCGCAAGGCGATCAAGCCGGTGATCTGCTATCCGGTCGAGACCCTGCCGCGTCCCGACCTTGCGGCCTATCGCGCGCTCCGGGACGACCTGACGCTTGTCGAAACGGTCGTCATACCGCCGCGCGAGGCCGCCACCTGGTCGGTGCCGGCCGGACATTTCTGCCGTCTTGTCTGCAGCGAGGGGCCGCAGGTGGGCGACCTCAACCTCTTCAATGCGCAGGATCTGAAGGAACGGCTCTACACGGGCAAGACACGCGCGCTCGCCGGCACCCATGTCGGCCTCGGCGACCAGCTCTTTTCCAATTTTCCCTATCTGCGCCCCATCGCGACGATCACGCACGACACGCTCGACTGGTACGGCTTCGACGCGTTCGGCGGCGCAGTGCATGACGTGATCGGCACGCGCTGCGACCCCTATACGCACAACCTGCTCAGCCACGGCGGGCAGTATCACCATTGCTGCCACTCGAACCTCACCCGCGCCTTTGCGGCGAAGACCGGCATGGCGCTGCGCGAGGCGGAAACCTATGTGCACGACGTGCTGAACGTCTTCATGTGCACCGGCTTCACGCGCGATACCGGCCAGTATTTCATGAAGGCGAGCCCGGTGCGGCCGGACGACTATCTGGAGTTTTTCGCCGAGATCGATCTTCTCGGCTGCATGTCGGCCTGCCCGGGTGGGGATTGCTCTGCGCAGCACTCGTCCGACACGGCGGCGTGTTACCCCATGGTCGTCGAAATCTACAAGCCGAAAACCCTGCCGGCCGGCTGGGCGCCGCCGCCGGTCAACGGCTACGATGGTAGCCATGGTCTCTAGGGGATTTCCGAGCCGAAGCGGTGACGCTTCGGCTCGGGCGCTATCGTAGAACAACAGCTGCGCCGGCTGCCCGCTCGACCCTAGAGAATGAAGTCATCTCTGTTGAGGCTTTTCTGGCCTTCCAGCGTGACCTGGATTCCATTGATCGAGACGACCACGCCTGACGCTGTCGTCTGGATATTGATGTCGTTGAAATCCAGCGGGTTCGTGCGGGTCGAAAAGGCCGAGAGGTCGATCTTGTCCTGACCGCGGGTGAAATCCATGATGCGGTCCTTGCCGGTCTTCTCCCGGAAGATGAAGATGTCGTTGCCGGCTCCACCCCAGAGCTCGTCGTTGCCGGGACCGCCATGAATCCGGTCATCGCCGGTGCCGCCATAAATCTGGTCGCTCCCCGCGCCTCCATAGAGGATGTCGTTGCCGCTGCCGCCACCGAGAAGGTCGTCGCCGGCGCCGCCGCCCAGGGTGTCGTCGTCATCGCCGCCATACAGCTTGTCGTTGCCGCCGCCGCCCCAGAGCTTGTCCTTGCCGTCGCCGCCGTAGAGCCTGTCGGCGCCGCTATCCTTTCCGCCATAGAGCTTGTCGTCGCCACCACCGCCGAAAAGCGTGTCGGCGCCCGGGCCGCCGCCGAGAATGTCGTTGCCGCTGCCGCCCTTCAGCAGGTCGTCGTCTTCCCCGCCCCACAATGTATCGTTGCCAGCGCCACCGTCGAGATGGTCGTCTCCGCCCTTGCCGGAGAGCAGGTCCGCCCAGTTCGTTCCGGTGAACCGGTCGTCGCCATCGCCTCCGATGAGGATCTTGCCCTTGTCCGTGTCGGGTGTCGTCGGCGTCGGTGTCACGTTGAAGGTGATAACGCGCTCGGTCTGGTCGATATCCCTGCCGTTGTGATCGGTGCCCCCGTCGTCAATGACCTTGAAGCCGATCGTCGTCAGGGCGGTGCCGTCCTCGCCCGCCGGGGGCTCCCAGGTCAATTTCCCGGCGGTGATATCTGCAACCGCGATCGTCTGCCCTGCCGTGATGGCAATGCCGTTCAGAAGGACAGTGCCCTTCGTCGGGAGCGTCGTTATTTTTACACCGGACAGGCTGTTGCCGTTGGTATCGGAAAAGCCGAAATCGGCGACCTTGAAACTATAGGCCGTGTTTTCCTTCGCCGTGAGGGTTGCATTGGTCCCGGTGGGGGCGTCGTTGACGCCGAAGTAGGTCTTCTGGACGATGTTCTGGAATTCTCCAGGCACACCCATTTTGAAACTCTGCCAGGTGACCACCCAGCCGCCACCCGGTAGCGCCGTTACGGACGGGAATTCCTGATCGCTCGCCGTTATGTCGTTTACGAGGACCTCGCTTCCGACTGCCGTGCCGCTCGAATTATAGTGGCGTAGGTAAATGTCGTTGGCGCTTTGCCAGGCGACCACCCATCCGCCATCGGTCAGGGCGGTGATGGACGCATTTTTCTGATCGCCTGTCGAGGTCGTGTTGACCTGCGTTTCCCCTGACCCCAGGGCGTTGCCGTCCTTGTCGTATCTTTGCTGGTAGATGCCGGTTCCATTTGTATCGGGTGATTGCCAGGCGACGACCCAGCCGCCGTCCTTCAACCCCGTGACGATGGCATTGGCCTGTGCGCCCGCCGTAAGGCTGTTGACAGGCGTTTCCACGCCTTCCTGGGTGCCGTCGGCCTTAAAACGCTGCTGGTAGATGCCGGTTCCGTCGGCGTCGGGTGACTGCCAGGTAACGATCCACCCGCCGTCCTCCAGCACGGCGACGGAAGGCTTGGTTTGGTTTCCGGCAAGTGTGGTGTGGACACGAACTTGTGCGAGCGTGGTCGGATCGCCATTTGCATCATACTGTTGCTGGAAGATGCCGTGGCCATTGCCGGCGCCATCGTTCCGAGATGCCCACACGACGACCCAGCCACCATTGGGCAACGCGGTCACGGTGGGCATTTCCTGTACGCTGCCCACGTCCGTATTGATGACCTCTCCCACGGCGGTCGTCGCAGTGCCGTCTGCATCGTAGCGCCGCTGGTAGATTTCCGGGCCGCCTGCTTCATCGCCGACCCACGTCACAAGCCAGCCGCCGTCTTTGAGGGCGGTTATCGCAGGTTGATACTGCGATTCGGCGGTCGTCGTGTTTACCAGCACTTCGACGCCGTCTGGCGTTCCATCCGGTTTGTAGCGTTGTTGGTAGACGCCGTCGTTCGAGCCGTCCTGTCCCCAGGATTGCCATGTCACCACCCAGCCGCCGTCCTTGAGCATTGCAACGGATGGCTCCAGCTGCTGGCCCGGCAAGTGTGTGTTGACCATGGTTTCGGTGCCTACCAGGATAGTCATGGCGGTTCTTCCCTGTTTGTGGCGCATCTTGGACGATGGCCATTTTTGGTTGAATTCCCTTAAAAGTAGAGGAGTATGAGGTTGAGCTCGCGATGGCAAGTGTCGGATGGGTTGTAGCGAAAAGAATTCTCCGGTTTCACGGGGGCGGGAAATGCAGGCCGTGTTTTTTGGCCTCGTGAGGCGGCTGTCCGCTCGATCAACGGGCGTATCCTGTGCTCCACGCCGCGCCGGGCTATCGGTGCCGCCACGCCTTCAGAAGGATGGCGGCACCCGTGTTCGTTGCATTGCCAGCCGCGTCCGGCATCCGTCAGCGCGGGCGGCGGATGGCGCGGATCTTTCCGCTGTTGCCGCCGCCGCAGAAGAAGCGGTCGGCGCCGTCGGATTCGAGGCCGGAGACACCGATGCCGGCGGGCATGGTGATGGTGTCGAGCACGGCGCCGGTTTTTGGGTCGAGGCGACGCAGGTCGCTTTCCTCGCCCTCCCAGGTGCCGTGCCAGAGCTCGCCGTCCACCCAGGTGACGCCCGTCACCATGCGGTTGCTCTCGATGGTGCGTCGCACGGCGCCGGTTTCCGGGTCGATTTCGTGGATCTGCCGGCTGCGGTACTCGCCGACCCAGAGCGAGCCTTCCGCCCAGGTGAGGCCGGAATCGCCGCCGTTGCCGGGGGCGGGGATGGTGGAGACGATGGCGCCGGAGGCCGGGTCGATCTTGTGGATGCGGTCCTCGGCGATCTGGAAGAGATGGCGGCCGTCATAGGCGGTGCCGGCATGGGCGGAAAGGTCGATCGCGCGCAGCACGCGGCCGTCGTCCGGATCGAGCGCGTTGACCTTGTCGCCCGAGGCGAACCAGACGGCCTTGCCGTCGAAGGTGACGCCGTGGACCTGGTCCACGCCGGGGAAGGGGCCGTATTCGCGCAGAATGTCTGCTTTGGACGTGGTCATGCTTGTCTCCTTTGAACCGTTGATGCGGTGGTCCCGTCGTGTCGGGGCGATTGCCGGGATCGGCGCCGTGTGCTTCAGCCCCTGGTCTTGCGCATGTCGCCGCCGCAAGACTGCCGCGAACTGGTGCGCGTTCCGTTTCTAGCTGCCGGGCAGCGGACCCGGGAGTAACAAGAGTGTCGAGAAAGCGCCGGGCACCGGCGTCAGCCAGCGCCGGCTGCGGCTGCGGCCGACAGCCTGCACCTTGCCGGCGGCGGAAAGCTGTTCGAGTGCGCGCTGCACGGTGCGGGCGCTCGTGCCGAGCGCGATGGCGAGTGCGGAGCTCGACCAGGCCTCGCCATCGGCAAAGAGGGCCAGCACATCGGCATGCGGTTCGTCATGCGGCGGCGCCAGCACGGCAACGGCCCGCCCGCCACGGGGCAGCAGCCGGAAACCGTCCTTCGTGGCGGTGGCCCCGGCAAGCGGCTCGAGCTCGGCCCGCAGCCGGCCCATTTCGACGCGCAGGCGTACCCGGTGGGATTCGTCGGCATGCCGGGCCCGGAAGGCGCGGAGCAACAGGTGTTCCCGGCTGGCATCGGCGGGAAAGGCCTCGGCGAGCGTGCGCAGCAGCGCAAACAGGATCGGCCGCGTGGCCAGCGAGATGCGGGTCTCGCCGCAGCGCACGACATGGCGGCAGGCATCGACCACCAGTCTGTCGGTTGCCAGCAGCGCTTCGACCTCGGCGGGCAGCAGAAGGCGCTCCTCGCCATCCGCGATCGCGCGGGCGGTCGGTCTTTGCAGGATCGCGGCCGCGTCCTCCACCTCCTGAACAAGGGCGGGAATGCCGGCGTGCCGGGCGGCCTCCGCGGCGCGTGCAAAGGCCTCGCGGGCTGTTGCCGTGCGCAGGCGGCGGGTCGCGATGCCGGCAGCGGCGAGGGCATGCGCGGCCCGAAGCGGCGGGGTCAATGCTGCGGGATCGAGCGTGGCGAGCTGCGCTGCGGCGTCGTCGAGCCGGCCGATCAGGAGCAGGCGGCGGATGGCGAGTGTCCGGGCATGGGCGGCGTTGGGCCGGTCGCCATGGGCCGCAAGCGTCGCCTCGGCAGCGGCGAGCGCCTTCACCGGCCAGGCAAGGTCGCGCGAGACGAGGGCGATCTCGGCTTGCGCGACGACGCAGCGCGCCCGCGCCATCGGCTCGCGCGGCCCGAAGGCGCGAGCGGCGTTCTTCAGCAGCGCCTTCGCGCGCTCGAGATCGCCGAGCTGCGCCATGGCGATGCCGCGCAGGGCCAGGGCCGGTGCGTCGTCACGCAGCGCGACGCGGCTCAACGCGCCGAGCGGATCGCCGGTTGCGAGCGCCCGGGCGGCGGCGATGATCATCGAGTCCATGCAATTCCCGTCACACTTGTAACTCCCGCTTCGCGGCGACCACCCCTTACGTTTGGTGCATCGCTAGAGAAGAAAGGCGTTTCACGATGCGCAATCAAGTCGTTTCACATGAGGACTGGCTGAAGGCCCGGCTGGCGCTGCTCGCCGCGGAAAAGGAATTCACCCGCCAGCGCGAGGCGCTGACCCGCCAACGGATGGCGATGCCCTGGGAGCGGGTGGAGAAGGCTTACCGCTTCGACGGGCCGGAGGGCGTCCTGACGCTGGAGGACCTTTTCGCCGGGCGCTCGCAGCTCCTCGTCTATCACTTCATGCTGGGGCCGGACTGGCAGGAGGGCTGCAAGTCCTGTTCCTTCTGGGCCGACAATTTCAACGGCATTCCGGTTCATCTCGCCCAGCGCGACGTGACCTTCACGGCGATCTCGCGCGCGCCGCTGGAAAAGATCGATGCCTACCGGCGGCGCATGGGCTGGAGCTTTCCGTGGGTCTCCTCGGGCGGCAGCGACTTCAACTTCGACTATCAGGCGTCCGCGACACCGCAGGAACAGGCGGCGGGGCGCGCCTATTACAATTTCGAGATTTGTTCGAACACCATGTCGGAAATGGTCGGCGTCAGCGTCTTTTACAGGAGCGGGCCGGGCGAGGTGTACCACACCTACTCCTGCTACGCGCGCGGCGTCGAGATGGTGAACGGTGCCTATCACTTCCTCGACCTCGTGCCGAAAGGCCGCGACGAGGACGGCCTTCGCTATCCGATGGAATGGGTAAGGCGGCACGATCAATACTGATTTGGGCGCGGCCCCGGCCAGAAGCTGGCGGCCGCAGAGGAGATGACAATGATCCATACGCATTATCGCTGGGTGATCGTCGCCGCAGGCGGCCTTCTCGGCTGTATCGCCATCGGCGCGATGTTCTCGCTGCCGGTCTTCCTGCTGCCGATCGCCAAGGACACCGGCTGGTCGGTGACCGGCATTTCCACCGCCATGACCATCGGCTTTCTCGCCATGGCCTTCGCGAGCATGTTTTGGGGCAGCCTTTCGGATCGCTGGGGGCCGCGGCCCGTCGTGCTGGCGGGCTCGGTGCTTCTGGCGGCAAGCCTGATGGCTGCGAGCGTCGCCACCTCGCTTCTCGCCTTCCAGTTCGTCTTCGGGCTGGTCGTCGGTGTGGCGGTCGCTGCCGTCTTCGCGCCGATGATGGCCTGCGTCACCGGCTGGTTCGACACGCACAGGAGCCTTGCTGTCTCGCTCGTCTCGGCCGGCATGGGCATGGCGCCGATGACCATGTCGCCCTTTGCCGCCTGGCTGGTCACCTTCAACGACTGGCGCGCCTCGATGCAGATCATCGCGCTTCTCGTCGCCGTCGTGATGATCTCGGCCGCCCTTCTGGTGCGGCGTGCGCCGGGGCTGGAGGCGGGCGGCGATGAGCTTGCGGCGGCCGACGAGCCGCAGGCCGGCATGACAACGCGCGATGTCCTGAAGACACCGCAGTTCATCATCCTGTGCCTGACGAACTTCTTCTGCTGCGCCACCCATTCCGGGCCGATCTTCCACACGGTGAGCTATGCCATCACCTGCGGCATTCCGATGATCGCCGCCGTCTCGATCTACAGCATCGAAGGCCTTGCCGGCATGGGCGGCCGGGTCGCCTTCGGCCTGCTCGGCGACCGGTTCGGCGCCAAGCATATCCTGGTGCTCGGCCTCTTCGCGCAGGCCTTCGGGGCGCTCGCCTATGTCTTTACCGGCGGGCTGGCCTCCTTCTATGTCGTGGCGGGCCTGTTCGGCTTCATCTATGCCGGCGTCATGCCGCTCTATGCGGTGATCGCCCGGGAAAACTTCCCGCTGCGCATGATGGGCACCGTCATCGGCGGAACGGCCATGGCCGGCAGCCTCGGCATGGCGCTGGGGCCGGTGGCGGGCGGGCTGATCTACGACACCTTCGCCAGCTATACCTGGCTCTATGTCGGCTCGTGGGGCATCGGCCTCGGCGCTTTCCTGATCGCCATGACCTTCCGACCGGTGCCGAAGGCGCGCGAGGCGCTGGCGGCGGCATAACCGCGAACAATCGACCCGCCGTCCATTCGGGCGGCGGGGTTTCTGGAGAGAAGGCAGCGGTCTTCAGGCCGCGCCTGCGGGATCGCCGATCGGCATCAGCGCCGGTTTCGTCGCCTGTTCGCGCCTGGTCTTCTCGGCTTCGGTCTCGGGCTCGGCGGTGGTATCGCCGGGCTCGACATCGTTCCGGGGCTTGTGTTCGTCGGGGGAGGGGCGCTTCGGGTCGCCTTGTGCTTTCGGGCTCGTCATGTCCGTCTCCTTAGAAATTCAGGAATTGCGCCGGGTTCTGGCGGGCGCGCATCAACAGGTCCAGCTCCCGCTTGGACGGGCCGAACTTGTCGTAGAGGCGCTTGGCCTCTTGCGCCGGCAGATCGTAGGCCGTGCGAAAGGTTTCTATCGTGTAGCGTTCTCCCGACAGCCTTCGGTGGTCGGGAAAGAGCTTGGACTGGTCCGGCATCGAGCATCACGCCTCATTGTCAAGGGCATGACCTCAACCGGTAACCGTGCCGATTGTTCCCGCAGGCATACGGGAAAAATTCGGGTGCTTTGCAGCCAGCGGACGGGCCTGTGCCATGCCGGTGAAAACCCGCCGCGTGCGGTTGCCGATAGTCGTGGCAGATGTCCCGCCACGCCTGCGCGACGGAAGGCCGCGCATTTGCGATGCCAAGGGCGGGACAGCGACGAGGCCGGAGCATTCGCGTTCCAGCCTCGTCGCCTGGGAGAAATTCTGGCCGGAAACCTCACCTCGGCTGTCCGACGACAATTGTATAATCAAATATCCGGGAAACTGTATGGCCTGATAAATTTATCAATATGCATAAACCTTCCAGCGCATCAGTTGCGCCTTCGAAGGTGTGCAGAATAACAGTTAATGTCTAATATACATGGCTTCATGCTCATTGTACATGGCTGATTTTGTGGGATTGTCGACATTCCATATCTGGAACTGTTGATGATGCGCTTTTTGCATTGTACACAATAATTGCGATCTAAGAGATCGCGATGGAGCGGTGTCGCTGGAGGGCGGTGCGTCGGCTCTATCCAACAACACCCAATGGGAGGGGAAGCATGAAGCAGGCACTTCTTTCGATCTGCGCGGCCGCGCTCGGGCTCACGATGGCCGGTCAGGCCTCGGCAGCCGGCACGCTCGAAACCGTCAAGGCGCGCGGCAAGCTGGTCTGCGGCGTCTCGCTGGCAACGCCGGGTTTTGCGGCGCCCGACGACAAGGGCCGCATGCAGGGCTTCGATGCCGATATCTGCCGGTCGATCGCCGCCGCGGTCTTCGGCGACGGCGACAAGGTCGATTTCGTTCCGACCAACATCAACACGCGCTTCCAGGCGCTGCAGTCCGGCGAGATCGACGTCCTGTCGCGCCAGACGACCCACACCTTCTCGCGCGATGCCTCGCTCGGCCTCGATTTCGGCCCGACGGTCTTTTACGACGGCCAGGGCCTGATGGTGGCCAAGTCGCTCGGCGTTTCCAGCGCCAAGGAGCTGACGGAAGCTGCGATCTGCACCCTGCCGGGCACCACGACGGCGCAGAACATCTCCGACTTCTTCCGCGCGATCAACGGCAAGTTCGAGCTCGTCGTCTTCGAAAGCCCGGACGAGAATCGCGCGGCCTTCTATTCCGGCCGTTGCGAGGCGATCACCTCCGACCGGTCCGACCTTGCCTCGATCCGCGCCGTCGCCAACAATCCGGACGACTATATCGTTCTGCCGGAGACCATCTCCAAGGAGCCGCTGGCGCCGGCCTTCCGCCAGAACGATTCCAACTGGGGTGACATCGTTTCCTGGTCGGTCTGGCTGCTGATGGCCGCCGAGGAGAAGGGCATCACCCAGGCGAATGTCGACGAGAAGCTGAAGAGCGAGGATCCGGACGTGCAGCGCATGCTCGGCGCCACGGAAGAGCTAGGCAAGATGCTCGGCCTTGACAACAAGTGGGGCTACAACATCATCAAGAGCGTCGGCAACTATGGCGAAGTGTTCGAGCGCAATCTCGGTGAGGGCACCAAGCTCGGCCTGACGCGTGGCCCCAACGCGCTGTGGAACGCCGGCGGCATGATCTACTCGCCGCCGATCCGCTGATCGCTTCCGAGCGATCGTCCGGGCGCGCGCATGGCGGTGCGCGCGCCCATCCCCTTTTGGTCTTTTGCGGTGGGGATACATGGCTTTCCTGCATGACATGCGCTTTCGCGCCTACTTTTACCAGGTCGTCGCGATCTGCGCCGTGATCCTCGTCGGCTGGACGATGTTTTCCACCGCGAGCGGCAATCTCGCCAAACAGAACATCGCGACCGGCTTCGATTTCCTGAACCGGCCCGCCGGCTTCGTCATCACCGAATCCGCCATTGCCTTCGAGGCGACCGATACGGTCGGACGGGCCATCCTCGTCGGCATCGCCAACACCGTGAAGGTGTCGCTGCTGGCCGCCATCTTCGGCACGCTCATCGGCCTTGCCGTGGGCATTGCGCGCATGTCGCGCAATCCGCTGCTGGCGCGCCTTGCGCTCGTCTATGTCGAGCTTCTGCGCAATGTGCCGCTGCTGCTCTATCTCTTCCTCTGGTATTCGCTGATCATCCTCATCCTGCCGCCGGTCAAGCAGGCGCTGAACCTCCTGCCGGGCGTCTATCTCTCCAACAGCGGCCTCGTCGTGCCGGCGGCCCTCATCGAAAGCGGCGGTGCGGCGCTTCTCGCCTGTCTCTTCGGCGGCGCGGTGGCGGCATTCGTCATTCGCCGGGTCTCCACGCAGAAGCGCGTTGCGACCGGCCGCTCGAACCACGGTGGGCTCATCGCCACGGCTGCCTTCGTGCTGCCGGCCCTGCTGCTCTGGCTTTCCGGCGGCTTCAGCATCGACTGGGATTTCCCCACGGCCGGAAAGTTCCGCCTGACGGGCGGGTTGCATGTCCGGCCGGAATTCGTGGCGCTGCTCTTCGGCCTTGCGCTCAGCGTCTCGGCCACTGTCGCGGAGATCGTGCGTGCCGGCATCCAGGCGGTCGACAAGGGGCAGTGGGAGGCGGCCGCCGCGCTCGGCCTTGCGCGTGGCAAGACCATGCGGCTCGTCGTGCTGCCGCAGGCGCTACGCATCATCATCCCGCCGCTCACCAACACCTACCTTACCGTCTTCAAGAACAGCTCGCTCGCCATCGCCATCGGCTATCCGGACCTTGTCATGGTCTCCAACACGGTGATGAACCAGACGGGCCAGGCGATAGAGACGATTGCGATCTTCATGGGCGTCTACCTTGCCCTCTCGATCACCATTTCGCTCGTGATGAACTGGTACAATGCGCATGTCGCGCTGAAGGAGCGTTGATATGGCCGACGTCCAGACCCTTGTCCTCGCGCCGCCGCAGCCGGCGCCGAGCGCCCCGCGCCTCGGCAGGTTCTCCGCTTATTTCGGCACGCCCGGCAACACGCTCGTCAGTATCTTGTCCATTGCCGCCATCTTCTTCGTCGCCAAGCTCGCCTTCGGCTGGCTGGTGGCCGATGCGGTGTTTTCCGGCGGTGGCGAGACCTGCAAGGCGGCAAGCGGCGCCTGCTGGCCGTTCGTCGCGCAGAAACTGCGCTACATGCTGTTCGGCTTCTATCCCTATGACGAACAGTGGCGGCCGATGCTGGCGCTAGCGCTGCTCTTCGGCGCCTTCCTCTTTTCCATGATGCCACGCTTCTGGAGCCGGGGTCTGCTTCTTGCCTGGATCCTCGTCGTCCTGCCGGTGCTCTACATCCTGATGGCAGGCGGCATTTTCGGTCTGACGCCCGTCGCGACGACGAGCTGGGGCGGCCTGCCGCTCTCCTTCATGCTCTCCTTCGTCGGGCTGACGCTCGCCATGCCGCTCGGCATCGTGCTGGCGCTGGCGCGTGCCTCCAACCTGCCGGCGATCCGCATTCTCGCCGTGGGCTTCATCGAGATCGTGCGCGGCGTGCCGCTGATCAGCATCCTCTTCATGGCGACGGTCATGCTGCCGCTGTTCATGCCCGAGGGCGTCACCATCGACAAACTGCTGCGCGCGCAGGTGGCGATCATCCTCTTCGCCTCCGCCTATATCGCCGAGATCGTGCGCGGCGGCCTGCAGGATGTGCCCGCGGGGCAATACGAGGCCGGATCCTCGCTCGGGCTGCACTACTGGCAGGTCATGCGCAAGATCGTGCTGCCGCAGGCGCTCAAGAAGGTCATTCCGCCGATGGTGAGCCTGTTCATCGGCTTCTTCCAGGATACGACGCTCGTCACCATCGTCGGCCTCGTCGACTTTCTCGATACGGTGCGCTCGGCCATCCGCGATCCGGAATGGCAGGGCATTGCCGTGCTCGAAGGCTATCTCGTCGCTGCCGCCGTCTACTTCACCTTCAGTGCCCTGATGGGCGCCTATAGCCGTTTCCTCGAAAAGCATTTCCGGACGACCCATGCCTGATACCGTCACCGTCATCCGCAACGCCCATACCGTTATCGCATACGATGCGGCGTGCGGCGGCCATGCCTATCTTCACGATGCGGACGTCGCCTTCGACGCGGCCGGCTTCGTTCATGTCGGCGGGCGCTACGAAGGCCCGTTTGCGGAGGAGATTTCCGGCCGCGACCGCATGGTCATGCCGGGCCTCGTCAACGTGCACTGCCATTCCGGCGAGGAACCAGTCTCGAAAAGCCTGTTCGAGGACGCCGGCACGGCGGCCCTCTGGGGGCAGGCGATGTACGAATATTCGACGTTGATCGAGATTGGCGACGACGCGGTCGAGGCGGCGCTCACCGTCATGCTCGGCGATCTACTGCGCAGCGGCGTCACCACCTTCGTCGACATTGCCGGCCCGCATGCCTGCTGGCTGCCGACATTGGCCAAGAGCGGTGCGCGCGCCTATGTCGCGCCGGGGTTCCGCGAGGCGGCCTGGCATGTCGAGGACAGCCACAGGCTGGATTTCCGCTGGGACGGCGCGCGGGGCAGGGAGGCCTTCGCCCGGGCGCTGGAGACGGTCGATGCTGCCCGCGCGCATCCCTCGGGCCGGCTCGGCGGCATCGTCGCCCCGGCACAGGTCGAGACCTGCTCTGCGGCATTGCTGCAGGAGGCTGCGGAGGCAGCGCGCAGCCGCGGCGTGCCGATCACCATCCATGCCGCGCAGACCATGGCCGAGCACGAGGAACTGATGCGCCGCCACGGCCTCACCGCCGTCGCCTATCTCGAAAGCCTCGACCTTCTCGGGCCGGACCTCATCCTCGGGCATTGCATCTTCGTCGACAGCCATGACTGGACGCGCCAGCGCACGGCGGCGGATCTTGAGCGGCTCGCTTCCAGCAGGACGAGCGTCGCCCATTGCCCGGTCACCTTCTCGCGCAGCGGCATGGTGCTGCAGTCGCTCGGCCGCTACCGGCAGGCGGGCGTCAACGTGGCGATCGGCACGGACAGCTATCCGTTCAACATGCTGGAAGAGATGCGCATGGCGATGATCTGCGCCCGCATCGCCGGCGGCTCGGTGTTCGACGTCGATACGGCCGCGGTCTTCGAGGCGGCCACGCTGTCGGGCGCCAAGGCCCTGGGACGCAGCGATATCGGCCGCATCGCCCGTGGCGCGAAGGCGGATTTTTCGCTTGTGGACCTCAAGCATCCCGGCATGCAGCCGCTCTACGACCCCCTGCGCAACCTCCTGCACTGCGCCGCCGAGCGCGCCGTCGTCGGCGTCTATGTCGATGGCACCTGCGTCATGCGGGACGACCGCCCGACACTGGTGGATTACGACGGAGCGCTGGCGGAACTGCAGGCGGTACAGGATTTTGCGGTGCGTCGCCTCCAGGCGAACGATTCGCATGGCCGGCCCGCCGCGGTGCTTGCGCCGCTGTCGCTGCCGGTCCTGTCCTGACGCAAGCCGGGCCCGGATCGCCGGCAGGTTCCAGGCCGATATCCGTGGTGCTGCGGATCGCCAAGGCACCGGGGAGGCCCTATGATGGTCTTCCCGATCCCTGACGCGGCTTCATTCCGGATGCGTGCACGCCTGACCTTTCTTCGTTCCTCGGCCGCCCTTGCCGGCGGCTGGTTGCTGTTGCTTGCCGCCTTCGGCCTCTATTCGGCTTGGAGCCACCGGCAGGCGCTGGAACTTGAAGTCTCCGAGAGCGGCCGCACGCTGCAAAGGGTGATCTCACAGCGCGTCGCGCAGCACGACGCACACCTGACGAGCCTCAGTGCCCTCGGGCTTGCGCAGGCGCAGCCGTCGGAGGATTTCGATCTCGTCGCAAAATCCATCCTGCGCTTTTATCCGCGCATCGTCGCGATCGACCTCGTCGATCTGAGGGCGGGTGAGGGGGCGGGCATCGTGAGTTCGGCGACATCCGCCGATGGCGCGACGGCAAGTCCGGAAGCGGTTTCGCAGGCCGTGGAGGCGCTTACCCCCGGGAAGGCTGCCTTCGGTGCGGATGCGCGGCCCGGCCACTATCGCCTGATGAAGCGCATGAACGACACCATGGCCGTCAGCCTCGATATCGACGGGGCAAAGCTCGTCGAGGGCGAGGAGCTGCCGCGCTGGGCCACGCTCCGGCTGGCGATGGGCGAGGGCACGGTGCTGGAGACGGGGGTGGCGCAGCCCGCGGATTCGGGTTTCCTGGCTCGCACCATCCGTTTCGAGGCGCCGATCGCCAGTGCCACGCAGCCCCTCAGGCTTTCGCTGCAGCGGCATGTCACGCTGGCGGCGCTGCTTCCGCCGCTGCCGCTCGCGCTCTTCGCTGTCCTCTCGCTTGCCGGGCTCGTGCTCGTGCGCTCGCTTTTGCGCCACCGGCAGGAGGCGGCGCTGGCACGGGAGGCGGTGGAGGCGGCTGCGCGGCGCGAAGCGCTGCGCCAGCACGAGACGAAGCTCGCCCATGCCCTGCGCATCAACAGCATGGGCGAAATGGCCTCGGGCATTGCCCATGAATTGACCCAGCCGCTGACGGCGCTGCTCAGCCAGAGCCAGGCAGGCCGGCGCATTGCCGCCGCCGCCGGTCTCGCGGATACGCCAATCGACAGCGTGCTTGCCGCCAATGTGCTGCAGGCCAAGCGTGCGGCCGATATTCTGGTGCGCTTGCGCGCCTATGTCGGCAAGAGCGCATTGGAGGCCGGCCTGCACGACCTTTCCCGCCACGTCGCCGATATCGTTGCCCTGTCGCGCATCGACCTCGACCGGCGCGGCATCGCGCTCGATGTCGATCTGCCGGAAGCCCCGGCGCTGGCGCGGGTCGATCCGGTGGAGATCGAGCAGGTCATCCACAACCTCATCCGCAACGCGGCCGATGCGGTGGGCGAGGCAGGGCGGTCGGACGGACGGGTGCGTGTGGCACTCACGCCGGAGGCGGCGGGTTACGCGATCCGCGTCTTCGACAACGGCATCGGCATCGCGCCGGATATCCAGCCCCGGCTGTTCGAACCGTTCTTCTCGAGCAAGCCTGACGGCATGGGGCTGGGGCTCAGCCTGTGCGAAAGCATCGTCGAGCGTTTCGACGGCAGCATTTCGGCGGAAAACGGGGCGGCTGGCGGCGCTGTCTTCACCGTAAGGCTCCCGGCGGTAGAGGACGTGCAGAAACGGGAAGAGGCAGCGGAATGACGATGGCGCCGGTCTATCTGGTCGATGACGACGAGGGCGTGCGCAGCGCACTCTCGCTTTTGCTCGGCACCTACGGCATCCGCATCGAGACCTTCGGAGATCCTACCGCCTTTCTCGCCCGCGCGCCGAAACTCAGGCCCGGCGTTCTGCTGCTCGACCTGCGCATGCCAGCGATCACGGGCCTGCAACTGCACGAGAAGCTTGCGGCCATCGGCTGCGACTGGCCGACGATCATCTGCACCGGCCATGGCGATGTGCATGCCTGCCGGCGCGCCTTCAAGGCCGGGGTCGTCGATTTCCTCACCAAGCCCATCGACGAGCAGGTGCTGGTCGAGGCGCTGCAACAGGCCTCCGGCGCGCTGGATGTGCATGCCGAGCGGGCCGAGGCGGCAAAACTGGTGGCGCAGCTCACCGACCGGGAGCGCGAGGTGCTGGACATGGTCGGGCGCGGCTGGTCGACAAAGGAGATCGCCGAAGCCCTGCAGCTGTCGCCCCGCACGGTCGATACGCATCGGGCCAACATCGCCCAGAAGCTCGGCACGACCTCGGTCGCGGAGTTCGCGCGCCTTTCCCTGATCGGGCAGGCTCCGTAGTCCTACGGACCCCGCTCCGTCCGTTCACCGATACCGTCCGGGCCGGAAATCTCCGAAAAGAGGGGCGTCGCCGCCAGCAAGACCGAGCGGCCCAGATGGAGATAGACATGAAGACCTTCGTTGCTGCCGCTTTTGCCGCTCTCACGCTTGCCGGCGCTGCCCAGGCGGAAATCCTCACCGAGCGCAACATGCCGCTCGACATCGCCGTTGAGGCCGCCGATGCCGCTGTGAAGGCCTGCGCTGCCAAGAAATTCAACGTATCGGTTGCCGTCGTCGATCGCGCCGGCGTCACCCGCGCCGTCCTGCGTGCCGATCGTGCCGGCCCGCACACCCTCGACAGCGCCGTCCGCAAGGCTTTCACCGCCGCCTCGATGCGCACGCCGACCCAGAAGATCGCCGAAAATGTCGGCAAGAACCCGGCTGCTGCCCAGCTCGTTTCGATCGAGGGCCTGCTGGTGCTGGCCGGCGGCGTGCCGGTCAAGGCTGGTGAAGAGACGATCGGCGGCATCGGCGTCGGCGGCGCTCCGAGCGGCGACATCGACGACGAATGCGCCCGCGCCGGCATCGAGGCTGTCAGCGCCAAGCTGAAGTAAGATATTAATCGACAGGAAAGCCCCGGCATCGTGCGGATGCCGGGGCTTTTTGCCGTCTGGATGCCTCCAGGTTCCGCCTGCTTGAAGCGGATCCCGGGGGCATGTGGCGGGAAATGGGGATTCCTATTCGCGTCCGGGCGAAATATGAGTGCTGCATGGATGATTCGGCGGCGATTCGTTTTTCCGGTCGTGGCGGCGGGGTGTTCCAGGGGAGCGTCCTGCTTGCGACCTGCGCGGCAGCAGTGCTGGCCGCCGGCTGCGCAGCGCGGCCGGGTCCCGGTGTTGCGACCCTTTCCACGACCGTTCCGGCGTCGAGCGCTCTGGTGCTGCCGGCTCCCGGCACGCTTTCGATCGTCAGCGTGATCCAGCGGCAATATACCAATGCGATCGAACAGCAGATCGCGCTTTCCACCTCTGCGGCGACATCCGGCCAGAACTTCATCAGCATCCAGGCCTTCGGTCCGGCTGAGACGGTGGCGATGCCTGGTGGCACGCTCGCCTTCAAGCCGGTGCAGCATTCGGCGATCCGCGGCGAGATGCGCGCGGCACTGCCCGGCCGTGCTCTCGCGATCTCGTCGAATTTCGTGCGCAACGGTTATGGCCCGTTCGGCTACGCCTACGGGCGGGGTGCCGGCGACGATGGCTGCCTCTATGGCTGGCAGCAGATCCGCGCGGACGAGACGGATCGCAGCAAGCTCAACAGCAACGGTTCGATCCAGATCCGCCTGCGCGTCTGCCAGTCCGGCGCCGGCGAGAAGGAGCTGGTCGAGATGATGTACGGCTATACCGTCGTCGGCGGCTTTTCCGGGGCGACCTGGAACCCCTACGGCACACCGCCTTCTGTCGACAGCGGGATCGGCGGCGGGGAGCCGCTGCGGGTTGCGATCGAGGAGCGCAAAGCGCCGGCAAAGGTTGTCGTGGAGAGCGAGGCGCGCGTGCCGGCGGTCCGCCGCCAGACGACGGAAAGGAAGCCCGTGCTGCGGCGTACGGATACGCTCGACAGGGGCGATACCGTCATCGTGCCGTCGCCAACGGGTGGTGCCGTCTCGGAAACCGAGGGAGAGGCCGTGGTGGTGCCGTCGCCCGTTTGTGTTACGTCGGCTTCAGGATCTGCAACTTGTAATTGATGGAAGGGTTGTGCTGCCTAATTTCTCCTTAACAAAATGGTGCGTAAGGTTTTCTCGAATGAGCGCGCTATGATGGCGAAGGACGGCGTATGAGACATATCGGCACGATTCTCCTGTGGGCGCTGGTCTCTGCCCTGGTGATGCTCGTTATCACCCTGCCCATCAATCTGCAGACGCAACTTATCGCCAGCATCGCTGTCGTCACCTTCATGACGGTTATCAAGGTGCTGCGCGCCGAGGGCATCTGGCGGCTGATCGCGCTCGCCTTCGGCACGGCCGTGGTGCTGCGCTACGTCTACTGGCGCACCACAAGCACGCTGCCGCCCCTGAACCAGCTGGAAAACTTCATTCCGGGCTTCCTGCTCTATCTGGCGGAAATGTACAGCGTGATGATGCTGGCGCTCAGCCTCTTCGTCGTGGCGATGCCCCTGCCGCCGCGCAAGAGCCGGCTGGCGGAGGAGGGCAGGCTGCCCTCCGTCGACGTCTTCGTGCCGAGTTATAACGAGGATATCGGCCTTCTCGCCAACACGCTCGCCGCCGCCAAGGCGATGGACTATCCGGCGGACAAGCTCACCGTGTGGCTGCTCGACGATGGCGGCACGGAGCAGAAGCGCAATGCCGCGGCGGTGATCGAGGCGCAGACGGCCGAGGCCCGCCACCGCGAGCTTCAGACGCTCTGCCGCGATCTCGGCGTCAACTATCTGACCCGCGCCCGCAACGAGCATGCCAAGGCCGGCAACATGAACAACGGCATGCAGCACTCGACCGGCGAGCTGATCGCCGTTTTCGATGCGGACCACGCACCCGCCCGCGATTTCCTGCGCGAGACCGTCGGCTATTTTGCGGACGACCCGAAACTCTTCCTCGTCCAGACCCCGCACTTCTTCCTCAATCCGGATCCGCTGGAGCGGAACCTGCGCACCTTCGAGACGATGCCGAGCGAGAACGAGATGTTCTACGGCATCATCCAGCGCGGCCTCGACAAGTGGAACGCCGCCTTCTTCTGCGGCTCGGCCGCGGTGCTGCGGCGCATAGCGCTCAACGAGGCGGGAGGCTTCTCCGGCCTCTCGATCACCGAGGACTGCGAGACGGCGCTGGCGCTGCATTCGCGCGGCTGGAACAGCGTCTATGTCGACAAGCCGCTGATCGCCGGGCTGCAGCCCGCCACCTTCGCCAGCTTCATCGGCCAGCGCAGCCGCTGGGCGCAGGGCATGATGCAGATCCTGCGATTCCGTTTCCCGCTGTTCAAGCGCGGGCTCTCGCTGGCGCAGCGGCTCTGCTACATGTCGTCCATGCTGTTCTGGCTGTTCCCGTTCCCGCGAACCATCTTCCTCTTCGCGCCGCTCTTCTACCTGTTCTTCGATCTGGAAATCTTCACGGCCTCCGGCGGCGAATTCCTCGGCTATACGCTCGCCTACATGCTCGTGAACCTGATGATGCAGAACTACCTCTACGGTTCGTTCCGCTGGCCCTGGATTTCCGAGCTCTACGAATATGTGCAGAGCGTGCATCTCCTGCCCGCCGTCGTCTCGGTCATGCTCAACCCGACCAAGCCGACCTTCAAGGTGACGGCAAAGGACGAGTCGATCCGCGAATCGCGGCTTTCGGAGATCAGCCGGCCGTTCTTCGTCATCTTCGCCGTGCTGTTCGTCGCCTTCCTCATGAGCATCTACCGCTTCTATTCGGAGCCCTACAAGGCGGACGTCACCTTCGTCGTCGGCGGTTGGAACCTGCTTAACCTCATCATCGCGGGCTGCGCGCTCGGCGTCGTGTCGGAACGCAGCGAGCGGGCGGCGAGCCGGCGTGTGACGGTCAAGCGGCGCTGCACGTTCATCATCGACGGCCGCGAATATCCCTCGACGCTGGAAAATGTCTCGGCCAACGGCGCGCGGGTGCAGGTCTTCGGGCTGGAGCCGGATCTGGCGACGGGGGCGCGCTGCCAGCTGCGTTTCACGCCTTACGGCGCGCACTACGAGGAGGCCCTGCCGGTCGACGTGCGCAATGTCGAAAACCTCGGTAGCGTGAGCGCCGTCGGCTGCCGCTTCATGCCGGAAGTGGCGCGGCACCATTCGCTCGTCGCCGACCTGATCTTCGCCAATTCCAACCAGTGGAGCGACTTCCAGGTCTCGCGCCGCTACAATCCCGGCCTCTTCCGCGGGACCCTCTGGTTCCTCGGCATCGCCCTTTACCAAACGAGCCGCGGGCTTCTCTATTTCGCGCGCAGCCTCGGCGGCGCTCGCAAGGGGGAGACGACATCGTGAGCGTCCTCACCGTCAAGGCCGTCTTTGCCGGCCTCGCCTTCGCCCTGTCCGCATCCGTCGCCCTGGCGCAGGATACGTCCGTTCCTTTCGACATGTCCGGCGAACGCGGTCCGACCATCGAAAAGACGCCCACGGTGGAGGGCAGCACGCCCACCGCGCGGGAAACGAAGCAGCCGGAGAAGAAGGCCGCGACGCCGGATCTCGGTCTCCGGCGCTACATCATTTCCGCGAAATCGCTGCTTCTGGAAGGGGAGGTCGCAAGCCATTCCTTCCCGCTTTTCCTGACCCCGCAGCAAGCGGGCAGCGCGACGACGATCAATCTCGGCTACTCCAATGCCGTCGTGGTGGCCCCGGAAATCTCGCGGCTCAGCGTTATCGTCAACGATGCGGTCGTCGGCGAGGTTCCGGTCCAGTCGGCGGAGGGCGTCAAGGACGTGCGCTTCGACCTGCCGGCGGGCCTGCTTCGCCCCGGCATCAACCGGGTGACCTTCAACGCGGTGCACCGGCACCGGACGGATTGCACGATCCGCTCGACCTATGACCTTTGGACGTCGCTCGACCCGTCCCGCACCTATCTGACGGTGCCGCGCGACACGAGTGGCCGCCTGCTGACAACCGACGACATCGCCGCCATCGGCCTCGGGCCGACGGGGCAGACGAAGTTCGTCATGGTCGTGCCGGAAATGGGCCAGCCCGTTGCCACCAACGCGTTGATGCGACTTAGCCAGGGCCTTGCGCTGATGGCGAAGATGCCCAACCAGACATTCGATCTTACGGACACGCTGCCGGCGACGGCGGGTGCCGGTGAGCTGACGGTGCTGGTCGGCACGGCCGGCGATCTCGCGCCGCTGTTGCCGGGCGTGCCGGCGACGGCGCGCTCCTCTGCTGTCGCCACCTTCGTCGACGCGCCGGCCGGCGATCGCAAGGTCTTCGTCGTCAGCGGTCCGGACTGGCCGTCGATCGAGGGGGCCGTGGAAGGCATGGTCTCGCCCATCGACCGGCCGCTCGGCGTGACGCGCGAGGCGCTCAGCGTGCGTCAGCGCAACGGCACCGACATGCCGCTCCTGTCCGGCGAGACGTCTCTCAGCTTTTCCGCGCTCGGCGTGCGCACCGGCGAGTTCAGCGGCCGGCGCTATCGTACCGGCTTCGACATCGGCATCCCCCCGGATTTCTACGCGGATGCCTACGGCGAGGCGACGTTGCTGCTCGATGCCGCCTATTCGCCGGAAGTGCTGCCCGGCAGCCATATCGACATCTATGTGAACGGCAACATCGCAACGACCGTGCCGATCACCAACCGCAACGGCGGTATCTTCCGCCACCTGCCGATCCGCGTCACCATGCGGCATTTCCGGCCGGGACCGAACCGCATCGACATCGAGACCGCGCTCCTGACGGAGGCGGACAAGATCTGCGCCCCGGGCGCGAGCGCCAGTGACGAGCCGCGCTTTGCGTTGTTCGATTCCTCGGAGTTCCGCATGCCGCGTTTTGCCCGCGTCGCGCAGTTGCCCAATCTTGCCGCGCTCTCGGGCACGGGGTTCCCCTATAACGGTCAGGTCGACCCGATGGCGCTCTACCTTGATCGCCTGGATGCGGACACGCTGTCGACGAGTGCCACCTTCCTCGGCAAGATGGCAGTCTCGAGCGGGCGGGCGCTGCAGGTGCGACCGGAATCCTCGGCGCTCGCCATCGGTGAGCGCAATGCCATCCTCGTCGGCACGATCTCGCAGCTTCCCCCGCTCGTGCTCGGACAGACGCATATCGCAGCCGAAAGCGCCTCCGCCTGGGGCGGGCCGGTCGATGGCGGCGGACAGCACGGCGCGACGCAGGAAGCCTTCGACGAATGGCAATCACGCGTGCGCGGCGGTTCGTGGCGCGGCCAGATTTCCGCGTTCGAGGCCTGGCTGCAGGAGACCTTCGACATCCCGCTCTCCTCGCTTCGCCTGCTGCCGGGAGCGGAGTCGCTCGTGGCGCCCGGCGATACGGCGCGCTTCCTGGTGGCGCAGGGCAACAGCCCCGATGAAAGCGCGACCTGGACCGTGCTTTCCGCACCGACGGGGGCCGATCTCAAGGCAGGGATGGTGGCGGTCGCGGAGAACGATCGCTGGCAGCAGCTTGACGGCTATGTCAGCCTGGACAGCAAGGATGTGGACGCGCTCGACACACGCCCGGTCAGCCGAACGCGCTTCGTGGCGACGCAGCCCTGGACCTTCTCCAACATGCGGCTGGTCGCGGCGAACTGGCTGTCTTCCAATATCCTCGCCTATGCGGTGGTGTTCTGCGTGCTGTCTATCCTGCTCGGCATTGCCACATCCGGCCTTCTGCGCCGCTTCGGTAGGGAAGTCTGAGGGCGCGTGTTTACCGTCGGTTAACCCTATCGGGGTTTTATCACGATTGGTTGGCTCATCCGGGGGACAGAACGACATGTCCCATCGTTCATGGCGCATGGTGTCGCTGTGGACCGTCCGGGCCGACTGAAGTGTTGCAGCGTCCCTCGTGCGTCATGACTGATGCTTGGCGCTGTGGTGGCAGTGATGGACCGAAGGAAATTCGGGATGAAGTCGATCCTCGTGGCGTTCGTCCTCGTCTCCGCCGGCGCAGCCAGCGTCGCAGGCGTATCCTTTGGCGTGCCCGCCGGTCTGGTGAAGGGCCTGCCGCACCTCGGCGCGGGCACCGACGAGGTTACCACGAACAGCCTGGATGAAGCGTCCTCCGCCCTGACCAAGCAGTCGCGCGTGGAAATCGCGCAGGCGCAGCAGGCCGGGCAGACGGCCGGGACCGGTACGGAGCCGACGGCCGTCGTGGAGCCCGTCGAGAACAAGCCGGTGGTCGACGAAAGCGCGCTGCGCTATTTCGCGGCGCGCGGCGATACGGCCCGGCTGAATGCGGAAATCGCCCGTCTGCGCACGCTCTATCCGACCTGGATACCGCCGGAAAATCCGCTTGCCGTGCCGGTCAACGAAGACCGCCAGCTCGAGGCGATGTGGGCGCTCTACGCCCAGTCGCGGTATGCCGACGTGCGCGCGGCGATCGCCAAGCGCCAGCAGGACGACCCGCAATGGACGCCGCCCGCCGATCTTGTCGATCGTCTCGACGTGGCGGAAAAGCGTGCCGAACTGGTGGCGGCTTCCAATGCCGGGCGCAGCGAGGATGTCGTGCGTCTTGGGGCGGAAACACCCAGCCTGCTCACCTGCTCGGATGCCGATGTGCTCTGGCGCGTTGCCGAAGCCTTCGTGAAGACCGAGCGCGTGCAGCGCGCCAAGGATGCCTACGGCTACATGCTCGACAATTGCTCTGACGGGCCGATCCGTATCGCGACCGTGCAGAAGGCCTCGACCCTGCTCGGCTATGCGGACATGCAGGACCTCGTCGCCCGTGAGCGGACCGGCGCCGATGGCGTCAAGGAATTCGACGTGATCCGCAACGATCTTGCCCGTCGCTTCGTCGGCGAGGGCGACGAGGATGCGACGATCACCGTGGCGCCGGCCTATCTGAAGCTCGTCGAAAAGCTGGTGACGGACGAGGGGCTCGCCTCCGACGCGCTGCTCCTCGGCTGGTATCATCTGCGGCGCGATCAGAATGCGCAGGCCGAACCCTTCTTCCGCAAGGCACGCGCCGTCGAGGATTCCGCCTCGGCTTCCCAGGGCCTCGCCCTCATCCTCCTGGCGCGCAAGATGCCCGTCGAGGCGGAGGATGTGATGTATGCCTGGCGCACGACCTCCGACCAGGCGATGCAGACCTATCTCGCGGCCACCGCCAACCTGCTGGCGCTCGATCCGCCGCCGAAGCTCGATGCCAAGGTGCTCGGTCGCATCGCGCAGGTGACGCTGGAGGAAAAACATCCCGAGACCGGCGAACAGTTCGGCTGGTATGCGCTCGCCATGGATCAGCCGGAAACGGCGGAGGAATGGTTTTCGCAGGTGCTGAAATGGAAGGCCGACTATGAGCCTGCCGCCTACGGCCTTGGCGTCGCACGGCTGAGATTGGAGGACCGCGCCGGTCTTGCCGCCGTCAAGCAGGCCTGGGCGGAGCGGTCCGAGCGCATCGCGCTGCTTGGCGAGCGCGACACGAGCGAAGAGGCTGCTCCGGTGCTGCGCGACCGGCAGGCACGGATCGCTCGCACCGAGCGCCGGGTGCCGCTGCGCGAAGTGGTCGAGGAGGTTGCGCTGAAGCCGCAGCGCGGCGCCCGCACGGTGCGCCGGATGGAGGGCGCCGTGGATTGCCGCAGCACGCGCGATCCCAGCGGTCTTTCGGCAGCAGGCGCGCTTTCGCTCGGCTGGTGCCTGATGGAAGTCAACCGGCCGCTGGAGGCCGCGCAGGCCTTCGAAGCGGCGCTGGCGGGCGAGGGGCGCACGCGCAGCGACGCCGCCTATGGCCAGAGCCTTGCCTATCTGCGGGCCGGACTGACGAGTGATGCCGCGGTCTCTGCCACCAAGGCCAGGCTCGAACAGGGCCGGGTTGCCGAATTGCAGACGGCGATCCTCGGCGATCGAGCCGTCAGCAGCTTTCGTGCGCAGCGCTATCGCGAAACGCTGGTGTTCCTGGACCAGCGCCGCCAGTACCATGCGGAGCCGGCGGACCTGATGGTGCTGCGTGCCTATGCCTACAAGAACCTCGGCATGCGCGTGGATGCCATGCGGCTGTTCGAAGCGCTGGGCGAGACCGGGCGGCAGGATGCCATCCGTGCGCTGGCCGAAATGCGCCGCGAGCGGGATGGCCGCAAGTAACGCGCTTTGGCCGTAACTCCGAGGGAGGATGATGCATGCGCCTTCGTGCCCTTGTGGTGGTTGCCTTTCCGCTGTTCGCCTCTCCGCTCGCTGCCGCCGAGGGGCGTTATGTCGTCTGCGACAACGGCCTTCGCTGCGTGGAGGCGCCTTGCCCGTCCTCGACCGCCCGCAATGTCGACAGCGGCGAGGAGCTTCGCAGTGTCTCTCCCGATATCGGCGGGCTTGCCGAGGTGGACCAGCAGCGCATCCGCGAGACGGACGCGCTCTATTACGGCCGGCTTGTGCTGCGCGGCCATGTCGAGGACCGTGACCACGAGATTGTCGGCAGGCGCCAGACCCTGCCGATCCTCGTCATCACCGGCATCGAGGGCGAGGCTTCGGCCGATGAGCGGCGGCATTGCCGGGCCGGCTAGCCGCTGGGCGGAAGCCCATGAATTTTCCCTAGTCGCGATCGGGTGCCCCGAGCGGAAAGAATTTCCGGAAGGGGCGGGCTTCGTCCACGGCGCGGGCGAAGGAGGGGCGGGCGAGCAGGCGCCGGCGATAGGCGTGCACATGGGCGAAGGCCGGGTCGATGGCGTGTGTCCAGTCCGCATAGAACAGGAAGGGGGCGGCGGCGCAGTCGGCCAGCGTGAAGCGGTCGCCCGAAGCCCAGATCCGGCCATCCATATGTGTGTCGAGCCAGGCATAGGCACGTTCCAGCATGTCGCGCGCCTGCGCAACGCCGTAGGGATCGCGCTCGTCCTCCGACCGGATGGCGTTGAAGACGATCGTCTGTTGCGGTGTCGAGACGTAGTTGTCGAAGAAGCGGTCGAGCATGCGCACGTCAATCGCCGCTTTCGGATCGTCCGGGATGAGCTTGACCGGGCCAGGGTGATGGAGCCCGAGATATTCGATGATGATGCTCGCTTCGAGGATCGTGCGGTGGCCGTCAACGAGGATCGGGAACCGTTTTATCGGCCAGCGCCTCTCGAAATCGGCAAGCGTATCGGGATCGGTGTGGTCGAGCAGGCGGTAGTCGAAGTCGGTGCCGTTTTCATAAAGCGCCGTCAGCGCCTTCTGGCAGTAGCTGGAAAAGGGATGGGCATAGAGAACGGGTTTCATGGCAACCTCCGCAGCTGCGGATGTTGTCGCAAATCCGATTGCAAAGCACAATCGGTTTCTCCTTCAGCCTGCGCGCAGCAGCAGCACCTGACGCACGTCCTGGCCGTGCGGCCTTGAAAATTGCATCTGGGCGAGGGGGATCGCCAGAACCATGAAAACCAGGGCTGTCCCGAACAGCATGCCCGGGTGCAGCAGTCTCGATTTCACGCATCACCTCATACACGACTGTGCGTCTTATCCGCTGCCAAGCTGACGCTGCGCTGAACGCGGTTGCCGGCGTCGTTCAGGCGGCTGTCAGTTTCGCGGGGCAGGGAGGGCGCGGGATGGCGGCCCGCGTGCTGCCGGAGACGCTTTCGAAAGGACATCCGATGCGCGAAACAACCGGCAAGGCCGGCTTCCCCGCCTTCTGGCGGCCGCAACTCGGCAGCATCGCCGTCAGCATCCTGACGGCGCTCTACTTGCTCGCTTTGACCAACCGCAGCTTCTGGTCGAAAGGCTGGCTCTACCTCGACGGCCGGCCGACCACGTTCTTCTCCATCGCCGTCGGCATCGCCTGCCTCTACATTGCGCTCTGTGTCGCGGTCTCCGTGAAATATGCGATGAAGCCGATCTTCATCCTGCTCATCCTGGCAAGCGCCGCGGGCGCCTGGTTCATGGATCGGTATGGCGTGATCATCGACATGGAGATGATCCGCAATGCGGCCGAGACGAACAGCGCGGAGGCCGGGCACCTCATCACCCCGGGTTTCGTCCTGCACATGCTGGTCTATGGCGTGCTGCCCTCGGCGCTCCTCATTTGGGTCAAGGTCCGCCACAACACCTTCTTCTGGAAGCTGCGGGCCAATCTTGCGGTCATCCTGCCCGCGCTGGTCATCGCGCTGGTCGCCGGCCTTTCCCATGCCCGCGTCTATGCCGCCACCGTCCGGTCGCATCACGACTGGTTCGAGACGCTGAACCCCATCGTGCCGCTCGTCACGGCCGTGCAGTTCGCCGCCGGCCAATCGGCGGATCGCAACGTGGTGGCCGCTCCGCTGGGGACGGATGCCCGCGTCGTCGATGGTCCCTTCACCGAGCGCAAGCCGCGGCTGATGGTCGTCGTTGCCGGCGAGACGGCTCGTGCCGCCAATTTCTCGCTCGGCGGCTATGAACGTGAGACCAATCCCGAGCTGAAGACGAAGGACATCCGCTACTTCGGCGATACGACGAGCTGCGGCACGGCGACCGCGGTCTCGCTGCCCTGCATGTTCTCCGTCTACACCCGCGCCGACTATTCGCACCGCAAGGGGCTGGAGACCGAGAACCTGCTCGACGTGCTCTCCCGTGCCGGCGTCGATGTCGAATGGTGGGACAACAATACCGGCAGCAAGAAGATCGCCGCGCGCGTGAAGGAACGTTCGCTGATCGCGGGCGGCAACCCGCGTTATTGTTCGGGCGGCGAGTGCCAGGACCAGGTGCTGCTCGACAATCTCGACGCCTGGATCGGCTCGGTGAAGAAGGACACGGTGCTCGTGCTGCATCAGATCGGCAGTCACGGCCCGTCCTATTGGCTGCGGTATCCCGAGGAATACCGCCGCTTCAAGCCGGATTGCCGCAGCGCCGAGTTTTCCGATTGCACACGCGAGGAGATCGTCAACGCCTATGACAACACCATCGCCTATACCGACCATGTCCTTGCCGGCGTGATCGACCGGCTGCAGAAGGCGGAGGGCAGCCTCGACGTCTCCATGCTCTACATGTCCGATCACGGCGAATCGCTCGGCGAGCTCGGCCTCTATCTGCATGGTGCGCCTTACATGATCGCGCCGGGCGAGCAGACCCATGTGCCCTTCGTGCTCTGGCTCGGCAAGGATGCCAAGGCCGCCTATTCCGAAGCCTGTCTCGATGCGGAAACGCTGAAGCCGCAATCGCATGACAAGCTCTTCCATACCGTTCTGGGCATGATGCGCGTGGAAACCAAGGTGCGCGACCCCGCGCTCGACCTCATGTCATCCTGCCGGCTCGGCGCCGTTTCCTGACCGGGATGGGCGATGGCAAGCCCGGCTTCTCCCGTGTATTCTCCGGATTCGGAAGGTGGCGTGCAGGCCTGTCGGCGTGCTGCTGCCGGTATGCGGAGAGACGGGCACTTGCGGGTTCTGCTGATCGAGGATGATGCCGTTCTGGGCGAGGCGGTGCGCGACTATGTGGCCGGGCTCGGCCATGCGGTCGATTGGATGCAGACGCTCGAGGACGGCCGCATGGCGGCCGAGGCGGTCGGCTACGAGCTGGTTCTCCTGGACCTGCGCCTGCCCGACGGCAGCGGCCTCTCGCTGCTGAAGAACCTTCGCCGTGCCGGTGCCACTGTGCCCGTCATCATCCTCACCGCGCATGACCAGATTTCCGACCGCATCGAGGGCCTGAATAGCGGCGCGGATGACTATCTCGTCAAACCGTTCAACCTCGGTGAACTCGGCGCCCGCATGCTCGCCGTCGCGCGGCGCTATTCGGCGTCGCCTCTGCCGGTGCTGGAATCCGGCTCGCTGGCGATCGAGCTGGCCGACCGCCGGGTCCTGCGCGATGGCGCGCCGATCGATCTGTCAGGCCGCGAATGGGCGGTGCTGGCGCGCCTTGCCACGCGGCCCAACGCCGTCGTCTCCAAGGGGGAGATCGAGGAGGCGCTCTATGCCTTCGGGGCGGAGATCGAGAGCAACACGGTCGAGGTCTATGTCAGCCGGTTGCGCAAGAAGCTCGGCAAGGATTGCGTCGAGACCCTGCGCGGTATCGGCTACAGGCTTGGCCGATGACGGAGAGCAGGGAACCGCGTGCAAGCGCCTTCCGGCCGAAGAGCCTTGCCGGCCAGCTCATGCTGTGGATCACCGTGATCACCACCTGCCTCTGGCTCGTCGCGGTGGGGTTCGGCGCGCTCGTCATGCAGGATGAGTTCGGCGAGATCTTCGACAGTTCCCTGCAGGAGACCGCCGAGCGCCTCGTGCCGCTCGTCATCGACGACCTCAACCGCAGCGACGACCTGAATGTCCCCCGGCGCATCGAGCGCTCGCCGTCGCAGCCCGGCGAGGAGTACCTGACCTATCAGGTGCGCGACCGCGAGGGCCGGGTGCTGCTGCATTCGCATACCGCTTCGGCGGAGCCGTTCGACGGGCCGTTGAAGGTGGGTTTTAGGGATGGCGAGCGGGGCCGGATCTACACCGCCGCGACGGCGGACGGCTCCATCTTCGTACAGGTGCAGGATTCGGCCGAGGAGCGACGGGAGGCCATGGTCGAGGGCTCGCTGGCGCTGCTGCTGCCGGTCCTGCTCATCGTGCCGGTCACGGTGCTGGCCGTCTGGATCGTCGTGCGCCGCGTGCTCCTGCCGGTCGAGACGCTCCGGGCGGCGATCGGTGAGAAGGATGGCGGCAATCTTGCGGCAATCGCGGCGGTGGATCTGCCGCAGGAGCTGCAGCCGATCCTGCGCTCCGTCAACCTCCTGCTTGCGCGGCTGCGCGCCGTGCTGGCGGCGGAACGGGAATTCACCTCCAACAGCGCCCATGAACTGCGCACGCCGATCGCCGGTGCGCTGGCGCAGACGCAGCTGCTCATGGCCGAGTTGAAGGATGCCCCGACCCGCGCGCGCGCCCAGCAGATCGAAGCTTCCCTGCAGAAGCTGACGAAGCTCACCGAAAAGCTGCTCCAGCTTGCCCGCGCCGAAGCGGGGATCGGCGTCAGCGAGACCACCTTCGACCTCGTTGATGTGCTCGGTGTCGTCGTCACGGACTTCCAGCGCGCATCGGATGAGGCCAGCCGCATCCGCTTCCGGAACGATCTTGCAGGACCGGCCCTGCGCGAAGGCACGGCCGACGCCTTCGCCATCGTGCTGCGCAACCTCGTCGAAAACGCGTTGCTGCATGGGCGGGCGGACGAGCCGATCGAGATCCTCCTCACCGAAACGGGCGCGGTCAGCATCCGCAACGGCGCTCCGGCCATGAGCGAGGCGGAGCTCGTCGCAGTGCGCAAGCGCTTTTCCCGTGGCAGAACGCTTGCCGCGGGCTCCGGTCTCGGGCTTTCCATTGCGGACCGGTTGCTGGCGCAGATGCGTGCCAGCCTCGTTCTCACATCGCCCATTGCCGGGCGTGTTGACGGTTTCCAGGCAGACATCGTGTTTCCGCCCGCACGCTGACGCCCGCCCGGCACTTTCCCTGCCTCATTTCTGAACAGTCTCGTTTTCCGGCGTTTCTGCGTGGAGGGCCGCGCGGATATGCCCACAATTTTTTCCATTAGCATGTGAGAAAACTGTGGCTTTTTGCCTCATTGTGTGGTTTTCTGTGGCTCTAATCAGAAAAGGTGGGGAACATGGGTCGCAAACCGGAAGACTATGCGCGGCTGCTCGCCAGCGCGCTTTGCAAACTGCATGCAGCGGAGTGCCAGGGGGCATCGCCGCTCATCTCTGAAGACAGTGTGCGTGTGATCAGCGAAACCATCGCCGCGGCGATGGAGGATGCCCGGAAAATTCATATCGAACAGGAACTTGCGGCGATGCGTGAGCGCCGTGAGCGCATTCATCTCCATTCCTGACAATTCCTCCCGGCCCGCCGCCGCGCTCGCCTTGTGCTCGCGGCGGCGGCTTTCTATGGTAGGTGTTCAAGCCGTCCGGGCAAAAGCGTGCAGTGCTGCTGCATTCGGGCGGGCAAAGCTGAAGCGCCTGACCATCGGGAGGAGATGCGGTGCCGACTGAAGCCGTGCGCGTGCTGCGCGACACGTCCGCTGACCCGGAATTCGGGCCGTGGCTGGCGCAGGCCTCGATCCTCGTCGTCGACGACGAGCCGGGCATGCGCAACTTCCTGATGCGTACGCTCGGGCCGCGCTGCCGTCAGCTGGAACTGGCGGCCGATACGGACGAGGCCACGCGCAAGCTCGACCAGAATCATTTCGACGTGGTCATTCTCGACAACATCATGCCGAAGAAGAACGGCGTGGAATG
The DNA here is from genome assembly GCF_001262505.1 of Shinella sp. SUS2. GTDB lineage: Bacteria > Pseudomonadota > Alphaproteobacteria > Rhizobiales > Rhizobiaceae > Shinella. Next base: position 46,773 of record NZ_KQ410731.1, read on the forward strand.
GCTTGCCGAACAGCGCGCCATCGGCTTCTTCGCCGATGCCATTCTGATGACCGCCTATGCCGATCTCGAAACCGCCATCCAGGCGCTGCGGGCCGGCGCGGTCGATTTCATCCTGAAGCCCTTCCGCTCCAACCAGTTGCTCAACGCCGTCGCACGCTGCCTCGACCGTATCCGCCTGCAGCGCGAAAACTACGTGCTGCGCTACGAGTTGAAGGCGACCTCCGACCATATCCTCCTGCGCGACCGGCTGATCGGCGAATCCTCGGCCATCGCCCGCGTGCGCGACACCATCGCCCGCGTCGCGCCGCTGCCGACCTCCGTTCTGCTCACCGGCCAGTCCGGCACCGGCAAGGAGGTGGCGGCGCGCTCGCTGCACACGCTGTCCGACCGCGCGGCCAAACCCTTCGTGCCGGTCAATTGCGGGGCGATCCCGCCCGACATGATCGAAAGCGAGCTGTTCGGCCACCTGAAGGGCGCTTTCACCGGTGCCGAGCGGGCGCGCGAAGGCCTGTTCCTGCATGCGCAGGGTGGCACGCTGTTTCTCGACGAGATCAGCGAGATGCCGCCGGCCACGCAAAGCAAGCTGTTGCGCGTGCTGGAGGACCGCAAGGTGCGGCCCGTCGGCTCCGAGCGTGAGGTGCCGGTCGACCTGCGCTTCGTCTTCGCCACCAATGCGGAGCTGGAAAAGGAGGTGCAGGCGGGGCGCTTCCGGGCCGATCTGTTCTTCCGTATCAATGTCATGCAGATCCATCTTCCGCCGCTGAAGGACCGCGACGGCGATGCGGTGGAACTGGCCGCTCTGTTCATGAAGAAGCTTTCGGCGCAGCTGGCCATGCCCGCCGTGCCGATCGACGAAGCGACCCGGCGGGCATTGTCGGCCTATGGCTGGCCGGGCAATGTGCGCGAGCTGCGCAACCTCATCGAGCGCACGCTGATCCTCGGCCGTTTCCCGGATGGGTTCGGGCAGGGGCCGGCGTCGGCGCCGGCCGGCGGAGAGGGCGGGTCGCTTGCCGATGTCGAGCGGCGCCATATCCTCTCGGTGCTTGCCGCCTGCCATGGCGGGCGCGACGAGGCGGCGCGCCAGCTCGGCATTTCCCGCAAGACGATCGACCGCAAGCTGGCGGCCTGGGATGGCTGACGGCAGGCAGGGCGTCATCCGGCCGGCGCGCTCGGTGCGCTACCGGCTGCTGGCCATCGCGCTTCTGCCGATGCTGGTGATCCTGCCGCTGCTGCTCGGCATCACCGTCTACCGCTGGAACGAGAAGTTCGACGCGACGCTGATCTCCAAGGTCAACGGCGACCTCACCATCGCACACCAGTATCTCGCCCATATCCTCGACAATACCGGCGAGCATGTCACCGCGCTCGGCGGCTCCGTGCGGTTTCGCGACAGCGCCGGCGACAACGGCGCGCTGAAGACGTTGCTTGATGAGGCGCGGGCGCGGCTGGAGCTCGATTTCCTCTATGTCGTCACGCCGGACGGCAGGCTCGTCGTCTCCGTGACCGCGACCACCGCCGAGACGCTGCGCACCGACTGGCCGGTCATCCGCGACGCGCTGGCCGGCAAACCGGCGACGGGCGTGGACATTTTCGAGAACGCCGACCTCGAGCGGCTCTCGCCCGATCTTGCCGCCCGCGCGCGCCTGCCGCTCGTCTCGACGACGAATGCGGTGCCGACCGAACGCACGGAGGAGACGCGCGGCATGGTCGTGCAGAGCGCGAGCCCCGTCACGCTCGGCGACGGGCGCAAGGCGGTACTCGTCGGCGGCATCCTGCTCAACCAGAACCTCGTCTTCATCGATACGATCAACGACCTCGTCTACCGCGAGGCGAGCCTGCCGGAGGGCAGCCAGGGAACGGCGACGCTGTTCCTGGACGATGTGCGCATCAGCACCAATGTGCGCCTGTTCGAAGGGCGCCGCGCGCTCGGCACGCGCGTTTCGGCTGCCGTGCGCTCGGCCGTGCTCGGCGAGGGGCGCACCTGGCTCGACAGCGCCTTCGTCGTCAATGACTGGTACATTTCCGCCTATGAACCGATCACCGACAGTCACGGCCAGCGCGTCGGCATGCTCTATGTCGGTTTCCTCGAGGCGCCGTTCACGGCGGCAAAGTACCAGACGGTTCTCACCATCGTCGCCGCCTTCTTCGCCATCACGGCGGCCAGCGTGCCGATCTTCCTGCGCTGGGCGCGCGGCATCTTCGAGCCTCTGGAGCGGGTGGACGCCACCATCGCGCGGGTGGAAAGCGGCGATCTTGGCGCGCGCACCGGCCCGGTCGACAGCCAGGACGAGATCGGCCGCGTCGCCGTACATCTCGATGATCTCCTGAACAAGCTAGAACAGAACGACCTGGAGCTGCGCCGCTGGAACGAGGAGCTGAACGCGCGCGTCGACGAGCGCACCCGGGAGCTGCAGCTCGCCAATCGCCGACTGGAGGCGACGACGAAACAGCTCATCCTGTCGGAAAAGCTTGCCGCGATCGGCGAAATCACCGCCGGTGTCGCCCATGAGATCAACAATCCCATCGCCGTCATGCAGGGCAACCTGGAGGTCATCCGCTCCGTGGTCGGCGACCGGGCGGAGCTGGCGAAGGTGGAGTTCCAGCTTCTCGACGAGCAGATCCAGCGCGTCAGCCAGATCGTCACGAAGCTCCTGCAGTTCGCCAAGCCCGAGGAATTCGCCGGTTTCGTCGATCGCCACGCGCCGGGCATGGCGGTGGCCGATTGCCTGCCGCTCGTCCAGCACCTGCTTGCCAAGGCGGCGATCGAGGTTCGGCTGGAGGACACGGCCGAACGGCTGGTGCTGATGAACCGCACCGAGCTCCAGCAGGTCGTCGTCAATCTCGTCGTCAATGCCATTCACGCCATGCCCGATGGCGGCAGGCTGAGCATCGTCACCCGGGACAGCGACCGTGGCGGGCGCCTGGGCGTGGAGATCGTCGTCAGCGATACCGGCGTCGGCATGGCGCCCGATCTCGTCGCAAAGGTCTTCGACCCGTTCTTCACCACCAAGCGGCAGGAGGGTACGGGCCTTGGCCTTTCCATCAGCCAGACGCTGGTGACGCGGCAGGGCGGCGCCATCGCGGTCACGAGCCGCCCGGGCGAGGGTGCCACCTTCACCATCTGGCTGCCCGAGGCGGCCTGACCGGACAGTTTGTCCGGCGTTTACGGACAAACTGTCCATTTTGATTCCGCTCTCTTCTCCAAGCTGTTGATTTAAAACGAAATCCGCTTTGGCATGCACCTTGCAGAGCTCCGCGCGGGAGGTTCGGCTTCCGGCCGTCTGCAAGAGGGATGCAGGCATCCGGGTGTCGAAGGGCGGCGTTCGCCGGCTCCCCATCACGAAAATCTTCGCACCGAGGGGTGCGTCGCGGAGGAGACCCAATGACTGCATCGACCGAGACCTATGCCGGCGACTATTCCGGCAGCATCCTCGACCGGGAGCGTATCATCGCCAAACCCGGCTTCAACCGCTGGCTCGTTCCGCCGGCTGCGCTTGCCATTCACCTTTGCATCGGCATGGCCTACGGTTTCAGCGTGTTCTGGCTGCCTTTGTCCAAGGCCATTCCGGTAACGGATCCGGCTTGCGCCGATCTCAACCTCGTCTCTGCGCTCTTTACCACGAGCTGCAACTGGCGCGTCGCCGATCTCGGCTGGATCTATACGCTGTTCTTCGTGCTGCTCGGCTGTTCGGCGGCCATCTGGGGCGGCTGGCTGGAGCGCGTCGGCCCGCGCAAGGCGGGCTTCGTTTCGGCCTGCTGCTGGTGCGGCGGCATCGTCGTTGCGGCGCTTGGCGTGATGAGCCATCAATTGTGGCTGATGTGGCTCGGGGCGGGCGTCATCGGCGGCATCGGCCTCGGCCTTGGCTACATCTCCCCGGTCTCTACCCTGATCAAATGGTTCCCGGACCGGCGCGGCATGGCGACCGGCATGGCGATCATGGGCTTCGGCGGCGGCGCGATGATCGGCGCTCCTCTGGCGAACCTCCTGATGAACACCTTCAAGACCGATGTGACGGCCGGGGTCTGGCAGACCTTTCTCGTGATGGCCGCTATCTACTTCTGCTTCATGATGGGTGGGGCTTTCGGCTACCGCATTCCGCCGGCCGGCTGGCGCCCGGAAGGCTGGACGCCACCGGCCTCCAAGTCGACGATGATCACCACGAAACACGTGCACCTGCGTGATGCGCACAAGACGACGCAGTTCTGGCTGATCTGGCTGGTGCTCTGCCTCAACGTCTCGGCCGGCATCGGCGTCATCGGCATGGCCTCGCCGATGCTGCAGGAGATCTTCGGCGGGCGCCTCATCGGCCAGCCGGAGCTGAGCTTCGGTCAGCTCGACACCGAGCAGAAGGCGGCCATCGCGGCGATTGCCGCCGGCTTTACCGGCCTGCTCTCGCTGTTCAACATCGGCGGGCGCTTCGTCTGGGCCTCGCTCTCCGACAAAATCGGCCGCAAGAACACCTACTACACCTTCTTCATCCTCGGCATCGTGCTCTACGCGCTCGCCCCGACCCTGGCGGATATGGGCAGCAAGGCGCTCTTCGTGCTCGCCTTCGGCATCATCCTGTCGATGTATGGCGGGGGCTTTGCCACCGTCCCGGCCTATCTTGCGGATATTTTCGGCACGCAGTTCGTGGGCGCGATTCATGGCCGCCTGCTGACGGCCTGGGCGACCGCCGGCATCGTCGGTCCTGTCGTGGTCAACTATATCCGGGAGGCGCAGATCGCAGCGGGTGTCGAGCCGGGGCCGGCGCTCTATACCGGCACGATGTACATCCTTGCCGGCATGCTGGCCCTCGGCCTCATCGCGAACCTGTTCGTCCGGCCGCTCGCCGACAAGTGGTTCATGTCGGACGAGGAAGTCGCCTCCCTGCAGGCGAAGACGGCAGCGGCCAATGCCGGCCCGACCGGGTCCTTCGGCATCGGCAAGGGTGGGCTCGATGCCAGGGCGGTGCTCGCCTGGGCCATCGTCGGCCTTCCGCTCCTCTGGGGCATCTGGGTGACGCTGAAGAGCACCGCCGCGCTGTTCTGAGATCCTCCGCAGACGACGCGGCGAAGTCCCCGGCTTATGCCGGGGACTTTTTCATGATCCCTTGCAGCGGGTGTCCTTTTCGCGCAAACCGAAGGGACGCGCCAAAGGAGGAGGACGACATGACCGAATGGGGACGGACCGGCACAGGCAAGATCGCACTGGTGACCGGCGGCGGCACGGGCATCGGCCTTGCCATCGCCAGGAGCCTCAGCGCCGAGGGCTATGCGGTCGTCATTACCGGGCGCCGGGCCGCGGTGCTGGAGGAGGCTGCCGCCCTCATTACCGGCGAAACGGGCAACCCGGTGCGCGCCATCCCCTGCAATGTCGGCGATGCCGCCGAGGTCGCTGCAGCTTTTGCGGCGGTCCGGCGTGATTTCGGCCGGCTCGACGTGCTCGTCAATAATGCCGGCTCCAACGTCTCCCCGGCGCTGCTGGAGGACATTCCCTTCGAGGAGTGGAGCAGCATTCTCGCAGCGAACCTGACGGGTGCCTTCCTCTGCACCCAGCAGGCCTTCAAACTGATGAAGGACCAGACCCCGCGCGGCGGGCGCATCATCAACAACGGCTCGATTTCCGCCACCACGCCGCGTCCGAATTCCGCGCCCTATACGGCGACGAAACACGCCATCACCGGCCTCACCAAGTCGACGGCGCTCGACGGGCGCAAATACGACATCGCCTGCGGCCAGATCGATATCGGCAATGCCGCGACCGATATGACGAAGCGCATGAGCGCCGGCATCCTCCAGCCGAACGGCGACACCGTCAGCGAGCCGACCATGTCGGTCAAACACGTCGCCGATGCCGTGGTCTACATGGCCAGCCTGCCGCTCGACGCCAATGTCTTGAACATGACGGTCATGGCGACGGCGATGCCGTTCGTCGGGCGGGGATAATTCGGTCCGAGAGGCGGCGGCGCGAGGGTAGGCCCCTACCGCCGCGGCTCGCCGCCTTCGGCATAGGCGGACTTCTGCCGGAACTTGAAGACATGGCCGCAACGGCAGCGGATCATGTGTTTGTCGGGATGTTTCGAGGCGCGCTCCGTGGCAAAGCCGTGCGGCAGCGAATCAACCGTGAAATCGGGATGCGCCCGGCTCGGCATGTCGTCTTCGGAAACCTCGGCATAGCCGGAATGGCCGCACATGGCGCATTCGAGTTTGCGCGAATAGCGGTCGCGGGCGGCCATGAACGATTCCCTTCGTCAGATGCGGTCCGGCCGTTCATAGGCATGTGACCGCCCGGTTTCAAGCAGCGCCTGAAGGGTGGCGATGATGCGCCGGTGCTGGTGGGCGTGGCGCGTGCGCACGTTGACGGCGGCATAGACGGCCTGCGCGATCGGTTCTGCCCCCGCCACGCGGCTGACCGCGCCGGTGCGCAGCAACCGCTTGGCATCGGCTTCCGTCACGAAGGCCGAGCCGCCGAGTTTCTGCATCAGCGCGAGGATGGCGGTCGTCTCGCCGCTGGCGATCGGCGCGGTCGAAAGCTCGGGATGGGCCTGCCGGTGCAGCCGGTCGAAGGCGGGGGAATAGACGGCCTGGATATAGTCTTCAGCCTTCACGTCCTCGATGCGGCTGACCTTGTTGCTCACCATCTCGTAATGCACCTCGCCGATGCGCTCGTAATGCAGGTCCGGCAGGTAATGCGGCGTGAAGAGGATGGCGAGGTCAAGGTCGCCGGCGCCGAGGTCGCGGTTCATCTGGCCGGAATAGTCGACCTCCAGATAGATCGAGGTGGCCGGCAATTCCCTGCGCACCGCCGCCAGCCAGTCGCCGGCATAGTGGGCGGCAAGATCGTGTTGCAGGCCGATGCGCATGGAGCGCTCATAGGCGCCGGCCGTCTCCACCGCGCGCGTCGCCTCATGCCATTGATGTTGCAAAGCTTTTGCATGATCGAGGAAGCGCAGGCCGGCGGCCGTCGGCTGTGTGCCGCCCTTGTTCCGCGCGAAGAGTTTTCGCGCGAACATCGCCTCGAGCGCGTTGATGCGGTGCGTCACCGTCGATTGCGTGATGTTCAGCCGCTCCGCCGTGCGGTTGAAATTGCGGGTTTCCATCAGGTCCAGAAATGTCTCGATCAGGATGATTTGCATGAATGCGCCGCATTTCCCAAATGTTTTGCGGCAGTCTAATCGAAATCATCGATTAATAAACCCACTTCATCCGCTTGCCGCCCGGCGCTTTGGTTGCCACAAATCCGGGGCAAACGAGGGGAACGAGAATGTCCGCACTGCCAAGCCATGCCCGGGTCGTCATCATCGGCGGGGGCGCCGTCGGAGCATCCGCGCTCTATCATCTGGCGAAGGCCGGCTGGACGGATTGCGTTCTGCTTGAAAAGAACGAGCTGACCGCCGGCTCCACCTGGCACGCCGCCGGCAACGTGCCGACCTTTTCCTCCTCCTGGTCGATCATGAACATGCAGCGCTACTCCGCTTCGCTCTACCGGGAGCTGGGTGCGCTGGTCGATTACCCCATGAACTACCATGTGACGGGCTCGATCCGCCTCGGCCATTCGAAGGAGCGTTTGCAGGAGTTCAAGCGCGTCGTCGGCATGGGCCGCTATCAGGGCATGGACCTCGATATCCTCTCGCCCGACGAGATGCGCGGGAAATACCCTTTCCTCGAAACGCACGATCTTTCCGGCGCGCTCTACGACCCCTATGACGGCGACATCGACCCCGCGCAGTTGACGCAGGCCTTGGCGAAAGGCGCGCGCGACATGGGTGCGAAAATCTTCCGTTTCTGTCCGGCGACCGGCGCGCGCCGCGAGGGCGACGAATGGGTGATTTCCACACCGCAGGGCGAGATCCGCTGCGAGAAGGTCGTCAACGCCGCCGGTTATTATGCGCGGGAAGTCGGAAAATGGTTCGGCCGCGATGTGCCGATGATGGTGATGAGCCATCAATACATGCTGTTCGAGGAAATCCCGGAACTGGCCGCCTGGTCGCGCGAAGCCGGGCACAAGCTGCCGCTGCTGCGCGACGTCGACAGTTCCTATTATCTGCGTCAGGAAAAGACCGGCATGAACCTCGGCCCCTACGAGCGCAATTGCAAGGCGCATTGGGTGACGCCTGACGATCCGATGCCGGACGATTTTTCCTTCCAGCTCTTTCCGGACGATCTCGACCGCCTCGAATGGTATCTCAACGACGCCGTCGAGCGCGTGCCGATCCTCGGCACCGCCGGCCTGTCGCGCATGATCAACGGTCCGATCCCTTACGCGCCGGATGGCAACCCGCTGCTCGGCCCGATGCCCGGCGTGCCGAACGCCTTTGAGGCCTGCGTCTTCACCTTCGGCATCTGCCAGGCTGGCGGCGCCGGCAAGGTTCTTGCCGAATGGGTGACGGAAGGCGAGACGGAGTGGGACATGTGGTCCTGCGATCCGCGCCGCTACACCGCCTTTGCCGCCGACAAGGACTATTGCGTCGCCAAGGGCATGGAAATTTACGGCCACGAATATGCCATGCACTTCCCCAAACACGCCTGGCCGGCCGGGCGAAACCAAAAGCTCTCGCCGATCCACGACCGTATCGCGGCGCTCGGCGCGCAGTTCAAGCCCTACAACGGCTGGGAGCGCGCCAACTGGTATGCCGGGGACGGTGACGACACATCGGAAGCCTCGACCCAGACCTGGAACCGCGAAGGGCCGTGGCGGGCGCGCATCGAGGCGGAATGCCGCGCCGTCACCGAGGCCGCCGGCATCCTCGACCTTCCCGGCTTCTCGCGCTTCCGCGTGAAGGGCGAGGGCGCGACGGCGTGGCTTTCCTCGCTCATCACCGGCCGCGTGCCGAAACCCGGCCGTATCGGCCTTGCCTATTTCTCCGACGACAAGGGCCGCATCGTCACGGAAATGTCCGTCATGATGCTGGCAGAGGACTTTTTCTTCCTCATCACCGCCGCGACGGCGCAATGGCACGATTTCGAATGGCTGCAAAAGCACCTGCCAAAGAATCCGGTCTTCACGCTGGAGGATGTCACGGAGACCTTTTCGTGCCAGATTCTCTCCGGCCCGAACTCCCGCGCCATCCTCGCCGATGTCTGCAAGGCGGACCTCACCATGCCCTGGCTCACCCACCAGCCGGTGGAGATCGCCGGCCGCTGGTGCCAGCTCGTGCGCGTCTCCTTCGCCGGCGAACTCGGCTGGGAAATCCACACGAAGGTGGAGGACACCGCCGTGATCTTCGACGCCGTCTGGGCGGCGGGGCAGAAGCATGGGCTAAAACCCTTCGGCATGGAGGCGCTCGACAGCCTGCGCATCGAAAAGGGCTATCGCGCCTGGAAGGGCGATCTTTCGACCGACTACACGATCCTGCAAGGTGGCCTCGACCGCTTCGTCGACTGGACGAAGCCCGCCTTCAAGGGCAAGGCCGCGCTGGAGCGCGAGAAGCTTGAGGGTGTGACGAAACGCTTCGTGACGCTGACCGTGGACGCCGGCGACTGCGATGCGCCCTACATGTCGACGCTGTGGCACGGCGGCAAGGTGGTCGGCGAGACGACCTCCGGCAACTGGGGTTATCGCACCGGCAAATCCATCGCGCTCGGCATGCTGAAGGCCGATCTCGCGACACCCGGCACGGAAATCGAGGTGGAAATCTACGGCGAGCGTTTCAAGGCGGTTGTTCAGCCGGACGGGCCGCTCTTCGACCCCAACAATGAAAGACTGCGCGCATGAGCAAACCCATTCCTCAGAAGGCGAGAGCCGTCATCATCGGCGGCGGCGTTTCCGGCTGCTCGGTCGCCTATCACCTCGCCAAACTCGGCTGGACAGATGTGGTGCTGCTGGAGCGCAAGCAGCTCACGTGCGGCACCACATGGCATGCCGCCGGGCTCATCGGCCAGCTCCGCGCCTCGCAGAACATGACGCGCCTCGCAAAGTATTCCGCCGACCTTTACGTCAAGCTTGAAGCCGAGACGGGCATCGGCACCGGCATGCGCCAGTGCGGCTCGATGACGGTGGCGCTGACGGAGGAGCGCAAGGAAGAGATTTACCGCCAGGCGTCGCTCGCCCGCGCCTTCGATATCGACGTGCGCGAAATCACCGTCGACGAGGTGAAGGCGATGTATCCGCATCTCAACACGGCGGATGTGAAGGCCGCCGTGCATCTGCCGCTCGACGGTCAGTGCGATCCGGCGAACATCGCGATGGCCTTGGCGAAGGGCGCGCGGCAGAACGGGGCGACGGTCATTGAGGGTGTAAAAGTCACCTCCGTCCTCACCAGGGATGGCCGCGTGACGGGCGTCACCTGCGAGCAAAACGGCGAGACCTTCACCATCGAGACGGAAAACGTCGTCAACGCGGCCGGCATGTGGGGGCGCACGCTTGCCGATATGTCGGGCGTCACCCTGCCGCTGCACGCCTGCGAGCATTTCTACATCGTCACGGAGCCGATCCCGAACCTTCAGCGCCTGCCGGTGCTGCGCGTGCCGGATGAATGCACGTACTACAAGGAAGATGCCGGCAAGATGCTGATCGGCGCCTTCGAACTGAAGGCAAAGCCATGGGGCATGGACGGCATCTCGGAAGATTTTTGCTTTGACCAGCTCCCGGAGGATTTCGACCACTTCCAGCCGATCCTCGAAAACGCCATCAACCGCATGCCGATGCTGGAGACGGCCGGCATCCACACCTTCTTCAACGGCCCCGAAAGCTTTACGCCCGACGACCGCTACTATCTCGGCGAAGCGCCGCAACTGAAGGGCTACTGGGTCGCCGCCGGCTACAATTCCATCGGCATCGTCTCCTCCGGCGGGGCGGGCATGGCGCTTGCCCAGTGGATGAACGACGGCGAAGCGCCTTTCGATCTCTGGGAGGTGGATATCCGCCGCGCGCAACCCTTCCAGCGCAATCGAGCCTACCTGAAGGACCGCGTCTCCGAGACGCTCGGCCTGCTTTATGCCGACCATTTCCCCTACCGCCAGATGGCGACGGCCCGCGGCGTGCGCCGCTCGCCGCTGCATGAGCACCTGAAGGCGCGCGGCGCGGTGTTTGGCGAAGTGGCGGGCTGGGAGCGCGCCAACTGGTTCGCCAAAGAGGGGCAGGAGCGGGAATACCGCTATAGCTGGAAGCGGCAGAACTGGTTCGAGAACCAGAAGGACGAGCACCTTGCCGTGCGCAATGGCGTCGGTCTTTTCGACATGACGTCCTTCGGAAAAATCCGCGTCGAGGGCCGCGATGCGCTGGCCTTCCTGCAAAAACTCTGCGCCAACCAGATGGACGTCGCCCCCGGCAGGATCGTCTATACCCAGATGCTCAACGAACGCGGCGGCATCGAGAGCGACCTGACGGTGACGCGCCTTTCGGAGACGGCGTTCTTCCTCGTCGTGCCCGGCGCGACGTTGCAGCGCGATCTCGCGTGGTTGCGAAAGCACCTGAAGGACGAGTTCGTCGTCATCACCGATGTGACGGCTGCCGAAAGCGTGCTCTGCATCATGGGGCCGAAGGCGCGCGATCTCATGCGGAAGGTCAGCCCGAACGACTTTTCCAATGCGGCGCATCCCTTCGCCACGGCGCGGGAGATCGAGATCGGCATGGGTCTCGCCCGCGCACACCGCGTCACCTATGTCGGCGAACTCGGCTGGGAGCTTTACGTCTCCACCGACCAGACGGCCCATGTCTTCGAGGCGCTGGAGGCGACGGGGGCGGACGTTGGCCTGAAACTCTGCGGCCTGCACACGCTCGATTCGTGCCGCATCGAAAAGGCGTTCCGCCATTTCGGCCATGATATCACCGACGAGGACCATGTGCTCGAGGCCGGCCTCGGCTTTGCGGTGCGCACGAAGAAGGGTGATTTCATCGGCCGCGACGCGGTGCTGCGCAGGCTGGAGTCCGGCCTTAAGCGCCGCATGGTGCAGTTCAAGCTCACCGATCCCGAGCCGCTGCTCTTCCACAACGAGGCGCTGGTGCGTGACGGCAAGATCGTCTCGACCATCACCTCGGGCAATTACGGCCACTTCCTCGGCGGCGCGATCGGCATGGGCTATGTGCCCTCGGCCGGCGAGAGCGAGGCGGATGTGCTCGCCTCGAACTACGAGATCGAAATCGCCGGTGTCCGCGTGAAGGCGGAAGCCTCGCTTCAACCCATGTACGATCCGAAAGCCGAAAGGGTGCGCGCATGAAAAACCTTGCCGACCGTCACCAGCGATTTTTCGATCTGCACCAGTCGGGCTGCTTCGTCATCCCCAATCCCTGGGACATGGGCTCCGCCCGCATGATGGCCGCCTCCGGCGCCGTGGCGCTTGCGACCACCTCCGCCGGCTTCGCCTTCACGCTCGGGCGTCCCGACATGGGCCGCGTGACGCGCGAGGAAGCGCTGAAGCACGCGGAGGACCTGGTGCGTGCCACGCCGCTGCCGGTCTCCGGTGATTTCGAGAACGGCTTTGCCGATGCGCCCGAGGGCGTCGCCGAGACGATCCGGCTCGCCGCCGAGGTCGGGCTTTCCGGCTGCTCGATCGAAGACACGCAGATGGTGGACGGCAATCCTGCCTATGCGTTCGATCTCGCCGTGGACCGTATCCGCGCCGCGGCGGACGCCGCCCGGTCGCTCGGCCGGCCCTTCATCCTCTGCGCCCGGGCCGACGGCGTGATGAACGGCGTCTACGATCTCGACGAGGCGATCCGGCGCATCCAGGCTTACGAGAAGGCCGGCGCGGACCTCGTCTACGTGCCCGTGCCGCCGGGCGAGGCGGAACTGCGCCGTGTCGTGCAGTCCGTCTCAAAGCCGGTCAATGCGCTCGCCGCCGGGCCGCTGCGCCAGCTCACCGTGCCGCAGCTCGCCGCTATCGGCGTGCGCCGCATCTCGCTCGGCTCGATGATCGCCCGCGTCACCCACGCCGCCATCGCCGAGCAGATGGACGCCATCGTCAAGGATGGCAGTTTTGCAAAATTGTCCGCCGCTGCGTCGGGGGACCTTATCAACAGAATGCTGGCCGCCGGTGCGGGGGAGACGGATCATGAGTGAACAGGCAGTTTTGTCCCGGCGGTCCGGTGGGCGTGCGGCGCGCGTTGCGATGCGCGCGGCGCCGCTTGCGGAAAATGTCCGGCCGGTGCGACCGGGGCTTCCGGGCGGCCAGTACAAGCCGCTGACGGAGGCCGGCGTGCGCCGCATCCACGAGGCGGCGCTGGATGCGCTCGAAAATATCGGTCTCGCCAATGCGCCGAAATCCGGCATCGAGATCATGACGGGCGCGGGCGCCATCCTCGGCGAGGACGGGCGTTTGCGCTTCCCGCGCGCGCTGGTGGAGGACATGCTGGCCCTCGCCGCGCGCGACATCACGCTCTACGGCCGCGATCCGAAATACGATCTCGAACTGTCGGGCACCCGCGTCTATTACGGCACGGCGGGCGCGGCGGTGCATATCGTCGATGTGGAGAAGCGCGAATACCGCGAATCGACCGCGAAAGACCTCTTCAACGCCGCCCAGCTCGTCCATCACCTCGACAACGTGCATTTCTTCCAGCGGGCGATGGTCTGCCGCGATGTCGCGGACAATTTCCTGATGGACATCAACACGCTCTACGGCTGCTGCGCCGGCACCTCCAAGCACGTCGGCACCAGCTTCTCCGATCCCTCCCATGTCGCCGGCTGCTTCGACCTCATCCACATGATGGCCGGCGGCGAGGACAAGTGGCGGGCGCGGCCCTTCGTGTCGAATTCCAACTGCTTCGTCGTGCCGCCGATGAAATTCGCGGAAGAGAGCTGCATCACCATGGAGGCCTGCATCCGGGCCGGCATGCCGATCCTGTTGCTCTCGGCCGGGCAGGCCGGCGCGACGGCCCCCGCTCCGCTCGCCACCGCCATCGTGCAGGCGGTCGCCGAATGCCTTGCCGGCGTCGTCTACGTCAATGCCATGGCCCCCGGCCACCCGGCAATCTTCGGCACATGGCCCTTCGTTTCGGACCTGCGCACCGGCGCGATGTCCGGCGGCTCCGGCGAGCAGGCATTGCTGACGGCCGGCTGCGCGCAGATGCACCAGTTCTACCGGCTCCCCGGCGGCGCGGCGGCGGGCATTGCCGATTCCAAGCTGCCGGATATGCAGGCGGGCTGGGAACAAGCGATCTCGAATGTCATGGCGGGTCTCTCCGGCCTCAACATGGTCTATGAGGCCGTCGGCATGCATGCCTCGCTGCTCGGCTTCTGCCTTGAAAGCCTCGTGCTCGGCGACGACCTTTTGGGCCAGGTGCAGCGCTGCGTGCGCGGCATCGACGTGACGGAGGATTCCGTCTCGCTGGAGACGATGCGCTCGGTCTGCCTCGAAGGCCCCGGCCATTATCTCGGCGATCCGCAGACGCTGTCGCTGATGCAGACGGAGTATATCTACCCCGCCGTCGCCGACCGCACGAGCCCCAAGGAATGGGCCGAGATCGGCCGGCCGGACCTTGTGCAGAAGGCGATCGAGCGCAAGAACCGCATTCTCTCGGAGGCCGGCGGCCCGCTCTTCGATTTTGCGACGGACCAGGCGGTGCGGGAGAAGTTCAAGATCTACTTCTGAAGCAAGTCCACTAAATGCTGGGATTAAACGCCTAGACTCTGCGATCAAAATGGGTGCGCAGCGAGACGTGCGTCTGCACGGTCGCGATGCCGGGCGTCGTCGCGATCTGGCGGCGCACGGTGTCGAGCTCGCCGTTCGAGGCGCATTCGACGAGCAGCATCAGGTCCGTCGGTCCGGCGAGCGACCAGCAGGTCACGACGTTCGGAATGCCGGTGAGATGCGGCACGATATGGTCGCAGTTGCGGCCCTGCTGGAAGCCGACGGCGATCAGCGCCTCGACGCCCGGCCGCTCCCGGTCGACACCGAGTTTCACGGTATAGCCGGCAATGACGCCCTTCGCCTCCAGCCGCCGGATGCGCTCATGCACCGCGCTTCGGGAAAGCCCCGTGTGGCGCGCAAGCTCCACGAGACTTTGGCGCGCGTCGGCGCGCAGCGCCGCGAGCAGCAGCCTGTCCTTCTCGTCCAGTTCGTTCATCCGGAAAAACCTCCACCCGGCCGGACGATCGTCCGGCGCTCCGGCTCCTTGCTGCGCGAAACCGGACGGAAAAGCAACTATTCGTCGGTCATCGCTTCATGGAGAAACCGATGCCGACCCTACCCGACAACGCCGTCCTGATCCCGATCGACATGCAGCAGGCTTTCGACGCCGCGCCCTGGCCGCGGCGCTGGAACGAGAAGCTGGACGACAACGGCCTTGCGCTCCTCGCCGCCTGGCGGGCGGCCGGGCGGCCGATCATCCATGTGCGCCACGACAGCGTGGAGCCGGGCTCCACGCTGCGCCCGGAGGCGCCGGGCAACGCGCATCGCCCCGGCTTTGCGCCGCAGGCGGGCGAGCCGCTGGTGACGAAGAGCGTCAACGCCGCCTTCATCGGCACGGATCTCGACTTGCGCCTGCGCCGGCTCGGCGCGGAGACGGTCGTGCTGTTCGGCGTTTCCACGGATATGTGCGTATCGACCAGCGTGCGCGTCGGAGCGAACATGGGCTACCGGGTGATCCTCGTCGAGGATGCCTGCGACTGCTTCGACCTGCCGGACGGCGAGGGCGGCACGATCGCCGCACGCGACGTGCACCGCGCCCATGTCGCGACGCTGCGCCATGAATTTGCGACGGTGCTCAGTACGGCCGATGTCGTCGCCGCGCTCTGATTTCTCGACTTTGGCGCATTCTCCCACGCCGAAGCGATACCGCTTCGGCTGGAAACGTGTCAGCGGGTCACGGCCCTGACGTCGCGCACGCCAAAATCCCATTCGGGGGCGGTGACGGGGTTGAGATCGATGCCGGGGAAGACGGCGAAGGTCGAGAACGCGGCGCTTTCGCCCGGCTGGACGCGCAGCACGATCAGCGCGCTGTCGCGGCCGACCTCGCGGCAGGTGCCGCCGGGGCAGTCGGAGAGAACCACGTCGAGGCGGAAAGACTGCATCGGCACGGGGCCCTTGTTGGCGATGCTGCCGGTCACGCGAAAGCTCGTCTTCGTCTGGCCGGCGCTGGCCTGCATTTCGGCAAGCACGACCGTCTCTTCCGAAAGCACCGGCGTGGTTGCGTTGGGGGTGACGGGGGTTCCGGAGGGCGCGCGTTCGTCGACGAACCAGATGAGGAGCGCGCTTGCTAGGCCGATGGCCACCACGATGGTGAGGACGGGTTCGACCCAGCTTTGGAAGCGCCGGAAGCGCAGTGCGAGATAGAGTGTGGCCGCTGCCGCGACTGCGAATGCCCAGATCATTCAGGTCCTCCTGGGCATGATATAGCCTGCGGGAGAAGGGACCGAAAGGCCGGTCCCCTCACTTTGCCTTGAGGCTGATCCAATAGGCGCCGTCGAAAGGCACGGCGGCGAAACGTTCGTTGATTTC
The DNA here is from genome assembly GCF_001262505.1 of Shinella sp. SUS2. Taxonomy (GTDB): domain Bacteria; phylum Pseudomonadota; class Alphaproteobacteria; order Rhizobiales; family Rhizobiaceae; genus Shinella. The sequence goes on from NZ_KQ410731.1 coordinate 63,135, forward strand.
CTTCAATGTCGCATCCGGGTCGATGTCGGCAAAGATGTCCGGGCGCAGCCAGTGCGCGAAGGCCTCGGCGGCGAGCACGTTGAGCGGGACGGTGTTGAAGAAGTTCCACAGGCCGTGCACGCGGCCGTCCTTCACCGCCTTCAGGTCGGAGAGGATCGGCGCCTTGACGGCGCGGGCGAGCGTTTCGCGCGCCTCTTCAGAGGCGACGCCGGGACCGACCGAGAACGAGCTGTAGGTGCCGCCCGGCGATGCGGTCGCGATGTAGACGTCGGGATTGGCCGCGATGATGAACTCCGAACTGACGATGCCGCCCTGCGCCGGCAGGCTTTCGGCGATGTTGCGGCTGCCGGTGATGGCGATGAAGGCGCCGAGACCGCCCGTGCCATAGGCGTAGCAGCATTTTTCCGGGTTGGGGAAGGCGTCCATCAGCACGGTCGGACCCGGCTCGGGGTGCTGGGCGACCCGGTCGCGGATACGCTTGACGCGGGCGTCATAGAAGTCGGCGAAGGCGTTGGCCTGTTCCTCGCGGTTCAGCACCTTGCCGAGCAGGCGCATGGTCCCGGCGGTGTTCTTCAGCGCGTTGCTGTTGAAGTCGACGACGACGACGGGCACGCCCATCTTTTCCAGGTAGTCGATCGCCTGTTTGCCGAGTTCGGTATCGGCCTGCCAGTTGGCGAGGATGGCAAGGTCCGCCTTCAGCGACAGCATGGTCTCGAAGGAGAGCGCGCCGTTTGCGCCGATGACCGGGACGTTGACGATTTCAGGGAACTTTTCCTTGAACCGTGCATAGATCTCCGGATTGTCGCCCTGCATGTCGCTCGACCAGCCGGCGAGGATGCTGACCGGGTTCGGATGGATCAGCGAGAGTGCGACGAGATCGAAGCCGCTGCCGAGCAGCACCGCCTTGGGCTGGGCCGGAATGGTGATCTCGCGGTCGAAGGCGTCCTTGACCGTCAGCGGATACGTCACCTCTGCACGGGCCGGCAGGATGGCGAGGAACAGAAGGACGACAGCGATGAGGGCGGAAAGGCGTTGGGTCATTGTTTTCTCAGTTCCGGCAGGGCGCACAGCTCGCCGCAGCCTGGAATGCCGGGCAGCATGTAGCGCAGGCAGCAGACCTTGCGACGGCAGTGGATGACACCTGCTTCCATCTCGTGGCGCAGGCATCCGTGGAAGGGGTTGCGGCTGCCGTTCGCCAGCAGCGGGCAATCGAAGAGGGGACGCGAGGGCCAATGGTCGCCGTCTTCGGGCGGCGCATGGTCCGTCGCGTTGAAGGCATAGTCGATGTAGACGGCGGCATTGTTCCAGGCGAGCTTCGGGGCAATGCCGGTCTTTTCCTTGAACAGGGCGACCGCGCGGGAGAGGTGGCAGTCTACCAGCGGTGTGACGAAGTCGACGAGGTCGTCTCCCTCGCTCCAGTCGCCTTCATGCGGCAGGCCGAAGGCCCGGGGCAGGCCGTCCTCGCCGATGGCGATGGTCATCGCATCGAGGGCGACGGGCAGGGTCCGCTCCGCGCGGCGCGCCACGACATAGGGGATGGTGAGGGCGGAGAAATAGTAGAGCGACCAGAAAGAGGCGGCGGCACGCCGGTCCGCCTTGTCATGGCTCTCAGCATAGCGGTCGATCGTCCGGGAAAACCCGTCTCCCTCCAGGAACGCGCAGAGCGGCACGGCGCCATCGAGATCCGACGAGAGCATCATCTTCTCGCCGCACCAGGCATGTTCACCGCTGAAGACCGCCTTCAGGCCTTCGGGCCGGAAAGCGGTCTCACCGTCCTGGGAGAGAAGCGCCGTCAAGCGCTTACCAGGAGTATTTCAGGCTGCCGATGATCGTGCGGCCCTGGTCGCGGTAGCAGAAACCGGCCGAGCAGACGGCATCCTGGCGGTCGAAGAGGTTCGTCGCGTTGACCTGCAGCTTCAGGCCGGCGAAGTCCTTGTCGATGGCGGCGAAATCGTAATCGATCGACGCATCGACGAAGGCGCGCGCCTTGTTCTTCATGCTGTTGGCGTCGTTGCCATAGCTTTCCCCGGTGAAGCGAACGCCAGCGCCGAAGCCGAGGCCGGCCAGCGCGCCGTCTTCCGGCATGGTGTAATGCGCCCAGAGCGATGCCATGTGGCGCGGTACGGAGGAGACGTCGTTGTTCACGGTGCCGGCCGGGCCATCGATGATCTTCGCCTGGGTATAGGTATAGGAGGCGATCAGCGAGAGGCCGTTGTCGAGGCTGGTCGAGGCTTCCAGTTCCAGGCCGCGCGAGCGCAGCTTGCCGCGCTGGACCTGGATGTTGGCCGGACCGCTCGGCAGGTCGACGACTTCATAATAAAGTCCGTTCGTCTGGTCGATGTTGAAGAGTGCGGCCGTCAGCAGGGTGTTGCTGTCCGGAAGCAGGTACTTCACGCCGACTTCCTGCTGCTCGCTCTCGGTCGGCTTGAACGGGTTGCCGGTGGCAAGGTTCACGCCGGCATTCGGCGAGAAGGCGGTCGAATAGCTGGCATAGGGGGTGATGCCCCATTCGGTCTCATAGGTCACGCCGGCGCGCCAGGTGAAGGCACGGTCGCTCTGGTTGATCGTGCTGAGGGCGCCGGAGGCGAGGTCCGTGTTGTCGGTGTCGGTGGAGACCCAGTCGTAGCGGCCGCCGAGCGTGAAGGTCAGCGCGTCGTAGCGGATCTGGTCCTGCAGGTAGAGGCCGGTGATGAACTGGTCCTGCACGCTCTTCGTCTGGAAGCCGATCGGGTCCGTCGGGCGACCGCGTGTCGGGTTCTTGGTGTCGAGCGGCGGCGTTGCGCCGTAGCCGTTCAGCGATTTCCAGTAGATCTTGGTGAAGTCGATGCCGGTGAGCAGCGTGTGCTCCAGTGCGCCGGTGTCGAACTTGGCTTCCAGCTGGTTGTCGATCGTGTAGGTGTTCATCCACTCTTCGTACGTGCCGGCGCTGCTGTCGAGCAGCGTCGGGTCGGCCGCGTTCGGCTGGTAGGCGAAGGCCCAGTCGGCGTCGACGTTCAGCCAGGAGGCGCGGGCGTTCTGGCGGAAGGTAAAGACCTCGTTCAGGCGATGCTCGAACTCGTAGCCGATGCGGCCCTGGTTCTGGATCGAGTCGTTGTAGGCCGGGTTGCCGGCGAAGATGTCGCTGACCTTGCCGGTGGCGGCGTCATAATAATAGGCCGCGGTGCCGCCCGTCTTGGTGCGGGAATATTCGCCGAGGATCGTCAGCTTGGTATCCTCGTCCGGCTTCCAGGTGAAGGCCGGCGCGATATAGGAGCGGTCGTCGGGAACGCCGACCTGTTCGGTGTCGGCGCTGCGCAGGAGGCCGGTCAGGCGATAGTAGACCGGGTCTTCCTCATTGATCGGGCCGGAGAGGTCGAACTGGCCCTGGTAACGGTCGTGGCTGCCATACTGCACCTGGATCTCGCGCAGCGCGTCTTCCGTCGGGCGCTTGCTGATGAGATTGTAGAGGCCGCCGGCGCCGGATGCGCCGTAGAGTGCGGAAGAGGGGCCACGCAGGATCGAGACGCCTTCGAGGCCGTAGGGCTCGGTCTTGAACAACGAGGAGCCGGCGCCCGGCTGGCGCAGGTTGTCGCGGAAAACGCCCGTATAGGTCACGTCGAAGCCGCGCACGGTGAACGAGTCGAAGCGCGGATCGAAACCATAGCCGCCGAGGCGTGTGCCCGGCGTGTAGGCGAGCGTTTCGAGCAGGGTCTGCGGGTTGCGGTCTTCCAGCTGCTGCTGCGTGACCGAGGAGATCGACTGCGGCGTCTGGATGAAGGGCGTATCGACCTTTGCGCCCGTCGCGCTGCTTTTGCCCACATAGCCGTCCGCCGTGATGACGCCGCCGCTGCCGCCGTTGACGACGATGTCTTCGAGAACGGTCGCACCGCCCGCTGCCGTGGCCGCCTGGTCCTGTGCAAGGGCGACCGTGGCGAGCGTGAGGAGAGACGTGCCGGCGAGCGCCAGGCGGGACATCGTGCGGGAGGGCTTGTGCATGCGGGAACTTTCTGACGAAGCGGATCGATAATGTGACCGTTTTTATCAGGATTTGTCCGGCGGCAAGAAATTATATGACTTAAGCGCTCATGATTTAGCCGGTGTTGCCGATATGCAACGCAGATTGTGGATGATCTGCACTCAGAAGGCGAGGCTGCCGGCCATCACTGCAAGCACGAGGAAAATCAGGAAGATGATGAGAACGATGGCGAAGAGCACCTTGGCAATCGTTGCCGTGGCGGCCGACACGCCGGAGAAGCCCAGAAAGCCTGCGATCAGCGAGACGACGAGGAAGATAAGGGCCCATTTCAGCACGGCGATGCCTCCGATTGTGTCGGAGTAAAGACGCGTGACGGACAAAAAAGTTCCGGGGCAGCGGGAGTGCCCCGGAAGGTGGCCGCGCTCTTGGGCGGCTGGGAGGACTAGTCGTGACTGATCATCACGTGGCGCACGGCGGTGTAGTCCTCCAGTGCATAGATCGACATGTCCTTGCCGTAGCCCGACTGCTTGACGCCGCCATGGGGCATTTCGGTGGTCAGCATGAAGTGGGTGTTGATCCAGGTGCAGCCGTATTGCAGGCGGGCGGCGGCTTTCATCGCCTTGCCGATGTCCTTGGTCCAGACGGAGGAGGCGAGGCCGTAGTCGCTGTCATTCGCCCAGGCGACGGCCTGGTCCGCCTCGGAGAAGCGGGTGACGGAGACGACGGGGCCGAACACCTCGCGGCGCACGATCTCGTCGTCCTGGGTCGCGCCGGCCACCACGGTCGGCTGGAAGAAGTAGCCGTCGTCGCTGCCGGCCCGGCCTCCCGTGGTGATCTCGATATGCTTCACCTCGGCGGCCCGCTCGACGAAGCTGGCGACGCGGTCGCGCTGGCGCTTGGAGATCAGCGGGCCGATCTCGTTCTGCGTGTCGTCGGGGTCGTTGTATTTAATTGTCGAGACGGCGGCCGAGAGGTCGGCGACCAGTTTTTCGTAGATGCCGTCCTGCGCGTAGATGCGGCAGGCGGCCGTGCAGTCCTGGCCGGCATTGTAGTAGCCGAAGGCGCGGATGCCCGAGACGACGGCGTCGAGGTCCGCATCGTCGAAGACGACGACGGGGGCCTTGCCGCCGAGTTCCAGATGGGTGCGCTTGACCGTCTTGGCGGCGGCGGCGAGCACCTTCTTGCCGGTCGCCACGTCGCCGGTGATCGACACCATGTTGATCTTCGGATGGTTGATCAGCGCATTGCCGACCGTCTCGCCGCGGCCGAGCACGATGTTGACCACGCCTTCCGGCAGGATGTCGGCAAGCAGCTTCGCCATCTTCAGCGCCGTCAGCGGCGTCTGCTCGGAGGGCTTGAAGACGACGGTGTTGCCGCCGGCAATGGCCGGGGCCAGCTTCCAGGCCATCATCATCAGCGGATAGTTCCACGGCGCGATCGAGCCGACGATGCCGATCGGGTCGCGCCGCACCATGGAGGTGAAGCCGGGCAGGTATTCGGCGGCGACCGGGGCGCTCAGCGAGCGGATGGCGCCGGCAAAGAAGCGCCAGCAATCGACGATGGCGGGCAGTTCGTCATTGCGCGCGGCATTGATCGGCTTGCCGCAATTGAGCGATTCCAGCGCCGCGAAGGCATCGGCGTCCTTCTCGATCGCGTCGGCGATCTTCAGGAGATAGCCGGAGCGTTCGGCGGGCGTGGTGGTCGCCCAGGAGACGAAGGCCCTTTCGGCGGCGTCGACGGCAACGTCGATCTGGGCGTATGAGGCTTCCGGCAGGTCGACGATCTTCGCGCCCGTCTTCGGGTTCAGGATGTGCTCCTCGGCCTCGGTGCCGGCTTCGAAACGCGAGCCGATCAGCATCTGGGTGTCCATCGTGGTTCTCCCTTATCGTTGGTTCATTTGCCGGCGCCGGCGACCTGATCGCCGTCGCGGGTGAGGTAGTAGGCGCCGAGGATCGGCAGGAAGGTGACGAGCACCACGACCATGGCGACGACGTTGGTAACCGGCCGCTGGCGCGGGCGCACCAGTTCCTCCAGCATCCAGATCGGCAGGGTCGATTGCTGGCCGGCCGTGAAGGTGGTCACGATCACCTCGTCGAAGGACAGCGCGAAGGCCAGCATGCCGCCGGCCAAGAGCGCCGTGCCGATGTTCGGCAGGATGATGTAGCGGAAGGTCTGGAAACTGTCGGCGCCGAGGTCCATCGAGGCCTCGATCAGCGAGCCCGAGACGCGACGGAAGCGAGCGACGGCATTGTTGTAGACGACCACGACGCAGAAGGTCGCGTGGCCGAGCACGATCGTCCAGAAGGAGAAGGGGATTTCCGCAAACGAGAAGGCCGAGCGCAGTGCGATGCCGGTGATGATGCCGGGCAGGGCGATCGGCAGGATGACGAGCAGCGAGATCGTCTCCCGGCCGAAGAATTTCGTGCGGGAAACGGCGGCGGCGCACAGCGTGCCGAGCACCAGGGCGACGGCGGTCGAGATGGACGCGACGCGAACGGAAAGCCCCATCGCCTCCCAGACATCCGGCCGGTTCCAGGTAACGGCGAACCATTGCAGCGTATAGCCCGGCGGCGGGAACTGGTAGCTCTTCTCCTCCGTCGTGAAGGCATAGAGGAAGATGAGCAGGATCGGCAGATGCAGGAAGAGAAGGCCGAGCCCAGCGGCGATCTTCAGGCCGAGCGGGGCCGAGGTGTTTTTGTCAGAGCGCATCGAAGGCTCCCTGTCGCTTGGCCATCCAGAGATAGAGGCCCATGATGACGATCGGCACGACGGAGAAGGCGGCGGCGAGCGGGATGTTGCCGGCGGTGCCCTGCTGGGCATAGACCGCCTGGCCGATGAAGAGCCGCGACGAGCCGATGATCTGCGGGATGATGTAGTCGCCCAATGTCAGTGAGAAGGTGAAGATCGAGCCGGCGATGATGCCGGGCAGCGCCAGGGGGAAGAGGACATGGCGGAAGGTCTGCGCCGGGTTGCCGCCGAGATCGGCGGAAGCCTCGATCAGGTTGCCCGGCACGCGCTCCAGCGCCGCCTGGATCGGCAGGATCATGAAGGGCATCCAGACATAGATGAAAACGATGAAGGTGCCGGTATAGCTGATCGACAGCGACGAACCGCCGACGACGGGCAGCGCCAGCCAGGCATCGAGCAGCCAGGAAAGATGCAGCCTGGCGAAGGCCCAGGTGACGATGCCTTCCTTGGCGAGGATGAGCTTCCAGGCATAGACTTTCACGAGATAGCTCGACCACAGCGGCAGCATGACGCCGAGGTAGAAGACGACCTTCCATTTTCCGCGGGCATAGCGCGCCGCGTAATAGGCGATCGGAAAGGCGATGGCGGCGGAGGCGAGCGTCACCAGAACGGCCATCAGCACGGTGCGCAGGATGATGTCGAAATTCGACGGGATGAGCAGCTGCTTGTAGGTGGCGAGCGTGAACTCGTAGTTGATCAGCCCGGAAAAGTCGTCGATCGAGAAGAAGCTCTGCAAGAGGAGCGCGAAGAGCGCGCCGAGATAGATCACGCCGAGCCAGAGGAGCGGTGGCGTCAGCATCAGGAGCAGCAGGATCCTCGGGTTGCGCCAGAAGAAATCCGAAAGCCGCCCGGAGGCGCCTTCGCGGCGCGCGAGGATGGAGGTGTCTGCGGCGACGCTCATTGGGCACCGTCCATCGCGTGCAGGTCTTCCGGCAGGAAGGAGAGGGTGACCGTCTCGCCCTGTGCAGGGACCGTGAGGGATGCCGGGATCATCGCCGCGATGCGGGCGCCGGCGGTCTCCACCGTCACGCGGTTTGCCGCGCCGAGGAAGCTCGTCGCCGTCACGCGGCCGGAAAACTGCTTGCGGCCCGGGCCAGTGTCACCCAGCGCGATCGCCTCCGGCCTGAGGCTCGCATAGCTCCGGCCGAAGCCGAGCGTCGCCACGAAATCGGGCGGCAGCACATTGGAGGAACCGACGAAATCGGCGACGAAACGCGTCTTCGGCCGCTTGTAGACCTCTTCCGGCGTGCCGAGCTGCTGGATCTTGCCCTCGCTGAAGACGGCGATGCGGTCGGCCATCGACAGGGCCTCGCCCTGGTCGTGGGTGACGAAGACGAAGGTGATGCCGAGCGACTTTTGCAGGCTCTTCAGTTCCTCCTGCATCTGCTCGCGCAGCTTGAGATCGAGCGCGCCGAGCGGTTCGTCGAGAAGGAGCACGCGGGGGCGATTGACGAGCGCGCGGGCCAGTGCCACGCGCTGGCGCTGGCCACCGGAGAGCTGGCCGGGCCGGCGTGTGCCGTAGCCCGGCAGTTTTACCATGGCGAGCGCTTCCTCGGCCGCCTTCAGCCGCTCCGCCTTGCCGACGCCCTTGACCATCAGCCCGTAGGCGACGTTCTCGAGGATCGAGAGATGCGGGAAGAGGGCGTAGTCCTGAAAGACCGTATTGACGTTGCGCCGGTAGGGCGGCACGCCCTCCGCCGTCTCGCCAAAGATCTCGATATGGCCCGAGGTCGGCTGCTCGAAACCGGCCATCAGGCGCAGGCACGTCGTCTTGCCGGAACCGGACGGGCCCAGCATGGCGAAGAACTCACCCTCGGTTATTGCGAGGTCCACGCTGTCGACGGCACGCACGGCGCCGAAGTGGCGGGAGACTTGCTGGAACAGGACGGCGGTCATGGGGGCTCCGGGTGTCTTGTGTTCTGCCCCTCATCCGCCTGCCGGCACCCTCTCCCCGCAAGCGGGGCGAAGGAGGCATGAGGACACGTTCCCGCTGCCGATCAACCGTCGGGGCGAACGAAGTATCTTGGGGCACGTTCCCTCTCCCCGCCTGCGGGGAGAGGGTTAGGGTGAGGGGCTATTGCGGCCTCATCGGCCGCCGATCACGCCGATATAGTCGGAGACCCAGCGATGGTAGGGCACGCACTCGCCCTGGCTTTCGCACTTGGTCACCGGCGTGCGCCAGAAGGCGATCTTCTCGAAGTTCTCGAACCCGTTGGTCTTGCAGCCTTCGTCGGTCAGCAGCGCATTGCCCTTGCAGGCGGCCGGAACGGAGGGAACTGCGCCGAACCAGGCGGCGGCATCGCCTTGCACCTTGGCGGACAGCGAGTGCTCCATCCACATATAGGCGCAGTTCGGATGCTGGCTTTCGGCATGCAGCATGGTCGTGTCCGACCAGCCCGTCACACCCTCTTCCGGGAAGGTCGAGGCGATCGGCTGCTTTTCGGCCTGCATCAGGTTGACCTGGAACGGCCAGGAGCCGGAGGCGACGACGCCTTCGTTCTTGAAGTCGTCGATCTGGATCATCGCGTCATGCCAGTAGCGGCCGACCAGCGTGCGCTGCACGCGCAGCAGGTCGAGTGCGGCCTTGTACTGGTCTTCGTTGAGTTCGTAGGGATCCTTGATGCCGAGTTCCGGCTTGTGCTTCATCAGGTATTGCGCGGCGTCGGCGATGTGGATCGGGCCGTCATAGGCCTGTACGCGCCCCTTGTTCGACTTGCCGTCCGGCAGCGTCATCTCCTCGAAGACAACGTTCCAGCTTTTCGGGGCTTCGCCCTTGAAGGCCTCGGTGTTGTACATCAGGACGTTCGGCCCCCAGAGATAGGGTGTGCCGTAGTGCACGCCGTTCACGGTATGCCAGGGCGCGTTCTGCAGGCGCTCGTCGATGGTCTTCCAGCTCGGGATGAGATCGGTGTTGATCGGCTGGACGCGCTTGCCTGCGACAAGGCGGAGCGACGCGTCGCCCGAGGCGGTGACGAGGTCGAAGCCGCCCTCGTTCATCAGCGCCACCATTTCGTCCGAGGTGGCGGCGGTCTTCACGGTGACCTTGCAGCTCGTCTTCTTCTCGAACTCGGTGACCCAGTCATAGTTCTTGTCCGTCTCGCCGCGCTCGATATAGCCGGCCCAGGCGACGATGGAGACTTCGCCTTCGCCGGCGCCAAGTGCCTTCAGCGGTTCCTGGGCGATGGCGGCGGTGGTGAAGGCGAGCGAAAGGGTAAGCGCGGTGCAGGAATGCAAAAGTCGCGTCATGACAGTCTCCCGGTTTGATCCGCTTTGCTGCGGTATTGTTCCCGGATGAAAAGGTGCCGCGATTTCGCCGCTTTCGCAAATTCATTAATCAGAATGTCGCTATCGGAAATTCCGAAATCGTAGGTGTTATCTTCCCCTCCCGCTCCTCAGCGCCTCCGCCAGCCCCACGAAATCCCGCGCCGCCTGCGGCAGGCTGGATCCCTTGCGCCAGACCATGCCGACCTGCACGACCGGTAGCGCGCCGGAGACGTCGCGGCTTTCGATACGGTCGCCTTCCAGCGACCAGGGACGGTAGACAAGGTCGGGCAGGAGCGCGATGCCTGCCCCGGTGGCCACAAGGCTGCGCACCGCCTCCACCGAGCGGGTGCGGAAGGCGACATGCGGGCGGGCGCCGAGTGCGGTCAGAAGCTTGCCGGTGTTCTCCTCGATTTCATCGACCGTCAGCATGATCAGCGGTTCCTTCGCGATGTCGCTGACCGAGATGATGTCGGCGGCGACGAGCGGGTGGCCGATCGGCAGCCAGAGGCGATAGGGCGAGGTTTCCAGGATTTCCGCCTGCAGCGCCATGCGGTCGCGCAGGTTCGAGATGACCATGACGGCAACGTCGAGCTCGCCGCCGACCAGGAGATGCTCGAGATAGGAGCCGTTGTCCTCGATGGCGCTCACCTCGATGCCGGGAAAGGCGCGGCGATAGCGCGAGAGCAGGTCCGACAGCACGTAGCCGGCGACGAGGGACGTGACACCGAGATTGAGCTGGCCCTTTTCCGCCGTGCGGTTGTCGGAGAAGGAGCGACGGGCGTCCGAGACGTTCGACAGGATTTTTGTCGCGTGACGCAGGAACTGGTGGCCGTTGTGCGTGGTCGTCAACCCGCGCGGATGGCGCTCGAAGAGTTCGACGCCGAGGTCGGATTCGAGCTCCTTGATGGCCTCGGTGATCGAGGATTGCGAGATCGAGAGGATTTGCGCGGCGCGCGTTACGGACCCTTGTTCCGCGACGGCGACGAAATATTGCAGTTGCCGGAAGGTGAATGCCATGGCGGCAGTTAATATGCCCGGCGCGGGCGAAGCAAGCCGCGAAAATTCCTTGGGAAAGCCGCGGATGGGACAGGCGTGCGGGAGGCGCGCTGCTATGATCCCCGCCGCAAGCATTTTCAGCCGGCACGGCATCGTCGTGCCGGCTGATGCTGCAACCGGACAAGCCCCTGCAGCCGTTCCGCCGAGCCGAAACGGTGCCGGCAACGAGGAGCCGCCATGACCGAACGCCCCATGCCGACCGAGGAGGGCATTCTCGCCTTCCACAAACGCTGCGAGGATTTCTATCCCGCCGATGCCGTCGATGCGGATATCGGGCAGCAGCGCGGCTGGTACGATGCGCTCTGCGCCGCCTTCGACGCACCGCCGCCTGCGGGCATGGCCAAGCAGGACAGCGTCATTGCCGGGCGCATTCCTGTGCGCCGCTACCGCCCGGCGGCGATGACGAGCGCGACGCGGCTTTTCTACATTCACGGCGGCGGCTTCGTCGTCGGCTCGCTCGACAGCCATGACGCGATCTGCGCCGAGCTTTGCGAGGCCGCGGGCGCCGAGCTTGTGTCCGTGGATTACCGCCTGTCGCCGGAGCATGTCTGGCCCGCCGCCTTCGACGATTGCTGGGCCGTGCTGATCGAGCTTCTGTTGGAAAACCACCCGGTCGTGGTGATCGGCGACAGCGCGGGGGGAAACCTTGCGGCCGGCATCGTGCTGAAGGCGCGCGACGAGGGGCTGAAGGGCATTGCCGGGCAGGCGCTGGTCTATCCGGGCCTCGGCGGTGACCTTGCTTCCGGTTCCTATCTGGAAATGGCCGAGGCGCCGGGCCTTTCGACTGCCGATGTCGCCTATTACCGGGAGGTCTATAAGGCGCCGGAGGAGGCCGCGCACGCCTTCCCGCTGCGGGCGGAAAACCTTGCCGCCCTGCCGTCCACCTTCATTACCGGTGCTTTTTTCGATCCGCTGCGCGACGATGCGCGGGCCTATGCCGCGCGGCTGGCGCTCGCCGGCGTGCCGGTGGAGTTTCGCGAGGAAAAGCAGATGATCCATGCGTGGCTGCGTGCCCGCTTCATGAGCGCGGGGGCGAGGGCCGGTTTTGCGGCGCTGTGCGATGCCGTGCGCAGGATGGCCCATCCATGAGCGGTGTTACCGATCTCGACGAACTGCTCGCGACGATGGAGCCGGCACTGGTCGAAGGCCGCTTCGTCTATGCCTCTGTGCCGGGCGACGAGTTCGCCCGGTGCCTCCTGCGTGCGCCGATCGGCGTCTTCCGGGAGGCGGAGGGCGTGACGCTGATCCTGCCTTTCGAGGCGGCGGACGGGCTGGCCACCAGTGCTCCGATGCGCATGATCACGCTCACGGTGCATTCCTCGCTGGAGGCAGTGGGACTGACGGCGGCCTTCGCGACGGCGCTGACGACGGAAGGGATCAGCGCCAACGTGGTTGCCGGTTACCATCACGACCATATATTCGTGCCGGAGCGGGATGCCGAACGGGCACTCGAAACGCTGCGGGCGCTGTCCCGCACGGCGCGTGAAAAGGGAGACAAGTGATGCGATTTTTGCGGCTGGCTAGCGCGGTTCTGGCTTTTGGTCTTTTGGCGGGGGGGCCGTCCGTCTCCTTTGCGGAGGATGCGCCGGCGCCCCTTCCGTCCTGCGCCCTCTCCGGTTCGAAGAGCGTCTTCATCGGCGGCGCGCCGGCGCTTCGGCTTTCCGACGTGGTGAACTGCCCGCCGGAACTTTACGAGATCGTGCCGAGCATCATGATCGAGGGCCAGCCGATGGTGAAATTCCGCTCGGGCGTTGGCGAGAAGGGCAATTGCACCGCGCGGGGCGATGAGACCGTGTCGGTGGAGGGCGAATCGGCGAGCCGTCTCGGGGATGTGACCTGCACGCAGAATTGAATGTTCGGAGGATTTGCCCCTCACCCTAACCCTCTCCCCGCAAGCAGGGAGAGCGGGACTTGCCCGACGCGACGCTGTTGCTTGAGGAGAACGGTGCGGCATATCCCTTCGCCCCGCTTGCGGGGAGAAGGTGGCCGGCAGGCCGGATGAGGGGTGGCTCTTGGAGTTGCCGTAAAAGGAAACGGGCGACCTCCGCCGCCCGCTTTTGTCAATTGCCGGCGCTTTCCATGCGCCGCGTGGTCAGCACCCGCTCCAGCCAGCCGATCTCCATCTCGGGAACGGATTTCAGCAGTAGGTCCGTATAGTCGTCGAAGGGCGGAGAAAGCACCTTCGATTTCGGGCCGAAGCGCACGAGTTTGCCCCGGTGCATCACGGCCACCGAATCGGCGATGGCGCGCACGATGGCGATGTCGTGGGTGATGAACATGTAGGAGACGTGGGTCTCGTCCTGGAGTTTCAGCAGCAGTTTCAGGATGCCTTCGGCCACCAGCGGGTCGAGGGCGGATGTCGGCTCGTCGCAGAGGATGAGTTCCGGCTGGGCCGCCAGCGCCCTTGCGATGGCGACGCGCTGCTTCTGGCCGCCGGAGAGTTCGGCCGGATAGCGGTCGGCGAAGCGGCCGCCCATCTCGATCTGTTCCAGCAGTTCCTTCACCCGCTCGGTCTTCTGCTGGCCGCGCATGCCGTAGTAGAAGGTGAGCGGGCGGCCGATGATGTCGCGCACCGTCTGGCGCGGGTTCATCGCGGTGTCGGCCATCTGGTAGATCATCTGGATGCGGCGAAGCTCGTCGTTCGACCGGCCCTTCAGCGCCTTCGGCAAAGCCTTGCCGTCGAAACTGATCGTGCCGTCCTGCGGCGGCAAGAGGCCGGTGATGACGCGGGCGAGGGTCGACTTGCCGGAGCCGGATTCGCCCACCACCGCCAGCGTCTGGCCCTTCGGCAGGTGCAGCGAAACGTTCTGCAGCACCTTGAAGCCGTTGGAATAACCGGCGGTGACGTTTTCGACCTTCAGAAGCGTGTCTGACTGGTCGGGCGCTTCGTCCCGCTTGGTGCCGCGCACGTTGACCAGCGCGCGGGTATAATCCTGCGTCGGCGCCTCGATGATCTGCTTCACCGAGCCGTATTCGATCATCTTGCCGTGGCGGAGCACCAGGATGTCGTCCGTGATCTGCGCCACGACCGCAAGGTCGTGGGTGATGTAGAGCGCGGCCGTATGCGTCTCCTCGATGGCGTGCTTGATGGCGGCGAGCACGTCGATCTGCGTCGTCACGTCGAGCGCGGTGGTCGGCTCGTCGAAGACGATGAGTTCCGGGTTGGGGCAGAGCGCCATGGCGGTCATGGCGCGCTGGAGCTGGCCGCCGGAGACCTGGTGCGGGTAGCGCTGGCCGAAGGTTTCGGGGCTGGGCAGGCCGAGTACCCTGAACAGGTAGAGCGCGCGCTTTTCCGCCTCCGCCCGGCTCATGATGCCGTGTTTCAGCGAAGCCTCGATCACCTGTTCGCCGAGCCGGTGGGCGGGGTTGAAGGCGGCGGCCGCCGATTGCGCGACGTAGCAGACCTTGCAGCCACGCACCTTGCGGATGCCCGACGGTGAAAGTTTCAGGAGGTCCTCGCCGTTGAGCTTCACCTCGCCGCCGGTGATGCGCACCCCGCCGCGCCCGTAGGCCAGCGCAGTGAGGCCGATGGTCGACTTGCCGGCGCCGGATTCGCCGATGAGGCCGAGCACCTTGCCCTTCTGCACGTCGAAGTTCACGCCTTCGACGAGGGTCACGGTTTTCGGCGGTTCGCCCGGCGGGTAGCTGGTCGCCTCGATCTTGAGGTTTCTGACGGAAAGAAGATCAGGCATCGCCGCGGCCCCCCTTGAGGCTGGAGGTACGTTTCATCAGCCAGTCGACCACGAGGTTGACGCAGATGGCGAGCCCGGCGATCGCCCCGCCCGGAATGAGAGCGGCGGAAATGCCGAAGATGATGCCGTCCTTGTTGTCCTTCACCATGCCGCCCCAGTCGGCCGCCGGCGGCTGGATGCCGAGGCCGAGGAAGGAGAGCGTGGAGAGGAACAGGATCGAGAAGGCGAAGCGCAGGCCGAACTCGGCAAGCAGCGGCGAGAGCGTGTTGGGCAGGATTTCCCGAAAAATGATCCAGCCGGTGCCTTCGCCGCGCAGCCTTGCCGCCTCCACGAATTCCATGACCGCCACATCGAGCGCGACGGCGCGGCCGATGCGGTAGACGCGGGTTGAGTCGAGGATCGCCATGACGAGGATCAGGATCCAGAGCTGCTGCGGCAGAACCGCGAGCACGACGAGCGCGAAGATCAGCGTCGGGATCGCCATCATCAGGTCGTTGAAGCGGGAAAACGCCTGGTCGACGAGCCCACCCGTCACCGCCGCCGTGAAGGAGAGCAGCATGCCGAGCGAGAAGGAGAGGATCGTTGCCGCCAGCGCCACGAAGATCGTGGTGCGAGCGCCGAAGATCAGTCGCGAGAAGAGGTCGCGGCCGAGATTGTCGGTGCCGAGCAGGAAATCGCCGCCCATCGGCTGCCAGACGGAGCCGACGATCTCGCTTTCGCCATAGGGGGCGATGAGGGGGGCGAAGAGAGCGCAGAAGACGGCGAGCAGGATGCCGATGATGCCGACCCAGGCGCTGATGGGGATGGTGGAAAGTCTCATCGCGGATGCCTCAATCTGGGGTTCGCAACGATCGCAAGGATATCGGCGAACATGTTGAGGAAGATGTAGAAGGCGGCAAAGATCAGCCCGCAGGCCTGCACGACGGGCATGTCGCGCACCGTCACGGCGTCGACCATGTACTGGCCCATGCCGGGATAGACGAAGACGACCTCCACGACGACGACGCCGACCACGAGATAGGCAAGGTTCAGCGCGATGACGTTGATGACGGGCGCGACGGCGTTCGGCGCCGCGTGCTTGGCGATGATGCGCAGGCCGGAAAGGCCCTTGAGTTCCGCCGTTTCGACATAGGCAGACGACATGACATTGAGGATCGCTGCCCGGGTCATGCGCATCATGTGGGCGAGCACGACGAGGACGAGCGTCGCCGTGGGCAGGGCGATGGCGGAGAGGCGTTCGCCGATCGTCATCGATTCATAGACGGTTGCGGGGAAGGTCGCGACACCCATCTGCACGGCGAAGAACAGGATCAGGAGGTAGCCGACGAAGAATTCCGGCAGGGAAATCGCCGCCAGCGAGATCACGTTGATGATCTTGTCGGGCATGCGGTTGCGGTATTGCACCGCGAGCATGCCGAGGCCGACCGCGAGCGGCACCGAGATGATCGCCGCGAAGAAGGCGAGGAACAGCGAATTGCCAAGGCGTTTGCCGATCTGCTCGCCGACCGAGTTTTTCGAGGCCCAGGAATTGCCGAAGTCACCCTGGATGGCGCCACCGAGCCAGTTGAAATAGCGTGTGGTGGCGGGCTGGTCGAGACCGAGATCCTTGCGGATGTTCTCGATGGCCTGCGGCGTTGCGGACTGGCCGAGATAGGTCGTCGCAAAATCGCCCGGCAAGGCTTCCACGCCCCCGAAGATCATCAGGGACACGGCGAAGAGCAAGGCCACGCTGAGCGCGAAGCGTTGCGCGATGAGCGCCACCAGGGGGCTGCTCTTGCTGAGTTTCGCCCAGAACGAAGGCGTGCCTTCGTCTATGGGGGCTCCCGTGGACGCAACCGACCCGGCAACGCCGGCAGACTGCGGGGCTTCGCCCGCAGTCGCCGTTGCTGTCAGCTCCGGACCGTGCGCCGGTCCGTTGCCGGTCATCAGGCGTCGAGCCACACGCGGGTTGCGACATAGCCGTTCGACATGTCGTTGCCGATGTCGTGCACGTAGCCTTTCACCTGCTTGGAGGAGGCGTTCACGAAGTCGTTGAACATCGGCAGGATCAGGCCGCCTTCGTCACGCACCATCATGGCCATGGCGCGGTACATTTCCTTGCGCTTGGCTTCGTCGAGTTCCGAGCGGGCCTGGAGCACCATCTTGTCGAAGTCTTCGCGCAGGAAGCGTGTGTCGTTCCAGTCGGCCTTCGAAAGGTAGGCTGTCGAATACATCTGGTCCTGCGTCGGACGGCCACCCCAGTAGGAGGTCGAGAAGGGCTGTACGTTCCAGACGTTCGACCAGTAGCCGTCGCCGGGCTCGCGCTTCACCTCGATCTCGATGCCGGCCTTCTTGGCGCTCTCCTGGTAGAGCACGGCTGCGTCGACGGCGCCCGGGAAGGCGACATCCGACGTGCGCAGCAGGACGGAGCCGCTGTGGCCCGATTTCTTGTAGTGGAAGGCCGCCTTGTCCGGATCGTAGGCGCGCTGTTCGATGCCCTCGGGGAAGAGGGCGTAGGTCTCGTTGATCGGGAAGTCGTTGCCGACCTTGCCATAGCCGCCGAGCACCTTTTCCAGCATGGTCTCGCGGTCCATCGCGTATTTCAGCGCAAGGCGCAGGTCGTTGTTGTCGAACGGCGCCGTGTTGCAATGCATGATGAAGACATAGTGGCCGCGGCCGGAGGTGGAGAGCACTTCCACGGTCGGTGCGCGCTTCAGGAGGTCGACGGTCTTCGGATCGACGCGGTTGATATAGTGCACCTGGCCGGAGGAGAGTGCGGCGATGCGGGCCGTCTTGTCGTTCATCGCGATCATTTCGATCGTATCGACGAAGCCGCGGTCCTGACGCCAGTCGTCCTTGTTGCGCTCGAAGGTGGCGCGCACGCCCGCTTCGAAGCTCGTTACCTTGTAGGGGCCGGTGCCGATCATGGCGTTCGGATCGTCAAGGCCGCCATTCGGCTGGATGACGAGGTGGTAGTCGGTGAGCAGCAGCGGCAGGTCGGCATTGCCTTCGGTCAGCACCAGCACCAGCTTGTCGCCGTCGGCCTTGATTTCCTTGATCGACTTCATGACGCCGAGCGCGCCCGATTCCGACTTCTCGTCCGTGTGGCGCTGCAGGGTCTTGATGACGTCGTCGACGGTCAGTTCCTTGCCGTCGTGGAATTTGACGCCCTTGCGGATGGTGAACGTCCAGGTCGAGGCATCGGCGGACGGCTCCCAGGATTCGGCGAGCGCCGGCACGGGCTTGCCGGTCAGCGGCTCGGATTCGACGAGCATGTCGCCCCAGTTGCGACCGACGACGAACATGAACTGCGAGAGCGCCTTGGCGGGATCCTTCGAGTCGGTGGCGGCCGCGCCTTCAAGGCCGAGCTTCAGGTTGCCGCCGCGCTTGGGCTCCTGCGCGCGTGCCGCGGTGTCGAACATCGTGCCGGCGACGGCGAGCGTGACGCCGAAAGCGGCGGCGCGGCCCATGAACTCGCGGCGGTTCATCTTGCCGAGCGAAACCTGGCTGGTGAGATATTTGGTGTAATCAGTCATTCCCCTGTTCCCTTTTGCTGGCCCATTAGGTGGGCATTTGTCGTTATGATTGGCAGAATTTCTGTTTTTCGCCTCTAAGGCAACCTTACGGCCGGCATTTTATGCCGACAGAAGCGCATTTCCGTCCTCCGAAAGCCTCCTCCCTGCGCCGCAATGCGGCTCGTCGTTCCATAAATTTACCCACGCATTAGCCGCGTGTAACGCCCTAAATTATCTATTCCTTCCATAAGTCTGATTTATGGAAGGATACGGAATGCGCCCGATGCAGGGGCGCAGTCCTCATCGTCCCTTCCAGACGGGATCACGTTTTTCCGCGAAGGCGCGGGCGCCCTCGAGCTGATCTTCGCTGGAATAGAGAATATCGACCGTGCGGAACTGCCGCTTGGTGATCTTGTTCATGGTCGCCTGGAAGGTCTCGCCCTCGGCGGCGCGCACCACTTCCTTGATGGCGGCATAGACGAGCGGCGGGCCGCTTTCGAGCAGGCGTGCCAGTTCCCAGGCGCGGTCGAGCAACCTGTCCGCCGGCAGGATCTCGTTGACGAACCCCCAGCGATGCGCCTCCTGCACGTCCAGCCATCGGCCGGTCAGAAGCATGTCCATGGCGATGTGGTAGGGGATGCGTTTCGGCAGCTTGATCGAGGCGGCATCCGCCACGGTGCCGGAGCGGATTTCCGGCAGCGCGAAGGTCGCGTGTTCGGCGGCGAGGATGAGGTCGGTGGAGAGCGCGATTTCGAGGCCCCCGCCGCAGCAGATGCCGTTGACGGCCGAAATGATCGGTTTGTTGAGGTCGCGCAGTTCCTGCATGCCGCCGAAACCGCCGACGCCGTAATCGCCATCGACAGCATCGCCGTCGGCGGCGGCCTTCAGGTCCCATCCCGGACAGAAGAATTTCTCCCCCGCGCCGGTGATGATGGCGACACGCAGGCTCTCGTCGTCGCGGAAATCCGCAAAGATCTTGCCCATGATGCGGCTGGTCGCGAGATCGATGGCGTTCGCCTTGGGGCGATCGATGGTGACTTCGAGAATGCCGCCCTCGCGGCGCTGTCTTATCGGTCCGGTCATGGATTTTTCCTCAGACGGATCAGGGCATCGGCTGCGACGACACCGTCGCCTTCCGGCAGCACCATGATGGGATTAACGTCCAGTTCTTCGATTATTGAAGCGTTTGAAACGACATAGGATGCCGCTGATGCGACGGCCGCGACGAGGGCGCCGATATCGCCCTTCGGCGCGCCGCGGTAGCCGGCGAGCAGTTTTGCGATCTTGAGGCTGGCGATCGCCTCCCGGATCGCCTTTTCGTCGGTCGGCAGGGTCAGGATCGCGGAATCCTCGAGCAATTCGACGAGGATGCCGCCGGCGCCGATGGTGAGGACAGGCCCGGCGACCGGATCGCGCATCGCTCCGACGATGAGTTCGGCGACGGGTTTTCCCACCATCTTTTCCACGAGGAAACCGGAGGCGACGTCCGCCATGGTTTTTGCCGCGGCCAAAACGGCTGCGCGGTCCGCAAGGTTCAGCTTGACGGCGCCGGCCTCGGTCTTGTGCGCGACGCCGAGGCCCTTCAACACGACCGGGAAGCCGAGTTTTTCCGCGGCATCGGCGGCGGCCTCTGCCGTTTCTGCGGTAAGGCCCTTGGGAACGGCAAGGCCATGGGCGGCGAGCGCCTGCTTGGCCTCGTGTTCGGTGAGCGTGGCGGTTTCTCCTTCGCCGGCCGTGGTCTTGAGCAGCGGCGCGGATTGCGGCCGTGCCCAGGCTTCGCCGATACCGGCGGCGGCGTCGGCGGCGGCAAGCGCCTCCTCGATGCCGTAGAAGGGCACGACGCCGTTCTGCATCAGCATTTCGGCGGTTTCCTCCGGCATGTTCTCGCCCATGCTGGCGACGATGCCGGCATGGGCGCCCGTGGCCTTGGCGGCGTCGATGACGGCGTGGCAGGTGGTGATCCAGTCGCTCGCGTCGCAGCGGTCGAGACGCGGGAAATCGAGCACGACGAGGTTGAGGCCGTAACCCCCTTCCATCATGGTGGTGAAGGCAGCAGTCTGTTTTTCGCGGTTGCCCCAGACGAAGGTGTGGTAGTCGAGCGGGTTGGAGATCGTCACCATCTGGCCGAGCGTTTCGCGCAGCGGCTGGCGCTGGACATCGTTCAGCGCACGGTAGTTGACCTTCCGCTTCACGCCGGCGTCAGCCATCAGCGAGGCCTCGCCGCCCGAGCAGGACATCGAGGAGATGTCGAAGTTCGGCAGCGGACCGGCGACATGCAGCAGCTTCAGCGTTTCCAGGAGTTCCGGCAGCGTCTCGACGCGCCCGATGCCGAGGCGGGCGAGCAGGGCCGAGGAAACGGCATCGTTGCCGGCGAGCGAGGCAGTGTGCGAGACGGTGGCGAGCTGCGCCTGTTCCGATTTGCCGACCTTCAGCGTGACGACGGGCTTTTTCAAGTCGCGTGCGCGCTGACCGAGGCGTTCCAGCGCTTCGAGGCTGTCGAAACCTTCGATATGCAGGCCGACGGCGGTGACGCGCGGGTCTTCGAGCACCGCTGAGGCGAGATCGGCGAGGCCGGTCTGCGCCTGGTTGCCGGCGGTCAGGATATAGGCGAGCGGCAGGCCACGCTGCTGCATGGAGATGTTGCAGGCGATGTTGGAGGATTGCGTGAGGACGGCGACGCCCTTTTCGGTCCGCAGCATGCCGTGCTGGTCGGGCCAGAGCAGGGCGCCGTCCAGCATGTTGATGAAGCCGTAGCAGTTTGGCCCGAGGACCGGCATGTCGCCGGCCGCCTCCACCAGCGCCTTCTGGAGGTCATCGCCATCGGAAAGCTCGCTGACGGCCTCGCGGAAGCCGGAGGCGTAGCAGACCGCGCCGCCTGCGCCGCGCGCCGAAAGATCGCGGATGATGCCGATGGTGAGTTCCCGGTTGACGCCGACGAAGGAGGCGTCCGGCGCGCCCGGCAGGTCGGCGACGGAGCGGTAGCATTTGCGGCCTAAAATTTCGTCCTCGCGCGGGTGCACCGGCCAGATATCGCCGGAAAAGCCCATCTTGTCGCACTGGAAGATGACCCGCCGCGCCTCCTTGCCGCCGAAGACGGCGATGGATTTCGGGCGGATGAGGCGGTCGAGGGGGGGGGTGCGGGCAATGCCTGCCATGCTCACGCCCCCAGCGGCCGCAGCAGGTCGCGGCTGATGATGTGCCGCTGGATTTCCGAGGTGCCGTCCCAGATGCGTTCCACGCGGGCATCGCGCCAGAAGCGGGCGAGGGGCAGGTCGTCCATCAGGCCCATGCCGCCAAAAATCTGGATCGCCTCGTCGGTGACGCGGGCGAGCATTTCCGTGGCGTAGACCTTTGCCGAGGCGATCTCGCGGTTGGACGGCAGGCCCTGGTCGAGCCGCCAGGCAGCCGACAGCGTCAGGAGGTCGGCGGCGTCGATCTCGGTGATCATGTCGGCGAGCTTGAAGGAAACGCCCTGGTTGGCGCCGATCGGTTTGCCGAACTGTTTGCGCTCGGCGGCGTAGTTGAGGGCGTAGTCGAAGGCGCGGCGGGCTCTACCGACCGAAGTGGCGGCGACCGTCAGGCGCGTCGCGTAGAGCCAGTCGTTGGCGATGTCGAAGCCCTTGTGCACTTCGCCGAGGATCTGGGACGAGGGCAGGCGGCATTCGTCGAAATTGAGGATGCAGTTCTTGTAGCCGCGGTGCGAGACGGACGTGTAGCCGTCGCGGATCTCGAAACCCGGCGTGCCGCGGTCGACGAGGAAGCAGGTGATCAGCTTCTTCTTGCCGCGCGGCGTGTCTTCCTCGCCCGTCGCGATGAAGACGATGACGAAATCGGCGATGTTGGCGTGGCTGATGAAGTGTTTCGTGCCGTTGACGATCCAGTCGTCGCCGTCCTTGCGGGCGAAACATTTCATGCCGCGCACGTCCGAGCCGGCGTCCGGTTCGGTCATGGCCAGCGCGTCGAATTTTTCGCCGCTGACGGCGGGCAGCAGGTATTTTTCGCGCTGCTCGTCGTTGCAGGCCATCAGGATGCCGGAGGGGCGGCCGAAGAAGACGGTCAGCGCCATGGAGCCGCGGCCGAGCTCGCGCTCGACGAGGGTGAAGGAGGTGTGGTCGAGGCCCGCGCCGCCGACCTCTTCGGGCATGTTGCAGCCGAAGAAGCCGATTTCCTTGCACTTGCGTGCGATCTCCTGGCCGAGCTCCGGCGGCACATGGCCGGTGCGCTCGACCTCGTTTTCGTGCGGATAGATTTCCGTTTCGACGAAGGCGCGGACCGTGTCCACGATCATCTGCTGTTCGTCGGTGAGTGCGAAATTCATGGTGTTCCCTCGTTCTTCTTGGTTTGCCCCTCATCCGGCTACCGCCACCTTCTCCCCGCATGCGGGGAGAAGGGTATGCCGCACCGGTTTCCTCCATTCCCAAGCCTGCTTGTGGCAGGTTCCCTCTCCCTGCTTGCGGGGAGAGGGTTAGGGTGAGGGGCAGCTTTACTGCGCATTCTTCTGCCCGACGTGCCGTCCAACCCCCTCCGGTGCCGGCAGGCCGGCATGCGCTTCCATGATCGGCGCGATCTTCGCCAGCACCTCGGCCGGCGCGTCGACGCTCTTGCCGGCCTTACTGTCGACATGCAGCACCATCTGCTCCGCCGTCGCGATGACGTCGCCGGTCGCGGCGTCATGGATGCGGGTGAAATAGTGCATGCGCTTGGTGTCGGAGGCGAGCATCTGGAGCGTCGTGTAGAGCGCCTGGCCGAGCTTGGCTTCGCCGAGATGGCGGATGTGGGTCTCCACCGTGTAGTAACTGTGGCCGGCCTCGACATAGTCGAAATCGACGCCGACCAGCCGCAACAGCGCGTCGGTCGTGTCGCCGAAGAGCTGGAGATAACGGTGCTCGGTCATGTGGCCGTTGTAATCGACCCAGGCGGCGTTGACCTTGGTATCGACGAGGTGCAGCGGTTCGCTCGTGGAAACCTCGACCTTGGCCTTGCCGGCCTTGGCCCAGAGATGCTTTTCGAACTCGGCGAGCAACTTGCCCGAACCCCAG
This sequence comes from Shinella sp. SUS2, assembly GCF_001262505.1. Taxonomy (GTDB): domain Bacteria; phylum Pseudomonadota; class Alphaproteobacteria; order Rhizobiales; family Rhizobiaceae; genus Shinella. The sequence goes on from NZ_KQ410731.1 coordinate 86,383, forward strand.
CCGCGGCCGTCGTCGCCGGCCTTCAGGGCGTGCATGATGCCGACGAGGTTCTGGTCGCGGATGCGCTCCAGTTCGCGGATGCCGCGGGCGCCGGATTGTGCATCGGACTGGTCGGCGATCTTTTCGACCAGCGCGTCGTCGAGGTCGACGACGTCGGTGAGTTTCGTCCAGGGCCAGGAGAGGCAGGGGCCGAACTGGGCGAGGAAGTGGCGCATGCCCGCCTCGCCGCCGGCGATGCGATAGGTCTCGAACATGCCCATCTGCGCCCAGCGCATGCCGAACGAATAGCGGATCACGTCATCGAGCGTTTCGGTGTCGCAGATGTCGTCCTTGATCAGCCAGAGGCCCTCGCGCCAGACGGCTTCCAGCAGACGGTCGCCGACGAAAGCCTCGATCTCCTTGTTGATGATGACGCCCTTCATACCGATCGGCGCAAGCTTGGCCTTGGCGTCTTCGAGCACTGCGCGCGAGGTCTTCTCGCCGCCGACCAGCTCGGCGAGGGGCAGCAGGTAGACGGGATTGTAGGGATGCGCCACGAACAGGCGTTCGGGGTGCTTCATGTCGCGCTGGAGATCGGTCGGCATCAGGCCGGATGTGGAGGAGCCGATCAGCGCGTCGGGTTTTGCCGCCGCGTCGATCTTCGTCAGCACGCCGCGCTTCAGCTCCAGCCGCTCGGGCACGCTTTCCTGAATCCAGTCAGCGTCTTCCACGGCTTCTTCCAAGCTCTTGCAGAAGGTGATTTTGCCCTTCGGCGGCAGCGGCGCCATGGTGAGCATGCCGTAGGCGCGCTCGGCATTGGCCATGACTTCGCCGATGATGCGCTCGGCCTCCGGATGCGGATCGAAAATCTTCACATCGATGCCGGCGAGCGCGAAACGCGCGACCCAGGCGCCGCCGATGACACCGCCGCCGACGCAGGCTGCCTTGTTGATGGTGGTCATGCTGTCCGTTCCCTCATGTTCTTTTCCGTGTGCACGGTTTGCTTTCCCCCCATCCGGCTGCCGCCACCTTCTCCCCGCAAGCGGGGAGAAGGGAAATGCCGCGCCGCTTTCCTCCATCCCGACCGTTCGGTTTGGCAGGTCCCCTCTCCCCGCTTGCGGGGAGAGGGCTAGGGTGAGGGGCAGCCCGGTCCGTCAGCCCCGAGGCGCACGCTTCGTTAGTTTCAGCTTTTCGCGCACTTCGGCCGGGCCGATGACCCGCGCGCCCATGCTTTCGATGATGTTGACCGCCTTGTCGACGAGCTGCGCATTGGTGGCGAGCTGTCCCTTGCCGACATAGAGATTGTCTTCGAGACCGACGCGGACATTGCCGCCGGCAAGCACCGCCGCGGCCGGATAGGCCATAGCGTTGCGGCCGATCGAGAAGGCGGAGAAGGTCCAGTTGGATGGCACATTGTTGACCATCGCCATGAAGGTGTTGAGGTCGTCGGGCGCGCCCCACGGAATGCCCATGCAGAGCTGGATGAGCACCGGGTCCTCGATGACGCCTTCCTCGACGAGCTGCTTGGCGAACCAGAGATGGCCGGTGTCGAAGGCCTCGATTTCCGGGCGCACGCCGAGATCGGTCATCATCCGGCCCATAGCGCGCAGCATGGACGGCGTGTTGGTCATCACGTAATCGCCGAGCGAAAAGTTCATCGTGCCGCAATCGAGCGTACAGATTTCCGGCAGGCATTCGGCGACGTGGGACACGCGCTCGGTGGCGCCGACCATGTCGGTGCCGTTGGGGTTCAGCGGCAGCGGCTGCTCGGTGTTACCGAAGATCATGTCGCCGCCCATGCCGGCGGTGAGGTTGAGAACCACGTCGACTTCCGCGTCGCGGATACGCTCGGTCACCTCGCGGTAAAGGTCGTTGCGGCGGCTCGGCGCGCCGGTTTCCGGATCGCGCACATGGCAGTGCACGACGGCGGCGCCGGCCTTGGCGGCCTCGATCGCCGATTCGGCGATTTGTTTCGGCGAGCGCGGCACATGTGGGGATTTGCCGGCGGTGTCGCCGGAGCCGGTGACGGCGCAGGTGATGAAGACGTCGCGGTTCATCGAAAGGGGCATTGTCGTTCTCCCAGTATTCTCGTTGGGGCCATTACGAGCCAAAAGCAGGCGCAACGCTTTCACTTTTCGGATCCATCCTTGACAATTTGAGAGATCAACGGACAAGCTTCCGCCATGCTCGATTCCTCCGCCGACACACTCGACATCGATATCCTCGTTCTGCCCGAGACGAACCTCATCCTCGTCGCCTCGGTCATCGAGCCGCTGCGCGCCGCCAACCGCATTTCCGGCCAGGACCTTTACCGCTGGCGGATTTTTTCCCCCGACGGCCTGCCGGTCGAAACGCGCAGCCGCATTCCCGTGCCCGTCGACGGCCTGTTCCGGCCGGAGAAGGAGGCGCATCCGCTCTTTGTGCTGTCGAGCTATCAATGGCAGATGAGTGCGACGCCTCTGTTGCGGCGCCAGCTTTCGCAGACGGCGCGCCATCGCAGCATGATGGCCGGCATCGAATCGGGGAGCTGGCTGCTTGCCGAGGCGAGCCTCCTCGACGGTCATTCCGCCACCGCCCACTGGGAGGACATGGAGGATTTCGCCTCGGCCTATCCGCAGATCGGCGTGGTGCGCGAGCGCTACGTCATCGACGGAAAGCGCATCACGACCGGCGGCTCGCTGCCGACGCTCGACCTGATGCTGGAGATCATCCGCCGCCGGCAAGGCTATTCGCTGGCGCTCGAAGTGTCCCGGCAGTTCATCTACGAGCACAAGCGCACCGGTGGCCTTTTGCAGGTGCCGGCGCTCGGCAACATGCGCGTCGCCGACCAGCGCGTCAGCCAGGCGGTGCGGCTGATGGAGGAGACGGTGGAGGCGCCGCTGACGCTGGCGCGGCTGGCAAAACGCGTCGGCATCAGCGCCCGCCATCTGCAGGATCTTTTTCAGGAAACCATGGGCGTCGCGCCGCACCAGCACTATCTGGCGCTGCGCCTCAATGCCGCCCGGCGCAAGGTCATCGAGACCAAGACGGAGTTCGCCGACATCGCGGCGCTCACCGGCTTCAATTCCTCCTCCGCCTTCTCGCGCAGCTATCGCGCGCACTATCATGAAAGCCCGACGGAGACGCGGCGGCGGCTCAGGACCGGGGCGAAGGGTTAGGATTTTGTGAGGAGCGCCACCATGGTCTCCGCGGCCATGCGGGACAGCGCGTCGCGCGGCCAGACGAGGCTCAGCGATTGCTGGTAGGCGGCATCGAGCGGCAGCAGCACCGGCGGCGGGTTGATGTTGGCGACCGAGTGTTCCGGCAGCACGGAGAGATGGCCGTGGTCAAGCACGAGGTTGATGATGACGGGGATCGAATCCACCTCGACCAGCGTCAGGCGCGCGCGTTCGGCCGGGGAAAGCGTCGCTTCGAGGAAGCGGTCCGTCATCTGGCGCAGGCCGCTGCGCGGGCTCGGCACGGCGACGGAGTAGCGGCCGAGCAGCGTGGAAAAATCCACGGAACCATCAAGCCCGCGCGGGCCGGCGAGCGCCAGTTGCGAGCGGCCGATCAGGCTGCCCTCGAATTCGGCGGGGTAGCGGTCGGTGTCGAGCAGGATCAGGTCGAACCGGCGATTTTTCAGGCCCGAGACCAGTTCGTCCGCCGTCGTCGAGGAGAGGAAGAGCGGCTGGCGCGGCCGCGCCCCGCGCCATTCCACGGTGAGCCGGGCGAGCATGGCGGCGATCTCGCTTTCGTGGCCGAAGGGAATGACCGCGCCGAGCCGCCAGGTGGCGGCGCTGCGGCGGAACCGTTCGGCCGAGGCGGTAAAAAGCAGTTCCCAGGCCGCGCCGATGCGCTCGGCAAGCGCCAGCGCGTCGAGGCCGGCAGGCGTGCAGGCTATACCTGTCGCCGAACGGTCGACGAGCTTGCAGCCGATCGCCGTCTCCAGATGGCTGAGCTGGCGGGTGAGCTGCGGCTGGCCGAGGCCGAGGCTTTTGGCGGCGGCGTTGATGCTGCCGGCGCGGGCCGCCGCGGCAAAGCGGGCGAGGGCGGCGAGCGAGATGGCCGGCGCCATTTTCCCGCCCACGCCGAGGGCCGTGAGCGCGGCGGCGGCTTCGGCGATATCGGCAAAGCGCGGCAGCCGGGCTTCGGCGTCGAGCGTCGGCACCAGCGCCTGCCCGTCGCGCCGCACCAGCGGCACGGACAGCACCGCCTCCACCCGGCGCAACGCCGCGCTGGCGCTGGAGGCGGGACGCCCCATCGCGGCGGCTGCCCTGCGGATGCCGCGTTCTTCGAGAATGCTGTGCACAAGGCAAAGGGTGGATAGATCCACGGGCGGGGTCCTTCGGCTTTTCCCTTCCGTTCGACCTATAGCATGAACCGTACGGATTTTGGGATATGGGTTCGGCCCGCGTTCCGCATAACATCCGTATTCCGTTTTACCGCATTCCGGACAGGCCCTTTTCCTGGAATCGCTTTCGAAACAGGCTTTTTGAAAATGCTCGCTTCCGCCGACACGCTCTATCTCACCGGCCAACCGCTCGACTTCGCGACGCTCGAGGCGATCGGCACCGGCGCGCGACGGCCGGTCGCCTGCGAGATCGGCATGGGCCGCGTCGGCACCGCCCGCCGCATCGTCACCGACCGTCTTGCGACCGGCCTGCCGATCTACGGCGCCAATACCGGCGTCGGCTCGATGAAGGACAAGCTGTGGACGGCCGACGACCTCGTCGAGTTCAACAACAATCTGGTAAAGGCGCATCATTTCGGCACCGGCGAACCCTTCTCGCTGCCGATCGTGCGCAAGGCGATGGGCATCCGCGTCAACACGGCGCTCGGCGGCTATTCCGGCTGCAGCCCGGAACTGATCGACGCCTTCCTTTCGCTGCTCGAACGCGATGTCGTGCCCGTCGTGCGCCGGCATGGCTCGATGGGTTGCGCCGATATCGGCCTGATGGGCCAGATCGCGGCGGTGCTGACGGGCGAGGGCGAGGCCTGGTATGGCGGCGTGCGCCTGCCGGCCGCCGAAGCCTTGAAGCGTGCCGGCCTGACGCCCTATCGCATGCAGCCGCGCGATGCGCTGGCCGCGCTCAGCGTCAACGCCATCTCGCATGCCGCTGCCGCCAATGTGGTGCGCGAGGCGGCCAAGGCGATCCGCAACCTCATGGTGACGGGCCTGCTGTCGTCGCTGGCGCTCGGTGCCTCGGCCGATCCGTGGCGGGTCGCTGCACGGTTGTCCGCCCATGGCGAGGCGCTCGCCGGCACCTGGTTCGAGGCGCAGGCCTCCTCCGGTCATTGGCCGAAACCCTCGGCGATCCACGATCCGCTCAGCCTGCGCATGACCGCGCAGGTGTTCGGCGCCTGCCTCGATACGCTGATGAACGCCGCCGAGCGTATCGTCGAGGCGACGGCGCAGTCCGACGACAATCCGGTCGTGCTCGACAATGTCGTGATGGCCTCCGGCGGCTCGCTGCCGCTGTCGACGACGCTCTATGTCGAGGCGGCGCAGACGGGCTTCGCCCATCTCGCCCGCAATGTGCTGAACCGCTGCGTGCTGCTCGCCAACGGCGTGCGGCGCAACCTGCCGGTCAATCTCGTGGCGCCCGGAGAGACCGCGACCGGCTTCGGCCCGCTCCTGAAACTTGCCGTCGAACTTTACATGCGCATCCAGTCGCTGGCGGTGCCGATCTCGGCGCAGTCCATCGTCGTCGCCGGCGGGCTGGAGGAGGAGGCGACCTTCCTGCCGCTGATCGTCGAGCGCATGGAAAGCCAGGTGCGGGATCTGCGCCAGCTCGCGGCGCTCGAAGCCATGCTTTCGGCCCAGGCGATCGACCTTGCCGGCGACAATGTCGAGGGTGTCGTCGCCATCGCCTATCAGCGCACGCGGGCGATCAGCCCGATCTATCGCAAGGACCGGCCGCTTTCGGCCGAGATCGAAGCGCTCGACCGCGATCTCGCCAGCCCCGAGGCGCTCGCCGCCTTCGTCGAGGCGGCGCCCATGGCGCAGTTCGACAGCTTCTTCGCCCTCAAACCCTGACGGAGATTTTTGCTATGGCCGATTTCGATCTCGTTCTCAAAGGCACCGTCGTTCTCGCCGACCGTATCGTCGAGGGCGGCCATGTCGCGGTGCGTGACGGCAAGGTGGCGCATGTCGGCCAGGGCGCGATGCCGGCGGCGAAGGAGCGGCACGATCTCTCCGGCGCGCTGATCCTGCCCGGGGCGATCGACGCGCAGGTGCATTCGCTCTCGCAGAAGAACCAGGAGGATTTTGTCTGGTCGACGCGCTCGGCGGCGGCCGGCGGCGTCACCACCATTGTCGACATGCCCTATGACGAGGGCAATCTCGTCTGCTCAGCGGACGCGGTGAAGATCAAGATCGACCATGCCTCGCCACAGGCGCGTGTCGATTTCGCGCTTTACGGCACGGTCGATCCGGAAGAGGGGCCGGCGCGCATCGCCGAAATGGTCGAGGCAGGCGTCGCCGCCTTCAAGTTCTCCACCTTCGGCACGGACCCGAAGCGTTTTCCGCGCATTCCCGCCGCGCTTCTCGAAGATTGTTTCCGCGCCATCGCCCCGACGGGCCTGACGGCCGGCGTGCACAACGAGGACGACGAGGCGGTGCGGGCGGCCATCGCCAAGGTGAAGGCCATGGGCATCACCGATTACCGCGCCCACGGCCTGTCGCGCCCGCCGCTGACGGAACTGCTCGCCTCCAACCAGATCTACGAGACCGGCGCCGAGACCGGCTGCCCGGCCCATGTGGTGCATTGCTCGCTCGGCCGCGGCTACGAGATCGCTAGCGCCTACCGCGCGCAGGGTTTTCGCGCGACCATCGAGTGCTGCATCCACTACCTGACGCTCGACGAGGAGAACGACGTCGCGCGGCTCGGCGGCAAGGCGAAGATCACCCCGCCGATCCGCCCGCGCGCCGAGGTGGAAAAGCTCTGGCGGCATGTCGCGGAGGGCAATGTCACGCTGGTCTCCACCGACCATGTGAGCTGGTCGGAGGACCGCAAGACCAATCCGGACATGCTGGCGAATGCGTCGGGTGTGCCGGGGCTGGAGGTCATGGTGCCGCTCTTCGTCAAGGGCGCGCTGGAGCGCGGCATTCCGCTGACGCGCGCCGCTGAGCTGATGACGCTGAACCCGGCCCGGCATTTCCGGCTGGATCATGTGAAGGGTGCGCTCGAAGCCGGCAAGGATGCCGACATCACCGTGCTGACGCCGGAACCCTACAGCTATGACGCGGCGGCGAGCGGCCACAACGTCGTCGGCTGGTCGCCCTATAACGGCATCCGCCTGCCGTGGCGCGTCTCGGCGACCTATCTGCGCGGCAAGCTCGCCTTCGACGGCAAGGCCGTGCTTTCCGAGCCCGGCACCGGCGCCTTCGTGCGGCCGCTGCCGACGCTCGTTTCCGCGAGGGCCTGACCATGGCCCGCGCCACCAATCTGCCGGTCGATCCCGCCCGTATCGGGGATGTGATCGACGGACTCGCCCGGCTTACCGAGCCCGGCCGGCCCTATACGCGGCGTGCCTTTACCGCTCTGTTCCCGGCGGGGCGGGATTTTCTTGACGAAACGTTTCGGGCGGCCGGGCTCGAAACGCGCATCGATGCTGCGGGCAATCTGATCGCCCGGCGGCCGGGCAGAAAACCCGGCCTCGGCACGATCATGCTCGGCTCGCATTCGGACACGGTGCCGGACGGCGGGCGTTACGACGGCATTGCCGGCGTGGCGGTGGCGCTGGAAGTGGCTCGCGCGCTCGCCGATCAGGGCATCGACCTGGACCATGATCTTGAGGTCGTCGATTTCCTCGCCGAGGAGGTCTCGATCTTCGGCGTCTCCTGCATCGGCAGCCGCGGCATGGCCGGCGTGCTGCCGCAGGACTGGTTTTCGCGCGAGAGCGGCGGGCTGACGCTGGAACAGGGCATTCGCGATGCCGGTGGCGATCCGGCGCGCCTGCAGGCGGAGGCGCGCAAGGACATCGCCGCCTTCCTCGAACTGCATATCGAGCAGGGGCCGGTGCTCGAGACCGAAAAGCTCGATATCGGCGTGGTGACGGCAATCGCCGGCATCACGCGCATCGAGATCGTCGTCGAGGGCCGGGCGGATCACGCCGGCACCACGCCGATGGGCAGCCGCGCCGATGCGCTGGCGGCTGCCGCGCGGCTGGTGACGGATATCGAGGCGCTGGCGAAATCGCTTTCCGCGGGGCCGGGCCATTTCACGGCGACGGTCGGCGAATTCTCCATCGAGCCGAACGCCGCCAATGTCATTCCCTCCCGGGCGCGCCTGCTGATCGATGCGCGGGCGGAGCACCGGACGGCGATGGATCTCTTTGCCGCCTCCGTCGATCAACTGGCCGAGCAGGTCGCGCGGGAGACGGGCACCGTCATCGCCCCGCCGCGCCGCATCTCCGACAACATGCCGACGCCCGGCGACCCGTTGCTGCTCGACGTGCTGGACGCGGCCTGCGAAACGGCTGGCGCCAGCCATCGCCGCATGGCGTCGGGCGCGGGGCATGACACGGCCTTCATGGCGAAGGTGACGCGCGCGGCGATGATCTTTGTGCCGTGCCTTGGCGGGCGCAGCCATGCGCCGGAAGAGTTCGCTGAGACGGACGATATCGCACTCGGCGCCGCGGTGCTTTTTAACGCAGTGATTCATCTGGATAAGACATTGAGTCAGGAGGACGTCTGATGGGCCGGATTTTAAAGGAAAAAGACGTCGAGGCGGCGGTCAAGGGCGGCTCGGTCTATGCCGCCGGCGGCGGCGGCTGGGCGGATCATGGCCGCATGCTCGGTTATGCCGCGGTGTCGATCGGCAAGCCGGAGCTGGTCTCCATCGACGAACTCTCCGATGACGACTGGGTGGCGACTGCCGCCGCCATCGGCGCGCCGGCCTCCACCACGCCCTGGGAAATGCGCGGCGTCGACTATGTGAAGGCGGTGGAGCTTTTGCAGGAGGCGCTCGGCGAAAAGGTTTCCGCGCTGATGGTCGGGCAGAACGGCAAGTCCTCGACGCTGAACGGCTGGCTGCCGTCGGCCATCCTCGGCACAAAGGTGCTGGATGCCGTCGGTGATATGCGCGCGCACCCGACCGGTGACATGGGCTCGATCGGCATGGCGGGCTCGCCCGAACAGATGATCCAGACGGCTGTCGGCGGCAACCGCGACGAGAACCGCTATATCGAGCTCGTCGTGCGCGGCGCGACGGCAAAGGTCTCGCCGATCCTGCGTACGGCTTCCGACATGTCCGGCGGCTTCATCGCCTCCTGCCGCAATCCGCTGCGCGCTTCCTACGTGCGCAAAAATGCGGCACTCGGCGGTATCTCGCTGGCGCTGGAACTCGGCGAGGCGATCATCGCGGCGGAAGGCAAGGGAGGTTCGGCGATCATCGATGCCATCGTCAGGACGACGGGCGGTTCGATCCTTTCCGAAGGGGTGATCACGGACAAATCGGTGGTCTACACCAAGGAAGCCTTCGACATCGGCACGGTGACGATCGGCAAGGGCGACAGCGCCTCGGTGCTGCATGTGATGAACGAGTACATGGCGGTGGAATCGGCCGGGGGAAAACGCCTCGCCACCTTCCCCGATGTCATCACCACGCTTTCGCCGGAGGGCGAACCGCTCAGTGTCGGGCAGCTCGATGTCGGCATGAGGGTTTTCGTGCTGCACGTGCCCAAGACGATCATCCCGCTCGCCTCCAGCGTGCTCGATCCGACGGTGTATCCGTCGGTGGAGAAGGCTATGGGGATCGATCTCGTGAGCTATGCGCTGGGTGGCTGACGCGAATTGCCCCTCACCCTAACCCTCTCCCCGCAGGCGCGGAGAGGGGACGTGCCATACGAGGTATCGGGTTCAGGGGACAACGATGCAGCATATCCCTTCGCCCCGCTTGCGGGGAGAAGGTGCCGGCAGGCGGATGAGGGGCGGTGCCCCATGAACGAGTAGGAGACCACCCATGCCAAAACCCAATCCGCGCCATCCGAACTATCCGATCCCCGGCGGCGATGTCTTGCGCGCCAAGGGCTGGCGGCAGGAGGGGCTGCTCAGGCTCCTCGAAAATGTGCTGTCGGTCGGCGAGGATCCGGACAATCTCATCGTCTATGCCGCGCTCGGCAAGGCGGCGCGCAACTGGGCGGCGCACCGGGCGATCGTCAAGGCGCTGACGGAGATGGACGAGGACCAGACGCTGGTCATCCAGTCCGGCAAGCCGGTCGGGCTCTTGAAGACCCATGCGAAGGCGCCGCTTGTCATCATGGCGAACTGCAACATCGTCGGGCAATGGGCGAAGGCTGAGGTGTTCTATGAGCTTCAGCGCAAGGGGCTGATCTGCTGGGGTGGCCTGACGGCCGGGGCCTGGCAGTATATCGGCAGCCAGGGCGTCATCCAGGGCACCTATGAAATCTTCATGCGCATCGCGGAAAAGCGCTTTGGCGGCAGCCTGGCCGGCCGCTTCATCCTCACCGCCGGCCTCGGCGGCATGGGCGGCGCGCAGCCGCTCGCGGGGCGCATGGCGGGCGCGGCCATCCTCTGCGTCGATATCGATCCGGCGCGCGCGGCGGCGCGCAAGGCCGTCGGCTATCTCGAACATGTCGCGCCGGATCTCGATACGGCGCTTGCGATGATCGATGAGGCGGTCCGCGAGAAGCGGGCGACCTCGATCGGCCTCGTCGGCAATGCGGCGGAGATTTATCCTGACATCGCGCGGCGCGGCATCGTGCCCGACATCGTCACCGACCAGACCTCGGCGCATGATCTCGTCTACGGCTATGTGCCGAAGGGTATGAACCTCGACCAGGTCAGGGGCCTGCGCGACGACGGGCAGGGGCAGTTGATGGCGGCAAGCCGCGCCTCCATCGTCGAGCATGTCTCGGCCATGCTGGAATTCCAGAAAAGCGGCTCGGAAGTGTTCGACAACGGCAACCTCATCCGCACGCAGGCGCGGGAGGGGGGCGTCGCCAATGCCTTCGACATTCCGATTTTCACCGAAGCCTATCTCAGGCCGCTTTTTGCGCGGGCCATCGGCCCGTTCCGCTGGATGGCGCTATCAGGCGAGGAGAGCGACATCGCGCGGATCGACGGTCTCGTTTTGAAAATGTTCCCGGACAACCGGATCGTCACCAACTGGATCCGGCTGGCGCGCGAGAACGTGCCGTTCGAGGGCCTGCCGGCGCGCATCGCCTGGCTTGGCCATGGCGAGCGCACGGAACTGGCGCTGGCGGTCAACCGGCTGGTCGCCGCGGGGGAGCTGAAGGGGCCGATCGCCTTTTCGCGCGATCATCTCGATGCCGGGGCCATGGCGCATCCGAACATCATGACCGAGCGCATGAAGGACGGCTCGGACGCCATCGCCGACTGGCCGCTGCTCGATGCCATGCTGCTGTCTTCGTCGATGGCCGATCTCGTCGTCATCCACTCCGGCGGCGGCGGGTATGCGGGCTACATGACGAGCTGCGGCGTGACGCTGGTCGCCGATGGCACGGCTGACGGCGCGGAGCGGCTGGAGCACGCCTTGACGAACGACACATCGCTGGGTGTCATCCGCTATGCCGATGCCGGCTATGACGAGTCGCTTGACGAGATCGAAAAGAAGGGCATCGGCTATGTGACGGTGGGGTAATGTCGGCGAGGGGCGATGCTGTTCAAGGCGGGTGTGCTGGAGAAGATCGGCAGGGGTGAGGTGACGCTCGCCTTTCGCCGCTGGTCGAAACCGACGGTTAGGGCCGGCGGTTCGCTGCGCACTGCCGCGGGTGTGCTTGCCATCGAGAGCGTCGAGGCCGTCGATATCGACACCGTCTCGGACGCGGATGCGCAGGCGGCGGGCTATGCCTTGCGTGCCGAACTGCTCCGGGACCTTCGGCCGGAGGGTGTGCTCTACCGGATCGCCTTCCGTGTCGCGGGTGCGGACCCGCGAAAGGGCCTGCGTGAAAATGAGACGCTCGATGCGGCCGACTTCGCGACGCTGAACGCCCGGCTCGATGCGCTCGACCGTGCCGCGCCGTGGACGCGCACCGTGCTTGCCATGATCGCGGAAGAGGACGGGCGCACCGCCGCTGCCATGGCGGAACGGCTCGGCCTGGAAAAGCTGGTGCTCAAGCGAAAGATCCGGCAGCTCAAGGACCTCGGGCTGACGGAAAGCCTTGCCGTCGGGTACCGGCTTTCGCCGCGTGGACACGCTTTTGTGAACGCAAACCGGCGTTAAGCGTAAGGCGGGCGGGCTAATTGCCTGAAATGTCACGGTCGCCGTAAACCTTGCATTTAACATTTCGCGGTAATCTTCCGTTAGTAATTCCGTCCGTGTGTCGAAAGGGCGGGGCTTCGGTTTGTTTAGCGTGCGAGTGCCTATGCGTCTTTCGGTCCTTACAACGGTCCTCCTTGCCTGTGCCGCCATGACGGGTTGTGCGTCGAGCTCCAACCCCGTGTCGGCGCTCGCCATCAAGCCATCCGCGGAGACGACAGCCTCTGTTTCGAAGGCGAGCGGGCCGGTGCCCGAAGTCGCTGTCGGCGAAAGCAAGGTGACGGCTGACGGGGCGGATATGCTCGCCTGGGCCGGTCCGGTGCCGGGAACCCGCGTCTTCGAAAGCGTGACGAACCAGTCGGCCATTCCCGCCGAGCGGCCGGCGGAGGCCGTGACGGCGGAAGAGCCGTCGGAAGGCGTTTCGAAAAAACGCTCGCGCGTCTACGGCCAGCAGTTCCGCGATGCCCATCCGATCAATTTCGGCAAGCGTGCGCCAAGAAATTACCAGGTGCACGGCGTCGACGTGTCGCGCTGGCAGGGCGATATCGACTGGGTGAAGCTGCGCACGCAGGGCGCCAACTTCGCCTTCATCAAGGCGACGGACGGCGGCGATCACCTCGACCCGATGTTCCAGAAGAACTGGCGCAAGGCCAAGGAAGCCGGCATCAAGCGCGGCGCCTATCACTTCTTCTACTGGTGCCGCGTCGCAAGCTCGCAGGCCGAATGGTTCATCCGCAACGTGCCGAAGGATCCGGACGCGCTGCCGCCGGTCATCGACGCCGAATACAACGGCGAATCGAGCTGCAAGAAGCGTCTCACGCGGGCGCAATATGTCGAGAAGATCCGGGTCTTCTCGGAAATGCTGGAGCGCCATTACGGCAAGCGGCCGATCATTTACACGGCGCCGGATTTCTATGAGGACAACCTCTCCGGCGAGCTGACGAACCATCCGTTCTGGCTGCGTTCGGTCGCCGCCCACCCGTCGAAGCGCTATCCGAACCGCCGCTGGGTGTTCTGGCAGTATTCCGGTTCGGGCCTGTCGCATGGCGTCACCGGCAAGATCGACCTCAACGTCTTCTACGGCAGCGTGAACGACTGGCACAACTGGCTTTCCGGCCAGCGGTCGGCAAGCCGCGACTGATCCTTCTCGATGGCGAGGGGGGCGGCGATCCAGAGCGTTTCCTGTGAACCTGTGTCCGCCGGAAATGCCCTATCTCTCTGTTTTTCCGCATTGTCCGATGCCGAAGCGATCTCGCTTCGGCTGGAGATGCTCTATCTCTGCTTCTGCGGATAGATCGTCTCGCCGCGCGCCAGCATCTCCACGAAGGTCTCGATCTTCCGCTTGCGGCCGGCCTCGGTCTTCATGGTGTGGACGCGGAAGGCGAGCGCGAAGCGGTTCTGCTCCGTCAGTCTGCCGAGCATCGCCTTTGCCGCCGGTTCGGCGTCGATCGCCGCCTGCAGGTCCGGCGGGATCTTCATGTCCTTGCCGCTGCCATAGGCCTTGTCCCAGCGGCCATCCGCCTTTGCGGCCTCGACCTGTTTCAGGCCGTGTTCCGTCATGCGCCCGTCCTCGATCAGCCGGCCGACGGTCTCGACATTCTTCTTGCTCCACACGCTCTTCCTGCCGCGCGGGCAGTAGCGCTGGAAGAAGCTCTTCTCGTCATGGCTTTTGCGGATGCCGTCGATCCAACCCCAGCAGAGCACCACCTCGATCGCCTGTTCGGGGTTGATGGAGGCAAGACCGGAGGCGCGCTTGTGGATCCTGATCCAGATTTCCGGCGCTGTGGCGTGGTTTTCCGCCAGCCAGCGGTAGAAATCCTCCTGTCCGGGAAACTCGCGGACATGGGCGGGATTGATTTCCACAGGCGCCATCGTGTTTCCCCCGTTTTCCGGCGAGCGTGTCCTTCATGCACTGGCCGTGCAGCCGGGCAGGGACTAATGCCGAAGAAGTGATCCTGATGTTTCTTGCCAGCCCACCTGCGGTTTGGCTAGCCATCTGATAAACCTCCCCCTTCTTCCCAAGGAGATCGTAAAGAGAATGCCTACGGTGTGCACATTGTCGCGCAGAGCCTTTTTCCTGGGCGCCGCTGCGACGCTTGCGGGATGCGCAACCACGGAAACGTCGGTCAAGAACGCCCCGATTCCGCAGAAGGTCAGCTATCCGATCGTGCCGGCGACCAACGACGAACTGGCGGCCCGCTATGCCGCCGTCGAGGATGGCGGCCATCTCATTCCCGCCATTCCCTATACGGAAATCGATCCGAAGTACTACCGCCAGCGCGTGAAGGACCCGACCGGCGAGGTGCCGGGCACCGTGGTCGTCGATACGCCCGGCCGCTTCCTCTATGTGGTGGAGCAGGGCGGCACGGCGATGCGTTACGGCGTCGGCATCGGCCGCGAGGGCTTCGCGTGGCAGGGCGAGGGCATCATCCACTGGCGCCAGCCCTGGCCGCGCTGGAAGGTGCCGGCGGACATGATCGCCCGCACGCCGAGCCTTGCCAAGTATTCCGTCGAGAACGGCGGCATGGAGCCGGGCATCAAGAACCCGCTCGGCGCACGGGCGCTCTACATCTTCCAGAACGGCAAGGACACGCTCTACCGCCTGCACGGCTCGCCGGACTGGAAGTCGATCGGCAAGGCGACGTCGTCGGGCTGCGTCAGGCTGATCAACCAGGATGTGCTCGACCTCTACAAGCGCGTGCCCTACCACGCGCGCATCGTCGTGTATCAGGGTCCGATGAGCGCAGCCGTCGGGGTATAACGGGCTCCACCGTTTTCGCTGGAATGCCCTAGGTCACGGTCTCGCCGCCGTCGACCACGAGAATCTGGCCGGTCATGTAGCTTGACCGGTCGGAGACGAGGAAGAGGATCGGTTCGGCGATCTCCTCCACATCGGCCCACCGGCCCATCGGCACTTTCTCCTTGATATAGCCTTCGATCGCTTCGCGCCCGCCCATCTGGCTGATGAAGGGGGCGTTGAAGGGCGTATCCACCCAGCCGGGGCAGAGCGCGTTGACGCGGATGCCGTGGCGGGCATAGTCGCCGGCCATCTGCTTGGTCATGGCGATGACGGCGTGTTTCGTCGTCGTATAGGCGATCATCTCGCGATCGTAGAGCACGCCCGAAGAGGACGCGGTGTTGAGGATGACGCCTTTTCCCTGCGCCTTCATGGCGGGCATGACGAGCCGGGCGGCCATCAGGTGGGCGCGCACATTGAGGTTCCAGGAGAGATCGAGCCCGTCGAGCGGCACGCTTTCGAGGTCGCCGGCGACCTGCGCGCCGGCATGGTTGTGCAGGATGTCGATGCGGCCGTGGCGCGACAGCACTGTGGCGACGGCCATCTTCAGTTCCACGTCGTCGGTGACATCGACGATGACGGCTTCAGCCTCGCCGCCGTCGGCGCGGATGAAGTCCACCGTCTCGGCGGCACGGGTCTCGTTGAGATCGGCGACGCAGACGGTGGCGCCCTCGCGCGCCATGATGCGCGCGCCGGCCCGCCCGATGCCGGAGCCCGCTCCGGTGACGATGGC
This sequence comes from Shinella sp. SUS2, assembly GCF_001262505.1. Classification (GTDB taxonomy): domain Bacteria; phylum Pseudomonadota; class Alphaproteobacteria; order Rhizobiales; family Rhizobiaceae; genus Shinella. The sequence continues at coordinate 102,116 of NZ_KQ410731.1, forward strand.
GACACGGTTCTTCAGGATCATCGGTCTCACTCCCCGGCAGGCGATTTTCTGGTTTTTTCCCGCATCAGAAGGCGGGCGATGAGGATCAGCATGAGCGAGGCGACCAGCACCATCGTCGCGATGGCGTTCACTTCGGGCGTCACGCCGCGGCGGATCGAGGCGAAGACGTAGATCGGCAGCGTCGTTTTCGAGCCCGCGACGAAGAAAGCCACGATAAAATCGTCGAAAGAGAAGGTGAAGGCGAGCAGGAACCCGGCGAGCACCGAGGGCAGGATCTGCGGCAGCACGATATCGCGGAAGGTGGTCAGCGGTGTCGCATAGAGATCGGCCGAAGCCTCGACGATGTCGCGCCCGAGCGTCGCGATACGGGCCTTCACGATCATGGTGACGAGCGCCATGGTGAAGAGGCCGTGCGCGGCGATGATCGAGCCGTAGCCGAGGCCGAGTTGCGGCGGCGTTTCGCCGGGCCAGATGGCGGCGATCGCCGGATTGATCGCGCCGAAGACGGCGACGAGGGCGACGAGGGTCGCGATGCCGATGACGACGCCCGGTACGACAATGGCGGCGGCGAGCAGGCCGTCGAAGACCGCGCGCGTCCGGGCGCCGAGCCGTTCGAGGCCGAGGGCGGCCATGGTGCCGAAGACGGCGGCGAGCGTGGCGCTGACGAGGGCGATGATCAGGCTGTTTTGCAGCGCCGTGATGAGGAACGGATTGGCGAGCGCCTTGCCGTACCATGCGACGGAGAAACCGGTGAACTCGCTCGCATTGCGGCCCGCATTGAAGGAGAACAGCACGACGAGCGCGATCGGCGCATAGAGGAAGAGATAGACGCAGGTGATCAGCGCGCGCATCAGACGAGATCCACCTGTCTTGTGCCTGATATCCGCCAGGCGATGCGCATGGCGACCATCAGCACCACGACGACGACGGCGACGAGGGTGACGGCAATAGCCGAGCCGAAGGGCCAGTTGCGCGATTGCAGGAAGAGATCGACCAGCGCATTGCCGATGAAGAAGACCTTGCCGCCGCCGAGGAGCTGCGGGATGAGATATTCGCCGAGCAAGAGGATGGTGACGAGCGCGACGCCCGTCATGACGCCGGGCAGCGACAGCGGCAGGGTCACGGAGAAGAAGGTCGAGACGGGTTTCGCGCCGAGGTCGGCGGAGGCTTCGAGCAGGCGGCGGTCGAGTTTTTCCAGGCTGACATAGATCGGCATGATCATCAGCGGCAGGTAGCCGTAGACGATGCCGAGCAGCACGGCGCCCGAGGTGTTGAGCAGGCGCACGTCTTCGATGCCGATCATGTCGAGCAGATTGGGAATGCCGCGCGAGCCGAGGATGTACATCCAGGCATAGGTGCGCACGAGAAGGCTCGTCCAGAACGGCACCACGACCAGCGAGACGAGCAGCAGCCGGTGGCGCGGGCTCGCCTTGACGGCGAGGTAGTAGGCCGTCGGATAGGCGACGGTGAGGCAGAGGAAGGCGCCGACGGGCGCCAGCAGGAGAGTGTTCCAGTAAGCGGCGGAACGGGCCGGCAGGTTGGCATACTGCGCGAAGGTGAACGCCGCCTGGTAGCCGCCCGCCGGTCCCCGCTCGCCGACGGAGAAGACCATCATGGCGATGAAGGGCAGCACGAGGAAGACGAACAGCCAGGCGGAAGCCGGCGCCAGCAGCGCCGCCGTCACCAGCCGTCTTTTCGTCGTCATCGTCAGGGGCATTGCGGTTGTCCTGTTGCGTATCGGTGGATTGCCGCTCATCCGGCTGCCGCCACCTTCTCCCCGCAAGCGGGGCGAAGGGGTATGCGGCGCCGTGTCGTTCCGTTCGAGAGGAAACAGGATGCAGCCACACATTTCCTTCTCCCCGCTTGCGGGGAGAAGGTGGCCGGCAGGCCGGATGAGGGGCGAGACGGCTATGCCGACTTGAACCGTGCCATCAGCTCCGCCCGAGCCGGGTCCGTCAGCGTCACGGCGGCGCCGAATTCGAGCGGGGTCAGGGCGGCCTCGTCGGGATAGACGATCTTGTTGCCGGTGATTTCGGCCGGCAGCAGCGAAAGCACGCGGCTGTCCGTCGTCGGCGCACCGTTGGCGATGTGCTCCTTCACCGCGTTTTGCGGGTCCATCAGGAAGTTGAGCAGGGCATAGCCGGCCGGCTTGTTGGTGGCGCTCTTCGGCACCGCGTAGAAATCCGACCAGATCTCGCCGCCGTCGGAGCCGAGCACGAACCGGATTTCCGGAATGTCGCGGTTGAGCTGGGCACCGTCATTCGTCCAGCACATGGTCATCCAGGCATCGGAGGCGCGCATGGAGGGCTGATAGTCGCTGTTGATGGCGTAGAGGTGCGGTTTGACCTTGATCAGCAGCTCCTCCGCCTTGGCGAGTTCCTCGGGCTTGATCGAATTGAACGAGAAGCCGAGCGAGACGAGGGCGTTGCCGATCGTGGTGAGCTGGTAGTCGTGCACCATGGCGCGGCCGTCCGCCTCGGTCATGGCGACCTCGAAGAATTCCTTCCAGCTCGTCACCTTCGATTTCACCTTGTCGGAATTGACGGCGATGCCCGTCGTGCCCCAGTTCTTCGGCAGCGCATAGACCTTGCCGTCGACCGTGCCTTCGTTGGTGAAGCGGGTGTTCTGGGTCTTGGCGTCGAAATTCGGCACCTTGGCAAGGTCGAGCGGGTCGATCAGGCCGAGGCCGGCATAGGTGGAGATCGTGTAGTTGGTGGGCACGAAGAGATCCCAGCCGGTGCCGCCGGCCTGGAGTTTTGCCAGCATCTCCTCGTTGGAGCCGAAGACATTCACCTCGACGGCAACGCCCGTCGCGGCGGTGAAGGCCTCGAAGGATGCCGGGTCGTGGTAGTTCGGCCAGGTGGCCAGCGACATGGTGGAGCCGAGGTCCTCCTGCGCATGGGCCTCGGAGGTGAAGAGCCCGGGCTGGCGGGCCAGTACGGCGGCGGCAAGGCCAAGGCCGGTGACGGCAAGGAAGTGGCGGCGTGACACGGATCCGCGCTTCAGCCGCATGAACTCGTCCGTTAAATCCCGAGCACTGATCGGGGCATTCTCTCTGAACCATTTCGACATGATACTGTTCCCCTGTTGGGCCTGTTTCCCTCAGGCCGGAAAGATATGCGTCTGGCCGGGGTCGAAGCTTATGGCGACCCGTTCGCCCGGCGCGACGAGGTCGTTTTGTGATTGGCTGTGGCGTTCGGCGGTGACGAGCAGGTCGCCGAGCCCGTCGACGGCGACGGAGTACTCGGCTGCCGAACCAAGGAAGATGCGGTGCGTGACCGTGCCTTCCAGCGTGGTGGTGCCGGCCGCTCCGCGCGACAGGCGGATCGCCTCCGGGCGGAGCGCGACCGTGACCGCGCCCGGCACGAGGTCGCCGCGTGCGGCGGGCAGCGCCGAGCCGTTGCCGAGACGCACGGTGCCGCCGGCCTCCAGCGTGCCGGAAAAGCGGTTCGTCTTGCCGACGAAGTCGGCGACGAAAAGATCGGCAGGTCGGTCGTAGACCTCCTGGGGCGTCGCGAGCTGACGGATGCGGCCGGCGCTCATCACACAGACGAGGTCGCTCATCGACAGCGCTTCCTCCTGGTCGTGCGTGACGAGCACGAAGGTGATGCCGAGATCGCGCTGCAACGTCTGCAACTCGATCTGCATGGCGGTGCGCAGCTTCTTGTCGAGTGCGGCGAGCGGCTCGTCGAGAAGGAGGACGGAGGGCTTGTTGACGAGCGCGCGGGCGAGCGCCACGCGCTGCTGCTGGCCGCCGGACATTTCATGGATGCGGCGCCTGGCAAAGCCGGTAAGGCGTACCATCTCCAGCGCCTCGCCGACACGGCGGGCGATCTCTGCCGCCGGTAGCCTCGGGCGCAGCTGTTTCAGCCCGTAGGCGACGTTCTTCTCCACGTCGAAATGCGGGAAGAGGGCGTATTGCTGGAAAACCATGTTGACCGGGCGGCGATAGGCCGGAACGCCGTTGGCAATGCTGCCGGCGATCAGCACCTCGCCCTCGCTCGGCTGTTCGAAGCCGCCGATCATCCTGAGGCACGTGGTCTTGCCGCAGCCGGACGGGCCGAGAAGCGCGACGAAGGCACCCTTCGGCACGGAGAGATTGATGTCGGAGACCGCGGTCACTGCGCCATAGCGCTTGGTCACCGAACGGAACTCGATGTCGTTCGTTGGGGCGGATGTCACGTCTGTTCCCTGCGGTTGTTGGTCTCTTGGCGATCTCTGTCGCCTTGGCCACCGTCGGGAGGAATGCTAGTCAGCGGCCGGTGGGTGGTATATACCCCGAGAGAGGTATTTTATCCGTAAATCGGCTGTGGAAGGAGTATATCCAGCGGCGGCCCATTTCGGTTGCTGCGGGAGGATCGGGGGAGCGGCGGCGTCATGCGGGTGGATTTCACGGCACTTTTTCACACGCTTGCGGACTGGACCGGTGCGCCGGAAAACGCCGACCGGCAGACCAGCGACCGGCAGACCGGCGAGATCCTGCTTGCGATGATGCGGGCCCTGGTGCGTTTCGACGACATCGTCATCTTCGCCTATCACGAGAAGGCGCGGCCGATCGATCTCTTCAGCACCTTCGATGCGGATGACCACCACGTCTTCGTGACGCTCTACCAGGCCGGACCCTACCTGCTCGATCCGTTCTACCGCACGACGCGGGCCGGCCGCGCCGGCATCTTCCGCATGCGGGAGCTGGCGCCGGACCGGTTCTTCTCGAGCGAGTATTTCCGCACCTATTATTCGCAGACGCGGCTTGCCGAAGAGCTCGGCTTCTTCGTTCCGGTGGAAAGCGGCGTGACCGTTGTGGTCTCGCTGATGCGGCGGGAGAAGACCGGTGTCTTTCCGGCGCAGGAATTTGCGCTGCTCAGCGATACCGAACCCTTCGTCGCCGCCCTCGTGCGGCGCGCCTGGAGCGGCCTTGGCGAGCGCTTTGCGGAAACGGGGCAGGGACGAGGCCGCCGGAGCGAACCCGTGAGCGCGGCCGACCGGGTGTGGCGCAAGCTGAACCTGACGGATCGCGAGGCCTCGATCATCGAACTCGTCCTGCAGGGGCACTCGTCGGAATCGATCGGCCTGAAGCTCGATATCTCCACCGGCACGGTGAAAGTCCATCGCCGCAACGTCTACCGCAAACTCGGCATCTCCTCGCAGATCCAGTTGCTGTCGATCTATCTGAAGAACCTTCAGGGGTAGACGGGGCGGCAGGCATGTCGACTGGAAAGAGCAGAGGCGGTTCTCCTCCCTCCGTCGTCCTCGGGCTTGACCTGGGGATCCATGCGCGGGTGGGGCGTGGATTGCAGTTCGAACCCGACCATGACGAAGAGGTTAGGGAGAAGGGCGCAGGCGTGCGAAGGAAAACATAGTGACTGGCGTGACCGTGGCGCTTTCAGGGGGGCGACGGGCATGCAGGGCGTGATGGGGGTAGTCCACGCAAAAGGCCCGGCATCGCTGCCGGGCCCCGTCTAGTCTTTTCAAAGGTTTGCGGGCCCGTCCGGACAGATCGATTCCGCGCCTTCAAACTTTGATTCAGGCGACCGTCGCCAGCGCCACCTGCGCCCGGGCATCGATGATCTGCCGGGCCGCGTTGGCGGCTTCCTTGCCCTTGATGACGAAATGGTCGCGGAAGAAGGCGATGTGGGCGTCCGATTCCTGGAAATTGTGCGGCGTCAGCACGGCCGAGAGCACCGGCACGTTGGTGTCGAGCCCGACGCGCACGATCGCGTCCACCACGGTGCCGGCGACGAAATCGTGGCGGTAGATGCCGCCATCGACGACGAGGGCGACGCCGAGAATGGCGGAGTAACGGCCCGTGCGGGCGAGAAGCTGGGCATGCAGCGGGATTTCGAGGGCGCCGGGCACGTCGATGATATCAACCTCTTCGGCGCGGCCGCCGAGCGCGGTCCATTCGGCGACGAAGGAATCGACCGCCTGATCGACGATGCCGGCGTGCCAGCGGGCACGGATGACGGCGATGCGGGCGGAGGGGGTGGCATTCACATTCATGTCTAGGCCTTTCAAGGGTTGAGCCATTTTGCAACGGTCCCCTTGGGCGAACACGCAGGACGCGGCCCACCAGTGACGGCGGGTTTCTCCTGCTTGCTCTCTTCCATCCGGACTGTGACCGTCGGCTCCGGCATCGCACCGGATCTGCTGACCCTTCCGTTTTGCGGAAGGCGCTTGCGGGCTCCGGGTTTTGACGCCCGATACCGCCGGTGGGGAGTTTCGCCCCGCCCTGAGAACGGGTGAAGACTAACCGGCGAGCGCCCGCAGATCAAATCCGCGGGCGACGCAAAAGGCGCAAATCACGACAGATTTTTCCAAAGCGTGGCCGAAGCTTGGAAAAGTGCTTCACGGCCGCGCCGGACTGCTCAGTCGCGGATGACCAGGAGATCGCCGGCCGTGAAGCGCAGCGTGACCGTGTCGCCGACGGTCGGCGGCACAAGGCCCGGGCTGTTGAACATGTCGAAGGAGATGACGCTGCCGCCGACCTTCATGCGGGTGCGGATGACCGAGCCGAGGAAGTTCGAGGAGACGACCTCGCCCGTCAGCGCCGTGTCGCCCTTCGCATCGGGCGCGATGGAGCCGGCTTCCGGGCGCAGTGCCAGCGAGACGGTGTCGCCGGCCTTCGCATTGCCGAGCGGCTCGCGCAGCGTCACGCCCTGATCGCCGATCGAGACGCGGTTGGCGGTGGGGTCGACGACTTTCGCCTCGATGAGGTTCAGCGTGCCGACAAAACTGGCGACGAAGCGGGTGGCCGGCCGGTTGTAGATATCGGCCGGTTTGCCGATCTGGTCCGCCTTGCCGGCATTCATCACGACGATGCGGTCGGAGATCGACAGGGCTTCTTCCTGGTCATGGGTGACGAAGACCGTGGTGATGCCGAGCTGCTGCTGGATCTGCCGGATTTCCTCGCGCAGCGACACGCGGATCTTGGCGTCGAGGGCGGAGAGCGGTTCGTCGAGCAGGAGAACCTGGGGCTTGGGCGCCAGCGCGCGGGCGAGCGCCACACGCTGCTGCTGGCCGCCGGACATCTGGTAGGGGTAGCGGTCGGCGAGATGGTCGAGCTTGATCAGCCCGAGCATTTCCTTGACGCGGGCGTCGATCTCCGCCTTGGGCCGGCCGGCGACCTTGAGGCCGAAGGCGACGTTTTCCGCGACGTTCATGTTCGGGAAGAGGGCGTAGGCCTGGAACACCATGCCGATGTTGCGCTGGTTGGGACGCAGGTTCACCTGGCTCTTGCCATCGATGGTGATCGCCCCGCCCGACGGCGTCTCGAAGCCGGCGATCATGCGCAGCACGGTGGTCTTGCCGCAGCCCGACGGGCCGAGGAACGAGACGAACTCGCCCTTTTCGATCGACATGTTGAAATCCTTGACGACCTGAACGGGGCCGAAGGACTTCTGGAGGCTGGTAAGAGTGAGAAAGCTCATGGAAAATCCTTAAGTCGCGCTCTGCGCGCCCTTCTGGAAACGGGAAACAAGCTGGATCAGGCCGAGGCAGCCCCAGGTCAGCGCGAAGGACATCACCGCAAGCGCTGCCGGCTCGTAGGCGCGGTTGGCGCCGAGAAGCTGCATGTACGGGCCGAAAGCCGGGCGGTTGAGCAGGGCGGCCATGGTGAACTCGCCGATGACGATGGCGAAGGTCAGGAACGCGCCCGACAGCACGGCGACCAGAACGTTCGGCAGGATGATCTTGGCGAGGATCGTCGTCCAGCCGGCGCCGAGGCTCTGCGCGGCCTCCGTCAGCGTGGCGATGTCGATGGAGCGAAGGCCCGTATCGACGGAGCGATACATGTAGGGCAGCGCCAGCGTCGCATAGCCGAACATCAGGAGGATGTTCGTGCCGGTGATCGAACCCGTCAGCGGCAGCCAGCTCGAGGTGTTGTAGAGCCTGATATAGCCGAAGACGATGACGATGGCCGGGATGACCAGCGGCAAGAGCGTGATGAACTCGATATAGGGACGAAGGCCCGGCAGCTTCAGGCGCACCCAGTAGGCGGTCGGTACCACCAGCAGCACGCCGAAGACGATGGTCGCGAGCGCCATCAGGATCGAATAGGTGAAGGTCTCCTGGAAGCGCGGATCGCCGAGCACGACGGCATAGGCATCCAGCGAATAGACGCCGCGGCGCATCTTCAGCGAGAAGTTGGTCATGCCGAGGAGCGGCAGGATGAAATAGAGCAGCCCGAAGATGAGGGCGCCCCAGGCCCAGAACTTCTTCATTTCAGCCACCTTTCACTGCGGGCGCGCAGCCAGATGTAGATCGTGTTGGCGATGCCCGTCACGACGATCATGCCGAAGGCGAGGGCATAGCCGAGATGCGGATTGCCGAGCACGTCGCCGCGGATCTGCGCGAAAAGCAGGATCGGCACGATGGAGAGCGAGGAGCCCGTGAGCGCGATGGCGGTGGCCACGGCGCCGAAGGCGTTGGCGAAGAGCAGCGCCAGCGTGCCGAGGAAGGAGGGCAGCAGGATCGGGAAGGCGACCATGCGCCAGTACTGCGCGTTCGTCGCGCCGAGGATCTGCGCCGCTTCCCGCCACTCGCGCTTCAGACCGTCGAGCGCAGGCGTGATGATGAGGATCATCAGCGGGATCTGGAAGAAGAGATAGGTGACCGTGAGACCCCAGAAGGACAGGATGTTGAAGCCGAGGGCGCGCAGGTCGATGCCGAGCTGGGTCTTCAGGAACACCGTCAGGAGACCGACGGGGCCGAGTGTCGCAAGGAAGGCGAAGGCGAGCGGCACGCCGGCGAAGTTGGAGGCGACGCCGGAAAAGGTCAGCAGCGGGCCGCGGATCCATTTCGGCAGGCCGCCGAGCACCGCGGCGGCCGCGACGGAAAAGCCGATCAGGCAGCCGAGCAGGGCGGAGGCGATGGAGATCTTGATCGAGATCCAGTAGGCCGAGAGGATGGATGTGGTGAACAGGCCCCGGATGTTGTCCAGGGTGAAGCTGCCGTCCGGCGTCTGAAAGGCGCCGATGACGATGCGCATCGTCGGCATGATCAGGAACAACAGGACGAAGATCGCGAACGGCACGGCGCCGAGCCAGTGCAGCGGGAGGCGGAAGGGCGCCCGCGCGGGCGGCGGTGCGGCTGAGCTGTCTGATGACATTAAGGTGGCCTCAAGGGGTTGCCGTCATTGGCATACCGCAATCGTCGCCCCGGCCTTGCAGCCGGGGCGACGGGGGATGTCGTTTACTGCACGTTCGCGCCGACGACGCTGTCCCAGGCGCCGGTCACGGCAGCCTTGTTGGCATCGACTTCCTCGAGCGTCGGGAAGTAGGCCTTTTCATAGGATTCTGCCGGCGGCAGGGCGTCGATCAGGTCCTGCGGAACCTTGCCGGCCTTGACCATGGCGTTGAAGCGTGCCGGATGGCAATAGCCCTTCAGCCAGCCGAGCTGACCTTCGTCGGAGTACAGGTGCTCCATCCACAGCTTGGCGGCGTTCGGGTGCGGCGCATAGGCCGAGATGCCCTGAACGTAGACGCCGGCGAGAACGCCCGTCGCGGGAACGACGACTTCGGTCGGCGGGTTGCCGTTGAGGGTCTTTGCCCAGCCGAGCGCGTTGTAGTCCCAGGCAATCACGATCGGGGTAGAGCCCTGTGCCAGCGTGCCGGACTTGCCGATAACAGGGACGAAGTTGCCAGCCTTGTTCATTTCGGCGAAGTAGGCAAGGCCTGCCTCACCGGCTTCCTTGCCGGACTTTGCACCCTTGCCGAGACCGGCGGCGAGAACGCCGAGGATAGCCTGGTTGGACGCACGCGGGTCGCCGGCGAGCGCGACCTGACCGGCATATTCCGGCTTCAGGAGGTCGGCCCAGTCCTTCGGCGTGTTGGCGACGAGGTCCTTGTTCACGAGAAGGGACATCACGCCGTAATAGTCGCCGTACCAGTAGCCTTCGGCGTCCTTGATGGTGTCCGGGATTTCGTCCCAGGTGGAGACCTTGTAGGGCTGCAGCAGGCCTTCGGCCTTGGCCGACGGGCCGAAGGCGAGACCGACGTCGATCACGTCGGGCGACTGCGGGCCCTTGTTGTCCTTGTTGGCCTTGATGGCTTCGATTTCGTCAGCCGAACCGGCATCCGGGTTCAGTTCGTTGACCTGGATTTCCGGATACTTTGCCTTGAAGGAGGCGATGACGTCACCATAACCGCACCAGTCGTGCGGCAGCGCGATCGTCGTCAGCATGCCTTCCTTCTTCGCCGCTTCGATGAGCTCGGCGCTCGGCTCGGCGAAGGCGAGCGAGGGAATGGCAATTGCCAGCGCGGTGGAGAGCGAAAGCAGACGTTTCGTATGTGACATCACGGGTGTTCTCCTTTTGTGAGTCAGTCAACTTCGGCGAAGCTGATACTGGCGGCAGATGAAGCTTATGTGACAGTTTTATTTCGTTTTTTTCTGATGTCTATCAGGTCTTGCCGGGAACCTCCGACCGGGGTTTGCGAAAAAGCCGGCTGGCCTCGAAGAGGCCCTCCAGCGTTTTCATTCGGCCGCTGGTTTCCTCCCAGCCCGAACTCTGGACGGCTTCGATCAGCGCCTCCACGATGAACAGCGTCACGACGGACGAGTCCCAGGCGGAAGGCACCTCGATATGCACGCGAAAGACCTTCGCCGCGACCTTGGCGACGGGCGAAGCCCACTGGTCGGTGAAGAGAACGATTTCCACGCCGCGCTCGCGGGCGGCGCGGCCGAGCGTCTCCATCTCCTGCTCGTAGCGGCGGATATCGAAGATGACGAGCACGTCGCCGGCCTTCATGTTCAGCACATAATGCGGCCAGGAACTGGGATTGGCGGCGATCTGCGTGACGTTCGGGCGGATGACCTGGAGATGGGTGAAGAGGTAGTCGGCGAGCGCCTTCGTGATGCGCCCGCCGATGATGTAGATGCTGCGCTGGCGATCGGCGAGAAGGGCGGCGGCACTGTCGAATTCGGCGGTTTCCACCTGCGAGAGCGTCTGGCGCAGGTTGGTCATAATCGCGTCGGCGAAGCGGTTGAGGATGTGCGTGCCCGGTGCCTTGGTCGCCCAGCGGTCGTGTTTGCTGATCGGGTTCGACAGGGTGGCTTCCAGCTCGTGGTGGAGGCGTGCCTGGAAATCCGGGAAGCCCCGGAAACCGAGCTTCTGCACCATGCGGGCGACGGTCGGCGTCGACACGCCGGCGTTTTCCGCCACCGTGGTGATGCTGCCGAGGCCGGAGACGGGATAATTGTCGAGCAGCGATGTGGCCAACTGCTTTTCGGCGCGCGTCAACGCGTCGAAATGGGCACTGATCACATCCGACACCGTCATGGATGCTTGGTTGAGCGTCAAATTGTTCCCCTGCGCTTCGGTCTTTGCCGAAGTTTCGGAAATAAAGCGCGCTGTCACAATTCGAGTCAAATGTTTTTTTGAAGAGATTTTTTCAATACCCCGTTGACAGCGGCCAGACTGTGAAGAATTCTCTTCATTAACGATAAGAGCCGGTCGAGGGGATCAGGCTAATGGGAATTCTGACTGGAGAAGAGGGCGACCCCGTCGCCCTGGAGAATAGTATTGCCCGCGGCCCGGTCATCCTGGTCTGCGAGCATGCTTCCCGCCTGCTTCCGAAGGCGCTCGGCACGCTCGGCCTGCCCGAGGAGGCGCTTGAAAGCCATATCGCCTGGGATCCCGGTGCGCTTGCCGTGTCGCGCCTCATTGCCGAACGTCTCGATGCGGCCCTGGTTTTCCAGCGGTTCTCCCGCCTCGTCTACGATTGCAACCGCCCGCCGGAATCGCCGGCCGCCATGCCCGAAAAGAGCGAGGTTTTCGCGGTTCCCGGCAATGCCGGCCTCGATCAGGCGGCGCGCGATGCCCGAACGCAAGCGCTCTACCTGCCATTCCGGGAAAAGCTCGCCGGTCTGGTGAAGAGCCGGATCGGGGAGGGCAGGGCGCCCGTCATCGTGACCATGCACAGTTTCACGCCGGTCTATTTCGGCAAGCCGCGCGCGGTCGAGATCGGCATCCTGCACGACGCCGACACGCGCCTTGCCGACGCCATGCTGGCAGCCGGCGCTGGCGGCCCCTACGACATCCGCCGCAACGAGCCCTATGGGCCGGAAGATGGCGTGACGCATACGCTCAAGGAGCACGGCCTTTCCAACGGCCTTGCCAACGTGATGATCGAGGTCCGCAACGACCTCATAAAAGACGAAGCCGGCCAACGGGTCGTGGCCGACTATCTGGCGGGACTGCTCGAAAAGAGCCTTCCCGCGATCCAATAAAAAGACCCGGGGAACGACATCCGTGGAGACGGAGAAGAACACGAACAGGAGAGGCCAAGCGGATGCTTGTGTTGCTACAAAAGGGGTATGGCCCGGTTGAGAAAACCGCCGCCGTCGGCGGAGGCAGGGGCCATGCCTGATTTCATCAAGCGCTATGTTCGCTTCGTCGACACGTTCAACCGGCGTGTCGGCCTTTTTGCGATGTATCTGATTTTCGCGATGTTCGCGATCCTGTTGTATTCCTCTGTCTCGAAGGCATTCCACCTGCCGGCGAGCTGGACGCTGGAATCGGCGCAATTCACCATGGCCGCCTACTATATGCTCGGTGGCGCCTTCGCCATGCAGACCGGCGACCATGTGCGCATGGACCTTTTCTACAGCAATTGGTCCGTCCGCAAACGTGCGGTCTTCGATACGGTCACGGCGGTCGCCCTGATCATCTTCCTCGGCTTCATGCTCTACGGTGGCATCACCAGCACGACCTATGCCATCCAGTTCAAGGAAAAGAGTTTTTCGGCCTGGGCACCCTATATGGCGCCGATCAAGATCATCATGACCTTCGGCATCGTGATGATGCTCGCACAGGCCAGCTCTTCGCTCTTCAAGGATATCGCTGAATTGCGGGGAAGGCCGATCGCATGAGCTATGAATTCATCGCAATCACGATGTTCGCCGGCATGATGGTGCTGCTGCTCACCGGGCAGCGGGTCTTCGCCGTCATCGGCTTCGTCGGCGTCGTCGCAGCCTTCCTGCTGTGGGGCACGGGCGGCTCGGAAATGGGCTTCGCCTCGGCCATGAAGCTCGTCAAATGGTATCCGATGCTGACGGTGCCGATGTTCGTCTTCATGGGCTACATGCTCTCGGAATCGGGTATCGCCGAGGACCTCTACAAGGCGTTCCACGTCTGGATGGGATCGATCAACGGCGGCCTGGCGCTCGGTACGATCGGCCTCATGGTCATCATCTCCGCCATGAACGGCCTTTCGGTCGCCGGCATGGCGATCGGCGCCACGATCGCGCTGCCGGAGCTGCTGCGTCGCGGCTACGACAAGGTGATGACGACGGGTGTGGTGCAGGGCGGCTCGACGCTCGGCATCCTGATCCCGCCGAGCATCGTGCTCGTGCTTTACGGCATGATCGCCCGCGTTCCGGTCGGTCAGCTCTGGCTCGCCGGCGTGTTGCCGGGTCTCCTGATGGCGTTGCTGATGGCGATCTACGTCTATGTGCGATGCCGCATCAACCCGTCGCTCGGCCCGGCCTTGCCGGCGGAAGAGCGCGACGTGCCGATGGCCGAGAAACTGAAGCTCCTGACCGCGGGCATCCTGCCGCTCGGCATCTTCACGCTGATGATGTGGCTGTTCCTGAGCGGCATCGCCAGCCTCGTGGAAGCCTCGGCGGTCGGCGCGATCTCCTCGGCGCTCGTTGCCTGGCAGCGCGGCCGCCTCAGCGTCAAGTTGTGGAACGACGTTCTGCAGAAGACGCTCGGCATCACCTGCATGTTCATGTGGATCCTTATCGCCTCGCTCTGCTTCGGCGCCGTTTTCGACGGTCTCGGCGCGGTCAAGTCGATCGAGCGCTTCTTCCTGGGTGACCTCGGCCTCGAGCCCTGGCAGGTGCTGGTGCTGATGCAGCTTTCCTTCCTCGTCATGGGCATGTTCCTCGACGACACGGCGATGCTTGTCATCGTGGCGCCGCTCTACATCCCGCTGGTGCAGAAGCTCGGCTTCGACCTCGTCTGGTACGGCGTGCTCTACACGATCACCTGCCAGATCGCCTACATCACCCCGCCCTTCGGCTACAACCTGTTCATGATGCGCGCCATGGCGCCGCCCGGCATCGGCATGACCGACATCTACAAGTCGATCTGGCCCTTCGTCGGCATCATGATCGCGAGCCTGATCATCATCGGCTGCTTCCCGGAAATCGCGACGTGGCTGCCGAACAACTACTACGCCAAGTGAGGACTTTGCCGGCGGCAAGGCCGCCGGCACCAACGCGCAATGAGGCCGATAGAAGAAAAGACGATTGATCGTCCGGGATGAACGGCCGTTCCCGGCAAAAGCGAGACGTTTAACCAGAGGGATAGAGATATGACCAACAGACGGCAATTTCTGACACGGGCTGGGGCAGTCACGATCGGTGCGGCCGGCGCAGCGACGCTTTCGGCACCCGCCATCGTGCGGGCGCAGACCGCCATCAAGTGGCGCTTCCAGACCTATGCCGGCGCCGCGCTCGGCGAGCACGTCACCAAGCCGATCATCGACGCCATCAACGCCACCGCCAAGGGTGAGCTGGAGATCGAGCTTTACTTCGCCGACCAGATCGTGCCGACGGGCGAACTGTTCCGCGCGCTCCAGGCCGGCACGATCGACGCCGTGCATTCGGACGACGATTCCATGGCGTCCCCGGCTGATGTCGCCACCTTCGGCGGCTATTTCCCGCTTGCCACCAAGCAGATCCTCGACGTGCCCGTGCTCTTCAAGCAGTACGGCCTCGCCGACATCTGGCGCTCGTCCTACGAGAAGGTTGGCGGCGTCGTCTGGCTCTCCTCCTCAGGGCAGGATCCGTGCCACTTCAACACCAAGAAGGCGATCAACACGCTGGCCGACCTTCAGGGCCTGCGCCTCTACACCTTCCCGACGGCCGGTCGTTTCCTCAGCCAGTTCGGCGTCGTGCCGGTGACGATTCCCTACGAAGACGCGCAGGTCGCCGTGCAGACCGGTGAGCTCGACGGCATGGCCTGGTCGGGTATCACCGAGGACTACACGGTCGGCTGGGCCGACGTGACGGATCACTTCCTGACCAACAACATCTCCGGTGCCTGGATCGGCTCGTTCTTCGTCAACGAGAAGAAGTGGGCGGAACTGCCCGATCACCTGAAAAAGCTGGTCATGACGGCGATCGAGGCCGGCAACAACTACCGCGACCAGTGGTACTGGGGCGGCGAGGCGAAGCTGCGCGCCGAGGGCACGAAGCTCAAGCTCACCAGCATTCCCACGGCCGAATGGAAGGCCGTGGAAGATGCGGCAAAGGTGTTCTGGAAGGAGATCGCCGGCCAGAGCGAAACGGCTGCCAAGGTCGTCAAGATCTTCGAGGACTACAACGCCGTCATCAACAAGGCCGGACCGCCCTACGTCAACGGCTGATTGACCAAACCCTTCGGACCGGGCCCGCAAGGCCCGGTCCGGCACGACGCCCCAACCCGCAGGACCACCCCCGATGACCATGACCTATAGTTTTGATGACCTGAAGAAGGATGTGGCCGAGGGCCGCATCGATACCGTTCTGGCGTGTCTCGTCGACATGCAGGGGCGCCTGATGGGCAAACGTTTCCACGCACAGTTTTTCGTCGATGGCGCCTATGAGGAGACGCATAGCTGCAACTACCTGCTGGCGACCGACATGGAAATGGAGACCGTGCCCGGTTACCGCTCGACGAGCTGGGCCGCCGGCTACGGCGACTACACGATGAAGCCGGACCTTGCGACGCTGCGCAAATTGCCCTGGCTGGAAGGTACGGCGCTGGTTCTCTGCGACGTGCTGGACCACCACACCCATGCCGAGGTTCCGCATTCGCCGCGCGCCGTCCTGAAAAAGCAGGTCAAGCGGCTCGAGGCGCTGGGGTTGAAGCCCTTCATGGCGAGCGAGCTTGAATTCTACCTGTTCGACCAGACCTTCGACGATGCGCGCGAAAGCGGCTACCGCGACCTGCGCACGGCCTCCGGCTACAACGAGGATTACCACATCTTCCAGACCACCAAGGAAGAGGACGTCATGCGGGCGCTGCGCAACGGCCTGCAGGGCGCCGGCATTCCGGTGGAAAATTCCAAGGGCGAGGCTTCGCCCGGCCAGGAGGAGATCAATGTCCGATACGCCGAAGCCGTGACCATGGCCGACCGGCATTCGATCATCAAGAACGCCACCAAGGAAATCGCCTGGCAGCGCGGCAAGGCCGTCACGTTCCTCGCCAAGTGGAACTACAACATGGCCGGCTCTTCCTCGCATATCCACCAGTCGCTGTGGAGCCTTGACGGCAAGGAACCGAGGTTCTTCGACAGGGACGGCAAATACGGCATGTCGGAGATGATGCGCATGTATGTGGCGGGTCTGCTCGCCCATGCCAGCGAGATCACCTATTTCCTCGCGCCCTACATCAATTCCTACAAGCGCTTCGTTGCCGGCACCTTCGCACCGACCAAGGCGATCTGGAGCAAGGACAACCGCACGGCCGGCTACCGCCTGTGCGGCGAGGGCACCAAGGGCATCCGCATCGAGTGCCGCGTCGGTGGTTCCGATCTCAATCCCTATCTCGCCATGGCGGCGCTGCTCGCCGCCGGCATTGCCGGCATCGAGCAGAAGCTGGAACTGGAAGCGCCCTTCGAAGGCGACGCCTATGGTGGCAAGGACATCCGTGAGATCCCGAAGACGCTGCGCGGGGCGACCGCCGTACTGAAGGACTCCGACATGCTGCGCGAGGCCTTCGGCGACGATGTCGTTGATCACTATGTCCGTGCGGCCGAATGGGAGCAGGAAGAATACGACCGTCGCATCACCGACTGGGAGGTGGCGCGCGGCTTCGAGAGAGCGTAAGGCTCAGCACACCGGCGGCGGCTGCGGCGGAAAGTAGCCCTTCGGGGATATTTTCCGGCCGGCAGGATCGGATATTGTCCCACGCCAGAGTTTAAACTGAAACAGGAAGTCGATCATGACTGTGATCAAATGCATATCCCCCGTGGACGGCTCGGTCTATGCCGAGCGCGAGGCGATGCCGCTGGCCGCCGCGCAGGAGGCCGTCGCCCGTGCGAAGAAGGCCCAGAAGGCCTGGGCGAAGCGCCCGCTGGAAGAGCGTATCCAGCTCGTCCTGAAGGGCGTCGCGCGCGTCAACGAGATGGCCGACGAGATCGTGCCGGAAATCGCCTGGCAGATGGGCCGCCCGGTCCGTTACGGCGGCGAGTTCAAGGGCTTCAACGAGCGCTCCAACTATGTTGCCGAGATCGCCGGTTCGTCGCTGGCGCCGATCGTCATCGAGAACAGCGAGCGTTTCGAGCGCCGCATCGAACGCGAGCCGCATGGCGTCGTCTTCGTCATCGCGCCGTGGAACTACCCCTACATGACCGCGATCAACACGATCGCCCCGGCGCTGATGGCCGGCAACGTCGTCATCATCAAGCATGCCGCGCAGACGCTGCTCGTCGGCGAACGGCTGGTGCGCGCCTTCAACGAGGCGGGCGTGCCGGAGGATGTCTTCCAGAACGTCTTCCTCGACCATGACACGACCTCGGCGCTCATCGCCGGCAACAGTTTTGATTTCGTCAACTTCACCGGTTCGGTCGAAGGCGGCCGCTCCATCGAGCGCGCGGCAGCCGGCACCTTCACGCCGGTCGGCCTCGAACTCGGCGGCAAGGACCCTGGTTACGTCATGGAAGACGCCGACCTTGATGCCGCCGTCGATACGCTGATGGACGGCGCGACCTACAATTCCGGCCAGTGCTGCTGCGGCATCGAGCGCGTCTATGTCAACGAGAAGCTCTACGACGCCTTCGTCGAAAAGTCGGTTGCCTGGGTCTCCAACTACAAGCTCGGCAATCCGCTCGATCCCGAAACGACGCTCGGCCCGATGGCGCACAAGCGTTTTGCCGCAACGGTGCGTTCACAGATCGCCGACGCCGTCTCGAAGGGCGCCAGGGCGCTGGTCGATCCCAAACTTTTCCCGGCGGATGACGGCGGTGCCTATGTCGCCCCGCAGGTCCTCGTCGATGTCGACCACTCGATGGAGTTCATGACGGAAGAGACTTTTGGGCCGGCCGTCGGCATCATGAAGGTGAAGAGCGACGCGGAAGCGCTCGCGCTGATGAACGACTGCAAATACGGTCTCACCGTCTCGCTCTGGACGAAGGATTCCGACCGCGCTGCCAAGATCGCCCGCGACCTTGAGACCGGCACCGTGTTCCAGAACCGCGCCGACTACCTCGATCCGGCCTTGTGCTGGACGGGCGTCAAGGAAACCGGCCGCGGCGGTTCGCTCTCCGTCATCGGCTTCCATAATCTCACCCGCCCGAAATCCTACCATTTCAGGAAAGTATAATGACCATCACCGCCAACTGGAGCTACCCGACCGCGATCAAGTTCGGGGCCGGCCGCATCAAGGAACTCGCCGACCATTGCAAGGCGGTCGGCATGAAGAAGCCGCTGCTCGTCACCGATCGTGGTCTTTCGACCATGGCGATCACGAAAGAGGCCCTCGACATTCTTGAGGCCGCTGGTCTTGGCCGGGCGATGTTCGCCGAGGTCGATCCGAACCCGACCGACAAGAACCTCGAAGCCGGTGTCAAGGCGTTCCGCGACGGCGGGCATGACGGCGTCGTCGCCTTTGGCGGTGGCTCCGGCCTCGACCTTGGCAAGGCTGTCGCCTTCATGTCGGGCCAGACGCGCCCGGTCTGGGATTTCGAGGATATCGGCGACTGGTGGACCCGCGCCAATTCCGACGGCATCGCGCCCATCGTCGCCGTGCCGACGACGGCCGGCACCGGTTCGGAGGTCGGCCGCGCCTCGGTCATCACCAATTCCGAAACGCACACCAAGAAGGTGATCTTCCATCCGAAGTTCCTGCCTTCGGTGACGATCTGCGATCCGGAACTGACGGTCGGCATGCCGAAGGTCATCACGTCGGGCACCGGCATGGATGCCTTCGCCCATTGCCTCGAAGCCTATTGCTCGCCGTTCTACCACCCGATGAGCCAGGGCATCGCGCTCGAGGGCATGCGCCTCGTCAAGGAATTCCTGCCGCGCGCCTACAAGGACGGCACGGATATCGAGTCGCGCGCCAACATGATGTCGGCCGCCGCCATGGGCGCCGTCGCCTTCCAGAAGGGGCTCGGCGCGATCCACTCGCTGTCGCATCCGGTCGGCGCCATCTACAACACGCACCACGGCATGACCAATGCCGTCGTGATGCCGCCGGTGCTGACCTTCAACCGCCCGGCGATCGAGGCGAAGATCGCCAGCGCCGCCGCTTACCTTGGTATTGCTGGTGGTTTCGACGGCTTCTTCGACTACGTGTTGCGCCTGCGCGAGGAACTCGGCGTGCCGGACAAGCTCTCCGCGCTTGGTGTTGGCACCGACAGGATCGACGAAATGGCCGCCATGGCGATCGTCGATCCGACGGCTGGCGGCAATCCGGTGGAGCTGACGCTGGACGCGGCCAAGCGCCTCTTCGTCGAGTGCATCTGAATTCTTGCCGTTAACAAATGATAGAGGCCCGGAAAACCAGCGTTTTCCGGGCCTTTTTCTTGAGGAAACGCAAATTGGTGGCGTTCTCGTTAATCTTCGCCATCCGGTTGTTTCCAATTCGTTAACCATGTTTTGAAAGGTTTGATTGAGCGGGCGCCATTTTCATCGGGCCGCCTGACGAGAGCGATGCGAAGCTCGCAGCATTCATGAGGAAAGACATGCCAGTCATCACATTTGCCAATGCCAAGGGTGGCGCGGGCAAGACCACAGCGGCCCTGATCCTTGCCACCGAGCTTGCAAGCCGGGGGCACCGCATCACCATCCTCGATGCCGACCCGCAGCGCTGGATCAGCCACTGGCACGAGGTTTCCGGCCGCCAGCGCAACATCGCCGTCATCTCGGAGGTTTCGATGGGCTCCCTCCAGGGCCATATCCGCGAGAACCGGGATACGACCGACTATTTCATCATCGACCTTGCCGGTGCACGGGATGCGCTGGTCGCCACCGCCATCGGTCTCTCCGACCATGTGATGATCCCCGTGCAGGGCTGTGCGATGGATGCGCGCGGCGCGGCGCATATCCTCGAGCTCCTGAAACAGCTCGACGAGAAGGCGGGCATCCGCATCAACCACTCCGTCGTGCTCACCCGCATGAATGCGCTGGTGACGACGCGGGCGATGACCACCATCAAGGCGCTGCTCGCCGCTCGCGGCGTTGCCGTGCTCGATACGCCGATCGGTGAACGTACCGCCTTCCGCGACATCTTCGACTGTGGTGGCACGCTCTATACGATGGATGCGGCCAAGGTGAGCAACCTCGACAAGGCCTGCGAGAATGCGCGCCTCTTTGCCGACGAGGTTCTTCGGCTCCTGCCGGTGCGCAAGCGTGTCGCCACCGAACGCGGCTTCTTCCGCACCCTTCAGCGGGCGGCCTGACCGCTTCAAATTGACGAATGCCAAGAACGGCTGCGACGAACGGCGCAGCCGTTTTTCGTGCCGCAACGCAAAGCTGGTAATGAACAATTTACTACGCTTAACCTAATGATATCGCGTTAGAAAGTCACCCCATCGGCCTTGCGCCGCCACGGGGACCCATGAAGGGTTACGGGCAAGATGCGGTGCCGCCCGGCACCGCTGCCCCGATTGTTTGTCGCTTTCCCCGTTTTCTCGAGTTGCCAGGATACCCCTCGGAATGAAGCCAGCCCCGCAGACCGCCAGCCAGAACCATGATATCGCGCGCCGTCTGGACTACCTCGGCCTCGACGAGGCAGCCCTGAAGCGTCTGCGTACGCTGAAGCCCTTCATCGAGAAGGAGCTCGGCCCGGCGTTGGACAAGTTCTACGCGATCGTGCGCAAGAGCCCGGAGGTGAACCACCTCTTCTCCAACGAAGCGCATATCAACCGGGCGAAGAATGCCCAGCTCGGTCATTGGGCGAACATCGCAACCGGCGATTTCACGGGCGACTATGCCACCAAGGTCCAGACGATCGGCCATGTGCATGCGCGCATCGGCCTGGAGCCGCGCTGGTATATCGGTGGCTATGCGCTGATCGTCGAGCATCTTCTGACGGAAGCCGTCAAATCTCTCTGGCCGAAGCAGGGCCTGTTTGCGCGCCAGGAGATCGGGCCGGAAGAGTTCGCGGCGCGTTTCTCCAGCCTGCTCAAGGCGATGTTCCTCGATATGGACCTCTCCATCTCCGTCTACAACGACATGACGGATCTCGCCAAGCAGCAGGCGGTGCAGGCCCAGGTCGTCGCCGAGGAGCGCAAGATCGTCAGCGACAGTTTCGGTGCTGCGTTGAAGCGCATCTCCGACGGCGATCTCACCGCGCGCATCACCGGCCCGCTGCCGCAAGCCTACGAGGCGCTGCGCGATGACTTCAACCACGCCATTTCCACGCTCTCGCAGGCGATCGGCAGTATTGGCGCAGGCGCCGGCTCCATTCATCTCAGCGCTCGTGAGATCGCGGTTGCGTCCGACGACCTTGCCAAGCGCACCGAACGGCAGGCCGCGAATCTGGAGGAAACGGCCGCCGCCGTCGAGCAGGTGACCACCACCGTGCGCCAGACGGCCCAGAGCGCCAATGAGGCGAACGCCCTCGTGATCGCGGCGCGTGACAATGCGCAGCACGGCGGCGAGATCGTGGAGCATGCGATCGTCGCCATGGGAGAGATACAGGCGTCCTCCTCGGCCATCGCCAACATCATCGAGGTGATCGACGAGATCGCCTTCCAGACCAACCTGCTTGCGCTCAATGCCGGTATCGAGGCGGCGCGGGCGGGCGAGGCGGGGCGCGGCTTTGCCGTCGTTGCCTCCGAGGTGCGGGCGCTTGCCCAGCGCTGTGCCGATGCGGCGAAGGACATCCAGAACCTCATCGCCAAGTCGCATAGCCAGGTCGAGGACGGTGTGCGTTCGGTCGGCGAAGTCGCCCAGTCGCTGCGCCAGATCGTCACCCAGGTCGTCGAGGTCAGTGCCGTGTTCAACGCGATCCGTGCCAGCACGGCGGAACAGGCGACGGGCCTGCTGGCGGTCAATCAGGCGATCAACGCCATGGACCAGATCACCCAGCAGAACGCCGCCATGGTCGAGGAGGCGAATGCCGCCAGCCAGGCCTTGACGCAGGAAGCCGCCTCCATCGCCGCCCAGCTCAGCGCCTTCCGCACCAGCGGCGAGGCCCGCCCGGCGCAGGGCTCCGGCTACAGCCGCGCGGCTTGAGGCAGTCTTTCGGTCCATCGGGGCGGAGCGGCACGGAAGGCTGCTCCGCCCTATTTCCAGGGTATTTCCGCTGAACGCGCGTTCATCGGAAATGCCTTGTCTCCTTGTTTTTCCGGCATTGTCCGACGCCGAAGCGATCCCGTTTCGGCTGGAAATGCTCTATTTCTGCATGCGCGCCTTCAGAAGCTCCATAAGCTTGCCGTCGCGCGGCAATGTGCCGGCCTTGCCCTGTTCCTTCAGCCAGTAGAACCGGCCGGGTTCCACCTTGGCGGACAGTTCATAGTCCATGCCCTCCCACTCGTCCTCGCGGAAGGAATAGAAGGCCCAGTGGCCGCCTCGCGCATCCACGGCGTCCGTGACGTCGGTCAGATAGGTGCCGCAGTCGGTCCACAGGCGCATGCAGCCGAATTCGGCGGCAACCACACGGCTCGGCGGCACGCCGGCGGCCTTTGCCCAGTCGAAGGCCGTGCCGATATGATCGCCGATGGCTTTCCGATCCCAGGCCGTCTTGCCGCCGGCATAGTCCGTCGTGGTACCGGGATAGGAAAGCGGCGTTTTGCGCTTCATGTTCGGCGCGCTCGTGGCGTCATAGGGCTCGTACATGTGGAAGGCATAGAGCACCCGCTCATCGGCAAGACGCTCCGGCCAGGCGGCGAGGGCACGCGGATTGGCGTAGTAGCCGCCATCGACCATCACGGGCGTTACCGGATCGACGGTGCGGATTGCCGCGATCATGCGCATGTAGAGGTTTGGCAGGTCGCGGGTGCTGCCGGTGTTCTTCTCCTGCCAGGCGGAGATCTCCGCCATTGCGGCGTTTTCCGCAAGCCCGGTCGTCTTTTCCGGGGCCGGTTCGTTGAGCAGGTTGTAGGCGGCGACGGCCGGATGGTCCTTGAGCGCCGCTGCGAGGTCGTGCCAGAACGCGACCGCCTGGCCGGCATAGGCCGGGTCGGACCATAGCCGGTCGTCGAACTTTCCGCCGTTCTGCTGCTTCCAGCGTGCGCCGGGCAGGCTGAGCGGAGTGATCACGACCTTGAGACCGGCGGCCCCGGCGGCGTCGAGCGTCTCGCGCAGCCTGGCGAGGTCGCCGGGCGGCAGGCCCTTGTAGCGGTCTGCGTCGCCGATCAGGAAGTCCCTGCCTTCGCCTTGCCATTTGCTGAAGGTGAGCCTTACCCAGCTGGCGCCGGTTGCTGCGAGTGCGTCGAAATAGGCCCGGTCCGGTGCCGCGGCGTTGAAACTGTTGCCGCCCTTCTGCGGGCTGTCCCAGAAGCCGATGAGGTCGGCAGCGCCGGCGGCGGGCGGCAAGAGGCCGGCAAGCGTGAGGCAGAGAAGGGCGGGGCGGAGTTTTTCAAGCATGGGAGACCGGATTTTCGAATGCGACTTGCAGCAAGGGCGTGCGGAAGGATGGTTGCCCGTTCGCTTGCCAGAAGGACGTATCGACGCCAAAGGCGGCATTTTCCGGCCCACCGCGTGACGGAACGGCGCCATGCAACGGTTTTTCCGTGCAAATGAAAAAGCCGGCCTGAGGGCCGGCTTTTGCGGGACATCGTGTCATCGTCAGTCGACGAACTCGACCGTCACGCCGGCGCTGGCCATCTTGGCGAGTTCCGTCGCGTCCCAGTTGGTCAGGCGGATGCAGCCGTGGCTCTGCGTCTTGCCGATCTTCGAAGGCTCCGGCGTACCGTGGATACCGTAGGTCGGCTTCGACAGCGCGATCCAGACCGTGCCGACCGGGCCGTTCGGACCGGGTTGCAGGGTCAGCACCTTGTTGTTGCTGCCCTGCTGGAAGTTGATCTTCGGGTTGTAGGTGTAACCGGGATTGAGCGCGATGCGCTCCACGGTCACGGTGCCCGACGGCGAGGGCGTGTCGGCCGAGCCGATGCTGGCCGGATAGGCGGCGATCAGCGTGCCGTTCGCGTCATAGGCGAGCACCTGCTTGCGGCCCTTGTCGGCGAGGATCTTGGCGACCTTGCCGGTCTTCTTTTCGCCGGTATCGACGACCTTGATGATCGTGCCGGGAATGGTGAAGTCGACCCCCGGGTTGATCTCCTTCAGATAGGCCTCGTCCATGTGGAATTTTTCGGCCAGCATTTCCGTGGTCGAAGTGAAGGAGAGGTGCGGCAGCGCCGCCTTCTGGGCATAGTCGTCCGGGATGGCGGCGACATAGGGGCCGGCCGCATCGGCAGCACTGATTTCGTAGGTGGTGAAGGCGAGGCCGCCCGACAGGCGCAGCCGTTCCAGGATGTCGTCGGCATTGTTCGGATCGAGCGTCTCGCCCGTCGCATTCTGCCAGGCCTCGATCGCCTTGGTGACGTTCGAGCCCTTCCTGCCGTCGATCACGCCGGGCGAAAAGCCCTCGCGGTCGAGGAAGACCTGGAGCGCGGTGATCTCGGCGGAGGACATCTTGCCGATCGCGATCGCCGGCTGGAACTTCGGGCCGGGCACGAATTCCGCATTGGGGTCGGTGCTGTTTTCCGGCAGCGCCGCGCTGTCGTCGGAAAAATCGGGCAGGGGCTGCGAGCCGCCGAAATCGGCGTCCGGCAGCGGCTGGCGCTCGATGTCGCCCGGCAGGCCCTCGCGCATTTCCGGCACGGAGCTGGTGGTCAGCTCGTCGCCGTAGTCGGCTTCCGGCGCCGGGGGGAAATAGTCGGGGTTCGTTTCTGGGTAGCCGCGCGCCTCGCGGCGCGGGCGATAGTCGTCGCCGCGCGCGAAATAGCGGTCGGCCTGCATGGCGGTAGCGACGACGTTGCCCCAGCCGTCGACATAGACGGTGCGACCGCGGTTGTCGCGCATCACGCGCACGCTGCCATCGTCGGGAACATAGTCGAGAATATCGCCTTCCGGCGAGACCAGAACCGTGTCGCGCGAGGAGAAACGCTGCTGCGCGTGCGCCGGCAAGACGGCGATTCCGAGGACGGATGCCGCGGCAAGGAGCGAAAGGCTTGTTTTAAAAATAGAATTCACGACTCTTGACCTGCCTGCTTGCACATATCGCGCGGACGGAACACTTCAATTCAGACCTTAATATGAAAAAACTGAATCGATGGTGAACGTAAGGTCAACGCGCATTGCAAAAACTTGTGACCGGGCGTGATGGTTCCCGTGACGCGATGCGAGGCAAGGGTGGCGTTCCGTGCCCCGGCGGCCATCCCGCCACGCAGCCTTTCGGTTTTCCGCCGAATCGGGAAGACACGCTATCCTTTTGTTTTATCGCCGTTCCGGCCGTAAAACCGCGTCGCACTTTCGCGGGAATTGCTCTAGCATGCCGCCGATTGATTGCCCCTTGCCGGAGACCCGGATGACCTTTTCCCTTACCGCCCAGACACAAGACCAGTCCTTTCGTCTCGATCTGACGCCGCAATCGGTGCTCGACGTCGCCGGTGCCGTTTTTCACGGCGTCGATCTTGCGCCGGGGGCAACGGTGCCTTCGGACGGCGATCCGCGCATCGACAAGGCGCTGCCGGGCTTCCTGTTCACCTGCGGGCCGGATCACATCCGCCACCCGGTGCCGGTCGAGGGGGCTGCTGACGGGCGGCTCTATCCGCTGCACGGGTCGTTTTCGTCCTCGCCGGCGCGGGACGTGCTGGTCGAGGAAGACGAGGGGGAGGTTATCTGCGAGGGGCGCGTCGCGGTTTCGCTTGCCCATGGCGGCAAGGCCGATCTCGCCCGCCGCTGGCGCGCCGACCGGAGCACCGGCCACATCACGCTCGACGACCGCATCACCAATACGGGCGGCACCTCCTGGCCGCCCTTCGGCATGTATCACATCAATTTCGGCACCGGCCTCTTCGATGCGGACACGCGGCTGACGGGGGCGATGCTGCCCGGCGGCAGCCTGCCGTGGCGCTTCGGCGAGGGCGACCGCGAGATCTTCTGCGTGCCGGCGGCCGAAACGGCGGCGCATGGCTGGGCCGAGATCGCCATCGGCCCGATTGCGGCGCTTGGCGGTCGCAGCGTCCATATCCGTTTCCGCACGGATACCCTGCCGCATCTGCAGGTCTGGCGAAACCTGTCGCCAGGCTCGGCAGTGCTTGGCATCGAGCCCGTCTCGCACCGTCTCGTGCCGCGCGCCGAGTTGATCGCCTCCGGTGAGGCGGCGAATTTCGCGCCCGGCGAAAGCGTGAGCTACGGCCTCGCCTTCGAGGTCCGCTAGGATGTCTGCGCGTTTTTCGGGCGGAGGGGGCGTTCCTTCGTTGCCGGAGCGATGCGCTTCAACTCTTTTCGGGAATTACTATAGATTTTGCATGATTGACGCTCCCGCGGCTCGGGCTTAAACGGTGAGCACCCCTGTTTTCTAGAAGGAACCGCCCATGGATATCCGCGAGATCAACGACGAATATTCCGTCTCCGGCCAGATCGCCGTCGGGGATCTCGACGCCATCGCCGCCCTGGGCTTCAAATCCATCGTCTGCCATCGCCCGGACCATGAAGAGGCAGGCCAGCCGGAATTCTCGGCCATTGCGGCGCGTGCGAAGGAACTCGGTATCGAGACGGCCCATGTGCCCGTCGGCCCGATGGGCGTGACTGCGGAAGCGGTGAGCGGCATGGTTGACGCGCTCGACGAGTTGCCGCGCCCGATGCTCGGCTACTGCCGTTCCGGCATGCGCTCGACGAAGACCTACGAGCAGGCGCAGCATCTTCGCGGTTGAGGACCTGGCTCCTCAACCGCCTGCCGTTGCCTTCTCCCCGTAGGCGGGGCGAAGGGGAATGCCGCAACGGCTTCCCAAAGCATCGACGATATGTTGGTAGGTGAGGCATTGCCCCATCCGCCTTCTCCCCGCTTGCGGGGAGAAGGTCGCAGTAGCGGGATGAGGGGCGTTCACGCCCCAAAACGTCATTTCCCGCTGCGGATATCCGAGAGCGTGCGCGTCGGCGTGATCGCTTCCGGGTCGAGCTTCACCTCGATGATCGCCGGCTTGCCGCTCTGGCGGGCGCGCAGGAAGGCTGGCGCAAAATCCTCCGTCGTCTCCACCGTTTCGCCATGGCCGCCATAGGCGCGGGCGAGCGCGGCGAAATCCGGGTTGGTCAGATCCGTGGCGCTGACGCGGCCGGGATACTCCCGCTCCTGGTGCATGCGGATCGTGCCGTAGATGCCGTTGTTGACGACGACGGTGATGATCGGAAGGTTGTAGCGCACGGCGGTGGCGAATTCCTGGCCGTGCATCATGAAGCAGCCATCGCCGGCAAAGCAGATAACCTCACGCTCCGGGAAGAGCTGCTTGGCGGCGACCGCGGCGGGCAGGCCATAGCCCATCGAGCCCGATGTCGGGGCGGCCTGCGTCGCAAAGCGGCGGAAGCGATGGAAGCGATGCACCCAGGTCGCATAGTTGCCGGCGCCATTGGTGAAGATCGTATCCTCGGGCGTGTTTTCCTCCAGCCAGGCCATGATCGGGCCCATCTGCACGCCGCCCGGGCCGGTTTGCGGCGGGGTCGACCATTTCAGGTAGGATTCATGCATGGCGGCGGTACGGGCGGCCCAGCGCGGGGCGGTCTTCGGCGCGAGGCCGTCGAGCGCGGCGACGAAATCCTCTGGCGCCGCGCAGATCGCAAGGTCCGGCCTGTAGACACGGCCGAGCTCGGACGGGTCCGGATAGACATGCACCAGCGCCTGCTGCGGGTAGGGCACCTTGAGCAGGCTGTAGGTCGAGGACGGCATTTCCGAATAGCGGCCGCCGAGCAGGATGACGAGGTCCGCTTCGCGGATCTCCTTGCCGAGTGCGGGGCTGATGCCGATGCCGCTGTCGCCGGCATAATTCGGGTGCTGATGATCGAACAGCATCTGGCGGCGGAAGGAACAGGCGACGGGCAGCGACCAGCGCTCTGCAAAGGCCGTGAAGCCGGCGACGCTCTCTTCGGACCAGCGTGTGCCGCCGAGGATGACGAGCGGACGCTCGGCTGTTTCGAGACGTCGCGCCAGCTCTTCCATCTGCTTGCGGCCGGGGTGTGCCTCGACCGGCATATAGGCCTTTGCGTCGACGGCCTCGACCGTATCCGTCAGCATGTCCTCGGGCAGCGCCAGCACCACCGGGCCTGGCCGGCCGGAGGTGGCGACGGCAAAGGCGCGCGTGATGAATTCGGGGATGCGGCGGGCATCGTCGATTTCCGCCACCCACTTGGCGACCTCGGTGAAGGCGCGACGGTATTCCACCTCCTGGAAGGCCTCGCGCTCGCGCGCATCGCGCTGTACCTGGCCGATGAAGAGGATCATCGGGATCGAATCCTGCCGCGCGATGTGCAGGCCTGCCGAGGCGTTGGTGGCGCCCGGGCCGCGCGTGACCATGCAGATACCGGGCTCGCCCGTCAGCCGGCCCCAGCAGTCCGCCATCATCGCCGCGCCGCCTTCCTGCCGGCAGACGAGCACGTCGACATCGGTGTCATGCAGCGCATCGAGCACGGCAAGGTAGCTTTCGCCCGGCACGCAGGCGACGCGCTTGACGCCATTGGCAACGAGGGCATCGACGATCAACTGGCCACCGGTCTTCATGCGCTTTTCTTTCCTGCTTCGAGGATGCCAAGTTCCGCCATCACGGCGTTGGTATGTTCGCCGAGCCGCGGGCTCGGCCGGTCATAGGCAAGGGGCGTGCCCGAATAGACGATGGGCGTGCGCACGCCGGGAATGCGGTTGCCGTCGGCATCGGGCAGATCGATGCGCAAGCCCCGCGCCTTCACCTGCGGATCCTCGAAGGTCTCGGCGATGGAGTTGATCGGCCCGGCTGGCACGCCCTCGCGCTCGCAGGCGGCGAGCAGATCGGCCTTGCTGATGCTGGCCGTCGCACCGGTGACGAGGCGGCGCACCTCGTCGCGATGGGCGACGCGCGCCCGGTTGGTGGCGAAGCGCTCGTCGTCGGCGACGCCCTCGAGCTTCAGGATGCCGCAGAGCTTGCGGAACTGCCCGTCATTGCCGACGGCGAGGATGATGTGCCCGTCGGAGGTGGGCACGACCTCGTAGGGCGAGATGTTGGGATGCGCATTGCCGAGCCGCGTCGGCGCGTTGCCGGAGGCGAGGAAGTTCATGTTCTGGTTCGCCATGACGGCCGATTGCACGTCGAGCAGCGCCATGTCGACATGCTGGCCCTGACCGGTTTTCATGACATGGATGAGCGCCCCCTGGATGGCGGCGACGGCATAGATGCCGGTGAAGATGTCGGCGATGGCGACGCCGGCCTTCATCGGCTCGCCGTCCGGTGCGCCCGTCACCGACATGAAGCCGGACATGCCCTGTACGATATAGTCATAGCCGGCGCGGGCGGCATAGGGGCCGTCCTGGCCGAAGCCGGTGATCGAGCAGTAGACGAGTTTGGGATGGGCCTTGGCGAGGCTCTGGTAATCGAGCCCGTATTTGACGAGGCCGCCGACCTTGAAATTCTCGATGACGACATCAGCCGTCGCGACAAGGCGGTGGACGACGGCGCGGCCTTCCTCGGTCTTGAGGTCGACTGCGATAGAGCGCTTGCCGCGATTGGTGGAGTGGTAATAGGCGGCGGACAGGTTCTCGCCGTCCCTGCCGGTCACGAAGGGCGGGCCCCAGGCGCGCGTGTCGTCGCCGCCGTCGGGGTTTTCGATCTTGATGACATCGGCGCCCATATCGGCCAGCATCTGCCCGGCCCAGGGACCGGCGAGAACCCGCGCCAGCTCGATGACCCTAATGCCTGACAGCGGCAGGTTCGACTTCTCCATCGTGCACTCCCTCCTCGGCGGTGCCGGAATGCGGCCGGCCGCCGGGCTTTTCGCCCGTTTCCCTTTCGATAACAAAAAGCTGCCGGACACGATAGACGGCGCCCGGCGGGAGATCATGACGGCTCAGACTGACATGATGCCTGCCGCGCCGTTCGCGCGGGCGGGCAAGGTCAGATCGGCGTGGAGACGGGCGGTATAGTCGCCGTCTTGTTGAGCTTGCGCTCGCGCCAGATGACGTAGAGGCCGGAGGCGATGATGATGGCGATGCCGAGCCATTTCACGGCGTCCGGCAGGTGGCCGAACACGAGCCAGCCGAGGATCGTCGCCGAGACGATCTCGAGATATTGCAGCGGGGCGAGCGTCGAGGCGGGGGCCGAGCGATAGGCGTAGACGCCGAGCACGCCGGCGATGGTGGCGGCGACGGCGGCGCTGGCGATGTAGATTGTGTTCGCCATGTCGGGCACGACCGGCGTCAGCATGGCGATGCCGAGCCTGCCGCCGACGAGGAGGAGCAGTCCGGAGAACAGCGCGCCCCAGAGGCCTGCATAGAACTGCATGGACCAGGGGTCCTCCTTCTGGGCGACGAGCCGCGTCAGGAGGAAGAACAGCGCGAGCGAGAGGGCCGACACGACGGGCAGCAGCGCGATGGGGCCGACCTCCTGCAGGCTCGGCTGGATGACCAGCAGCGAGCCGAAGAAGCCGACGCCGCAGGCCGTGTAGCGCCGCCAGCCGATGGTCTCCTTGAGGAAGATCGAGCCGAGGATGGTCAGGATGATCGGCTCGACGAAGAAGATGGCGATAGCGTCGGCCAGTTCCATGACGGCGAGCGGTGTGACGAAGGTGATCATGGTGATCGCCATCAGAAGGCCGCGGGCGGCATGCAGGCCCATCTTCCGCCAGGTGACATCAAGAAGCGTGCCGCGCAGGAGGCAGATCGGCCCCAGAACGGTCATCTGGAAGAGCAGGCGCACGAAGGTGATTTCGGTCGCCGGCACGGCGGTGACCGCCAGTTTCGCGAAAATGTCGATGATCGGCGCGATGAGAACCGAGAGCACCATGAGGGAGAGCCCGAAGCTGACCTCGTTGCGCAGCGGCGTGATGGTGGCGGATGTGGTCATGCGTGTTCCCGGGCGCGGGTCCGTGCGTCCACCACCCGCCGGCACCAGACGGCAAAGGCGTCGACGGCGGGATCGCGGAGCGACCGGCTCTCCTTGAGCGATTCGTGACGCATGCCGCGATAGACTGTTGTGGTGACGTCCTCAAGCCGCGATTTTTTCAGTCGCCCGGCAAAGGCGTGCACCGCGCGGCCGAAATCCGTCGCCGGGTCCTCCTCGCCGCCGACGAGATGGATCGGCAGGCGCTTCGGCAGGCGCGCAAGCCCTTCCGCCGAGGCATTGGCGAAGGTGACGGCGAAGATGTCGATCCACATCGCGACGTTGACGTCGAAGCCGCAGAGCGGGTCGGCGATATAGGCGTCCACCTCGGCGGGGTCGTGCGACAGCCAGTCGAAATCCGTGCGGCGGTTCGCGATGGCGCGGCCCCAGGCGCCAAAGGTCAGGCGCGGCAGCAGGCCGCTCGGCACATCGGATCCTTTCAGCATGCGTTCTGCCGCCAGCACGACCTGCGCCACGCGTCCGGAAAACCCCGGTTCGAGATTGGAGTTCCACACCGCGAGCGCGTCGATATCGCCAGGATGCGCCTGCGCGAAGGCTAGGGCCAGCAGGCCGCCCATCGAATGGCCGAAGAGCACGACCGGCAGGCCCGGATGCCGCGCCGCCGCATGGTCGCGCACGGCGCGCAGGTCCGCGATCACCCGGTCGATGCCGTCCTTGGGCGCGAACTGGCCGCGCGGGGCGTCCGGCGCGGTGGTGAAGCCGTGGCCGCGATGGTCGTGGGCATAGACATGAAACCCTTCCGCTGCCAGGCGTCCGGCAAATTCCGCGTAGCGTGCGCTGTGCTCGGCGAGGCCGTGGCTTACGAGCAGGATGCCGCGCGCCTCGCCCCGGGCGGCCTCGTGCCGCAGTGCAAGGCTCGCTCCACTTGGGCTTTGCAGCATCGAAGCCAGCGAAAACACCGGTCTGTCCTCCCGTTTCGGCAAGGTCAACGCGATTTGCCGATGAAAGACAACGGGATACGGCGTGTATTTTTACGCTTTCTCCCGCATGTCGTGATTTTTCCGATTTATGGTTGCATTTTATGGATTTTTGGTTGTATATGATCTTGTTTTGTTCTTGTTCGGGAGCCGGTCATGATGACCAATGCCGCACTGACTTTCAAAGCCGCCCTTTCCCTCCTTGCTGCGTGCCTCCTTTTCCTCGCAAGTCCCGCGGCCGCCCAGACCGTACCGGCGAGTAGAGAGGGCCGCGAGGTGCTGTCCGTCAGCTGGCAGAAAGGCTACTGCGCCGCCCGGCCGAGGAGCCGCGGCTGTGCGGATTTCTCCGCGAATGCGCCGGCGGCCCGGCAGTTCTCGCTGCTCAGCCGGTTCCAGGTGCGCAAGAGCTATTGCGGCATCGAGGCGGCGCTCAAGCAAAAGGCCCGCAAGGGCAAGTGGACGGAGTTGCCGGATATCGTGCTCGCTTCCGTCACGAAGGAGCGCCTGATGGCGGCCATGCCCGCCGCGCGCCTCGGCCTCGACCGCCAGCAATGGCTGCGCAGCGGCAGCTGCGTCGCGGTGTCCCCGGAGATCTACTACAGCCGCTCGCTCGACCTGCTCGATACGCTCAACGCCTCGCCGGTGCGCGCGCTCTTTTCGCAAAAGGCGGGGGCGGCGGTCACCCTTGCCGAAGTGCGGGCCGCCTTCGACGCCGCCTTCGGCAAGGGGGCCGGCGAGCGCGTGCGGCTCAGCTGCCGCAAGACGGAGGGCGGCTCCGTCGTGACCGGCCTCACCATTGGCCTTGCCGGCGATGGTCCGACGCTGGCCGAGCGCATCGCCGCCGCCGTCCCGACGAAGTCGCGGTGCACCGAGGGTGTGACGGGCCCGGGGCAGGCGGGGTAGGGCAGCGCGAGCGGGCGGGGTGTCCTTCAGCCCGGACTGGCGAGATACCGGTCGGATTTGGGCACCGTGTCGCTTGCCGACGGTATCAACAGGATGCGGGGCGGGGTTTTCGCCGTGGGACGCAGCGCGGCTTTCTTACATTGCCGCGGGCGGAGAATTCGCCTACATAGCGGGCAAATTTGTCCGATCCGGAGCGCGTTTGCATGGCACGTCAATTCATCTACCACATGTCGGGGCTCAACAAGGCCTACGGCGCCAAGAAAATTCTCGAAAACGTCAACCTGTCTTTCTATCCCGATGCCAAGATCGGCATCCTCGGCCCGAACGGCGCGGGTAAGTCGACGGTGCTGCGCATCATTGCCGGCCAGGACAAGGAATATACCGGGGAAGCCTGGCTCGCCGACGGTGCGACCGTCGGTTACCTGGAGCAGGAACCGCATCTCGACCCGACCAAGACCGCCTTCGAGAACGTCATGGTCGGCGTTGCCGACAAGACCGCCATCATCGACCGCTACAACGAGCTGATGATGAACTATTCCGACGAGACGGCGGACGAGGGCGCCAAGCTCCAGGATATCATCGACAGCCAGAACCTCTGGGACCTGGAACAGCAGGTCGAGATGGCGATGGAAGCGCTGCGCTGCCCGGCGAAGGATTCTGACGTCACGCTGCTGTCGGGTGGTGAACGCCGCCGCATCGCGCTCTGCCGCCTGCTGCTGTCGCAGCCCGACCTGCTGTTGCTCGACGAACCGACCAACCATCTCGATGCCGAAACCATCGCCTGGCTGGAAAAGCACCTGCGCGACTATCCGGGCGCCGTGATGATGATCACCCACGATCGCTACTTCCTCGACAATGTGACGGGCTGGATCCTCGAACTCGACCGCGGCCGCGGCATTCCCTACGAAGGCAACTACTCTGCCTATCTCCAGGCCAAGGCCAAGCGCATGAAGCAGGAGAGCCGCGAGGAAGCCGGCCGCCAGAAGGCGCTGTCGCGTGAACAGGAGTGGATCGCCTCCAGCCCGAAGGCGCGCCAGGCGAAGTCCAAGGCCCGTATCAAGGCCTACGAACAGCTGGTCGATGCGGCAGAAAACATCCGGCCCGGCGACGCCCAGATCATCATCCCGGTCTCCGAGCGTCTCGGCAACGTGGTCATCGAGCTGGAAGGCATCAAGAAGGGCTTTGACGGTCGCACGCTGATCAACGACCTGTCGATCAAGCTGCCGCCGGGCGGCATCGTCGGCATTATCGGCCCGAACGGCGCCGGCAAATCGACGCTGTTCAAGATGATCACCGGCCAGGAAACGCCCGATAGCGGCTCGATCCGTATCGGCGACACCGTGCACCTCGGCTATGTCGACCAGAGCCGCGACGCGCTCGACGGCAACAAGACCGTCTGGGAGGAAATCTCGGGTGGCGCCGAAGTCGTCAAGCTCGGCAAGTTCGAGATGAATTCGCGCGCCTATTGCGGGGCCTTCAATTTCAAGGGTGGCGACCAGCAGCAGAAGGTCGGCAATCTTTCGGGCGGCCAGCGCAACCGCGTGCACCTTGCCAAGATGCTGAAGGCCGGCGGCAACGTGCTGCTGCTCGACGAACCGACCAACGACCTCGACACGGAAACGCTCGGTGCGCTTGAAAGCGCGCTTGAGAGCTTTGCCGGTTGCGCGATCATCATCAGCCACGATCGCATGTTCCTCGACCGCCTCGCGACGCACATCCTGGCGTTCGAGGGCGACGGTCATGTCGAATGGTTCGAAGGCAACTTCGAGGACTACGAAGAGGACAAGGTTCGCCGTCTCGGCCCCGATGCCCTCAACCCCGGCAGCCAGGCCTACAAGCGCCTGACGCGCTGAGGCACGGTGCCATCACGCCCCTTGAGAAACCCCGGCTTGCCGGGGTTTTTCTTTTGGCGTGTTGATGGGAAGATCGGCGACACGGATTTGCCCTTGCGCGACGCGGGTTAATCACATAAACATATCTTTATGTCTTGATTGGATAGGCCATGGGCGACATGCAGAAACTCGGACTGGACGACATCGTGGAGATCCTGAAGGCGGCGGGTGAACCGACGCGCCTTCGCCTTCTCGCGCTGCTGTCGCACGGCGATCTGACCGTGACCGACCTGACCGACATCCTCGGCCAGTCCCAGCCGCGCATCTCGCGCCACCTGAAGCTGCTCGCCGAGGCTGCGCTCGTCGACCGCTACCAGGAGGGTGCCTGGGCCTTCTTCCGGCTGAGCCAGGGGGGACCTGCCGTCACGCTCGCCCGTCAGCTCCTCGAGAGCGCCGACCCGGCAGACGCGGTATTCGCCCGCGACGACGAGCGGCTGCGCGTGCTGAAGAAGATCCGCGCCGACAAGGCGCAGGCCTATTTCAGCCGAAACGCGGCCGAGTGGGACGCGGTGCGCCGGCTGCATGTCAGCGAGGCGGAGGTGGAGGCGAGGCTGGCCCAGATGATCGGCACGGAGCCGGTGGACGGTTTCCTCGATCTCGGCACGGGCACGGGGCGCATCCTTCAGCTCTTCGAGGGGCTCTACAAGCGCGGCGTCGGCGTCGATGCCAGCCGCGACATGCTCGCGGTGGCGCGCGCCAATCTCGACCGCGCCGGCATCACCAAGGCCTCGATCCGCCATGGCGACATCTTCAACCTGCCGCTGGAGCGTGACGAGTTCGACGTCGTGACGATCCACCAGGTGCTGCACTTTCTCGACGAGCCGGACGCGGCGGTGGCCGAGGCCGCCCGCATGCTCGCGCCCGGCGGGCGCCTCGCCATCATAGACCTTGCCCCGCACGCGCTCGAACATCTGCGCGACGAACATGCCCATATCCGCCTCGGCTTCTCGCACCAGACGCTCGCCGAGTGGCTGGAGAAGGCGGGGCTTGTCGTCGAGGAGGTCGTCGACCTCAAGCCTGCGCATTCGGCCGCCGATGCGCTGACCGTCACCATCTGGCTTGCCCGCGACCAGCGTGAACGGGCCGCCGACACCATTGCCATCCGCAGGAGGAGTTGACATGAACAAGGCGACCGCACGCCCAGCCCGCAAGGACATCCGCCTGTCGTTCGAGTTCTTCCCGCCGAAGTCGGCGGAAGCCGAAGGCCAGCTCTGGGAGACGGCCGCCGCGCTTTCGGCCTATGATCCGGGGTTCATGTCGGTGACCTACGGCGCCGGCGGTTCCACCAAGGCGCCGACGCTCGCCACCGTTCGCCAGCTTCTTGCGATGGGCCTGCCTGCCGCCTCGCACCTGACCTGCGTCGGAGCGACGAAGGAGGAGGTGCATGCCGTCGTCGCCGAATTCCAGGCGGTCGGCGTCAAGCACTTCGTGGCGCTGCGGGGCGACCCGCCGGGCGGCGTCGGCACGGCCTACCAGCCGTATCCGGGTGGTTATGCCAATGCGGCGGAGCTGACCGCCGGTCTGCGAGGCCTTGCCGATTTCGAGATCTCGGTGTCCGCCTATCCGGAGAAGCATCCGCAGAGCCCCGATGTCGCCGCCGACATCGACATGCTCAAGCGCAAGGTGGACGCCGGCGCGACACGTGCGCTCACGCAGTTCTTCTTCGAGAACGACGATTTCGAGCGTTACCTGGAGCGCGTGCGCAAGGCTGGCATCTCGATCCCGGTCGTGCCGGGCATCCTGCCGGTGCACAATCTGTCGCAGGTGCAGAAGTTCGCCGGCCTGTGCGGAGCCTCCGTGCCGGATTGGCTGGCCGACCGGCTGGCACCCGTCGACGACCGTCCGCAGGAGCGCGCCGCGGTGGCGATCGACCTTGCCGCCCGGCAGGTGGAGGATCTCATCGCCCGCGGCATTGGCGAGTTCCACTTCTACACGATGAACCGCGCCACACTGGTCTCGGCCGTGTGCGACCGCGTCGGCTTTGCCCGCAGCGAGCGGCAGCCGGCAGGTGCGGCGGCCTGAGCGCCGCTGCCAGACCGCAGCCCCCAAACGAAAATGCATGGCGCCGTCTCCGGAGCCATGCATTTTTCTAGAATTCGTTTCGGCAGGGTGTTTTTTGAGTTTTTGGTCCCTAGCCTCCCGGACTGCGCTTTGATCGCCTCAGATGAAGATCATCGTTGCGATGAAGAGGAACGCTGCACTGATCATCAGAACATTCAAGGAATGTGTGAGTCCCATGGCTACCTCCTTGCGTTTGCAGATCGATATTACGACTGAAAAAAGCGTGTTGGAAAGACGTTTTGTTGCTGCGCTGCAACATCCGGCTGCCGCCGGATACTTATTCACAGTGTTAACCTTCTGAATTTCCTCCTCTATTGGGAGCGCCACAAAAAATTCACAATCCCTACCAGATGACGAATGCCGGCATTGTGCATTTACCAATATGGCGCACGTCGGACGGGCAATCCGGCGGATTGCCATGAAACGGCCGGGAAGACGCTTTGTTCCCGACCCTTCAGGCGCTGCGCAAGCGGGCGAAAACGCGCCCGTCGAGCACCACGAGGCCGAAGAGGACGAGCGCCATGCCGAGCATGCCGAGCGGCGTCAGTGTTTCACCGAGGAAGAGCATGCCGGCGAGGATGGCGCTCGGCGGCACGAGCAGCGTGACGAGCGAGGTGTTGGTGGCACCGGCTGCCGCCATGATTCGGAAGAACAGGATGTAGCCGTAGGCCGTCGAGATGAGCGCCAGTGCCAGCACGGCGAGGATGGCCGAGAGCGGGGGCAGGGTGAGCTGCCAGGGCGTGTCGAGGGCGAAGGAAACGGGCAGCATCAGCAGCGTCGATGCGGTGAGCTGGCCGGCGGCGATGACCGGCGGAGAAGTGCCGCGGAAGCGTTTGCCATAGGTCGCGGCGAAACCGTATGAGACGGCGGCGAGCACCGGCAGGATGACCGCCCAGAGCGGCGGGCCGCTGTCGCCGGTGAAGGGGGCAAGCGCCCGCGGGCCGATCAGCACGGCGGTTCCGACGAGCCCGATCAGGCAGCCGGCGATCTTTTCCGAGGAGAGCTTCTCGTCCAGCGTGAACTGGTTGGCGATGAGCACGGTGAAGATCGGCGTCGTCGCGTTGAGAATGGAGGCGAGTCCCGCGCCGATCTGCGTCTGACCGAGGAAGATCAGCATGTGCGGCACGGCGTTGTTGATGAGGCCGAGCAGCAGGAACTCGCGCCAGCGGGCCCGAAGCGTGGCATAGACGTCGAAGCGGCCGGCAATGTAGATGTGCAGCGCGAGGGCGGCGATGCCGACGCGCAGCAGCACGAGCGTTGCCGGCGGCACATGGACGACGGCGACGCGGGCGAAGAAGAACGAGCCGCCCCAGATCATGCCGAGGAGCGCGAGCAGGCCCCAGGTCTGTGCGCTCATGCGCGTTGCTGCCTGCTGTTCCATTGCACGTTCTCCCGGGCATCCTGCCGTCCGCTGGTGTAGCGCGAAAACGGCGAGGCAAAAAGGCAGAGCGGCAGCCCGGTTCCGACCGGGGCTGCCGCTCTTGGTCTCTTCGTGCCTATAGCACCGCGTTTATGCGGCGCCACCCGATTTCCGTCAGAGGGCGGAGAGCAGGGACTGGGTCGCCCAGCCGTCGGCGGGCAGGCCGAGGCGCAGCTGCTCCTTCTGGATCGCCGCGCGCGTGCCAGAGCCGAGGATGCCGTCGATCTTGCCGACGTCGTGGCCAAGGCCCTGCAGCTTGGTCTGCAGCTGCTTCATGGTGTCTTCGGAAAGGCCTTCCTCCGGCGCGCCACGCTCATAGGGCGGGGCGCCGGCAAGGCGGGTCGCGAAGTACGCGGCCGAGGTCGTGTAGATGAACGACTGGTTCCACTCGAGGTAGATGTTGAAGTTCGGATAGGTGATGAAGGCCGGACCCTTGCGGCCCTGCGGCAGCACCAGCGAGGCTTGCAGATTGCCGAAGGAGGTGTCGCCGTCGCGCGGCGTGACCCCGAGGGCGAACCAGTCGGCGGCCTTCATGCCCGGCTGCAGGCCGGTCTTCTCGAAGGGCAGCATATCGGGCACCGAGACTTCCTGGATCCAGGGCTGGCCCTTCACGAAGCCGAGATGCTGGATGAACTTGGCGGCGGTCAGGATGGCATCCGGCGAGGACTGCTTGACGTTGACATGGTTGTCGCCGTCGCCATCGATACCGAATTCGATGATGTCCTTCGGCAGCATCTGCACCTGACCGACTTCGCCGGCCCAGGCACCGGTCGTGCCGTTGGGGTCGAGGTCGCCGTGGCCGACCATCTCGATGGCGGCGAGAAGCTGCGGGCGGAAGAGTTCCGGCCGGCGGCAATCATGCGAAAGCGTCACAAGCGCGTTGCGGGTGTTGAAATCGCCCTGCACGGCGCCGAAATCGGTTTCCATCGCCCAGAAGGCGGCGATGATTGGGCCCGGTACGCCGAATTCCTGTTCCGCGCGCTGGAAGACCGGGGCGAGGTCCTTCAGCTTCTTGCGGCCGATATCGAGGCGCGACTGGCTGACCGTGCGCTTGGAGAATTCGAGAAAGGTCTGGCGGAAGACACCCTGGGCGCGGTCTCGCGACAGCACCTTCTGGTCGATGGCGGCGCCGGCAAGCGCCCGGTCGGCAACTTCGGCGGAAACGCCGCGCGTCAGGGCCTCGGCCTTCACGCCTTGAAGAAAGGCATTGAAATCGCCGCCGCAGGCTGCCGTCGACTGGGCGTAGGCGCTGCCGGCGAGAAGAAAGGCCGTCAGGCCCACGCCAAGTTTCGTCTTCAGGTTTAGCCGCATCTTGAATGCTCCTTGGTCCGTTGCTGGCCCGGCTGTCTCAGATGAATGTGACGGAAGCAAGAAGAAAAAGGCCGCCGCGACCTGCTGCCACCCTTTTCACGCGATTGTGCCTTTCGGGCGACCTTTGCTTCTCCTCTCGGGGATGCGAGGCCGCCTGCAACCTATCCGGTGGTCAGCGGGAAACCGTCTTGACCCAGCTGGTCCAGTTCTTCGCCGAACCGGCGAAGACGTTGATGTCCGTATCGCCCGATATGCCCGGCACGACGCCCGTCGAGGTGTATTGCCAGAAGGCCCATTTGCGCGCCGGATAGATGTTTTCCGGGTGTTCCGCCACCGCGCGCAGCCAGAAGGGATAGCCCGCGAAATGGCCGACGAGATTGTCCCGGTGGAAATCGACCGTCGTGTAGATGATCGGCCGCTTGCCGTAGTGCTTTTCGAGGCGGTCCATGAAGCGCTGCAGGGCCGTGCGCACCTCGTCCGCCGGCGGGCGGGTCTTGCAGGTCGGGGAGGCGGGGTTCCATTCGGCGTCCAGCACGGGCGGCAGCAGCACGGCCTCCTTCGGCACGTTGGCGATGAACCAGTCGGCCTGTGCATCCGCCGTCGAGCAGAAATAGTAGAAATGGTAGGGCGCATGGGCGACGCCGGCAGCGCGGGCGCCGCGCCAGTATTCGGCAAAGCGGCTGTCGAGGCGATCCGTCCCTTCGGTCGCCTTCAGGAAGGCGAAGGAGACGCCCCCTTTCTTCACGGCCTGCCAGTCGATGTCGCCGTTCCACTTGGAGACGTCGATGCCGTGGACCTCGTGGCGGTGCGGATTGCGTGCACCAAAATTCTGCGGGTCCTTGTCGTCGAAGCGCGGCGGCACGGAGGCAGTCGACGCGAAATCGTAGTCGGTGGTGGAACAGGACGAGGCGAGAAGGGCGAGGGGCAGCAAAGCCAGAATGAGCCGACGCATGGAGGTCCCGTTGTTGCGCGTTTCCCAATCCTGCCTCGAACGGGGCGGGTCGTAAAGGGCGGACGCGCGAGACGGGTCGAAGACCACTCGCATATTTCCGTAAAATTATGGTTAGCGCCGCGTTAAGCCGGCCGGGTGCACCAAAGCCCCTCACCGCTCGACGCGGGGAGGGGGTTGATGGTCGGCTCCGTTAGAACTTCATGCTCACGCCGAGCATGATCGAATGCGAATCGAGGTCGCCGCTGCGGCCGGCGGCATCGAAGATGTCGGAGCTTCCGTAGTCGGTGTAGCGATATTCGACACGGCCGGCCACCGTATCCGTAAAGGCCTGCTCGACACCCGCGCCGATCGTCCAGCCATGGGCGGTGTCCTTCTCCTTCACGCCCGTATCGCGGTTTTCAAGCTCCGCCCGGGTGAAGGCCCAGCCGCCCGTACCGTAGATCAGCGTGCGGTCGAAGGCGTAGCCGAGACGGGCGCGCACCGAGCCGCCCCAGTTCGTCTCCGCCTCGTAGCGCGTGCCGCCCGAGGAGAAGCGCTCATTGTTGAAGTCGTGCTTGACGTCGGCTTCCACGCCGTAGACCCAGCCGTTATTGAAGAAATTGTAGCCGGCATAGGCGCCGAGGGCAAAATCGTCCAGGCCCTCGTCTATGGCGGGTGCCGGGCCGCCGGAATTGGCATTGGTCCAGGCATAACCGGCGTTCACGCCGACATAGAAGCCGCCCCAGTCGTAGACGCCGGCTGCCGTTTCGACGATGGGCGTTTCCACCGGCGGCTCGGCAATGGTCATGTCGGCTGCGAAGGCCGGGAGCGCGCCGGCTGCGAAGAGGATGCCAGCGGCACCGAAGATCGTGGATTTCATCTGATGGTCCTTCCCACTCGGATACTCGCACGAAGCCCCACGCACGAATTACAACAAGAGCCGCAACGCCTGACGGGCGCGATGGTTCCGAAGAAAGAGGACCCCTTGAATCTTGGGGGCGGATGCCAACCCTCCCTTAACACTCTGTCATTCTTTGTTCGCTAGAAACATCCGTGGGGCCGGTATCGGCCCGAAGCACCCTGTTGTCATGATAACAACGGTTTAGGGTTACATGATGTTGAAAACCTTGTTGCCGAGGATCGAGCAGCGCTATGCGTTGACGGGGTCGATTTTCGGAGCCTTCCTTCCGACCCTCTGCCTTGCCGCCGACCAGCTGCTGCGCGACAATACGCAGGCCAGTCTCTTCGGCTTTTCCGCACCGACCGCCACGGCGCTCGCGCTCATGCCCGTCTTCTTCGGCGTCGGCTTCTACCAGATAGGCCGCTCCAAGGCGCTGCTGATCGCCGAGCTCAGCCAGCGCCGGCAGACGGAGCAGCGCCTGACGCATGACGCCTATCACGACCGGCTGACGGGACTGGCCAACCGGTTCTGCCTCGAGCGTGACATTCAGGCGATCGTCGAGAAGAGCGAGGAGGCTGACCGGCCGGCGCTCCTGCTGCTCGATCTTGACCGCTTCAAGTTCGTCAACGACAGCTTTGGTCATGATGCGGGCGATGCGCTGCTTGCGGCCATTGCCGGGCGGTTGCGACGTGCGCTCTGCGCGACGACGGGCGTCTATCGGCTCGGCGGCGATGAGTTCGTGGTCACGATCGCGGGGCGACCCTCCATAGGCAAGATCGAGGATGTCTGCCGCACGATCTGCGATCTTTTCGCCGAACCCTTCGATATAAAGCGTAATCGGGTGACCAGCGGCTGCAGCATCGGGGTCACCTTCATGGATGCGGACGACACGTCCATGTCCGAACTCTTGAAGCGTGCCGACCTCGCGCTCTACGAGGCGAAGACGATGCCCGGGAGCGGTTTCCGCTTCTTCGACGCGGCGCTGGCTGCGGATGTGCAGGCGCGTTCGGCCATCGAGCACGATCTTGCGCGGGCGATCCGCGCCGACGAATTCTTCCTCGAATACCAGCCGATCGTCGGCGTGGAGAGCCGCACGGTGCGCGCCTTCGAGGCGCTGCTGCGCTGGCGGCATCCCGAAAAGGGACGGATCATGCCTGACGTCTTCATTCCGGCGGCGGAAAAGACCGGGCTCATCCTGCCGCTCGGCAACTGGGTGGTGCGCGAGGCCTGCCGCGAGGCGGCGACCTGGCCGGCGCCGGCGGGTGTCGCCATCAATGTCGTCGGCGATCAGTTCAAGGACCGCGCCTTCGTCGGCTACGTCAAGCAGTGCCTCGCGGAGACCGGGCTCGCCCCGGGGCGCCTGACGATCGAAGTGACGGAATCCGTCTTCTCCGTCGACGAGACGGTGATCCGGGAAAGCCTGTCGGAGCTGCGCAGCCACGGGGTGCGGGTGGCGCTCGACGATTTCGGTATCGGCTTTTCCTCGATCAACAACCTGCGTGCCTTCCCGATCGACCAGTTGAAGATCGACCGCTCCTTTGCGCGGGCCATGATGGAGAGCAAGCGGGACGCCGACCTGGTCGACATCATCCTGAAGCTTGGTCGCACATTCCAGGTGACGACGACGGTGGAGGGTATCGAATCCGAGGGGCAGCTGGACTTCATCCGCCAGCGCGGCGCCTCCGAGGCGCAGGGCTACCTGATCTCCGGGCCTGTGGGCGCGCCGGATGTGATGCGCTTCCTTGCGCAAACCGAAGACCGGCTTTCCGCATGAATGCGAAATGCCTTTTCATGACAGGCAAATCCTGATTGTCTCGCACCTGGAAGGAGAGGCCGGTATGAGACGATTCTACAGGCTTGCCGCCTGGACGCTTTCCCTTCTCGCCGCCGTCGTGCTGGTGGGGGCGAGCTGGCTCATCGTATCGCCGCCTGCTCTGCTCAGCGTCGGCTCCGGCTATGCCGCCAAGATCGTCTGCTCCAGCGCCTTCATCTCCGGCCGAGATCCGGATGAGGTACTCGCCGAGGACGTGCAGGCCCCCGGCCATCCGCTCCTCAAACTGATGCGGCAGGATGTCGATCTTGCCGGAAAGACGGTGACGACACGCCTGCTCGGCCTCTTTGCTCCGGGGTATGCCGTCTGGCACGAGGGGTTCGGCTGTACCGGCGTGCCGGACGGCGACTTCGAGGCGGCGCGGCAGGCGATCTCCGATGTCGCCCTGCCGAAGGTCCCGCCCGTGGACCCGGCCGTCGCCTGGCCCGATGGCGAGGCGGTGACGGAGGATGCGCGCGTCGCGGCCCTGCTCGCCGACCCCAAGCTTGCCGGTCCCGGCATGCGGGCGATCGTCGTCGTGCATGACGGGCGCATCGTCGCGGAAGCCTATGCGGACGGTTTTTCGAAGACGGTGCCGCTGCTCGGCTGGTCGATGACCAAGACGGTCAATGCGGCGCTGATCGGCCGGCTGATGCAGGCCGGCGCCCTGACGCCGGACATGAACAACCTCTTCCCGGAATGGCGCGGCGATACGCGGTCGAAGATCACGCTCGCGCAGCTTCTGGCCATGGAGAGCGGGCTTGCCTTCAACGAGAGCTATGGCAGCGTGGCGGATGTCACGCGCATGCTGTTCCTCGAGCCGGATATGTCGCGCTTCGTGCTGTCGCTGCCGCTCGAGGCCAATCCGGGCGAGCGCTTCACCTATTCGAGTGGCACGGCGGTGCTTCTCTCGCGCATCTGGATGGGCGCGCTCAACGGGCGCAGCCAGGCGCTCTCCTTCCCGGTGCGGGCGCTGTTTGCGCCGCTCGGCATGGCAAGCGCGGTGATGGAGCCGGACGAGACCGGTATTTTCGTCGGCTCTTCCTATATGTACGCGACGGCGCGTGACTGGGCGCGCTTCGCGCTCTTCCTGCTCGACGACGGGGTGTGGAAGGGCAACCGGTTGCTGCCTGCCGGGTTCGTCGGGGCCATGGTGATGCCGACGAAAGCGTCCGGCGGCGCCTACAGCCATATGCAGACCTGGGCGAAGGGCCCGGGCGACAAGAGCGATGCTGGCTACGGCCTGCCGGACGAGACGTTCTGGATCCTCGGCCATGACGGCCAGTCGGCCGCTATCATTCCCGCGAAGAGGCTTGCGGTGATCCGGCTGGGGCTGACGCCGTCGAAACTTGGCTATCGGCCCCAGCCGCTGGTGAAGAGCGTTCTCGATATCCTGGACGCACCCGACCTTCAGACCGATCAGGCGCCGACCTGAGCAATCCAGTCGTTGAGATTGTAGGTGTTGGAGATGCGCGCGACCTTGCCGTCGCGAATCTCGAAGAACGCGCCGGCCGGCAGCACATAGGTCTGGCCATTGGCTTCCGGCAGGCCCTCGTCGGTGGCGAGGTACTGGCCGTTGACGGTGAATTCGGCAGCGCCGCGCGTGCCGTCGTCGTTGGACATGATGACGATGTCCGTCAGCGTCTCGCGGTAGCTGCGGTTCATATGCGCCATGAAGTCGCGGAAGACCTGCTTG
Organism: Shinella sp. SUS2; assembly: GCF_001262505.1. GTDB lineage: Bacteria > Pseudomonadota > Alphaproteobacteria > Rhizobiales > Rhizobiaceae > Shinella. The sequence continues at coordinate 146,977 of NZ_KQ410731.1, forward strand.
CCGACCTGGCGGCCGCCCTGGTTGATGTCGTGGATGACGTCCTCGTGCAGGAGGTCGAAGAAGGCCTCCATGTCCTGCCTGTTGAAAGCATCGTAATAGGCGCGGATCGTCTCTTTTGCTGGCATGTCATCCCTCATATCGTTGCTCTAGATCGGTTCCGCTTTTCTTCGAATCGCGAAAACGCTCTATCTCTTTTTCCTCTCGCATTTCCGGACGCAAAACTGCTCCGCACTTTTGCTGGGAATGCTTTCGGGCAAAGCCCGTCCGCCTTATAGCATTGTTCAAATCGTTGGGAACATTCACGGATCATGCAGATCAAGATTGTCCATGGCACCGCCGTGACGCCTTACATCGCCGACCTTGCACGCCTGCGCATCGAGGTCTTTCGCGCCTTTCCCTATCTTTACGAGGGCAGCGAGGACTATGAAGTCTCCTATCTCGCGACCTATGCGCAGTCACCGGAGAGTTTTTTCGCGCTGGCGCTCGATGGCGAGCGCATCGTAGGGGCCTCGACGGGTGTGCCGATGGCGGATGCCTCGGAGGTTTTCCGGACGCCGTTCGTCGCGGCAGGCATGGATCCCCAAAAGGTCTTCTATTTCGGCGAATCCGTGCTGCTGCCGACCTATCGGGGCAGGGGCCTTGGCGTGCGCTTCTTCGAGGAGCGCGAAGCCTATGCCCGCCACCTCGGCCGTTTCGACTGGTGCGCCTTCTGCGCCGTCGATCGCCCGAAGGAGCACCCGCTGCGGCCGGCGGACTACATGCCGCTCGATGAATTCTGGGGAAAACGCGGTTACCAGCGCCGTGCAGCGCTCACCACGATGCTTGCCTGGCAGGATATCGGCGAGGCGGTGGAAACGGAAAAGCCGATGACGTTCTGGCTGAAGCCGGCGCGCTGACGTCCTTTGCCGCGAGGCCGGCTTATCTCAGGCCGGTCTCGTCGAGCAGGCCCTTGCGCTTGGCGTGATAGTAATAGCCGGCGGCATAAAGGCGTACCGCGCCGTCGTTCTTGTCGTCGGCGACCATCCAGGCCCCGCGCAGATACTTGCCCGCGTATTTGATGTTCGTCTCGGCGTCGAACAGGCCTTCGGCCGGGCCTTCATAACCCATGCTTTTCGCGGTCGCATACTTGATCTGCATCAGGCCGTAGTGGCCACGATTGTAGGCCCTGGGATTGTAGGTGCTTTCGCGCTTGACGACGCGATGCAGCAGGGATTCCGGGATGCCGTAGATCGCGGCATACTTGGTGATGATCGCATCGATCGGCGTGCCCGACTTCTTGAAGGGCTGCTCGGACTGCTGAACGACAAGACGGGTCTGCGTCGTCAGAACGGCGTTGCTCACCAAAGCAGGTTTCGCCATCGGCACGATCTTGCGGCTGGCGACGAGCTGTTCGAGACCTTCCGGCTCGCCACTGTCAAAGCCCGGCTCCATGACGGAAACGCCGATGACCGTGTCATAACCCTGCTTCGTCGTGGTGGCTACGCCCGCAACGTCGTTGCCGGCAAGCGCGGCGGTGGCGGCTGCGGCGCCGGTCACTGGCTTGGCCTCGGCAAGAGCCGAAACCGGAACGACAACGCCCGACGTGCCGCCCGCAACGGCGATCGGCGTCGGCAGGGCTTCGGGCGTGTTTTCCGTACCGGGTTTGGCGGCGGGCAGAGCGGCGTAGGAGACTTCCGTCGTCGTCCCGGCGGCAGCGGCGATATCCGTGGTTCCCGCGGATGCCGGCGTCACGGTCCTGGCCGAGGTCGCATCGTCGGCGACGCTGGCGCAGCCGGCGAGCGTCACGAGAAGGCCGGCGCAGGCAAGCGTGGCAATGCGTGCCGGACGGGAAACGGGTGTATCAGCCATGGTCGTCGCTCTCGGTTTGCGGGGGTGCGCGGGCGCCGAAACGCCCCCGTCTTTGCAAATCAATCGGCCGTGGCCGTGCCCCGTCCATAGCCGATCGGGCGGCAAGCGGCAACCCGTAGGCTTGCCGAGGCCTCAGGTGCCTGCCCGCTTGAGCCCTGCCGTCAGCAACCCGGCGCCGATCAGCAAGGTGCCGCCGGTGCGGTTGACGACCTTCTGAACCGAGGGTTTGCGGATGGTTTTGCGCGCGGCGGAGGCGAGCAGGGCATAGGAAAAGGCGTTAAGCGTCGCGAGCACGAGGAAGGTGATTTCGAAGATCACCATCTGCGGCAGGACGGGCTGCGTGAGGTCGAGGAACTGCGGCAGGAAGGCGACGAAGAAGACGATGCTCTTCGGGTTCAGCGCGGTCACCACATAGGCATGCGCGAAGATGCGGAAGGGTTTTTCTTCCGCCGGTGCCTCACCCTCGACCCCGCTGGAGACGGGCGCGCGCCACAGCTTGATGCCGAGCCAGATCAGATAGGCGGCACCGACCCACTTGAGGACGGTAAAGACGGCCGCCGATGTGGCGAGCAGGGCGCCGAGGCCGAGCATCGAGGCGGTCATAGCGGTGAAATCGCCGAGCGCGACGCCGGCGACCGTAGCGCCTGCCGTGCGCCGTCCATGGCCGAGTGCATAGGAGATCACGAGGAGGATCGTCGGGCCCGGAATGGCCAGCATGATGGCGGAGGCGGCGGCGAAGGCAAGCCAGTGTTCGAAAGACATAAAAACTCCCCGGATCGAGTGCAATCCGGGGAGCAAGCCATCACAAGTTTTCGCCGTCAAGCGGCGTTTTGCGCGGGCAGGCGTCAGGCCGCCGGCTTCCACTTCTGGCCGATGACGTTCATCACGTCGCCGAACCATTTTGCCGAGGTGTCGAAGTGCTTGCCGCCCTTGATGCGCGGGAACTCGATGGTGCGCAGCTTGCCGCCCTGGCCCTCGTCATGGCCGGTAACGCCCGAAACCTTGTTGAGCGCGCTTTCGACGGCAAGGTCGGTCATGCTCTGGATGAGGCGCAGGTCGTCGCCATTCGCCGGGGCGGAGCGGGCATAGTACCCCGACTTCTGCACCATTGCGCGTTCGGCGCCGAGCAGGGCGGCGAACTGTTTGGAGAACCAGTTGCCGACATTGATCGTGTCGATCTTCACATGGCCGAAGGCATCGCGCTTGACGGTTTCGCCGGCGGCTTCCCGCTCCGCCACGATCGCGTCGAGGCAGGCGCCTTCCGAAACGAAGAGCGTGACGAAGCCGGCGCGGTCCATGATGCCCCTGAGGCGTTCGGCCTCGGCTTCGAGGTTGAAGGCCAGCTCCGGCAGGTAGAGGCCGTCGATGTTCTTCAGCTGCTTGTTCATCATGAAGCCGTCGACATACTCGTTGCCGTTGGTCTTCTGGATATAGGCGCGGGCCGTCGCGGCGGTGAGCCAGCCGCAATGGCGGCCCATCACTTCATGCACGACGAGCGTCTTCGGCGCGGCGCTCTGCTCGTTGCTGACATGGTCGAAGAAGCCGGCGCCGACTTCCGCGGCCGTCCAGGCGCCGAGCGACTGACGGATCGGCACGACGTCGTTGTCGACCGTCTTCGGAAGGCCGACGACGGTGAGGTTGTAGCCGTTGGCGCCCAGATAGGCGGCAAGGTCGGCGGCCGTCGTGTTGGTGTCGTCGCCGCCGATCGTGTGCAGGATGGTGATGCCATCCTTGGCGAGCCGTTCGGCCGCCACGCGCAGCGGGTTCTCGCCTTCCTTGACGAGGCCGCGCTTCACGCAGTCGGCAGCGTTCGTCAGCTTGACGCGGCTGTTGCCGATCGGCGAACCACCATAGCGATGGAGGAGGGGCGCCTTTTCGCGCATGTCCTTGGTGATTTCGATGCGGTCGGCCAGCAGCAGGCCCTGGTAGCCCGAGCGATAGGCGACGAGCTCGATGTCGGGCGCGATGTCGCTGTAGCGTTCGATGAGGCCTCCGACAGCGGACGACAGACAGGGTGCGAGCCCGCCCGCGGTCAGCATTGCGACTTTCTGCTTGGCCATGTTTCCTCCTCGGCGTCAGCCCGTCTCGATGGTGCAGTTGCTCTAGCGCAGAATCCCCGGGAGGGGAACGGCGCGGCGAACTTATCCGCACTCCATGACGGATTGACTCTCGTGCTCCACAGGCGGAAATCCTGCAGCGGGGATTTTGCATGCCGCCACTTGATGAGGGCCATCAAAATTTTGTCATTCAGACATTTCGCGCCTTGCTTTCCCTGCAATTGTCTGCTCAAGGTCACCTTATGTTCCAGAATTCGCCCAGTTGCTTCATCAGTGCCGTATGGGATCGCCTCGTCGGCATGGTCTCGGATGCCGCCAGCAACGTGCTGTCCGGCGTGGTCGAGGCCGTGCGCACGCTGTTCGAAGGCGATCCGGAAACCCGCAGGCAGGTCGCCTTCTCGGTGGCGATGATCGCGCTTTCGGCCAAGATGGCGAAGGCGGACGGTATCGTGACGACCGCCGAGGTCGACGCCTTCAAGGACATCTTCAAATACCCCGACAATCAGGCGGCCAATGTCGCCCGGCTCTACAATCTCGCGCGCCAGGACGTCGCCGGCTACGAGGCCTATGCGGAGAAGATGAAGGCGCTCTGCGTCTCCTGCGAAAAGAACTGCCCGATCCTCGAGGACATCGTCGATGGCCTGTTCCATATTGCCAAGGCCGACGGGCTGATTCACGAGAATGAAATGGCCTTCCTCGGCCGGGTCGCCGAAATCTTCGGCATGGCGGACGAGCGCTTCGAGCAGATCACGGCGCGGCATGTGCATGTCAGCGGCCGTGACCCCTACAAGGTGTTGGGCGTCAAGCCGAGCGACGATTTTGCGGAAATCCGCAAGCGGTACCGGGTGCTTGCCTCGGAGAATCACCCTGATAGGCTGGTGGCGCGTGGCGTGCCGGCCGAGTTCCATCAGATTGCGAACGACCGCATGGCCGCGCTCAACGCTGCCTATGAGGCGATCGAGAAGGAACGCTGCGCTGCATGAGCGCATTCATCTGTGACTATGCCGGCGCGACCGCTGCGCCGTCGCCGAATTTCGGCGAGCGGGCGGGCGGGCGCACGCCTGACATCATCCTCCTGCATTATACCGGCATGGAAACGGCCGACGGCGCGCTGAAATGGCTCTGCGCGCCGGAAAGCCAGGTCTCCTGTCACTACTTCGTGCATGAGGACGGGCGCGTCGAGCAGCTCGTGCGCGAGGCGGATCGTGCCTGGCACGCGGGAAAGAGCTTCTGGAAGGGCGAGACCGACATCAATTCGGCCTCCATCGGCATCGAGATCGCCAATGCCGGACACCCCGGCGGGCTGCCGGATTTTCCGGATGCTCAGGTCGCAGCGGTCGTCGAACTGTGTCGGGATTGTGGCAAGAGATGGCAAATCGCCCCGGAACGGGTGCTTGCGCACTCCGATGTTGCCCCTGTTCGCAAGGTCGATCCGGGTGAAAAGTTCCCCTGGGAACGCCTTCATGCCGGGGGTGTCGGGCACTGGGTGGCACCGTCGCCGATCGCCGGCGGACGCTTCTTCCAGAAGGGGGATGCGGGCCAGCCCGTCGAAGCCCTGCAGACCATGCTGTCACTCTACGGCTATGGTACTGAAATCGATGGTGTTTATTCGGAAAAAATGGAGGGCGCCGTGGCTGCTTTCCAGCGCCATTTCCGGCCTGAGCGGGTCGATGGCATCGCCGATTTTTCGACCATCGACACGCTGCACCGGCTGCTTTCCGCGTTGCCGCGACTGGCTGCCTGAGAGTCTATCCGAATATTCGAATATTACAGGCTGTAACAGAAGTTTACCGTTTCGCCACATCCTGACCTGATTGGGGATGTTCTTTCCGCTTGCGTTCATTGCAGCGCAGCATGCGGTCAGGGCCTGATCGCGATCAATGAGGATCGAGACGTTTGCGCGGGCTGCGCGGCTTGAAATGCCGCCGGCCAAGGCAGTGCCTTTGCGCCTTTTGGAGACGATGACTAGATGAGAAGACTTCTTGCTGCCTTCAGCGCGGCCTGCTTTTGTGTGTCCGTTTTTTCCGCCGCCACGGCATATGCCGAACCCTCCCGGGGCCCGGCCAAGAAACAGTATCTGTTCCAGACTTCCGAAAAACAGGAGGCCGCCGGCAAGGAAAAGCCGCGCAAGGTTTCCAGCAAGCGCAGCAACAAGCGCAAGACCGTCATCGACAAGGACGGCGTGGTCGTCGGCAAGCTGAAGACCTACAAGAGCACGACCGGCTATCCCAAGGCGGAAAACCCGCTGAGCGCGGATCTCAAGACGGCCAGCTATTCCGGCTTGATCCAGACCTATGCCAAGGCCTACGGCGTGCCTGTCGACCTCGCCCATGCGGTGGTGCGCGTCGAGAGCAACTTCAACCCGCGGGCTCGCGGCGGTGCCGGTGAAATCGGGCTGATGCAGATCAAGCCGGCGACGGCCCGCATGATGGGCTATCGCGGCGGCGCCAAGGGTCTCTACGATCCCGAGACCAACATCAAGTTCGGCATGAAGTACCTTGCCATGGCGCACGACCTTTCCGGCGGCACGACCTGCGGCACGATCCTGCGCTACAATGCCGGCCATGGCGCCAAGCGCATGAACCCGGTCTCCAAGCGCTATTGCGGCAAGGTGCAGAGCATCATCGACTGATCGCCGCGACGTTTCGCGGGCTGGAATCGGCCCGCGGCCATGCTATGCCATCGGTGAAAAGCGAGGGTAGGGCATGGATCGGCATTTCGATTTCGTCGTCGTGGGCAGGGGCATGATGGGGGCGGCGGCCGCGCGCCACCTTGCCGCAACGGGCGCTTCCGTGGGGCTCGTTGGGCGGGGAGAGCCTGCCGACTGGCAGAAGCACGACGGCGTCTTCGCCAGTCACTACGACAGCGGCCGCATTACCCGCACGATCGACCAGGATCCGGACTGGGCCCTGCTCGCCAAGCGGTCGATCGCCCGCTACCGCGCCATCGAGGCCGAGAGCGGCATAGAGTTTTACGGCGAGACGGGTTGCCTCATCAGCGGTCCCGCCGGTGGCGGTTTCCTCAATGCCGTGGAGGCGGTGGCGAAGCGCTATGCGCTGGAAGCGCCGCTGCTCGACCGGGCGGCACTGCGGGCGCGGTTTCCCTGGTTCGACCTGCCGGAAAGTTCGGCCGGCGTCTTCGAGGTAAAGGGGGCCGGCTATGTCGATCCGCGCAAGCTTGTCGCCGCGCAGGTCGCCTGCTTTGAAAAGGCCGGCGGCGTTTCCATTTTCGACGATGCCCTGTCCGTGACGGATGCCGGCGAGCGTGCTTCGGTGGCGCTGAAGTCTGGCGGCACGGTCACCGGCGGGCGCGTGCTGGTGGCGACGGGCGGCTTTTCCCGTGCCTCGGGACTTTTGCCGAAGGTGCCGGTGCTCGTCATCAAGGCCCGCACGGTCGTGCTGGCGCAGCTTTCGCCGGGACAGGCCGTGGCCTATCGCACCATGCCGTCCTGGATCGACGAAAGCGCCGATCCGAGCGACCATTTCTACTTCCTGCCGCCGATCGTCTATCCGGACGGCCATTCCTATCTCAAGATCGGCGGTGATCCGACCGAGGTCGAGATCGAGGACGAGCAGGCGATTCGCGATTGGTTCCGCGGGGAGGGGCGTCCGGAGGCGATCGTGCATCTGAAGCGCCTGCTTGCACGGTCGATCCCCGATCTCGATCCGGTCCGCCTTGTCTCGGTGCCCTGCGTCACGACCTATACGGTGCACGGCTATCCCTATGCCGGTTTCGTGGAGGGGGACCGCATTGCGCTCCTGACCGGTGGCAACGGTGCGGCGGCGAAGAGTTCCGACGAGATTGGCCGCATCGGTGCGGACCTGGTGATTCGCGGAAAGATGGACGAGCCGGACTACAAGACGGATTTTGCGGTTCATTTCCGCTAAGCCACTGGCCTTTCCCTTCGGTATCGGTTAGTCAGCGCCTGCCAGTTGGCCGGGCAGCCGCGCCTTGCAAGTGCCGAAAGGCCGCAGGGGGAGGAAAGTCCGGGCTCCACGGAAACACGGTGCCGGATAACGTCCGGCGGGGGCGACCCCAGGGAAAGTGCCACAGAAAGCAAACCGCCTTCCTCGGAAGGTAAGGGTGAAAGGGTGGGGTAAGAGCCCACCGCGGCCATGGCGACATGGACGGCAAGGTAAACCCCACCGGGAGCAAAACCGAATAGGGATGACGCGAAGCGCGCAAGCGCTTCAGCCTGTTTCCGGGCCGGTCATCCGGGTGGGTTGCAAGAGGCCGGGCGCAAGTCCGGTCCCAGATGAATGGCTGCCACGTTCCGGCGAAAGCCGGAGCCATACAGAACCCGGCTTACAGGCCAACTGGCAAAAATCTCTCGTCGCATGACGATTTTTCACGACGTGCTAATGCGCTGAATTCCTTGGGGTTCGCGCATGGCTTGCCGTGCGTCGAAACGCACGCGGCCAATGTTTCGATCCGTGCAAATACAAGGTGTTGGCAGGCCGTTCCTAACCATTTGTTAAACTTAACGCCTTATAAACATTTGACGGTCTCACTACGGGGAACGAGGTCACTTCCCATTGACGCCCATATGGTCCCATGGTATCCCAAACTCACACTGCACGAGGACGCATGAGCGTCCGATCATCGCAAAGCTTTGAGGCTAACCGGCTGGGGACGGTGCGGCGCGTAGGCGACGCATCAGGGCTGGCTTGCGTGCGCGGTGTTGTGTTGGGTGAGCCGGGGCGGATGCACAGCGCCATGGCTCTGGAAGCGGCTGTATCGCGTCATGAACCGGTTCCTGTCGAATGCGACAAACAGGATCGATGCCAAGGGGCGGGTTTCCGTTCCTTCGGCCTTTCGCTCCGTGCTGTCGCAGCGCGACATCCGGGAGCTGTACTGCTTCCAGGATTTCTTGTTTCCGGCGATCAGCGTCGGCGGGCTGGATCTTCTCGATCGTTTCGAGCGCCAGATCGCCAGCGAGGATGTTCTTTCGCCGCAAGCCAATCGGATGTCGCTCCTGGTTCACGGGGGCGGGGTCTTCATGAAGCTCGATTCGGAAGGGCGCCTGCCGGTCACGGATTTCATCCGGGACTATACGGGTATAGCCACGGACGTGACCTTTGTCGGTCGGGCGGATCATTTTCAGCTCTGGGCACCGCAGACATTCCTGGCCACACAGGCGGCTGCCCGGGAAGAGTTCAGGACGCGAGGTCTGGGCTTGGGGTAAGACGGAGAATCGGAATGGCGGCGGATCTTGGCGGAGGTTTTTCTGATGCCGATGGCGGATCGGTCCGTCACATTCCGGTTCTTCTCTCCGAGGTTCTTGCGGCGCTTGCGCCGAAACCCGGCCAGGTCATCCTCGATGGCACGTTCGGTGCAGGCGGGTACACCTCCGCAATCCTCGCCGAGGGGGCGGATGTTATCGCGCTTGACCGCGATCCCAACGCCATTGCCGGCGGGCAGGGGCTTGTCGCGGCCTCCGGAGGCCGGCTGAGCCTCATCCATTCGCGTTTTTCCGAGCTCGCCGAACACGCGCCCGCGGGCGGGCTTGACGGTGTCGTGCTCGATATCGGCGTGTCCTCCATGCAGATCGACGAGGCCGAGCGCGGTTTCTCGTTCCAGAAGAACGGCCCGCTCGACATGCGCATGTCCGCGTCGGGCGTTTCGGCCGCCGACGTGGTGAACCGCGCAAAGGTTTCCGACCTCATCCGCATCTTCGGCTTCCTCGGCGAGGAGAAGCAGGCCGGCCGAATCGCCCGCGCCATCGAGAAGGCGCGCGAGAAGGAGCCCTTCACCACGACGCGCCAGCTCGCCAACCTCATCGAGCTGACGACGCCGCGCAAGGCCAAGGACAAGATCCATCCCGCGACACGCGTCTTCCAGGCGCTGCGCGTCTTCGTCAACGACGAGCTCGGCGAGCTCGCCGAGGCGCTGTTCGCGGCCGAGCGGGCCCTGAAGCCGGGCGGGCGGCTCGTCATCGTCTCCTTCCATTCGCTGGAAGACCGGGTCGTCAAGAAATTCTTCCAGGATCGCGCCGGAAAGGCGGCAGGGTCGCGGCATCTGCCGCAAGTTCACGACAAGGCCGCAACCTTCGCACCAGTCGGGCGCCCTATGGTGGCGGCCAGCGACGAGGAGAGCGCGGTCAATCCGCGCGCCCGATCCGCGAAGCTGAGGGCAGGCGAGCGCACGGGCGCTCCTGCCGGGACGGATGACCTGTCCATTTTCAACCTGCCGAACCTTGCCGACCTTGCGAAGATGGGAAGCTGAGTGATGTTCCGTACCCTTGATGTCGTGATGATCGCGGTCATGACCACAGCAGCCACCGTCACCTATTCGATCAAGCACCAGGCGGAGAACAAGCGGGAAGAGGTGCGCAAGCTCGATGCCGAGATCAAGCTGGAAGAGGACACGATCGACCTCCTCAAAGCGGACTGGGCGCTGCTCACCCAGCCGAACCGCCTGAACCGCCTGGTGAAGACCTTCGAGACGGACCTGAAGCTCGTTCCGACCGAATCGACCCAGCTCGCCCAGCCGAACGAGCTGCCCATGCCGATGGCCGAGCTGCCGGCGCTGGAGCCGGAGAAGGACGACAAGGTCGCCCAAAACGACAAGAAGAACAAGAAGAAGGCGAAAGAGACGGACGCAATCCAAACCGGATCGGTGGCAAACTGATGTCGTTTCTCTCCCGCATCATGGACCTCAAGAGCAAGGCGCATTTCAGTGCCGGCGGCAACAACAACCGTGCGACCGGCAATGGGGGCCACGCCTTCGAGGGCACGCGCAAGCGCTCCGGCTCGCAGGCCCGCAGCCGCGTCGCCGTCATCATCTGCTGCTTCGGCATGGTCTATGCCGTCATCGGCGGGCGACTCGTGCAATATGGCATGGCCTCGCCCGAAACCGTGTCCTCGATCGGTCCTGCCGACCACCTGATGGCTTCGCGCCCCGACATCGTCGACCGCAACGGTGAAATCCTCGCCACCGACATCCGCACCGTCTCGCTCTATGCCGAGCCGCACAAGATCGTCGATGCGGACGAGGCGGTGGAAATGCTCGCGACCGTCATGCCCGATCTCGATCGGCGCGGCATCTACCGCAAGCTCACCTCGAAATCCCGCTTCCAGTGGCTGAAGCGCCAGCTGACGCCCAAGCAGCAGAGCCGCATCCTGGCACTCGGCATTCCCGGTGTCGGCTTCCGGCCGGAAAAGCGCCGCTTCTATCCGGGTGGCGTCACGGCCTCGCATATCGTCGGCCACGTCAATATCGACAACCGCGGCATTGCCGGCATGGAGCGCTACATCGACAGCCAGGGTCTTGCCGACCTTGCCGCGATCGGCATGACGAGCGATGCCAAACTGGAACCGGTGCGCCTGTCCATCGACCTGCGCGTCCAGGCCATCGTGCGCGAGGTCGTCGCGACGGGCATGGAGAAATACAAGGCCATCGCCGCCGGCGCCGTCGTGATGGACGTTCATACGGGCGAGATCCTCGCCATGGCCTCGGTGCCGGACTACGATCCGAACAACCCGGCCGAAGGCGCCAAGGACGGCTGGATGAACCGCATGTCGAACGGCACGTTCGAGATGGGCTCCACCTTCAAGAGCTTCACGACGGCCATGGCGCTCGATTCGGGCAAGGTGAAGATCACCGACAGCTTCGATGCCCGCGCGCCGATCCGCATCGGCGGCTTCACCATCAAGGACTTCCACGGCAAGCACCGCGTGCTGACCGTGCCGGAAATCTTCCAGTACTCTTCCAATATCGGTACGGCCAAGATGGCCGACGTCGTCGGCATTGCCGGCCACAAGGAGTTTCTGACGCGGCTCGGCCTGCTGACGAAGCTCGAGACCGAGTTGCCCGAGGTGAAGACCCCGACGCAGCCGCGCGAATGGAAGAAGATCAACTCCATCACCATTTCCTTCGGCCACGGCGTCTCGACGACGCCGCTGCAGACGGCGGTGGCCGCGGCAGCGCTGATGAACGGTGGCCTCCTGATCAACCCGACCTTCCTGCCGCGCACGGCCGAGGAGGCGAACGAGGTGGCGAAGGTCGTGGTCAAGCCGGAGACCGGCGACAAGATGCGCTACCTTTTCAAGCTCAATGCGAATGACGGTTCCGGTCGCCGGGCGCTCGTTCCGGGTTTCAACGTCGGCGGCAAGACGGGTACGGCCAACAAGGTCGTCGGCGGCCGCTATTCCAACACCCAGAACTTCAACGCCTTCCTCTCGGCCTTCCCGATCGACGACCCGAAATATGTGGTCCTCACCTTCATCGACGCGCCGCAGACGGGCGAGGGCGGGGGGCGCACCGCCGGCCTCAACGCCGCGCCGATGGTCGGCGAGATCATCCGCCGCTCGGCCGCGCTTCTCGGTGTAAAGCCGAAATTCGGTGAGGACGGGTCTGCCTTGCTCGTGTCTTATTGAATGGAGAAGACGGGAAGCCGATTCGAATGGAAACGGTTTCCACTGGAAAGCAGCAGAGCGGACAATGAAGATCAGTGACCTTGCCGGACCCGAAACCAACGACCTTTCCGTCGCAGCCGCGACAGACATCCGCGGCATAACCAGTGACAGCCGGAAGGTGAAGCCGGGCGATCTCTTCGTCGCGCTTACGGGCACCAAGGCCGACGGCAGCGCCTTCATCGCCGATGCCGTCTCGCGCGGCGCCGCCGCGGTCGTCGTTGCCGCCGGCAGCAAGGCTGACGCCTCTGTCCCGGTCATTGCGGTTGCCGAGCCGCGCCGGTTCCTGGCGCTTGCCGCCGCCCGCTTCTACGGTCGCCAGCCGGAGACCATGGTCGCAGTGACCGGTACCGCCGGAAAGACCTCCGTCGCGTCCTTCACTCGCCAGATCTGGGCCCATGCCGGCCACGCCGCCGCGATGATCGGCACGACCGGCGTCGTCGCACCCGGCCGCAACGACTATGGGTCGCTGACGACCCCCGATCCGGTGTCGCTGCACGAACTGCTCGCCGAACTTGCCGCTGCCGGAGTCACGCATGCGGCCATGGAAGCGTCAAGCCACGGGCTCGACCAGGCGCGCCTCGACGGCGTGAAGCTTGCCGCCGCCGCCTTCACCAATCTTGGTCGCGACCACATGGATTATCATCCGACGGTCGAGCACTACATGGCCTCCAAGATGCGGCTGTTCGATACGCTGCTTGCCAAGGGCCAGCCCGCCGTCATCTATGCCGACGACGAGTGGTCGGCCCAGGCAATCGACGCTGCGAAGAAAGCCGGGCTCGATGTGCGCACGGTCGGCCGCAAGGGCGACTATCTCGCGTTGAAGCGTGTCGAGCATTTCCGCCACAAGCAGACCGCCGAAATCCATGTCGGCGACGACATCTATGAGGTGCACATCCCGCTTGCCGGCGATTTCCAGGTGGCGAACGCCCTTGTGGCCGCCGGCCTTGCCATGTCGACCGGCGTTTCCGCTGCAACCGCCATGGCCGCACTCGAAAAGCTGATCGGCGCCGCTGGCCGCCTCGAACTGGTGGGGCATGCCAGAAACGGCGCGCTCGCCTATGTCGACTATGCCCACAAGCCGGATGCGCTGGAAAACGTCCTCAATTCCGTGCGCCCCTTCACGACGGGTCGCGTCATCGTGGTCTTTGGCTGCGGCGGCGACCGTGACAAGGGCAAGCGGCCGATCATGGGCGAGATCGCGACGCGCCTCGCTGACGTGACGATCGTCACCGACGACAATCCGCGCTCCGAAGTCCCCGCTGTCATTCGCTCGGAAATCATGGCTGCAGCAAGGGGGGCGACCGAGATCGGCGACCGCGCCGAGGCCATCCGCAGCGCCGTCCGCATGCTGCAGTCCGGTGATACGCTGATCGTCGCCGGCAAGGGCCACGAGGAGGGGCAGACCGTCGGTACCGTCACGCTGCCGTTCTCCGACCACGCGGAACTGCGCAAGGCCCTGGAGGAACTCGACCGTTGAAATGGCTCTGGACCACGCCTGATCTCGTCGCCGCCCTGCACGGCCGCCCCATCGGCAACCTGCCGCAGGGCGTCACGGGCATTTCCATCGACAGCCGCAACATCGGCCCCGGCGAAGCGTTCTTCGCCATCAAGGGCGACCGCGTCGATGGCCATGACTTCGCGAGCTTTGCCGTTGCCAACGGTGCGGCGCTGCTCGTTGTCAGCGAGGGCAAGCTGCCGGCGCTCGGCCGGCTCGTGACGCCGATGATCGTGGTGCCGGACGTGCTCCAGGCGCTTGTCGATCTCGGCTGCGCGGCGCGTGACCGTACGGCTGCCCGCATCATCGCCGTCACCGGCTCCGTCGGCAAGACGACGACGAAGGAGATGCTGCGCCAGGCGCTCTCGCCGTCCGGCAGCGTGCATGCCTCCGTCGCATCCTTCAACAACCACTGGGGCGTGCCGCTGACGCTCGCCCGCATGCCCGAGACCACCGACTATGGTGTCTTCGAGATCGGCATGAATCACCCCGACGAGATTCGCCCGCTGGTCGCCATGGTGCGCCCGCATGTGGCAATGATCACGACGATCGCACCGGCCCATCTCGGCAATTTCCGCGATCTCCAGGAGATCGCCGCTGCCAAGGCCGAGATCTTCGAGGGTGTCGTACCGGGTGGCCATGCCCTTCTCAATCGCGACAACGAGCAGTTCGCCTTCCTCGAAAAGGCGGCCGAAGCGGCCGGCGTTTCGCATATCCACAGTTTCGGCGCCGATCCGTCGGCCGAGTTCCGCCTGCTCGATTTCATGCCGAGCGCCGATGGCGGGCTGCTGCGCGCCGCGGTCGGCGGGCAGACGCTGGAGGTGCCGATGGGCGCGCCCGGCCGGCACATCGCCGAGAATGCCGTCGCCGTGCTCGGCGCGGTGCATCTTGCCGGTGGCGATGTCGAGAAGGCGATGGCGGGGCTCGCCACCATGCAGGCGGAGAAGGGGCGGGGACGCCGCTACCGGCTAGCCAAGGATGGCGGCTGGGTCACGCTGATCGACGAGAGCTACAACGCCAATCCCGCCTCGATGCGTGCGGCGATCGCGCTCTTGCGCGACGCCGAGCCGCATGGCCGCGGCCGGCGCATCGCCGTGCTCGGCGACATGCTGGAAATGGGCGAACATTCGCCCCTCGTTCATGCCGGCCTTGCCGAACCGCTTCTCGAGGCGGGCATTGGCGATGTCTGGCTCGGCGGGCCTGATATGGCGGCGTTGCGCGATGTGCTGCCGGAAGGCGTTGCAACGGAGTATCGCGATACGGCGGATGCATTGGCCGCTCACGCGCTGGGCGCGGTGCAGCCGGGCGACGTTCTGGTCGTGAAATCGTCGAAAGGCACGGGATTCAGCCGTATCGTGGCGGCCCTGCTTGACAAATATCCGGCGTTCTCGGAGAGGGAACGCGAGCTTTGAGGGAGGTTCGGCCGGGCAGACGCCCGCCGGGCCTTCTTTTTTATGGAATCGACATCTCCGTCTGCGGTCGGTCACGCCGTGGATGACTTGGGGAACCTTTTGGGGAAAGGGTGACAATGCTGCTTTGGCTCGTCGAACTGGCTGACACCGTGCAGGTGTTCAACCTGTTCCGCTACATTACCTTCCGGACGGGCGCTGCGCTGTTCACCTCGGCCACCATCGTCTTCCTGTTCGGACCGATGATCATCTCCTCCCTGCGCATCCGCCAGGGCAAGGGCCAGCCGATCCGCGCCGACGGGCCGCAGACGCATTTCAAGAAGGCCGGTACGCCCACGATGGGCGGTCTGATGATCCTCGCCGGCATCGTCGGCAGTGCGCTGCTGTGGGCAGACCTTTCCAACGTCTACGTGGTCGCGACGCTGCTCGTCACCCTCGGCTTCGGCGCGATCGGCTTCTACGACGATTATCTCAAGGTTACCAAGCAGACCGAGAAGGGGTTTTCCGGCAAGGCGCGCCTTGGCCTCGAATTCCTTATCGCCGGGGCCGCGACCTATTTCATGATGCGGGCGTCGCTGGCGACGGGTGCTGCCGGCTCGACCTTCGGTTCCTCCATCGCCTTTCCCTTCGCCAAGGACTTCCTGCTCAACCTCGGCATCTTCTTCGTGCTGTTCGGCGGTTTCGTCATCGTGGCAGCCGGCAATGCGGTGAACCTGACGGACGGCCTCGATGGCCTTGCGACGGTCCCCGTGATGATCTCTGCCGCCTCCTTCGGCGTCATCGCCTATCTTGCCGGCAACGCCGTCTTCGCGAACTACCTGCAGATCCATTTCGTGCCCGGCACGGGCGAGCTTGCCGTGGTGCTCGGTGCGGTCATCGGCGCCGGCCTCGGCTTCCTGTGGTTCAACGCCCCGCCGGCCGCCATCTTCATGGGCGACACGGGTTCGCTGGCGCTCGGCGGCCTCATCGGTACCGTCGCCGTCGCCACGAAGCACGAAATCGTCATGGCCATCATCGGCGGTCTCTTCGTCATGGAGACGCTGTCGGTCATCATCCAGGTCGCTTCCTTCAAGCTGACGGGCAAGCGCGTCTTCCTGATGGCGCCGATCCACCACCATTTCGAGAAGAAGGGCTGGACGGAAAGTCAGGTCGTCATCCGCTTCTGGATCATCGCCGTCATCCTGGCGCTGGTCGGCCTTTCCACGCTCAAGCTGCGGTGAAGAGGCCATGATCCCCGTCACCACCTTCAAGGGAAAGACGGTCGCGCTCTTCGGGCTCGGCGGCTCCGGTCTTGCGACGGCGCTGGCGCTTGCCGCCGGCGGTGCCGACGTCACCGCCTGGGACGACAGCGCGGCAAGCGTCGAAAACGCGTCGTCCGCAGGTATCCGCACGGGTGACCTGCACAATCTCGACTGGACGGCCATCGACGCGCTGGTGCTCTCGCCCGGTGTGCCGCTCACTCATCCGAAGCCCCATTGGAGCGCGGAGCTTGCCCGCGCCGCCGGCGTCGAGATCGTCGGCGATGTCGAGCTCTTCGTGCGTGAGCGCCGGGCGCACGCGCCCGATTGCCCCTTCATCGCCATAACGGGCACGAACGGCAAATCGACCACGACGGCGCTGATCGCCCATATCCTCAAGGCGAGCGGGCGCGATACCCAACTCGGCGGCAATATCGGCACTGCGGTGCTGACGCTCGACCCGCCGAAGGCCGGCCGCTTCTATGTGGTCGAGTGCTCCTCCTACCAGATCGATCTGGCGCCGACGCTGAATCCGTCCGCCGGAATTTTGCTCAATCTGACGCCGGATCATCTCGATCGGCACGGTTCGATGGAGCACTATGCCGACGTCAAGGAACGCCTTGTCGCCCGCAGCCGGACCGCTATCGTCGGCGTCGACGACAGTTTTTGCGAACGCATTGCCGACCGCGTCGAGCGGGCCGGCACGAAGGTCGTGCGCATCTCCAAGCGCAATGTTCTGGCCGACGGCATCTATGCCGAGGGGCCGCGTCTCATCTTCGCGCAAGGTGGTGCGACCCGTGTGATCGCGGACCTCTCTTTGATCCAGACCCTGCGCGGCGCCCACAATGCCCAGAACGCCGCAGCCGCCGTCGCCGCATGCCTTGCCGTCGGTATCGGTGAGGACGAGATCCGCGCCGGCCTTGCGTCCTTCCCGGGCCTCAAACATCGCATGCAGCCGGTCGGGCGCAAGGGCGGCACGCTCTTCGTCAACGATTCCAAGGCGACGAATGCCGATGCGGCGGCACCCGCCCTGTCGAGCTTCGACCGCATCTACTGGATTGCCGGCGGTGTGCCGAAGGAGGGCGGGATTTCCTCGCTCGGCACCTTCTTCCCGAAGATCGCCAAGGCCTATCTTATCGGCGAGGCGGCGCCCGCCTTCGCGGCAACACTGGGCGAGGCGGTACCCTTCGACATGTCCGGTACGCTGGAGCGGGCGGTTCAGGACGCGGCGGCGGATGCCGAGCGGGAAGGAAACGGCCCGGTTGCCGTTCTGCTTTCCCCGGCTTGCGCAAGCTTCGACCAGTACAAGAACTTCGAAGTGAGAGGCGATGCCTTCGTGAAACATGTCGCGGCGCTGCCGGGCGTGTCCATGCTGGTCGAGGTTTAGACGAAGCGATTCCGGCAGGCGCATGCGGCGGCTTGCGTCTGGAATGGTGGAAACAGAGGATTGAAACATGGTTAGTCGTGCCGAACGTGGTGCATTGGCGGACTGGTTCTGGACGATAGACCGGTTCTTCCTGGCGGCCTTCATCCTGTTGATGGGCCTCGGCTTCATGCTGTCCTTCGCGGCGAGCCCGCCGGTTGCCGAGCGCCTCGGGCTCGACAGCTTCCACTTCGTCAAGCGCCACGCCATGTTCCTGATCCCGGCCATCGCCGTGATGTTCGGCATTTCCTTCATGACGCCCCGGCAGGTGCGGCGGGCGGCGATGATCCTTCTCGTCATCTCGATCGCCGCCATGGTGCTGGCGCTGTTCTTCGGCGTCGAGGTCAAGGGCTCGCGGCGCTGGATTTCCATCGGCAGCTTCTCCATCCAGCCGTCGGAATTCATGAAACCGGCCTTCGTCGTCATCTGTGCCTGGCTTTTCGCCGAACACGCCCGCCAGCCGGAAATCCCCGGCAACCTCTTCGCCATCATCCTCTTCGGCATCGTCGCGGCGCTGCTCGTCGCCCAGCCCGACCTTGGCCAGACCATCCTGACCGCCGCCGTCTGGGGCGGCATGTTCTTCATGGCCGGCATGCCATGGCTCTGGATCATCGTGCTTGGCGGTGCTGCCGTCGGCGGCCTGTTGACGGCCTATACCTTCCTGCCGCACGTCGCCGGCCGTATCGACAAGTTCCTGACCGGCGAGGGCGACACGTTTCAGATGGACACGGCGCGCGAGGCGATCATCCGCGGCGACTGGTTCGGCCAGGGGCCGGGCGAGGGTACCGTCAAGCGCATCATCCCCGATAGCCACACCGACTTCATCTTCTCCGTCGCGGCCGAGGAATTCGGCATTCTCTTCTGCATGGTCATCGTCATGATTTTCGCCTTCGTGGTGATGCGCGGCCTCAACCATGCCTTCAAGGAGCGCAACGATTTCACGCGGTTCGCCGTTGCCGGCCTCGTGCTGCAGATCGGTACGCAGTCGATGATCAACATCGGCGTGAACCTCGAACTCCTGCCGGCCAAGGGCATGACGTTGCCGCTGATCTCCTATGGCGGCTCGTCGATGATCGCGATCTGCGTGACGGCCGGCTTCATTCTGGCGCTGACCCGCCACCGTCCGGAAAAGCGCGCCTCCGAGCGCAGCCTGTTCCGTGGTGGTATCATGGCGCCTGCCGAATAAGGGTTTTGCATGAACAAAGGCATCGTTCTTCTCGCCGCCGGGGGTACCGGCGGCCATCTCTTTCCCGCAGAGGCGCTCGCCCATGAGCTGAAGGCCGGCGGCTGGTCGGTGCATCTCGTCACCGACAGCCGTGCCGAACGTTTTGCGGGCAAGTTCCCGGCAGACGAGATCCATGTCGTGCCGTCGGCGACGATCGGCTCGAAGAACCCGGTCAGCGTGGTCAAGTCGCTGTTCACGCTGTGGAAGGGTATTCGCGTCGCGCGAAAACTGATGGCGCGGCTGAAGCCGAAGGTCGTCGTCGGCTTCGGCGGCTATCCCACCGTGCCGCCGCTCATCGCCGCGACGGGCATGGGCATTCCCTCGATGATCCACGAGCAGAACGCCGTGATGGGCCGTGCCAACAAGGCATTGGCGAACCGCGTCAAGGCGATTGCCGGTGGCTTCCTGCCGGAAACGGACGGTCCCTATGCGGCAAAGACGGTGACGACGGGCAACCCGGTCCGCCCGGCTGTGCTCGAAGCCGCAAACATTCCCTACCAGGCCTCGACGGATGGCGAATTCCGTCTCGTGGTGTTCGGCGGCAGCCAGGGCGCGCAGTTCTTCTCCAAGGCCATCCCTTCGGCGATCGCGGCGCTCGAGCCGGCGGACCGGATGCGGCTCGGGATCACCCAGCAGGCGCGGCCGGAAGACCGCGACGAGGTGGTGCGCACCTATGGCGAGCTCGGCATTCCCGCCGACGTCTCGCCCTTCTTCACCGACATGGCCGCGCGTATCGGCAACGCCCACCTCGTCATCAGCCGCTCCGGCGCTTCGACCGTCTCCGAGGTTTCGGTCATCGGTCGGCCCGCCATCCTCGTGCCCTATCCCTATGCGCTTGATCACGACCAGGCGGCGAATGCCGCGGCGCTCGCCGCGGGCGGCGGGGCGAAGGTGATCGCGCAAGGAGAGCTCTCGACGGAGCGGCTTGCCAGCATCGTTTCGAAGGCGATGCACGATCCGGCGCGCATGACGGAGATGGCCGCAAACGCCAGAAAGGCGGGCAAACCGGATGCCGCGCGCTTGCTCGCCTTGATGGTTGAGGCTATTGCGGGCGGCAAGCCCATTGCACAGTTCAAGGGCGCACAATTCAAGGGAGAACGGCCATGAAGATGCCGCAGAGCATAGGGCTCGTTCATTTCATCGGCATTGGCGGCATCGGCATGAGCGGCATTGCCGAGGTGCTGCACAATCTCGGCCACAAGGTCCAGGGCTCCGACCAGGCGGACAGCGCCAACGTGCAGCGCCTGCGCGAAAAGGGCATCGAGGTCTTTGTCGGCCACAAGGCGGAAAACCTGGGCGACGCTGAAGTGGTCGTCGTCTCCACCGCCATCAAGAAGAGCAATCCGGAACTCGTCGCGGCGCGGGAAAAGCTGCTGCCGGTCGTGCGTCGGGCGGAGATGCTTGCCGAGCTGATGCGCTTCCGCAATGCCATCGCCATCGGCGGCACACATGGCAAGACGACGACGACCTCGATGGTCGCGACGCTGCTCGAAGCCGGCGGCCTTGACCCGACCGTCATCAATGGCGGCATCATCAACGCCTATGGCACCAATGCCCGCATGGGCGAGGGCGAATGGATGGTGGTGGAAGCCGACGAATCGGACGGCACCTTCCTGAAGCTGCCGGCGGATGTTGCTATCGTCACCAATATCGACCCCGAGCATCTCGACCACTACGGCAATTTCGATGCCGTGCGCGCGGCCTTCCGCCAGTTCGTGGAAAACGTGCCGTTCTACGGCTTTGGCGTCATGTGCCTCGACCATCCGGAAGTGCAGGCCATGGTCAGCCGCATCGAGGACCGCAAGGTCATCACCTATGGCGAAAACCCGCAGGCCGACGTGCGCTTCGGCAATATCCGCATGGACGGCGCGACCTCGGTCTTCGACGTCGAGATCCGTCGCCGCCGCACCGGCCAGGTCATTTCCCTGAAGGATCTGCGCCTGCCGATGCCGGGTCGCCACAACGTTTCCAATGCGACGGCGGCGATTGCCGTTGCGCAGCGTCTCGGCATCGCGCCGGAGGCGATCGCCAAGGGGCTCGCCAGCTTCGGCGGCGTCAAGCGTCGCTTCACGCTGACGGGCAGCTGGAACGGCGTGAACGTCTATGACGACTATGGTCACCACCCGGTCGAGATCAAGGCGGTGCTGAGCGCGGCGCGCGAAGCCTGCGCGGGCCGCGTTATTGCCGTTCACCAGCCGCACCGCTACAGCCGCGTCGCGAGCCTGTTCGAAGAATTCGCCGGCTGCTTCAACGATGCCGATACGGCGATGATCGCGCCGATCTATGCGGCGGGCGAGGACCCCATCGAGGGCGTCACGGCGGAGGAAATGGTTTCCCGCATCAAATCCGCCGGCCACCGGGACGCGCGTTTCCTGTCGTCGCCGGAAGCTTTGGCGCCGATCGTCGCCGGCATTGCAAAGCCCGGTGACTTTGTGGTTCTCTTGGGGGCTGGCAGCATCACGTATTGGGCGCAGGCGCTGCCGAAGGACTTGGCAGGCATTTCGGGGCAGGTGGCATGAAGCAGGTGGATGGTGCAAAACTTCTGGCGTCGTTGGGTGAGGGGATCAAGGAGGTCCGTGGCCGCCTGACGCCCGATGCGCCGATGGATCGCGTCACCTGGTTCCGGGCCGGCGGCCTTGCCGAGCTGATGTTTCATCCGCATGACGGCGAAGACCTTGCAACGTTCCTGAAGCTGGTTCCGGAGGAAGTACCGGTCACGGTGACCGGTGTCGGCTCGAACCTTCTGGTGCGTGATGGCGGCATTCCCGGCGTCGTGATTCGTCTTTCGGCCAAGGGGTTCGGTGATGTCGAGCTCGTTGGCGAGAACCGGATCAAGGCCGGCGCGATCTGCCCGGACAAGAACATCGCCGCCATGGCGCTCGACCACGGCATTGCCGGCTTCGAATTCTACTACGGCATTCCCGGCTCGATCGGCGGCGCGCTGCGTATGAACGCCGGCGCGAATGGCGGCGAGACCAAGGACCTCGTGGTGGAGGTGCATGCGATCGACCGTAAGGGCAACCCGCATGTGCTGTCCCATGCGGACATGGGCTATACCTATCGCCATTCGGCTGCGCCTGCCGACCTGATCTTCACCCACGCCGTCTTCCAGGGTGAGGCGGGTGACAAGACGGATATCCGCGCCAGGATGGATGCGGTGCGCCAGCATCGCGAGACCGTGCAGCCGATCCGCGAGAAGACCGGCGGTTCGACCTTCAAGAATCCCGAGGGGCATTCGGCCTGGAAGCTGATCGACGAGGCGGGCTGCCGCGGCGTGATGATCGGCGGCGCACAGATGTCGCCGATGCACTGCAACTTCATGATCAACACGGGTCAGGCGACCGGCTACGAGCTGGAATATCTCGGCGAGACCGTGCGCAGCCGCGTGCTGGAGCATTCCGGCATCATGCTGCAATGGGAAATCAAGCGCCTCGGCAATTTTATGCCGGGCTACGAGGTCAAGGAGTTCCTGGGCCGCGCAACGGCCTGATCCGACAACACTCTTGCTGGGGCGTTTTGACAAGCGCCCTCTCCCCCACAGGCAAGTTCATCGAAACGAAACTGTGTAACGTCGCGCCTCCGGCGCGCGATGCGGCTCTGCGCGCAGGGCCCTGATGGGGATATTCATGAACAGGAAACTCGCTGCCGAGTTCATCGGCACGTTCTGGCTCGTCTTCTGCGGCTGCGGCAGCGGAATCCTGGCTGCGGCCTTTCCGGAGAGTGGCATCGGCCTTGCCGGTATTTCCCTTGCCGCCGGCATCGCGCTGATGGCGATGATCTACACGATCGGCGGCATTTCCGGCGGGCATATGAACCCTGCCGTTTCCGTGGGCCTTGCCATCGCCGGCCGGTTTCCGGTTGCCCATATCCTGCCCTACGCGGTGGTGCAGGTTGCCGGTGCAACGGTGGCGGGCACCGTTCTCTATCTCATCGCTTCCGGCAGGGCCGGTTTCCAGGCGGGCGGTTTTGCCGCGAACGGTTACGGCGATCTCTCGCCGGGCGGCTATTCGCTGACGGCGGGTCTTGTGACCGAGGTGGTGCTGATGGCGCTCTTCCTGTTCATCGTCCTCGGCTCTACCCATCGGCGTGCGCCGGTGGATTTTGCGCCCGCCGTCATCGGTCTCAGCCTGACGGCGATCAACCTCGTGTCGATACCGGTCACCAACACGTCCCTCAATCCGGCGCGCTCGACGGGTGTCGCGTTCTTTGCCGAGACGGCGGCTCTGTCGCAGCTCTGGCTGTTCTGGCTCGCCCCTCTTCTCGGCGCCATCATCGGTGCCGTGGCCTGGAGATATGTCGGAGAGGCAGACGAAGCGCAGGCGAAACCGGCTCTGGTTTCGAGCGGAAATAATGTGCTTAATTAGAAAATACGAACATTTATTTTTCCTGTTCAGCCCCTGTTCATAGGGGTTTAGCGAAAGCTATGCTGGATCGCGCGATGGTTGCGCGATGAAGCCTCGCTCCAGCGGGGCTTTGACCAGGGGGCATTCATGTTCAAGAAACTTTCCGCCGAATTCCTCGGCACGTTCTGGCTTGTCTTCGGCGGCTGCGGCAGTGCGGTGCTGGCTGCCGCATTCCCGGAGGTCGGCATCGGCCATCTCGGCGTGTCCTTCGCCTTCGGCCTCACGGTGCTGACCATGGCCTATACGGTCGGCGGTATTTCCGGCGGGCATTTCAATCCCGCCGTCTCTGTCGGCCTGACGGTCGCCGGCAAATTCCCGGCTTCCAGCCTCGTGCCCTATGTCGTGGCGCAGGTCGTCGGGGCGGTTGCGGCGGCGGCGGTGCTCTACCTCATCGCGTCCGGCAAGACAGGCTTCCAGGCGGGCGGTTTCGCCTCGAACGGCTATGGCGACCTGTCGCCGGGCGGTTACTCGCTGACGGCGGCGCTGGTTGCCGAAGTGGTGCTGACGGCGTTCTTCCTTATCATCATCCTCGGATCGACCCATGGCCGTGCGCCCGTCGGTTTCGCGCCGATCGCCATCGGCCTCGGCCTGACGCTGATCCACCTCATTTCGATCCCGGTGACGAACACCTCGGTCAACCCGGCCCGCTCGACCGGCGCCGCGCTCTTTGCCGATACGGCGGCGCTCTCGCAGCTCTGGCTGTTCTGGCTCGCCCCGGTCCTCGGCGCCGTGGTCGGCGCGGTGATCTGGAAGATCGTCGGCGAGGACGACTGATTGCGGACAAAAAAGAACCCGCCGCGTTGCCGCGGCGGGTTTTTTGAAGGAAGCCACGAAGGGCTCAGACTTCTTCCTTGCCCGAGAGCAGGATGCAGACGAGCGTGATGACGGCTGACAGGCCGAGATAGTATCCGACATAGGTCATGCCGTAGTTCGCCTGGAGCCACGTCGCGATATAGGGCGCAAGCGACGCGCCGAAGATGCCGGCGAAGTTGAAGGTGATCGACGAGCCCGTATATCGCACCTTCGTCGGGAAGGGCGCGGCGAGCGCCGTGCCGATCAGACCATAGGTCATGCCCATCAGCGCCATGGCGAGGATGACGAAGACAAAGATGCCGCTCTCGCCGCCCGTCATCAGGCCCGGCAGGAGGAACGAGAAGGCGCCGATCAGCACGGTCGTGAGAATCAGCACCTCCCGGCGGCCGAACCTTTCGGCAAGCTTCCCGGCCAAAGGAATGAAGAGGCCGAACAGCACCGAGCCGAGGAGCTGGACTTCCAGCGCTTCGACGAAGGGCAGCTTCAGTATCTTGACGTTGTAGGACAGCAGATAGGCCGAGCCGATATAGAACAGCACGAAGGTGGCGAGCGCCACGAAGGTGCCGAGCACGAGGCTGCGCTTGTGGTTGCGGAAGAGCTCCACGACCGGGACTTCCACGCGCTCCTGCTTGTCGATGGCTTTCTGGAAGGCGGGCGTCTCGGTGATCGACAGGCGAACCCACAGGCCGACGGCGATCAGGATGATCGAGGCGACGAAGGGGATGCGCCAGCCCCAGGCGAGCAGCGATTCCTGCGACATGACATGCAGCAGAAGCCAGAAGACACCGGAGGAGAGGAAAAGGCCGACGGGGGCGCCGAGCTGCGGGAACATGCCGTACCAGCTGCGCTTGCCCGGAGGGGCGTTTTCGGTGGCGAGCAGCACCGCGCCGCCCCATTCGCCGCCAAGCCCGAAGCCCTGGCCGAAGCGGCAGAGCGCCAGAAGCAGCGGTGCGAGCACGCCGATCGTCTCGTAGGAGGGCAGGAGGCCGATGATCACGGTGGAGACGCCCATGGTCAGGAGCGCCGCCACCAGCGTCGTCTTGCGGCCGACGCGGTCGCCATAGTGCCCGAAGACGACCGCACCGAGCGGACGGGCGAAAAAGGCGATCGAGAAGGTTGCGAAGGACGCGAGCAGGGCAGTCGTCGGATCGCTGTTCGGGAAGAACAGCGTCGGGAAGACCAGCACGGCGGCGGTGGCGTAGACGTAGAAATCGAAGAATTCGATGGTCGTTCCGACCAGGCTTGCAAAGAGAACGCGCGCCGGGGAGTTGAGCCCGGCGCGGTTGGAATGCGTTGCGGTCGGCGACCCGGAAGCGAGCGTATCACTCATCGTGGGTGCCTTTTCTTGGTTTTGAGGCTGTCTTGGGAGGCAGCGCCGTTCTATTACGTCAACCGATCGGTCGGTGAAACAATAAAAGTACGCTGAACGGTAAAAAATCGTACTTTTCGTACGCTTTCGGGCGATCCCGCATTTACCAAGCCTTTGCGGGCAGGCAGCGGCCGTTCGGTGTCGCTTTAGGAAGAGCTAAATTTTTCTTTTTCTTGCGTCCGTCACAACTCTCTGATTCCAGAGAGAGAATCGAAGCGTGACCTGATTCGGGACAGGAAAATTCGCCTCCGGGCGGCCGCGGTTAACGAAAGTAAACGCTTCATTAACCTTAATGGCGCTCTAGTGGTCCCAACTCGCTCGCCGAGTCGGATCGCAGAGGCAAATCAGGTCCGCGCAAGGGACGAGAGGCAGTGTGCGGAATTCAGTTGGGGGTTCTATGAGCGTAAAGCATGTCGCGATGCTGATGGGTGGTTTTTCGTCGGAACGGCCGGTGAGCCTTTCGTCGGGCAACGCCTGCGCCGACGCGCTTGAGGCCGAGGGCTACAAGGTCACGCGTGTCGATGTCGGTCACGATGTTGCAAGCGTGCTTGCCGAACTGAAGCCCGATGTCGCCTTCAATGCGCTGCATGGCCCCTTCGGCGAGGACGGCACCATCCAGGGCGTGCTCGAATATCTCGAGATCCCCTATACCCATTCCGGCGTGCTCGCCTCGGCGCTCGCCATGGACAAGGCGCAGGCAAAGATCGTCGCCAAGGCGGCGGGCATTCCGATCGCCGAGCAGCGGTTGATGAACCGCTTCGATTTCACCTCCTCGCATCCGATGAAGCCGCCCTATGTGGTGAAGCCCGTGCGCGAGGGGTCCTCCTTCGGCGTCGTCATGGTCAAGGAAGACCAGTCTCATCCCCCGCAGATCATTACCTCGTCCGAATGGCGCTATGGCGACAGCGTCATGGTCGAGCGCTACATCTACGGCCGCGAACTGACCTGCGGCGTTATGGGAGACGTGGCGCTTGGTGTCACGGAAGTGGTGCCCCAGGGCCACGCCTTCTACGACTATGATTCCAAATACGTAAAAGGCGGTTCGAAACACGTCATCCCGGCACAAATTTCACCGAATATTTACCAAAAAGTACAAACACTCTCCCTCAAGGCGCATCAAGCGATCGGGTGCCGTGGCGTCAGCCGTTCCGACTTCCGTTACGACGACCGATTCTCCGAGAATGGCGAGCTTGTCTGGCTGGAAATCAACACCCAGCCCGGCATGACCCCCACCTCCCTGGTGCCCGAAATGGCTGTTCATGCCGGCCATTCCTTTGGTGAATTCTTGCGGTGGATGGTGGAGGACGCGTCGTGTTTGCGTTGAGCGTCAAAAGGAGCAGGGTACGCCCCGTCGGGCCTCCGGAAACGGAAGCCGGTCGTGTGCTGCCGCGCCCGCTGCGCCGGATCGTCCGGTTCCTGGTCAGCCTTGCGGCCGGTCGTATCCACATTCCGCGCCATACCGGCAGCATCGCGACCGTGCTTTTCATCGGCGCGACGGGCCTCTACGGCATGTCGCTCGGCGGTCATTCGCAGGATGTCGCCCAGGCCTCGACGACGGCGATCGGCTTTGCCATCGAGGACGTCAAGGTTTCCGGCAACCGCGAGACTTCGGAAATCGACATTCTCGAGCGCCTTGGCCTCGATGGCACGACCTCGCTGGTCGCGCTCGACGTCAACGAAGCCCGCAAGCAGCTCACCGAACTGCCGTGGGTCGAGGATGTCTCGGTTCGCAAGATCTATCCGGGCACGATCGAGATCGCACTGAAAGAGCGCGAAGCGTTCGGCATCTGGCAGCACGGCAGCGATCTTTCGCTGATCGAGAAGAACGGCAGCGTGATTGCGCCGCTGCGCGACAACAAGTTTTCGACGCTGCCGCTGTTCGTCGGCCGCGACGCCGAAACCGCTGCCGCCGGCTTTGCCGACGAGTTCGACAACTGGCCGGAAATCAAGGCGCGCGTGAAGGCTTACATCCGGGTTGCCGGCCGGCGCTGGGACCTGAGGCTCGACAACGGCATCGTCGTCAAGCTGCCGGAGCACAACGTGCCGCGCGCCATGGATACGCTGGCAACGCTTGAAGCGGAGCAGGGCATTCTGGAACGGGACATCGCGGCCGTTGATCTTCGGTTGGAAGACCGCACGACGGTTCGTTTGACGGAAGGGGCGCTCGAACGCCGCAATGCGGCGGTCGAGCAGAGAACGAAGGACCTGAAGAAGGCAGCGAAGCGCACATGAGCATTTTCGGTTCGTCCCATTTTGGCCTGCCGCGCTTGAAGCCGCTTTCCTCCAAGCGGGCGCATGTCGTTTCGGTCCTCGATATCGGCTCCACCAAGGTCGTCTGCATGATCGGCCGGCTGACGCCGCGCGCCGAGAGCGAGATCCTGCCCGGCCGCACGCACAATGTCGAAGTCATCGGCATCGGCCACCAGAAATCCCGCGGCGTGAAGAACGGCGTCATCACCGATCTCGACGCGGCCGAAAGCGTCGTACGCCTTGCCGTCGATGCGGCCGAGCGCATGGCCGGCCTCACCATCGAGAGCCTGATCGTCAACGTTTCGGCCGGCCGCCTGCAAAGCGACGTCTACACCGCGACCATCGATCTTGGTGGCCAGGAAGTCGACGCGAACGACCTGCGCAAGGTGCTTGCCGTTGCCGGCCAGCAGTCGCTGCGCCAGGACCGCGCCATCCTCCACTCGCTCCCGACGGGCTTCTCGCTCGACGGCGAGCGCGGCATCCGCGATCCGCTCTCCATGTTCGGCGACGTGCTCGGCGTCGACATGCATGTGCTGACGGCGGAGCGCGCCGCGCTGAAGAACCTCGAACTGTGCATCAACCGCGCCCACCTCTCCGTCGAGGGCATGGTCGCGACGCCCTATGCCAGCGGCCTTTCCGCGCTCGTCGACGATGAGGTCGAACTCGGCTGCGCCTGCATCGACATGGGCGGCGGCACGACGACGATCTCCGTCTTCGCCGAAGGCAAGCTGGTGCATTCCGACGCCGTCTCGCTCGGCGGCCACCACGTCACGACGGACCTTGCGCGCGGTCTTTCGACCCGCATCGAGGATGCCGAACGCCTGAAGGTCGTGCACGGTTCGGCGCTGCCGAACGCGGCCGACGAGCGCGACATCGTCACCGTCCCGCCGATCGGCGAGGATGACCGCGACCAGCCGACCCATGTGCCGCGTGCGCTGCTCTCGCGCATCGTGCGTGCCCGCATCGAAGAGACCATCGAACTCATCCGCGACCGCATCCAGCGCTCCGGCTTTTCGCCGATCGTTGGAAAACGAATCGTGCTGACGGGCGGCGGGAGCCAGCTCACCGGCCTGCCGGAAGTCGCGCGCCGCATCCTCGCCCGCAATGTCCGCATCGGCCGTCCGCTCGGCGTGTCCGGCCTGCCGACGGCGGCGAAGGGCCCGGCCTTTTCGACAGCGGTCGGCCTGATGATCTATCCGCAGGTCGCGGAACTGGAAGAACACGCTGTGCAGGGCGGCATGCTCTCGCAGCTCACGGGTGGCAACGGCCGCATTGCCCGCATGGGCCAGTGGCTGAAGGAAAGTTTCTGACGGGTTTTCCGGCGGCGTAGTGCCGGGAAAGACCGAGATTTGAGTTTTGGGAATAGACCGGCTGGGCGAAGCGGCCGGAAACGAAAGGAACACTGCAATGACTATCAAGCTCCAGAAGCCGGACATCACCGAGCTGAAGCCCCGCATCACCGTCTTCGGTGTCGGCGGGGGCGGTGGCAATGCTGTCAACAACATGATCACCGCGGGCCTGGAAGGCGTCGACTTCGTCGTCGCCAACACCGACGCCCAGGCGCTGACCATGACCAAGGCGACGCGGATCATCCAGATGGGTGTCGCCGTCACCGAAGGTCTTGGCGCCGGCTCGCAGCCGGAAGTCGGCCGCGCCGCCGCCGAAGAGTGCATCGACGAGATCATCGACCACCTCAACGGCACCCACATGTGCTTCGTCACCGCCGGCATGGGCGGCGGCACCGGCACGGGTGCGGCTCCGGTCGTCGCCCAGGCTGCCCGCAACAAGGGCATCCTGACGGTCGGCGTCGTCACCAAGCCGTTCCACTTCGAAGGCGGCCGCCGCATGCGCCTCGCCGAAGAAGGCATCCAGGAACTGCAGAAGTCGGTCGACACCCTGATCGTCATCCCGAACCAGAACCTCTTCCGCATCGCCAACGACAAGACCACCTTCGCCGACGCCTTCGCGATGGCCGACCAGGTGCTCTATTCGGGCGTCGCCTGCATCACCGACCTGATGGTCAAGGAAGGCCTCATCAACCTCGACTTCGCCGACGTCCGTTCGGTGATGCGCGAGATGGGCCGCGCCATGATGGGCACGGGCGAAGCTTCGGGCGAAGGCCGCGCAATGGCCGCTGCCGAAGCCGCGATCGCCAACCCGCTGCTCGACGAAACCTCGATGAAGGGCGCACAGGGCCTGCTCATCTCCATCACGGGTGGCCGTGACCTCACCCTCTTCGAAGTCGACGAAGCCGCAACCCGCATCCGCGAGGAAGTCGATCCGGACGCAAACATCATACTCGGCGCTACCTTCGATGAAGAGCTCGAAGGCCTGATCCGCGTTTCCGTTGTTGCAACCGGTATCGACCGCGCGGCCTCGGAGGTGGCTGCACGTAATGCTGACTTTCGCAGCCTCAGCAAGCCGGTAGTTCGTCCCTCCGCCGCCGTTCCGGTCCAGCCGCAGTTCCAGGCCGTCGCGCCCCAGCCGCAGCCGGTCATGCAGCAGCCCGTCATGCAGCAGCCGGTTGCCCAGCAGCCGCTCATCGATCCGATCGCCGAAGCCATCCGTGCCTCGGAGGAGAGCCTCGAGCGGGAACTGGCCATTCCGGTGAATCGTCCGGCTCCGGTGCAGCAGCCGGTCGCTTCCATCCAGGAAGAGCCGCGCCTGCAGAACCGTCTCTTCGCCGCTCCGGCCGAAATGCCGGCGCAGCGTCCGGTCCAGCAGCAGCCGATGCACCAGGCTCCGGTCATGCAGCAGCGCGTCGAACCGTCCGCTCCGATCATCCGGCAGGAGCCGCAGACGATGCGCATGCCGAAGATCGAGGACTTCCCGCCGGTCGTGCAGGCCGAGATCGACCATCGCGCTGCCCAGCAGCCGGTCGCCTCGCACAGCGAAGAACGCGGCCCGATGGGTCTCCTGAAGCGCCTGACGTCCTCGCTCGGCCGTCACGAGGAGCCGCAGGTCGCCCAGGAGCCGGCACCGCAGGCCCAGCAGCAGCGCCGCCCGCTGTCGGCTGAAGCCAGCCTCTACGCTCCGCGCCGCGGCCAGCTCGACGACCATGGCCGCGCCAATCCGCAGCCGCGTTCGCTCGGTGAGGACGACCAGCTCGAAATCCCGGCCTTCCTGCGCCGCCAGTCGAACTGAGGTCTTCCCGGAGATCGTTTTTCAGAATGCCCGGACCCTGGTCCGGGCATTTTTGATTCGCCTCTGATTTCAAGAGCTTGCCGCCGAGATAAAGCGTTACAAAGCGAAAGAAACAGTGATTTGTGTAGCCCTGAGGGACCTACTACATTCAGGCTAGGCACAGGGGCCAGTCAGGGATCGGATGCCGGCATCACGCCGGAGAGCATCAAATCACTCCAGACGTTGAGGCGGACTTGTCGGTGGGCGCAGCGCGCCCGGCCAAGGGTTTCCTTGGGCCAATGAAAGACCGGGGCTTCCGCGAGCCCGTGAAAGACAGAATGTCGGCGAGGAATGAGCCGACAGTAAGACGAGGCGAATGCACATGACGATCGGTATGCTCGGTTTCCAGACGACGATTGCGAACCCGGTGACCATTTCGGGCACGGGCGTCCATTCCGGCGCGGCCGTTTCGATCACCTTCAATCCTGCCGAAGCCGACAGCGGCATCGTCTTCCAGCGCCTGCACGACGACGGCACCGTCAGCGAATACCGCGCGGTCTCCGCACAGGTCGGCAACACGGACCTCTGCACGGTCCTCGGCTTTTCGCCGGCCACCATGATCGCCACCGTGGAGCACGTCATGGCTGCGCTGTACGCGCTTGGCCTCGACAACGTGCTGATCGAAGTCACCGGCGCCGAAATGCCGATCATGGACGGCAGCTCTGCGCCGTTCATCGATGCGATCGATCAGGTCGGCCTCATCCCGCTTGCCGTCAAGCGCCGCTATATCCGCATCGTCAAGCCGGTGCGTGTCGAGGCAGGCGCGTCCTGGGCCGAGTTCTCGCCCTATGACGGCACGCGATTCGAAGTCGAGATCGATTTCGACTGCCCGTTGATCGGCCGCCAGTCCTGGAAGGGCGACCTTACGCCGACAGCGTTCCGCAACGAACTGTCGCGCGCCCGCACCTTCGGTTTCATGCGCGACGTGGAAAAGCTCTGGGCCGCCGGCTTTGCGCTCGGCTCGTCGCTGGAAAACTCCGTCGTCATTTCCGATGACAACACCGTGATCAATGTCGAGGGCCTGCGGTACGCCAAGGACGAGTTCGTGCGCCACAAGACGCTCGACGCCGTGGGTGACCTTGCGCTTGCCGGCGCACAGTTCATCGGCTGCTACCGCTCCTATCGCGGCGGCCACAAGATGAACGCCCATGCCCTGAAGGCGCTGCTCAGCGACCGTACGGCCTATGAGGTCGTCGAAGCCGCCGCGCCGCGCTCGCGGCCGGGGCAGCGCGAGCTGATCGCGGTCAACGCGCCGGAATTTGCGCCCTGGTCCCTTTGAGGGGAATTTTTCCGGCCGCTGCTTTCCAGACAGCCTTGCCACAAAAATGCGTTAATGCATCGGCATGGCGTTGCGGTCTTCACGTATTTGGAGATACAACGCGGGGCGCGCGGGGCGGGTTACCGCATCGCGTCCGTTGAACTGGGATTGTCACATGGTTGTTGCAGGGTCTGTTGGTGTGAAGAAGACGGCGC
Source organism: Shinella sp. SUS2 (assembly GCF_001262505.1). Lineage (GTDB taxonomy): Bacteria > Pseudomonadota > Alphaproteobacteria > Rhizobiales > Rhizobiaceae > Shinella. The sequence continues at coordinate 179,580 of NZ_KQ410731.1, forward strand.
GCATTGTCTATCTTACGCTTTTTGCGGCGGCTTCGCCTGTCGTTCTTTCCGCGTGCCAGTCGGATCCCGATATCGACATCACCAAGCTGGCCGGCGAGACTGAGCCTGCCGACAAGCTCTACAACCAGGGCCTTGCCAACCTGAACGCCGGCAAGGTGGGAGAGGCGAGCCGCAAGTTCGAGGCCGTCGATCGCCAGCATCCCTTCTCCGAGGAAGCGCGCAAGGCGCTCGTCATGTCGGCCTTCACCAATTACCGCCAGGGCCGCAACGAGGAGGCGATCACCGCCGGCAAGCGCTATCTCAACCTCTATCCGGGTTCGGAAGACGCGGCCTATGCGCAGTACATCGTCGGCCTTGCCTATTGGAAGCAGATCCCGAGCGTGACGCAGGACCAGCGCGCCTCCGCGCAGACGCTGGAAGCCATGCAGGCCGTTGTCGAGAACTACCCCGATTCGGAATATGTCGAGGACGCGCAGACCAAGATGCGGTTTGCCCGTGACCAGCTCGCCGGCAAGGAAATGCAGGTCGGCCGCTATTATCTCGAGCGCAAGGAATATATCGCGGCAGCCAGCCGCTTCCGCGTCGTCGTCGAAAAGTATCCGATGACCAACCAGATCGAGGAAGCGCTCGCCCGTCTCGTCGAGACCTATTACGCCATGGGCGTGGATACGGAAGCGCAGACGGCGGCGGCGGTGCTCGGCCATAACTATCCCGACAGCCAGTGGTATTCCGACAGCTACAAGCTCCTGCAGTCGAAGGGCCTCGAACCGCGTGAAAACAGCGGGTCCTGGATTTCTCGTGCAGGCAAGAAGCTGCTCGGCGTCTAAGCAAGAGATATGGCAGGGCCATGCTGGCGCAGCTTTCGATCCGCGATATCGTCCTGATCGAAAGGCTCGACCTTGCTTTCGAGCCGGGCCTTTCCGTGCTGACGGGCGAGACGGGCGCCGGAAAATCCATTCTTCTCGACAGTCTGTCGCTCGCGCTCGGCGGGCGGGGTGACGGCTCGCTGGTGCGCCATGGCGTGGATCGCGGTCAGGTGACGGCGGTCTTCGACGTGCCGCATGGTCACGCCGCCCGGACGCTCCTGCGCGACAATGGCATCGACGACGATGGCGATCTCATCTTCCGGCGCCAGCAATCCGCCGACGGGCGCACCAAGGCCTTCGTCAACGATCAGCCGGTCTCCGTGCAGCTGATGCGGCAGGTCGGCCAGCGCCTCGTCGAAATTCATGGCCAGCATGACGATCGTGCGCTTGTCGATACCGATGCGCACCGTCTGCTGCTCGATGCCTTCGGCGGTCTCGGCGAGGCGGCAGGCGATGTCGGCACGCTCTATCACCAGTGGAAGGAAGCCGAACGCACGCTGCGCCGTCACCGTGACAAGGTGGAAGCGGCTGCCCGCGAGGCCGATTACCTGCGTTCCTCCGTCGAGGAGCTGGAAGTCCTCTCGCCGCGCGATGGCGAGGAGGATGCGCTGGCGGAAGTCCGCGCCCGCATGATGAAGGCCGAGCGTATCGCCGGTGACATCAACGAGGCGAGCGAATTCCTGAATGGCAATGCCTCGCCCGTGCCCCTCATCGCCGCGCTTGTGCGCCGTCTTGAGCGCAAGAGCCACGAGGCGCCGGGCCTGCTGGAGGAGACGGTCGAGCTGCTCGACCAGGCATTGAACCAGCTTTCCGACGCACAGATGGCCGTCGAGGTGGCGCTGCGCAAGACCGAATACGATCCGAAGGAGCTGGAGCGCACGGAAGAGCGCCTCTTCGCCCTGCGCGCGGCCGCCCGCAAATACTCCGTGCCCGTCACCGGCCTTCCGGCCCTTGCCGCCAAGATGATCGCCGATCTTGCCGATCTCGATGCCGGCGAGGAGAAGCTGGTGCGGCTTCAGGCGCATCTTGCCGAGACGCGTGCCGCATTCGACCAGGCCGCCCGTTCGCTCTCCGACAAGCGCCACCATGCGGCCGAGGCGCTTGCCGCCGCCGTCATGGCGGAGCTGCCGGCGCTGAAGCTGGAGCGCGCGCGCTTCACCGTCGAGATCACCACCGACCTGGAGGGTGGCGCGGAAGAGGGGATCGACACGGTCGAATTCCACGTCCAGACCAATCCCGGAACGCGTCCCGGTCCGATCATGAAGGTCGCCTCCGGCGGGGAACTCTCGCGTTTCCTGCTGGCGCTGAAGGTGGCGCTCGCCGACCGCGGCTCCGCGCCGACCCTCGTCTTCGACGAAATCGACACCGGCGTCGGCGGTGCGGTGGCCGATGCCATCGGCCAGCGGCTGAAGCGGCTGTCCTCCACCGTGCAGGTGCTCTCCGTCACCCACGCCCCGCAGGTCGCGGCCCGTGCGGCGACGCACCTTCTCATCTCCAAGGGACCAGTCGAAGGCAGCGAGACCGTCGCCACCCGCGTCGCCCGCATGGACGATGGCGCGCGCACGGAAGAAATCGCCCGCATGCTCGCCGGCGCTTCGGTGACCGACGAGGCGAGGGCGGCGGCGGCGCGGTTGCTTTCGGGTGGGGTATAGCCGGCGACGGCCCCTCATCGTGCTCCCATCTTTTCTTTCACCTCATTTCCTCTAGAACGGTGGCAGAATCCCGGAGCAGGCCATGGCGAACGTGAAAACCCCCGTCGAGAATCTCAGTGAAGAAGAGGCTGCGGCAGAACTCGCCTTTTTGGCGGCCGAAATCGCGCGCAACGACGACCTGTACCACGGTCAGGACGCGCCGGAAATTTCGGATGCCGACTATGACGCCCTGAAGCGGCGCAACGAGGCGATCGAGGCGCGGTTTCCGGCGCTGGTGCGCGACGACAGCCCATCGCGCCGCATCGGCTCGGCTCCACTGCCGACCTTCGCGCCGATCACCCATTCGCGCCCGATGCTCTCGCTCGACAATACGTTCTCCGACGAGGACGTCCGGGACTTCGTCGCCTCCGTCTACCGCTTCCTCGGCCGTCTGCCGGACGATTCGATCGCGTTTACAGCCGAGCCGAAGATCGACGGCCTTTCGATGTCGATCCGCTACGAGAACGGCCGGCTGGTCAGTGCGGCGACGCGCGGCGACGGCACGACGGGCGAGAACGTCACCGCCAATGTCATGACCATCGGCGAGATCCCGAACCGCCTGCCGGCCGGTGCGCCTGATGTCGTTGAGGTGCGCGGCGAGGTCTATATGGCCAAGAGCGACTTTCTGGCGCTCAACGAGAAGATGGCGGCGGAGGGCAAGCAGACCTATGTCAATCCGCGCAACACGGCGGCGGGCTCGCTGCGCCAGCTCGACGCGACGGTGACGGCGAGCCGAAAGCTGCGTTTCTTCGCCTATGCCTGGGGCGAGATGTCGGCCATGCCGGCCGATACGCAATATGGCATGATCGAGGTGCTGAAGGCCTGGGGCTTCCCGGTCAATCCGATGACCAAGCGGCTTTCCCGCGTCGATGACATCATCGCGCATTACCGCGAGATCGGCCTCGACCGCCCGGATCTCGACTATGACATCGACGGCGTCGTCTACAAGGTGGACGAGCTGGCATTGCAGGAACGCCTCGGTTTCCGCTCTCGCTCGCCGCGCTGGGCGACGGCGCACAAGTTCCCGGCCGAGCAAGCCTTCACCACCGTCGAGGATATCGACATCCAGGTGGGTCGGACCGGGGCGCTGACGCCCGTCGCCCGCCTTGCACCCGTTACCGTTGGCGGCGTGGTCGTCACCAATGCAACCTTGCACAATGCCGACTACATCGCGGGCATCGGCAACAGCGGCGACCGCATCCGGCCGGAGGGCCATGACATTCGCATCGGCGACACCGTTATCGTGCAGCGCGCGGGCGATGTCATTCCGCAGGTGCTTGACGTCGTGCTGGAGAAACGCAAACCGGAATCGCAACCATACGAATTTCCGACGGAATGCCCGTCCTGCCGCAGCCATGCCGTCCGCGAGCGCAACGAAAAGACCGGCCGCCTCGATTCGGTGACACGGTGCACGGGTGGGTTCGTCTGCCCCGCGCAGGCGGTGGAGCATCTCAAGCATTTCGTCTCGCGCAACGCCTTCGACATCGAAGGCCTCGGAACCAAGCAGATCGACTTCTTCTTCACCGCGCAGGACGACAGTCTCAGCATCCGCACCGCGCCTGACATCTTCACGCTCCGGAAGCGGCAGGACGAATCCGAGCTGACGAAACTCGAGAATATTGACGGTTTCGGCAAGGTGAGCGTTCGCAAGCTCTATGATGCCATCGATGCGCGGCGCTCCATCGCGCTCAACCGTTTCATCTACGCGCTCGGTATCCGCCATGTGGGGGAAGGCAATGCCAAGCTGCTGGCGCGTGCCTATGGCACCTACGCGGCCTTCGAGGAGGCGCTGATCGCGGCGTCGTCGTTTTCGGGCGACGCGTGGACCGAACTGAACAGCATCGACGGGATCGGCGAGGTCGTCGCCCGGGCTCTCGTGGAGTTCTACAAGGAACCGCGCAACCTTCAGGTCATCGCTGCCCTGCGCAAGGAGGTGGAGCCGCAGGCCGCCGAAGCGGTGGTGGCGACTGCGAGCCCGGTCGCCGGCAAGACGGTGGTGTTCACGGGATCGCTGGAGAAGATGACGCGCGACGAGGCCAAGGCGATGGCCGAGCGGCTGGGCGCCAAGGTGGCGGGTTCTGTCTCCAAGAAGACGGATCTCGTGGTCGCCGGGCCGGGCGCCGGCTCCAAGCTTGACAAGGCACGGGAGTTCAACGTCGAGGTCATCGACGAGGACGGCTGGCTCGAGCGGGTCAAGGCGCCGTGACGATCGAGCCGCGCACGAGGAAGCGGCCGTCGAAGGTCATGGGCACGCCCTGGCCTTCGTTGTAGTCCCGCGTGCCGCCGAGATAGGCATGCATGTGCAGGTGCGGCTCGGATGAATTGCCGGAATTGCCGACCCGGCCGAGCGTTTCGCCCTTCGTGACGACCGCGCCATCGGCGACGGCGACCGAACCCTTGCGGAAATGGGCAAGCAGGATGCGCGCCGAGCCGCAGGCGAGGATGATGTGGTTGCCCGCCGGCGCCTCGGTATTGCTCTCGGAGATGCGGTTGTCCTCGACACCGTCGTGGGTGGCGATGGCGACGCCGTTGCAGGGGCTCTTCACCTCCCGGTCATAGATCTCGTAGTCCGCAAGGTCCTTCGGCATCAGCCCATTCGCGCGCATGCCGAAACCGTTAAGCGCGACGATGTCGAGCGCGAAGCGCTGGCTCTGGCTGGCATGGTGATAGTTGATCGAGGTCGTGCCGCCGCCCTGGCCGACATAGTAGGTGCCGGCGGCGAACGGGAAGGCGAGCTCCACGGCCGTCTCCTTGTAGCCGTAGCCGGAAAGGGCCCGTGCCGTCAGCGCCAGGAAGAACACGGCCATGGCTGCGGTGAAGCCATGCGCGCGCAAGAGCGAGGGTGATGCATTCCAGGGCCGGCCGCGAACGCGCAGATAGGAGAGGGCGGTGGCCACGACGAACGCCGCCGGCAGGAGCATTGCAAGGGCGGCGCCGAGGAAATCCCAGCGCCCGATGACGGCGATGAAGGCGAAGTAGGCCGCCCCGTAGGCGACGCGTGTCAGCCAGCCGAGCCGGTCGATGGGGCGGGGCAGAAAGAGCCAGGAGAAGAAGAAGGCCGGGAGGAGGACCTGGGTGGTCAGCAGGATGAGAATGGGCCATGCCATGGTGAAGCCTTGCGGGGTCTGGAATGCCCATTTCGATGCGGACACGGATACTTGTCTTTTGTTCAATCCGCAGATGCGTATTTGGTTCCGCTTTTTCAAGCCGTTGGCCGCTATGGACCGGTGTAGCCCGCGGCACGGATATCCACCCGCCGTCCGGCCGGTTCTCCCGCAAACAGGATGGCGCCTGTCGACTTCGATTCTGCGGCGACATAGTCGAAGACAACGTGGCTCTCCTCGACGATCTTTTCGCCTTCCATCAGCCGCCCGATGACGGTGACGGCTGCCGCGGTGGTGGTTCCGGAATTGGCGATGTCGAAGGTGACGCGCTGTCCGGCGCCGGTCTTCTCCGTCGTCAGCACCGTGACGGAAAGGTCCGGTGGCGTCGCCTCCCGCGTGAAAGCCTCCCAGCCGATCCAGCCGAGCATGCCGGCGACGAGGAGCGCGGAGACCAGGCCGGTCAGCCATTCGATCCAGTGCGGATCGTGGCGTTCGCGATGGCGGCCCCGTTCGGATCGGGTCATGGCTGCCTCACAGGATCAATCGCGCGGCTGCGGCGCCAAGCGCTGCGGGAAAACCGAGCACGATGACGGACAATGTGACCTCGACCGGCGCACTGCCGCCAAGGCGCTCGAAGATCCACAGGGCGAAGATGCTGATCACCAGCGCGATGACATAGCCGGGCAGGGTGAAGCGCACGAAGGCGTGCCACCAGGGCGTCTGCGGGGAAAGCTCGTGCCCGCCGGTGAAGGACACCGCATAGACGAAGCCGTGCATGAGGGCGATGGAGATGAGGGCGACGGCAAGGGCATGCCAGACGGTCATCTTGTAGGCGAGCACCATCATCTCGTCGGTCGGCGCGATGTTGAGCGAGAGAAAGAGGGCCCCGGCCGCCATCAGCAGCAGCTCGCCGGCATAACTCGTCTCCTTCGTTCCGGTGTCATCGTCATCATGGCCGAGCTGGCTGCGGCCGAGCATGGCGCCGATGCTGGCGGGGACGGATTGCAGGGCGACCTTGCCGGAAAGTTCGCTCGCCGGCATGCCGCCACGCAGCAGGCCGAGCGCCGTCAGCACTACCAAGCTGGTCAGGATGCCGATGCCATAGGCGATCGCCGCGTCACGGATTGCCTCGCGCCAGCCAAATGTCTCCTCGAAACCGATGCGATGGGCGAGCAGGATCAACAGGGGAATGTCGAGGAGGAGCAGCAGGAACAGGCGCTCGCGCGCCATGGAGAAGCCGAGATGCCACATTTCCATGGTCATCAGCATGGGCAGCGCCAGGAACAGGGCGCCGGCGACACCGCGGCCGAGGCCGGTCACGAACCGGTTGAGTTCGTCTTTGTCCGCCGCCGTCTGCGCGTCGTTTCCTGCCATGAAAACCCCCTCGCAAAAGCGCGGGGGTAACGCGGCGCGGACCGGATGGTTCCGCGCCGGTCAGGTGTCATTGTTTAAAAGCGATCCGGCTTCTTGCCCTTCGGCTTACGCGGCGCGCCGTCGGGCTTGGCGAATTTTTCGTCGCGCTTGCCCTTGAAGGGCTTGGCACCGGCGAAGGGCTTGGCGGGCTTCTTGCCGCCGTCTTCGCGGTCCTTCCAGTGCGGCTTGGCGGCGGCACCTTCCGGCTTGTCGAAATCGCGCTTCTTCTCGAAACGCGGCTTCTTCTCGAATTCGCCCTTCGGCTTCCAGTCGGCGCGGCGTTCCGGCTTGTCGTAGCGCTGCGTCTTCTCGCCGGGCGCACGCGTATAGGGCTGCGGCGTCAGGTCGGGCTGGCCTTCCAGCACGGTAACGCGGATGCCGCGCTCCAGCATGCTGCCCGGGCCGAGATGGCCGAGGAAGCCGTCGGCGGCCGCGGCGGAGAGCTCGATATAGGTCTCTTCCGGCTGCATCTTGATCGCGCCGATCTCGTTCTTGGTGATGCTGCCGTTGCGGCAGAGCATCGGGATCAGCCAGCGCGGTTCGGCGCGCTGCTTGCGGCCGACCGACACGGAGATCCAGACGCTTGCCCCGAAACCGTCGCGCGGGCGCTTGGTTTCGGCGGGAATGAAGTCGTTGCCGCGCTCGCGCGGCTTGCGCTGTTCGAGCGAGACCTCGACCAGGTCTTCCGGCGCCGAGCGGCCAGCCTTGAAGAAACGGGCGACGGCGGCGGCCAGCTGGCGGGCATCGAAGCGTGCGGCGAGCGCGTCGATCGTCTCGATCTCGTCTTCTCCGATCGTGTCGGTCAGCATGGGGTCGGCGAGCAGACGCTCGTCGTCGCGGCGCAGGATGTCCTCGGCGGACGGCGGGGTCGCCCAGTTCGCCTTGAGGTTGGCGGCCTGCAGCAGGCGCTCGGCCTTGCGGCGGGCGCTGAGCGGCACGATGAGCGCGCTGACGCCCTTGCGGCCGGCACGGCCGGTGCGGCCCGAGCGGTGCAGCAGCGTTTCCGGGTTGGTCGGCAGGTCGGCATGCACGACGAGCTCCAGATTGGGCAGGTCGATGCCACGGGCGGCGACGTCGGTGGCGATGCAGACGCGGGCGCGGCCATCGCGCATGGCCTGCAGCGCGTGGGTGCGCTCGTTCTGGCTGAGTTCGCCGGAGAGTGCCACGACCGAGAAGCCGCGATTGTTGAAGCGGGCGGTCAGGTGGTTCACCGCTGCGCGCGTCGAACAGAAGACGATGGCGTTCTGCGCATCGTAGTAGCGCAGAACGTTGATGATGGCGTTCTCGCGGTCGGCGGGCACGGCTAGCAGGGCGCGATAGTCGATATCGACATGCTGCTCCCGCTCGGACGCAGTCGAGATGCGGAGCGCGTCGCGCTGGTAGTTCTTGGCGAGCGCGGCGATCTCCTTCGGCACGGTGGCCGAGAACATCAGCGTGCGGCGGTCTTCCGGCGCGGCTTCGAGGATGAATTCGAGGTCTTCGCGGAAACCGAGGTCGAGCATCTCGTCGGCTTCGTCGAGCACGACTGCGCGGATGGCGGAGAGATCGAGGTTGCCGCGGGTGATGTGGTCGCGCAGGCGTCCCGGCGTGCCGACGATGATATGGGCGCCGCGCTCCAGCGCGCGCCGCTCGTTGCGCACGTCCATGCCGCCGACGCAGGAGGCAATGACGGCACCGGTCATCTCGTAGAGCCATTCCAGCTCGCGCTTGACCTGCATGGCAAGCTCGCGCGTCGGCGCGATGACGAGGGCAAGCGGGCTCTCGGCGCGGGCGAAGCGTTCTTCGCCCTCAAGCAGCGTCGGGGCGAGCGCGAGGCCGAAGGCGACGGTCTTGCCGGAGCCGGTCTGGGCGGAGACCAGCGCATCGGAATCGCCGATCTTGGGGTCGGAGACGGCGATCTGCACCGGCGTCAAGGTGGTGTAGCCGCGTTTTTCCAACGCCTTTGCCATCGCCGGAGCGAGGCTTTCAAAACTCGTCATGTAGGGTCTTTCGGAATTCGGGTTCCGCGACGATCTGGCGTCGCACTCTGCGCTCGTATGCGACGGGCGTGTCAACGCGCTCTCTACTGGGCATTGAGCGAAATGTACAGTGCGCAAAATGCAATGCTGCCCAGCGGCGGGGCCTATCGCCGCCCAAGGTGTTTGCCGATTGTCTTTTTGCGCTGCACAAGATAGAAAACGGCGCTTCCTGGAGCCGATCCGCAGAGATCGTGCAGGTGGCATCGCCCGCGGGAGAGGGCGAGAGCAAGGAGGAACCGTCGATGCAGACCTTTACAACCATCGCGGATTTGCGCGCGGCGCTGGCGCCGCACCGGCTGGACGGTCGCACCATCGGTCTCGTGCCCACCATGGGCTACCTTCATGTCGGCCATATGGAGCTTGCCCGGCGGGCCCGCGCCGACAACGACATCGTCGTCGCCACCATCTTCGTCAATCCGCTGCAGTTCGGAGCAAACGAGGATCTTGCGCGCTATCCGCGCGACCTTGCCCGCGACCAGGCGATGCTGGAGGCCGAAGGCGTGCACTATCTCTTCGCACCGGGCGTTTCCGACATGTATCCGCGGCCGATGGAGACTGTCGTTGATGTGCCGAAGCTCGGCTCGGAGCTCGAAGGGTCCGTCCGCCCCGGGCATTTCGCGGGGGTCGCGACCGTCGTCACCAAGCTCTTCAATATCGCCCAGCCGGACCGCGCCTATTTCGGCGAGAAGGACTTCCAGCAGCTCACCATCATCCGCCGCATGGCCGAGGACCTGGCACAGCCGGTCGAGGTGATCGGCGTGCCGACGGTGCGCGAGGCGGACGGGCTCGCCTGTTCCTCGCGCAACGTCTACCTCTCGGCCGGGGAGCGCGCCGCTGCCGCCATCGTGCCGCGCGCGCTGGAGGAAGCCGAGCGGCTGATCATGGCGGGCGAGACGGATGCAAGGCGCCTGGAGGCGGGCGTTACCGCCTTTCTTGCCAGCGAGCCGCTCGCCAAGCCCGAAGTGGTCGCGATCCGCGATCCGCAGACGCTTGCCGAGATCGACACGGTCGGCGATCGACCGGTTCTTTTGTTGCTTTTCGTGCGCTTTGGGAGCACGAAACTCCTCGATAATCGGGTTTTTGGCCCGAAAAACATGAAAAAGGTAGCGTGACATGAGCGTACATACCGCCAAGCGCCGTCTGGCGCCCGCCGACATCCGGGCCCTCAAGGGCGAGCGTCCGATCGTCAGCCTCACCGCCTACACGACCCCGGTCGCCAAGCTCATGGATCCCCATGTCGATTTCATGCTGGTCGGCGACAGCCTCGGCATGGTGCTCTACGGTCTCGATTCCACCGTCGGCGTGACGATCGAGATGATGATCGCCCATGGCCAGGCCGTCATGCGCGGCTCGTCCAGCGCCTGCGTCGTCGTCGATCTGCCCTTCGGCTCCTACCAGCAGTCGAAGGAACAGGCCTTTGCGACGGCTGCCAGGGTTCTCAAGGAAACCGGCTGTTCGGCGATCAAGCTGGAGGGCGGGGCGGAAATGGCCGAGACGGTGCATTTCCTCACCCAGCGCGGCATTCCGGTGCTCGGCCATGTCGGCCTGATGCCGCAGCTCATCAACACGACCGGCGGCTACCGCTCGCTCGGGCGCAACGACAAGGAAGTCGAGAAGATCCGCCGCGACGCTGCGGCCATCGACGATGCCGGCGCCTTCGCCATCGTCATCGAGGGCACGGTCGAGCCGCTGGCGCGCGAGATCACCGGCACGGTCAAGGCGCCGACCATCGGCATCGGAGCCTCGCCGGCCTGCGACGGACAGGTGCTGGTCGTCGACGACGTGCTCGGCATCTTCACGGATTTCAAGCCGCGCTTCGTCAAGCACTTCGCCAATCTCGCCCCCGTCATGAGCGAGGCTTTCGCGACCTACGCCGAAGAGGTGAAGGCGCGCAGCTTTCCGGCACCCGAGCACACGTTCCAGCTCAAGAAGAGCTGATAATCAATCAGCGCCGGAAGAAAACCGGCGCTGATTGATCAACGACGCTGAACGGTCCATCAGCCATATTGGTTTGCGGGTGGATCGCGCCTGTTCTATGGGTGGCGGATCGTTTCCTGCAAGTCCGGCCGGAAGACCGCCGTGCGCTCCTCCCGGATTTGCGACAGATCTTGAGCAGACCCATGACCCCCGCCACGAAAGAAGAAATCCGCGACGCCTTCCGGCGTGGCAGCGCCGTCGCGATCGCCGCGGCGCCATTTGCCGTGCTGTTCGGCGCCGTCGCCGTGGACAACGGCCTGACGATCGCGGAAGCGGCGTTGATGAGCGCGACGCTTTATGCCGGCGCCAGCCAGCTCGTCGGCGTCGAGCTCTTCGATCACAATGTCGCGCCCTGGCTGGTGGTGCTGTCGATCTTCGCCGTGAACTTCCGGCACGTGCTCTATTCGGCGGCGATCGCCGCCCATATCCGGCATCTCACCTTCTGGCAGAAGGCGACGTCGCTGTTCTTCCTCACCGACCCTCAGTTCGCCGAAACCGAGCGTCGCGCGGATGCGGGTATCCGCGTCAGCTATATCTGGTCGATGGTGCTCGGCCTCAGCGTCTATGTGCCCTGGCTCTGCCTGACGGTTGTCGGGGGACTGCTCGGCAACCTGATCGGCGATCCCAAGGAGATCGGCATCGATGTGCTGCTGCCGATCTACTTCATGGGCCTGGTGCTCGGCTTCCGCAGCCGGGCGAACTGGCTTCCGGTGGTGCTGGCCTCCTCGGCAGGCTCGATCCTGGCGCTGCATTTCGTCGGCTCGCCCTGGCATGTCAGCCTTGGCGCGCTTGCGGGGGTACTCGTCGCGGCGGTCATGCCGCTCGATGACAAGGCACCGGCCGAGCCGGTCGGCGACGCTGCACGTGGGGAGGCATGAGCATGGACACGCTGTTCCACACGCAGACGCTGCTGATCATCGCCGCTGGCGCCATCGCGACCTACCTGACGCGCGTCGGCGGCTATGTCTTCATCACGCGCATGAAGCGCATCCCACCGCGCGCCGAAGCGGCGCTGAACGCCGTTCCGGCCGCCGTGCTCACCACGCTGGTGGCGCCGGCAGCCGTGACGGGCGGTTTCGACGTCAGCGTGACGATGGCCATCGCCTTCCTGCTTGGCCTGCGTCTCTCGCTCCTGCCGGTGCTGGCCATCGGCTGGGTCGTCGTGATGGTGCTGCGTCAGTTCATCGGCTGACCGGCGCCGTCGCCTTTTCCAGCCAGCTCTTCGTTGCTTCGTCCGACAGCAGCGGCGTGATCTTTTCGCGCACATCCGCGTGGTAGGCGTTCAGCCAGGCAAGCTCGTCTTCCGTCATCAGGGCGGCGACGACGAGCCGGCGGTCGATCGGGCAGAAGGTCAGCGTCTCGAAGCCGAGCATGTCCATGTCGCCGCCGTCGACCGGGGCGGCCGGCAGGACGTGGATCAGGTTCTCGATGCGGATGCCGAAGGCGCCGGGGCGGTAGTAGCCGGGCTCGTTGGACAGGATCATTCCGGCCAGAAGCTCCTGCGTCGAAAGCCGGGAAATGCGCTGCGGACCCTCATGCACGGAGAGATAGGAGCCGACGCCGTGGCCTGTGCCATGGGCGAAATCGGCACCGGCCTTCCACAGCGCGATGCGGGCGAGCGGATCGAGGTCGCAGCCGCGCGAGCCTTTCGGGAAGCGTGCCGTGCTGATCGCGATCATGCCCTTCAGCACCAGGGTGAAGAAGCGCTTCTGTTCCTCCGGCACCGCGCCGATCGCCACCGTGCGGGTGATGTCGGTCGTGCCATTGATGTATTGCGCGCCGGAATCGATGAGGAAGAGCGTGCCCGGCTCGATGAGCGTGTCCGATGCGGTCGTCACCCGGTAATGCATGATGGCGGCATGGGCGCCGGCGCCCGCGATGGTGTCGAAGGACACATCCTTCAGCGGGTTCTGGTGACGCTCGCCGACGCTGGCGCGCACGGCCTCCAGTTTCTTCGTGACGGCCATTTCTGTTTGCGTGCCGGGCGTCGTGCCGTCGAGCCAGGCGAGGAACTCCACCATGGCCGCGCCGTCCTGAAGATGGGCGCGCGCGGAACCCTGCAGCTCGACCGCGTTCTTGCAGGCGCGGGGCAGGCGGGCCGGGTCGTTGGCCTCGACCAGCGTGCCGCCCTTGCGGCGCACGATCTCGGCGAGCGCGAAGGGCGCCTGGTCAGGATCGATCAGGATGCGCTTGCCCTCGGCGGCGAGCGCCGCGATGCGCTCGTCGAACTGCGACGGCGGTACGAGGTCGGCGAGCTGGGTGAGGTAGGCCTCGGGCTCGATGCCGGTCTTGCGCTTGTCGAGGAAGAGCTGCGGGCGACCCTCTGCCGGAATGATGGCGCGGGCCAAGGGATGCGGCGTGTGCGGCACGTCGCTGCCGCGGATGTTGAAGATCCAGGCGATGGAGGACGGGTCGGTGACGGCGAGGGCATCCGCGCCGGCCTTGGCGGTCGCCTCCGCCATCTTGGCGAGCTTGTCCCTGGCCAGTTCCCCGGCCTGGTCGATCGCCTGGATCGTCACGCGGCCGAGCGGTTCGCTCGGGCGGTCGGCCCAGGCCTTGTCGAGCGGGTTGTGGGGCAGGAAGATGAGGGCGCCGCCGAGGCCGGCAAGCGCCTTCTCAAGGCGGCGCACTTCAGCGCCGGTGTGCAGCCACGGGTCGATGCCGAGACGGAAACCCTTCGGCGCGTGGTTCTGCAGCCAGAGATGCGGCGGTTCGCCGACGAGGTCGCCACCGGTGTAGACGCTGCCGTCGACCTGCTCGGCGAGCTGCGTGACATAGCGGCCATCGACGAAGACCACGGCCGCACCGTGCATGACGAGCGCAACGCCGGCCGAACCGGTGAAGCCCGTCAGCCAGGAAAGGCGCTCGGCCGAGGCCGGCACGTATTCGCCCTGATACTCGTCGGCGCGCGGCACGAGGAAGCCGTCGATGCCGAGTGCATCGAAGCTGGCGCGCAGCGCATCGGCGCGTTCGCGGCCGAACTGGGGCGTGGAGGTGACGTCGAAACTCTGGAACATGGGAGACTTCCGGTATGGCGATGAATCGTGCCGGCAATCTAAAGCATGTCGCGCAAAAGTGCGCGGCGGTTTTGCGCTGCCGGCATGCGAAAAACCTAAGCATTGAAGCGCAGAGAGCGAATCTGGCCGATCGCGGTACGCTTTGGCTATCGGCCGGCTGCGTCAAAGGCGGGAGAGATAGCGCTCCAGCACGGCGCGGGTCAGGCGCTGGTTGTTGCGATACCAGTCGTCCTCGGTGAAGAAGGCGGGTTCGCCGGCATCCCAGCCGCTCATCGAAAAATCCGACTGGCGGGCGAGGAAGGCGACGAAGTCTTCCTCGGTCTTCCACGCCGCGATGGGGGAGCCGAAATAGGCCCCGCCATCCTGCACGTCGGCGAGCATGACGCCGTCATCGGTGCGGATGAGGCCCTGGCCGCAGAAATCCCGGTGATAGTCGTAGATCACGCCGTTGCCCGGCACCTCGTTTGCCAGCTTTCGCCAGAGCTGTTCGGCCAGCGTTGCGCCGAGCGGCTTGCGGCTGAGGGCATCGCGCAGGGACAGGGCGATACGACGGCGTTCAGCCTCGTTGCGCATGGTGCTTTCGACGCGGTGCGGATTCCTGCGCGCCTCGATGTTGGCGCGGATCGCGATCCACAGCACGAAGACGATAATCGCAAGGGTGATGAGCGGAATGATGGTGGCGGCCATGATCAGGAAAGCTCCCGGATCGTGCCAAGAGGTCTGTAATTGGACTTATGCATTGTGTGCATGGCACCCATGTCCCAAAGGCTCTGTCGCAAATTTTCGAATCTTGTATAAGCGGCGCCAACGAAGCGAAACAAAACGCGCTTCAAGCGAAACGAAGTGAAAGCCCCTCCAGTCCTTCGGATCGCAAAATGAACTGCCGAAAGGCAAAAGACTAGGTGTTCCGATCAGGCGTCTTGCCGGTCACTCCTCCTCCCTCCTCCGGGAAGGCGCTCGGAACACATAGGCCCGCTTGAGCACTCCTCCTCCTCAAGCTCGCGGGCAGGTCGGTTCGCCGGCCCATAGGCGGTGCCTCTGGCACCGCCTTTTATTTTGCCTGTATTTCCCTTGCGTTGAAGCGGGATGTTGCCACCCCGCTTCCGGACGGTGCCGTCACCGCCGGTTGTCGAGGTGGATCGTCACCCAGCCTTCGCGCCAGATCGTGCGCACATGACGCAGGCCTGCGCCATTGTACGCAGCAAGCACCTTCCAGCGCTGCGAGGCGAGGATGCCGGACAGGATGACATCGCCCTGCGGCGCCAGTTGTGCGGCGAGCTGCGGCGCCATGCGCATCAGCGGCCGGGCGAGGATATTGGCGATGATGAGGTCGAAGGGGCCGTGGCGGCCGAAGGCGGTGGAGTGGAAGCCCGGCGCTGTTTCCAGTGCGACGCCGGAGGCGATGCCGTTGAGGCGGACGTTTTCCCGTGCGACGCGCGTGGCGATCGGGTCGATGTCCGTCGCCAGAACCGTGACCGGGGCGAGCTTGCGCGCGGCAATCGCCAGAACGCCGCTGCCGGTGCCGAGGTCGAGAACGCGCTTGACCTTGCGCGTGCGCATCACGTCGGAGATCACCTCCAGGCAGCCCGCCGTCGTGCCGTGATGGCCGGTTCCGAAGGCCTGGCCGGCGTCGATCTCGATGGCGATCTCGCCAGCCCGCACCTTGCCGCGGTCATGCGAGCCGTGCACGACGAAACGCGCGGCGCGCACCGGCTTCAGGCCTTCCAGCGACTTGGCGATCCAGTCGATATCGGGCAGTTCCTCTCGCTCGATCGGCGCATCGGGAAACGCCTCGGCAAGCAGCGCCGCGAAACGCCCGTGGATTTCAGCCTCGTCCTCACGGAACATGTAGACGGAGGCTTCCCAGATGTCCTTCTTTTCGTCGATCTCCATCGTCGCGATGGCATAACCTTCTTCCTCGAAGGCGTCGGTCATCAGCGAGAGGGCGATATCGGCCCGCTTCTCGGTCGTGGTGATATAGAGGCGGATTTCGCTCACGGCTCGGGGTCCCTGTTGTTTCAGGTCCGCCTAGCATGTCCGAAAGCGGAGGGCAAAGGTGTATGCCCGGCCTGACGATTATCCCTTGATCAGGTTCGTCAGCTTCTGCTCGGCGACCTCGGGGTTCTCGCCATAGGCGATGGTGCCGACGAAGCGGCCGGTCGCGTCGAGCAGGAAGACGGATGCCGTGTGGTCCATCGTGTAGTCGCCGTCGGGCTTGGCCTCGTCAAGCGGCACCTTGCGGTAGTAGACCCGGTAGCCCTTGACCATCTCCAGCACCTTGTCCGTCGGGCCGGAAATACCGGTGATGCGCTTGGAGACGTTGCCGACATACTGGCCGATCAGCTCTGGCGTGTCGCGCTCCGGATCGACGGTAATGAAATAGGCCTGCAGTTTGGAACCGTCGGGATCGACCTTGGTGAGCCAGCCGTTCATCTCGAACAGCGTCGTCGGGCAGACTTCCGGGCAGTGGGTGAAGCCGAAGAAGAGGGCGGTCGGCTTGCCGGTGAAGGCCTTTTCGGTGATCGGCTTGCCATCCTGCGCGACGAGCTCGAAGGGGACGCCGAACGGACCGCCCGCGACCTCTTCCTTCGTCTTGGTCATTTCCAGCGTCAGCCAGCCGAGCAGGGCGGCGACGAGGGCGACGGCGATCCAGAGTACGAGGCGCAGGGTCTTCATGGCAGTCCTTCGATAAGGCTATGTCCGAGGTCTGCGCGTGTCATAGTCCTTCGGTCCGGCGCGCGCAAACGGGCCAATTGCCGCAATGCGCGGAAGGATCGGGGGCTCGCGGAATTGTGATCAGAAGCACCAGGCCATGCCGGATTCGGCAAGGCTGAGGAAGATCGCCGAACCATGCTCCACCCAGCCGGCAAAGGCGGCTGTGGCGGCCATAACGCCGAGGCCGAGCACGATGAGTGCAGCGGGCAGGGCGGTGTATCGGCGGGCGGTCTTGTCCATAGGGCGAGTATAGACCGGAACCGCGGAATTTCAAACGGGGCAGGACTGCCGTAACGGAAGGCGTTTCGCCGCCCGGGAATTCATCAAAAGCGGCTAAAATGCAAGTTCCCGGTGCCCTTCCTTAGCCATTGTTTAATCTCTCTTTGCCACTTTCGGATAACGCGCAAAGGGCCGGTCTGACCCGCTGGACATGATGTCCGCCGTGCGCCGGAGACGGCGTGCAGCGCATTCCAACAAGTCCATCGTCGATTGGAAAGAGCCTCACCCATGTCCAACGCCCTGAAACAGTCCGGCGCCTATCTCGAAATCGTCTCCTTCCATCTCGGGGAGCAGGAATTCTGCATCGACATCATGGCCATCCGCGAAATCCGCGGCTGGGCGCCGGTGACGCCGATGCCGCACACGCCGCCCTACGTGCTCGGGCTCATCAACCTGCGCGGCGCGGTGATCCCGGTCATCGACATGGCCTGCCGCCTCGGCATGAAGATGACCGAGCCGTCCGAGCGCTCCGCGATCATCGTCACCGACATTGCCGGCAAGCTCGTCGGCCTGCTCGTCGAGCAGGTTTCCGACATGATGACCATCAAGAGTGAAGCCCTCCAGCCGGCGCCGGAAATCATTCCGGAAGCCCAGCGGGCCTTCTGCCGCGGCATCGTCGCGCTCGAGAAGTCGATGGTCTGCTTCCTCAACCTCGACACCGTCATCGCCGACGAACTCGCCCAGGCCGCCTGACGCGGCAGCCGAGCGATCGACATCTTCTGCACCCGGCCGGTTCACGGCCGGGTGTCTTGCGTTTTCAGGGCTTGCCGTTCGTCCAGGTGACTATCTCGCCATAGAGCGGCACGGTGGAGATCGACATCTTCGCCGACCCTTCCGTCAGTTCGCGCGAATGGGCGAGATAGATCAGCGTGTCGTTCTTCTTGTCGTAGATGCGCGTGACGATCAGCGATTTCCAGATCAGTGACAGGCCGGACTTGAAGACCTCTTCGCCCTCCTTGTCCAGTTCGATGTCGCCGATGGTGATCGGGCCGGTCTGCTGGCAGGAGATGGCGTTGTTCGAGGGATCCTCGAACCAGTTGCCCTTCTTCAGCCGGTCGATGACGCTGCGGTCGAAGTAGGTGACGTGGCAGGTGACGCCGGACACCTCCGGATCGGTCACCGCATCGATATAGATATCGTTGCCGATCCAGTCGACGCCGACCGTGCCGACCGTCTCGGCGGCAGCGGGCAGGGCGGCGAGCGCCATCAGGCCGGCAGCAAGGGCTGTGCGAAGGCGAGGTGCGGCAAGTTTCGTCAGCGACATGGCAGGTCTCCTTGTTCCGTCTTCAAGGTAAGGAGGCGTCGGCCGCTTGCAAGCCGGCGCCCGGCGCATTTTCGCTTTCGCTGAAGTTGCCCTTACGATTTTGCCGCGGCGATGGTGGCGCGCACCGCATCCCTGTCGGTCAGCGTCACCTCGTATTCCCGGTCTTTCTCCGTGCCGCCCATGCCGACATGCGGGTTGCGGAAAGCCATGCCGCTCGGCACGGTCTTCAGCGCGGCAAAGTGCAGCTCGGCAAGTCCGGCGCCGTCGCGGACCGCGCGGATGGTGTCCGCATCGAGCGCGCCGCAGCCCATGATCACGATGCGGCCGGCAGCCTGCTCGTTGGCGGCCTTGAGGATGGCAAGGCCCTCCAGCGCCGTGTCGCGCTGGCCCGACGTCAGCACGCGGTCGACGCCGCAGCGGATGAGCGCCTCCAGTGCCTCGCCGGCATCGGCCGTCATGTCGAAGGCGCGGTGGCAGGTGACGGACATCGGCCGCGCGGCCTCGACCAGCCGTTTGGTGCGCGCCTCGTCGATCCTGCCGTCCGGCGTCAGGCAGCCGATGACGACGCCGGAAACGCCTTCGCCCCGGAGGGCGGCGATATCCTCCACCATCGTCTCGAATTCCGTTTCCGAGTAAAGGAAGTCGCCGCCACGCGGGCGGATGATGACGTGGACGGGGATTTTGGCGGCCTTTACCGCGGCGCGGATCGTCGCAAGGCTCGGCGTCAGACCGCCCTCGACAAGGCTGGCGCAGAGTTCCACGCGGTCGGCGCCTGCATCCTGTGCGGCCAGGAAACCGTCGATGCCTTCGACGCAGAGTTCGATGAGGGGCTTGGCCATGGTGTCCTTCCGGGGCTTCGGGTCAGGCTTCGTGCCAGACGGTTTTGAGGAGCCGCAGCCAGTTTTCCCGGCAGAGCTTTGTCAGGTCGTCCTCGCCGTAGCCGGCCTGGCGCAGCGCCTCGACGAGGGCTTGGCTGCCGGCGGCGTCGTGGATCGCGCCGGGAATGGTTGCGCCGTCGAAATCCGAGCCGAGCGCCACGCAGTCGATGCCCATGCGCTCGACCATGTGGTCGATGTGGCGCACCATGTCGGCGAGCGGCGTTTCGGGGCTTTCGAGGCCATCGGCGCGCAGCATGGTCGTGGCGTAGTTGAGGCCGGCAATGCCCTTGCGCTCGCGGATTGCGTCGAGCTGGCGGTCGGTGAGGTTGCGCGAGATCGGCGTCAGAGCATGGGCGTTGGAATGGGTGGCGACGAGCGGCTGGGTGCTGACGCGTTCGACATCCCAGAAACCCTGCTCGGTGATATGGGCGAGGTCGATCATGATGCCAAGCCGGTCGCAGGCCTTCACAAGCTCGACCCCTGCGGCCGTCAGGCCCGGGCCTGTGTCGGGCGAGGAGGGATAGGCGAAGGGCACCCCATGGCCGAAGAGGTTGTGCCGGCTCCAGACGGGGCCGAGCGAGCGCAGGCCGTTGTCATAGAAGGTTTCGAGATTCGACAGGTCCTCGGCGATCGGCTCGCAGCCTTCGATATGAAGCACGGCGGCAAAGCGGCCGGCCTCCATGGCGGCGCGGATCGCCGCGGTGGAGCGGCAGATCGCGAGGCCGCCGGCCGCTTCCAGCCGGTTGGCGATATCGGCCATCTCGAGCGCGATCTCAAGCGCATCGGCATGGGCGCGCGGCCCGACCATCGGGATATTGTAGTGGCCGTTCCCATCGACTTCGCGCGGCGGGTAATCCTCAACCGGCGGGATGAACATGGCGCAGAAGCCGCCGGCAAGGCCGCCCTTCTTCGCGCGCGGGGCGTCGATATGGCCCTGATCCGTTCCACCGACGAATTCCGCGACCGGATCGGCACCCTTCCGGGCGTGCTCCCACAGGCGCAGGAGAACGTCATTGTGGCCGTCGAAGATCAATTGCATGGGGCGCTCCCGGATCGATAGGTCAGATTGTCCGACGGGGTAGAGCCGATTCCGCCGCGGCCCGCAAGAACCGCGGTGGAGGCATCAGGCGGCGAAGACCGGCGTGCCGGCAATCCAGGTCGAGACGACGTTGACATTGTCGTCGATGACAGCGAAATCGGCGTCGTGGCCGTGGGTGAGGCGCCCTTTGCGGCCGGTCATGCCGATCGCTTCCGCCGGGTAGAGCGAGGCCATGCGCAGCGCCTCTTCCAGATCGATGCCGACCTCGTCGCGCATGAAGCGGATGCAGGAGGCCATGTCGATATCGGCACCGGCGAGCGTGCCGTTGGCGAGCGTCAGGCGCCCGCCCTCGCGGAAAATCTCGCGGCCGTTGAGGAAGAAGCTCCTCATGTCGGTGCCGATGGTCGACATCGCGTCGGTGACGAGGAAGATGCGGCCGGGGCCACGCTTGGCCCTCAGCGCCACGCCGATGGAGGCCGGGTCGACATGGAAGCCGTCGGCGATGAGGCCGGCATTGAGATGGCCGAGATCAAGCGCCGCGCCGACCATGCCGGGCTCGCGGTGGCCGAGCGGGCTCATGGCGTTGAAGAGGTGGGTCATCATGCTGGCGCCCGCCTCGGCGGCGGCGGCGGCGGTCCGGTAGCCGCAGTCCGAATGGCCGAGGCTGACGGTGACGCCTGCCGCACGCAACGCCGCGATCTGGTCGTTGGTGGCGTTTTCCGGCGCCAGCGTCATGAGGAGCGCATCGAGGCTGTGTCGCGCTTCGATGGTGCGCTCGAGGTCCGCCTGCTCCATCGGACGGATGAGGTTCGGGTCATGCGCGCCCTTGCGGGCGACCGACAGGTGCGGGCCTTCGAGATGGAGACCGAGGAAGCCCGGCACCTTTGCCGCCTGTGCTGCAAGGCCCGCGGCAATCGTTTCCGTCGTCACCTGGACATTGTCGGTGATCAGCGTCGGCAGGAGGCCCGTCGTGCCGAAGCGGGCATGGGCGGCGCAGATCGTGCGGATGCCTTCGAGGTCCGGCCGCTCGTTGAGCAGCACGCCGCCACCGCCGTTGACCTGCAGGTCGATGAAGCCGGGGACGAGCGAATGCCCGTCCATCGGCACAACGCGGGCATCGGCCGGCACGTCGCGGGCCGCCGCGATGGTGGCGACCTTGCCATCCGCGAGCAGGAGCGCACTGTCCTCATGCCACAGATCGCCGTCGAAGATGCGGGCGCCGGTAAGGGCGGTGAGCGCTGTCATCGGGTTTCCGTCACTTTCTTCAGGTTGACCGGCTTGTCGGGGTCAAGGCCCTTGCCGCGCGACCAGGCTTCGACGAAGCCGTAGAACGGCACGATGAGGGCGAGCGCATCGGTGATCGGGTGTCCGGTGGCAACGAAGGGCAGTTTTCGCGCGCTCTTTGCGCCGGCGGCGGTGACGCAGGCATAGGCACCGCGATCGGCGAGGCTGTCGGCCATGCCGGTGACGGAGGCTTCCGCGGCATCGCGTGCCGCAAGTGCGATGACCGGGAAGGACGGGCCGACCAGCGCGACCGGGCCGTGCAGCACCTCCGCCGAGGAATAGGCTTCGGCGTGCATGCCGGACGTTTCCTTGAACTTCAGCGCGGCTTCACTGGCGATGGCAAGGCCCGGGCCGCGGCCGAGCACGTAGAGCGACTGGGCGTCCTTGAGGTCGCCGGCAAGGTCGGACCAGTCGAGGGCGACGGCCTTCGCGAACTGCTCCGGCAGGTTTTTGACGGCGCGGTCGAGATCGTTGTCACCCGTCCACTCGGCGAGCACGGCAAGGCCGGCGACGATGGAATTGACGTAGGACTTCGTAGCGGCGACGCTGAGTTCCGGGCCGGCCGAGAGGTCGAGCGAATGCGAGCAGGCATCGGCGAGGGGTGAGGGCAGGGTGTTGGTGAGCGCAATGGAGATCGCGCCGCCCTTGGTGGCGCCGTCGGCCATGGCGACGATGTCGGGGCTCTTGCCGGACTGGGAGATGGCAATGGCGGCCGCACCGCCGAGTTTCAGCTTGGCGCCGTAGATGGAGGCGAGCGACGGGCCGAGCGAGGCGACCGGCCGGCCGGCGGTCAGTTCGATCGCATATTTCAGGAAGAGCGCGGCATGGTCGGAAGACCCGCGGGCGACGGTGACGAAGAACTGCGGATCACGCTCCCGGAGCGCCCTGCCGGCGGCCGTGATGGCGCTGGCGGAATTTTCGAGCAGGCGGGCCGCCGCTTCCGGGATTTCGTTGATCTCTTTGCGCATGTTGGTCTGCATGGAATTCCCTTTGCGGTTGGTCACGTCTCGGAAAGCGTCAGTTCGGCGACGAAATCATAGGCGTCGCCGCGATAGATGGAGCGGGTGAACTCGACCACCCGGCCGGAGCGCAGATAGGAGACCCGCTCGATGGACAGCCCCGCCGAACCCGGCGGCACGCCGAGCATCGAGGCATCGGGATCCTTCATGTTGTAGGCGGAGATACGCTGCACGGCGCGCACCGGCCGGCAGCCGCGCTTTTCCAGCGCGGCATAGAGCGAGCCCTGCACCTGCATGGGATCCGGCAGGAACTCCGAGAAGATGCAGGCGCGCTCGATGGCGAGCGGCATGTCGTCGGCAACGCGCAGGCGCCCGAGCCGCGCGACGAGCGCATCGGCAGGGAGGCCGAGCATCATCATCTCGTCCGGCGAGGGGTGGAACAGGCCACGGTCGATCCACTCGGCCCGGGTGACGAGGCCGCGGCGGGCCATGTCCTCGGTAAAGGAAGTCAGGCGGGACAGCGACTGCTGCACCTTGGCGACGGGCTTGGCGACGAAGGTGCCGGAGCCGTGGCGGCGCACCAGGAGACCGTCCTTGACGAGATCGTCGACGGCCTTGCGCACGGTGACGCGGCTGACATTGGCATGGTCGGCAAGGTCGCGCTCGGCGGGCAGCGCGTCGCCGTAGGTCAGCTTGCCGGAGGTGATCGCCTCTTCCAGCATCTGGCGCAGCTTGACATAGAGCGGGCCGGGCACGCCCGACTGCAGGCTTTCCGGCGAGAGGATCGCGGCAAGGGACGTGCTCATGCGGCCGCTCCCGTGCGCTCTCTGAAGCCCTTGGCGGCGAGCGCTACGGCGCCGGTCAGCGCATCGGCCTCGGCCTCCACCAGGATTGCGCGGTGATGTTCGGACAGCCATTGCGGATAGAGCGGGGCGAGGCCGCCGAGCAGGCAGAGGCGCGGCGCGCCGGCCAGCGCCATGATGGCGTCGAGGGATTCGTTGACGCTGGCCGCCCCGGCCTTGACGATGGCGATCGCCTGCGCGTCGCCGTCCTTCGCATGGGTGAAGACGAGGGGAGCGTAGCGGCCGAAATCGCCCGGCTTGGAGAGGCGGGCGAATTCGACGATGCCACGCGGATCGTGCTTGAACTCGTCGAGAATGGTGTCTGTCACGCCCGAGTGCGGATGCACGCCGTCGTGGGCGAGCAGGGCCTCCTGCAAAGCGGCATGGCCGATGCGCGCGCCGCCGCCGAGATCGCCGACGGTAAAGCCCCAGCCGCCGATGTAGCGGACCACGTTGTTCTTGCGCCCCATATAGATGGAGCCGGTGCCGAGGATCGCGACGGCCCCGTCCGTATCGCCGATCGCACCCTGCAGGGCGATCAGGCCGTCGGAATCGATATCCGTATGACGGAAGGGCAGGCGGTCGTGCACGTAGCGGGTGAGGTCGCCGACATTGGTGCCGGCAAGGCCGAGAAAGGCAGAGGCGCCGCTGACGCCGGCCTCGTCCAGTCCGGCATCGCGATAGGCGGCCTTGGCGGCCTCCGTAATGGAGATGATCGCGTTGTTGGGGTCGGTCAGGATATTGGCTGCGCCGCTCTTGCCGCGCCCGAGGACTGTGCCGTCCGGGCGTGCGACCGCCGCGCGGCAACTCGTTCCCCCACCGTCGATACCGAGAATAAGATCTGTCATGGGCACCTCCGAGCACAACGATACCAAAAAAATACCATTTACCAAGGGGTATGGTGGTATGGAGAATAAGCTTTCGTTTAAATTACTGTTTTAAAACAATAAAAATATTGAGTGGTAAAAAAGTGGTCTCAAAAATTAATTTCCTATGGACAATTGGTATTTTTTTGGCATTAATTCCGGCCAGAGGAGACACGGTGATGGCTGCAGGCAGGACAGAGGGCAGGCACGATCAGGCAAGCGGGCTGGACGAACGTCAGCCCGTCGATGTGCTGAAGGTGCTTGCGGATGCCCAGAAGGCAGCCGCCGGCGTTGTCGATGCCGCGCTTGTCGATATTGCCGCTGCGGCCCGTCTTGCGGCCGATGCGCTTCTTTCCGGTGGACGTCTTGTCTATGCCGGCGCCGGCAGCTCCGGCCTGATGGCGATGGCCGATGCGCTCGAACTCCCCGGCACCTACGGTATTTCCCGCGATCGCATCGTTATCCTGCTTGCCGGCGGTGCCGCGAGCCTGGAGGACCTGGCGGGCGGGTATGAAGACGACCGTGCGCTTGCAGGCCGCGATGCCGCGTCTGCCGCTATCGGCCCGCGGGACTGCGTGATCGCCGTTTCGGCGAGCGGCAGCACGCCCTATGTGCTGGCGATCGCATCCTACGCGAAGGAGAAAGGTGCCCGGATCGTGGCGCTTGCCAACAATCCCGGTGTCGCGCTGTTCGAGGACGGCGACGTCGCGATCCTCCTGCAGACGCCGCCGGAGGTCATTTCCGGCTCGACGCGCATGGGCGCCGGCACGGCGCAGAAGATCGCTTTCAACATGTTTTCGACGCTTGTCGGCGTGCATCTCGGCCACGTTCACGATGGCCACATGGTCAATCTCAAGGCCGACAACATCAAATTGAAGGGGCGCGCCTGTCGCATCGTGTCCGACATTTCGGGTGTCGGGCTCGATGAGGCGGAACGCCTTCTTCAGCGCTCCGAAGGCTCGGTCAAGACGGCCGTGCTGCTCGCTGCGGGGGTGGAGGACGCCAGCGCGGCCGAGGCTGCGCTGGAGCGGTCGGGGCAGAGCCTCCGGCGCGCCCTGAAAGCCCTCGGATAACTGGTCTCAAAACGCGCTGCGGCGCATAAAAGGGGAGAATGCAATGACACGCACCGCAATCAAAGGCCTGTTGCTCGCCACGAGCATCCTCGGCACGGCCGGGATCGCTCAGGCGGCCGACGTCACGCTGACGGTCGAAAGCTGGCGCAACGACGACCTCGCCATCTGGCAGGAAAAGATCATCCCGGCCTTCGAAGCCAAGAACCCCGGCATCAAGGTCGTCTTCGCGCCGACCGCGCCGACCGAGTACAACGCCGCGCTGAACGCCAAGCTTGACGCCGGCTCGGCAGGCGACCTCATCACCTGCCGTCCGTTCGACGCCTCGCTCGAGCTGTTCAACAAGGGCCACCTTGCCGGCCTGAACGATCTGCCGGGCATCGAGAACTTCTCCGACGTCGCCAAGTCCGCCTGGACGACGGACGACGGCGCGACGGCCTTCTGCGTGCCGATGGCTTCGGTCATCCACGGCTTCATCTACAACAAGGACGCCTTCGACACGCTCGGTATCTCGGTTCCGACGACGGAAGCCGAGTTCTTCGCCGCGCTCGACAAGATCAAGGCCGAAGGCAGCTACATCCCGATGGCCATGGGCACGAAGGATCTCTGGGAAGCCGCCACCATGGGCTACCAGAACATCGGCCCGACCTACTGGAAGGGCGAAGAAGGCCGCAAGGCGCTCATCAAGGGCGAGCAGAAGCTGACCGACGACGCCTGGGTCGAACCCTACCGCGTTCTCGCCAAGTGGAAGGACTATCTCGGCGACGGTTTCGAAGCCCAGACCTATCCGGACAGCCAGAACCTCTTCACGCTCGGCCGTGCTGCCATCTATCCGGCCGGCTCGTGGGAAATCGGCCTGTTCAACACGCAGGCGCAGTTCAAGATGGGCGCGTTCGCGCCGCCGGTGAAGAATGCCGGCGACACCTGCTACATCTCCGACCACAACGACATCGGCATCGGCCTCAATGCCAAGAGCCCGAATGCGGATGCCGCCAAGAAGTTCCTGAGCTTCGTCTCCTCGCCGGAATTCGCCGACATCTACGCCAACTCGCTGCCGGGCTTCTTCAGCCTGAATTCGACGGCGGTGAAGATGGCCGACCCGCTGGCGCAGGAATTCGTCTCCTGGCGTGAAAAGTGCCAGCCGACGATCCGCTCGACCTACCAGATCCTGTCGCGCGGCACGCCGAACCTTGAAAACGAGACCTGGACCGAATCGGCCAACGTCATCAACGGCACGGATACGCCGGAAGTGGCTGGCGAAAAGCTCCAGAAGGGCCTCGACAGCTGGTACAAGCCGGCCAAGTAAGCCTGCGTCTCGACTGCTGAATTCTGCTTTGAGGAGCGGGCATCGTCCCGCTCCGGCCCTCTCCCCGTAAAATTCGGGGGGAGGTGCTTGGGCGGTGCGGCTCGAATGATCAGGCGCACGCCGTATCCCTCTTCGTCCCGGTGGACAGAGGGTGCCGAAGGGCAAAATCGGGGAGCGACCCCGGCACTATCGTGTATGCTGAATTTGTCATGTGCGGCACTACCGGCCGCGCACGGCGTCCGTGCATGCGGATCTAACGAACAACAACCGGACGGGGCACGCTGGGCCATGAGCGACATACCTTCTTCCCATGAGGCAACAGGACCGATCAAGCGGCCAACACGCTGGCATATCGGCGTTTTCCTGCTGCCGGCCTTCATCGTTTATTCGGCGGTCATGATCCTGCCGCTCATCGAGACGCTGCGCCTGTCGCTGTTCAACACGGTGGACGGCCAGTCGACCTTCGTCGGTCTCAGCAACTTCAAGGTGCTGTTCGGCGACGAGCGCTGGGCGGCCGACTTCTGGAACGCGCTGAAGAACAACGTGATCTTCTTCGTCATCCACATGCTGGTGCAAAACCCGATCGGGGTGGCGCTCGCGGCCATGCTGTCGATCCCGAAGCTGCGCTTTGCCGCCTTCTACCGCACGGCGATCTTCCTGCCGACGCTGCTTTCCTTCGTGATCGTCGGCTTCATCTGGAAGCTGATCCTCTCGCCGATCTGGGGCGTATCGCCCTATCTGATGGACCTGGTCGGCCTGAAGTCGCTCTTCGCCCCCTGGCTCGGCAAGCCGAACTCGGCGCTCATCGCGGTGTCGCTGATCTCTGTCTGGCAGTATGTCGGCATTCCGATGATGCTGATCTACGCGGCGCTGCTCAATATCCCCGAAGAGGTGATCGAGGCTGCCGAATGCGACGGCGTCACCGGCTGGAGCCAGTTCTGGAAGATCAAGCTGCCGCTCATCCTGCCCGCCATCGGCATCATCTCGATCCTCACTTTCGTCGGCAACTTCAATGCCTTCGACCTGGTCTACACCGTGCAGGGTGCGCTCGCCGGGCCTGACAAGTCCACCGATATCCTCGGCACGCTGCTCTACCGAACCTTCTTCGGCTTCCAGCTCCAGCTGGGCGACCGATCGATGGGCGCGACGATCGCAACGGTCATGTTCCTCATCATCCTCGCCGGCGTCTCGCTGTATCTCTTCGCCATCCAGCGGCGCATGCGCCGCTACCAGTTCTGATCGGGAGGGCAAGACATGTCCAAAGCACGCACCTCGCTGACCCGCACGTCCCTCGTTCACCTGGCGCTGATCGGCTACGCCGTGATCTCGATCTTCCCGGTGTTCCTGACGATCATCAACTCGATGAAGGACCGCAACGCCATCTTCCGCAACCCGATGCAGCTTCCGACGCCCGGGACCTTCGACCTTGTCGGCTACACGACGGTGCTGGGGCAGGGGGATTTCGCGACCTATTTCCAGAACAGCTTCATCGTCACGGTGGCCTCCATCGCGCTGGTGCTGCTGTTCGGCGCCATGGCCGCCTTCGCGCTCTCGGAATACCGCTTCCGCGGCAACATGCTGATGGGCCTCTACCTTGCCATCGGCATCATGATCCCGATCCGTCTCGGTACCGTGGCGATCCTGCAGGGCATGGTGGCGACGGGGCTCGTCAACACGCTGACGGCGTTGATCCTCGTCTATACCGCGCAGGGTATCCCGCTCGCGGTCTTCATCCTCTCCGAATTCATGCGGACCGTCTCCGATGACCTCAAGAATGCCGGGCGTATCGACGGTCTCTCGGAATACTCCATCTTCTTCCGCCTCGTCCTGCCGCTGGTGCGGCCAGCCATGGCGACCGTCGCGGTCTTCACCATGATCCCGATCTGGAACGACCTGTGGTTCCCGCTGATCCTGGCGCCGAGCGAGGCGACTAAGACGGTGACGCTGGGCTCGCAGATCTTCATCGGCCAGTTCGTCACCAACTGGAATGCAGTGCTCGCCGCACTCTCGCTCGCGATCCTGCCCGTCCTCATCCTCTATTTCATCTTCTCGCGGCAGCTGATCCGCGGCATCACTTCGGGAGCAGTCAAGTGAGTTCTGCCACGTCCCCCATTCGCGTGCTTTCCGCCGGTCTCGGCAACATGGGCCGCAGCCATGCGCTCGCCTACCATGAGAATCCGGGTTTCGAGATCATCGGTCTCGTCAACCGGTCGAAGGTTCCGGTCCCGGTCGGGCTCGAAGGCTACGAGATTCATCCGTCCTTCCCGGAGGCGCTGCGCGCGCTGAAGCCGGAACTCTGCTCGATCAACACCTATTCGGACAGCCATGCCGAATATGCGATCGCAGCACTCGAAGCCGGTGCCCATGTCTTCCTCGAAAAGCCGCTGGCGACGACCGTCGCCGATGCCGAGCGGGTGGTCGCCTGCGCCAAGGCGAACGGCCGCAAGCTCATCGTCGGCTATATCCTGCGCCACCATCCTTCCTGGGTGCGGCTCATCGAGGAAGCGCGCAAGCTCGGCGGCCCGTATGTCTTCCGCATGAACCTGAACCAGCAGTCGAGCGGGCCGACCTGGGCGACCCACAAGGCGCTGATGCAGACGACGCCGCCGATCGTCGACTGCGGGGTGCACTATGTCGACGTGATGTGCCAGATCACCGATGCCAAGCCCGTGGAGGTGCGCGGCATGGGCCTGCGCCTTTCCAACGAGATCGCGCCCGACATGTATAACTACGGCCACCTGCAGGTGCTCTTCGACGATGGTTCGCTCGGCTGGTACGAGGCGGGCTGGGGCCCGATGATCTCGGAGACGGCCTTCTTCGTGAAGGACGTCATGTCGCCGAACGGCTCCGTTTCCATTGTCATGGATCCGAACGCGAAGTCCGACGACATCGACACCCACACCAAGACGGCGGTCATCCGCGTTCACAACGCGGCCACCGGCCCCGACGGCAAGTTCCTGTCGCCGGACGAAGACCTGAAGATGGCCGGCGAGCCGGGCCACCAGGAACTCTGCGACCGCGAACAGGCCTATGTGCTGAAGGCGATCCGCGAGGACATCGACCTCACGCGGCATATGGACGATGCGGTGCAGTCGCTGAGGATCTGCCTCGCGGCCGATGAAAGTGTCAGAACCGGTCAAACGGTCAAGCTTTAAGGGGATATCAGGTGGGCTCTCTTCAACTCAAATCCGTACGCAAGTCCTTCGGCAATGTCGACGTGATCAAGGGCATCGACCTTGACGTGAAGGACGGCGAGTTCGTCATCTTCGTCGGCCCCTCGGGCTGCGGCAAGTCCACGCTGCTGCGCATCATCGCCGGCCTTGAGGATGCGACATCGGGCTCGATCACCATCGACGGCACGGAAGTCGTGACCGTGCCGCCGGCAAAGCGCGGCATCGCCATGGTCTTCCAGTCCTACGCGCTCTATCCGCACCTCACCGTCAAGGACAATATGGGCCTCGGCCTCAAGCAGGCAGGCGCGCCGAAAGATGAAATCGAAAGGCGCGTCGCCAAGGCCTCCTCCATGCTGTCGCTGGAGAAGTACCTCGCCCGCCGCCCGGCCGAACTGTCGGGTGGCCAGCGCCAGCGCGTCGCCATCGGCCGCGCTATCGTGCGTGAACCGAAACTCTTCCTGTTCGACGAACCGCTCTCCAACCTCGATGCGGCGCTGCGCGTCAACACCCGCCTCGAGATTGCCCGGCTGCACCGCGAGCTGAAGGCCACCATGATCTACGTCACGCACGACCAGGTCGAGGCGATGACGCTGGCGGACAAGATCGTGGTGCTCGACGGCGGTGTCATCCAGCAGGTCGGCTCGCCGATGGAACTCTACAACCAGCCTGCCAACCTCTTCGTTGCCGGCTTTATCGGGTCGCCGGGCATGAACTTCATCGATGCGGGCCGCCTCGGCGCGTCCGATGCCAAGACCATTGGCGTGCGCCCGGAACACGTCACTCTGTCACGCGACAGCGGTGAATGGCAGGCGAGGGCCGTGCATGTCGAGCACCTCGGCGCGGACACGATCGTCTATCTCGAATCGGAGAAAGTCGGTGCCTTCACCGTCCGTCTGTTCGGAGAGCATCACTACGCGCCCGGTGACGTGGTTTTCGCCACGCCGGCCGCAAACCAGATGCATCGTTTCGACGCAAATGGTCACGCCATACGTTGAGGACCCTCATCACAAGTCCGTGATGGGTGAGGATTGCGGCGGGCGGGGCCGTGGTCTACGATTGTCAAAGATCAGAAACTAACATACAGCGTTGTTTGTATGTTGCGATGCGGTGGTCCTGCGATCACCGCATCTTCATGTTTTCAGGACCCTGCCGCGCTTCAGGCGGCACCGCTTATGGAAGAACCCATGCGTTTCACGAGACCGATTTCGATTGCGACCTTCGGCGCCCTTTTGATTCTCGCCGGCTGCCAGGACGAGCAGGCGCCGCAGGGCGGCTTTGCGTTCCCGCCGCCGCAGGTGGCCGTCATCACCGTGAAGGCAGAGGATGTGCCGATCACCAACGACCTGCCGGGCCGCATCGCAGCGACCCGCACGGCGGAAGTCCGGCCGCGCGCGACCGGCATCGTCATCGACCGCATCTTCGAGCAGGGCTCGCAGGTCAAGGAAGGTGACGTGCTCTACCGCATCGATCCCGCGCCGTTCCAGGTGCAGGTCGACAGCGCCGAGGCGACGCTGCGCCGTGCCAAGGCCGTCCAGGCCCAGGCGCGCAACACCGCCGAGCGCCAGGAACAGCTGCGCAAGTCGAACGTCGCGTCCGCGCAGACCTATGACGACGCCGTCGCCCAGCTTGCGCAGGCGGACGCCGATGTCGCCATCGCCGAGGCGAGCCTTGCGACCGCCAAGCTCAATCTCGAATATACCGAGGTCAAGGCGCCGATCAGCGGCCGCATCGGCCGTGCGCTCATCACCGAGGGCGCGCTGGTTTCGGCCAATGGCACGGAAAACCTTGCGACGATCCAGCAGCTCGACCCGGTCTATGCCGACTTCACCCAGTCGGCGACCGACCTGATGCGCCTGCGCAAGGCGCTGGAAGACGGCGCGCTGATGGCCGACAACAATTCGGCCGACGTCAAGCTGGTGCTCGACGACGGGTCCGCCTATCCGCATCCGGGCAAGCTCCTGTTTTCCGAAGCCGCCGTCGACGAGACGACCGGCCAGGTGACGCTGCGCGGCGAATTCCCGAACCCGGACGGCGACCTCCTGCCGGGCATGTATGTGCGCGTGCAGATCGAACAGGGCATCGAGAAGAACGCCGTGATCGTGCCGCAGCAGGCCGTCCAGCGTGACGCTTCGGGCAGCGCGCTCGTCTATGTCGTTTCCGCCGACAACAAGGCCGGCACCCGCAATGTGCGCGTCGGCCGTGCCATCGGCACGAACTGGGTCATCCCGGATGGCCTGAAGGACGGTGAGAAGATCATTGTCGAAGGCTTCCAGAAGGTTCAGCCGGGCGGCGAAGTCGTGCCGGCCGAGTGGGACCCGAATGCCGTGGCGAAGGCTGCCGAAGGCGGCGCGGCCAAGAACGGGGAGGCCGGCAAGGCCGAAGCCGGTGCTGCACAGACCGGCGAAGCCGGCAAGGCGGAGGGCGGCGAAGGCGCCGCCAAGGCCGAGCAGGCGAAGTGAGGATCTGAAGGATGCCCAGTTTTTTCATCGACAGGCCGATTTTCGCCTGGGTCGTCGCGATCTTCATCATGATCGCCGGCGCCATCGCCATTCCGCTTCTGCCGATCGCGCAGTATCCCGACGTCGCCCCGCCGCAGATCACGGTGTCGACGACCTATTCCGGCGCGTCGTCGCAGGACACTTACCAGAGCGTCACCAAGCTCATCGAGGATGAGCTGAACGGCGTCGAGGGCATGCTCTATTTCGAATCGACCTCGAGTGCCTCGGGTTCGGCCGAAATCAACATCACCTTCGCGCCGGGCACCGACCCGAGCCAGGCGTCGGTCGACGTGCAGAACCGCGTCAGCCGCGTCGAGCCGCGCCTTCCCGATTCCGTGCGCCGCCAGGGCGTGCAGGTCGAAGAGGCCGGTTCCGGCTTCCTGCTCATCGTCGCGCTGACCTCCACCGACGGCTCGATGGATGCCATCAGCCTCGGCGATTACGTCAACCGCAACGTTCTCTCGGAAATCCAGCGCGTGCCCGGCGTCGGCCGTGCGCAGCTCTTCGCCACGCAGCGTTCCATGCGCATCTGGCTCGATCCTGCCAAGATGCGCGGCCTCAACCTGACGGCCGCGGACGTGACGGCCGCCGTCCAGGCGCAGAACGCCCAGATCGCCGCCGGCAGCATCGGCGCGCAGCCGAACCCGATCACCCAGCAGATCGCGGCTCCCGTCAACATCAAGGGCCAGCTGACGACGCCGGAAGAATTCGGCGCCATCGTGCTTCGCGCCAATGCGGATGGTTCGGCCGTGCGTCTGCGCGACGTCGCGCGCGTCGAGGTGGGCGGCGAGACCTATTCGTTCTCGACGCGCCTTAACGGCCAGCCTTCGGCCGCCGTCGCCGTGCAGCTCTCGCCGACCGGCAACGCCATGGCGACCTCCGAGGCAATCAAGGCCCGCATGGACGAGCTTGCGCAGTTCTTCCCGCCGGGCCTCGAATATTCGACGCCCTATGACACCTCGCCCTTCGTCAAGGTGTCGATCGAGAAGGTTCTGCATACGCTGCTCGAAGCCGTCGGTCTCGTCTTCCTCGTGATGTTCCTGTTCCTGCAGAACATCCGGTACACGATCATCCCGACGCTCGTCGTCCCGGTCGCGCTGCTCGGCACTTGCGCCGTCATGCTCGCCATGGGCTTTTCGATCAACGTCTTGACCATGTTCGCCATGGTTCTCGCCATCGGCATTCTCGTCGACGATGCGATCATCGTCGTGGAAAACGTCGAGCGCATCATGTCGGAAGAGGGCCTGCCCCCGAAGGAGGCGACCCGCAAGGCGATGAAGCAGATCACCGGCGCCGTCATCGGCATCACGCTGGTGCTCGCCTCGGTGTTTATCCCGATGGGCTTCTTCCCGGGCGCGGTCGGCGTCATCTACCAGCAGTTCTCGCTGACGATGGTCGTGTCGATCCTGTTCTCGGCGTTCCTCGCACTCTCGCTGACCCCGGCGCTTGCCGGCAGCTTCCTCAAGCAGGTGCCGAAGGGCCACCATCACGCCAAGCGCGGCTTCTTCGGCTGGTTCAACCGCGGTTTCGACCGTTCGTCGAAGAGCTATAGCGGCAGCGTCGGTTGGCTGGTGCGCCGGACGGGTCGCTTCATGGTGATCTATCTCGCGATCCTCGCCGGCCTCGGCTACCTGTTCATGAAGCTTCCGTCCTCGTTCCTGCCGGACGAAGACCAGGGCTTTGCCATCGTCATGATGCAGCTTCCCTCCGAAGCGACGGGCCACCGGACCGACGAAGTGCTGACCCAGGTCGAGCAGATCTTCGGTCAGGAGCCCGCGGTCGAGACGATCGTCGGCATCAACGGCTTCTCCTTCTTCGGTTCGGGGCAGAACGCAGGCCTTGCCTTCGTCACGCTGAAGGACTGGAGCGAGCGTGGGCCGGAGAATTCGGCGCAGGCGATCGCCGGGCGTGCCAGCATGGCCATGAGCCAG
Organism: Shinella sp. SUS2; assembly: GCF_001262505.1. Classification (GTDB taxonomy): domain Bacteria; phylum Pseudomonadota; class Alphaproteobacteria; order Rhizobiales; family Rhizobiaceae; genus Shinella. The sequence continues at coordinate 213,770 of NZ_KQ410731.1, forward strand.
ATCAAGGATGCGATCAGCTTCGCGCTGTCGCCGCCGCCGATCCAGGGTCTCGGCACGACGGGCGGCTTCTCGTTCCGTCTGCAGGACCGAGGCGGCCTCGGCCAGCAGGCACTGTCGGCCGCGAGCGCCCAGCTTCTCGGCCTTGCGGCCCAGAGCAACGTGGTTGCGGGCGTGCGCGTCGATGGCATGCCGGATGCAGCCCAGGTCAACGTCATGATCGATCGCGAGAAGGCCAATACCTTCGGTGTGACCTTCGCCGACATCAACTCGACGATCTCGACGAACCTCGGCTCGACCTATGTCAACGACTTCCCGAATGCCGGGCGCATGCAGCGTGTGACGGTCCAGGCGGACCAGAACGAACGCATGCAGGTGGCCGACCTCCTGAATCTCAATGTCAGGAACGCGTCGGGTGGCATGGTGCCGATCTCCGCCTTCGCGACCGCGGAGTGGACGATGGCGCCGACGCAGACCGTCGGCTACAATGGCTACCCCTCCATGCGCTTCAGCGGCGACACGAAGCCGGGCTTCTCGTCCGGTGACGCGATCGCGGAGATGCAGCGGCTTGCCGCCCAGCTTCCGCCGGGCTTCGGCTATGAATGGACGGGCCAGTCGCTGCAGGAAATCCAGTCCGGTTCGCAGGCGCCGATCCTCGTCGGTCTCTCGATCCTCCTGGTGTTCCTGTGCCTTGCGGCGCTCTATGAAAGCTGGTCGATCCCGTTCGCGGTCATCCTCGTCGTGCCGCTCGGCGTCATCGGCGCGGTCATCGCGGTCACCCTGCGCGACATGTCGAACGACGTGTACTTCAAGGTGGGCCTGATCGCGATCATCGGCCTTTCGGCGAAGAACGCGATCCTGATCATCGAGTTCGCCAAGGAGCTGATGGAGGACGGCAAGTCGCTGATCGAGGCGACCATCGAGGCCTGCCACCTGCGCTTCCGCCCGATCCTGATGACCTCGCTCGCCTTCACGCTCGGCGTTCTGCCGCTCGCAATCGCCACGGGCGCAAGCTCGGGCAGCCAGCGCGCCATCGGTACGGGCGTGATGGGCGGCATGATCACGGCCACGGTGCTCGCCATCTTCTTCGTGCCCGTCTTCTTCGTCTTCGTGATGAAGATGTTCGGTTACGGCAAGGAGAAGAAGGAGGAGCCGGCTCCGGCGGCAAATCCGGCGGAGTAAGTCGCCATGCGCCGGACCAAGGCAGAGGCCAAGGAAACCCGCCAGCAGATCCTGCTGGCGGCGGAGAAGGTCTTCTACGAAAAGGGTGTCGCCCACGCCTCCATGGAGGATGTGGCGCGCGCCGCGGGGGTCACCCGCGGCGCCATCTACTGGCACTTCGCCAATAGGGCGGATCTCGTGCTGGAACTCTACAATTCGTTGCCCATGCCGCAGGAGGAGCTGATCGCCCGCGAGCTGGAAGCGGAGAACGCCGATGTTTTCGGCGTGCTCGAACGGATCGGCCGGGAATGGCTCGAGCTGCTGGCCACCGACGAGCACCGCCAACGCATCCTGTCGATCCTCCTGCGTTGCGATACGTCGGGCGAATTCGCCGCCATTTCCGAACGGCAGAACGACATCAACGACGAGCACATGCAAGCACTGGAAGCGGCATTTGCGAAGGCCGAGGGACAGGGCAAGCTGGGCGCGGCCTGGACGCCGCGCTCCGCCGCCTCGATGCTGCGTTGGCTCATCAAGGGACTCTGCGCAGAATGGCTGCTGTTCGGCCGGCGGTTCGATATCGCCAGCGAGGGCAAGGACGCGTTGCGCCGCCTCTTCCTGACCTATGCGAGTCCCGTACCGTCACACTGAGCGGGGGGCTTCAAGCCGCGCGATCCAGTCTGCGCCGATCTGCCAGCGCCTGAGCACCGAGACGGGGTCCTCCGCGTCGAGCCGTGAACAGATGCGGTAGACCTCCAGCACCTCCGGTGCCATCTCGCCACGCTGGCAAAAGTACATGGCCGCCGCGTAGCGCGCCCGGCCGGACCATTCAATGCCGGGGGGCATGGTGATGATCTCCCAGTTGCGGCGGGCCTCCTCGTCCATGTCAGGTGAGGCCCGGCGGGCTTGCCGTCCGCCTTGCGAGCCTGACGAAGGGACGCGGCACGATCTTGGCGCGCTTCATCAGCTTCTGGTATTTCAGCTCCCGCATCGCATAAATCTCCACCCAGAGGTCCTCCGTGAATTTCGATCCGTAGGGCCGCTCGAGGCTGGCGATGGCGATGTTGCGCTTGGCCGTCGGCGACCAGATCGCGGCGGTGACGAGGCCTGCCTCGCGCTTTTGCCGATGATAGACGATGGCATGCTCGGCGGGAATATTCCCTTCGATTTCAAGGCCGACGAGGATGTGCTTCAGAGACTGATTCCGCCGCGCGTCGAGGATGGGCCGGCGCCCGTTGAAGTTCGGCTTGTCCGGATCGACCAGCCAGTCGAGGCCGATCTCGTCGGGCATGCGCACCCGGTCGGCGCGCAGCGCGCCCTCGGCGGTGACGAAATCTGTGTTTGCGACGATGAAGCCCGCCTCGATGCGCGCCTGGTTGAGCGCGCCGTAGCCGATGGCGCGGATTGTGTGCCGCTCGCCGGCGCTCCACAGCCGATCCCACAGCGAGAGCGCGTTTGCGCGGGGCACGAAGAGTTCGTAGCCGAGATCGCCGGTGAAGCCGGTGCGCGAGATGGTCACCTCGCCGCCCTCATGCGGGAAAGTACCTATATGGAAGGGTTTCAACACGTCCACGCCGGCAAAGCCGGCATCGCGCAGCACGGCGTAGCTTGTCGGACCCTGCAGGGCGAGACCGGCGATCTCCTCCGTCTCCTCGTGGATATCGACCGTAAAACCGAAGGCGCTGTCGATGAGCCAGGGCAGGTGGCGTTCCTGGCAGCAGAGGCGGAACTCGCTCTCGCCGAGGCGGAAGAGCGTACCATCATCAAGCACATGGCCGTGGTCATCGCACCAGGCGGTGTAGTGCACGCGGTTCACGGCGAGCTTGCGCACATCGCGAAGGGTCAGGCGGTTGAGATAACGCTCGGCGTCGGGGCCGGTGATGCGGTATTTCACCATCGGCGAGATGTCGAAGAGGGCGGCCGTGGAACGGATGGCGAAATATTCGAGTTCGCCGTCGAACAGCGCATGCGGCGCCTTGTAGCCGGCCCAGTTGTACCAGTCGTTCACCTCGCTCAGCGCCATCAGGCGCTCATGGAACGGGCTCTCCAGTCGCGGCGCGAGAATGTGGTTGCGGGCGGCGCGGCGGATTTCGGCGGCGGATTTCGTCATGGCGTTCATGCGGTCGCTCCCGAAAGGATGTGACGGGCCGCGTTCCAGCCCGGCAGACCGGATATGCCGCCGCCCGGATGCGCCCCGGCGCTCGCGAGATAGAGGCCTTCGATCGGCGTGCGATAGCCGGAGGCGGCGCTGGTCGGTCGGTTGACGAGCAACTGGTCGGCCTGCAGCTCGCCGTGGTGCCAATGGCCGCCCGGCAGGTTGTATTCCGCCTCGATATCAACAGGCGTCATCAGGCTGGCCGAGACCACGGACTTTCCGAGGCCCGGCGCATGGCGCTCCAGCGTGTCGAGCACGATCTTGAGGAAGGCCGGCTTGCCGTTCTCCCAGCCCCTCTTGAGGCGATAGGGAGCATATTGCACGAGCGCCGAGAGCGTGCAGCCGCCGGCCGGCGCCAGCGACGAGTCGGCAAGGCTCGGCAGCGTCACTTCCATGACGGGATCGCTGGAGAATTCGCCGTATTTTGCCGGGTTGAAAGCCTCTTCGACCTGTTCCATCGAGCGCACCAGCACGATGCGGCCCCCCCAGGCTTCCTTTGGCAGGCCGGTGAAATCGGGGATGCGGTCGAGTGCGAGGTCGAGCTTGGCGACGTTGCCGTGGCTGCGCACGTTCTTCACCGAGCGCACGAAGCCTGTGCCGCTTTCGGCGGGATCGATGAGGTGGAGGAAGGTCGTTTGCGGGTGGATCGCCGAGACGATGACGGGTGCGGTGATCTGCGTCCCGTCGGCGAGAACGACGCCGCTCGCCCGGCCGCGATCGGCAAGGATGCGGCCGACGGGCGCGCCGCAGCGCAGGGTGACGCCGGCCTTTTCGGCAGCGCGCAGGAAGGCGGGCGCGACGCGCGCCATGCCGCCCGCCGGCACGAATTGCCCGCCCGCCTTGCCGGCGACCTCACCGGTCAGGCGATAATAGAGGCCGAGCAGGGAGGTCGGCGAGCGGGGGCCGAGATGGATGCCGAGCGTCGCATCGAAGGCAAGGAGCCCCTTCAGCCGGTCGTCCGCAAGATATTCGTCCGCGACGTCGGCGACGTTCATCAGCAGCATGCGCAGGAAATCGCGGCCTTCGCTGCGCCCCTTGCGGATGAGGCCGAAGCCGGCGGAAGCGAAGGTGGAGAGGTCGCCGAGCGAGAGCGCGCCGATCTGCGGCGGCGGGCGGCGGAGGAACCGCTTCAGGATGCCCGCCTGGAAGACCAGCTTCGCGCGCAGCGCCGCGAAGGCTTCCGCCTCCTGCGGCGACACGCCGTCGATGCGCTCGCCATAGGCGCCGTGCAGCACGGTGGCCCTTCCTGAGCCGTCGAGAACCGCCGTCGGCAGCAAGCTGTCCGTGCCGGCAAGGTCGAGGCCGATGTCGCGGGCCATGTCCGCATCGAGCCGGTTGACGAGATGGGCAAGGCCGGCGGAGCGGAAGCCCGGGAAAAACTCGCGGCCGCGCGTCGCGCCGCCCGGTTCGTTCGCCGCTTCCAGCACCAAAACCCTGCGGCCGCCCTTGGCGAGGCGGGCGGCGGCGGCAAGGCCGTTGTGGCCGGCGCCGATCACGATGGCATCAAATGACGTCATGGGCTTTGCTCATCTGCTCGGGGGAACGCTTCAGGTCGCGCAGGATTTCGGCGGCGGCGTTGCGGCCGGGCGCGCCCATCACCCCGCCGCCCGGATGGGTGGAGGAGCCGCACATATAGAGGCCGGATATCGGGCTGCGGTACTGAGCGTAGCCGGGCACGGGCCGATTGAAGAGCAGCTGGTCGAAGGTGAGCTCGCCCTGGAAGATGTTGCCCTCCGTCAGGCCCACCTCGTTCTCGATCTCGCGCGGGGTGCGCACCTCCATATGCACGATGCGCTCGCGAAAGCCCGGCGAATAGTCCGCGATCTGGCCGATCACCGTCTCGGCGAAGGCGTCGCGGTCGGCGTCCGTCCAGTCGCGCCCCTCGAGCTTTGGCGGACAGTACTGCACGAAGCAGCTCATGAAGTGTTTTCCCGGCGAGGCCATGGTCGGGTCGAGCGTCGTCGGGATCACCATGTCGAGAAAGGGATCGGCCGACCAGCGCCCAGCCTTCCAGTCGTCGTAGGCCCGCTCCATGCGCTCGATCGAATCGGTGAAATGCATGTCGCCGCGCAGGCAGGAGGAGCCTTCCGGCAAGGCCGGGAACTCCGGCAGGCTGTCGAGCGCGATGTTCACCTTGCCGGAGGAGCCGCGCATCTTGAAATGCCTGACCCGGTGGACGAATTCGCCAGGCAGGGTGTCCTCGTCGACGAGCGTGAGGAAGGTGCGCTTGACGTCGGCATTCGAGACGACGAGGCCGGCATTGAGTTCGTCACCATTGGCGAGCACCACGCCGGTCGTGCGGCCGCCGCGGGTAAGGATTTTTGCGACCTCGGCGTCGGTGCGGATGGTGCCGCCGGCGGCCTCGAAGGAGCGGGCGAGGGCCTGCGTCACCGCGCCCATGCCGCCGCGCGCATAGCCCCAGGCGCCGACGGAGCCGTCCACCTCGCCCATATAGTGGTGCAGCAGCACATAGGCGGTGCCGGGCGACAGGGGGCCGAGCGCGGTGCCGATGATGCCCGACAGCGCGAGATAGGCCTTGATGACGTCGGTCTCGAAATATTCGTCGAGGAAGTCGGAGATCGACATGGTCCAGAAGCGGAGCGTCTCGGCCATTTCCTGCGGGCTGAATTCGCCGAATTTTTTGGCGAGGTAGAGGAATTCGGACAGGTCGCGCGGGCGAAAACCGAACGGATCTGGGGCGGTGCGCATCAGGAGCGGCTGGATGAAACGGCACTGGCGCGTCACGTCGCGGGCGTAGCGCTCGTAGGCCTCCGCGTCGCGCTTCGAATAGCGCGCGAACTCGCGGCGGTGGCTGTCGTGGTCGCGGTAGGAGGCGAGGTAGTCCCCGTCGCGGGTGAAGACCGCGCCGCCCTCGTAGGCGATGACCTGGAGGCCGTGTTTCGGCAGTTCCAGGTCGCGCATGATCTCCGGCCGGAAGAGGGAGCAGACATAGGAACAGTTGGAGTAGAGGAAGCCCGGGGTCAGCTCGCGGCTCGTCGCCGCCCCGCCGACCCAGCCGTTCTTTTCGAGCACGGCGACCTTCAGGCCGGATCGCTGGAGGTAACAGGCGGTGACGAGCCCGTTATGGCCGCCGCCGACGATCAGGGCATCGTATTTTTGCATTTTTGATGTCTCCCTTGTTTCTAAAAGCTGCATCAAAAGCAAAATGTTGTCCAGATATTCTGAATGATCATTCAGCAAGTATCTTGCAATCGCCTGATTATGCGCTAGAATTTCGGCCACGGGAAAAGCGCGACGGCCATGCGGCCGGAGGGTGACGGAGGCCATGACGGCAACGGGCAGGGACGGTGCGGCGGCGGAGCCGGAATATGACGAGGCGGCGATCCGCTTCCTTGCGGTCCTCTGGGGCGAGGGCTATCTTTCGCCGGGCGGTTCGGCGGAGGTCGATCGCATCCTTTCTGGCGTCAATCTGAAGGGCCGGCGCATCCTCGATTTCGGTTGCGGTGCCGGCGGCATCGCGCTGCACATTGCCAGCACCTATGGCCCGGCCGAGGTCGTCGGCTACGACGTGGAGCAGCCGGTCATCGACCGGGCGCGGGTGGCCGCGGCCAAGGCGGGGCTTTCCGCGGTCGCGCGTTTCGCCTCCAGCCCGCCGGGCCGCCTGCCGTTCGACGACGGCGAATTCGACGTCGTCTTCTCCAAGGATGCGATGATCCACGTGCCGGACAAGGAAGCGCTGTTTTCTGAGCTTTTCCGTGTGCTCAAGCCGGGCGGCATCCTTGCGGCGTCCGACTGGCTGATTGGCCATGACGGTGAGCCGAGTGCCGATATTAAAGACTATATTGCCGCCGAAGGCCTCTCCTTCGGCATGGCCTCGCCACGTCGCTATCTTCTGGCGATGGCCGCCGCCGGCTTTTCCGAAGGGACGGTCGAAAGCCGCAATGCCTGGTATCGCGACGTGGCGCGCGGTGAGCTGGAGCGCCTCAAAGGGCCGCTTCATGCCGAGGCGGTGGCGGCAGTGGGCGACGCCTATGTCGCGAAGAACATCCGCACCTGGACGGCGATGCAGAAGGTTCTTGACAGCGGGGAGCATTGTCCGGCTCATCTGCGCGGCATCAAGCCGGCCGCGGGAGTTCGCCCGTGACCGTGACGATGCGCAATCCCAAAGGCAAGGTGGCGGTGAAGATGCGGGCAGGCGGGGCTGAACAGGGCTCGGGCGACGGCGAGAAGCGGGGACGCAAGGCCTCCAAGGAGACGCGGCGGCAGCAGCTCGTCGAGGCGACGATCGATTCGCTCGCCAAGCGCGGTTATTCCGACACGACGCTCGCGGATGTCGCCGACGGCGCCGGCCTTTCCCGCGGCATCGTCAACTTCCATTTCGAGAGCAAGGAAAACCTGCTCATCGCCACGCTGCAGTTCATGTCCGAGGAATATGCGGACCATTGGAACGCGGCGCTCGAAAAGGCCGGCCCGAGCGCGGCGAGCCGCATCTGGGCGCTTGTTCATGCGGATTTCGACCGGAAGATCTGTACAAAGCGCAAGCTTGCAGCCTGGTGCGCCTTCTGGGGCGAGGCCAAGTCGCGGCCGACCTACCAGGCGCTGTGCGGCGCGCGTGACGTGAAGTACCAGGAGACCGTGATCTCGCTCTGCGCCGCGTTAAAGGCGGAGGGCGGCTATGCCTATGAGCCGGAGCCGACCGCGCTGTCGCTCTGCGCCATGCTGGAGGGCCTGTGGCTGCGCCTGATGATGGGCGACGGCACCACGCGGGAAAAGGCGCTGGAGGCGGCGATCGCCTTCGTCGCCACGACCTTCCCGAAGCATCTCACCTTGCAAGGACCACAATCACAATAGGGAACCCGGAACGGGGAAGGAGTATGGCATGAAGACTGCACACACGGCCAAGCGCACCACAATGGCGGCACTCACCGCCTTCCTCGCCCTCGGAACCGCCCTCCCAGCCTTCGCCGCCGATACGCTCACCGTCTTCGACTGGTCCGGTTACGAGGACCCCGCCTTCCACCCCGCCTATACGGAAAAGCATGGCGGTTCGCCGGATTTTTCCTTCTTCGGCGACGAGGAAGAGGCCTTCCAGAAGCTGCGCTCCGGCTTCAAGGCCGATCTTGCGCATCCCTGCGCGCAGAGCATCGTGAAGTGGCGCGAGGCTGGGCTGCTGGAACCGCTCGACACGTCCAAGCTGGCTGCGTGGAACGATATCCTGCCGGCCTTCAAGGGCATGAAGAACCTGATGATGTCCGAGGACGGTACGGCCTGGTTCCTGCCCTTCGAATGGGGCAACACGGTGCTGACCTACCGCACCGACACGGTAAAGCCCGAGGAGATCGCCTCCCTCAAGGCCTTTGCCGATCCGAAGTTCAAGGATCGCGTGTCGATCGGCGACAATGTCGATGATGCCTATGCGCTGGCGGGCCTTGCCACGGGCCTCAAGGACCTGACCACGATGACGGATGCACAGTTCGGGGAGGCCTCCGCCTTTCTGCGCGAGGTGCACAAGAACGTGCGGCTCTACTGGACCGACAACACCGATCTCAGCCAGGCGCTGGCGAGCGGGGAGGTCGATCTCGCCTGGGCGTGGAACGAGACGGCGACGACGCTGCAGGCCGACAGCCAGCCGGTCGCCATCAAGAAGGATACCAAGGAGGGGCTGTCCACCTGGGTCTGCGGCTATTCGCGGCTGAAGGGTGCGGAGGGCAGCCCTGACCTTGCCTATGACTACCTCAACGCCGTCACCGATCCCGGCGTTGCCGCCTATATGGTCGAAAGCTGGGGCTACGGCCATTCCAACGCCAAGGGCATGGCCGCGGTCGATCCGAAGATCCTCGCCGACAAGGGGTATGCGGATGTCGACGCCTTCGTCGCCAACACGCTGTTCCAGGCGCCGATCCCGACAGAGCTGCGGCAGAAGATGATCGCGGAATTCGAGAAGATCAAAGCGGGGTATTGAGAGGGCAGCGGCCCCTCATCCCGCTGCCGCGACCTTCTCCCCGCAAGCGGGGAGAAGGAGGCTGTGGCGACCTCTTCACGTTGATCGAAGGAAAGCCCTGCAGCACGGTTCCTTCTCCCCGCTTGCGGGGAGAAGGTGGCCAGCAGGCCGGATGAGGGGCTAGGTCACACGCGCGTAACCGGCGGGTCTTCCGCCAGCAACACGAACGCCTCCGGATCGTAGGCCAGCCGGATCTCCGCGCCGACCGGCAGATCGTCCGCACCGAAATTGTTCGTCTCGACCAGCGAGAGCGGCTGTTCCAGTCCGTCGACGCCGACGGTCAGGTGGGTGACCTCGCCGAAATAGGCGCGGTTCTCGATGCGGCCGGCAAGCTCGTGCGGGGCGCGGTCGTCGTCCCACAGGAGCCGCAGCCGTTCCGGGCGGATACCGACGGTGACATGGCCGTTTGTGGCGGCAAAGCCCTGCGGCTTGTCGAGGTTGACGGCGCCGAAGCGGGCGGCATCGACGGAGACGGCGTTGCCCTGTTCTCCCAGCACCTTCGCTTTCAAAAAATTCATGCCGCCGAGGAAGTCGGCGACCTTGCGGGTGCGCGGGCGCTGGTAGATTTCCTTCGGGCCGGCGATCTGCGCGATGCGGCCGCCGAACATCACGGCGATGCGGTCCGACAACGCCAGCGCCTCGTACTGGTCGTGGGTGACGAGGATGAAGGTGATGCCGACAGCCTTCTGCAGCGTGCGCAGCTCCACCTGCATCTCCTCGCGCAGCTTCTTGTCGAGGGCGGAGAGCGGTTCGTCGAGCAGCAGCACCTTCGGCCGCATGACAAGCGCACGGGCAAGCGCGACGCGCTGGCGCTGGCCGCCGGAGAGTTCATGCGCCTTGCGCTGGCCGAGGCCCGCTAGGCGCACCTGGTCGAGCGCGTCGCCCACCCGCTTCTTTTCCTCCTGCGCCGAAAGCCGCAGTCGTTTCAGACCGTAGGCGACGTTTTCCGCGACGTCGAGATGGGGAAAGATCGCGTAGTTCTGGAAGACCATGTTGGTCGGGCGCTTGTTCGGCGGCAGTGCGAGGGAGGGTATTCCGTCGATGAAGATTTCTCCCGCCGTCGGTGTCTCGAAGCCGGCGATGGAGCGCAGGAGCGTGGTCTTGCCGCAGCCGGACGGCCCGAGCAGCGAGAAGAACTCGCCTTCGCCGATGGTGAGCGAGACGTCGTCGAGCGCCTTGTAGATGCCGTAGTACTTGGACACGTTGGCGATTTCGATCATCGGGCGGTCGGCCATGGCGGACTTCTCCTCTCAGGGCAGCGTGAAGGCCATCTGCGTGCGGCGTTCGGCCCGGCGGCGCAGGATTTCGGCAAGGGTGAGCATGAGGATGGAGGCGACGAGCATGACGGTGCCGAGCGCCAGCACGCCCGGCAGCTTCGCCGCAAAGCGCAATTGCCCCCAGATATAGACCGGAAGCGTCGGTTCGGTGCCCGACAGGAAGAAGGCGAGGATGAACTCGTCGAGCGAGATGGTGAAGGTGACGAGCAGGCTGGAGACGATAGCCGGCGCGACGACCGGCAACGTGACGCGCAGGAATGTGCCGATGGCGGTCTCGCCGAGGTCGTAGGAGGCCTCCTCCAGGCTGCGATCGAACCCCTCGAAGCCGGAGACGAGCACCGCCATGGCGTAGGGCACGCAGAACACCGTCTGGCCAAGGATGACCGTGATCAGCGACAGTTGCACGCCCATTGCGAGCACGATCATCAGGAGAGAGACGGCGACGATGATCTCCGGCAGGAAGAGCGGCGCCATGATGAGGCCGGCCGCAGCCCTCTGGCCGCGAAAACGGTAGCGCGTGATGGCGCGGGCGGCGCAGATGCCGAGAACGGTGGAGAGCAGCGAGACGGAGACGCCGACGACGAGGCTGTTCCAGGCCGCTTCCAGCATGACCGAATTGCCGGCCAGCGAGGCGTACCACTTGGTGGTGAAGCCGGCGAGCGGGAAGGTGGTGGTGGCTGCGTTGTTGAAGGAGAAGACCGGCAGCAGCAGGATCGGCAGATAGAGAAAAAGGAAATAGAGCGCGACATAGGCCGGCAGGAACGGAAGAACGCGCAGGCGCTGCGTGAGGAGGTTCATCTGATCCTCCTGACGGCGAATTTCAGCGCCAGCACGACGGCCGCCGCCGTGAGCGAGACGAGCACCATGGTCGTGACGGAGAGAGCGGCGCCGAGCGGCCAGTTGGCGGCCTTGCCGAACTGCGCCTGGATGGCGGTTGCGATCATCACGCCGTCCTTGCCGCCGACGAGGCGCGGCGTGACATAGTCGCCGACGGTCGGGATCATCACGATCAGGAAGGCGGAGATGATGCCGGGCAGCGAGAGCGGCAGGGTGATGCGCAGAAAGGCCCTGAAACGGCTGTCGCCGAGATCGCGAGCCGCCTCGATCAGCGTGCGGTCGATCTTCTGCAGCGAAACGTAGATCGGCAGGATGGCGAAGGCGGCCCAGCTGTGCACCAGCGTGATGACGACGGCGTTGGAATTGTAGACGAGCGAGGTCAGCGGCTTGTCGATGAGGCCCATCGAGATGAGGCCGGTGTTCAAGACGCCGCCATAGCCGAGGATGACCTTCCACGACATGACGCGCAAAAGGTAGCTGGTCCAGCAGGGCACGGTGACGAGGAACAGCCAGAGGTTCTTGTGTACCCCGCCATGGAAGGAGATGAACCAGGCAATCGGATAGGAGAAGACGACGGTGACGATGCTGACCGTCAGCGAGATCCAGAGCGAGCGGACGAAGAGGTCGCGGTAGATCGGCTCGGTGAGGGCCTGGCGGTAGTTCTCCAGCGTGAAGGTGCGGTCGATGTCGAGATAGTTCTGGGTCCAGAAACTGTAGGCGATGACGATGAGGACCGGGAGGAAGAGCAGCGCCAGCGCATAGAGGAAGGTCGGGGAGATCAGTGCGAGGCCGCGGGCCTCTTCGCTGCGCATCCAGACCTTGCGCCTCCCGGGGGAGGGTGTGTCGGCAAGCGGGCCGAACGCCGCCGCCGTCATCGGCCACAACTCCCGCCGCGACAACTTTCATAGAGCGTGAGATTTCCCGTTCCCATGCGCTTGCGCCTTTTCGGCCTCTGCGTGCTGCTTTTCGGGCACGCTGCTGTTCCCTGATTGACAGCATGCGCTGAAATCCCCGTTGAAATCAAGCCCTGGTTCTGCAATATTGATTGAACGAACATTCAATATGATTGAGAAAGGTAAGATCTTTCATATTGTTGGTCTGGTATTCTTCTTGGGAAATAATCGATGGAGAGGGGCATGGCGGCAATTCCGAAGACGGTGAACGAGGACCGGTGTGCCGACGAGGCGACTGGTGACGCGCTTACCCGGCTGGCCGAGCGCCACCTGGTGCAGCCCTGGCCGGTTTCCGGCTCCATCGGCGCGGAGGCGCGCGGGCGCATCGAGGCGGGCGAGGGCATCTATGTCACCGACGCCGCCGGCCGCCGCCTGATCGACGGGCCTGCCGGCATGTGGTGCGTCAATGCCGGGCATCGCAACAGGCTGCTGGCCGACGTCATGGCCACGCAGGCCATGGAGCTTTCCTACAATTCGCCCTGGTACACGACCAACGCGCCATCCGCCGTGCTCTCCGCGCGCCTTGCGCAACACGCGCCCGACAGGGTTGACCATGTCTTCTACACGACCGGCGGCTCGTCCGCGGTCGAGACGGCGCTGCGCTTCATGCAGTTTGCCAACAATGTGAAGGGTCGGCCGGAGAAGAAGCTGATCGTCTCGCGCCAGGGCGGCTATCACGGCTCGACATACCTCTCCGCCTCGCTCAACGGCCGGCCGCGCGACCACGACTGGATGGACAGCGCTGCCGATCTCGTCGTCAAGCTCTCCTGCCCGGATCCGTTCCGCCGGCCGGAGGGCATGAGCGTCGAGGCTTTTTGCGATTTCCTTGTCGAGGAGTTCCGCGCGGTCATCGAGGAGAAGGGGGCGGAGCATATCGGCGCCTTCATCGCCGAGCCGGTCATGGCGTCCGGCGGCGTCATCGTGCCGCCCGATGGCTACCTCAAGCGCATGCACGCGCTCTGCCGCGCCAACGACATCCTCTTTATCGCCGACGAGGTGGTGACGGCTTTCGGCCGCCTCGGCCATGTCTTCGCCGCGCAGGACGTTTTCGGCATCGACCCGGACATGATCACCTTCGCCAAGGGGGTGACGTCGGGATATTTCCCGCTTGGCGGGGTGATGATCGCCGGGCGCCTCTTCGAAGAACTGCGCCGCTCGAACCATTCGGAGGCGATGTTCGCGCATGGGTTGACCTATTCCAGTCATCCGGTCGGCTGCGCGGTGGCGCTGAAGAACCTCGACATCCTGGAGGACGGGCTGCTCGACCATGCGCGCGCCGTTACCGCTCATTTCCAGGCGAGCCTGAAGGCGCTGGAGGACCTGCCGCTGGTCGGGGAGGTGCGCGGTCTCGGGTTGATGGCCTGTGTGGAATGCGTCGCCGACCGTGTCAGCAAGAACCCGCTGACGCTCGACCTGGAGGTCGGCAAGCGTATCGACCGGCATTGCCAGGAACTGGGCCTGCTGGTGCGCCCGCTCATCAACATGTGTGTGATGTCGCCGCCGCTCACCATCTCCACCGCCCAGATCGACGACATGACGGCGATCCTGCGCAAGGGGATCGAGCTGACGATGGACGATCTCGTCCGCGAAGGCCTTTGGCGGGGCTGATCCGTCAGTTAACAGATGTGCGCGGCGACATTCCCCGCCTCGCACGCTTGAGGCCCGCGCAAGCGGGCCTCCCTTTTTCTCGCCGGATGCCCGTGGTCAGCGGCCTTCGGCGAGCCCGGCATTGGCGCCAGCCATATCCTTCTCCTCCGGCGCGTCCTTCAGCGTCATCACCGGCACCACCTTGCGCAGATGGTCGTGGTGGGTGCGCACGCCATATTCGAGGTCGGAGAGGTAGAAGCCGGCGAAGGCGTTGGAGGTCATCGCCTCGTTCGACCAGACGGTGAGCTGCACATCCTCGGCCTGGGTATCACGGTCGATGCGGAAGGCGAGGTAGCGGGCAAGGCGATGGGCACGCTCCTCCTGCCTGTAACGGTAGATGCCGCCACGCAGCAGCGTCTTGCCGACGCCGAGCGGAAACTCCTGGTAGAACTGCACGGTTTCCGGCGTGACGGCAATGACGGCGTTGGGGAACAGGCCGAAATAGATCCATGCCTTGCGCAGCCGCTCCGGCAGCGCATGGTTTTCCGGCGAGATCTTCACATAGTTGCGCACGCTCCAGCGCCGGCCGGCATGCGGGTTGTAGGTGGCGAAGGAGCGGCAGAGGCCATCGACGAAGGGTTCGTCATAGTAGGTCGAGCCATAGAGGTCCTGCAGGGCGGGATGCGCCATCGCAACATGGTAGCCCTCGTTGTCGACATCGCGCACGGACTTCCAGTTGACCGGCGTTTCCTGCGTCCAGATGGCGCCGGCAGGGATCATCTCACCGGTGCGGTAATGCGCCAGCTCCGCTTCAAAAGGTTTCATCAGCGCGGCGACGGACGGCTGCGGGCCGGGCGCGAAGCGGATGAAGACGAAACTCTGCCAGATCTCGTATTCCAGCGCCTTCAGCGCGAATTCGTTCTTGTCGAGCGGCGGGAAGCTGCGGGGGCGGGCGGCGCCGCGCAGCGTGCCGTCGAGATTGTAGACCCAGCCGTGGAAGGGACAGACGAGCGCGTTGCGGCAGCTGCCCTTCTCGTCGGCGACGAGGCGCGAGCCGCGATGGCGGCAGATGTTGTGGAAGGCGCGCACCGCGCCGTCCTGCCCGCGCAGGATCAGCGCCCGTTCGCCGACGACGTCCATGGCGAGATAGTTGCCGGGCTCGGGAATGTCGGAGACGTGGCAGGCGATCTGCCAGTGTTCGCGGAAGACGTGCTGCCGCTCGAGTTCGAGGAGGGCAGGGCTGTGATAACACCAACCGGGAAGTCCGCTTCTGTCCCAGTCGTTCGGAACGTTGATATCGCGGATCATCTCGTTCATGTCACTCCCCTATATTTTGCTGAACGTTCATTCAATATAAGCACGATTTCCGTTCAAAAGGAATAGGTTGCGAAAGTTGTGTATCCTGCCAATCGCAAAACCCCGGCCGCAAAGCGGCCAGGGCAGGGCGGATTCCTCGCGAAAAATCGCGCCAGTACCGGCGCTTACCGGCAGACCTTCACGCGCTTGACGACGAGATGGCCCCACTTGTTGTAGCGCTTGATCTTCTTCCAGAAGCAATGGCGGTGATGGCCGTAGTCGTGGCTGACATAGCCGTGGTGATGGCCGCCCCAGCCATGGCTGAAACCGATATAGAAGCCGCCGGCCTGGGAGGGGGCGGCGAAGGACACCGCTGCGATGGTCGCGACAACGGCGGACATGATGAACTTGCGCATTTCAGTCTCCTCTCTACCAGTCAATGGACGAACCATTTCATCCAGTAGGGTGACTGTCGCATGCGGGAGCCTGCCGCGCTGTTTCGGGTGGAACAGGGGTTAGCGGTCGAGTTCCGGGTAGAAGCGCTCCATGTAGCTGGGCCGGAGTTTTTCGCCGATCAGGCAGTCGGCCGGCTCTCCGGCGGCGGGTATGGTGCGCGCGGGCGGCTCGGCGCCGCTGACTTCGAGGATCAGCTTGCGGCGGATGGCGATGGCGAAATCCTCGGGCTCCTGCACCGGCAGCACGAAGGCGCCGGGGCCGCCGATGACGCAGTTGGCATAATAGTCGTCGAGCGAGCCATAGGCGGCGGAGGGGCGGATCATGATGGCAAGGCCGTTGATGATGATGCCGAGCGCGGTCGCCGCATCGCGTGCAGGGGTTACCGGCGGGCCGAAATTGTTCGGGCCGTCGCCGGACACGTCGATGACGCGGCGCAGGCCGCTATAGCCGTTGGCATCGAAAAGCTGTGCGCCATAGACGATCGCGCCCGAGATCGAGGTGCCCCGGCGCGTCGCGATCGGGCGGGCTTCGAGCTGGGCGGCAAACGCGTTTGCATCCTCCGGCCCGGAGATGATCTGCCAGGGCACGAGGGAATTGTCGCGGATCGTGCCGGCCCATTCGAAATAGCTGATGGCGATGCGGCCGGTCAGCCCGTCACGCACGGCATCGATGAATTCCGGGTGGCGCAGCGCATCGACATAGCCGGCGCGCTGCACCTGCGCCTCCTCGAGGTCCATGGAGCCGGAGACGTCGACCGCCAGCACCAGTTCTACATCCACCTCCTGGTCCGCGGCGGCGAGTTCCGCGCCGGGCATCAGGCTTATCAGCAAGGCAAGCGTTGTCAGCATGACCATCACCCATCCGTGCATCCGGGGTTGGAAAATGTATCACGACCTGCACGCGGAAAGGGCATGCATTCTTCAAAAATCGGTGATGCGGCGAATAGCCGTCCGCCTGCAGCCGTTTCCCGGTGGTTCCCGTCCCTCGCGGCGGAACACATATGCCCCGGGCTGAGGAAGCGGATCGACATGGGTTTCAAGGATATTCTTGCCGGCATGCGCAACAGGGTGTTTGGCCGGGCGAGCGCCGCGCCGCAGGAGCTTCTGTCCCCGGAGGAGCAGCTGGTGCGTGACTACGACCTCTATCTCGTCGACCTGCACGACGAGATACCGGCGCTCGTGCCGCAGCGCGACGCCATGCGCGCCGCCTGGCGCAACGGCGATTTCGAAGCCTACCAGCGGGCGTTCGAGGCTGCGCGGGTGGGTGGTGTCATCACGGAAAGCGGCCGGCCGCTCTACGCGCTGGTGAAGGACTGGTTCGTCGAGCCGTTCCTGGAGCTTCCGGATGACGAGACGGTGGCGCATATCGACATGCTGGAGCCCTTCCGGGCCTTCTTCCAGCGCAGCCCGTCCGCCTTTTCGGCCGCCACCTATGCCGATGCGTTACGCGTCACCGCCTTCGTGCGACGCGGCACCGCCTATGGGCGCCTTGTCCGGGCGGACCAGTGGCAGGACTACGAAACGCTGCTGAAGGAGGCGGATGACGTGCTCGACAGCCATGCCGATCCGGAAAATTTCAGCTGGCGGATGAGCGACTACCGCCGCTCGGCCAACGACGGCGATTTCGAGAAATTCAGAGCGCGCTTCGAGCGCGTCTGGTTGCTCGACCGGTACAATATCGACCTCTGTCGCTCGCATGCCCGCATGATCATGCCGCGCTGGCTGGGACGCAGCGCGCAGGATCTCGAGGATTTCGCCCGTCGGGCGGCGGAGCTGACGCAGGACCGCTTCGGCCTCGGCTTCTATGCGCTGATCCAGCAGGCCAATACCGATGTCGGCGACCACGAGCTTGCCGATACGCTCTGCGATCCGGATATGGCGAAACGCGGCTTCGAGGATCTCCTGACGCGGTTTCCCGCGCCCAGCGTGATGAACCTCTATGCCGACATGCTGGAATGGATGGGCGACACCGAGGCGCTCGCCGATCTCCTGGAGAGCCGCTTCCGCGTGATGGTGCCGCAGATCTGGTACGGCGATACGCGCGGCGACAAGATCTCCTACCTCTTCGCCACGCTGCTCGAGGCGGCGGAAGTGCTGGAGGCGCGGCGCGCCTGATAGGCTACAGGGCCGTCAGTTCCCGGATCGCCATGCGCTTGTAGGCCTCGACCAGCCTGTCGCCTTCGGCCCGGTCGACCGAGACGGCGAGGCGCATCGTCGCCTCGCCAAGATGCATGACGAGGAGCGCGACCGCCTCGATCCGGTCGGGGTCGGCCTTCGGGCGCAGCATTCTCAGCCGGGCGGCGAGCAGGGCGCCGTTGCGGCGGCTCTCCTCCGCTTCCATGGCCCGCAGCGCCCCGTCCGCCTGCACGGCAGACCAGATGTCGCGGATGACCGGTTCGGCGAGGAAGATTGCGTAGTAGGTGTCGATCAGGCCGCCGAAGGCCTCGGCAAGCGCGTCCATGCTGCCGACCGCGGCAAGGCCTTCGGCGATGCAGGCGCGACTTTCCTCGTTGCAGCGTTCGGCCAGCGCATGCACCACGGCGCTCTTGTCGGGAAAATACTGGTAGAGCGAGCCGATCGAGATGCCCGTGCGCTGGGCAAGCTCGCTCATGCGCAGGGCGTCGCTGCCCGTCTGCGCGATCATGTCCGTCGCATTGGCAAGGATGGCGTCCACCCGCTCGCGGCTGCGTTTCTGGGTGGGGGCGCGGCGCATCTGTGGTTCGGTCATCGGGTTTTCCGGGCGGCTGCGACGTGGTTTCGATTGCTCTTGACAAATACGAGCAATCCTCACATTTTGCAAATATGAGGATTGCTCATATTTTGGAGGATAGACGATGATGAACGAGTGCATTCTGCTTCTGGGCGGAGAGGGAAAGACGGGGCGGCCGATTGCCGAGCGGCTTCGCGAAAGGGGCGTTGCGGTGCGCATCGGTTCCCGCTCCGCGGCGATCCCGTTCGACTGGCGCGACCCGGCCGGGTGGTCGGCGGCTCTGGAGGGCGTCACGGCCGTTTACATCGCCTATCAGCCTGACCTTGCGGTGCCGGGATCGGATGCGGACCTGCGCCACCTGGCGCATCTTGCAGCTGCCGCCGGCGTGCGTCGCCTGGTGCTTCTGTCGGGCCGCGGCGAGGATGCCGCGGAGGCGGGCGAGGCGGCGGTGAAGGAGGCGGGTGTAACCTGGACGGTGCTGCGCGGCAGCTGGTTTTTCCAGAATTTCAGCGAGGGGCTCTTCGCCGAGGAGATCCTTGCCGGTGAGCTGGTGCTGCCGTCCGCCACCGTGCGCGAGCCCTTCGTCGATACGCGCGACATCGCCGACATGGCGGTCGCCGCTTTGACGGAAGAGGGGCATGCCGGCAAGACCTACGAACTGACCGGACCGCGGCTGATGACCTTTCGCGAGGCCGTTCAGGAGTTCGCCGCCGCCGGCGGGCGCACGGTGGCCTATACGCCCGTCACAATCGAAGCCTATGCCGGCATGCTGCGGCAGGCCGGCCAGCCGGAAGAGGTCGTCTGGCTCGTCAGCTATCTCTTCGGTTCGGTGCTCGACGGGCGGAACGAGCATCTGAGCGACGACATTGCGCGTGTGCTCGGCCGTCCGCCGCGTGACTTTTCCGAATTCGCCCGTGATACGGCCGAAAGCGGTTTCTGGAGGACCTGACCATGGCAAGTGCCGTTCCCATCCTGACCTTCCTCGCCATTCTCGCCGCGGCGCTGAATGCCGGGCTGTTCTTCATCTTCTCGGTCTGCATCATGACGGCCTTCGCCCGCCTGTCGCCGGCCGAAGGGGCGGCGGCGATGAACGCCATCAATGCCGTCATCCAGAATCCCTGGTTCCTCTCGGCTTTCTTCGGCGGGGCGTTGCTGTCGCTGGTGCTGACGGTGCTCGGTTTTCTGCAGGACGGGCCGGGCGGACTGATGGCTGCGGCGGGCGGCACCGTCTTCCTTGTTGCGGTCATCGGCGTGACGGTCGTCTTCAGCGTGCCGCTCAATGAGGCGCTTGCCGCCGCGCCGGCGGGAAGCCCCGAACAGGCGGCGCTCTGGCAGCGCTATCTCGACGTCTGGACGCTGTGGAACCATGTGCGCACGCTCGGCGCGCTTGCCGCCGTGGGTTTCTTCACGCTCGCGTTCCGCCAGGGTGCCGCGCTCGGCTAGGACCGGGCTGGCGCTCCCTCCTTCCGCCTGCTAGCTCTGTTCCAGACGAATGCCGGAGCCGACCTTGCAGGACATTACCGACCTTTCCGCCCTTGCCCTTTCCGCCGCCATCGCCGAGCGCCGGCTCGATTGCCGCAGCGTCATGGTGGCCTATCTCTCCCGCATCGAGGCGATCAATCCGCGTCTCAACGCCATCGTCAGCCTGCGTCCGGCGGATGCGCTGCTGGCCGAAGCGGAAGCGGCAGACCGGGCCCTTGCGGTGGGGGACTATCGCGGCTGGCTGCACGGCGTGCCCTTCGCGGTGAAGGACCTTTCAGAGGCGAAGGGCATCCTCTGCTCCTTCGGTTCGGCCAATTATGCGGATTTTGTCCCCGACTACGACGACATCCATGTCGAGCGCATCCGGGCTGCCGGCGCCATCATCATCGGCAAGACCAATGCGCCGGAAATGGGCCTCGGCTCGCACAGCTACAACCCGGTCTTCGGCGTCACGCGCAATCCCTATGACACCGGCAGGAGCGCCGGCGGGTCCTCGGGCGGCGCGGCGGCGGGGCTGGCGGCGCGGCTCTTGCCGGTCGCCGACGGCAGCGACATGATGGGCTCGCTGCGCAATCCCGCGGGCTTCAACAATGTCGTCGGCTTCCGTCCGTCCTTCGGCCGCGTGCCCTCGCTCAACACCGAACTTTTCCTCGGCCAGCTCGCCATCAACGGCCCGATGGGGCGCAGCGTCGCCGATGTCGCGGCCCTGCTGGCGACGCAGGCCGGCCATGACCCCCGTGATCCGCTGTCGCTTGCCGATGATGGCCTTGTGCACGATGGCGACCGTGATCTTTCCGGTGCCCGCATCGGCTGGCTGGGCGATTTCGACGGCTACCTTGCCTTCGAGCCCGGCGTGCTGGAGCTCTGCCGCGCCGCGCTCGACGTCTTTCGCCGGCTTGGATGCCGCGTCGAGGACGTACCGCCGGGCTTCGACATGGCGCGGCTCTGGCAGACCTGGCGCACGTTGCGCCATTTCCTCGTCGCCAATGGGCAGGCGGGCGACTATGCAGACCCCATCCGGCGCGCGCGCATGAAGCCGGAGATGATCTGGGAAATCAAGAACGGCCAGAACCTCTCCGCGGCGGAGGTCTATGCCGCCTCGCTCGGCCGCAGCGACTGGCTGCGCCACGTCATGGGCCTCTTCGAACGCTACGATTTCCTCGTCCTTCCCTCTGCCCAGGTCTTCCCCTTCGCGGCCGAGCTCGACTGGCCGAAGGCGATCGCGGGGCGGGCGATGGATACCTATCATCGCTGGATGGAGGTGGTGATCGGGCCGACGCTGGCCGGTCTTCCCGTCGCCGCCATGCCGGCCGGTTTCGGCGTGAACGCACTGCCCGCAGGTATCCAGATCATCGGTCGCCCGCGGGCTGATCGCGACGTGCTCGCGGCTGCCGCGCGCTATGAGGCGGCGACCGACTGGCTCTCCCGGCATCCCCAGTTCTAGGGATACGGGGGCTTTTGACACGCCAGCGCCGCATTCTCGTGACAGGCAGCCTTGCCGGGTGTTGAGGACCGTCCGGCAGACTCCTTCAAAACGCGAGGCGCCGTTTAGGAATTGCTTACCATATTTCGTCATTCTTTGCTCGTTCGGCAGAAGCCCGGGACGCGTGATCCCGCCGCCTGCCGCAAGCGTAACGGCTTCCGGAGTGTGTTTTCCGCGGCCGCGTCGAGTAACGAGTATCGGGTAACGAGTATCATGGCGTCTGTATACAGTTCCGCGCGTTCCGCGTCGAAGACCCGTCGGGGTATCCTTCTCAGCGCATTCCTGGCCTGCGGTGTCGTCGCAGGATCCGCCTGGGCCGTCGTTTCGACGCTGGGCGCAATGCAGGATGCGGCCTCCTCCCTTTCCGAAGGCAAGAAGATCATGACCGCCTCGCTGCATGGCAAGCCTGCGGCGCGGCTGACCCAACACGCCGAGCGCACGGTGAAGGTCGCGAAGTTCTCGCGGCTGTCGCAGCCCTCGGAAAGCGAGCTGCGCCAGAAGCAGCTGACGGCCGAGGCGATCCAGGTCGCCCATCAGCGCAAGATCTCCATCCAGCTCGCCTCCGCCGTCAAGCGCGAGAAGGCCAAGGCGGCGATGATCGAGGCGGCTATCGCCCGCGCCGAGCGCTCCGTCGAGGACGAGAAGCGGATCACTGGCCAGCCGACCATGGTTACCGCGCTGGTCGAGGATGTTTCCGCCCGCAAGGACATCCAGCCCTTCGGCCTCGTCATGCAGAAGCCGGAAACCGAGGAGGAGAACCTCCTCAGCGAGATCCCGCTACCGGAGGCCAAGCCCGCGCTGGAGACGGTCACCATCGAAAAGCCGGTGGTCGAGGAGAAACCCGTCGCCCGCGCCAAGCGCGAGGAGGCGAGGGACAAGGACAAGGACAAGGAAGACGTCGCTCTCGTCAAGCCCGAGCGTTCGCTGTTCGGCGATCTCTTCAAGAGCAAGGGTGGCGCAAGTGGCACCGGCTGGCCGGGGCGCGGCACGCGGGTCGCGATCTACGACGTCTCCAATGCGACGGTCTACATGCCCGACGGCACGAAGCTGCGCGCGCATTCCGGTATCGGCAAGATGCGCGACAACCCGCGCTACGAACATGTCAAGATGACCGGGCCGACGCCCGCCGGTATCTATCGTCTGAAGATGCGCGAGCGGCGCTTCCACGGCGTCGAGGCAATCCGCATGACGTCGATCGACGGACGTGACCCGAAGAACCGTACGGGCCTCCTGACGCACACCAACCTGCTGCGCGGCCAGAAGGGTTCGCATGGCTGCGTCGCCTTCCAGAACTACGAGCCGTTCCTCAATGCCTTCAAGCGCGGTCACATCACGATGATGGTCGTGGTGCCGGAGCTGCCGTCCTCCCGCACGCAGCTTGCCGCCCTTTACCGCAAGGCCGGTGCCTGACTGCCTTCCGCTTGATGGGCTGAAATCCGAGCCGGCGCCCTGCAGCGCCGGTTTTTTATTGGAATGCGGTTTCTTGCGTTTTTCCAAGAATCTTATGCCAATGATCTATTTGGTTTATCAAACGCTAAGAATTTCGCGTCAAATTTGGCCAGTGTCATTTTAGGGGTCTTGGAGAAGCCGGGACCGCACTGAGGGTAGGAACCAGACGTGACCGCTTTCGATTTCGGATTGAACGCCCGCGCCGTACTTGCTGCGATGGATCGCTCCCAGGCGATCATCGAATTCGACCTGACCGGCAGGATACTGCATGCCAACGAGAATTTCCTGCAGGCCGTTGGCTACCAGCTTTCCGAGGTCGTCGGCCAGCACCACCGCATGTTCGTCGATCCGGTGGAGGCGCAGTCGAAGGACTATGCGGCCTTCTGGGCGCGGCTTGCCGAGGGCCATTTCGACCGGCGCCAGTACAAGCGCGTTGCCAAGGGCGGCCGCGAGATCTGGATCGAAGCCTCCTACAATCCGGTCTTCCGGGGCGGCAAGCCCGTGAAGGTGGTGAAGTTCGCCACCGACATCACGACGGTCAAGCTGAAGGCCATGGAGGACGAGGGCAAGCTTGCGGCGCTCAGCCGCGCGCAGGCGATCATCGAGTTCACGCCGAAGGGAGACATCCTCGGTGCCAACGAGAATTTCCTCGCGGCGCTCGGCTACGATCTCACGGAGATCACCGGTCGCCACCACTCGATGTTCTGCATGCCCGACCATGTCGCGAGCCCGGAATACCGGATGTTCTGGCAGCGGCTGGCGGAAGGCCATTTCGTCGCCGACCAGTTTACACGCATCACCAAGAGTGGCGCCAAGATCCATATCCAGGCGTCCTACAACCCGATCCTCGACGCCGACGGCAAGGTCTTCAAGGTCGTTAAGTTCGCAACCGACGTGACGGAGCGTGTGAGGTCAATCGAGGAGATCGGCGCCGGCCTTGGCCGCCTGGCGGAATGCAACATCCGCATGACGATCGACCGCGCCTTCGTGCCGGAGTTCGAGCCGCTACGGCGCGACTTCAACAACTCGATCGGCGCCTTCCAGGAAACCCTCTCGAAGGTTCTCGACCAGACCTACATCCAGAACCGGAGCGGACAGGAGATGCGCAAGGCGGCCGAAGATCTCTCCGAGCGCACGCGCCAGCAGGCTGTTGCGCTGGAGGAGACGGCTGCTGCCCTCACGGAGGCGACCGTCGCTGTGCGTTCCTCGACCGACCGTACGCGGGAAACGCGCAAGCTCGTGCGGGATGCGCGCGCCTCGGCCAACATGTCGGCCAGTGTCGTGAGCAACACGGTCAGCGCCATGCAGCGCATCGAAGCGGCCTCCGCCGAAATCGGCCAGATCATCGGGGTCATCGATGAAATCGCCTTCCAGACCAACCTGCTCGCGCTGAATGCCGGTGTCGAGGCGGCGCGCGCCGGCGAGGCGGGCAGGGGCTTTGCGGTGGTGGCGCAGGAGGTGCGCGAACTGGCGCAGCGTTCCGCCAAGGCGGCACGCGAGATCAAGAAGCTGATCACCAATTCCAGCACGGAAGTGCATGAGGGCGTGCGTCTCGTGGGCGAGACAGGCCGCGCGCTGCAGGAGATCGAAAGCTTCGTCGCGGAGATCGACCACAACGTGGATGCCATCGCGACATCCGCTGCCGAGCAGGCGAGCGGCCTCGAGGAGATCAGTGCCGCCGTGTCCGACGTCGACCGGATCACGCAGGAAAACGCGGCCATGGTGGAGCACACGACGGCGACAAGCCAGTCGCTGGCGGAAGGCGCAATAACCCTGAGCGAACTCGTGAACCGCTTCCAGCTGAACCGTCGTGCCCGTCGCCGTGACGGTAGCGAGGTCTGGACGCCGGAAGAGCGCGCGGCCCGGCTCGGCCATATCCGCAAAGCATCCTGAAAAACGAGGGACGGGGTGGCAATGCGGCCCCGTCAGGCCTTGTTGACGAAGCCGTCCAGGACACGCTTCTGGCCGGCGCGGTCGAAGTCGATCGTCAGCTTGTTGCCTTCGATCGCCGCCACGTTGCCATTGCCGAATTTCATGTGGAAGACCCGGTCGCCGATCGCAAATTTCGATGGCTCGCTTACCGTCGATTTCGCCACCAGCTCGCCGTCGATGGTGCGGGCGCGCGGCCCGCTCTCGCCATAGCCGATGCGCTCGACGGCATGGCCGGAGCGCGAGCCCCAGTTGTCGCGGGTCGCATCCGTGCGGTTCGCCTGGGCGCGGCGCCAGCCGGGCGTCGAATAGGCGTTCTGGAAGGGCTCCTGCTTGTCGAAGCGTGACTGGCCGTAACCGCCGCCGCGACCGTAGCCGCCATAGGATTGCTCGACTTCGGCAACCTCGACATGGGCTTCCGGCAGCTCGTCGAGGAAGCGCGAGGGCAGGGTCGTCTGCCACAGGCCGTGGATGCGGCGGTTCGAGACGAACCAGATGTGGCAGCGGCGCTTGGCCCGCGTGATGCCGACATAGGCAAGGCGCCGTTCTTCCTCAAGGCCCGAACGGCCGCCCTCGTCGAGCGAGCGTTGGTGCGGGAAGAGGCCTTCCTCCCAGCCGGGCAGGAACACGGTCTCGAATTCGAGGCCCTTGGCCGAGTGCAGCGTCATGATCGAGACGGCGTCGAGTTCGGCGTTCTGCTCGGCATCCATGACGAGCGAAACGTGATCCAGGAAGCCGCGCATCGATTCGAAGGCCTCCATCGAGCGGATAAGTTCCTTCAGGTTTTCGAGGCGGCCCGGTCCTTCCGCCGACTTGTCGGCCTGCCACATGGCGGTGTAACCGCTCTCCTCGAGGATCTGCTCGGCAAGCTCGGTGTGCGGCATGGTCTCCAGCAGCGACTGCCAGCGGCGGAAATCGGTGACGACGTCGAAGAGCGCCTTGCGAGCCTTCGGCTTCAGCTCGTCCGTCTCGATGATATCGGCTGCTGCGGCGAGCATCGGGATGTCGCGGGCGCGGGCATAGTCGTGCAGGTTGCGGATCGTCGTGTCGCCGAGGCCGCGCTTCGGCGTGTTGACGATGCGCTCGAAGGCGAGGTCGTCGGCCGGCTGGCTGACCAGCCGGAAATAGGCCATGGCATCGCGGATTTCGAGGCGCTCGTAGAAGCGAGGGCCGCCGATGACGCGGTAGTTGAGGCCGAGCGTGACGAAGCGGTCTTCGAATTCGCGCATCTGGAAGGACGCGCGAACGAGGATCGCCATGTCGTTCAGCTTGTGCTCCTTGCGCTGGAGCTGTTCGATCTCCTCGCCGACGGCGCGGGCCTCTTCCTCCGAATCCCAAGCGGCATGCACGACGACCTTGTCGTCTTCGGGGTCGCGCCGGTCGGTGAACAGCGTCTTGCCGAGGCGGTCCTCGTTGTGGGCGATGAGGTGGCCGGCCGCACCGAGGATATGGGCGGTGGAGCGGTAGTTGCGCTCCAGCTTGACGACCTTGGCGCCCGGGAAATCCTTCTCGAAGCGCAGGATGTTGTCCACTTCCGCACCGCGCCAGCCATAGATAGACTGGTCGTCGTCGCCGACGCAGCAGACATTCTGCGGCGTGCCTTTCGGCCGCTGCGCGAGCAGGCGCAGCCACATGTATTGCGCCGTGTTGGTGTCCTGGTACTCGTCGACGAGAATGTAGCGGAATTTCTGGTGGTACTCGGCGAGCACATCCGGATTGGCGCGGAACAGGCGGATCGGGTGCAGCAGGAGGTCGCCGAAGTCGCAGGCGTTCAGCGTCTTCAGGCGGTTCTGGTAGGCGATGTAGAGTTCGCGGCCCTTGCCGTTGGCGAAGGCACGGGCATCGCCCTCCGGGATCTGCGCGGGATCGAGGCCCTTGTTCTTCCAGCCGTCGATCATGCCGGCGAACTGCTTTGCCGGCCAGCGCTTGTCGTCGATGCCCTCGGCCTGGATGATCTGCTTGACCAGCCGCACCACATCGTCGGTGTCGAGGATGGAGAAATCCGACTTGAGGCCGACGAGTTCGGCGTGGCGCCGCAGGAGCTTCACGCCGATCGAGTGGAAGGTGCCGAGCCAGGGCATGCCCTCGACGGCCCCGCCGACGAGGAGGCCGATGCGCTCCTTCATCTCGCGTGCCGCCTTGTTGGTGAAGGTCACGGCCAGCATCTGGCTGGGGAAGGCGCGGCCGGTGGCGAGGATATGGGCGATGCGGGTGGTCAGCACGCGCGTCTTGCCGGTACCGGCGCCGGCAAGCACCAGCACGGGTCCGTCGAGCGTTTCCACCGCCTCGCGCTGCTCGGGGTTGAGGCCGGAGAGATAATCCGGCGCCCGGTGCGCGTCGCGGGCCGCCATGGCACGCGCGGCGATGCCGCCCGTCGGCTTGGCCGGTGCTGCGGGCTTGCCGGCCAGCTGCGGGTCCTCGTCGAAGAAGGGAATGTCGTCGTAACCGCTGATCATGCGGCTCAATGTAGTGATTCGGTCCCGAAAGGCCAGTTTTCCGTTCTGCTTTTATTCCACGGGGGAAAAGAATGGCCGGAAGATTGTGGAAAGCGGCGCTGTTCAGGCCTGTCGGCGGTCCGCATCGAAGACGTCGTCCACGGGCACCTGCAGGGCGGTGGCGAGCTGGTTCGTCTTGCCGGCAAGCGAGACGATGGCCAGGAGTTCGGCATAGTGCGCGTCCGTCATGCCCTTGGCTTTCGCCGCCGCGGTGTGGGAGTGGACACAATAGCTGCAGCCGTTCGTTATCGAGACCGCGATATAGAGCATCTCCTTGACGAGCGGATCGAGCGTCGAGGGTGTCGCCATGACGGCCTTCACCTCCGCCCAGGTGCGCTCCAGGAGCGCCGGGTCGAAGGCGAGGTAGCGCCACATGTTGTTGACGAAGTCCGACTTGCGGGTGGCGCGGATGTCGTCGAACACCGCCTTGACGCGCGGATCGGCTTCCAGATTGTCGGCGGGCTTGACGGTGCTCATGAGCGTCTCCGAGGAATGGGCCGGCGGAAAACCGCCGGCCGGAAGGGATCAGGCGAGGGCGATGACACGGGACGGGCCACCCGTGCCGCCGCGCACCTTGGGTGCGCCGACGATGAGGGTTGCGCCCTTGGCCGGAAGCTTGTCCAGATTGGCGGCCGCTTCAAGGCCCCAGCGGCCCGACGGCAGCCAGGAATAGTGCGTCGCGAAATCCGGGGAGATGCCGTGGTCGAGCGAAAGCGTATCGACGGCGATGCCGACGGCGCTCGAATTTTCCGCTAGGTACTGCACCGCTTCGACATGGAAGCCGGGGAAGTGCAATTTCCCCTCGCCATCGGCATTGCGGAACTTGTCGGTACCGAGGTGCTTGTCCCAGCCGGAAAGAAGGGCAACGCAGGCCTTTTCCGGCAGGTCGCCATTGGCGGATATCCAGGCCTTGATGTCATCCGGCGTCAGCTGCGCGTCGGCATTGGCGGCGGCCTTTTCCCGGATGTCGATGACGGCGAGGGGCACGACCAGATCGGATACCGGGATTTCCGCCACGGATGTGCCGTCCTCGGTAAAATGCAGCGGCGCATCGAGATGAGTGCCGGTGTGCTCGTTGTACCGGAGTTCGAAGATGTTGAACTTGTGTTCCTTGTAGTTGAATTTCTGCTCGCGCCAGAACTGCTGCGGCCCGAAAAAGGTCGGGAACTCCTCATAGAGTTCGTGGGTGAGGTCCGTCGCCTTCGTCGGTGCCTGGGCCAGTGCCGGGCTCAGCGCGCCGCTACCTGCGGCAGCGACCGTTGCCGCTCCGGCGGCGGCGGCGCGGAAAAAGCTTCTCCTCGAAAGCATGCGGTTCTTGACGGTATCGATGACGCAGGCGTCACACATGGAATTCCCCCTGTCGTTCAATGCGTTGATGAAAGAATACTGAAATAGGGCTCGGCCGCTGGGGCCGGGAAAAAGCTATCACAAGTGTTGGAGGCGTCCAGTCATGCACGTGCTCGCAAAAAGCGCGGCGAGGGAAGATTTCTCCACCTTTTCTTACATTTCGGTAACAGAGCGGGCCGCCAATCTTACATTTCGGTAATGAACGCATTCTTTCATTGCTCGTTCATTTTCAAAGCGGGATACTTGGCCTATGTCGCGCCGCAACAGGCGACGGTTCGCTTCCTTCGGAGACAGATTGCATGCGGGTTTGGAAACAGCTCCTCATAAGCCTTGGCGTCCTTTCGGCCGGGGTCTTGCTCTGGGGTCGCTTCGTGCCCGGGGCAAACGCCACGCTGCAGGCCACGGGTCTGCCGGGGTCGCTCGTGGCGGTCATCGCGCCGGCCGGCGACGGTGAGGCGCAGGGCGGCCGCGAAGGTGGCCGCCGCGGCGGTTTCGGTGGCGGACCGGCGCTTGTCGCCACCAAGCCTGCCGCCATGTCGGTCGTCAACGACCGGCTGAACGCCATCGGCGACGGCGAGGCGATCCGCACCGTGACCGTCACGCCCTATGCCACCGGCAACCTAACGGAAGTGCTGGTGAAGTCCGGCGAACGGGTGGAGCAGGGCCAGGTGATCGCCCGCCTCGACAGCGACGAGCAACGCATCGCAGCCGATCAGGCGCGCGTGGCGCGCGACAGCGCCCGGCAGAAGCTGACGCGGATCGAGAACCTGAAATCCACCATGAGCATTGCCGAATTGCAGGACGCCCAGACGGCGGTGCAGGCTGCGGAACTGGCACTGCAGAATGCCGAGCTGACGCTGCGCCGCCGCGACATCACCGCGCCCTATGGCGGTGTCGTCGGCATCATCTCCGTCAATCCCGGCGACTATGTCACCACAGCCTCGGCGATCGCCCGCATCGACGACCGCTCGGAAATCCTCGTCGATTTCTGGGTTCCGGAGCGGTTTGCGACAAGCATGCGTGTTGGTGGCGCCGTGACGGCGACGGCGGTCGCGCGGCCGGGCGAGACCTTTACGGGCGAGGTGCAGGCGATCGACAACCGCATCGACCAGGAAAGCCGAACACTGCGCGTGCGCGCCCAGATCGACAATCCCGAGGATCTCCTGCGCGCGGGCATGTCCTTCCAGGTGACCATGCGCTTTGCCGGCGACCTTTATCCGAGCGTCGATCCGCTTTCCGTGCAGTGGAGCGCCGATGGCTCCTATGTCTGGCGCGTCAAGGATGAAAAGGTCGAGCGCGTGCCGGTTCACATCGTGCAGCGCAATCCGGACAAGGTTCTGGTGAAGGCTGAGATCGCCGAGGGCGACCAGATCGTCACCGAGGGCGTGCAGACGCTGCGGCCGGGCGGCGCGGTGCGCACGGCGGCGCGGGAGCGTGACCAGCAGACGACCTCCTCCGTGGCGGAGGGGTCGTGATGTCGGGGGAGGGGAACGCGCTCGACACGTCCGGCAAGGCGGGTTTCACCGCGCTCTTCATCCGCCGGCCGATCTTCGCCCTCGTGCTCAACACGCTGATCGTCGTCGCCGGCCTTGCCGCCTTCAACGGTGTGGAGATTCGCGAGCTTCCCTCCGTCGACCAGCCGGTCATCAGCGTCTCGACGGAGTTCGACGGCGCCTCACCGGAAACCGTCGACCGCGAGCTGACGGACGTGATCGAAGGCGCGGTCTCGCGGGTCCAGGGCATCAAGGACATCTCCTCGTCCTCCTCCTTCGAACGCAGCCGCGTCACCTTGCAATTCTCCGATACGACCGACGTCAACCAGGCCGCCAACGACGTGCGCGATGCGCTCGGCCGGGTGGCGAACCAGCTTCCCGACGGCGCCGACGAGCCGCGCGTCGTGAAGGCGGATGCGGACAGCCAGCCGATCATGCGCCTGGCGCTGACCTCGGACAGGCTGTCGCTCGAAGACCTGACGCTTCTCGCCGAAAACGAGATCACCGACCGGCTCGCGTCCGTCGAGGGTGTTGCCGATGTCGCCGTCTATGGCGACCAGGAGAAGATCTTTCGCGTCGATGTCGACCAGTCCAAGCTCGCCGCGCGCGGGCTGACGGTCGCGGACCTGCGCAATGCGCTTGCCACCGCCGCCTTCGACGTGCCTGCCGGCTCGCTGAAGAGCCAGAGCCAGGACATCACGGTGCGCGCAACCGCGGACCTGACGACGCCCGCCGACTTCGAAAACCTCATCCTGAAGAACCGCGTTCGCCTCGGTGACGTCTCCATGGTGACGATGGGGCCGGACGAAGGCTCGACCGCGCTGCGCTCCAACGGTCGCCAGGGCATCGGTCTCGGCATCATCCGCCAGGCGCAATCCAACACGCTCGACATCTCCAACGGTGTAAAGCAGATGGTGGCGCAGTTCGACAACATCCTGCCCGAAGGCACCGAGATCAAGATCACCAGCGATGACGCCGTCTTCATCGAGGGTGCGATCCACGAGGTGGAGATCGCACTCGTCGTCGCCGTCGTCATCGTCACGCTCGTCATCTATCTCTTTCTGCTCGACTGGCGCGCGACGCTGATCCCGACGATCAGCATGCCGATCGCGCTCATCGGCACGATTGCGGCCATCTACATGGCCGGCTTCTCCGTCAACATCCTGACATTGCTTGCCATCGTGCTGGCGACGGGCCTCGTGGTGGACGATGCGATCGTCGTCCTCGAAAATATCGTGCGCCGCCGTGCCGAGGGCTTGAAGCCGCGCGCCGCCGCCATCCTCGGCACGCTGGAAGTGTTCTTCGCGGTCATCGCGACCACCGCGACGCTCGCCGCCGTCTTCGTACCGCTCTCCTTCCTGCCCGGTCAGGCCGGGCGGCTTTTCCGCGAGTTCGGCTTCGTGCTCGCCTTCGCTATCCTCCTGTCGTCCTTCGTCGCGCTGACGCTCTGCCCGATGCTCGCCTCGCGCATGCTGACCAAGGACGTGACGCACGGGCATAGCGGCCTTCTCGCCCGTATCGGCGGAGCGGCGTCGCGCTTCTACTGCTCGACGCTGAGCGCCTGCCTCGGCGCGCCCTTCATCGTCTTCGTCGTCGCGCTGCTCTTCACCGCGGCTGGCGCCACCTCCTTCTTCACCATCAAGTCCGAGCTGACGCCGAGCGAGGACCGGTCCATGGTCATGCTGCGCGTGAACGCGCCGCAGGGTGTGTCGCTGGAATATGCGCAGGACCAGATGAAGCTGATCGAGAACAAGCTGCGCCCGCTCTACGAGGATGGCGAGATCATCAACATCTTCTCGATCTCCGGCCAGGGCGGCTCGACGAACAGCGGTTTCATGGTGCTGACGCTGGCGCCCTGGGGCGAGCGCGAGCGCACGCAGCAGGCGATCGTGCAGGACATCAACGCGGCGGTCGGTTCCGTGCCCTCGGTGCGCGCCTTCGCCATGCAGCCGAACAGCCTCGGCATCCGTGGCGCCGGCAACGGCCTGCAGGTCGCGCTGGTCGGCAACGACTATACCAAGCTCGGCAATGCCGCGGCTGAACTCGTGCGAAAGATCGAGGACAGCGGCCGCTTCCAGAACGTGCGGCTGAACTACGAGGCCAACCAGGCGCAGCTTTCCGTAACCGTCGACCGCGAGCGCGCCGCCGATCTCGGCATTGACATCACCGGCCTTTCGGCCGCGTTGCAGGCCATGCTCGAAGGCACGAGCGTCGTCGATATCTATGTCGAGGGGCAGGCCTATCCGGTCAAGCTCTCCTCGACGACACAGCCGATCAACGACCCGATGGATCTCGAAAATATCTTCCTGAAGACCGGTGACGGCAAGATCGTGCCCATGTCGTCCATCGCCACGCTGGAGGAAAAGGCCGTCGCGCCGCAGCTTTCGCGCGAACAGCAGCTGCGCGCCGTCTCGCTTTCGGCCGGCCTGAAGGACGGCCTGGCGCTCGGCGAGGCGCTTTCCCTCGTTCAGGAAATGGCCGAGCCGCTGCTGCCGGAGGGCTCCCGCGTGTTGCCCATGGCGGAAGCGGCGACGCTGCAGGAGAACTCGAACGGGCTCTTCATCACCTTCGGCTTTGCGCTCGCCATCATCTTCCTCGTGCTGGCTGCGCAGTTCGAAAGCTTCGTCAGCGCGATCATTATCATGGTGACGGTGCCGCTGGGGCTCGCCTGCGCGGTCTTCGCGATGATCGTGACGGGCACGACGCTCAATATCTACAGCCAGATCGGGCTGGTGCTGCTTGTCGGCATCATGGCGAAGAACGGCATCCTGATCGTCGAATTCGCCAACCAGCTGCGTGACCGCGGGCAAGATATCCGCAGCGCCATAGAGAACGCCTCGAATATCCGCCTGCGGCCCGTCATGATGACAATGATCGCCACGGTCGTCGGTGCGGTGCCGCTGATCCTTGCCAGCGGCGCGGGCGCAGAGGCGCGCATCTCGCTCGGCTGGGTGCTCGTCGGCGGCCTCGGCCTTGCGACCGTGGTCACGCTCTACCTGACGCCCGTCGCCTATCTTGTCATCGCCCGCTTCACCAGCCCGCATGCCGACGAAGAAAAGCGCCTTGCCGCCGAGCTTGCCCATGCCGAGACGCTGGGGCGGCGCGACGACACGGCGCTGCCGCAGCCGGCGGCTGTCTTGCCACAGGCGGCGGAGTGAAGGCCGGCGGTGCTATCCCTTGCCGTGATTTGCCCTCACCCTCGCACTAACCCTCTCCCCACAAGCAAGGAGAGGGGACTTGCCCCGCAAACGGGCATGGGGTGTGGAAATCAGATCGGCATACCCCTTCGCCCCGCTTGCGGGGAGACGGTGGCCGACAGGCCGGGATGAGGGCGGCCACGACTTTTATCCTTTGTGCAATTGCGGCTGGACAGCCGCTCCTCAATTTGCTGAGTAAATCCCCACGGAGTTGAGGATTTTACGATGGCTTTGGCGGATATCAGGGGCGGCGCACGCAACCACGAGGGCATCGCAGCGGCACTGCCGCGCCTGGCGGAGCGTTTCGGCACGCGATTCCAGACGGGTGAGGCGATCCGCGCCCAGCATGCACACACGACGACCTATATTCCCGCCCAGCTGCCTGACGGTGTCGTCTTCGTCGAGAGTGCCGAAGAAGTGAAGGCTGTGGTCTCGCTTTGCGCGGAGCTGAAGGTTCCCGTCATCCCCTTCGGCACGGGCTCTTCGCTGGAGGGGCAGGTGAATGCGCCGAATGGTGGCATTTCCATCGATTTCAGCAACATGAAGCGAGTCCTGGAAGTCAATGCCGAGGACCTCGACTGCACGGTCGAGCCCGGCATCACGCGCGAGGAGCTGAACGTCTATCTGCGCGATACCGGCCTGTTCTTCCCGATCGACCCCGGCGCGAATGCGTCGATCGGCGGCATGACCTCGACACGCGCCTCCGGCACCAATGCCGTGCGCTACGGCACGATGAAGGACAATGTGCTCGCCGTCACCGCTGTGACAGCCACCGGCGAGGAAATCCGCACCGCCCGCCGGGCGCGAAAATCCTCCGCCGGATACGACCTGACGCGGCTCTTCGTCGGGGCGGAGGGCACACTCGGCGTGCTGACCTCGGTGACGCTGCGCCTGCAGGGCATCCCGTCGGTCATCGCCGGCGGCATCTGCGGCTTCCCGACGCTGAAGGATGCCTGTGATGCCGTCATCATGACCATCCAGCTCGGCATTCCCGTCGCCCGCATCGAGCTTGTCAACACGCTGCAGATCAAGGCTTGCAACGCCTATTCGGGCCTGACGCTGCCCGAGCAGCCGACGCTCTTCGTCGAGTTTCACGGCAATGAGGACAGCGTTCGCCTGCAATCGGAGGAGTTCGGTGCGATCGCCGCCGAATGCGGCGGTGGGACCTTCCAGTGGAGCGCGGATGCGGAGGAGCGCGCGAAACTCTGGAAGGCGCGGCACAATGTTTACTGGTCGGCCAAGGCGCTGCGACCCGGTTGGGAGGCGATCGCCACCGATGTCTGCGTACCGATCTCGCGCCTTGCCGATTGCGTGGCGGAAACCGAGCGCGACATCGAGGAACACGGGCTTCTAGCGCCGATCGTCGGCCATGCGGGCGACGGAAATTTCCATGTCAGCCTCGTCTTCGACGACAAGGATCCGGCGCATGTTGCCAAGGTCGAGGCTTTCGTCGGCCGGCTCAACGCCCGGGCGCTTGCCATGGACGGCACCTGCACCGGCGAACACGGTATAGGCCAGGGCAAACAGGCCTTTCTGCCGGGTGAGCTCGGTGGCACGGTCCAGCTGATGCGGCAGATCAAGCAGGCGCTCGACCCGGACAACATTCTGAATCCCGGCAAGATTTTTTCGACCCTCTCAGGCAATTAGTCGTTATCCTGAGGCGGTGAAACGAAATTCAAGGCAGGCGGCGTGCTTTCCAGAATCATGCTCTTCGTTGGCGGCTTGGTGGTCGTGGCGCTCTTTGCGGCGCTGCTTGCTCCGCTTTTCGTCGACTGGACCAGCTTCCGCCAGGATTTTGAACGCGAGGCGAGCCGCATCATGGGCCGCACCGTCGTGGTGCATGGCAGCGTCGACGCACGCCTGATCCCGTTCCCTTCCGTGACGCTCAACGACGTGCGTGTCGGCGCGCCGGAGGATGGCCAGCCGCTGGTCGAGATTGCGCGTTTCTCCATGGATGCGGAACTGGCCCCGTTCCTCTCCGGCGAGGCGCTGATCTTCGATATGCGCATCGAGGAGCCGAAGGCGCGCATCAAGCTTTTCGAGGACGGCACGCTGGATTGGGCGCGCGGCCGCAAGTCCGATATTCCCGCCCGCACCGTCATCCTGGAAAGCGTCGCGATATCCGGCGGAGAGATCGAATTCGTCGATGCCCAGACTGGCCGCACCCGCCGTGTCACCGGCCTCGATGCACAGGTTTCGGCGAAATCGCTCGGCGGCCCCTGGCGCATCGACGGGCGCGCATCGCTTGATGGCGAGAGCGGGGCGTTCCAGCTTTCGAGCGGACAGGTGGAGAATGGTGCGCTCTCCCTGCGCGCCCGCATCGTGCCCGACCGGCTTGCCTTCACTGCCGATCTGGACGGTGCGCTGAAGGTCGTCGATTTCCGTCCGCAATATGGCGGCGACTTCACCATCTCGGAAAAGCCGCGACCGAAGGGTGAGGGGCCGGCCGACCCGATCCGTGTCGCGGGAAAATTCGAACTTTCCAACGAGCGCATCCGCGTGCCTGAATACCGCCTTGAAGCCGGCCCGCGCGAGGATCCCTATGTGGTGACCGGCGAGGCGACGCTCGATACCGGCCGTGCGCCGGAATTCCTCTTGATCGCCGATGGCCAGCAGATCGACGTCTCACGCATCGGCAACAGCGGGGAGGGCGGCAAGACGGGCCGCAACCCGCAGATCTCCGCTCGCCAGCGGCTACAGGCGCTGCTCGCCATCGCTGCCGATATCCCGATCCCGCAGGTGCCCGGCCGCGCCAGCCTGTTCCTCCCCGCCGTGGTGGTCGGTGACACGACCGTGCGCGAGGTGCGTCTCGATGTGAAGCCCGATGGGGAAGGCTGGCAGATCGACCGGGCGGATGCGCTCCTGCCCGGCCGCACGACGCTCGAGGCCAAGGGCCGGCTGACGCTCAAGGCCAACCACGGCTTTGTCGGCGATCTGCTGGTCGCCTCGAACCAGCCCTCGGGGCTGGCGACCTGGCTTGCCGGATCCGTGGATCCGGAAATCCGCAAGCTCAAGACCGCCGGTTTTTCCGCCGAGGTCAACCTGACCGACGAGTTGCAGCGCTTCGAAAATCTCGAGATCGCCATCGGTGGCGCCTCGCTGCTCGGCCGCATGGAGCGCGAGTCACGTGCGGATGTTCCCACGCTGTCGCTGCAGTTGCGCGGCAACGAGGTTGCGCTGGAATCGCTGCAGGCGCTTGTCGGCCTGGTGGCGGGAGATACCTCGCTTTCCGCCGTGCTGGACCATTCGATCGCGCTCGATATCAAGGCTGACCGTTTCCTCGCCTTCGGTGAAAGTGCCTCCGGCGTCAGCGCGGCGCTGTCCATCAAGGACGGCCTTCTGACCTTGAGCCGCCTGAACATCGCCGCGCTGGATGGTGTTACCCTTTCGGCCAGCGGCACGCTGGGCGGTTCGCTCTTTGCGCCGAGCGCCGGGCTCGACATGACGGTGAAGGCGGCTGCGATGCGTCCGGTGGCCGAGCTTCTGGCGCGGCATCTGCCCCAGCATCCGGTGCTTGCCCGTTTCCTCGCCAATGCCGGCTATTACGACAATGCGGACCTTGCCGTTCGGCTGGCCGTTTCCGGCGAGGCGGGCGATCCGGCGACCGTGACGATCAGCGGCCCCGTCAATGACGGACGGGTCGAAATGAAGCTTTCCGCCGCGACGCCCGCGGACCTTCTGGCGGGGCGCAATTTCGAGCTTGAGGGCAGCATCTTCAATCCGCAGTCGGTGGTGCTGGCCGGGCAGATCGGGCTTGACCCGTTGCCCTTTGATGCGGATCCGGATGGCAGCGTCACCTTCCGTGTCAAGCAGCCGGAAGAGGGACCGGCCGATGTCTCCGTCGCCTTCAGCGCCGGCAGTACGACGATCTCGGCCAAGGGCACGGCTGCGCTCTCCGCGGCCGATTTCCCGGCCGGTATGCTCGCCCTTTCGGCGAAGAGCGATGACATCGAGCCTTATCTGATGATGAACGGTATCGCCGTGCCGCAGGCCGGCGCAGGCCTTCCGCTCGCGTTGCAGGCATCGGTGGCGACGAGCGCTGCGGCGATCACGATCACCGATATCGCCGGGGAGGCCGACCGCAACGCCTTTTCCGGCCGCCTCACGCTCGATCGCACGGCGCCGGTGCTCAAGGGCACGGGCGCGCTGCGCTTTGATACGGTGGATTTCGCCTTCCTCGCCGAAGCCGTCGCTGGGCCGGTGACGGATGTGCTCGACGGCGGGCTGAACGCGGCGCCGCTCGTGCAGCCGCTTCAGGATGCCGCCGATCTCTCCGTCGCGCTGGAGGCGGGGGCCTTCTGGCCGGGCCTCTATGGGGCCGTGGAGGGCTTTTCGGGCAATCTCGTCTGGAAGGGTGGCGAGTTGACGCTGACCGATATGGCGGGCGACTGGCTGGGTGGCCGGCTGGCCGGGCGCCTCAAGGTCGCCAATGCGGACGAGAATGGCCTGTTCGAGGCGCGGGCGGACCTGTCGGGTGTTGATCTGGCGAAGATCGTCTGGGCGGGCCCGCTTGGGGCCGTCGCGACGGGCAAGGCGGATGTGACGCTGGCTGTCGATGCCTCGGGCAAAAGCGTGCGTGCCATGGTCGAGGGCGCCAGCGGTTCGGGCGAGGCGCAAATCTCCGATCTCACCCTGCGTGGGATCGATACCGGCGTGTTGCCGGCGCTGCTAAAGGCGGCCGATGGCATCGAGGGCGATATCACGCCCGAGCGCGTCGCCGGGTTTGCGGCGGATGCGATTCTCGCGGGCGAAGCGGTGCTGGGCACCGTGCGCCTGCCCTTTGCGCTTGCCGGTGGCAAACTGCGCGTCCAGAGCGTGGCCGCAGGCGACGGCAAGGCGGCCTTCTCCGGCGATGCGGATATCGATCTTGCCGGCGATATGTTGGCGGGTCGGCTGTCCGTCACCTATGCGGCTGGCGAGGACGCGCTGGCGGGGGCGGAACCCGAGGTGGCACTCGACTATCGCGGCCTCGTGGAGGCGCCAGGCGTGGCACTCGACGTGCAGCCGCTTGCCAACTTCCTCTCGCTGCGGCGCTTCGAGACGGAGCGGCGCCGGGTGGAAACCTTGCAGGCAAACGTGCTGGAAAAGCAGCGCCTTCGGCGTGAGGCCGCGCTCTATCGCTCGCGTGCGGAAGCGCGCGCCGCGCTTGCCGAAGCGATGCGCCTGCAGATGGAGGAGGAGCAGCGCCGCCGCACCGAGGCACGCGAGCGCGTCGAGCGGGAACGGAGCGCGCGGGAGGCCGCCGAAGCCGCCGAGCGTGCCCGCCGCAAGGCTGCGGACGACGAACGCCGCCTGCGGGAGGCCGAGGAGCAGGCCCGCCGTCTTGCCGAACAGCGCGCGGCGGCGGAGGCCAGCCGGGCCGAGGACGAGGCGGAGCGCCGCCGCCTGCCCGTCCTGCCGGGCGAAGGCGTGGAGCGTGGCGGTGAACTGCCGCCGCTCGACAGTGGACAGAACCTCAATTTCGATGGGCTGCCCGGTGTGAACTGAACCGTTCCGGGAAGGGCAAGGGCCGGATGCCGGCGCACCGCGCGACCCGGAAACGGGATTTGCGGCCGCGGAAGGCGCGCATCAGGAGCGCCGCAGCGTTTTGCGGGGGGCTTGCTTTACGCCGCGCCGTTCGCCTTGCGTTTCAGCCAGCCCAGCACATGAAGGCGCAGGGCCGAGGACAGGTTGCCCTCGATGCCCCTTTCGTCGTCGATGTCGCGGATGAGGGCGGCGAGCGGTAGATCGCGCTCGACGGCGATGGCCTTCAGCTCGTCGTGAAAGGCGGGCTCGAGCGAGAAGCTCGTACGGTGGCCGTGCAGGGTGGTCGAATATTTGCGGATCATGCCCGTCCCCCACAAAGGTGCCGTCCGTCTGGAGCCGCTCCATGTGCGAGAGCCAACGGGCGCGCCCTGCTGCTTCGACAAATGCCGCAGCCTTCTGACGGATCGATTCCGCTTCTTTCGGCAAGGGCTTGAAAGATCAGCCTTTGCCGTTCTTGGGATCGTCTTCCGGCCGTTCCAGCTGGCCCTGTTCGAACGCCTTCTGCGCCTTGTCGTTCAGCGTGCGCGTCAGTGTCTTCTCCGCCTTGGTGCGGCCAAAGCTGATGCGGTTCTGCTCGGCCTGCTTCTCTTTTTCGGAGCGGGCCTTCTGCTTGCGAACCTGGCGGAGATTGACGACGTCGCCGCTCATCGCGCGGCCTCAGTTCTTCTTGCGGAAGGAATCGAGCGAAACGACGGAACCACCCTTGTTGTTGTCGTCGCCACCGGTCGGCGGCGTCGGGTCCTCGGTGGTTTCTTCGGTTTTTTCCGCAGCGACGGGGTAGGCGGTGATCTCGGCGGAGTGTTCTTCCTCTTCCTCGACGGCCGGTACGTCGAATTCCAGTTCGAAGCTTACCGACGGGTCATAGAAGCCGCGGATGGCGTTGAACGGGATGACGAGCTTTTCCGGCGTGTCGGAGAAGGAGAGGCCGATCTCGAACAGGCTTTCCGTGACTTTGAGGTCCCAGAACTGATGCTGGATGACGATGGTCATCTGCTCGGCATATTTTGCCTTCAGGTGCTGCGAGATGCGCACGCCGGGGGCGTTGGTCAGGAACGTGATGAAGAAGTGGTGCTCGCCCGGCAGATGGCCGGTGACCGCAATTTCGGACAAAACCTTGCGGATGACGCTGCGCAGCGCGTCCTGGGCGAGAATGTCATAGCGAATGTGGTCTTGCGCCATCCGTTCCTGTCTTTCTTCCAGC
Source organism: Shinella sp. SUS2 (assembly GCF_001262505.1). Lineage (GTDB taxonomy): Bacteria > Pseudomonadota > Alphaproteobacteria > Rhizobiales > Rhizobiaceae > Shinella. Next base: position 253,762 of record NZ_KQ410731.1, read on the forward strand.
CTTTGTGTTCAGGCATTGCATGAGAGCACTTCCGCTTTTCGTCGAATTGCAGAAAGGCTCCGTCTCTTGTTTCAACGCAATTCCAGCAAAACCGCTTCACGCTTTTGCTGGAATTGCGTTGGCCTCATACCCTAGGGCACGAGTCATCTGGCACAGCTATAGACCATTTCAAGGGATTGGAGAAGGTGAAGGCTTCTGTTGCCAGGTGCCTTCGGACCCCGCCTGCCGGTGCGACCCGTCAGGACTTTGAGTGAAGTGTCACACCGCCATTAGGCAGCGAGACGAGCTTCCGCATAGTTGTCGTTTGCAACTACAAGTTTAGCCCGATAACGGTGGTACAATGCCGAGCAAAAAGTCGATCTTTACGCCCTTGTCGATCCTATTTCGCCCCCATCAAAAGCCGGTCTGCTTGGAAAGACCGGTTTTTGGTGGAGGCGCCGGGTACCGCCCCCGGGTCCAATGGGTTTATTACACCGCCCGTTTATTGCCATAGCTGCCGAGGCAGCACCCTTCATATAGGCGCTCTCGGCCTTCAAGAAAAGGGCTTTGTGACAGGGATTTGGCAAAGTTTTTCGGTTCAGGCGGTTTCGGCGAGCGGGGGCGGGGTTTCCGCCGTCCATTGCTTCTGGAAGTCGGCAAGCGGGACCGGGCGGCCGAAATAGAAGCCCTGGAAGGCCATGCCGCCGAAGGATTGCAGGAGCAGGAACTGTTCCTTCGCCTCGATGCCTTCGGCGACGACGGACAGGTCCAGCGTGCGGGCGATGTCGAAGATGCTCTTGAGCAGCAGGCGGTTGCGTTTGCTCTCCGGGGCGTCCTTGACGAAGGAGCGGTCGATCTTGATCTCCTGGATCGGCAGGCGGCGCAGATGGCTGAGCGAGGAATAGCCGGTGCCGAAATCGTCGAGCGAGAGGGTGAGGCCGGCGGCGCGCAGCACGCCCATCTTCTCCGCGATGGCATCGACGTCGTTCGCCATCATGCTTTCGGTCAGCTCCAGCTTGAGGCGTGCCGGGTCGATGTCCTGCGCGCGGATCCGGGCGAGCACGGTGTCGGCAAAGTCGACCTTCATGAACTGGTCGGCGCTGACATTGACCGCGAGCCTCAGGTGACGGGTTGCTTCGTCCTGTTGCCAGAAGGAGAGCGTCTTGAGAGCCTCGTTCAGCACCCAGTCGCCGATCGCGGGCATCAGGCCTGCCTGCTCGGCGATGGGGATGAATTCGGCAGGCGACACGAAGTTGCCGTCCGGCCGCCGCCAGCGCAACAGCGCCTCCGCGCCGGTGACCGTGCCCGTCTGGTCCACCTGCGGCTGGTAGAACAGCTCGAATTCCCGGTTCTTCAGCGCGGCGGTGATGTCGCGCTCCCGTCCGAGATTGCGGGCGAATTCCTGCCGCATCATGTAGAGGCAGCCACACAGCATGGTGACGGCGATCGTCACGTTGACCCACGATCCGACGAAGCGGAAATCGTTGGAAATCGGCCGGGCGAAGGGCAGGGCGACCTGCGTGCTGGCGAAGACGACAAAAGTCGCAAGCGAGAGCGCGACGATGGCGAGCTGCCGGCGCGACGGGCGTTGCTGGTAGTTGATATAGCCGATCATCGCCAGCACGAGCAGGAAGAGATGCGAGACCCGCGGGGCGATGTCGTTCGGCACGTCGAACAGCAGGCAGAAGGCGGCGATGATGACGAGGAAGGCGACCTGGGAAAGGAAGATGGCAGCGGTCAGCTGGCGGCGCCGGGCGAGCACGAAGCTGGCGATCGCGACGGTGACCAGCGCCACGTCCATGGCGACCATCGACCATTCCTGCATCGCCGCGAAGACGAGGCCCCAGCCGGCCGTCAACACGCCTGCGGCGAGGGAGGCCGTGGCATAGACGAGCCGGAAACGATCGGAATAGTCGTCAGTCTGTCTCACATGCGGGGGTACTCGCGGTGGGGTGGTCCATCAGGCCTTGTGCAGATAGCTGTAGCGGAAATTCCTTCAGAAAGTGCAAAAATATCGCGCAGTAAAACCCAGACGAGCGGGGGCTGCGCCATGTGGAGGCTTTCGCTGGCGCTTTATTAGCGCTTGACTTGCCGGAGCGGCTTGAAAAACATGGCCGTCGGCCGGTGCGCCATGACGGCGGCGGCCGCGCAATCGGAGAGGAGATGCCATGACCGATTATCTCGCAGACGTCCGCAAGTATGACAGTGGTGCGGACGAGGCCATCGTCAAGAAGATCGTGAGCCATCTCGGCATCGCGCTGCGCAACCGGGACTCCTCGCTCGTCTCCTGCTCCGACCCGGAAGAGCTGAACCGCGTCAAGGAAAAGTGGTGCGCCAAGAAGTTCGGCATCACAGGCGAGGCTGCCGACAAGGCGGTGGAGGCCGTCTGCAAGGCGATGGCCGACGACCGCACGAAATCGCGCGTCACCTTCTATTACCTCACCGCAAAGGAACTCGGCACGCTCGGCGCGCTCGCCTGAGGAAATCCGGGACAACCCGATTTCACGCTTTGGCCGCCGCCGTTCCCGCTCTAGTATCTCACGCTGGACAACGAATCGGCGGCGACCATGCAGCAATATCTCGACCTTCTCGCCCATGTGATGGAAAACGGTACCGACCGCGGCGACCGGACCGGCACGGGCACGCGTGGCGTCTTCGGCTACCAGATGCGCTTCGATCTCTCGGAAGGTTTTCCGGTTCTGACCACCAAGAAGCTGCATCTGCGCTCGATCATCCATGAGCTCCTGTGGTTCCTGAAGGGTGACACCAACATCGGCTATCTCCATGAGAACGGTGTCACCATCTGGGACGAGTGGGCGGATGCCGAGGGTGAACTCGGCCCGGTCTACGGCTACCAGTGGCGCTCCTGGCCGACCCATGACGGCCGCCATCTCGACCAGATCGTCGCCGTCGTCGACAGTATCCGGCGCAATCCGAATTCCCGCCGTCATATCGTCTCGGCCTGGAACCCGGCGCTGGTCGACGAGATGGCGTTGCCGCCCTGCCATTGCCTGTTCCAGTTCTACGTGGCGGACGGAAAGCTCTCCTGCCAGCTCTACCAGCGTTCCGCCGACATCTTCCTCGGCGTGCCCTTCAACATCGCCTCCTATGCGCTGCTGACCATGATGGTGGCGCAGGCGACCGGCCTGCAGCCGGGTGATTTCGTGCATACGCTGGGTGACGCGCATATCTACTCCAACCATTTCGAGCAGGTGCGCACCCAGATGGCCCGCCGCCCGAAGCCCTTGCCCTTCATGAAGCTCAATCCCGATGTGAAGGACCTTTTCTCCTTCAAATTCGAGGACTTCACCCTGATTGGCTATGAAGCCGATTCAACCATCAAGGCGCCCATCGCCGTCTGATTTTCGGGTACTCGCATGACTGAAGCCAAGATCGTCCTCGTCGTGGCTGCCGCCAGGAACGGCGTCATCGGCCGCGACGGCGACCTGCCGTGGCGCCTGCCGTCGGATCTCAAGCGCTTCAAGCAGTTGACGCTGGGCAAGCCGGTGGTGATGGGGCGGAAGACCTGGGAATCGATCGGCAAGCCGCTGCCGGGCAGACCGAACATCGTCATCACCCGTGATGTGTCGTTTTCCGCACCCGGCGCTGCGGTCGTTTCCTCGCTCGACGCCGGGCTTTCCGCTGCCCGCCGTGAGGCGGAAGGACTTGGCGTGGAGGAGATCTGCGTCATCGGCGGCGGGCAGATCTATGCGCAGGCCTTCGACCGGGCGGACATCCTGCACGTCACCCATGTCCAGGCGGATGTGGAGGGCGATGCGCGCTTTCCCGATATCGATCCGGCAGTCTTCGAAAAAGTGGTGGACGAGCCGATTCCGCGGGGAGAGAAGGACAGCCACGCCATGCGCTTCGTCACCTGGCGTCGAAAAGCGGTCCTGTAGCCCCGATCACGAACTATTTTGCCGCACAAGCCGGCAAGCTCACGCGGATTTGTTGAAAGGTGCCGGAGTGATACCTATAACGGGTTCACCTCGCGTAGCGCGGTGAAACATTCCGCGAAGCGCGGCACGTAGGGATTTAAAGAAAGAGGTATTGATGCCCTGGAGCAATCAGAACGGCGGCGGCGGCCCTTGGGGCGGCGGCAGCGGCGGTGGTGGAAACAATCAGGGGCCATGGGGGCAGGGTCCGAACCGGCCCCGCGGCGGCGGCGGAAGCGGCAATGGCGGCCCGCCCGACCTTGAGGATATCATCCGGCGCGGCCAGGATCAGCTGAAGAACGTCATGCCTGGTGGCATCAATGGCGGCGTCGTGGTCATCGCGCTGCTTCTTGTCGGCGTCTTCTGGCTGATGAACGCCATCTACACCGTTCAGCCGGACGAACGCGGCGTCGAGCTGCGCTTCGGCAAGCCGAAGCAGGAAGTCGCCATGCCCGGCCTGCATTTCCACCTCTGGCCGCTCGAAACCGTCGAACTCGTCAAGATCACCGAGCAGCAACAGAATATCGGCCGCCGCTCGGCCTCGTCGAATGCCGAAAATTCCGGCCTGATGCTCACGGGTGATCAGAACATCGTCAACGTGCAGTTCTCGGTGCTCTATTCGGTCACGGATCCGCAGTCCTACCTCTTCAATCTCGAATACCCGGCGGAGACGCTGCAGCAGGTTTCCGAAAGCGCCATGCGCGAAGTCGTCGGCCGCCGCCCCGCCCAGGACATTTTCCGCGACAACCGTCAGGCCATCGCGGAGGGCGTGAAGACGACGATCCAGGCGACCATGGACGCTTACGGCGCCGGCATCTCGATCAACACCGTCGCCATCGAGGACGCGGCCCCGCCGCGCGAGGTCGCCGACGCCTTCGACGAAGTGCAGCGCGCCGAACAGGACGAAGACCGCTTCGTCGAGGAAGCCAACCAGTACGCCAACCAGAAGCTGGGTCTTGCCCGCGGTCAGTCGGCGCAGATCCGCGAAGAGGCGGCCGCCTACAAGGACCGTGTCGTCAAGGAAGCGGAAGGTGAGGCGGCGCGCTTCCTCTCCATCTACGAACAGTACAAGGTAGCGCCCGATGTCACCCGCAAGCGTCTTTTCCTTGAAACCATGGAAGACGTGATGAAGAACTCCAAGAAGGTCATCATTGACGAGAAGCAGGGCGGCCAGGGTGTGGTTCCCTTCCTTCCCCTCAATGAACTCGGCCGCACCACCGGCCAGCAGGCGGGAGGCACGCAGTAATGGGCAACCGTATACCGGCAATCCTGATCGCCGTCGGCGTTCTCCTCTTCATCGTCTATTCCTCGGTGTTCGTCGTCAACGAACGCCAGCAGGCGATCGTCATCCGCTTCGGCCAGATCCAGGACGTCAAGTCCGAACCCGGCCTCTACTTCAAGCTGCCCTTCGGCTTCATGGATGCTGACAGCGTGCAGTACATCCAGGATCAGGCGCTGCGCTTCGATCTCGACAACATCCGCGTCCAGGTCTCGGGCGGCAAGTTCTACGAGGTCGATGCCTTCGTGGTCTACAAGATCACCGATGCCCGCCGCTTCCGCGAAACGGTTTCGGGCGACCGGGAATCGGCTGAAGCGCGCCTGCGTACCCGTCTCGACGCGGCCCTGCGCCGGGTCTACGGTCTGCGCGGCTTCGAGTCCGCTCTTTCCGAAGAGCGCGCCTCGATGATGCGTGAAGTGCGCGGCGAACTGACGAACGATGCCTCGAGCCTCGGCCTCACGATCTCCGACGTTCGTATCCGTCGTACGGACCTGACGCAGGAAGTCTCGCAGCAGACCTATGACCGTATGAAGGCCGAGCGTCTGGCGGAAGCCGAACTCATCCGTGCCCGTGGTAACGAAGAAGGCCAGCGCCGCCGCGCCATCGCCGACCGTCAGGTCGTCGAGTTCGTCGCCGCCGCGCAGCGCGATTCGGAAATCCTGCGAGGCGAGGGCGACGGCGAACGCAGCCGTGTCTACGGCGAAGCCTTCTCCCAGGATGCGGCTTTCTACGACTTCTACCGGTCCATGATCGCCTATCGCGATGCGATGAGCACCTCCGACACCACGCTTGTGCTGTCGCCGCAGTCGGAGTTCTTCCGCTACTTCGAGGATGCCGCCGGTGCGAAGCCGGTGACCTCGGGCACGGCGACGACGCCGTCGACCGCAAACTGAGAACGGCATGACCGATTTCCTGACGGGGATCGCGTTCTTCCTGATCATCGAGGGGCTGGTGTACGCACTGGCCCCTTCGATTTTGAAGCGCATGGCGGAAATGCTGCCGCAGATTCCGGAAAGCCAGCTGCGTGCCTCCGGGCTCGTCGCCGTGGCGCTCGGCGTCGCCATGGTGTGGTTCATCCGCGGCGCGTGAACGCGGCCCTTGCGGCTGCCTGCGAAGACGGGCAAGACTTCACATGAATTCAGCGCGGCGGACTGATTTTTGCCGTATCCGGGGCAAACACTCGCCGCGACAATCAGACGAAAGAGGATGCCGACCATGGCTTTGAAGATGAGGTCCAGCGTTGCCCATGCGGCACTCGCACTCGCGGTGAGTTTTTCGCTGGTCGCGGGGGGACCGTTTGCCGTGCCGGCAGCTGCGCAGGTCAAGCCGAACGGCCCGGAATCGGTCGCCGATCTTGCCGAAAACCTGCTCGACGCCGTGGTGAACATCTCCACCTCGCAGAACGTCAAGAGCGACGACAAGGCGCCCATCCCGCAGGTGCCGGAAGGTTCGCCCTTCCAGGATTTCTTCGACGAATTCTTCAAGGGTGAGGGGGGCGAGGGCTCCAACCAGGGCCAGACCGTCAACTCGCTCGGTTCCGGCTTCGTCATCGACCCTTCGGGTTTCATCGCCACGAACAACCATGTCATCGAGGGAGCCGACGACATCGAGGTGAATTTCGCCAACGGTTCCAAGCTGAAGGCAAAACTCGTCGGCACCGACCCGAAAACCGATCTGGCGCTCTTGAAGGTCGAGCCGAAATCGCCGCTGAAGGCGGTGCCGTTCGGCGATTCCCGCACCATGCGCATCGGTGACTGGGTGATGGCGATCGGCAACCCGTTCGGCCTTGGCGGCTCGGTGACCGTCGGCATCATTTCCGCGCGGGGGCGCAACATCAATGCTGGCCCCTACGACAACTTCATCCAGACGGACGCCGCCATCAACCGCGGCAATTCCGGCGGTCCGCTGTTCAACATGAAGGGCGAGGTCATCGGCATCAACACGGCGATCATTTCGCCTTCCGGCGGGTCGATCGGCATCGGTTTCTCCGTGCCGACGGAGCTTGCGCAGAACATCTTCATGCAGCTGCGCGATTTCGGCGAGACGCGGCGCGGCTGGCTCGGCGTACGCATCCAGCCGGTCACCGACGACATTGCCGAAAGCATCGGCATGAGCGAGGCCAAGGGCGCGCTCGTTGCCGGCATCATCAAGGGCGGGCCGGTCGACAACGGCTCGATCATGACCGGTGATGTCATCACCCGCTTCGACGGCAAGGATGTCGACGAGATGCGCGACCTGCCGCGCGTCGTTGCCGAAAGCCCGGTCGGCAAGGCGGTCGACGTCGTATTGCTGCGCGACGGCAAGGAGATGACCGTCAAGGTCACGCTTGGCCGCCTCGAGGACGGCGAGAAGCAGGCCGAGGATGACGAGGTGACCCAGGACGAGGGCACGACGGAGGAAGGCACGACGCCCGAGACCGGCGAAGCCCAGCCCAGCAAGGCCGACATGGTGCTTGGCATGGGCATCAGCGACCTCGGCGAGGAGGCGCGCAAGACCTTCGAGATCGTCGAAAGCGTCAAGGGCGTCGTGATCACCGAGGTGGCGCCCGATTCGGCTGCCGCCGAACGCGGCATCGTGCCCGGCGACGTCATCGTCGAGATCGGCCAGGAGGCGGTAGCGACGGCGGAAGAGGTCAAGGCCCGAATCGCCAAGCTGAAGTCCGAAGACCGCCGCAACGCGCTGATGATGATCGCCAACCGCACCGGAGCGCTGCGTTACATCACCGTGCGCATCGATTAAGGCGAGTCCCGCCAAGGGTTTGCAGGCGAAAGCCGAAAAACGGATTCAGGCCGTTGGAGCATTGCTTCAACGGCCGTTTTCATGGCCGTGGCTAGCGATTGTACCAGGTTGCACGATCCAGCGTGTAGAGCACGTGCGGGCGCAGCGCATCGTCGAGGCCTGGCATGTCGAAATTCCGCTCGGGAGCCGCGCGCATGCCGATGCGCTGCATGACGGCGATCGAGCGCGTGTTTCCGGCGACTGCGAAGGAGACGATCTCGCCGAGGTTCTTTTCTGTGAAGCCGAAGGCGAGCAGCCGTTCGGCGGCCTCGGTGATGTAGCCCTTGCCCCAGTGACGCCGGGCCAGCCGCCAGCCGATTTCCACCGTGCCGGCCGGCAGGTGCGGTTCAAGCCGTTCCGTCGTGCGCGCGAGACCGCAGAAGCCGAGCGCCGCGTCGCTTTCCCGCTCGGCGAGCGCGTAGAAGCCGAGGCCGGTCTCGGCGATGGTGTCGCGGAGGCGCTCGAAGAGTTCGTCGGACTGGGCGCGGGTGCGCAGGAACGGGAAGAACTCCATCACCACGGGATCGGAATTGATCTCGTGGAAGAGGTCCCGGTCCTTCTCCTCCCAGTTCCGGAGCGTGAGGCGGCTGGTCGTGGCGATAGGCATCAGCCGGCAACGAAATCGGATTTGCGGTAGCCCTGCAGGTAGAGCAGCGCGGTGAGGTCGCCGTGGTCGATGCGGATCTTCGCCTCTGCCGCGACGGCCGGCTTGGCGTGCAGTGCGACCCCGGCGCCCGACAGATGCAGCATGCCGAGATCATTGGCGCCGTCGCCGACGGCCATGGCGTCGTCAGGCGAAATGCCGAGCCGTTCGGAAATCTCGATCAGGGCGTCCACCTTGGCCTGCTTGCCGAGGATCGGCTCGGCCACTTCGCCGGTCAGTTTGCCGTCGGCATCGATGAGCAGGTTGGCGCGGTTCTCGTCGAAGCCGAGTGTCGCGGCGATGCGGCTCGTGAAGACGGTGAAGCCGCCGGAGACGAGCGCCGTGTAATAGCCCTTTGCCTTCATGGTCGTGATCAGTTCGCGCCCGCCCGGCGTCAGCGTGATGCGCTTTTCGATGACCTCGTCGATAACGGAGACCGGCAGCCCCTTGAGCAGGGCGACACGCTCTCGAAGCGCAGGTTCGAACGCGATCTCGCCGTTCATGGCGCGGGCCGTGATGGTCGCGACCTTGTCCTTGAGGCCGACTTCGGCGGCGAGCTCGTCTATGCATTCCTGGCCGATCATCGTCGAATCCATGTCGGCGATCAGCAGCTTCTTGCGCCGCGTTTCCGCTTCCTGGATGGCAAGGTCGACCGGTTCGCTGCCGATGACAGCGCGGATGGCCGCCTCGGATGCCTCGAGATCGCTGCCGTCGCGCAGCGCGATATCGCAGGCAATGCCGTCGGCAAGCCAGTAGAGGCCGGACGCCTTGACCGCATCGGCAGCCTTTTCGGCGAGGGCGGGCGTCAGGACAGGATTTGACGGATTGGCGACAAGCGTGGCAACGAAAGCCATGATGAGAAACCTTGATCGAAAGCGGGACGCGATCCTGATAACGGGCCCGACGGCCAGCGGCAAGTCCGCGCTCGCCGTGCGGCTGGCGGCCGAGCACGGCGGCGTGGTGGTAAACGCCGACAGCATGCAGGTCTATGACACGCTCGATATCCTCACCGCCCGACCGCAGCCGGACGACATGGGGGGCATCGAGCACCGGCTCTACGGCCATGTGCCGGCCGGCGCGACCTACTCGACCGGCGACTGGCTGCGTGAGGCGACTGCGGTCGTCACGGAGTTGCGGCAGCGGGAAAAGCTGCCGGTCTTCGTCGGCGGAACGGGACTTTATTTTCGCGCGCTGACGGGCGGGCTCTCCGACATGCCGGCGATCCCCGAGGCCGTCCGCACGCGCCTGCGTGCCCGGCTTGTGCAAGAGGGGGCCGAAGCCCTTCACCACGCGCTAGAGGTCGGCGATCCGCAAACGGCGGCGCGGCTGAAGCCGGCGGACGGCCAGCGCATCGTGCGGGCGCTGGAGGTGCTGGAGGCGACGGGGCAGTCGATCTCGGCCTTCCAGGCGGCGACAGGACCGGCTGTCATCGATGCGGACAGGGCGCAGAAGATCGTCGTCCTGCCGGACCGTGCGGTGCTCGCTGCCCGTATCGACCGGCGCTTCGGCGCGATGCTTGCCTCCGGCGCGGTGGCGGAGGTGCAGGCGCTGCTGGCGCTCGATCTTTCTCCCGCCATGCCTGTCATGAAGGCGATCGGCGTACCGCAGATCGCGGCGATGCTGGCCGGCGAGATGAGCGCGGCCGAGGTCGCCGAGCGCGGGGCGGCGGCGACGCGGCAATATGCCAAGCGCCAGATGACCTGGTTCCGCAATCAGCTCGACGAGAGCTGGCAGCGCATCGATCCGCTGGCCCCTACGGGCACGCCCGGTGAGGTTTTTTAGAGGTTTTTGCGATCGGCCCCTCCCAATGTCCTGACGTGCAGGACATTGGGAGGGGCCGTGGTGCTTAACGCCGGATCAGGCTGCTCAACGGCTTCTTGAGAAGCTGTTCGCGAATGGAACCCTCTCGCCGCGGCTCCTGCTGCTCGCCGAAGGCCGGTGCAGGACGCGTTACCGGCTGGCGGTAGGGGTCGGCAGCGGCGCGCTGCGGTTCGGAGGTCAGCTCCCGGCGGATCGCCTCGAAACGTTCCTGGGGCGATGGGTCGTAGACACTCTGGGCGCCCGGCAGCATATCGGGTCGGTACGGCTCTGGTTGGGTCGCGGCGGCTGCTTGTAGCGTCTCGACGTAGCCTTCCTCGTCCTCGTAGGGTGCATCCTCGTAGCCGGTCGGGAGTGGCATGGTCTGGCCCTGGGCGGCAAGGTAAGAATTCTGGAAGCCGGAAATATCAGGTCCGGTGATGGCGCGCATGCGGGCGACGATGGAGCGCAGGTCCACACTTTGCGGCGTCTCCTCGTTGATCTTGACGCCGGTGCCGTTCGCCTTTGGCAGACCGCTGGCCTCGACACGAGAAAACCGCATGCGCATCGGTACGGCCACGGCCTCGCCGAAGGCGATCGCTTCGCCGTTGCCGATCGAGGAGATGAAGCTGGTCGTCGAGGACGAGGAGTTGGGGATCGCCGAGCGGATGATCTCCTGGTCGTGCTCGTTGGCAAGGCGCATGGCGAAGATCGTCGAGCACTGCGAGAGGATCGTCGGGTCGAGTTCGCCGGGGCGCTGGGTGATGATGCCGAGCGAGACGCCGTATTTGCGGCCCTCCTTGGCGATGCGGGCGATGGCCTGGCGCGTCGGCATGAAGCCGAGCTTCATGTCGGCCGGCACGTAGCGGTGTGCCTCTTCGCAGACCACGAGCATGTGTACGCCGCCATTGCTCCACAGGCCGATTTCGAAGGCCATGCGGCAAAGCACGGACGCGACCGAATTGACGACCTCCGAGGGGATTCCGGCAAGCTGGAAGGTGGTGACCGGCTTGCCGTCGCCGGGAATGCGGAAAATGCGGGCGATCGTGTCGAGGATCGTGTCGGTGATCGTGTTCGAGGAGAACATAAAATGGTAGCGCGGGTCATTGATCGCCGACATGATCTTGACCTTGAGCGAGCGCAGATGCGGCTTTTCCGCCCTGCCTTCGAGGCGTCCGATGCGTTCGTCGATGAGCGCCAGCAGATCGGCTATGCGGAAGGGCACCGGCGTATCCGAGGTCACCGAACTCTTTTCGCTGGTACGGCGCATCAGGCCGTTGTCGCTTGTTCCGCGGAAGGCGCGCTTGGCCTCCGGGATCAGGTCGCGCAGGATATCCATCTCCTCGTGCACCGGCGGGCGGCCGCGGAAGACCACTTCGGCGAATTCCTCGAGCTTGAACAGCCAGAACGGCAGGTCCAGCGTTTCGGTGTCGATGACGACGGCGAGGTCGCCGAAGGCCGAGGCGAACTCGTTGTGCGGGTCGAGGATAAGCACGCGCAGGCGCGGGTCGGCCTGGATCGCCTTGTGCAGCAGCAATGTGACCGCGGTGGATTTGCCGACGCCCGTCGTGCCGACGACGGCAAAGTGCTTTTCCAGCATGGAGGGTACGTGGATCGTTGCGTCGAGCGTCTCGTCCTGCGTCAGCTTCCCGATGGCGCAGACATTGTTCTTGCCGGTATCGTAGACCTTGGCGAGATCCGAGGCGCGGATGCGGTGAGCGACGGCGCCGAGATGCGGGTAGTCGGTGATGCCGGCGGAAAACGCTTCGCGGCCGTCGGCTCCGACATGGACCTCGCCCAGCAGTTCCACCTCGATGCGGAAGACGGTGTCGTGATTCTCCACCCAGCTCTTCTGGTCGGTGGACATGGAATAGACGAGGGCGACGACGCGGTTGCGGCCGACGGAAATGGAAATGAGGCGGCCGACCGCCCACAGTTCCGTGAGCGCTGTCTCTCCACTTTTCGCAACGGCGCTGATGGTGGCGTGCGATCCGTTGCAGGCGACGACGCGGCCCAGCAGGCGGTTGCCCGTCGATACGCCATCCCGGCGATCCTGCTCTCCAGCCACGATGGAGCTTTGGAAATCATTGTTCAGCAATCACGGCACTCCTTGCCATCAATGGAGAAGCCTAGCGCCTGCCGCTTAATAAGACGTTTCGTCCCGGGGCGTCCCCGGCGGGCCTTTTCCCAAAGGGGGCGCAATTCGTGCCGTTTCGAAACAGGCGGAAAGGCGTTGACGCGCGCGGCCTTTGCCGTTAACACTTCGGCCCATGAAAAAACTGACGGCTATCATTCTTGTGGTGGGAAGGCGCATGGGCAGGGTGGTGTAACCACCCGGCGAAAGCACCCATGCGCGGTAAGCAGGCTCCTCCAAGGGGCCTTTTTTTATGCCCAGAAGTTCGATATTCACACCTGAAATACCAAAGAGACGGACGGAAATCCGATGAGCGGAACAGAAAATCAGATGACGGGCGCCGAAATTGTCTTGCAGGCCCTGAAGGACAACGGCGTAGAACATATCTTCGGCTATCCGGGCGGTGCCGTCCTGCCGATCTATGACGAGATCTTCCAGCAGGAGGACATCGAGCATATCCTCGTGCGCCACGAACAGGGCGCAGGCCATATGGCCGAAGGCTATGCCCGCTCCACCGGCAAGGTCGGCGTCATGCTCGTCACCTCGGGGCCGGGCGCGACCAATGCGGTCACGCCGCTGCAGGACGCCCTGATGGATTCCATCCCGCTCGTCTGCCTCACCGGTCAGGTTCCGACCACGCTCATCGGGTCGGACGCCTTCCAGGAATGCGACACGGTCGGCATCACACGCCCCTGCACCAAGCACAACTGGCTGGTCAAGGACGTCAACGAGCTCGCCGGCGTCATCCACGAGGCCTTCCGCATCGCGCAGTCCGGCCGCCCGGGTCCCGTCGTCGTCGACATCCCGAAGGACGTCCAGTTCGCGACCGGCACCTATACGCCGCCGTCCGCCGCGCCGATCCAGAAGAGCTACCAGCCGAAGCTGCAGGGTGATGCGAACCAGATCGCGGCCGCCGTCAGCCTGATGCGCTCGGCCCGCCGGCCGGTCATCTATTCCGGCGGCGGCGTCGTGAATTCGGGGCCGGAAGCCTCGCGCCTCCTGCGCGAACTGGTCGAGATCACCGGCTTCCCGATCACCTCCACGCTGATGGGCCTCGGCGCCTATCCCGCTTCCGGCAAGAACTGGCTGGGCATGCTCGGCATGCACGGTTCCTATGAGGCGAACATGGCGATGCATGATTGCGACGTCATGGTCTGCATCGGCGCGCGCTTCGACGACCGCATCACCGGCCGCCTGAATGCTTTCTCGCCGAATTCGAAGAAGATCCACATCGACATCGATCCGTCCTCGATCAACAAGAACGTCCGCGCCGATGTTCCGATCCTCGGCGATGTAGGTGCTATCCTGGAGGACATGGTCCGCCAGTGGCGTGCTGCCGCCAAGGACTACGACAAGACGGTCCAGAACGACTGGTGGACGTCGATCGCCAAGTGGCGGGCGCGCAACTCGTTCGCCTACAAGGCAAGCGACGACGTGATCATGCCGCAATATGCCATCCAGCGTCTCTACGAGCTGACCAAGGACCGCGACACCTACATCACGACGGAAGTCGGCCAGCACCAGATGTGGGCGGCGCAGTTCTATGGCTTCGAGCATCCGAACCGCTGGATGACTTCGGGCGGCCTCGGCACGATGGGCTACGGCTTCCCGGCGGCGATCGGCGTGCAGGTCGCGCATCGCGACAGCCTGGTCATCGACATCGCGGGCGACGCCTCGATCCAGATGTGCATCCAGGAAATGAGCTGCGCGGTCCAGTATAACCTGCCGGTCAAGATCTTCATCCTGAACAACCAGTATATGGGCATGGTCCGCCAGTGGCAGCAGCTCCTGCACGGCAACCGCCTGTCGAACTCTTACACGGAGGCGATGCCTGATTTCGTCAAGCTCGCGGAAGCCTATGGCGGCGTCGGCATCGCCTGCGACAAGCCCGGCGATCTCGACGGCGCGATCCAGGAAATGATCGACGTCAAGCGTCCGGTCATCTTCGACTGCCGCGTGGCGAACCTTGCCAACTGCTTCCCGATGATCCCGTCGGGCAAGGCGCACAACGAAATGCTGCTGCCGGACGAGGCCACGGACGAAGCGGTCGCCAATGCGATCGACGCCAAGGGTCGCCAGCTCGTTTGATGTAGAGGTAGAGACAATTATGAACGCACACCTTCAGCCCACCGGCTCTGCCTATTTCATCGCCAAGGAAACGCAGGTCGCCGAGAGCCACACGCTCTCCGTGCTCGTCGACAACGAGCCGGGCGTTCTTGCCCGCGTCATCGGCCTGTTCTCCGGCCGCGGCTACAATATCGAGAGCCTCACCGTCTCGGAGACCGAACACGAGGCGCATCTGTCGCGCATTACCATCGTGACGCGTGGCACGCCCGGTGTTCTCGAACAGATCAAGTCGCAGCTCGAGCGCATCGTGCCGGTGCACCGGGTTGTCGATCTCACCGTTCGTGCCAAGGTGATGGGCCAGGAGCGGCCGATCGAGCGCGAGGTCGCGCTGGTCAAGGTCACGGGGTCCGGCGAAATGCGCGCGGAAACCCTGCGCCTTGCCGATGCTTTCCATGCCAAGGTCGTCGACGCCACCACCGACCACTTCATCTTCGAGATCACGGGCAAGTCGTCCAAGGTCGACCAGTTTGTGGCCGTCATGAAGCCGCTCGGCCTCAGTGAAGTGTGTCGCACGGGCATTGCCGCGATGAACCGCGGCCCGCAGGGCATGTGAGCCGATAACGGGCTGCCCGCCTTCGCTTTGGAGGCGGGAAAAAACATCACAGGGGCCTTCCGCCACAGCGCGAAGCCCCCTTTTTCGTTCCTAGATCATCTCCAGTGGCCGCTTGCGTGTGGGCGGCGGGAAGGCTTCGTCAAGGAGGCGCAGATCCTCCGAGGTCAGGCGGATTTCGGCGGCGCGGACGTTTTCACGCACCCGGTCCGGCGAACCGGATTTCGGGATGGCGATGACGCCGGGGCGGGTCAAAAGGAAAGCAAGGGCGATCTGCGCGGAGCTCGCCTTGTGGATGCGGCCGATCTCGTTCAGCACCGGGTGGCCGACGAGGCGGCCCTCGTCGAGCGGCGAATAGGCCATGATCGGCACGCCTTGCACCTGGCTCCAGCGTAACAGATCATATTCGATGCCGCGGCGGGCGAGGTTGTAGAGCACCTGATTGGCCAGCGGGCGCGCCGGCTCCGCCACGTCGAGCAGTTCGACCATGTCGTCCTGGTCGAAGTTGGAGACGCCCCAGGCGCCGATCTTGCCTTGCGCCTTCAGTGTCTCGAAGGCATCGACCGTCTCGGCGAGCGGATGGCTGCCGCGCCAGTGCAGGAGGTAGAGGTCTATATGATCGGTGCCGAGGCGCTTCAGGCTCGCTTCGCAGGCGGCGATCGTGCCGCTGCGGCTCGCGTTGTAGGGCAGCACCTTGCTGACGAGGTACACCGCGTCGCGCTGTCCTCTGATCGCCTCGCCGACCACGGTTTCGGCACCGCCATCGGCATACATTTCCGCCGTATCGATGAGCGTCATGCCGAGATCGATGCCGGTGCGCAGACTGTTCGCCTCTTCGGCCATCGAGGCATCGCCTTCGCCCATGTGCCAGGTTCCGAGCCCGAGGGCCGGCACCTGCCGACCGCCAGGGAAAGTGACTGCCGGTAGTTCCGCTTTCATGTTGCGCTCCGCTTGCAAGGGCCATGCATCAGCCATTCAAATTGCATGCATGACAAGAATTGGCTGGTCGTTGCAAGGAGATGGACTATCAATCGGAAAAAACAACCGGGATATTCAGGACCTCCCATGCAGATCGAGATTTTTCTGGCGCTTCTGGTCTTTGCCTTTACCACCTCCATCACCCCCGGCCCGAACAACATGATGCTGTTTGCCTCGGGCGTGAATTTCGGCTTCGTGCGCACGATCCCGCATATGTGCGGCATCGGCGTCGGTTTCCTCGTGCTGCTGCTCGCCGTCGGCTTCGGGCTCGGCGCGCTCCTGGAGGCGGTGCCGATGGTCTACACGGTGCTGAAAGTCGCCGGCGGCGCCTATCTCATCTGGATCGCCTGGAAGATCGGCACGTCGCGCTCGCTGGGCGAGGGCAAGACGGGCGCGCGGCCGATGAGCTTCCTCGAAGCCGCGGTGTTTCAGTGGGTCAACCCGAAGGCCTGGGTCATGGCCGTTTCCGCCATGGCGACCTACACGAATTCGGCCAACTACACGATGAGCGTGCTGATCGTGGGCGTCGCCTTCGCCATCGTCAATTTCCCCAGCGTCTCCACATGGGCGGGCTTCGGCTCGGCGCTGCGCCAATGGCTGTCAGACCCGGTACGATTGAAGTGGTTCAACATATCGATGGCGCTGCTGCTTGTCGCAAGCCTCTGGCCGATGCTGCGCTAGCGGCGTACAACGGAAGCCGGACGGGAGGGATTGCCATGCACGACCACGATCATGACGACCATCATCACGACAACCACTTCTCGCCGATGGAAGCGCGCGTGCGTGCGCTCGAAACCATCCTGACGGAAAAGGGCCTGATCGATCCGAAGGCCATCGACGTCATCGTGGAGACCTACGAGACGAAGATCGGTCCGCGCAACGGCGCGCGCGTCGTTGCCAAGGCCTGGGCAGAGCCGGACTTCGCCGCCTGGCTGAAGCGGGATGCGACGGCGGCGATCGCCAGCCTCGGTTATACCGGCCGGCAGGGCGAGCATATGCGGGCGGTGTTCAACGATGGCGAGACGCACAATCTCGTCGTCTGCACGCTCTGCTCCTGTTATCCCTGGTCCGTGCTCGGCCTGCCGCCGGTCTGGTACAAGGCGCCGGCCTACCGGGCGCGTGCCGTCATGGACCCGCGCGGTGTGCTGGAGGAGTTCGGCGTCACGCTGCCTGAGGACCGGAAGGTCCGCGTGTGGGATTCGACGGCGGAGCTGCGCTATCTCGTCGTGCCTGCGCGGCCGGCGGGCAGCGAGGGGCTCGACCAGGAAGCACTAGCCGACCTCGTGACGCGCGATGCGATGATCGGCACGGGGCTGGCCCTGTCCCCGGAGGGGCGGACATGAACGGGCCACACGATCTCGGCGGCCTGCACGGTTTCGGTCCCGTTGCGCCGGAGGTGAATGAGCCATACTTTCACGCAGAATGGGAAAAGCGGGCACTCGGCGTAACGCTGTCCTGCGGCGCCTTCGGTGCCTGGACCATCGACGAGAGCCGCCATGCGCGGGAAAACATCCCGCCGGCCACCTATCTTGCCGCGAGCTACTACGAGATCTGGATCCGGGCGCTGGAAACGTTGCTGCAGCGCCACGGCTTCGTCAGCGGGGCGGAGCTTGCCCAAGGGCGGATGCTGGAAAAGGGCACGCCGCCCAAGCGCGTGCTGACAGCGGAGATGGTTCCGGCCGTTCTCGCCCGGGGCGGGCCGTGCGATCGTCCACTCGACACGGCGCCGCGGTTTGCCGCCGGCGCGCATGTGCGCACTCGAAATTTCAATCCGGCGACGCATACGCGCCTGCCGCGCTATGCCCGCGGCAAGATCGGCGTGGTCGAGACCGTGCAGGGCGCTTTCGTCTTTCCGGATGACAGCGCGCATGGCAAGGGCGAGAACCCGCAATGGATCTATACCGTCGTCTTCGACGGCGCCGAGATCTGGGGCGAGGGGGCCGCACCCGGTCTCACCGTCTCGATCGACGCCTGGGAGAGCTATCTTGAGCCGGTGTGAAACGCCCGCCGATTCGCCCGGCCTGCCGAAATCCCTCGAGGGCGATCCGGTCTTTGCCGAGCCCTGGCAGGCACAGGCCTTCGCCATGACGGTGCGTCTCCACGAACGAGGCGTCTTCACGTGGGGCGAATGGGCCGAAGCCCTGTCGCGTGAGGTTCACCGGTCCGGACGGGCGGTCGATGGCGCGGACTATTTCGATTGCTGGGTCGCCGCGCTTTCCACGCTGCTGGCCGCCCGGGGCGTTGCCAGCGAGGTGGAGCAGGCCGCGTTGTCCGACCGCTGGGCCCGCGCCGCCGAAGCGACGCCGCACGGCAGCCCCATCCTCCTCGAAAATGCGCCTGGCGACTAGCCGGGCCCGCAGGACGTTTTTCCGAGGCGCAAACCCCTATTGACCTCAACCGTGGTTGAGCTTCCATAAGGCGCTCCATTCACTCAATGGAGACCCTGATGACGGACCAGCTGCTCTTTCGAAATGTGATGAGGATCAAGACCGGGCGCTTGCAACCCTTCTGCGCGGCCGTGCGTGCCGCGGTCGATTTCGTGGAGAAGAACGCGCCACAGCTGATGGTGCGGGCGTTCATCGACGAGGCGGAGATGCGGGCGGTCAGCTACCAGCTCTATCGCAATTCGGCGGATGTCCTGCATCACTGGGAAATGTCGGATGCGCATATCCAGCGCGTTTCCGAGCACTGCACCGTGGAGCGGCTGGAAGTCTACGGCAATCCGAGCGATGAGGTGGTGCGGGGCCTTTCGCTGTTCCTGGAGGACGGGCGCGGTGTGATCATGCCGTCTCTCACCGGATTTTCGCGCTTTTGAAAGCTCTCACGCCCGATCGGCGACGAAGCGGGCGAGCCAGGGGCCGAACAGGGTCACCAGGATGAGCCGGGCTGTCTGCAGCGCCATGACGAAGGCGACGTCGACATTGCTGGAGGCGGCGATGACGGCGATGGAATCAAGTCCGCCGGGGCTGGTCGAGAGATAGGCCGTCAGCGGGTCGATGCCGAGCACGAGGACCAGCAGGCCGGCAAGCAGGCCGGAAAAACTGATCAGCGCGACGATGGAGAGCACGGTGGGCAGAAGCGCCCGGCGCGCATGCAGGAGAATGGCGCGGGTGAAGCCGAGGCCGATGTTCCAGCCGAGCAGTGTGAAGGCGATGACGAGCAGCCATTGCGGCAGTTCGATCTTGACGGTGCCCGATGCATTGAGCACGGCGGCAAGCGCGAAGGGCACCAGGAAGGCGCCGGCCGGGATGCGCAGCTTCTGGCCGGCGAGGCCGCAGACGATGCCGATTGCCAGCATGGAGACGAGTGGCGGCAGCGGAACCGGCTCGAACCAGGCATGCGGCGGTATTGCCACCCCGTCGTGCCCGCCGAAATGGGCGACGAGCGTAGCAAGGCTGGCGACGAAGACGACGCGCAGATATTGCATGAAGGCGACAAGCCGGGCATCGGCGCCGTAGGCTTCCGCCATCATCATCATGGTCGAGGCGGCGCCGGCCGAAGACCCCCAGATCGCCGTCGTGCCGGGCAGGATGCCGGTGCGGGTGATCAGCCAGCCGCACAACGTGCTGACACTGATGACGGAGGCCACGACGAACAGCATGAGCGGCCAGTTCCGCTGGAAGGTGCCGAGGAAATCCTCGGAGACGGTGGTGGCGATCATCAGCGCCAGAACGACCTGGACGACGAAGAAGAAGATGCGCGGGAGGCGGATCGTTCCCCCGCCCAGCGCCACGGCGATGCCGGCCAGCATCGGCCCGATCAGGAGGGCGGCCGGAAAGCCGCCGAGTTCCAGCGGCACCGTTGTCACAACCGAGAGGGCGCCGACCGCGAGCCATTGCAGGGCGGCGGGCAGTTTGCCGAACCCCATGGGCGGGACGGTGCTCTTTGCGGGAGGAGAGGCGCGGGACAAGCATTGCTCCGGAAAATTGGGCTCTCAATAGCGCGGCAGGGCGCCTGCGAACAGGGGGAAATCGCTGAAGGGGCGTTTCCTGCCGCCGTATCGTGAAACAGCCATGTCCCCCTTGCTTCGCAGCGCCGAATCCTGCCAAGTCCGGACATGGAATTTGCACCCCAACAGGATGAAGCGCTGAAGGCCGTCGCGCGATGGCTGAAGGACGGGCGCGAACCGTTGTTCCGCCTGTTCGGCTATGCCGGCACAGGCAAGACGACGCTGGCGCGCCACTTTGCGGAAAATGTCGACGGCGAGGTGCTGTTCGCCGCCTTCACCGGAAAGGCGGCCCAGGTGCTGCGCTCCAAGGGCGCGAGCAATGCCAAGACGATCCATTCGCTGATCTACCGTCCGCGCGGCGAGGAAGAGGTATCGGACGAAGAGACGGGCAAGACCTCGATCGCGCCGATGTTCTCCATCAACCGTCAGAGCCCGGTGGCCAAGGCCGCCCTTGTGGTTGTCGATGAATGCTCGATGGTAGACGAGGCGCTCGGCAAGGACCTGATGAGTTTCGGCACGCCGATCCTCGTGCTCGGTGATCCCGGCCAGCTGCCGCCTGTGTCCGGCGGCGGCTACTTCACCAACCAGGAGCCGGACTACCTTTTGACGGATATCCACCGGCAAGCGCGCGACAATCCGATCATCCAGCTCGCCATGCAGGTGCGCGAGGGCCGGGAGATCGACTTTGGCGACTATGGTGCTGCGCGCGTCATCGGCCGCAACGAGGTGGACCAATCGCTCGTGCTCGATGCCGATCAGGTGCTCGTCGGCACGAACCGCACGCGGCGGCGCTACAATCAGCGCCTGCGTGAACTGAAGGGGTTCACCACCGACTATCCGCAATCGGGCGACAAGCTGGTCTGCCTGCGCAATGACCCGGCCAAGGGCCTGCTCAACGGCTCGCTCTGGCAGGTGATGAGTTCGTCCAAGGAGACGGTGAAGCCCGGCATCAACCTGATGATCCGGCCGGAAGACGACGACATGGATCGCGGCGCGGCCAAGATCAAACTTTTGAAGGCTGCCTTCGAGAATCTCGACGAGGAGATTCCGTGGTCGACCCGCAAGCGCTATGACGAATTCGATTTCGGTTATGCGCTGACCGTGCACAAGGCGCAGGGCTCGCAGTGGAACAATGTCGTGCTGTTCGATGAAAGTTACGCTTTCCGCGACACGCGCGAACGCTGGCTCTACACTGCCATTACGCGCGCCGCGGAAACGCTTACCATCGTGCGATAGATAGGACCCGCACGGCGGACCGCTCTTCAGGAAGCGGATGGAAGGGGCCGGTCATTATGTCCGGCCCGTCTCATCGATCTCAGTGACCGACGATGCCGAGCATGACCGCCTTGGCGACGGCCTGGAAACGGTTGTTGCTGTCGAACTTCGTGATGATGTTCTTTTCCATCACCTGCACTTCGCCGGGCTCGATTTCGAGAGCGCGGGCGATGCGGCTCGTCGGATAACCTTCCGCCATCAGGGCGAGGCAGCGATGCTCGGCGGGTGTCAGATGGGCGCTGGGCGTGTTGTCGTTCGTCTCCGGCTCGTGGGAGGAGCTGAAGTCGAGCAGTTCGTTGATCTGCTGCATCTGCCGGCGGATCGTCGATTGCTGCGCCACCAGCTCGCGCTTGCGCGCGGTCATGGCGTTGCGGAAGATGCCATCGGCTTCTTCCTGGTTTTCGGCAGCGGAAAGGCGCTCCAGCAGCTCCTGGATCACTGCGACGGGCATACCCGTCTCGCGGCAGGTGTTGACCACCGCCATCTGCTGGATTTCATCCGGGCCGTAGACCCGCATGGGGCCGACGCGGGCCGCGGTCAAAAGGCCCTTCTCCTCGTAGAAATGCAACGTGCGGTGGGTCACGCCGAAGGCGTTGGCCATGTCCGCTATCGCAAGGCGCCCGTCGGGCAGGTTCTCCGGCAAGGGCGCGACCGGCAGAAAACGGATGGATCTGCGCGCGCCCTGCCGGCTGTCGGCTTTCTTAGACTCGTTGGTCATCATGAAAGCAGCTCGCAAACAAGTAGATTGGTCATGTGCTTAACCCCCGGTCGCCGGCCCGTGACCAGCTTCACTGTGAAGGCTGGGTGACAAGCCGGCGGACTATGCCCTTCATCGTTTCGCCGACTGTGCATGCCGATGAAACTGTATACGATCGTGCAAGGATTCTGAATCCCATATGCGACTCAATTGTGCAGGATTCTGAATCCGAGCGGCACACATTACCAATCCGCCCTGCATCGTAAAATAAACCCCCGGGGGGCATGTGCCTATCGTTATATCTAGGGATGTATTTTCTGGTGACGCCTCTCGGTTGGGTGCGGCAGATTCAACGCGTCAAGGTGGTGAAGGGGCTTTGCGTCGGCGACACGCCGGCAAGCGCCGCAGGCAGCAGATTGCAGGCGGCGGGCTCATCGGCAACGGGTGTTCCGCGCGGCGGGTCCTGTTCCACCTTCGCGAGACATTCCATGAGGTTGCTGGCCACGCCGATGCGCATGGCGTGGCGATAGAGCGGTCCGGCGGCCGTAAGGGTGCGGGCGGTGAAAGTGACCGCTTCATAGGCGATGCCGCCCTCGCTGCGCAGCTGTTCGCGCGAGAAGTGGCGTGTGAAGACCGTGGTGCCTGACGGTTCGTGGATCAACCGGGCATAGATGCCTTGGCCGTTCGGCCGGTTCTCGATGCGGATGGCATAGGACAGCGCGTGCGGTTCTTCCTCCTTGTGCGAACCGACGAGATGCACGGTTCTGTGGTAGCCGGCCGCTCCGGCAATGGCGCGGGCCAGCGCATTGCACTCGCCGCCCGATGGCCAGCATTGCAGGATGTCGAGGCTCGGCAGCGCCTGGACGCGTCCTGCAAGCTTGTTCTGCACCGACAGCATAAGCTGCGCCTTGGCGATCGCCACACTGGACGTGTCCGGATAGATCGATGGCGCCAGGAAAAAGAGCGGTAGCAGCGAGAGCAGGGCGAGCGGCGAGGAGATCGGCGCGGGAAGCCAGGAACGACGGGTGTCCGGCGTGTGCCGGGGTGTCCGCGTGACGGAGGGCAGCAGGTTCCGGGCTTCGTCCGCGGCCTCCGGCTTGTCGACGGCGGCGCTGTATTCCGGGACGTAGCTGCCGAGGGGAACGCGGATGCGCAGGCGGTCTCCAGCGCCCTCCGTTTCGTAATACTGCTCCAGCAGTTTTCGCAGCTTGCCGGCCTGGACGCGTACGAGCGGATCGTTGCCGGCGTCGAAACCCGGCGGCCGTCCAAAAACGTCGATGCCGATGCTGTAGCCCTTCAGCTGGGCTGCTTTGCCGGAGAGTTCGTTCTCGACGATATAGGAAAGAAACGAGCGCAGCCGCTCGGACCGGGAGAATGCTTCGCTCGCGATGATGGCATCCAGCGCGCGCCGCACACGCTCGCACGCCGGCCTGTCGGTCCTGCTCATGGTGTCGCCACAGAGGAGACCATCGCTGCTGCCCGATTTCCTTTCCGTTCCCCAAGACGGGACGCCGCACACGGCATCCCCCAAAAATCACGGGGATTCTAGCGGTGATTCTTGCGCAACGGCAAGGGGGGCATGCACAGGCCCCCGCCACAAAGCCGCAAGGCTGCGGTGCGCCGGGCCTTCGAGGCGATTGCCCTTGTGGAAACAACAGGCTAGACCTTGTGCCCAGCAAGAGGAGTTTGTGTCGCCATGCCTGCGAAACTGTCGGTCAATCTCAACGCCATTGCCATGCTGCGCAACCGTCGGGACCTACCCTGGCCGAGCGTCACCGGCCTTGGCCGGATCGCCCTTCAGGCAGGCGCAAGCGGCCTCACCGTGCACCCCCGGCCAGACCAGCGCCATATCCGCTTTTCCGATCTGGCGCCGATCCGAAGCCTCATCGACACCGAGTTTTCCGGTGCCGAGTTCAACATCGAGGGGTTTCCGGAAGAGAGTTTCATGCAGCTCGTCGAGGAGCACCGCCCCGAGCAGGTGACGCTCGTGCCGGATGATCCCTCCCAGGCGACCTCCGATCATGGCTGGGATTTCCGCAAGAATCATAATCTTCTGGGCAACATCGTCGGCCGGCTGAAGAAGCTCGGCCTGCGTGTCTCCGTCTTTGCCGACGGCGATCCGGACCGCGAGGCGCTGACCATCGCGAAGGAGGTCGGTGCGGATCGGATCGAGCTCTATACCGGCCCCTATGGCGGCTGCTACGACAACCCGGCCGAGGCAGTGCGGATTGCCGAACTGCTCGGAGAGACGGCGGATATCGCCTTCGAGCTCGGCCTCGACGTCAATGCCGGCCATGACCTGACCGTTGCCAACCTGCCGGCGCTCGTTGCGCGCATCCCGCGCCTTGCCGAAGTGTCGATCGGCCACGGCCTGACCGCGGATGCGCTGGAATACGGCATGGCGGAAACCGTCCGGCGCTTCTGCCGCGCCTGCGGCCAGGACGTCTGACAATCCGTGCGGCGCCCGTTCGAGCGCCGCACATATAGCCGCATCAACCGAGAAATGCAGCCTTGCTCGCGGCGACGAAGTCCTCGAAGGACGTCAGTGTGCGGCCGGAAAGCGCTTGTGCGTCTTCCGTCACCATGGCGATCTTGCCTTCACGCGTGTTGGCGTCGAAGGAGACGATGGTCGGCACGAAGCCTTCCGGCAGGCCGGCTGCCTTCAGACCCTCGGCGAGCTGGGCATCCGTGACGTGCACGACGGCAAGCGGCTTGCCCGTCGCCGCGGAAACGAGAGAGGCGATCTCCTCGGCCGTGTGCGTCTTCGTGCCGGTCAGGGTATAGGTGCGGCTCTCGCTGCCGGCCTTCAGCACGGCGCCGGCAAGGGCGGCGGCAGTATCGGCGCGGGTGATGTGGGCGATCCTGCCTGCGCCGGTCGAGGTGTACCAGGCGCCTGTCTGCAGCGCATGCGGCAGCGACATGAAGAGGTTTTCCGCATACCAGCCGTCGCGCAGGATCGTGTAGGGGATGCCGGTCGCCTTGATGGCCTCCTCGCTGCCGAGATGGTCGGGGGCGAAGGTGACGAGCGAATCGTCCGGCTGCGGCATCGACGTATAGAGGATGTGCTTCGCGCCGGCTTTCGCTGCGGCGGCGACAGCCGCCTTGTGCTGGGCGAGGCGCTTGCCGGGCGTGTCGAGCGCGTCGGTGGAGATGATGAGCACCTTGCCGGCGCCGGCGAAGGCCGCGTCGAGCGAGGCGGGATCGTCGAAATCGGCGGCGCGCACGGTGATGCCCTTGTCGGCATAGGAGGCGAGCTTCGCAACGTCGCGGGTCGTGGCGATGATGTTGGCGGGCGCAAGCTTGCCGGAGGCGAGAAGCGTGTCGATGACGAGGCGGCCGAGCTGGCCGGAAGCGCCGGTAACGAGAACTGTGTCGGTCATGTCTTTGCCTTTCTGGGGCCTTGCGGCCGGTCCTGCAGGCGTGGCGGGGAGACGCCCGGGACCTGCTGCGTGTTGCTCTCTTATTGAGACTTGCTCTTATCTGGTAATCTGTTAGGAGCTGTAAAGAAGGCAGTTTTTTATGCGGTGGTTACCTGAAGGGAACCGGCTATGAACAAGATCGTTGATCGCGCAGAGGGCGAGCGCGTGTTTCTGGTCGATGGTGTTGCAATGTCGATGGACGATTGTCCGGTACGCGACGTGCTGGACAGTGTCGGGGGCAAGTGGACGTCGCTGATGGTTCTCGGCCTTGCCGACGGGCCGCGCCGCTTTTCGCAGCTGCGCCGCCTCATTCCCGATATTTCGCAGCGCATGCTGACCCAGACGCTGCGCGATCTGCAGCGCGACGGTTATCTCACCCGCACCGTCTATCCCACCCAGCCGCCGAGCGTCGAATATTGCCTGACGCCGCTCGGCCATTCCTTCCTTGCGCTTCTGCGCTCCCTCGTGCAGTGGTCTACCGAGAACCACGCCGCGATCCGGACCGCCCGACAGGCCTACGACGCGGCTCAGGACTGACGCTTCGGCCGCTGCGCCGGACGCTGCATGCGGGAAAAGGGCCATGAAGCCACTCGATATCGGTATCGCCGGCGCCGGGCCCGCGGGGCTTGCGGCGGCGCTGTTTCTGGCGCGGGCGGGCCACCGGGTGGAACTGATCGAGCGCTTCGAGCAGCCGTCGCCCGTCGGTTCCGGCCTCCTGATGCAGCCGACCGGGCTCACCGTGCTCGATGCGCTCGGCCTTTCCCCGACCATTCATGCGCTGGGCAACCGCATCGACCGGCTGCACGGTGCCGATGCGCGGAGCGGCCGCACGGTGCTCGATGTGCGCTATGATGCGCTGGCCGGCGGCCGCTATGGCCTTGCGGTGCATCGGGCGGCACTCTTTACGACGCTGCATGATGCGGTGACAGCAGCAGGCCTGCCGGTCCGCACCGGCATCGCGCTTGCCAAGGCCGAGACGCGGCAGGCCCGTACCGCCCTGCACGACCCCGAGGGCGAGATCGTCGGCGACTATGACCTGGTGATCGACGCGACGGGCGCCCGTTCGCAGCTTGCCGCCGCGTCCGTCGTGGCGCCCGATGTGCGCGAACTGCCCTGGGGTGCCTTCTGGGCGACGCTCGATTGTGACGGCATACCGCATGATGCTCGGGCTCTCGCGCAGCGCTATGACGCGGCCAGGGTGATGATCGGCGTGCTGCCGGTCGGGCGGGGGCACCCGGGCGAGGGGCGCAAGGTCGCCTTCTTCTGGAGCCTGAAGGTGGCCGATGCGGACGCGGTGCAGCAGGCCGGTCTTGCCCGCTGGAAGGCGCGCATCCTCGATTACTGGCCGCAGACCGCACCTTTCCTCGACCAGATCAAGGACTGGGACCAGCTGACGCTCGCCCGCTATGCCCACCGCACCACGCTGCCGCCCGTGGCCGACGGCATCGCCTTCATCGGCGACAGCGCCCATTCGACCAGCCCGCAGCTCGGGCAGGGGGCGAACATGGCGCTGCTCGATGCGGCGGCGCTGGCGCATGCCCTGTCTACGGCCGCCTCCGTGGAGGAGGGGCTGGCGGCCTACGCGGCTGCCCGGCGCAACCATGTGCGGCTGTTCCAGCTGCTCTCCTACGTGTTCACGCCCTTCTATCAGTCGGATTCCCGGGCGATCGCCTGGCTGCGCGACCGGCTGGTGGCGACGGTCGCGAAAATACCGCCGGCACCGCAGCTCCTTGCGGCCATCGTTTCCGGCACGCTCGCCGACCCCTTCACACTGGCCGGGCTTCAGGAATGCCGCTGGCTGGAGCGCGCGTTGCAGGAGGCGTGACCGGCTCCTGTCAGCCGGCAAGGTCGAGCGCCCAGGTCTGCCCCATGAGATCCTGGCCAAAGCTGTGGTGCGGCTCCTCGTTCTCCAGCGTGAAACCGGCCGTCTGATAGATGCGGCGGGCGGCGGTCAGAATGTCGTTCGTCCAGAGCTCCAGCCGCCTGTAGCCGGCGCCCTGCGCAAAACGGATGCAATCCGTCACCAGTCGTGTGCCAAGCCCGTGGCCGCGCGCCGCCCCGTCGACATGCAGCAGGCGCAGCTTGGCCGTCGTTTCGCTCGCCTTCACCAGGAAGACGCTGCCGACGAGGGCGCCATCCCGCTCGGCGATCCAGCAATGTTCAAAGGCCGGGTCGAAATCGCGCAGGAACTTCGCGCAGATCTCGGCGACCAGCGCCTCGTACTCCTCGTTCCAGCCATAGGTCTCGGCATAGCTCTGCGCCTGGCTGGCAATCACCCTGCCCATATCGCCGGCCCGGTGGGGGCGGATTTCGATCGGGGCTGGAGGGTTTTTCCCGGCGAGCAGGGTCGTGACGTCACGGAGCGCCGTCGTCAACCGGCGCCGTGCGGTGGCGTCAAGCGGCGAGATCAGGGTTGCGATGCTCGCCCGCGACCGCGTGGCGAGGTCGGCTGCCACTGTCCGGCCGCTCTCTGTCAGGCTCAGCAGCCGTCCGCGGCCATCGGTAGGGTCCTTGCGGATGTCGATGACACCGGTGCCGGCGAAGCTCTTCAACATGCGGCTGACATAGGCGGGGTCGAGCGACAGCTCCGTCGTCAGCTGCGAGGCGGAGGTAGCGCCGCCATTGGCGAGCTCGTAGATGACGCGCGCTTCGGTCAGCGTATAGGGCGTGTCGAGATAGGCGCGGTCGAGCACGCCGATACGGTTCGTATAGAAGCGGTTGAAAGCGCGGACCGCTTCGATCGTGTCCGCACTGGCTTCCTCATGGGTAACAGCCGTCATGATGATCTCCTTCGATCACCATCGTTGCTATTTATTTGACTTAGCG
>NZ_KQ410732.1:0-264748 GCF_001262505.1 Shinella sp. SUS2
GCCTGACAATCGCAATCGCAAAGGGCATCTGGCGCGAAATCAAAAACGACAAAAATAATACAAATATCGCAGGGAATATAAATTCCGGGAGCTTGGGCACAGCAACCTGAAAACTGGCTGCTCTCCTTTTCTGTTTGGCTAACGGATGCCGGAGTATTTTAGACACGGCTTGTCATGCGTTTGTCCCGATTTAAAAGAGTGCGCCGGTCTGATTGCACGGTGTATGCGGCTGGATCGGAGATTTCACTTGACCTGCCAAAGTTTGCAACTATCAAGTGTTATATCATTTTTTTCATCAGCCTGAGATAAAGGAATCGTGTGAGCACAATCGATATATTAGTGCCTGCAAATGACGTTCGGCGCATCCATCTTCTTGTTGCCGATCGCCTTGCCGAGAAGGGCCACGATATTGTGCTCGCAGGGGTGGAAACACCCGATGAACCCCGCATGCTCAGCAATATTCTTAGGGCAGAAAGAAGAACATTGCGGATTCGCGGCAACGATCTTTTCGATGTCGTGTCCACTGTCGGACTGTCCTCCTCCCGTGCCGAGGCAGCGCTGCGGATAGATCTGACGGCGAGCGGGCGGAGTTTCGCATCGCCGACACTTGAACCGCGCTTCAACGGTTGTGCTTCCGTCGCGTCCGCCGCGAAAGCGTTGATGCAGGGATGTTTGCCCAGGATCGATATCGTTCTCAACGACGATGAGGCCATTGGTCATGCTGCGCCCATGGTCGACAGTCGCCTGTCGCTCGTCCGGGGGCTGGACGATGTTCTGGCGCGCATGCTTACCCTTTTGGTGGATGCGGCGGATCGCTACCTCAGGAGCGGGGCGCCGGCAGAAACACCCTACAAGCGCGTCACGCGATCGCCTCAGCCGACGGCCGGGCAGTTGCTCAATGCCTATATGTTCTCGATGATGCCGCGCCAGCTGGCGGGCGCGGCTCAGCGGGCACTGTTCAACATACACCGCTGGGATACGTACTATCGGTTCCACAAGGGTGTGCAGGTGGGCAGCACGGGGTCGTTGACGGGCGAGCCCTGGGCGATCCTGCCGGATGGCGGCAATCGCTTCTATGCCGATCCGTTCCCGTTCGACTGGAACGGGCGGCACTTCATTTTCGTGGAGGATTTTGCCGACGGGGATACGAAGGCCGTCATCTCCGTGGCGGAAGTGTTTCCCGATGGCAGGGCGAGCGTTCCGCGTACGGTCATCGAGGAGCCGCATCATCTGTCTTACCCGCAGGTTTTCAGCCGCGACGGTGAAATCTGGATGCTGCCGGAGAGTGCGGCGGGCGGCGGTCTCGTTCTGTATCGTGCGGCATCGTTTCCGCACGGTTGGGTACGACACGCCGTCCTGATACCGGATCGTGCGCTTTTTGATGCGACGCTCCTGGAGCACGAAGGGCGCCTGTGGCTGTTCGCCAGTGAACGCGACACCTATGGGAGCGCTGCGGACACACTCGTGGTGTATTATGCGGACCGTCTGGATGGCGAATGGACGCCGCACCGCAGCAATCCGCTGCAGATAGACCGGGCCGCCGCCCGGCCCGGCGGGAGTTTTATCGGCGTCGGCAATCGCCTCGTATTGCCCTTGCAGGATGGAACGCAGGAATACGGCGCCGGCCTCGGGCTTGCCGATCTTCTCGAACTGAACGAGGAGAGGGTGCGCCTTGCGGCCCCCGTTCCCATTCCGTCCCGTGACAAAGCGATTTCAAGAATACACACGCTCAACAGCAGCGAGCATCTCGAGGTGATCGACTGCAAGGTTCCACGGTTTCGCTGGAGCCTCAAGAGCCCGAGGCGCCTTGCTTCCCAGTGAAGCAAGGCGTTTTGTCAATCCGGAGATGCATGGCATCCGCTAAAGGACTTGCGCTGCTCATGCCAGGGTGCCCGCTTCCGGGGTGAGGGGCTTTCTCTGCGCCTGTAATCTTCTGCGCCAGATTTTTGACGTTACAGGCCGCCACCCGACTGCGTGCCCTTGATGGCCGACCGGAGCCAGCCAAGCGTGCGATAGAGCAGCGAAACGGGCAGCGGGAAGGGCTTTCTCATCACGGCGGCCTTCTTGACATAGCGATCGATACGCCAGGTCGCCCAGGTGCCGGCCTTGAAATAGGCCATGTCGCCGCTGGTCAGGAGGCGCGCACTGCCGTCCTCGGCTGTCACGTGAACCTCACCCTCGAGGATGACCACCATCTCGTCCCATCCGAAGAACCAGCGGAACTGGCCGGCCGTGCAATCCCAGACCGCCATCGTGGCATAGGTGTCCGCCGGCCGGGAGTGAAGCGCGGCGCGGGCAACGGGATTGCCTGCCATGACCCAGTCGGGATTGATCGGGCGCAGCTCCATCGGCAATGCATTGGAGCTGGCCGCAACGAACACGTCCGGCTCGGCGCGGTCCAAAAACTGGCCTCTGTACATTCCTGCTGCAAGCGCTGCGGTGGCGGTGAAAATATGCCAGCTCATGGGGTCCCCTTCGTCTTACTTCGGCGGAGCATAACGAGGCCGGGTCAGCATGCCGTTTATGCGAAAGGTAAAGTTGTAATTGTTTTCACTTCAATGGCGAAAGCGCTGTCGCGGGCGGGCCAAAGTTGAAGAATTGGCAAAGACAAGGCGCGGTGAATGGCAAATGTCGCCACGTCCGTTCACGTTCTCGTCATTTGCCGCTCAAGCCTTAATTGCAAGAAGGTGTGTTTACGCTTTCAGAAGGTGTCATCCCTAGAACGGTTCGACAGGAACGGATTTTCGATTGAGGAAATGCTGAAGCTTTGCGCCATTGACGAGGCTCGCCTGGAAGCGGCCGAGACCCTGCTCTCGAAGGGGTTCCCCTCCCGCTCTCGTGCTTTCTGGCGCAAGGGACTGCGCAGGCTTGCCGATCAGAACAGGGCGGCCGGCCAACCGTCGGTTGGCTTCTTTCTTCTGGCGGGGGAGACCCCTGTCGGCGTCCTTCTGACGATCTCCCGATGGGATGCGCAGACAGGTCGAAGGATCGTGAATCTTTCGAGCTGGTACGTGGAAGAGAATCATCGCTGGTCCGCCACACGTCTGATCATGGCGGGTTTGGCCGACAAGGAAGCAATCTACACGGACCTGACGCCGACCCCCGCCGCCGTTGAAATAAACAACCGTTTCGGATTCCGATCGATAGGGTTCGATCTTTCCCTCGTCGTCCTTCCCTGGCTGGCGCTCGCTGGTCCAAGGCAGGGGCGGCTTCGACCGCTCGAAGCTGTTCCGGCAGGCGCGCTTGCCGAAACCCTGCTGCGGGATCTCAGAAACCATCTGGCCCTCGGATGCATCGTGGTCGCGGTCGAAGTCAACGGGCGTTACCATCCGATCGTGCTCAGCGTCACCTCGCGCAAGCGCATTCCGGTCGCGCGGGTTGTTTTTGCCGAAAACCAGGACATCGTCGCTGACAATCTCGGGGCGCTTGCACGCCTGCTTGTCCTGCGTGGGGTGCCGGTTCTCGCGCTCCAGGTCGAGGAAGGTCGCAACGTCCCGCATGCCTGGGTCTGGAAACGCGGCCTTTGCTACCAGGTGAAGGGCGATTGGGACGACAGATTGATCGATGAGCTCTATTCCGAGCGCGTACTTCTGAAGATGTAGCCGGTGAGAGGCAAAGGAAGAGGAGACGGACGATGCAGAGTGCAGCAGTCCCCACAGACGACATCAGCGCCGAGATCCACGCCTATATCGATCGGCGTTTTCCGGCACTCGCGCCCGTTGCGCCAGACACGGCACTGCTTGACGGCGCGATCGACTCCCTTGGCTTTCTCGAGCTGATCATGTTCCTCGGCGAGCGCTTCGGGGTCTCCATGGAGGATGACGGGTTCGATTTCCAGGAGCTGGCGACACCCGCAAGCCTTGTGCGCTTCGTCTCGCAGGTTCGGGCGTGACGGGATCACCGGTTCTTCTTCATCACCTTCTTGTCCCGCATGCCGAGAGCGGCAGGCGTGCGCTGGTTCATGGCGAGAGGGAACTCGACTATCGCGCCTTCCACGAGGCTGTCGAGCGCTTTGCCGCGGCGCTGTTGCAAGTGGGCGTCGAGCGCGGGGACCGCGTCGCGATCTTCCTGCCGCGCAGTATCGAAGAATGTGTCTCCATCTTTGCGGCCAGCCGGGCTGCCGCCGTTTTCGTGCCGATCAATGCGCTGCTGCGCGGTCCGCAGATCAGCCATATCGTCGCCGATTGCGCGGCGCGTGTCGTCGTTACCAGCCGCGAGCTTGCGCCGATGGTCGCCGAAAGCCTGCATGGCGTTGCCGAAGCGCATATCCTGACCGTCGAGGAAATGGCGGAAGCCGCGCCTGTGGCTGTCCGTGAAAATGCCATCGGCGAGGATCTTGCAGCGATCCTCTATACATCGGGCTCGACCGGGCGGCCAAAGGGCGTGATGGTGTCGCACCGCAACC
This sequence comes from Shinella sp. SUS2, assembly GCF_001262505.1. Classification (GTDB taxonomy): domain Bacteria; phylum Pseudomonadota; class Alphaproteobacteria; order Rhizobiales; family Rhizobiaceae; genus Shinella. The sequence continues at coordinate 4,406 of NZ_KQ410732.1, forward strand.
TTCTGGCCGGCGCGCGTATCGTGCGCACCTATCTCGGCATCACGCCGGAGGAGCGCATTCTTTCCATCCTGCCGTTCAGTTTCGATTATGGCCTCAACCAGCTCCTGACCGCGGTGGAGCAGGGGGCGACGACCGTCATTCTGACGTTCCGCTTCGGCGACGAGATCGTTCGCGCGTTGCGTGACCACAAGATCACCGCCCTTGCCGGCGTGCCGACCATCTGGGCCATCCTGACGAAGGCTGCGCCCCTCCTGCACAAGACCGCCTTGCCGGATTTGCGCTACATCACCAACTCTGGCGGGGCAGTGCCTTCGCAGACGGTCGCGGATCTGCGCAGGATGCTGCCGCAGACGAACGTCTTTCTGATGTATGGCCTCACCGAGGCTTTCCGCTCGACCTACCTGCCACCGGAAGAGCTGGACCGCCGCCCGACCTCGATCGGCAAGGCGATACCGGAATGCGAGATCTTCATCGTGACCGAGGATGGCCGCCGCGCGAGGCCGGGCGAGCCCGGCATCCTCGTGCATCGTGGACCGACCGTTTCGCTTGGTTACTGGAACCGGCCTGAGGAGACGGCCCGGGTGCTGCGGCAGAATCCGTTCCGCCCGCGGGATGAGGGCGGTGACATCGTCTGTTACTCCGGCGATCTGGCCGTAGAGGACGAGAACGGCTTCTTCTCCTTCATCGGCCGCAACGATGCGATGATCAAATCCTCGGGCTACCGCATCAGCCCGTCGGAGGTCGAGGAGGCGATCATGAGCACCGGGCGCTTCCGCCAGGTTGCCGTCATCGGCCTGCCGGATGATTTTGCCGGGCAGAAGCTCCATGCCGTGGGCGTGGCGCTGGAGCCGGATGTCAACGCGGCGTCGGTGTTGCAGGCGGTCGCGGGCATGCTCGCGGCCTATATGGTGCCGCGAGGCCTCGAACTCGTCGAGGCTTTGCCGGTGACGCCGAACGGCAAGGTGGACTACCGGCAACTCGTCAGGGAGCGCACGGAAAATGGCTGATCCCGCGGTGAGGATGACGCGTCACGGCTACCCGCTTGCAACAGAGCTTTTCGAGGTGCGAGGCGACGACCTCCATGTCGGTGAGCTTTCGGTGCGCGAGATCGTCTCGCAGATGGGGTCGCCCGCCTATATCTATGACGGTGCGGTCATGCGCCGGGCCTATCGCCGGCTGGCCGCTGTGCTCGACGGTTTTGCCGCCATCTACTACTCGGCCAAGGCCAATCCGGCCCGCAGCGTCATCCGTCTCTTCATCGAGGAGGGGGCGGGCGTCGAGATTGCCTCAATCGGCGAGTACCACGCGGCCATTGCCGCCGGTGCAAAGCCGGAGCGGATCCTCTTCGCCGGGCCCGGCAAGCGCCATGCGGAGCTTGCGGCGGTTATCGACGGCGGGATTGGTGAAATCCACATCGAAGGGCATGACGAGATCGCGCGGCTCCGCGCGATCGGCCGGCCGGTCCGAGCCTCGCTGCGCATCAATCCGGTTCCAGCCGTTCAGGTGGGCGCCATGCGCATGGGCGGCAAGGCGACCGCCTTCGGCTTCGATGAGGAAGACCTGGATGCGGCGATCGCGGCCGTGCTTGCCGTGCCGAACATCGAACTCGTCGGCATCCATGTTTATGGCGGCACGCAGATCCTCGATGCGGCAGCGCTGATCGAAAGCTGGCGGCATGCCATCACGCTGGCCGCGCGTGTTGCCCGCACGAGCGGGAGACCGCTTGCCACGATCGATCTCGGCGGCGGCCTCGGCATTCCCTATTATGACGGGGACAGGCCGCTCGATCTTGATGCCGTTGCAGCGGCCATTCCCGATCTGATGGCGCTGATACGCTGCGAACCGCTGCTCGCTGGTGCGCGGGCCATCGTCGAGCCGGGGCGCTTCCTTGTTGGTACGGCGGGCCTCTATGTCAGTGAAATCAACGCCGTCAAGACGTCCCGCGGCGTGCGGTTCCTTGTCCTGGAAGGTGGCATGAACCACCATCTGGCGGCTTCCGGCAATCTCGGCCAGGTCATCAAGCGAAACTATCCTGTCGTCGCGCCTGCCCATATGGCGGCTGGACCGGATCTGCCCGCAACGGTGGTCGGCCCCCTTTGCACGCCACTCGATACGCTCGCGCGTGACACGGGGCTGCCGGCGCTTGCCGCCGGGGACCTCGTCGCCGTTCTGCAATCCGGCGCCTACGGCCTGACGGCGAGCCCGGGGCATTTCCTCTCCCATCCGGCGCCGGCGGAAGCGCTGGTGGAAAACGGCAGGATCGAACGCATCGCCCGCTAGAGTCCGTCAGATTGATACTGACGGCTCTAGCGTTCTTTGTTTTCGTTTGTCTTTTCGGGAAAGCCGGGTTCCACTTTTTCCTGACAAACTCTAGGGGCGCTACAGCTCTTCCAGCGTGTCGCCGAAGCGCTCGATTCCGCGCAGGCGCGTGCGGCCGGCGGGGCCGGCGCGCTCGATCGCGCGCGTCGTGATGAGGTGACAGACGGCCATGACCGAGACGTGGTTGAACAGCGGTCCCGGCGCGAGCGTGTGACAGCGAAAATGCCAGGTGGCACTCGCCCGATGGGTGACGCCTTCATCGGTGAGGTAGAGCAGCTTGGCGCCGCTCTTTTCGATCGCGGTCAGGATGCTGTCCATCTGCGCCACGCGGCGACGCAGGCCGAAGACGATGGCGACATCCTTCTCCGTCACGCTGACGAGATGCTCGCCGAGCGTCTGGCCGGCGCCGGGGATGGCGACGATGTTTTCCACCACCTGCGTCATCTGCCATTGCAGGTAATCGGCAAAGGCATGGCTGCTGCGAAAGCCGACCACCCAGGTCTTGCGCGCGGCCAGGATCGCGTCGGCGACGGCGTCCACCTGCGCATCGGTAATGCTCGAGAAGGTGCCTTCGAGATTGGCGATGCCCTGGGCGACATGAGCGCCAAGCGACTGCGCGCCTGCAGCATCCGTCGAGGTGGCGAGGAACAGGCGCGATCCGGTCTCGCGCTCGTCGCGCGCATGGCGGCGGGCTTCCTCGTAGTTCTCGTAGCCGAGCCGGCGGACGAATCGTGTCACGGTTGCATTCGAGACCTGGGCCAGCTTTGCGAGCTCCGATGCCGAATAGCTGGCAAGCTCTCCTGGAAAGTCACAGACGAAGTCGCCGAGTCGCCGCTCTGCCGGATGCAGGTCGTCAAGCGCATCACGCACGCGAAACAGGAACGAACGATCCGTAGAGCCCATCGGAGCCACCGCCTTTCACTTCGAAATCAAGCTTGTAACGGACTTGCAGGACTACGCAAGAATGCCGCTGGGGCCGGGACACAAAGTTTCTTGAAAAAATGATTTCTCACGTGTATTATGAGAAAATTGATTTTCATGCTGATGCCAAGAGGAGGAGACTATGGCAGCAGAAGGTATGGTGCAGTCCGGCAAATCATCGCCGGCCATTCGGCAACTGGAGGGCGCGCTCACCCGTATCGGAGTGACGCGTGCGCACAAGCAGATCATCGCGCTGGTGCTGATCGGCTGCCTGTTCGACAGTTTCGAACAGAACACGATCGGCGTATCCGGCCCGCTCCTGAAGGAGCATTGGGGGCTGACGGGTACGGATATCGGCTTCCTGAACACGATTACTTTTGGCAGCGCCGCCATCGGCCGCTTGCTTTCCGGTATCCTCGGCGATCGCTACGGCCGCCGTGTCATGCTCACTGTCAATCTTTTGCTGTTTTCGCTCGGCTCCCTAGCCTGCGCGCTGGCGCCGGATTTCATGTTCCTGTGCATCGCCCGGGCCATCGTCGGCTTCGGCGTCGGTGGCGAGATTTCCACCGCCGTCACCATGCTGTCGGAATTCTGCTCGCCGAAATTCCGCGGAACGGCGGCCGGGCTCGTCAATGTGGGCGCGGGCGGCTTCGGCAATTTCCTTGCCCCCGTTTATGGTCTGATGATCTTCAGCATCTTCCCGGGTGAGGATAGCTGGCGCTGGCTCTTCGCCTCGCTTGCGCTGCCGGCCCTGCTGGTCGTCTTCTACCGCCGCTATGTGCCGGAAACGCCGCGCTTCCTCGCCTCGCAAGGGCGGATAGACGAGGCGAACAAGGTGCTCTCGGTGCTGGAATCCGGTTCGCTCCGGCCGAAGAACCTCGTGGTCCGCGAATATCTCTCGAAGGACAACGAGCAGGATGCGCCGCGCGCCAAGGGCGCCTGGAAGGAACTGTTCCGTGCACCCTTCCTCGGCCGCATCGTGCCCGTGTCCATCGCCATCCTGATGAGCTATGGCGCCCAGCTTTCCGTTCTGACCCTGATGCCCGTCATCTTCGTCTCGATGGGCTATACGCTGCAGGGCAGCCTGCTCTACAGCATGATCATCCAGAGCGGCAGCGTCCTTGGTGCCATCGCGGCCTCGATGTTCGGCTACTACTTCCCGCGCAAGCGCGTCCTGACCGTCGGTGCGATCTGCGCCTGCCTTGCCGCGCTTTCCATCATGCAGTTCGGCACCACCATCTATCTGGTGCTGTTCTTCGGCGCGCTGTTCCAGTTCTTCGTGCTTCTCCTGAACACGTCCATCTGGATCTATGCGCCGGAACTCTTCCCGACCCGCATCCGCGCCTTCGGCGTCGCCTTCATCCTGGCGGCAGGCTCGGCTGCCGGATCCTTCGTGCCGACCATCTCGGGTGCGCTGTTCGACAGCTACGGCATGGGTGGGGTCTTCGGCCTCGCCGCCGCCATGTACGCCATCTTCGCCATCTGCATCCGCCTCGGACCGGAAACCTATGGCATGTCGATGGAAGACATCACGCAGCGGGCGGACGCCACCACGGCAAGCGACAACCTCGTCGCAGAGCCCGCAAAAGCAGGAGCCTGACAAGAGCATGACCCCGCACATCCTGTTGATCAATCCCAACAGCTCCGAGCCCACCAGCGAGATGATGCACGCCATCGCGCTGGCCTCTTCGGCGGGCCGGCTGGTGGTGAAGACCGTCACCGCGCGCCGCGCGCCGGGCATGATCGTCACCCCCGAGCAACTGGCCGCCTCCGCCGCTGAAGTGGTGGAACTCGGCACCGCGCACGGGCGGGATTGTGCGGGGATCATCGTCAGCGCCTTCGGCGATCCCGGCCTTGCGGAGCTTCGTCGCAAGGTCGCGGTCCCGGTGGTGGGCATCTGCGAGGCCTCGATGATCGAGGCGTCGCGGGGCGGCCGGGCCTTCTCCGTCGCCACTTCGACGCCTGACCTGATCGAGGCCATCGGCCAGCGGGCGCACGATCTCGGTCTTGCCCATCTCTACAGGGGTATCCGCTGTACCGAGGGCGACCCCGTCGCGCTTGCATCCGATCCGGGCTTGCTCACCGAGGCGCTCTCCGGCGCGGTGCATGCGTGCATCTTCGAGGACGGAGCCGAAGCCGTCATCATCGGCGGTGGCCCGCTCGGCCAGGCGGCAGAAAAGCTGCGTCCGCGCTTCGATCAGCCCGTGCTCGGCCCGATCCCCTGTGCGGTCGAGCGCATCATCGGCCTCGTCAACGTGGCCAGCGATGCGCCGCAGGCGGCAGAGAGCTAAACTTCGACTGGCCGGGCATGCTCGGCCTTCGTGCCGAACACCCGGCGATACCGTTCGATTTCGGCGGGATCGCCGGTTGCTTTCAGCGGATTGTCCGAAAGCTTGACCGCCGGCCGGCCGTTGGCACTCGTCACCTTGCAGACGAGCGAGATCGGATCGAGCCCGCTGCCGCCATCCGGATCGCAGCCGCGGAAATCGTTGGTGAGATTGGTGCCCCAGCCAAAGCTCATGCGCACCCGCCCATGGAAATGCCGATAGGTTTCCTCGATCGTATCGACATCCATGCCATCGGAGAAGATCAGCAGCTTTTCCCGCGGATCGCGCCCCTTCTCCTGCCACCAGCGGATGATCTGCTCGCCGCCGGCGATCGGCGGGGCGCTGTCCGGCCGGAAACCGGTCCAGTCCGCCACCCAGTCCGGCGCCTCGGCCAGGAAGGCAGTGGTGCCGAAGGCGTCCGGCAGGGCGATGAGGAGATTGCCGTTGTAGTGCTGCCGCCACTCCTCCAGCACCTGGTAGGGCGCGGCGGCAAGCGCCTTATCATTCTCGGCCAGTGCGGCTGCGACCATCGGCAGTTCATGCGCATTGGTGCCGATGGCCTCGAGGTCCGCATCCATCGCGAGCAACACGTTGGATGTGCCGATGAAGCGCTCGCCAAGCCCTTCCTTCAGGGCCTCCACGCACCAGCGCTGCCATAGAAAACCGTGCCGGCGGCGCGTGCCGAAGTCGGAGATGACGAGATCCGGCAGATGCCGCAACCGCTCGACCTTCTCCCAGAGCCGGGCCTTGGCGCGGGCATAGAGCACGTCGAGCGCAAAAAGCCCCTTGTCGCGCATCGCCGCCCGGGATTTCAGCTCGTTGATGATGACGAGTGCCGGGATCTCCCACATGCTGGTATGGGTCCACGGCCCTTCGAAATGCAACTCGTACTGCCCGTCCACCTTGCGCAGCTCGTAGTCGGGCAGGCGGAAGGCGGCGAGCCAGGCGATGAAGTCCGGGCCGAACATGCGGGCCTTGCCGTAAAAACTGTTGCCCGCCAGCCAGATCAGTTCCTTCTTGGTGAAACGAAGCTGCCGGGCATGGTCAAGCTGTGCCCGCAGTTCCCCTTCGTCGATGACTTCGGCAAGCCGCACGGTTTTCGTCCGGTTGATCAGTGAAAAGGTCGCTTGGACATCCGGATGCAGCTGGCGGATCATCTGGAGCATCAGCAGCTTGTAGAAATCCGTGTCGAGCAGGCTGCGCACGATCGGGTCGAGCCGGAAATTGTGGTTGTAGGTGCGGGTCGCGAAATCGGTGACGGCCATCCGGCTCCTCCTGAACGATGCTCGAGAGGGGTATAGCGCACCGCCAAACGCTTCGGAATGCTTCTCTGGCTTCAAGAGCAGTACGGGCAGCATCCGGGCTGATGTTTGGGGTCGGGAGTCTTGCGCACTCTCTTGGGGCATGGGTGACCTCGACACGAGGCCGCCACCCATATCGCCTGTAAATCCCCGATGCTCAGATGGAGATGACGGCTTCGGCACCGATGCCGCGGATCGTGCCGTGCGGTGTTGTCTCGGGGGACGTGCCGGCAGACGGAAGAAGGCGGATGCTTTTCACGTTGCCGGGGGCCAGATGGAACCAGTTGTCGGAAGGCCGGAAGCCGTCGATCTCGATGGCGACCGACTGGGCGAAACGATCGGCCGAGAGGTCGAGCAGCCAGCCATCCGTGTCCTGCCGGAGCGTCGCCGTCAGGCTGGCGGAAAAGAACGCCTCTGCCCGGCCGAGCGGAAAATGGAAGGCTTCCGCGGCCACCGTCCCGTCCGTATCGATGAGCCGGCCGACCGTGACGTCATGGGAGGGCGGGCCGAAGCGGTACGCGTAGGTCGTGTCGAAGAAGGCGCCGAAGAGCGCGGTTGCCGGCAGCGTTTCGGCGGAATGCGGGGCGAGCGCGATGTCTCTGCGACCGGAGACCACCGGCTGCCGTCCATGGCGCAGGCAGGAAAGCTCCAGCATCAGCCGCCGCTCCTCCGGGCCGTCGTTCCTTACATGGATGTCGAGGCCGTTGGTGCCTTCGTCACAAAGCGTGATCTGCACGGGCCGGAAGGCGCGGCGCAGCGCATGCCAGGCGGATTTCGGCAGGCCGGTCGCATCGATGATACCCCAGCCGGCGCCGGGCAATAGATCCTGGAACGTCCAGACGAGCGCGCCATTGCAGGTGGATTGCTCCCGCCGCCATTCGGCGAAGATCGCCTCCATCACTTCGCCGACGACGGCGCGGGAGAGATCGAGATAGCGGGCCGGGTCTTCGCGCCGCAGACGCGCCGGCTCGTGTCCGTAAAGTTGGGTGAGGTAATGGTCGCGCACATCCTCGAAATCCCAGGAGGCGCCGCGGTCGCGCGGCACGCGGGCCTTCCAGCGCGGATCGTGCACGGCGGGCACGGGCAGATGCGCGTCGAGCGTTGCTTGTTCCGGCACATTGGCGAAGGCGAGGCATTCGGCGGAAAAACGCACGTTTGCGCGGCGCGCATCTTCCAGCGGCCGGCAATAGGCACCGACGCCGTAATAATGCGTGACGCCGGCACCGGGTGAAAAGGGCATTGCCCCGCCGCTCGGCGAATTCTCGACATAGGGCACATCGGGACGATGAGCGGCAACGAGCGCGGGCAGGATATCGAGCGTCAGCGGCCCCGCCCAGGCCGTTTCCGGCAGGCCGAGCATCGCCGCCTGCTGGTCGATCTCGCTGCCGCCGCAGAGCACGGCGAGCGACGGCGAGGCGGCGGTGGCATCGAGGAACTGCGCGACTTCGGCCCTGACATTCTCGAGGAAGGCCGGATCGTTTGCCGGGTAATCGAAATTGGCGAACTGGAAATCCTGCCAGACGAGAAGGCCGAGTTCGTCGCACAGCGCGAAGAAATCCGGCGTCTCGTAGGCCATGGTGCCGCCGATGCGCAGCATGTTCATGTTGGCCTCGGCTGCAAGCGTCAGCAGCGGTTCGTAGCGCGCGCGCGTGCCCGGCAGATCGACGATATCGGCATTGGTCCAGACCGCGCCGCGGCAGAAGATTTTGACGCCGTTGACATGGAGGGCGAAGTCGCGGCCATCGGCGCCGCGATCGATCTCGATGCGGCGAAAGCCGGTGCGGCCGAGTTTTTGGCGCGCGCCGTCGACAACGAGGGTGATGTCGTGCAGAGCCGGCTTGCCATGGCTGCGCGGCCACCAGGCTTCGACATCGGGAATGCTGAGGCTGGCGCTAAAACTGTGCGCGCCGTTCGGGATCGCTTCGACGGCAACGCCCGCACATTCCACGATCGGCGCGACTGCACCCGGGAACGTGAAGCCGATTTCGAGCTGGCCCTTGCCGTTCTCGTGCAGGCGCGCGGAGAGGCGGATTTCCGAGGCAACGGCCGGGCTCGGCCGTGTGAGGTGCACGGGGCGCCAGGGGCCGGCGGCGTGGACCTCCGGGCACCAGCCGGGCATGCGGCCGAGCAGAGTGGTGCGCACGAGGCGCAGGCCCTGCGGCGTAATCATCTGCGGCCGCCAGCGGGCGCGGGGGCCGCGTTTTTCCAGATGCGGTTTCAGTGCGCGGAAGCAGAGGGCCAGGCGGTCGTTGCCGGTTAGGGTGACGGGCAGGCTGTGGCGCACGAACATGCTGTCGGAGGAGAGAACCAGCGTGCCGTTCCACCAGACCTCGGCGATCGTCGCGAGGCCGTCGAACTGCAGCAGGGCCTCCCCCGGTGCTTCGCCGGAGAGGTCGCGCACGTACCAGGCGTCCAGATGGTCGAGCGGCTGCGGGGCGGCGCGGTCGAAACGGCCGGCCCGTTCAAGCGCGCCGGCGACAGTGCCGGGCACGGGGGCGTCGAGGAAATCGGAAAGGCTGTCCAGCGCCACCGGATCAGCCGCAGCGTCGGCCACTGTCAGCGCCATGCGCCAGCCGGTGGAAAGCGCCTTTCCGGTTTCGGGCATTCCGTCTTCCTTCAGTCGATGCGGGTGGCCAGTTGAGCCATCAGACTATCCCACGCTTCGATCGCCGGATCGAGTGCCGTTGCCAGCGGATCGAACTTCCTGCGCGTCACGGCACGGGCAAGCTGGAACTGCACGGACTTCGCCGTTTCCGAAATTTTGCGCGCGGCCTCGGCCGCCTCGTTCAGGCTGCCATCCGGCGCGAGCCAGTCGAGATGGCTGCCGGCGAGCTCGAAATTCGCGCCGAGCTGGCGCAGCGTGTTGAAGGCGTATTTGTGGAAGAAGCCGAAGGGGCGATCGGCCACCGCTTCCACCTGGCCCGGAAAGGCCTTTGCGAAGGCCGCCACCGGGTTTTCGGCGGGGCGGCGGGCGAAATGCACGGCGGCGAGGCGTTTTGCCTCGCGGCGCAGATGGGCCTCGTCCGGCCGCTTTTCCGGGAATTTGGCGAATTCCGTGTAGGGCAGGAAGGGCAGGTCGTCGGGGCCGTCGTTCAAGTGGAACAGGCCGTCGAAATCCGCGCCTTCCAGCCGGAAGAAACCGGCATTGTGGAAGTAATCGAGCCGCTTTGCCTGAACGTCCAGCCGGTTGATCGCGACCGTCGTCTTGCCGTGCTCCTGGCCGTAGGCGACGCCGCGGGTATCCGGCATGTAGAAACTGTCCATCTCAACGAGGCAGAGGCGACCGCGCGCGATCTGGGTCGCGACATGGCTCTCCACTTTGTCGAAAATGGCAAGTTCCGTACAGCGGATGCCGTAGAGGCTTTCCAGGTCTTCCAGCGGCACCTTGAAGAAGGTGAACTGGTCGCCCTCGAAATCCTGGGTCAGGGAGAAGCCGAGCATCGCCTCGGGCGAACTCCCGAAGGCGTTCAGCACCTCGATCCAGAGATCGACGTAGCAGTTCGTCTCCGGCCACATGCGCTCCGCATCGTGCAGCGCATGGGGCTGGTAGGTCTCGGGGTCGGCCCCGGGGAAGACGGCAGCCATGCTCAGTCCTGATATCCGAGCGTCTTGCGAACGTCTTGCGGCCAGGCGGCGATATCCATGCCGTGGCGGGCGAAGAGCGCGAGCGCGATGCGCTCCAGGCCGAAACCGACGCAGGCGGTGTGCGCGACATCGCCGTTTTCGAGGTTGAGGCCCCATTTCGCGCCAAAGGCGTCCTGGTGATAGTTGAAGCTCATGCAGGCCGTCGGCTTGGCGGCCGAGGTCACGGGGATGAGCAGCTCGAACTTCAGGTTCTGGTCGCGCTGATTGTTGGCCAGCATGCGGCCGGCGCGGCCGAAGAACGGGTCGTTGGCCACGTCCATCGTCACGTCGAGGCCGACTTTCGCCATCATCTCCAGGCCGCGGTCCATCCAGGTCTGGCGGAAGGTCGTCACATGCTCCTGCGTGCCCATGCAGACATATTCGCGCATGCGGAAAAGCTGCTGGCGGGCCGGGTCGTTGGAGGGCTCGTGGCGGAAGCAGTAGGACTGCAGATCGTAGAGGCCGCCCTTGGCCGGCAGGCGGCCGCGCTTGGCAATCGTCGGATAGAGCGGATAGCAGGCCGCCGGCGTCAGCACGATGTCGGTCGCCTTCTGGTCCTTGGTCCAGTCGCCGCCGACCTCCATGCATTGCAGGAGGCTCATATGGTCGAGTTCGCCGCCGCAAAAACTGTGCACGGTGCCGGCGAGCTGCGGAAAGCTCTTCATGTAGCCGCTGCTCTCGAAATGGGCGCGGTTCATGCCGGGCGGAAAGCGCATGGCTTCCGCGCCGTCGGCGCCGCCATAGGCGTCGATCAGCCGCTCGAAGCGGGCGATGACATCCTCGAAGGCGCCGCTGCGGCCGTAAAGGCCTTCGACGCCGGTGTCGATGAGGAGGCCCGAATCGAAGAGCCGGTCGAGAAGGGAGGTCTGCATGTCCATGGTGTCACCCGATCAGGCTGGTGTCCTGCTTGTGCACAAGCAGGAGGTTCGACGTGTTGCCGAGGATGCGGTCGTTGGAGATCATGAGCTGGGCGGAATGCGCATCGCGCAGATGCCGGCCGAGGCTGAAGGGTGTGCCGTTCTTGTAGCCCATGATGCCGCAGATCAGCATGGCCTGGTTGATGATGGTGAGGATCGTTTCGGAGGAGGCGATCTTCACATTGTTCATCGCCACGGCAAAGCCCATGGAGGAGAGGCGGTCCGGATCGGCCTTGGCCGCTTCATATTCCTTGAGGCCCGCAATCGTATTCGACTTGACGAGCTGGAGAAGATTCGAGGCTTCCGCAAGCCGCAACGCGCCGGGTGGTGTCACGCCGGGGCTTTTGCGCGCGGCGGCGCGCACGAAGGCCTGTGCGCGGGCGACGGCGTTGACGGCGATGCCGTACCACACCGCGCTCCAGAGCAGGTGCGAGGTTGCGAGCATCGATTGGGCGGCGATCTCGGCAAAGGGTTTTGGAAGGATCTGCGCCTTCGGCGCTTCGCCCTTGAACAGCCAGCCGTCCGAGCAGGTGCCGCGCATGCCGAGCGTATCCCAGACATGGGTTTGCTCGAGCGTATACTGGTCCCTGGTGAAGACGGTCATCACCTGGTCGGTCGAGGCGGCATCCGCATGGGCGCGCGAGGTGATGAGGATTGCGTCGGCATGGGCACCGTAGGAGATGACGGTGGCGTCCTTGGTGAGGCGGCAGGTGTCGTCGGTTATCTCGATGGCGCAGATGCTGTTGCGCAGGTTGCCGCCGATACCGCCCTCGGTCGTTGCCGAGGCGAGGAGAAGCTGTTCGTCGGAAACGCGGCGCATGAAGCCCGAGTGCCAGGCATCGCCGGCGCCGTGTGAGACGAGGCTCGACAGCTTGATATGGTGCATGGCGAAGACCATGGCGGCGGCCGAGCAGGTCTGGCCGAGCACCGAGCAGATTTCGGCGATTTCAGAGACGGAGGCGTCCTCGCCGCCGAGCGCGGCGGGAATCTGAATGGAAAGCAGCCGTTCGGCGATCATCGCGTCGACGGCTTCCCGCGGGAAGCGGCCCTTGACGTCCACGTCGTCGGCATGCGCTGCCGCCACGGCGGAGACGCGCTCGGCGCGTTCCGTCAGCCCCTTTCCGACGGTGAGTGTCATTCGGCGGCCTCCGTGCTCCCGACAAGGCCCGACACCGCCTTCGTGATCGCGTCGATGCTTTGGAAGGACTTGCGGTTGAGCAGGTTGTCGGGGAATTCGACGTCGAAGGCGTCTTCGATGCCGAGCATCACCTGCACGGAAGCAAAGGAGGAGAGGCCGGCTGCATAGAGATCGGCATCGTCCGCGAGCTGATCGACCGGCGTCGGCAGGCCACCGTGTTTCGCCAGGATATCACGAATCTTCTGCTTCATGGTCTTCTCCGTCGTTTTCATTGCCGGCCGGACAGCGGGCTCTTGGCTTATCGTTCCTCAAAGGCATAACCGACGGTTGATAAGATCGGCTGAAAGGACATGGATAAGATTTCGTGAAGCGGGTGGGATTGTTGGATTGAACCGAGGCGTACCATTGCGGTGCTTAGTGAAGAAGGTGGTAACAGTCCTGGTTTTTCAGGGCGTTGAGGGAAGTGTGCGATGTCCTGAAATGGTGCGTCCCGTCGGCGTAAAAACTCCGTTAGCCATAAACGTAGGACGTGTAGGATTGAATGACAAAGAGGGTTGAAGTGGCCGTTTCCGGCGGTTCGGGGAGAGCGGTTTGCGGTTGCCAACGACGATGCGACCCTTCGGTATCTGGATCGACATCGCCTTTCAGCGCCTGCGCCTGAAGCCGACGGCAGCCTTGAGCAGCCGGTCGTGGCGCTCCGGTTGAACTCTTGCCGGAGGTGCTCTTTCGGGATTGCGAGACGGGATACGGGCGACCTCTGCCTCGTACAGGGAAGAAAAACCGTTTCGGAGGACTACAAAAGTTGTCGCCTGAGCAGCGCCTCGAGCCAGTCGGCGAAGACCTGCAACCGACGGGAGAGGTGCTGGCGGTGCGGGTAGAGCAGGGCCATCGGCATCGGCTCGGCGCGGTGATGGGGCATGATCTCGACCAGTTCTCCGGCTTCCAGGTGTCCTCTGACGTCATAGGCCGGTATCTGGATCAGTCCGAGGCCGGCGAGACAGCAGGCGATATAGGCCTCCGCACTGTTGACGGTGACGCGTCCCTGCATCTGCATCCTGTGCAGCGTCCCGTTTTCAAGCCATTCCCAGTCCTCGACCCGACCGCTGGAAGGCGAGGCGTAGTTGATCGCCCGGTGATCCCGGAGATCGTCTGGCGTGTGCGGCGTTCCGTGAAGCGCCAGATAGGCCGGGCTGACGACGTTGATGAGCGGCAGTCTGCCGATCGGGCGTGCGATCAGGCCGGAATCACCGAGCGAACCGACGCGCAGAACACAATCGACGCTGTCTTCGACGAGATTTACCGCGCGGTCGGTGACGCCGAGATCGATGTCGATCTCGGGATAGTCGTCAAGGAAGCCGGGCAGGGCCGGCGCGACGATCAGGCGTCCGATCCGGCCGGGCACGTCGATCCGCAGCTTTCCCGATGGCCGTGCGGATGTCTGGCGGAACAGGTTTTCCGTGTCCTCGACATCGGCGATGACACGCTGGCAGCGCTCGTAGAAGGCGACGCCGTCCTGGGTCGGGGAGACCTTGCGCGTGGTGCGATAGAGCAGCCGCGCGCCGACGCGGCCCTCCAGTTCCTGAACGGCCGCCGATACGGAAGAACGGGCAATCCCCAGCGTATCGGCGGCGCGGGTGAAGCTTGCCTGCTCGACGACACGCGCGAAAATGCGGAACAGATCGATACGGTCCACGTGTTCTACCCACTCGATTGCACGGAATTTCTGACAAGTGATGTCAGAATGGCCGTCTTTATCGGCTGATCCTAGACGATATGTTCTTCCCAAGAAAGCGATCGCTCATGTGATCGCGGAACCGGCAAAGGAGGCCGCCCATGACCGACCACAGCATCAAAGGCAAAACCGTCATCATCGCCGGAGGCGCGAAGAACCTCGGCGGGCTGGTCGCCCGTGACCTCGCGGCGCATGGCGCGAAGGCGATCGCAATCCACTACAACAGCGCCGCCAGCAGGGCGGAGGCCGACGCCACCGTGGCCGCCGTCAAGGCCGCGGGCGCCGAGGCCGTCGCCTTCCAGGCCGACCTGACGACGGCCGGTGCCGTCGAAAAACTGTTCGCCGATGCGGTCGCTGCCATTGGCCGGCCGGATATCGCCATCAACACGGTCGGAAAGGTGCTGAAGAAGCCCATGCTCGAGATCAGCGAAGCCGAATATGACGAGATGAGCGCCGTCAACGCCAAAACGGCCTTCTTCTTCATCAAGGAAGCAGGCCGGCATCTCAACGACAATGGCAAGCTGGTGACGCTCGTCACGTCCCTGCTCGGCGCCTTCACGCCCTTTTATGCGAGCTATGCCGGCACCAAGGCGCCGGTCGAGCATTTCACGCGGGCCGCGTCCAAGGAGTTCGGTGAGCGCGGCATCTCGGTAACGGCGATCGGGCCGGGCCCGATGGATACACCCTTCTTCTATCCGGCCGAGGGAGCCGATGCGGTTGCCTATCACAAGACCGCCGCAGCCCTGTCGGGGTTTTCGAAAACCGGCCTCACCGATATCGAGGATATCGTCCCCTATATCCGCTTCATGGTTTCCGATGGCTGGTGGATGACCGGCCAGACCATCCTCGTCAACGGCGGCTACACGACGAAGTAGGGGCGAGGGGCGGCCTTCCTCCCACGGGATAGGCCGCCTTCTGTCCGCCGGGATGGTCGTGGCGGCGCATTCCGGTTTTCGGGATCACACGAGGTTGCTGACGGGAGCGGTGCTCTCGCGGACGATGATCTCGACCGGCAGGATCGTCTCCGCGGGGATGTCCTCCGCCTTTTCGCCATTCATGAGTTGCAGCAGCACGGTGGCCGCGGTCTGGCCGGCACTGTGCTGGAGGATGCGGACGGTCGTCAACCGGGGGCGGATGAGGTCGAGAAACGGCATGTCGTTGAAGCCGGTGACGGAAACCTCACGCGGGCAGTCGATGCCGCGCTCGCGCAACTCGTCGATCGCGCCCAGTGCAAGACGGTCGTTGGCGCACAGGACGGCCGTGAATTTCCGGCCCGGTACCAGGAGATCCCGGATGCAGCGTGCGCCTTCCTGCTCGTCGAAGCGCCGGGCGGTTGCCACGAGGTCGGGGCGGAACTCCAGTGAAAGGGCAGCAGCGGCGTTGCGGAAGGCGGCAAGGCGAAGCTGGCCGGTCGACAGGTCCTGTGGACCGGCGAGATGGGCAATGTCGCGATGGCCGAGATCGCGCAGGTGGCGCAGCATCTCGCAGATGCCGGCGTCCTCGTCGTTGATGATATAGGGAATCTGCGAGTTCTCGACCATGCGGTTCAGCGTCACCACCGGCAGGCCTTCGGCTGCGGCCCGCGCGATGGACGGATCGCTTCTCAACACGGCCGCGTGAATGATGCCATCGACGCCGCGGTCCCGCAGCACGTCGACAAGACGGCTTTCCCGATCCCGTTCGCTATCGGTGTTGACGATGATCGATGCGTAGCCCAGCGGCTCGAGAACGCTCTCGATACCGCGCAGGATAGGCGGAAAGATCACGTTGGTGATGTCGGGAATCATCACGCCGACGGTCATCGTGCGATTGGTCCGAAGCCCGGCGGCGATGCGGTTCGGCCGATATCCCAGGGCATCCGCCGCAGCCTGGATGCGGCTAGCAACCTCTTCCGTGATCGACTTGCGCTCCACAGGATCAAGCGCCCGGGAGACGGTGGATACGTGTACGCCTGTCTCCCGGGCGATATCCTTCAGCGTAACCCGTTTCTGCCGCATCTGATCCCCTCTGATTTTTCCATATTAGCAGATGACGGATGGCGCACGCAATCGTTTGCGAAAATCCTTGACCAAACGCAAGTGCCATGATACCTCATCTTCGCAATCGATTGCATGAGCACTTGGAGGAGAGCTCCTGCATCGGGCAGATACCGGTTCGTCGTGGAGGGCGGCCGGGAAAATACCCCTAATGATCCCGGACGGGGAATGCGGCAGCGTCCGCTGGGCTTCCTTTACCGGGCACGAAATTCAGCCGGGCTCCCCGCGGTGGGCGCCCGGTCGCGGATACAATCGATCGCTAACGGGAGGAAGGCGTATGAGATTGAATACATTGCTCGCGGCAACGGCCGCTGTGGCGATTACGGCCAGTGCGGCCCATGCGGAAAATCTGAGGATAGGCGCTTCGCTGCCGATTACCGGGGGACTCTCGGTCAGTGGCGAAAAACACAAGCGGGGCTACGAACTCTGCACGAAACTGATCAACGAAGCCGGCGGCATTCTCGGCCGGCAGGTCGAGCTGATCGTCAGCGACAACCGGTCCGACACGGCGACCGCGATCAACCAGTACGAACGTTTCATCAATGTCGACAAGGTCGAGGCGGTATATGGCACGTTTTCGAGCCGCCTGACCTTCCCGGTCGCCAGCATCCTTTCGAAATACAACATGGTGCACGCCATTCCCTCGGGCGGGGCGCTGCGCATCTACGAGCAGGGCTACAAGAACCTGTTCTACTTCCAGGTCAACGCCGCCGAATATACCGGCAAGGACGTGGCCGCGGTGATCAAGCAGCTCATTCCGGCCGGCGAAGCGCCGAAGAGCGTGGCCGTGGTTTCAGCGGACGACTTCTTCGCCAATGCCATCGAGGCGGGTCTGCTCGGGCAGAAGGTGAAGGACCCGGCGACCGACAAGGAGATCGCCGATCTGGCACCCGGCTACCTCGCGGATGCGGGTATCGAGGTCCTGATGAAGGAGAAGTGGCCGGAGGAAGGCTTCAACGACTGGCTGAACCTTGCCAATTCGGTCAAGCGCTCCGGTGCCGAGATGGTCATCGGCCTCACGGCCTCGGCGGAAGAAGCGGTACAGTTGACCCGCAGCCTCAAGACCGTCGGCGCCACCCCCAAGCTGGTCTATCTCAGCCAGGGAGCGCAGACGGAGTTCATCGAGGGCGTCGGCAAGGAAGCGGCCGATGGCGTGCTGATCCACACCACCTGGCACAAGGACGTGCCGTTCGAGAGCACGCTGGCCGGCAAGCCGTTCAACAACGCTGACTTCGTCAAGGCCTTCACCGCCGAATACAGTGTCGAACCGGACGAGGACAGCGCCATTCCGTTCGCAGTCTGCCAGGGTATCGAGCAGGCGATCCTCGGAGCGGGGACCACCGACAATGCCAAGATGGGCGAATGGCTGCATGCGCGCACCAAGGAGGACCCGGTCCGCACGGTGCTCGGCCGCTTCTCCTGGGATGACGTCGGCCTGCCGGTGGAGAAGTCCCACATCATGACGCAGTGGCAGGATGGCAGCCTGAAGTTCGTCTACCCCACGGGCGAATTCGAGGGCGTATCGCCGTTCAGCTATCCCAAGAACGGGTTCTGAGAAGACAGGCAGTGGAGGGGTGCCCGTCCCGGGCATCCTTCCCGTCGCCGGCCATTGTCAGCGCAACTGCGAAAGGTAGATGGCGCATGCTGGAAGTGAAGAACCTCTGTAAGCATTTCGGCGGCATCAAGGCTGTCGACGGTGCGACGTTCACGGTTGAGAAAGGTGCGATCACCGCCCTGATCGGACCGAACGGCGCCGGAAAGACGACGGCGTTCAACTGCATCAGCCGGACGGCGGCGCCGACATCCGGCGAGGTCTGGCTCGATGGCGAGCGGATCGACCACCTCCGGCCGCACAAGATCACGGCCAAGGGCCTCAGCCGGACGTTCCAGATCTCGCGCAACCTCGGCGACATGACGGTAATCGAGAATGTCATCGTTCAATCCCGGGTCGAGGGCCTGCGCGGCCTGTTCCGCCCCGCCATGTCGCGGGAGGAGAAGGACAAGGCGATGTCGATCCTCGATTTTCTCGGCATCACCCGCATCGCCCACGAGGATGGTCACAATCTCTCCTACGGGCAGAAGAAGCTCATGGACCTCGCCGCACTTTTGATGTCCGACCCGAAGATCATCCTGCTCGACGAGCCGGCCGGCGGGGTTAACCCGTCGCTGATGGAAGAGATCGTCGGCCATATCCGCGCGCTTAACGACAAGGGCCTGACGGTGCTGATCGTGGAGCACAACATGGACCTGATCATGCGCCTCTCGCACAAGGTCGTGGTCATGGCGCACGGCAAGGTCATCTGCGCCGGCACGCCCGACGTCGTGCGCAGGGATCCCCACGTGCTGGATGCCTATCTCGGCGGCGTCCTGGAAGATGAGGCCGCCTGATGACGAAACTTCTTGAGGTCACCAACATCACCGCCGGCTACGGCGACGGCCCCGCCATCATCGATGGGGCGCATCTGACCGTCGAGCCCGGCAAGGTCCATTGCATCATCGGCCCCAACGGTGCCGGCAAGTCGACGCTGCTCAAGGCGATCTGCGGCATGCTGTCGATCCGCAAGGGCGACGTTCTGTTCAAGGGCGAGCGGCTGAACGGGCTGCGCCCAGACCAGATCCTGCGCAAGGGCATCTGTTTCGTGCCGCAGGAGCGGGCGCTGTTTGCGAAGATGACCGTGCGGGAGAACCTGCGCATGGGCGGTTTCATCCTTGACGACAAGAAGGAGCTGGAGCGCCGCATCGAAGGCATTCTCGAACGTTTCCCGATCCTTCGCGAGCGTGCCGACCAGCATGCCGGCACGATGTCCGGCGGCCAGCAGCAGACGCTCGCCATGGCCCGCACGCTCATCATCAAGCCGGACATCGTCATGCTGGACGAGCCGTCCCTCGGTCTTGCGCCGAAGGTCGTCCAGGAGATGTTCGACATCATGAAGATGATGTCGGCGGAAGGCGTCACCGTCCTCCTCGTCGAACAGAACGCGCTGATGGGGCTCAGGAACGCCGACTGGGGCGTGGTGCTCGATCTCGGCCGGACACTGTTCGAAGGCCCGGCCGCCACGGTGCTGGCCGATCCGCGCATCCAGGAACTCTACCTCGGCGGCAAGAAGGCCGCCTGACGAGGAACAGACATGGCAGAGATATTGCAGATACTGATCCTGGGCCTGGCGCTTGGCGGCGTCATCGCTCTCATGGGCTCCGGCCTGTCGCTTGTCTTCGGCGTGATGCGCATCGTCAATCTCGCCCATCCCGCGCTGATCATCGGCGGCGCCTACATCACCTACCTGGCGTTCAAGACGTTCGGTATCGACCCGATCGCCATGCTGCCCGTCGCGGCCGTTGCGATGGCGGCCGTCGGCGTGGTGCTCTACCGGCTGCTGTTCCAGCGAGAGACCAAGAGCGCCAAATACTCCGAGATGACCGTGCTGCTCACCTTCGCGCTGGCGATGATGGTGGAGGGGCTGCTTGGTGGCCTGTTCACAAACACGCAGCGGGTGACGTCGCCCGACTACGCCACCGCGGCGTTCTTCATCGGCGACGTCTTCATCCCCAAGGGGCAGCTCTATGCCGGCCTCGTCTCGCTGGCGATTATCGCGGCGCTGTCCCTGTTCCTCAAATATTCGCGGCTCGGTTATGCCATCCGTGCCACGACGCAGAATCGCGAGGCGGCCGAACTCCTCGGCGTCAACGTACAGTTCATCAGCGTGCTTGCCTTTGCCATCGGCATCGGTCTTGCGGGCGCTGCAGGATCGCTGGTCAGCTTCGTGTTCAGCTTCTTTCCGGCCAAGCACTGGGAGTGGATCGCCATGCTGATGTCGGTGGTCGTTCTCGGCGGCATGGGCAGCATTCTCGGCACGGTGGTCGGCGCGCTGGTCTTGTCCGTCATCGCCGCCTTTGTCGGCACCTGGATCGGGGCGACCTGGTCGACGCTGACCTTCTTCCTCGCCCTTTTCATCATTCTGCTGGTTCGGCCACAGGGCCTGTTCGGCGAAAAACCGGAGATGGCATGATGGCCGTTACCCTTCAGGATTCCAGCGCCAGCGCTGTCATCGAGGCGCGCCGCGCCCACAACGAGAAACTGTCGCGCAAGGCGGACCAGACCCGCGCGACCTGGTTCCCGCTCACCTTGCTTGCGCTGCTCGCCGCACTGCCGCTGCTGCAATTTACCGGGAACTACAATTACGTCTTGCACCTGGTGCTGTTCACCGCCTCCTACGTCGCCATGGCCTCGGGCTGGAACATCCTCGGCGGCTTTGCCGGTTACGTCTCGCTCGGCCACGCGGTGTTCTTCGGCGTCGGGGGGTATTTCTCCGGCATGCTTCTGGCGCGCTACGGCATTTCCACGCTGATCACCGCGCCGATTGCCGGCCTCGTTGCCGCAGCCCTCGGCTATGCCGTCGGCATGGTCACGCTCAAGGTACGCGGCCCGAGCTTCATCATCTCGTCGATCGCCCTTTTGATGATCGCCCGTATCCTGTTCGACAACTGGCACTTCATCGGTGGTGCCAACGGTCTCACCCTGCCGCCGAACGACCTGTCGGTGCAGTGGGCGAAGGTACCGTACTACTATGCCATGCTGGCGATCGCGGCCTTCACCGTATGGTCGGCCTACAAGATCAAGCACTCCAAGTTCGGCCTTGGTCTGCGGGCTCTCTCCAAGGACGAGATCAAGGCGGAAAGCGCCGGCATCGACACGCGCTTCTACAAGGTTTCGGCTTTCGCACTCTCGGCCTTCTTCGTCGGCATGGCGGGTGCGGTATGGGGCGAGTACCTCACCTATCTCCGGCCGAACATTTTCCTGCTCATCCTGATCTCGGCCAACATGGTGCTGATGTGCATCCTCGGCGGCAAGGGCACGATCGCCGGACCGGTGATCGGCGCGGTCCTCATCGTCGCGCTCAACGAGCTCTTCGTCGCCACCATGGGGGCATCCGAAATCAACATCCTCGGCACCGGCCTGGTGATGGCGCTCGGCCTGATCTTCTTCCCGCTTGGACTGGTCGGGACCCTCGCCAGAAGCGGAAGGCTGCCGCGCGTCCTCAACTGGGACTAGCCGGGCACCGCACGGCCCGACATCAGAGAAGACGGCTCGTATCATCAACGAGAGGAAACCGACATGCCCGAATTCGTGCTTTACAACGCGCCGCAGTCCACATGCAGCCAGCGGGTTCGCTATGTCCTTCACGCCAAGGGCAAGGCCTTCGAGGAACACAAGCTCGATCTCTTCAAAGGGGATCAGCTGAAGCCGGAATATCTCGCGATCAACCCCAATGGCGTGGTCCCGACCCTGCTGCATGACGGTGCCCCGGTCACCGATTCCGCCGTCATCATGGAGTATCTGGAGGATATCCTCGGCGGCTTGGCACCGCTGAGGCCCGGCGATCCGCTCAAGGTGGCGGAGATGCGCGCGATGATGCGTTTCATCGACGAGGTGCCGACACCGGCGATCCGCGTGCCGTCGTACAATCTGGCTTTCCTGCCGCACTTCCAGGCGATGGGCGATGAAGAGTTCCAGGCGTTGTGCGACAGCAAACCCCTGCGCCGCGAGTTCCTCATGAAGATGGGGCGCACGGGGTTCCCGAAAGCCGAGATGGACGAGGCCCTGGCACGTCTGCAGCGCGGCATCGACCGCATGGCGGCCTGGCTTGCAGCCAGCGGCGGGCCCTGGCTGATGGGCGCGGACCTCAGCCTTGCCGATATCGCGATCATGCCCGTCATCGTGCGGATGGACGATATCCGGCTTTCCGGCACATGGCATGGCGCCCCGGCGATTGGCCGCTGGCTCGAGAGGATCCGGGAAACGCCCGCCTTTTCAGCGACCTATTACCACGGGTCGTTGTTGACCGAAAAATACCCACACCTCAAGGCCGGCGCGAAGCAGCCCGAGCCCGTGAATGCCTGAACGCAGTGGAGGATCATCATGGACTATATCAGCAGCCCCCCCAAGCTCATCACGAAGGAAGCGGATGTCACACCCACGGTGCTTGCGGCGATGGCGAACACCGACAATCCGCGGCTGAAGGAAGTCATGACCGTGCTGGTGGAACACCTTCACCAGTTCATTCTCAAAACCCGCCCGACCGAGGAGGAGTTCGAATATGCGCTGCGTTGGATCGTCGAGATCGGTCAGCTGACGAACGAGTTCCACAACGAGGTGGTGCTTGCCGCCGACGTGGTCGGCGCATCGACGCTGATCGACCTCATCAACAATGATGGCATGCAGGGCGAGACGATGTCGGCGCTGCTCGGTCCGTTCTACCGCGGCGGCGCGCCAATCTGCACCAATGGCGACTGCATCGCGCGCTCGCAAACGCCCGGCGCCACGCTCTTCTTCTCCGGCAGGGTGATCGGGGTCGACGGCGCGCCGGTCGCCGGTGCCGTGCTCGATGTGTGGCAGGCGTCCCCCGTGGGTCTCTACGAGAACCAGGACGAGACCCAGGAGGACTGCAACCTTCGCGGCAAGTTCACGAGCGAGGCCGATGGGCGGTATCATTTCCGCTCGGTGAAGCCGGCAGGCTATCCGGTGCCGACGGACGGTCCCGTCGGTGTGCTGCTGCGAGCCCAGAAGCGCGAGCCGATGCGGCCGGCGCACGTTCATTTCATCGTTTCAGCGCCGGGGCACAAGACCCTGATCACGCAGATCTTTTCCGACACGCCCGAGGCACTGGCAGCCGATGTCGTGTTCGGTGCCAAGCAGCAGATCGTCGGCAACTTCGTCATGCATACCGAGCCGCATCCCGATTATCCTGACGCGAGCCTGCCCTTCTACACCTGCGAATACGATTTCAAGCTGGTGCCCGGTAAATCGACAATGCCTGTGCCGCCGATTTCGGGAAAGAAGAGCTGATCCATGGCCGCGCACAATTCCCATCAACCGCTTGAGGGCAAGGTGGCCGTCGTCGTCGGGGGCTCCGGTGGTATCGGCCGCGAGGCCTGCCGGATGCTCGCCGCCGCCGGTGCGGCCGTTGTCGTCGGCTACCGTTCGGGTAGGCAGAAGGCAGAGGAAATCGTCGCTGGACTTGCCGGCGAAGGCCATGTCGCGCTGCCGGTCTCGATCGAAGAGACCACGACGATCGAGGCGTTCCGGAATGCGGTGCTGGAGAGGCTTGGCCGAGCGGACATCCTCGTCAACACGGCAGGTGTCACGGAACCGGTGGCGCATGGCGATCTCGATGCCCTGACGGACGCGATGATCGACCGTATCTTCGTCAACAACTGGCGCGGCGTCTTCGCCACGATCCGCGCCTTCGCGCCGGCGCTGAAGGCGAGCGGTGACGGCCTGATCGTCAACGTCTCGTCGATCGCCGCCTTCACCGGCATCGGCTCGAATGTCGCCTATTGCGGCGCCAAGGCGGGCGTCGACATCATGGCGAATTCGCTCGGCCGGGCGCTTGCCCCCGAAATCCGCGTCATGGTGGTGTCGCCCGGCGCCGTCGACACGCAGTTCGTCCCGGGCCGCGGCAAGGAGTTTGCCGACAAGGTCGCCGCGACCACTCCGCTCAAGCGGATCACCAGCCCGGCGGACGTCGCCGAGGCGATCGTCTCCTGCGCCACGCATTTGAAGTTCTCGACCGGCAGCCGGATCGTCGTCGATGGAGGAAGGCACCTGTAATGCAGCCGAAAGTCATCATCACCTGTGCCGTGACCGGCAATCTGACGACCCGGGATAACCATCCCGGCCTGCCGGTGACGCCGGAGGAGATTGCGAACGCCTGTCTCGAGGCGGCGGATGCCGGGGCGGCCATCGCCCACATCCATGTCCGCGATCCCGAAACGGCAAAACCGTCGATGGAGCTGAAGCACTACCGCGAGGTGGTCGAGCGGATCAGGGCGAAGAACAACGCGCTGATCCTCAACGTGACCACGGGACCGGGCGGGCGCTACCACCCGAGCGACGAGAACCCGGCGGTGGCCGGTCCGCGCACGACGCTGATGCGGCCGGAAAAGCGTGTCGAGCACATCACCGCGCTGAAGCCCGACATTGCCACGCTCGACCTCAACACCATGACCTTCGGCAACGAGGTGGTGATCAACACTCCCGCCAACGTCAAGATCATGGCCGAGATCATCAACGCGGCCGGCTCCAAGCCGGAGCTCGAAGTCTTCGACACCGGCCACATCGTGCTTGCGCAGGATCTGATGAAGGCGGGCGTGCTGACGTCGCCTGCAATGTTCACCATCGTCACCGGCGTCAAATACGGCTTCCCCTCCACGACAGACGTGATGGCCACCGCCGCGCGCATGCTGCCGCGCGATGCCGTCTGGACGGGCTTCGGCGTCGGCCGGATGTCGTTCCCGATGGCGATGCAGGCCTATCTGCTCGGCGGGCACGTCCGCGTCGGCCTCGAGGACAATTCCTACATCGCCAAGGGCGTGCTGGCGAAAGGCAATGGCGAGCTGGTGGAGCGCGCCCGCGATCTGATCGAGAAACTCGGCGGGCAGTTTGCCGATCCGTCGGAAGCCAGGGAAATCTTGGGGCTTGCGGCCTGAGCGGCGCAGCTGGAGCAAAGGAGACGAAGACATGAACATTCAAGCAAGCGCCAAAGCCGGCAATGCCCTCAGGGTTTCCCAGAAATCGCCGGATCTCGATAATCTTCTGATCGATGTCGTCGAGGTGGCCGTACCGCGCCCGGGCCCCGGCCAGGTTCTGGTCGAGATCATCGCGGCGGGTGTCAATCCCAGTGACGTCAAGGCTTCGCTCGGCCACATGCCGCACGCCATCTGGCCGCGCATACCCGGGCGCGACTTCGGCGGCATCGTGCGCGAGGGGCCGTCGCAGATGATCGGCATGGAGGTCTGGGGCGGCGGCGGCGAGCTCGGCATCAGCCAGGATGGCAGCCACGGCAAATGGATGGTGCTCGACCAGAAGGCCGTGCGCGCCAAGCCGAAGACCTTTTCGATGGAGGAGGCGGGCTCGGTCGGCGTGCCCTTCATCACCGCCTATGAGGGCCTGCGCGAGGCGGGCGGCGCCCAGCCGACCGATGTCGTGCTCGTCTGCGGCGGCAATGGCAAGGTCGGGCAGGCCGCAATCCAGCTCGCCACCATGGCCGGGGCGAAGGTCTTCGCCGTCGAGTACAACGAACAGCCCTTGATGGGCCACACCAACGGCCCGGTCACGATGCTGAACAGCGCCGTCGACGATGTCGCGGCCATCGTTCGCGACATGACGGGCGGTCACGGCGCCGATATCGTCTTCAACACCGTCGGCAGCCCCTATTTCGAGATCGCCAACAAGGCGATGGCCAAACAGGCGCGGCAGATCTTCATCTCGACCTTCGACCGCGCCGTGCCCTTCGACATCTTCAACTTCTTCCGCGGCCGCCACAAATATATAGGCATCGACACGCTGGCGCTTTCCTCCGTCGATGGCGCGCGGATATTCGACCGGCTGAAGCTGAAGTTCGAGGAGGGCCTGCTCAAGCCGTTCCCGATCAATCCTGACTGCTGCTACGACCTCAAGGACGCCGCGAAGGCCTACGCCTCAGTGCTGCGCGGGACGCCCGAGCGGGTCCTGCTCAAGCCGTAGGACGCATCATGCAGGTCACGCGCTACAGCGAGGCGAAGCCCTATGAGGCGGCCGAGCACTACGACATGCACTGCCTGCGCCTGCAGGGCAAGGAGGCGACGGCGACGGACTCGATCTGGATCGGCCTGTCGCATCTCCTGCCGGGCGGACGCACCTCGCTCAAGGCGGCGGCAGTGGAGAAGATCTACATCGTCGTTGCCGGCGAGGTCACGGTCGAAACCGCCGATACCGCCGTTACGCTCGGTGTGCTCGACAGCTGCCGGCTGGCGCCGGGCGAAGCGCGCGCACTCGTCAACCGCACCAATGCGCCGGCATCGATCCTTCTCGCAATGCCGACCTGAAGCCGAAGGGATAGGCCGGAAATCATGCACAATCCGACACTGTTCCGGCTGGGCGACCGGGCGCCCAGCCTGCCGGCAGACGGCGAATTCTACATTGCCCCGGGCGCCGCCGTCATCGGCGACGTGCGCATCGCCCCGGGCGTCAGCATCTGGTTCAACGCTGTCCTGCGCGGCGACAACGAACCGATAACCCTCGGTGCCGGCTCGAATGTCCAGGACGGCTGCGTCATCCATACGGATCCGGGGTTTCCAGTCGCGATCGGCGAGGACGTCACCGTCGGCCACAATGCGATCGTGCACGGCTGCAGCATCGGCAGAGGCAGCCTGATCGGCATGGGTGCGACCATCCTCAACGGCGCCCGCATAGGCGAGCGGTGCCTGGTCGGGGCGAATTCGCTCGTTCGCGAAGGCATGGTGGTGCCGGACGGATCGCTCGTCATCGGTGTTCCGGCCAAAATCGTCAGGACGCTCGATGGGGATGCGGCGGAGAACCTGTCACGCGGCGCGGAACGATACCGTGCGAAGGCAGACTCTTATTCCCGTGACCTTGAAATGTTCGACCCCTGAAAACGAATATGTTCGGCAACGCTGGAAGGACGAGAGAATGAGCGAGACGGAAAACAGGTTGCTGAGTGTGGTGGAACATTGGCTGCCGCGCATGGAGGTCGCCGGCATACCGTCGGCAACGGCGAGGGCGGTGATCGACAGCGCGGGCGTCTGGGAGAACTGGCTCACCGCCTGGAGCGCCGAAGGCGACCGCCATGCCGCGATGGGCGAGGCGGCCCTTGCGCAGGGCCGCGAAGTCACTGCAGGCGAAGCCTTCGCCCGCGCCAGCCTGTTCTACCACTTCGGTCAGTTCATGGCTTTCGACGACCTTGATGCGAAGGAGCGCGTCGCGGCGCTGAAGGTGGCAACCTTCCGCAGGTCCGCACCGCTGCTGGAGTACCCCGGAGAACTGGTCGAGATGCCGTTCGAGGGCGGTGTGCTGCGCAGCTATCTCCGCCGGCCGGCCGGAGCGGGGCCACATCCGCTGGCGCTGATCATCCCCGGATCGGATTCGACCAAGGAGGAGTTCCCGGCCTTCGAACGGCACTTCCTCCTTCGCGGCGTGGCGACGCTGTCGCTTGACGGTCCGGGACAGGGCGAGGGGCGGTCCCACGGCCACCTGCGCGCCGACATCGCGCCGGCGGTCACTGCTACGATCAAGACGCTCGAGGGGCGGCTCGGCCTGACGGGTGCCGTCGGCCTCGTCGGCATGGCCTTTGGCGGCTTCCTCGCGTTGCGGGCGGCGGCCGCGCTGGAGGGGCTTGCCGCCGTCGTCTCCATCAACGGTTTTTACGATCTCGGGGCGCTCTGGCCAACGCTGCCGAAGGTCTATCAGGACAATATGACCTTTGCGCTGGGGGGCGGTGACGTCGTCGAAAGCGCACGTTGCTTCACCCTGTCGGGCATCAGGGGACCGGCAGTTCCCGCGCTCATCCTGCATGGCGGTCGCGACAGGATCTTTCCGCCGTCGGAAGCGCAAAAATGTGCCGACATCTGCAGGGCGGGTGCGGAACTACACGTCTTTCCGACCGGAAACCATGTCTGCAACAACATTCCCTGGATGTATCGGCCCCTCGTTGCCGATTGGCTCGCGGAGCGGCTGAAAGTCTAGCGCTGCCGATTATGGCAGCGCTTGCGCGAAGCTGACGGCTTCGGGTGACAAGTCGATCGGACGGGGTGAGGTAGAAAATGTCCACTTGAAGCTGGACGATTGTCCACCACAAGCGGACACCACCGCCTGATCAGATATCCAGGGTGCTGATACCAATTGAGGCGCAGCGGAAGACCAAGCAGCCGACCGCTTAGCACTCAAGGGGAGCGACGATGATACACGCCGATGACGGGATCTTGTCCCAGGAACAGCGCCTGATGCGCGACAGCTGCCGATCGTTTGTCGACGATGTGGTGACGCCCTTCATCCGGTCGAACTGGCAACGCGAATGGGACATGAGTCCCGGCGAACGGTTGCCGGGCGCGATCCTCGAAGGCGCCGAGGCGATCGGCATCCGTACCCTTGGCGTGCCGGAGGCGTTCGGCGGCATCGATCTTGAGCGGGAGACCGAGGTACGGACCTTCGCCCTGATCTCCGAGGAAATCGCCCGCGGCGATTCCGGCCTCGCCGACAAGTTGGTGCAGAACTGGAAGGTTTCGATCGTCATCCGACAATTCGCTGCCAAGCACCTGCAGGAGAAGTGGTTTCCGCGCCTGCTGGAGGATCCGAAGTTCCTTCTGGCGCACTGCCTCACCGAACCGAGGGGCGCCTCCGACCGCTGGCTGCCCTACAATGTGCCGGAAGCCTCGATGCACACCAAGGCGGTGCTGGACGGTGACCACTGGGTCATCAATGGTCGCAAGCAGTTCATCTCGAACGGTTTCGACGCCAGTCTCTATGTCGTCTATGCCAACACCGATCCCTCCGTCGGCATGCTGCAGGGCACGTCGAGCTTCCTGGTTCCCCGCGAAACGCCGGGCCTGACCGTCACCAAGTGCAACGAAACCATGGGCTGCCGGTTCATGAACAACGGCGAGCTGGTTTTCGAGGATTGCCGCATTCCGGCTGACCATCTGCTCGTCAAGAGCACGGCGCTGGCCTCTGCCGGCCAGTATTTCCGTGCCGGCAAGATCATCCAGGCCGCCAAGAACCTTGGGGTCGGCGTTGCCTGTTTCGAGCGCACAGCGGACTATGTCCAGAACTACGTCCAGGGCGGGCGCATCCTCATCAAACACCAGGCCGTGGCGTTGCGGCTTGCCGACATGGCAACGCGCATCGAAGCCGTCCGGTCACTGGTCGAGCGGGCGTCGAAGGCGGTGGACGAGGCGCATCCCGATGCCGACGTTCTCTGCAACATGGCCAAGGTCTATGCTTCGGAGGAGATCATGAAAGTCGCGACCCATGCGCTGGAGCTTCATGGCGGTAACGGTGCCATGCTGGAATTCGGCATTGAAAAGCTGTTCCGGGATGCAGCGATCTTCCTGCACATGGATGCGACGGTGGATGTCAGCCGCATGAAGATCATCAAGAACATGTTCCCCGCCACCGCCGGCAAATATGCCGGCCCGGAAACCTGAAGCGAAGCGGGCGCTGGGGCAGGACGGTTCGCCTGCCCCAGCGCCTGTCAAAGGAGGAACGGAGATGAAGATACTGGTTGCCGTAAAGCGGGTCGCCGATCCCAACGTGAAGGTGCGTGCCCTGGCGGACGGCTCGGGCGTCGACCTTGCGAATGTCAAGATGACGATGAACCCGTTCGATGAGATTGCCGTCGAGGAGGCGGTCCGGTTGAAGGAGGCGGGTCAGGCGAGCGACGTCGTCGTCGTGTCGATCGGATCGGAAAAATCAGCCGAAACGCTGCGCACGGCCCTCGCGATGGGCGCGGATCGCGGCCTCCTGATCCGCACGGAGGCGGTGGTCGAACCGCTCGCCGTCGCCAAGATCCTGAAAGGCGTCGTGGAGGCCGAACAGCCGGATATCATCATCACCGGCAAGCAGGCGATCGACGACGACGCCAACCAGACCGGCCAGATGCTGTCGGCATTGCTGGGATGGGGGCAGGGAACATTTGCCTCGAAGATCGTCGTCGGCGACGGGACCATCGAGGTCACCCGCGAGGTCGATGGCGGCCTGCAGACGGTCAGCCTGCTGCTGCCGGCGCTCGTCACCGCCGATCTCCGGCTGAACGAGCCGCGCTACGCCTCGCTGCCCAACATCATGAAAGCCAAGAAAAAGCCGATCGATGAACGCACGCCCGCGGATTATGGTGTGGCGATCGAGCCGCGCCTGACGGTCGTGCGGGTCCACGAGCCGGCAACCCGCAAGGCCGGCATCAAGGTTGGATCGGTGGGTGAACTTGTTGCGCGCTTGCGCACGGAAGCAGGAGTTCTCGCATGACCATTCTCGTACTTGCAGAGCATCACGACACGCTGCTTGACGAAGCGACCGGCAAGGCGGTCTCCGCCGCGGGAAGAATGGGGGGCGATGTCCACGTCCTGGTCGCAGGTGAGGGGTGCGGCGCGGCCGCCGAAGCAGCGGCCCGGCTGACCGGCGTCGCCAGGGTGCTCGTCGCGGACCACGCTGCCCTGTCGAACCGGCTTGCCGAGCCGGTGGCAGCGCTGATCGTCGGTCTCGCCGCCGGCTATGACGCCATCCTCGCCCCCTCCACCACCAGCGGCAAGAACATCCTGCCGCGCGTCGCTGCGCTGCTCGACGTGATGCAGATATCCGACGTCATTGCGGTCGACGGGCCGGACCTGTTCCAGCGCCCGATCTATGCGGGCAACGTCATCCAGACCGTTCGCTCCACGGACGCGAAGACGGTGCTGACCGTTCGTGCGTCGTCCTTTCCT
This sequence comes from Shinella sp. SUS2, assembly GCF_001262505.1. Classification (GTDB taxonomy): domain Bacteria; phylum Pseudomonadota; class Alphaproteobacteria; order Rhizobiales; family Rhizobiaceae; genus Shinella. The sequence goes on from NZ_KQ410732.1 coordinate 34,971, forward strand.
GCTGCATCCATTGCAGCTGCGGCGGTACCGATCGAAGCCGTTGCCATTCCGGCAAATCCGGGGCGGTCGTCGTTCGTCCGAAGCGAACTGTCGCGATCCGAGCGCCCGGAACTGGCGGGCGCGCGGACCGTCGTGTCGGGCGGGCGGGCGTTGGCGTCCGCTGAAAACTTCGAAACGGTGCTGGCCCCGCTGGCCGATGCGCTGGGGGCGGCGATCGGCGCGAGCCGCGCGGCCGTCGATGCCGGCTATGTCTCGAACGATCTCCAGGTCGGGCAGACGGGCAAGATCATCGCGCCCGACCTCTACATTGCCTGCGGCATTTCCGGTGCAATCCAGCACCTCGCCGGCATGAAGGATTCCAGGGTGATCGTTGCGATCAACAAGGACCCGGACGCGCCAATCTTCCAGGTTGCCGACTACGGTCTGGTCGCGGATCTGTTCGAAGCCGTGCCGGAGTTTCATGCCGCGGTTGCCGAGGGTGCAAAAACCTAGGCGATCGGAGACCACGTTTCTTGAGAGGATTGCAGGACAGGAGCGCACATGGCCAAGGGAAGCGGCAGGACGGAGCCACCGCAAGTGGACCCGGACGACGATCGGCAGGATCGGGGCGAGGTCGCCCCCTTCCGTTCCTATGCGCTCGACCGATCCGGCAGCCCGCGTTTCCACATCAGGCTCGTGGAGAACACCCAGCGGCTCTACCCCGCCCACAAGCACGATTATTTTCAGATTCTTTACTTCCTATCGGATGCGCCGGCGATCCGGATCGGCCTGACGTCGCACAAGCCCAGAGCCGGTTCCATCTACTTCATCGCACCGATGGTGCCGCACCAGATCCGTTTCGACTATGCGACGCGCTGCGTCGTTGCCTATTTCGATCTCGATTTCCTGCGCCCCAACATCACGCGCTCCTACCCCGTGGCGGAGCTGGTGCGGCTGGCGCCGGAACTGACTCCCTTTGCGTGGCAGAACCATGTGAACTTCGATCTCGATACCGCACAGAGCGAACGAGCGGAGCGCGCAATCAGGTCGATGATCGACCAGCACGGGTCCGAGCGCATCGGCGCAGCGGAGATTGTGCGTGCCGAGCTGACGCTGATGCTTGCCACGCTGTGCCAGGATCACGAGGCCGAATTCGCCGAACTGTCGAGGACGCTGCCGGTGGTCGGTCGCGACAGCGGGCACATGCGCCGCATCGCCGAGTTCATAGGCGAAAACTATACACGTGGCCCGAGCCTCGATGAAGCGGCGGCCGCCGCACGTCTCTCCAAGAGCCGGCTGTGCGCTCTGATCCGCCAGTATACCGGCACCAGTTTCCAGGTGCTGATCCGCGAAATGCGGATCGAGGACGCCCGGGAGCGTCTGGTCCTCACCGACGATACGATCGGTCAGATCGCCTACCGCGTCGGGTACAACGACGAGAAGTATTTCCTTCGGGCGTTCAAGAGTTCGGCGGGGATGACGCCGACGGCCTACCGGCTGAAGCGGGCGAAGGAAGACCGCGCCGCGACTGCGGAGCGCAAACCATGAGCGCGCCCGTCTCCTTCCGACTCAACGGATCGCCGGCGCAGATTGATGAAACCGGTGAGGCGCCGTTCCTCTTCGTGCTGCGCAACCAGCTCGATCTCAAGGCGACCCATTTCGGCTGTGGCCTGGAGCAGTGCGGGGCATGCGTGCTCAGCATTGACGGGCAGGCCCGTTATTCCTGCACGCTGCCTGTGTCTGCCCTGGCTGGGGCTGACGTGACGACGCCCGAAGGATTGGCGAACGACCGTGTCGGCGCGATCCTGCTCGCGTCCTTCGAGGTGGAACAGGCCGGCCAGTGCGGATACTGCATCTCCGGCATCCTGATGTGTCTCCATGCGCTGCTCAAAACGGAGCGCCGGCCGAGCCGGGACATGATCCTCGCGGCGCTCGACAAGCACCTGTGCCGCTGCGGAGCGCATGGCAGTATCCTGCGCGCGACGGAGCGTGCCGTGGCCCGTCTCGGCGAGGCGGTGTGATGGCGGACAACGCGCTTCCCAAAAGCCTCCAGGACAATCCCGAACTGGGTCGCTGGGTCTCCTTCGATGAGCCGGGTGTTGTTGCCATCCGCTCGGGCAAGGTCGAACTCGGCCAGGGCATCCTCACGGCGCTTGCGCAGATTGCTGCCGATGAACTGGGTCTCCATCCAGGGCTGGTGAGGTTGGCCCCGTGCGATACCGATTGCTCGCCGGACGAGGGCATCACCGCCGGCAGCCAGTCTGTCGAGGTCTCGGGCGCCTCCATCCGCATCGCCATGGCGCAGGCGCGTGCAGCGCTGATCGATGCCGCTGCCGCCCGCCTTGGTGCGGATACCGCCCGTCTCTCGTGTCACGATGGTGTCGTGCTTCTCGAGGGTGCACCGACGGGCCTCGATTTCTGGTCGGTCGCCGCCCTGGTTGATTGGAGGCAGCCCGTCAGTGGCAATGTGCCTGTCCAGCCCATTGCCGCGCGCTGCGCCGTGGGCGCCGACCACGCGCGCATCGATATGGCGGCAAAGCGCGGTGGTGCCGGCTTCATCCATGATCTTTCCCTGCCGGGGCTGCTGCATGCCAGGGTCATCCGGCAACCGTTCCGGCTCGCTCGCCTCGCCGATGTCGATGAGGCATGGCTGCAGCGCCGCTATCCCGGCATCGCGGTTCTGCGAAGGAACGACCTTTTCGCCCTCATCGGACCGGACGAATATGGTGTTCATGCCGCACATGCCGATGCGAGCAGGTTCACCACATGGGAAGAGGTGCCCGGCCGCTGGCGGCCGGCGGAAACCGCCGGGGAGGTTGTCACCCGGGTTGGATCGGCCCCGTCTTCTCGCGGGGCGGCGAGGCTTGACGAACGGTACTCGCGGGCACATGTGGCGCATGCATCGATCGGCCCGTCCTGCGCCCTTGCCCTGTTCGATGCCGGCCGGCTGACGGTGTGGAGCCATTCGCAGGGTATTTTTCCGCTTCGCGCGCAGATAGCCAGATGCCTCGGGCTCGCGCTGCCGGCGGTTCGGGTCGTCCATGCGCACGGCTCCGGCTGCTACGGTCACAACGGTGCCGACGACGCCGCGCTCGATGCGGCCATCATCGCACTGGAACGGCCGGGCCGGCCGGTGCGTATCCAGTGGTCACGGGAGGATGAGCTCGGACGCGGTCCGTTGGGGGCTGCCATGTCCGCGGCCGTCGAGGCGGAGATCGATGCCGCCGGCAGGGTTATGTCCTGGAACCTCTCGGTGGTGAGCGAACCGCATGCCCAGCGCCCGGGCTTCGGCGGCCATGTCAATCTCAGTTCGGCCGAGGCGCTCGACAGCGCCCATTTGCCGGGCAAGGTTGCGGACCTTCCCGCCGCTGCCGGTGGCGGTGCCGCGCGCAATGCCGTGGCGATCTATGACTTCCCGGGCCAGACCGTGACAGTCCGGCTCGATACGCGCAGCCGCATCCGCACCTCTTCGCTGCGTTCGCTCGGCGCCCATCTCAACGTCTTTGCCATCGAATCGGCGATGGACGAACTGGCGGATCTCGCCGGTGCCGACCCGCTGGATTTTCGGCTTCGCCATCTCAGCGACGAGCGCTGTCGCGCCGTGCTCGAAGGGGCGGCCGAAATGAGCGGCTGGCCCGGCAGCCATGGGGCCAGTGAGGGGCGGTCGCTTGGGATTGCCGCCGCCCGCTACAAGAACAAGGGCGCCTGGCTTGCTGCGGTTGCCGAGGTCTCGGTGGAAGAGGAGGTCAGGCTGGAGCGGTTGTGGCTTTGCGCCGATGTGGGGTTTGTGATCAACCCGGAGGGCGCGCGCAGCCAGATCGAGGGCGGCGCGATCCAGGCGGCGAGCTGGACCCTCAAGGAAGAGGTCAAGGTTGAGGGCGACCGGGTGCCGGCCTTGGACTGGAATGCCTATCCGATCCTGAAATTCTCGGAAGTTCCAGAGATCGAGACACGGTTCATCATCGATCCGATGCACCCGCCGCTCGGCGCGGGCGAGGCCGCACAGGGGCCGGTGGCCGCGGCCATCGGAAACGCGGCGTCCCGCGCGCTCGGGCTGAGGATGCGCGACCTGCCGCTGACGCGGGACCGACTGATCGAGGCGCTTATGAATGCCTGACCGCCAGCCGATGCGTTCCAGTTTTCCAGAACCCTGCAAAGCGAGTTGATCAGGCGAAGAGCGTGCGAAGGCACGGAGTTCGGCAGTTTCACCGCCGATCCGGCCCAGGAGCTTGTCATGGTGATCCGGCCCGAGCAAACCAACTCGGATCTGCCGCCGGTGGCGCTTGAAGGAAGCACAGTGGGCGATAGCAGGCATCAAGTATATCATTTCCTGAAGCTATGAACTGCATTTCATATATCTATTTGCGAAATGCATGGGCTTGGCGACATATCGTCCCCCAAGGGCGTCATTGCTCCGGCGGTGATCCTGCACCAACAAGGGGAACAATCATGTTGAAGTCCATTCTGTCCTATGCCGTGGCCGCAGGCCTTGCCTTCTCCGTTCTCGGAGCGCCGCTTGCCGCGCGTGCCGACGACCTTGAGACCATCAAGGCCGCGGGAGAGTTCAAGTTCGCCAACAGTGGCGCCTATCCGCCCTTCAGCTTCGTTGACGACAGCAACCAGACCGTTGGCTTCGACGTCGATATCGGCAACGAGATCGCCAAGCGCCTCGGCGTGAAGGGTGCCGGCGTCAGCACCGCCTGGGACGGCATCATCGCGGGCCTGCTTGCCGGTAAATACGACACCATCATCGGCAGCATGACCATTACCCCGGAGCGCGAGAAGGCCGTCGATTTCGTCGGCCCCTACTACAAGTCGGGGCGCGGCGTCTTCGTTTCGGACGGGTCCGAGATCAAGTCGATCGACGATCTCAAGGACAAGACGATCGGCGTGACGCTCGGCGAAACCCACGAGAAATGGGCACGCGAGCGCGGCGGCTGGGAAATCCGCACCTATAAGGGGCTGCCGGAGCTCTTCCTCGAACTCAAGGCCGGCCGCATTCAGGCGATGATCGTCGATGCGGTGCCGGTATCGATCGCGGTCAAGCAGACGGGCGACAAGGTCGTCAAGCTCGACGTGCCCGAGTTTGCCGGTACCGAGGACAAGATCGGCATCGCCATCCGCAAGGGCAATCCGGAGCTGAAGGCCGCCATGCAGAAGGCGCTGGACGACATGATGGCCGACGGTACCTATGAGGCCATCGCCATGAAGTGGATCGGCTCGGACATCCGCTGACCTCTTTCTGCCCGTCACAGGGCCGGTGCGGCAGGAAACTGCCGGCCGGCTGACCGATCGTCGAGGATCCGGCAATGGATATCGCTCTCATCGGCCGCATTGTCCCAGTCTTCGTCCAGGCGGCCTGGACGACCGTCGAGCTTTCCCTGCTGTCGCTTGCCATCGGGCTTACGGTGGCGGCGCTGATCGCGATGCTCCGCCTCTCGCATGTCGCGGCATTGCGTTTCGTCGGTGCGGCCTATGTCAGCGTGTTCAGGGGCACGCCGGCGCTCATCCAGATCTTTTTGCTCTATTTCGGCGGGCCCCAGGTCGGGATCCAGCTTGAACCTTTCGCGGCAGGGGCGATTGCGCTCGGGCTCAACATCGCAGCCTACATGGCGGAATCGATCCGCGGCGGCGTGCTGTCGGTCGATCGGGGACAGATGGAGGCGGCACGCTCGCTGGGTTTCGGCGAAGGGCAGTCCATGCGCTGGATCGTGTTGCCGCAGGCCGCCAAACTGATGATCCGCCCGCTTGGCGTCAATGCCGTGGCGCTGGTCAAGGGCACGGCGCTCGTCGCCACCATCTCGGTGGTGGAACTCACCTACACGGCGCAACGCTTCATCGGCTCCACCTACAAACCCTTTGAGATCTTCGCGGTGACGGCGGTTCTCTACATGATCATGGTCTACGGCCTGACGCTCGTCATCGACCGTCTCGACCGCGCCTATGCCGGGGAGGCGTGAAGATGCAGGGTCTCGATTTCAGTATCGTTCCTGAATATTGGCCGCTGATCGGCAAGGGCCTGTGGTGGACCGTCGTCATCTCCACCGCCTCCGCCGTGCTCAGCGTTCTCGCCGGCATCGGCTTCGCCCTTCTCGTGCTCTATGCCTCGCCGGTCGTTCGTTATCCCGTACGTCTCTTCATGTGGCTCTTCATGGGGACGCCGCTGCTGTTGCAGCTCTTCCTCATCTATTTCGGCCTCGTGCAAATCGGCATCGACATTCCCGCCATCTGGTCGGGCATCATCGCTCTCAGCCTGCATTTCGCCGTCTACAATGCCGACATCTTTCGCGCCGGCATCGTATCCCTCGACAAGGGGCAGACGGAGGCGGCGCGCTCGCTCGGCTTCGGGGCCTGGCGGACGCGGATCTACATCGTCGTGCCGCAGGCGGTGCGCAACACGGTGCCGGCGGTCGGCAACATGATGATCGCGCTCTTGAAGGAGTCGTCGATCGTCTCGATGATCGGTATCGCCGAACTGGTGCACAGCGCCCAGCTCGTCATCAGCGAGACCTATCGGCCCTTCGAATTCTACCTGACGGCCGCCGCCCTCTACTACGGCCTCAATCTCATCCTCGAAGCGGTCCTGCGCGGGATCGAACGGAAAGTGGAGCTTTCGCGATGAACGATACCCGTCCGATGATCGAGGTGCGTGGCGCCCAAAAATTCTTCGGGCCGCTGGAGGTGCTGAAGGGCATCGATTTCAGCGTGGCGCGCGGCCAGATCGTCGCTGTCATAGGCCCGAGCGGTTCGGGCAAGAGCACGCTGCTCCGCTCGATCAACCATCTCGAAACGCTCGATGGCGGGGAGGTCTGGCTTGATGGTGTTCAGGTAAATCAAAAGCTTGATCGCCGTTCCTTCGAACGCCACATCAACAATGTGCGCCAGCAGATGGGCATGGTTTTCCAGCACTTCAATCTGTTCCCGCATCTGAGCGTTGCGGAGAACATCACCATCGCCCCGACCAAGCTGAAGGGCATGGCGAAAGCGGAGGCGAGGGCGCTTGCTCTGAAGATGCTCGACAAGGTCGGCCTTGCCGACAAGATCGATGCCTTTCCGGCACGCCTCTCGGGCGGGCAGAAACAGCGTGTGGCGATTGCCCGGGCGCTTGCCATGCAGCCGAAGGTCATGCTGTTCGACGAAGCGACCTCGGCGCTCGATCCGGAACTGGTGGACGAGGTCAACCTCGTCATGAAGCAGCTGGCGAGCGAGCACATGACCATGGTGATCGTCACCCACGAGATGCGTTTTGCCGCCGAAGTCGCCGACCGGGTGATCTTCATGGCCGATGGCGCGGTCGTGGAGGAGGACAGCCCGGCCGAGCTCTTCCGCAATCCGAAGCAGGAGCGCACCCGCAGCTTCCTGAAGAAATTCCTGGGCGGCTAGAGTTTTCCGGCCGCTGAAACCGCTTCCTTCTTTCATGGATCGATCATGAGCCAGCATCAGAATGCATCCGGCGAACGCCCGGCCTCCCACCTCTTCTACCAATCCCGCATGCGTCGGCCGCTCGCCGACCGGGCGGAGGGCATCTACATCTGGGATGAACACGGCCGAAAGGTCATCGACGGCTCGAGCGGCGCGATGGTCGTCAATATCGGCCATTCCAACCGCAACGTGCTCGATGCCATGAAGCGGCAGATGGACAAGGCGACCTTTGCCTACCGCCTGCATTTCGAGAACCAGCCGGCGGAAGATCTGGCGCGGCGCCTTTCCGGTTACATGCCCGAGGGGCTCGATCGGGTGTTCTTCGTCTCCGGCGGCTCGGAGGCGGTGGAATCCTGCCTGAAGCTCGCCCGGCAATGGGCGCTCGCCACCGACCAGCCGGAGCGCTGGAAAGTCATCTCGCGCTTCCCTTCCTATCACGGCTCGACCCTCGGTGCGCTCGCCGTCACCGGCTATGATGCGCTGAAGAAACCCTTCCTGCCGATGCTGCGCGACATGCCGCACATCAAGGCACCGACCGCCTATCTCGACCGCGACAACTTTTCCATGGAGGAGCGCGGCATCCGTTATGCGGACATGCTAGAGGAAAAGATCCTCGAGGAGGGGGCGGAAAGCGTTCTCGCCTTCATCATGGAGCCGATCGGCGGTGCTTCCACCGGCGCGCTCGTCGCGCCCGACAGCTATTATCCGCGCATCCGCGAGATCTGCGACAAGTACGGCATCCTCCTGATCCACGACGAAGTGATGAGCGGAGCCGGCCGTACCGGCCGCTATCTCGGTGGTGACCACTGGAACTGCCGGCCGGACATCGTCGCGCTTTCCAAGGGACTAGGGGCCGGCTATTGCCCGCTCGGTGCGATGATCGCCCATTCGAAGCTGGTGAAGCCGGTGCTTGATCGCGGCGGTTTTGCCCATGGCTACACCTATGCCGGCAATCCGCTCGCCTGCGCGGCGGGGCTTGCCGTGCTCGACGAGATCGAGCGGCAGGATCTGCTCGGCAACGCCACCCGCATCGGCGCTCTTCTCAAGGCCGAGCTGGAGGGTCTTGCCGAACGTTACCCGTTCATCGGCGACGTGCGCGGCAAGGGCCTGCTGCTCGCCGCCGAATTCGTGTCCGACCGTGCGACCATGACACCGCTGCCCAAGGCGCTCGATGCGCATCAGCGCGTCGTCGACATTGCCTATGAGCGCGGCCTCATCATCTATTCGCGCCGCACGCGCGGCGGCGTCGAGGGCGATCATTTCCTCGTCTGCCCGCCGATGATCACCACCGAGGCGCAGGTCGGCGAGATCGTGACGATCCTCGATGCGACGCTGGCGCAACTTGCCTGCGAGCTTTCGCTGCCGGTTACGAAGTAGGAGCCGGTCATGAAATCGGACAAGGTCATCATCACCTGCGCGGTGACGGGGTCGGTACACACGCCGTCCATGTCGCCGCATCTGCCCTACAGGCCGGAGGACATCGCCGCCGAAGCCATCGCAGCCGCAGAAGCGGGAGCATCGATCCTGCACCTGCACGCCCGCGACCCGGATGACGGCCGTCCGACGGCCGATCCCAAGGTCTTCATGCGCTTCCTGCCGGTCATCAGGCAGGCGAGCGATGCGGTCATCAACATCACCACCGGCGGTTCCTCCGTCATGGCGCTGGAGGACCGGTTGGCTGCAGCGCTCGCCGCCGAGCCGGAGATGTGCTCGCTCAACATGGGCTCGATGAATTTCGGCCTCTTCTCGATGCTCGACCGGCCGCGGGAGTGGAAACACGCCTGGGAGCCCGCGCTTCTGGAAGCGACGCGCGGCACGATCTTCCGTAACACTTTCGCCGATATCGAGACGGTCCTCAAACGTCTCGGGGAGGGGTGCGGCACGCGCTTCGAGTTCGAATGCTACGATGTCGGGCATCTCTACACGCTCGCCCATTTCCGCGATCGCGGGCTCATCCCCGGCACACCCTTCATGCAGTTCGTCTTCGGCGTGCTTGGCGGTATCGGCGCGGATCCGGAAAACCTCGTCCATATGAAGCGTATCGCCGACAAGCTGTTCGGCGATGACTACCGTTTCTCGGTGCTCGCCGCCGGGCGCAGGCAGATGCCGATGATAACGATGGCGGCGACCATGGGCGGCAGCGTGCGTGTCGGCCTGGAGGACAGTCTTTTCGATGGCCGTGCGCTTGCGACCTCGAACGCGGATCAGGTACGACGCATCCGCGCGATCCTCGAAGGTCTTTCGCTGGAGGTCGCAACGCCCGACGAGGCGCGCGCCATACTCGGTCTCAAGGGTGGCGACCGCGTCGCATTCTGAGGAGAAAACATGCAGGACGACATCACGATCCGGTTCGCGGTCGCCGATGACGCTGCGACCATCCACGCGGCGCTGAGGACCATGGCCATCGACATGGGCGCGGAGACGAAGTTCGTCTCGACGGTCGAGGACGTGTGCCGCCACGGTTTCGGCGAGGCGCCGGCCTTCGAGGTGCTGATCGCCGAGGTGGGGACGACGTTCGCCGGCCTGTGCCTGAGCTTCGCGAGCTTTTCCACCTGGATGGGCGAGCCCGGCCTCTATGTGCAGGACCTCTTCGTCGCGGATGCCTTTCGCGGACGGCGGATCGGCGAACGGCTTCTGCGCGCCACCGCGCAGAATGGCCGGGCGCACGGTGCGCGCTACATGCGCCTGTCGGTCGATGTGGACAATGTGCGTGCGCAGGCCGTCTACGATCGCCTCGGGATCCGCCATTCCCGCAGCGAGCAGATCCACATGATCAAGGGCGCGGATTTCGACAATTTCGCCGGTGAGGGAGATCCATGAAGACCTTTTTTGCGGAAGAACAGAAACGCCACGATCCGAGCTTCTTCCTCTCCAGCGGCGCGCCGCAGCCGAACCCGGAGCAACCGGAACGCGTCGAGCGCCTGCTCGCCGGCGCGCGGGCGGCAGGCACGGAGATCGTGCGGCCTGGGGATCATGGCCTCGCACCCGTTTCTGCTGTGCACACGCCGGAATATATCGACTTCCTGAGCCGCATCTACGAGCGCTGGCAGCGGATCGAGGGGGCTTCCGCGGAGGTCATCCCCAACATTCACCCGATCGCCCGCACGGGCAGCTATCCCGCCTCAGCGGTCGGGCAGGCCGGCTATCACATGGCCGATACGTCCTGCCCGATCTCCGAACACACCTTCGAGAGTGCGCGCTGGAGTGCGTCTACGGCCGTTTCCGCCGCCGAAGCGGTGATGGCCGGCGAGAGATGGTCCTACGCCCTCTGCCGCCCGCCGGGCCACCACGCCTTCCGGGATGTCGCCGGCGGATTCTGTTTCTTCAACAATTCCGGCATCGCCGCGCAGCACCTGCTGCGGCAAGCTAAACGCGTCGCCATCCTCGACGTGGACCTGCACCACGGCAACGGCACGCAGGGCATGTTCTACGAGCGCGCCGACGTGCTGACGGTCTCGATCCACGCCGATCCGGTGCGTTTCTACCCCTTCTTCTGGGGGCATGCCGACGAGCGGGGCGAAGGGCTAGGTCTCGGCTACAATTTCAACCTGCCGCTGCCGCGCAAGTCCGGCGACGACGTCTATCTGGAGGCGCTGGCCGCCGCCATCCGCCGCATCGGGGCCTTCGCGCCGGATGCGCTTGTCGTGGCGCTCGGTCTCGATGCCTTCGAAAAGGATCCGTTCGGTGGCCTCTCGGTCTCGACGCCGGGCTTTGCGCGCATCGCGGAGGCAATCGGGGCGCTGCATCTGCCGACCGTCGTCGTACAGGAGGGCGGCTATCTCTGCGACGCCCTTGGCGACAACCTGACGGCCTTTCTCACCGGTTTGGGTACGAAGAACGGTTAGGCGGGATAGGTTCGTTGCGCGAAGGGTATCGTGGCGATCGCCTGGCGCAGTTCGGCAAGCAGGATCGTCTCGGCCCGGCTGCGGCGGGCCGCGCCGTCATAGACGAGGTGAACGTCGATGACTGGCGGGTCCTGATAGGGCGGCAGGCGCCAGAGGCGGCCGACGCGCACATCTTCCTCCACCACATGGATCGGCAGAGGACCGAAGCCGAATCCGGCGATGATGAGCCGCTTGACCTCTTCCAGATGCGAGGAGGTGCCGACGGTCTGGCCCTCGAACCCTTCCTGCTGGCGCAGGAGCGCGACGGGCCAGAGCGCGCCGGACATCTGGTCCGTCTTGAAGGAGACGTAGGGCTCCTGGCGCAGCGCCTGCAACGGCAGGTTCTTGACGCCGAACAGCGGATGCCGCGCGCCGCAGAAATAACCGAAACTCTCCCGGTAGAGCACGTCATATTCGAGTTTCGGATGCCGCTCCTGCATCAGGCAGATGCCGAAGCCGGCGTCCCGGTTGAGCACCGCCGTCGTCACTTCCTGGCTGGAGGCGACGGAGAGCGACAGCGTGACCTGGGGAAATGTGGTGTGAAAACCGGCCAGCACCTCGTCGAGGAATGGGCAGACGACATGGCTCGCCAGCGCGATCTCGATATGACCGGTCAGGTCGCCGGGCTGCTCCTCCATGTGCTGCGGCAGGCCGGAGACGATCTCGAACAGAGCGATGCATTCGCTGAACAGCCGCTGTCCGGCGGGCGTGACGGCGAAGTGCGAAGCGTTCCGCTCCACCAGCCGGCAGCCCATATGGGTTTCCAGCCGCTTGAGCGCGTTGCTGACGGTCGGCTGCTTGAGGGAGAGTTTTTCGCCCGCCGCGGTCAGGCCGCGTTCCTGCACGATGACCATGAAGGTCCTGAGCAGGTTCCAGTCGATTTCCCAGACGAAACGCCGTCTTTGCCGCGCCATGTGCATTCCCTGAAATTATGCTTCGGGGCGCGACTATTGCATGTGCCCATCGGGCGTCAAAGGTTTCAACGGACAAAGGAGATCCGCCGTGCCGCTTCTCACCTATCAGGGTGTCGTCTATCCCGCGCAATGCGATGCGATGGGGCACATGAACGTGCAATATTATATCGCCGCCTTCGACCAGGCGTTCTGGCATCTGATCGCCGCGGCCGGCTACTCGGCAACCTGGATCGCCGAGCGGCAGGAGGGCTGGGCGGACCGCCGCTACGAGATCGATTTCCGGCGGGAGCTGCCGGTCGGCAGCCTGTTCGAAATCCGCAGCGCCGTCGTCAAGGTCGGGCGCACCTCGCTCACCACCCGTCATAGGCTGCTGGACAAGGCGGACGGCCACCTTTGCGCCGAATTGCTGGCCGTCTCCGTCTATTTCGACCTTGCGCGCCGGGAATCGCGCATCCTGCCGGAAACCATCGTGAGCGGCGTCCGCGGTCTTTTGGAGACGGACATGGATAGCACAGACGCCCTATGACGGCCTTGATGGAAGGCCGTGTCTTCAGCCGAAGCGCTGGAGCGCTGCGGTGAACAGATCCGTATCGACATTGCCGCCGGAGGTAACGGCAATCACGGTATCGCCCTTGACCGCAGCACCGTGGAAGAGCGCCGCCGCAAGGGCGACGGCCCCGCCGGGCTCCACGATGATCTTCAGCCGTTTGAAGGCGAGTGCCATCGCGCGAAGGACCTCCTCTTCCGTCACGGCAATGCCGGCCCCGGCGAGACGCTTCAGAATGGGGAAGGTGATCCTGCCGGGCTCCGGGGTGACGATCGCATCGCAGATCGAGCCCGACAGCGTGGCGTTCCGCACGACCTCTCCGGCCGCCAGCGAGCGTGCGGTGTCATCGAAATTCTCCGGTTCGCAGGTACGCACGGTAAAGCCCGGCGCGGTGGCCTCGAGCGCGAGGGCGATGCCTGAACTCAACCCGCCGCCGCCGCAGGGCACCAGCACATCGGCTGCCGTTATACCTTCCTCTTCCGCCTGTTCCGCGATTTCCAGGCCCGTCGTGCCCTGGCCGGCAATGACCAGCGGCTCGTCGAAGGGCCGGATCAGCGTCAGGCCGCGCTCCGCGGAAAGCCGCGCACCGATGGCGTCCCGGTCTTCCCTGTCGCGGTCGTAGAGAACGACCTCTGCCCCGAAGGCGCGGGTGTTGTCGATCTTCAGCCTCGGGGCATCCGAGGGCATGATGATGACGGACGGAACGCCGTGCCGCGTGGCGGCGAGAGCGACGCCCTGGGCATGATTTCCCGACGAGAAGGCGATCACCCCGCGCTTGCGCACGTCCGGCTCCAGCCCCGAAAGGGCGGACCAGCCGCCGCGAAACTTGAAGGAGCCGGTGTGCTGCAGGCATTCCGCCTTCACGAAGACACGTCGTCCGGCCATCTCATCCAGGAAGGGAGAGGATAGCAGGGGCGTCCGCCGGGCATGGCCCTGCAGGCGGGATCTGGCGGCGACGATCATTTCGATGGATGTCATTGAAGCAAGCCTTCAGCTGATGCGGTGCCTGTTTCATAGAGGGCCGCCGCGGCGTTGAGAACGCTCGTTCTTGTCATGGTGACAGGACCGGCCGGCGCCCGGTTGTTTCTATTCGATGCCCATTGCGCGCTTGTGTTCCGCGACCTCGGCCAACAACCAGTCCTGGAAAAGGCGCGTGCCGGGTTTGTTGCCGATGCTGCGCCGTTGCTGCAGGTAGTAGCCGGCCGGATAGGCATGGCGGGCGGCGAACGGGGCGACCAGCTTGCCCTGGCGCAAGAGATCCTGCGCCATGATCGTGTCGGCGAGCGCGATGCCCGCGCCGTTCATCGCCTCGCGCATGATCAGCGTGCAGTCATGCAGCGTCGAGCCTGACGGGGGACGGGCATCGGCGATACCCTCCCGCTCCAGCCATTGCTTCCAGCGCGTGGTCTCGCATTCGTGGATCAGGTGATGGTGCACCAGATCGGCGGGTGAGCGCAGCGGGATCGGGCCTTCGAGCACGGAGGGTGCACAGACCGGCGTCAGCAGCAGCGGCACCATCATCGTCAGGGCCGGGCCGGCCTTGTAGACGAACTCGTCGACGATGGCGAAATCGACATTGGTCCGCTTGCCGGAGGTGGAGATTTCGAGATCGACGGTCGGATGCTGGCGCCGGAAGACCGGCAGGCGATCCGCCAGCCAGAGATTGAGGAAGGTCGGCTCGCACATCAGCTTGACGCGCCGGGCCTTGCTGCCGCGCGGCTCGTCGTAGAAGCTGACATCCTCCGTCGCTCGCCAGATCGCCTCGAAGGCCTCCGAGAGGCTGCGCGCATAGTAGGACCCGCGCATGGTCGGCGTCACCTGCCGGAAGCCGCGCTCGAAGAGGTCCTGGCCAAGGGTCTTTTCCAGCGTGCGGATGTGCCGGCTGACGGCCGAGGGCGTCAGATGCAGTTCTTCCGCTGCATCCTTGATGCTGCCGAGGCGGGCGGCGGCCTCGAATGCGCGCATGCCGTTGAGGGAGGGTAAAGCCATAAAATCAGCATGGATTATCACCTGAGTTTTTGTCAATCGATGTGGACGAAATTGACGCTTGAACCTTCACCCGTACCGATTTGAGATAGGGTCCTAAGTCGCCATGGGGAAACGGTTATTCGGCCTCTGGCACCATCTCGCCTTCAGCGGTGGTCGGCTTGTGGCGTAACCGTCATGGTTCGGGTCGGCAGCAAGCCGTTCCCGGGCAGGCGGTGTCGGCTGCGGCGATCACCGGCGCTGCAACAGGAAGTACGCCCAGATGCCCCAATCGCCCGCACCGGTCTTCGAAGCGGCAGACGATATATCCGTCGAAAGCTCCGTCATCGTGATCCTGCACGCAGCCGGGCAGGCACTCGGCGCGCGTGCAGCCGTGCTGGATGCGGCCATGGGCGGCATTCTCTCGCGGGCCTGTTCTGCTGAACCGGCGCTTTGCGAAAGCGGTGCCGTCGTCGATCTCGTTCCGCCACCCACTGTATCGACGCGGCGTGTCATCGTCCTGTCCCTCGGCAAGGCGGAGAGCCTGACGGCGCTTGCCCTTTCGGCAGCCGGCGGGAAGCTTGCCGCGCATCTGGAAGAGAAGGACGAGGCCGAGGCGACGATCCTCCTCGACCGGATCGACGGCGCGCCGCTTTCAGCGGCGGAGATCCTGGCGCGCATCGCCCTCGGGCTGCGGCTGCGGCGCTACCGTTTCGACCTTCGCAACAGGAAGCCGGTGGCCGAGGTTGACACTGTCTGGCGGCTGCGGCTGGTCGGCGCACAGAAAGCTGCCCTGGATGCGGCGCTTGTCCGTGCCAATGCCGTGGCTGATGGCGTCGAATATGCCCGCACGCTGGTCAATCTGCCGCCGAACCATCTGCATCCCGACAGTTTTGCCGCGCATCTGGAGCCGCTGCGCGAGGCCGGCATCGACGTCGAAGTGCTCGATGCCGCCGCGCTGAAGGAACTTGGCGCAGACGCGCTGCTTGCGGTCGGCGCGGGGTCGGTGCGGCCACCGCGGCTCGCGGTGCTGCGCTATCGCGGCGAAGGCTCGGGCGACCAGCCGCTCGCCTTCGTCGGCAAGGGCGTCTGTTTCGATTCCGGCGGGCTCTGCATCAAGGGCGGCGCGCAGATGTTCGACATGAAGGCCGACATGGCCGGGGCGGCGGCGGTCGTCGGCCTGCTCCTGTCGCTCGCCCGGCAGAAGAGCCCGGTGCATGCCGTCGGTGTGCTCGGCATTGCCGAAAACCTCCCGTCCGGCCATTCGCTAAAGCCGCGCGAGATCATTCCCACTCTCTCCGGCCAGACTGTCGAAGTCTTCGACACGGACGCGGAGGGGCGCCTGATCCTCGCCGACTGTCTCTATTATACGGCGACGCGTTTCGAGCCCTCCGTCATCGTCGATCTCGCGACGCTGACCTATTCGGTGATGCGCGGCCTCGGCTCGATCTTTGCCGGCCTGTTCAGCGCCGACGACACGGTTGCCGCCGAAATGATCGCTGCCGGCGAAACGGTCGGCGAGCGTTTCTGGCGCATGCCGCTCGACCGGGCCTATGACGAGGGTCTTAAATCGCCATTGGCGGACCTGCGCCATCACGCCAAGGACATGGAAGATGGCGACGCGCCCTATGCTGCGGCTTTCCTGCGCCATTTCACCGAGGATCGCCCCTGGGTGCATCTCGACATCGCCGGCAAGGAACTGGCGGGCGAGGACCGGCCGCTCGGCCGGCAAGGGGCGACGGCCTTTGGCGTGCAGATGCTGGAAGAGTGGGTTCAGGCCAGTCGGAAAGGCGCTTGAATGTCCGGGAAAGGAATGGGAATGTCGGCGACGATCAACAGCACCGAGGGGCGGGCGCAGTTCAGGGGGTACGAAACCTGGTATCGCATCAGCGGTGACCTCGCTGGCGACAAGCTGCCAGTGGTGATCCTGCACGGCGGGCCGGGCGTTGCGCACAACTATGTCGACGCCTACAAGCTGCTTGCCCGTGACGGCCGGGCCGTCATCCACTACGACCAACTCGGATGCGGCAACTCCACCCTCCTGCCGGGGAAGGGCGCGGACTTCTGGACGCCGCAGCTCTTCATCGACGAACTGGAAAACCTCGTCGACCACCTCGGCATCCGGGGTGGGTTCCATGTGCTCGGCCAGAGCTGGGGCGGCATGCTGGGCGCCGAATACGCAGTGCTGCGCCCGAAGGGACTTGCCTCGCTGACCATCGCCAATTCACCCGCCTCCATGACGCTCTGGGTCGCGGAGGCGAACCGGCTGCGCGCCGACCTGCCTGCGGACGTGCAGGACACGTTGACGCGGCACGAGGCGGCGGGCACGACGGACCATCCTGATTACCAGGCGGCAACGATGGCCTTCTACGAACGGCATGTCTGTCGCGTGGTGCCGTTCCCGCCGGAGGTGACGGCGAGCTTCGAGCAGGCCGCGCGCAACCCGACCGTCTACACGCTGATGAACGGGCCGAACGAATTCCACGTCATCGGCACGCTGAAGACCTGGAGCATCATCGACCGCCTGCCGGCCATCGACACGCCGACGCTGATCCTCTCCGGGCGCCATGACGAAGCCACGCCTGCGACCGTGCAGCCCTTCAAGGACGGTATCAAGGGTGCGCGGTGGGAGATATTCGAGCATTCCAGCCACATGCCGCATGTCGAGGAACAGGACGACTGCATGCGGGTGGTGGGAGATTTTCTCAATCAGCATGACAGGTAGAAACAGAGAGAAAAGGGGATCGAACATGAAGAAACTGCTTCTGACGGCATCGGCCGTCGCACTCATCGCCGGCGCATCGCTGGCCCCGGCCAAGGCCGAATACCTTCAGGAACACCGCGGTGGCACCATGCGGCTGCTCGCCCGCTCGGCGGCCGGTACGCTCGACCCGCACATCAACTACACCTCCCAGGGCTGGCAGATGTACCAGCCGATCTATGACGGCCTCGTCACCTTCCGCAAGGCCGAGGGCATGGACGGCTTCACCGTCGTTGCCGATCTCGCCGAGGCGCTGCCGGAGGTGAGCAACGACGGCAAGACCTTCGCCTTCAAGCTGCGCAAGGGCATCAAGTTCTCCACCGGCCAGGAAGTCGGCGTGAAGGATGTGGTCGCCTCGTTCCAGCGCATCTTCAAGGTCTCCGGCCCGACATCCGGCACCTTCTACGCAGGCATCGTCGGCGCCGACAAATGCCTTGCCGACACCAAGAGCTGCACGCTGGAAGGCGGCGTGGTGGGGGACGAAGCCGCCGGCACGATCACCATCAACCTGACGAAGCCGGACGCCGAATTCCTCTACAAGCTCGCCCTGCCGCATGCCGTGACGTTGCCGGCGGATACGCCCGCCGAGGACATGGGTTCCGTGCCGATCCCGAGCACCGGTCCCTATACGATCTCCGCCTTCGACCCCAACAAGGGCATGACCGTCACGCGCAACCCGCACTTCAAGCAGTGGAGCGAGGACGCCCAGCCCGACGGTTATCCCGACGTGGTGCAGTACGATTTCGGCCTTTCCGAGGAGGCGGCGGTGACGGCGATCCAGAACGGCGAGGCCGACTGGATGTTCGATTCCCTGCCGAGCGACCGTCTTGCCGAAGTCGGCACCAAATATATGGAGCAGCTGCACATCGCGCCGCTTTCGGCCTGGTGGTACGCGCCGCTCAACACACGCCTTGCTCCCTTCGACAATCTGAAGGCCCGCCAGGCCGTTTCCTTCGCGATCGACCGCAACACGTTGGTAAAACTCTTCGGCGGCAAGGTCCTCGCTTCGCCGGTCTGCCAGATCCTGCCGCCGGACTTCCCCGGCCATGTGGACTACTGCCCCTACACGAAGGATCCGGGCGCGAAGTGGTCGGCACCTGATGTCGAGAAGGCCAAGCAGCTTGTCGAGGAGTCGGGCACCAAGGGCCAGAAGGTCACCGTCATCGTCGAGGACACGGCCGTTTCGCGCTCCATCGGCGTCTATCTGCAGAGCGTCCTGACCAGCATCGGTTACGTTGCCGACGTCAAACCGATCTCCGCCAACATCCAGTTCACCTATATCCAGAACACCAACAACAAGGTGCAGATGTCGGTGAGCCAGTGGTATAAGGACTACCCGGCGGCATCCAACTTCCTGAACATCCTGTTCGGCTGCGCCTCCTTCCGCGAAGGCTCGGATGCCTCGATCAATATCGCGGGCTTCTGCAACAAGGATATCGATGCCAAGATGCAGAAGGCGATGGACCTCGGCGTCACCGACCAGGCGGCCGCCGATGCGCTGTGGAGCGAGATCGACAAGGAGGTCACCGACCAGGCGCCAGCCATCGGTCTCTTCACGCCGAAGCGGCTCGATTTCGTCAGCAAGCGCGTTGGTAACTTCAAGTTCAACCGCCAGTTCGACTGGATGATCACCCAGTCTTGGGTACAGTAAGACCCGGCGGAGGAAAGCTGCGTGTCGAATGAAGTCGTTGCCGTGCAGCGCGGGACGCGAGGGCCTTGGGCCCTCGCTTTCGTGCGTTTGAGGCGCAACAGGGCCGCCATCGCGTCCCTGACGGTGTTTCTGCTCATCGTCCTTTCCTGTCTCAGCGCGCCGCTCTATGCGCGCTGGGCGGGCGTGGATCCGTTCACCTCGACGCTCGATGCCGTCATCATGGTCGACGGCGTCGAGGTTCCGGTCATGGAGGCCTCGACGGAGGGGCTCGGGCTCGGCTATACGCCGATCGGCCCCACCTGGGAGCTCGGCAACTACTTCCTTGGCGCGGACAGCCAGGGCCGTGACGTCATGGCGCGCCTGCTCTACGGCGGGCTCAACTCGCTGATGATCGCGGCGGCCGCCACGGTCTTCACGCTGATCGTCGGAACGGCAGCCGGGCTCGTTGCCGGCTATTTCGGTGGCGTCACCGACACGATCCTGTCGCGCCTGCTCGACATCCTCTGGGCCTTCCCGATCTATCTGCTGGCGATCTCTCTTT
Organism: Shinella sp. SUS2; assembly: GCF_001262505.1. Classification (GTDB taxonomy): domain Bacteria; phylum Pseudomonadota; class Alphaproteobacteria; order Rhizobiales; family Rhizobiaceae; genus Shinella. Next base: position 54,635 of record NZ_KQ410732.1, read on the forward strand.
CCATCGTGACCATCACCGCCGGCATCTCGATCGGGCCGATCCTCATTGAGTCCGGCTCGCTGTGGCTGCCGGTCATCATCATCGGCATCGTCTATGTGCCCTATGTGGCCCGTCCCATCCGCGGCCAGGTGCTTTCGCTGCGCAACAGCGAATTCGTGCTTGCCGCCATCAATCTCGGCGTGCCCGGCTGGCGCATCCTGCTGCGCGACATCCAGCCGAACATCACGACCACGCTCATCGTCTTCGTGCCGCTGATGATGGCGCTGAACATGCTGACGGAATCGGCGCTCTCGTTCCTGTCGATCGGCGTGCAGCCGCCAGCGGCAAGCTGGGGCACCATCATCCAGGACGGGCAGGCGCTGCTCTATACCCGCCCGCTCGTGGCGCTTGCGCCGGGCCTTACGATTGCCCTGTCCGTCATGGTTCTCAACGTTTTCGGCGACGGCCTGCGCGATGCGCTGGATCCGCGCTCGAAGGTCCGGCTGGGGCGCACCTGATGATCTACGCCATCCTTCGCCGCTTCGGTCAGATGCTGTTCGTGATGTTCGGCATCTCGGTCATCGTCTTCCTGATCTTCTTCGCCACGCCCGGTTCCGATCCCGCTGCACGCATTGCCGGCCGTAATGCCTCACCCGAGGTGCTGGAAGCGGTGCGCCATTCCTTCGGTTTCGACCGGCCGCTCTACGTGCAGTACGGCCTGATGATGCAGAAGATCTTCATCACCGGCGACCTTACCTCCTTCGTCAACCGCGGCTGGAAGGTCGTTCCCGCCGTCTTCGACGCCATCCCCGTCACGCTGTCGCTGGTCTTCGGCGCGGCCTTCCTCTGGGTGGTCGTCTCCGTCGCCATCGGCATCATCGCCGCGGCGACACGCGACAGCTGGCTCGACAAGCTCCTGATGGCGCTCGGTCTCATCGGCATCTCCATGCCGGTGTACTGGCTGGGCGAGGTGATGAACCTCATCACCCAGAGCCGCTATCACGATACCTGGCTGTTCTCCTGGGTGCCGCCGCTCGGCTACAAGCCGCTGACGAGCGATCCGAAGGGCTGGTTCCTCACCCTCGTCATTCCGTGGATCACGCTCGCCGTGCTCTATATCGGTATCTACGGGCGCGTGCTGCGCGCGGCGATCATCGAATCCATGCAGGAGGATTTCGTCCGCACCGCCCGGGCCAAGGGTCTGTCGGAGACGCGCATCCTGCTGCGCCACGGGCTGCGGACATCGCTGATCTCCTTCGTCACCCTGTTCGGCCTCGATTTCGGCGCGCTGGTCGGCGGTTCGGCGCTTCTCACCGAAGTGGTCTTCGGCCTCAACGGCATTGGCAAGCTCACCTATGACGCGATGCAGAATCTCGACCTGCCGATGATCATGGCGACGGTGATGTATGCCTCGATGTTCGTGGTCATCGCCAATGCGGTGGTCGATTTCGTCTATATCCTTCTCGATCCCCGCGTGAGGACGTCATGATGCTTTCCGTACGCGACCTCAGGGTGTCGTTCCGCACCGAAGACGGCCTGGTGCGGGCCATCGACGGCGTTTCCTTCGATCTCGACGAGGGCGAGATTCTCGGCGTCGTCGGCGAATCGGGTTCGGGCAAAACCGTCTCGCTTCTGGCGGTGATGGGGCTCATCACCGATCCCAACGCCACGATCGAGGGCTCCATCCGCTACAAGGGCCGCGAGCTTGTCGGCCTGCCGGCGCGAGAACTCCGGCGCCTGCGCGGCCGGGAGATCGCCATGATCTTCCAGGATCCGATGACCGCTCTGACGCCGGTCTATACGATCGGCTGGCAGATTGCCGAGCAGATCCGCGCCCACGAGGCGATCAGCAAGGCAAAGGCGCTGGAGCGGGTGGAGGCGCTGCTTGCCGAGGTGAACTTCCCCAATCCGCGCGAAGCGATGTCGCGCTATCCGCACCAGCTTTCCGGCGGGATGCGCCAGCGCGCGGTGATCGCCATGGCGCTCTCCTGCAATCCGGCCCTGCTCGTCGCCGACGAGCCGACCACGGCGCTCGACGTCACCGTGCAGGCCGGCATTCTTGATCTTGTGCGCAAGCTGCGGGCCACCCACAACTCCGCCGTCGTCTTCATCACGCATGACATGGGCGTGGTCTCCGAGCTCGCCGACCGGGTGATGGTGATGTATGCCGGCCGGGTGGTGGAGCGCGGCAACCGTGCTGCGTTGTTCTCCGATCCGCGCCACCCCTATACGCGAGCCCTGCTCGGCTCGATTCCGCCGCTGACCGGCGAGAAGCCCCACCGCCTGCCGGCCATTCCCGGCTCACCGCCCTCGCTGCTGCGCCTGCCGCAGGGCTGCGCCTTCGGCCCGCGCTGTCCGCTGCGCTACGAGCCCTGCCTCACCAAGAAACCTGTCCTTCCAGCCGGCCTACACGCGGCGGCGTGCCTCCGGGAGGTGCAAGCATGAGCACTGCAATGACAGACACCGAACAGCCGATCCTCGAAACCCGCGCGCTCGGAAAGCGCTTTTCGATCGGCACGCGGTTTTCCGCGGAGGGACGACGGACGGTACACGCGGTCGACAACGTCTCGCTGACGGTCCGGCGCGGGGAGACGCTCGGCCTTGTCGGGGAGTCGGGATGCGGCAAGTCCACATTGGCGCGCTGCCTGGTGCGGCTTTACGAGGTCTCCGACGGCAAGCTCCTGTTCGAGGGCGAGGACATCACCGCCCGGTCGCTGCGGGAGCTGCGCCCGCTGCGCCGCCGCCTGCAGATGGTTTTCCAGGATCCGTCCGCCTCGCTGAACCCGCGCCGGCGCGTCGGCGATCTCGTCGCCGAGCCGCTGCGTATCCACACGAAACTCTCCTCTAGCGAGATCGACAAGCGGGTTGCCGAACTTTTCGACATCGTCGGCCTCCTGCCGGACCATGTCGGGCGCTATCCGCACGAATTCTCCGGCGGCCAGCGCCAGCGTGTCGGTATCGCACGCGCCATCGCCCTCAATCCCGATCTCGTCGTGCTGGATGAACCTGTTTCCGCACTCGACGTCTCGGTACAGGCGCAGATCGTCAACCTGCTTGCCGATCTCCAGGAAAAGCTTGGCCTCACCTATATCTTCATTGCCCATGACCTCTCGGTGGTGCGCCAGGTCTCGACCCGCATCGCGGTCATGTATCTGGGGTCCGTCGTCGAGGAGGGACCTGCCGAGGAGGTCTTCTCTGCGCCGGCCCACCCCTACAGCCAGGCGCTGATCTCGGCGGTTCCGATCGTCGAGACGACGCCAAGCGGCGCGCGCAGGCGCATCCTCCTTACCGGCGACGTGCCAAGTCCGCTCAACCCACCCTCCGGCTGCCGCTTCCATCCACGCTGTCCGATCGCGAAGGACCGCTGCCGGACGGAGCGACCCGAGGCGCAGGCGCATGGCAATGGCCGTAAGGTGGCCTGCCATTTTCCGACGCTGTGAGGCTTGGGCAGGACGGGTTTTTTCTGTTCTGTCCAGCATCGTGATGCTTCGTTGTCGGCGTTGCTGTCGTGCGCCGTGGCATGCTGCAGAAGGACGCACCCTCTTGAATTTGCCGCATTGAACGGCCAAGTGCAGGCTATGACTATGGAAACGCCCGCCAGAATTTCGAGGTTTCGCGATCAAGCGCGCTCCCTGACCCGGAGCCGGCTGTCTTGATCCTGTAACGCCGCCGCAAATCCCGCCGCTCCGGGAACCCCACAATCCAACAGTGCGGTTCATGTCGTCTCGCCCTTGTGGCGTTCCGATGGAGCGTTTCCATGTCCACGTCTCATTCCCTGAAAACCTGCCTCACCTGCGACCGGCGCCTGCCGCGCGCAGCCAGCCGTTGCCCCTGGTGCAAGGCGCCCATTCTCGTCCGCTCTGCCTGCGGCGCCCGCCACGGGCCCGGCGCGACGGTCTTCTTCCTGCGCGGCGAGGGGAGGGCATGATGAGAGGCAAGACACGCACCAGCGTTCCCGCCCCCGAGGCCGGTCACTGCGATGAACTGCAGCAGGTCGGGGTGCTCCCCTGGCGCCTGCGGCGCGATGGCGAGCCGAAGATGTTGCTCATCACTTCGCGCCGGCGTGGGCGGTGGATCGTGCCCAAGGGATGGCCGATGAAAGGGCGATCGGCGGCGGCCGCGGCCTCCCGTGAGGCCTTTGAGGAGGCTGGCATCATCGGCGATATCTCTCCTTCGCCTGTGACCTCCTATCGCTACTGGAAGGCACTGGATGACGGCTCGGAGGTTTCCTGCCGCGTCACGGTGTTCGGTATGAAGGTGCGCGGCACGCTGAGCCATTGGCGCGAGAAGGGGCAAAGGCAGCGGCGCTGGTTTTCCCTCACCGCGGCGGCCGAACGTCTCGACGACACGGAGCTTGCCGCCTTCGTGCGGTCGCTCGACGCCTCCTCGGAAGCGCTGCGGTCGCTCGGTCCACTTGCCGGGTGGACGTACCCGCCCGGTGAGCCGCAGACCGGCGAACGGTGAGGGAGCCGATGGTTTCGCTCCGTCTCGCCCGCCGCCGTGGTTCCTCACGCCCTTTCCGCAGGATCGGCGCCGACTGCTGAGAGCCTGGCGCTGCGAACTGCAAATGCAAGCGCGGCGCCAGGATTTCGCTTTCCGACCCAAGAAGAAAACCTGCGGAGCAAGGCCGGACGCGTCGTCGTGCCGCCGCCTTGCCCCTGTTCAGAAAGAGCCAGATATGAGCTTTCGATATAGTCACACCTTCCCCATCAGCGGTCCGAACAAGCTGCCCCGTTTCAGGCAGTGGGCGGCGGAAAACCTGCCGGGCATCGCTTTCTCCCTGCCGCCGCAGGTTCCGGTGAAGAGCACGGCCCTGACGGTGCGCCTGCAATCCATCGAGGATCGCGCTGTGCTGACAGAGAAGCTGGCGGGCGCAGGCTTCAAGTGACGTGAGGCGCGGCGAACGATTGCCTTTACCGTCCGGTAAACATCTGCTGACACAAAGATGTGGTACCGGCATGGTGGCGTCGTTCGCCGCATCTCTTCCTCGAACGCCCCGATCACATCGATCTCCCCACGATACCAGCGATTTTCGGACCAGACATATGGTAAAGGCCCTCGTTTCCAACCAGCGTTATGCAGTGTTCTTCCTTGTCGGGGTGGCTGCATTCGCCTCCCTCGGCGGCGCGCTGCTCTATAGCGGCTGGCTGTTCCTCGTCGCCGCGGCCTGCGGTGCGTTGTTCCTTCTCGGCATTCACGATCTGCGCCAGCACAGGCACGCGATCCTGCGCAACTATCCGGTGGTCGGGCATCTGCGCTTCCTGCTGGAGAGCATCCGGCCGGAAATCCGCCAGTACATCATCGAAAGCGACAATGACGCAGTCCCGTTCAACCGGCAGGACCGCGGTCTCGTCTATCAGCGCGCCAAGGGGGTGGAGGACAAGCGGCCGTTCGGCACGATCGAGAATGTCTACGGTTCCGGCTATGCCTGGCTCACCCATTCCGCGACGCCGGTCGCCATTGCGGATACGGACTTCCGCGTACGCGTCGGTGGGCCGGCCTGCCGGCAGCCCTATGAAGCCAGCCTCTACAACATCTCGGCCATGAGCTTCGGTTCGCTCTCGGGCAATGCCATCCTCGCCCTCAACACCGGCGCGCGCAAGGGCGGCTTCGCGCATGATACGGGGGAGGGCAGCATCAGCCGCTATCACCGGCAGGGCGGGGGCGATCTGATCTATCAGGTCGCATCCGGCTATTTCGGCTGCCGCGGCGAGGATGGCCGCTTCTCGCCTGAAAAATTCGCCCAGCTTTCTGCCGATCCCCAGATCAAGATGATCGAGATCAAGCTGAGCCAGGGGGCAAAGCCTGGCCATGGCGGCATGCTGCCGGCCTCGAAGATCTCGCCGGAAATCGCGGAGGCCCGTGGCATTCCGATGGGTATCGACTGCATTTCACCGGCTGCGCACAGCACATTCTCGACCCCGATCGGCCTGATGCGGTTCGTCGGGCAGCTGCGTGAGCTCTCCGGCGGAAAGCCCGTCGGCTTCAAGCTGTGCATCGGTCATCGCCGTGAGTTCATGAGCATGGTCAAGGCCATGCTTCAAACGGGCATCGTTCCCGATTTCATCGTGGTCGACGGTGCGGAGGGCGGAACGGGCGCCGCCCCGGTGGAGTTCGCAAACCGCGTCGGGATGCCGATGCTCGAGGGGTTGACCTTCGTGCACAACACGCTGCGCGGCGCAGGCATCCGCAACCAGGTCCGCATCGGCGCGGCGGGCAAGATCGTCTCCGCCTTCGACATTGCCCGCACGCTGGCCCTTGGCGCGGACTGGTGCAACGCCGCGCGCGGCTTCATGTTTGCCATCGGCTGCATCCAGGCGCAGTCCTGTCACACCAATCGCTGTCCGGTCGGCATCGCCACCCAGGACCCCGTGCGTCAGCGCGCGATCGATCTTGGCGACAAGAGCGACCGCGTCGCGCGGTTCCATCGCAATACCATGCATGCGCTGGGCGAGATCGCCGGTGCCGCCGGCCTTGGCGATCCGAGCGATTTCATGCCTTACCACTTCATGTTCCGGCAGAAGGACAACGAGTTCCTCGACGGCAACGAGGCCTATCCCTATCTGCCCGAGGGCTTTCTCGTCTCCGGCTCGGAAATACCGGAACTGGCCGACTGGCACGACCGCTGGGACCGTGCCAGCGCCGAAAGCTTCGCCCCGCCGGAAATCCCCCACGGGCCGTTCCGCAAGCGCAAGGCCGCTTGACGGTTACAGCGCCCCGGATGCGCCGGGGCGCTGCCTGGTATTCGCGTTCCATAATTAAGCTTATGTGATCGTTTGCCGGTCTCTTAGGGCTCGGACTCATCAGCCGGAATGAACCGCAACACGCCCGCAAGGCTTGGGCCGCTTCCGGCTGGCCTGTCGGACGGATGCGAGACGCCATCGTTGACTGGAACTTCGGAAAAATCGAAGGGGCTGATGCCCTCGAGGCAGGCGACGTTGACGCCGTATTGCTCAGGGTTGGAGCGGCGCTGGTGGTGGGTATAGATGCCGCAGCGTGCGCAGAAATAGTGTTTTGCTGTCTTCGTGTTGAACTGGTAGAGCGTAAGCAGCTCCTCGCCCTCCTCGATGGCGATGTCGGAGAGATTGGCGGAAACCGCGATGGCGCCGCGCATGCGGCAATAGGAACAGGAGCAACGGCGCGCGCTGTGCAGCCCATTTGCAAGGCGAACCCGGAAGCGGACGGAGCCGCAGTGGCAGGCGCCGCCGATGGTGTCGATATCCTTGTCGAGGGGATTTTCTCCTTGCGCCATTGGGGCCTCCTTCGACGATCGGTCCCGCCCGCTTACAGTGTCTGTGGCGCGATGAATTGGTAATAGGCCCAGACAAGGACGATCACCGCGAGAACGGCTATCCAGATGAGGCCCTTTTTCGGTTGCGGCGCCTTCGGTGTCTTCTTGTTTTCCTGCTGCGGCTTCCGGCGTTCGAATTTCAGAACATTGTTGTCGTTCATGGCATCCTCCGGTGCGCGGGCTTGGCAGTCGCCGAGAGCTTTACCGGCGATCTGCCCCTTTCTGCAAGCGCTCACCAAAGAAGAATACCGGTCGGGTTGTCGAGGGAAACCCGGTGCCGTCAACTCGCCCTCCGCGCGGCGCCCATCTGTTCGAAATGCATCTGCCCGAGATGGCCCGTGCCGTCGCGGATGTCGGCGGCGATGGCCGCCTTGAGCGCGTCGGGATTGCGCGCGACGATGGCGGCGAGCGCTTCGGCGTGGCGGTCGATCTGGTAGGTGGCGGAAAGGGTTTCGCCCGCCCGGCGCATGAAGGGCGCAAGGCGCAGCCAGAGGGATTCGATCAGCGGCAGCATCACCGTGCCCGGCCGGGCCTCGTAGAGGCAGCGGTGGAAATCGAAATTCGCCTCCACGAGGCGGCCGAAATCGCGCCGTGCCAGTGCCTCGTCGGCCTGCTGGTCGAAGGCGCGCAGGCGCGCGAGTCGGGCCTCGTCGATGAAGGGCATGGCGCGTTCGGCGGCGCGGGTTTCGAGCGCGATGCGGGCCTCCAGCACCTCTTCGAAGCGCTGCGGATCGATGTCCGGCACGCGGACGCGGCGATTATCGAGCAGTTCCAGCGCGCCGTCGGCAACCAGCCTGTGCAGCGCCTCGCGCACCGGCATGGCGCTGACGCCGAGGGATTCGGCCAAGCCGTTGATCGTCACCGGATCGCCCGGCTCGAACTGGCCCGTCATGACGGCCCGCCGCAGCACGCGGTAGACCCATTGCTTGGCGGATTCGGACGCTTCGCGACCGGCAGCAACCAGCATGCGGAAACCCTCCCCTCTGTCGACCCGGCCTCTGCCGGCTTATCGTCTCTGGGCTGAATTCTGCGACCCTTGCACGCAAGGCGGATAAAATCGCAAAGCTCAAAATCACCCTTTACAGATTTGATCAAATTATGATTTGTTGTGATCATAAGCAAGATAAGCCTATCACATAAGAACCGCGATCAGCGGTCGGACAGAGGACAGCCGGCGCTTTGGGCGGAGCACGCTCGGGCGGCCGGACGATAAACGGGGAACCGATGACTGAGACCCGAACGACCGCGGCCCATGGCGGTGCCATCGGCATGCATGGCATCAAGAAATGGTTCGGCAATTTCCAGGCCGTCGACAATGTGACGCTGGATATCCGGTCGAATGAATTCTTCACCCTTCTCGGCCCTTCCGGCTGCGGCAAGACCACGCTCCTGCGTATGATCGCCGGCTTCGAGCTGCCGACCGAAGGACAGGTCCTGCTCGATGGCGTGGATATTTCCAGCCTTCTGCCGAACCAGCGGCCCGTCAACACGGTCTTCCAGAACTATGCCCTCTTCCCGCACCTGACGGTGGCCGAGAACATCGGTTTCGGCCTCAAGATGCTGGGCAAGCCTCGCTCGGAAATCGACAGCGTCGTCAAGGACATGCTGAAGCTTGTCCATCTGGATGGGCGAGGCGACAATCCGGTCACCCAGCTTTCCGGCGGCCAGCAGCAGCGCGTGGCGCTCGCCCGGGCTCTCGCGCCGCAACCGAAGGTGCTGCTGCTCGACGAGCCGCTTTCCGCGCTCGACCTGAAACTGCGCAAGTCCATGCAGATGGAGCTGAAGCGCCTCCAGACCGAAACCGGCATTACCTTCGTCTTCGTCACGCATGACCAGGAGGAAGCGCTCACCATGTCCGATCGCATCGCCGTCATGTCGACGGGCACGGTGCGCCAGGTGGGCTCGCCCTGGGATATCTACGACCGTCCGGCCGAACGTTTCGTGGCCGACTTCATCGGCGAGACGAATTTCCTTTCGGCCGAGGTCGTTGCGGTTTCCGGCGACCGGGCCCGCGTGCGGCTCTCCTCCGGCGCGGAGATCCCGGCGACCTTCCCGGCCGACCTGACGCCCGGCGGCAAGGTGACGGTTGTCGTCCGTCCCGAACATGCCCAGGTCGCAGCCCCCTCGCCGTCTTCGGTGTTGCGCGGCACCATCCACGAAATCGTCTATCTCGGCACGGACACGCATTTCCACATTCGCCTCGAGGACGGCACGACCTTCACCGTGCGCCAGCAGAATGCCCGCAGCGGGTCCTGCGGCTTTTCGAAGGACGAGGTGGTCGGCATCAGCCTCAGCGACGACGTCGCCCAGATCTTGAGGGATTGACGATGAGCGGCGCACAGCAGGCCGCTCTCGCGGCGCAGAAAAAGGACATCCGCTCCCGCTGGCTGCTCAGCACGCCGGCCCTGCTCATCATCTTCTTTGCGGCCGTCGGCCCGCTGCTCGTGATGCTGCTCTACTCCTTCATGGCGAAGGGCGACTATGGTGATGTCAAGTTCGGGGAGTTCTCGCTCGACGGCTGGGTCTCGGTCTTCTTCCAGCGCGACATATTCGACGATACGCTCGGGCTTGCGGATGCGCATCTGTCGATCATCTGGCGCTCGCTCCAGCTGTCGTTCTTCACGACGCTCCTCACCCTGATCCTCGGCTTTCCGACCGCTTACTTCATCGCGACGCGCCCGGCGCATACCCGTGAGATCTGGGTCTTCCTGGTGACGATCCCGTTCTGGACCAACCTTCTGATCCGCACTTTCGCCATGCAGCAGGTCATTCGCAACGAAGGTCTGCTCAACAACGCCCTGATCTGGCTCGGCGTGATCGATTCCCCCCTGCAGATCATGTACACGGACACCGCCAACCTGCTCGGCATGACCTATGTCTACCTGCCGCTCATGGTGCTGCCGCTCTATGCCTCGATCGAGAAGCTCGATTTCCGGCTGGTGGAGGCGGGCTACGATCTCTATGCGAGCCGCCTGCAGGTCCTGCGCGGCATCGTGATCCCGCTGGTGAAGCCCGGCATCATCGCCGGCTCCATCCTCGTCTTCATTCCCTCGCTCGGTGCCTACGTCATTCCGCGCGTGCTCGGCGGCGGCAAGAACATGATGCTCGGCAACCTCATCGAGATGCAGTTCGGATCGGGCCGCAACTGGCCGCTCGGCGCCGCCATGTCTATCACCCTGATGGCGCTGGTGATGGTTGCGCTGATCTTCTACGTGCGCAATGCCTCGCGGGGAGGTTCGAGCCATGTTTAAATCGCATTTCGACATCCGCTCGCAGCCTGGTTTCGGGCTCATCACCCTCTTCACCTTCTTCGCGCTTTACCTGCCGATCGCCGCGCTGGTCATCTACTCCTTCAACGGGGCGGAATCCCTGTCGCGCTGGGATGGTTTCTCGGCACGCTGGTTCGTCGCCGCCTGGCAGAACGCGGCCGTTCAGGACGCGGCCATCCGCTCGCTGATCATCGCGGTCTGGGCCGCTCTCCTTGCCACGATCGCCGCCACCATGGCGGCTCTCGCGACGACGCGCACGACGCCCTATCGCGGCCTCACCTTCAAGTATGCGCTCATCAACCAGCCGCTGATGGTACCGGAGATCGTGACAGCCGTGGCGCTGCTCATCGTCTTCTCGCGCATCAAGGTCTGGACCGGCTATTCGGGGCTCGGTTACCTGATCGTCGCACATACCGCCTTCTGCATTCCCTTCGCCTACCTGCCCATCCGTGCCCGGCTGGAGAGCATGGACCTGACGCTGGAGCGGGCGGCGGCCGACCTTTATGCCTCGCGCTGGCAGACCTTCCGGCATGTGACCCTGCCGCTGCTGCGCCCGGCGGTCATCGCTGGCTTCATGTTGTCCTTCGTCATCTCCCTGGATGACGTCGTCATCACGGAATTCGTGAAATCCGGTGGTCAGGATACCCTGCCGACCTACATGCTGGGACAGCTCCGGCGCGAGACGACACCCGAGATCAATGCCATCGCCACGGTCTTCCTGGCGCTTTCGACGGCACTCGTCGTGATCTTCTTCTTCATCAACCGAAAAAAACAGTAATCATCTCGACGAACAAACGACAGAGAGGAACAGAGAATGAAAATGAAATGGATGACGACGACCGCGACGGCGGCCATTGCCATGCTGGCGACGGCAGGTGCCGCCTCGGCAGCGGGCGAGCTCAATATCTACAACTGGGGTGACTATACCAACCCGGAGCTGATCAAGAAGTTCGAGGCGAAGTTCGACGTCAAAGTGACGGTCACGGACTATGATTCGAACGACACGGCACTTGCCAAGGTCCGCGCCGGCGGCCACGGCTTCGACATCGTCGTACCGTCGGCGAACTACGTGCAGATCTGGGTCAAGGAAGGCCTGCTGCAGGAAGCCCGTCCGGACCAGATGGAGAACTTCAAGAATGTCGATACGCGCTGGGTCGACGTGCCGTGGGATCCGGGCCGTCACTACACCGTTCCGTGGCAGTGGGGCCTGACCGGCATTGGCGTCAACGCTTCCGTCTACAAGGGCGACATCAACACCTCGGCGATCTTCCTGGATCCGCCGGCGGAACTTGCCGGCAAGATCAACGTCGCGCCGGAAATGAACGACGTGCTCTTCGCCACCATCAAGTACTTCGGCGGCGAATGGTGCACGATGGACAAGGACGTGCTGCGCAAGGTCCGCGACAAGCTCGTCGAGGCGAAGACGAAATGGCTCGCCATGGACTACAGCGTGACCGAGAAGCTGCCGGCCGGCGACTATGCCGCCGTCTACTACTGGAACGGTGCCATCATGCGCTCGCGCCTGAAGAACGCCGACATCAAGTTCGGTTACCCGAAGGAAGGTTTCCCCTACTTCATGGACAGCGTCGCGCTGCTGAAGGATGCGAAGAACACCGAGAATGCCAAGCTGTTCATGAACTTCATCATGGATCCGGAAAACGCGGCCCTGATCTCCGCCTTCGCCAAGTATTCCAACGGCATCAAGGGTTCCGAAAAGTTCCTGCCGGCGGAAATGCAGAATGCACCGGAACTGGTCGTGCCGGCTGAATTCGAGCCTGCAGGCCAATTCCTTGCAAGCTGCGAACCGGATGTGCAGCAGCTCTACACGAAGATCTGGACCGAACTGCAGAAGTAAGCGGCAAGGCCGCGAAAACCGAGGACAGCTGGACGCGGGAAGGCTTTGCGCCTTCCCGCGCTTCGGTTGGATATGTCATGATCAAGACGTTCAAGGACGAGCACGGCTTTGCCCGTGCGGATGTTACACTCGCCAACTGGCGCACTGCCCCCTATAGCCGCTGGACCTTCCAGAATGTCCGCGATCTCGTGCCGACGGCGGTGATTGCGGCAGAGGTGCCGGCCGCCGAAGCGCCGCTTCCCAGCGACGCCTTTCTCGATGCGGCGATGGAGACAGGCCTAGCCGGTGCCGCGAGCGCCCGCGCCTTCCTCGACTTCGCCCATACAGACGCCTTCGTAATGATGCGCCGGGGCGAGATCGTCGCGGAATATTACGCACCGCATGCCGATCCGGATGCGCCGCACCTTGTCTTCTCCATCTCGAAGTCGCTGACGGCCGTCGTCTCCGGCATCCTGGAGGCGGACGGACTGATCGATCCCGACCGGCCGGTGACGGATTACCTGCCGGAGGCCAAGGGCAGCGTCTATGGCGACTGCACCTATCGCGACGTGCTCGACATGCGCGTCAGCCTGGATTTCGAGGAAGCCTATCTCGACCCGCACGGCGCCTTCGCGCGCTATCGCCGCGCCATGCTCTGGAACCCGCCGGAGCCGAACATTGCGCCGGAAACGCTCGCCTCCTTCCTCGTAACCCTCGAGAAGGCCGAGCGGCCGCATGGCGGGCCGTTCTACTATGCCTCGCCGAATGCCGATCTCCTCGGCGTCGTCATCGAGCGCGTCACCGGCGCTCGTTTTGCCGACCTCACCTCCGATCTTCTCTGGAAGCCGATGGGTGCCAAGGGCAATGCCAACATCACGGTGGACGCGATCGGCACGCCGCGCACCGCGGGCGGCGTTTCCATGACGGCGCGCGACCTTGCCCGTCTTGGTGAACTGCTGCGGAACCACGGCGTGCGCAACGGCCGGCAGATCGTGCCGGAAGGCTGGATCCGCGACATGCAGGAGAACGGCGACCGGGAGGCCTGGCAGCAGGGCCGCAATGTCGACCTGCCGAACGGGCGCTACCGCAGCCAGTGGTACCAGTCGGGTGAAGCCGATGGTGCCTTCTGCGCGATCGGTATCCACGGCCAGTGGCTCTATGTCGATCCGAGCACCGAGACCGTCATCGTCAAGCTCTCCTCCCAGCCGGAGCCGCTGGGCGACGAGGAGAACCAGGACAATTTCACGTTCTTCCGGGCGCTTTGCCGCCGGGCAATCTGAACGCATTTCAAGGATACGCCATGCAGACGGAAGCGAGCTTTATCATCCGCAATGCGCGGGTGCTGACCATGGACGCGGCGAACCCGCGGGCGAATGCGGTCGCCATTGCCGGAAACCGCATCCTGGCCGTCGGCTCCGAAGCGGAGATCGATGCCTTTTCGGGGCCCGACACCCATGTGATCGACGCCAAGGGCGGGACTGTCCTGCCCGGCTTCAACGAAGCGCACATGCACATTTTCGGCGGTTCGGCCGAACTCACCGAATTGTCGCTGGCCGGCGTCAAGGGATTTGACGCCCTCGAAAAGGCCGTGAAAGGCTATGCCGCCGACTATCCGGAGCGCCAGCTCCTCATCGCGCAGCAGGCGGACTACACGATCCTCTCTGACGACGAGCGCATGACGCGGCATCATCTCGACCGGATCCTGCCCGACCGCGCGCTCCTGATCGTCGCGCCCGACCACCACACCGCCTGGGCCAATACGACGGCGCTCAGGATGGGCGGCATCCTGGAGGGGCGGGATGTCGGCGTCGGCAACGAGATCGTCATGGCCGACGATGGTCTCGCGATCGGTGAACTGCGCGAGAGCAACGCCATCCGCCCCATTTCCGCCTTCGGCGAGACCGGCGGGCGCGAAATGCTCGGTGTCGGCACCGGCGGCGACCCGGAGCATGTGACGGCGGAAGAGCGTGCCGGCGATATCGAGGTCATCAAGCGGGGCCTTGCCTATGTGGCTTCGCTCGGCATTACCTCGCTGCAGAACATGGACGGCAGCCTCTACCAGCTTGAAATGCTCGACGAGATCGAGCGTACGGTGGGTCTGCCGGTGCGCGTGCGCATGCCCTTCCACATGAAGAATTTCATGCCGCTCTCGGATCTCGAGACGAAGGCGGCCGTGTGGCGTGACCGCTTCAACAACGATCGCCTGCGCTGCGATTTCGTCAAGCTCTTCATGGACGGCGTGACGGAATCGGGCACCGCCGTCTTCATCGACGACTATGCACACCAGCCTGGCTGGAAGGGCGACCCGCTGTTCTCGCAGGAACACTTCGACAGCATCGCGATTGCCGCCGACAAGCTGGGCCTGCCGGTGGCGGTTCACGCCATCGGCGACGGCGCCGTGCGCATGGTGCTTGATGGCTACGAGGCCGCCATCAAGGCGAACGGCAAGCGCGACAGCCGCAACCGCATCGAACATATCGAGGTCGTGCATCCCGACGATATCGGACGTTTCAAGGAACTCGGCACCGTCGCCTCGATGCAGCCGACCCATCCGCCGGGCAGCGCCGGCCTGCCGGTCGAGCCCTACCTCTCCTACATCGGCGAAGACCGCTGGCCCTATGCTTTCGCCTGGCGCACGCTGGTCGATGCCGGGGCGGAGATCGTCTTCGCCACGGATTGGCCGGTTTCCCCGCTCGACCCGATGAACTGCATCGAATGCGCCATGACGCGTGGTCTCTGGAAGGAGGGCCTGAAGGACGAACGGCTCTCGCTGGCCGAGACGCTGGCCGCCTATACGAAGAATGGCGCCTGGGTCGAGTTCATGGAAGACCGCAAGGGCATGCTGAAGGCGGGCTATCTCGCGGATGTCGTCGTGCTCTCGGACAATGTCGAGGCGGCCGAGCACGGGAAGCTCGCCGCGATCCGCCCTGTCACGACGATTTGCGACGGCCGCATCACCTTTCAGGCCTGAGCGGAGGGCGGCCGTGAAAGGCTCTATCCGCTAGGGGAAATCTGTGCGATAGGCCGGGCGATCATTCGTCCGGTCTTTCTATGTATCTCGCCGAAATCCTTGCCCTTTGCGCCGCCATCTGCATTGCGATGAGCAGCATGCTCGTTGGCGAATTGCGCGGCCGCCTACCGCTTCTCGATCTCGCGCGCCTGCAGATGGGCACCGCCTTTTTCATGACGGCCGCTGTATCCCTCGCCGTCGATGGCTGGCGCACGATAGGGCTCTGGCAGCTCGGTTTTCTTGCCGTTTCCAGCCTTTTCGGCATCATCATCGCGAGCACGACCTATTTCGCGGCGATCTATACCGCCGGCCCTCGCACCACGGCCTTGCTCTTCTCGCTCACCGCACCCTTTGCCGTCCTGTTCGGTTACCTTTTCCTCGGGGAAACGATAGACGGCCAGCAAGGAGCCGGTATCGCTTGCGTTCTCCTGGGGATCTTGCTCGCGATCGGTGCTCGGGGTACGGCGAAATCCAAAGGAACCGAGCGGGTCTCGTGGCTCGGTATCGTACTGGGCGTCGTTACGGCGCTTGGCCAGGCGCTCGGAAGCCTTGCTGCTCGTCCCGCGATGGCGGCCGGGGCCGAACCCTTCACGGCAATGGCCGTGCGCTCCGGGATTGCGGCCCTGTTCTTCCTGCTTCTCATGGCGGTTCCGCATCCGGCGGTAAAGCCGGCGGCGCAGATCGGAAAAAGGTCGCTGAGCCTTGCGGTCGGCTCTGCTTTCTTCGGTGTGGGCCTGGGCATGTCGCTGCTGATGGCCGCCTTGGCACATGGCAGCGTCGGCATCGTCTCGACGCTGTCTTCGATGACGCCGGTCGTGATCCTGCCCATGATCTGGGCCCGTACCGGCGCCGTGCCGCCGCCGCTGGCATGGCTGGGCGCGGCGCTGGCGGTCGCCGGAACGGCTCTGATCAGCCTTTAGGCGGTTCAGCCCTGACGCCCAAGATCGATGAGGTAGGTGTTTTCCGCGCGCGACTTCGCGTAATCCTCGGGGCGGATTTCCGCGAAGAGCAGGGTTTCGCCCTCTGCCGGCGCTTCGGCGAGCAGCTTGCCGTCGGGCGCTGCGATGCGTGACAGGCCGGCATAGGTGAAATGGTCGTCGGCGCCGCAATGGTTGATATAGGCGACGAAGACCTGGTTCTCGAAGGCGCGCACCTGGATCATGTGATTGGCGATGAAAGTGCCGGACGAGCCCTTCGGCAACGCCGTGGGCACGAGGACGAGATCGGCGCCGGCGAGCGCGAGACGCCGGACGTTTTCCGGAAACTCCACGTCGTAGCAGATCAGCATGCCGAGCCGGATGCCGCCGAGCTCCACCATGACGGAGGCAGGTGCGGCGGTGCGGAAGGCGGCGCGCTCGTAGTCGCCATAGAGATGAGACTTGCGGTAGACGGCGTTGGTACCGATGCCATCGGTAAAGAGCGCGCTGTTGTAGACATGCGTGCCGTCCTGTTCGGCAAAGCCCGCGACGATGGCAAGGGCGTTGTCGCGGGCGATCGCGCCGAGGCGCGTGGCAACGTCACCCGTTGCGGGGGATGCGAGACGGCTGAAGGCCGCCTCCCCTGCCCCATAGCCGGGAACGGCAAGTTCCGGCACGACGAGCAACCTGGCACCGCCGGCTGCCGCATCGGCGGCAGCTGCCGCGATGCGCTCGATATTGGCCTCGCCGTCGCCGGCAATGGCGTGCATCTGGAGGGCGGCGATCCGCATGCGGGCTCCTGTTCGTTGTGGCCTTCCGGCAGCAAGCGTCCCGCTCCTGACGGGCCGGCAGGGCGTTGTCGCTTGTCTTCGAGCCGCGAAAACGCCCTAACCTGGTGTCTTTCGTATTCCCGGACGGAGGATCGGTCCCCGCCTTCCGGACGTACTCTCGATCCTTGTTTTTGCCGCATTATCCGACGCCGAAGCGATTTCGCTTCGGCTGGAAATGCTCTAGTCCCGCGACGACATGGCGCCGAGCAGCTTCGGCAGGTCGCCGAAGCGGGCGACGAGACCGAAGATGGTGGCGGCGATGGCGACGAAGAGGATCGTGACCGAGGCCATCGTCGGCGTATAGCCGTAGCGCAGGGCGTTGAAGATCTTGATCGGCAGCGTCTCCATCGTGAAACCGATCGTCATGTAGGCAACGATATACTCGTTGAGCGACAGGACGAAGGCGAAGGCATAGCCGGAGATCAGATAGGGCAGGATGAGCGGCAGGACAACCGTGCGGAAGATCGTGCGGTCATCGGCGCCCATCGTGGAGGCTGCTTCCACCAGCGAACGGTCGATGGAAGAGAAGCCGAGCGAGAGCGTGACCAGCGGCAGCGTCACGAAGAAGATCGCATGGCTGATGACGGCTGTCGCGGGCTGGCCGTAGAAGCCGGTCGTCGCCCAGAAGGTGAGAAGGCCGAGCGCGGTGATGACCGGCGGCAGCGTGAAGGGCGCGACGCCGAGCAGCTGGAAGATGTTTGCCCAGGGCGCGTGGCGGCGCCAGAGGAACCAGGCGAGCGGCAGGGCGATGGCGAGCGCGACGGCCGCTGAAAGAGCCGCGAGCGTTATCGAGGCGAAGAGTGCGTTGCGCCACTCGACATTGGTGAAGATTTCGCCGTACCAGCCGAGCGAAAAGCCCTGCGGCGGGAAGGCGAGCGTCTGCTTCTCGTTGACCGAGACACCGGCCACCACGATGATCGGCAGCGAGAGAAAGAGGCCGATAAGGCCGAAATAGACCTTCTGCAGAAGCGCGTTCATGCGGCTTCTCCCTTGCGACCGGCATAGACCGTGAGTGCGACGAGGCCGAGCGTGACGAGCACGAGGAACACGGCCATGGCGGCGGCGAACGGCATGTTGGACTGGTAGATCGCCTGGTCGGTGATGAGCACCGAGAGCGTCCAGTGCTGCGGCCGGCCGAGGATCTGCGGCAGGAGGTAGGAGCCGAGCGCGAAGATGAACACCATGATCAGCGTCGCGACGATGGTGTTCCTGAGTGCCGGCACGACCACGGTGAAGAAAGATTTTACCGGCGAGGCGCCAAGCGTGCGCGCGGCCTCCGTCAGGGTGGGGTCGAGCCGCACCAGCGCGGGATAGAGCACGAGCACGGTATAGGGCAGCGCCTGGTAGGTCATGGCGGTCAACACCGCGCCGAAGCTCGGGTTGAGGGCCACCGCCTCGTTCATGATGCCGAGCATCACGAGCAGATTGGTAATACCGGCGGTACGCGAGAAGAGGGTCGACCAGGCAAAGCCGATGATGACTTCCGACAGCGACAGGATGGAGAGCAGCGCCACCAGCCAGAGCACCTGCGTCTTTCGCCGGGCGCGCGAGAGCAGATATGTGAAGGGGACGGCGAGCACCACACAGCAGATGGCGACCGTAATCGCCAGGAACAGCGAGAAGCCGAGCACCTTGCCGAAGAACAGGCTCAGGAAGCGGGCATAGTTGTCGAAGACGAAATCGGGCGAGTAGAACCCCGCCGGGTCGCGGCGGAAGAAGGAGACGGCGATCATCGTCGCGAAGGGCACGACGAAGAAGACGATCAGCATGCCCGCGGGAAAGAACAGCGGGCCGTAGTCGGAAAACTTCTGCGGAGCCTCGCGTCTCATGACTTCAGCACCACGCAATCGCCGGGGTTGAGCTGGATGCCGACGGTCTGGCCGACGGCAACGTCTGGCCGGGCATTCGGCATGGAGACGGCGACGACCTGCTTGCCGGCCGCCTCGACGAAGGTCTCGATCGTGCCGCCGAGATCGCGCACGAAGGTGACGGTCCCCGTGATCGGGGCGTTGCCGGCGGCGGTGAGGTGCACGTCTTCCGGGCGCACCGAGATGATGCCGGACTTGAGGCCCGCCGGGATGGAAAGGCCGGGCACCTGCGCGCCGAGCACGCTCGCGCCGGCGCCGCCGGCGGAGAAGTCGATGAGGTTGGTCATGCCGATGAAGTCGGCGACGAAGGTGTCGGCCGGGCGGCGGTAGATTTCGACGGGCGCGGCGGCCTGGCGGATTTCACCGCCGCTCATCACGACGACCGTGTCGGCCATGGTCATGGCCTCGCGCTGGTCGTGGGTGACGACGATGGTGGTGATGCCGAGGCGTTGCTGCAGCTGGCGCAGTTCCACCTGCATGGCCTCGCGCAGCTTCGCGTCGAGGGCGGAGAGCGGTTCGTCGAGCAGGAAGAGTTTCGGCGAGATGGCGAGCGCGCGGGCGATCGCGACGCGCTGGCGCTGGCCGCCGGAGAGCTTTGCGACCGGGCGGTCCGCGTAGCCTGTAAGGTGGATCATCGCGAGCAGCTCGTCGACGCGTTTCTTCTGCTCTTCCTTGCCGACGCCGCGGATGCGCAGCGAATAGGCGATGTTCTCGCCGACCGTCAGGTGCGGGAAAAGCGCCAGCGACTGGAAGACCATGCCGAGCTCCCGTTTGTGGGTCGGCACGTTGGTAATGTCCTTGCCGTCGAGCTTGATGGCGCCGCTCGTCGGAAGATCGAGGCCGGCGACCATGCGCATCAGGGTCGTCTTGCCGCAACCGGACGGGCCGAGAAGGCAGACGAAGGTGCCGTGCGGAACCGTCAGCTCGACATTCTTGACGGCCGTGAAGGTACCAAACTGCTTGACGATATTCTGGAGGGTCAATCCGGACATTGGAGCTCCGCTCGGCGCTGACGGTTTTGGGGCCGGCCGGCTGATTGTTCAGCCGGCCGGTCGAGTTCTGGAAGGCGCGGCTCAGCCCGCGATCATTTCCGTCCACTTCTGGTTCAGCCAGTCGGCCTTGGACGTGTAGAGGTCATAACGCGGGATGATCGGCTCGATGTCCGAGGACACCGCGGCGAACTCTTCGGCCGTGAGGTCGAGCAGATCGCGCTTCAGTGTCGGGGCGGTGCCGACCTTGCGCGACAGGAGCGCCTGGATCTTCGGCTGGCACATGTAGTTGATGAAGGTGTGGGCTTCTTCGGCCTTTTCGGAGGCACGCGACAGGGCCCAGCAACCGGAATCCATGATGCCGCCTTCCTTCGGGAAGGTGGAGCGGACCGGCTGGCCATCCTTTGCGGCAAGGCCCGTCACGTCATGGTAGTACTGGCCCATCGGGATTTCGCCCGACTTCAGCGACTGTTCGAACTGCGCCTCGTCGCGATACCACAGGCGGACGTTCGGCTTGACTTCGGCGAGCTTCTCGAAGGCCTTGACGAGGCCCTCCTCGGTGTCGAGCGCGTTGGTGCCACCGAAATGGGTCTTCGCGGTCACTTCCAGGAGGAACGAGTTCGAGACGAGCGCCAGCAGGCCGAGCTTGTCGGCGTTGGCCGGATCCCACAGCGCATTCCAGGAGGTCGGCGCTTCCTTGTAGACATCCGTGTTGGTGACGAGCGTGATGTACCAGGCGACGGCACCGATGCCGGCGACGCGGCCGTCGGGATACTTGTTGACGAAATGGTCGATGAGGTTCGATGAATTCGGGATCTTGGCCGTGTCGAGAGCGGCCCAGAGTTCGGTCGACTGGCCCTTCAGCATGGCGACCTGCGACATCATCGAGACGTCGGCCGGGGCCTGGCCGGCCTTGGCGGCCTGTTCGAGCTGGACGAGCCAGGCTTCGCCGGTCGGCTCGGCGACCGATTCCACGGCGATGCCGGTTTCCTTGGTGAAATCGGCAAAAATGTTCTTGTCGAACGAATCCTTGAAGTAGCCGCCATACACGCCGACCTTCAGCGACTTGTCCTGGGCGCGCAGCACGGCCGGCATGGCCAGCAGCGAGGCACCGGCAACGCCGGCACCCAGCACCGCGCGGCGGCTGACATTGGTCTTGAGGATGTCACGCATCGTCATTTTTCTCCTGTTAGGCCGGCCGATCGATCCGGCCGGTGCGTTCCCGTTGTTGCTATTGTATGTCAGGCGGTCCGGGCCACGGAAGGGCTGAAAACCATAAGGCTCAGAATTTCGAACAGCACCTGGGCGCCGGCATGGGCGGTGTTGGTCGTGGCGTCATATTGCGGGGCGACTTCGACGACGTCGCCGCCGACGAGATTGATGCCCTTGAGGCCGCGGATCAGCTCCAGAACCTCGCGGCTCGTCAGGCCGCCGATTTCCGGCGTACCGGTGCCAGGGGCGAAGCTCGGGTCGAGGCTGTCGATGTCGAAGGAGAGATAGGTCGGCCCGTCGCCAACGATCGCCTTCGCCTTCTCGATGATGGCAGGAATGCCGCGGCCGCTCACCTCTTCGGCGTGGATGACGGTCATGCCGGACTCATAGGAGAATTCCCAGAGATATTCCGACGAGCCGCGGATACCGATCTGGATCGTGCGGGTCGGGTCGAGCACGCCGTCGAGCACGGCGTTGCGGAACGGGCCGCCATGGTGGAACTTCGTCTGGTCGAAGGAGCCGCCGGTGTCGCAATGGGCATCGATATGGATCATGCCGACCGGCTGTTTCTTCCCGACCGCCTTCATGATCGGATGGGTGATCGAGTGGTCGCCGCCGACGGCGAGCGGGATCACGCCGGCATCGACGATCTGGTTGAAGCGCTTCTCGATGTCGTCATGGCTGAGCTCGAGGCGATAGCGGCTCTGGAAGGGTACGTCGCCGATATCGGCCACGCGCAGTTCCTGCACCGGGGCGCAATCGAGCACGTGGTTGTAGGGGCCGATGCGCTCGATGGAGCGCATGGCGCGCGGCCCGAAGCGCGAGCCGGGGCGGTTGGTGACGCCGAGATCCATCGGCACGCCCGTTATGGCGACCTGGAGATTGCCGAAATCGGGATTTTCCGCATCAAGGGGCATGTAAGGCGCGGAGAGGAAGGTCGGCACGCCGGCATAGGGCGCAAGGCGCGAGCCGCTCTTGGTGAAGATCTTGTCGGCGACCTTGCGGAAGGCCGGGTCGAACAGTTCGCCACCGTGGCTTGCGCCGTATTTTGCCTTGAGTTCGTCGAGCTTGCTGCCGCCCATTGTCCTTACCTCACCTGTCAGAAATGCGGGCAGACCGGGGGCCGGAGCAGAAGCGAGCCAAATGATGTTCCCCCGGGGCTTTGCCCTCGTTCTTCATAGTATCGTAATAAAACGGCTGGAAAATCAATTGACATTGTTGTAGCGGTTTGTGTGAGAAAAACTCACATACCGGAACCGCCTCCATGGCCTCGCGCCTGCCGCCGCTCAACCCGCTTCGCGCCTTCGAGGCGACCGCCCGCCGGGGCGCGGTTTCGGCTGCCGCGCGCGAGCTGAACGTGACGCACGGCGCGGTCAGCCACCAGATACGGGCACTGGAGGAATCGCTTGGCACCGTTCTTTTCGAGCGCGGCGGCAAGCGGCTCAAGCTGACGCCGCAGGGCGCGCTTCTGCTGCCCGCCGTTACCAATGCCTTCGGCGAGATCGCGGCAGCAACGGCGCTGATGAAGCAGCCGGAGACCCGCGGCGATCTCACCGTCACCTGCGTGCCGGCGCTCCTGTCGCTCTGGCTCATCCCGCGCCTCAACACCTTCACCGACCAGTTCCCCGGCGTGCGTGTGACGCTGATCGCCTCCAACGATCCCGACAATCTGCGCTCGCTCGACACGGATGTCAGCGTGCTCTACGGCGATGGCAACTGGCCGGATTGCTGGACGCGGCTCTGGTCGCATCTCCAGCTCTTTCCGGTGGCGAGCCCGACGCTGCTCAACAGCCGGCCGCTGCGCTCGGTGCGCGATCTTTCCGACCACACGCTGTTCCACGGCGACGACGGGCGCGAATGGAACACCTGGCTGGCGGCGGCGGATGCGATCGACGTGGTGCGCGGGCGCCAGCATTTCATGAGCGACGCGCGCCTTTCCACCGAGGCGGCGCTGCATGGCCAGGGTATCGCCCTCGGCGACACGATCACCGCCAGCAACCTCATCGCCCGCGGCGAACTCGTCGTGCCCTTCGACCTGACGGTGCCGGCCAATGACGCGTTCTATGTCGCCTGCCGGCAGGCGGTGCGCCAGGCGCCGATCGTCAAGGTGTTCATCGACTGGCTCTTTGCCTCGCTCGAAGAGAGCCTGCCCGAGCCGCAGACCTCCGCCCGCATGATATTGCGCGGCCGCAGCGGCCGGACCGGTGAAAACCATCACGCGACCGCAATCCCGGCCAAGCGCCGTGTTCCCTCCACCCCCCAGCGCAAGACCCGCGCCTGACCGCTACGGAAATGACAATGCCCCGTTTCAACCCGCTCGTCGAAACCCTTGCCGCCCCGCCGATCCCGTCCGTCTTCGCCTGGGGCGATGCCTATGATGGCCGTAGCGGCCCGATGATCGACCTGTCGCAGGCTGTGCCCGGTTATCCGCCGCATCCCGACATGCTGCGCCTGCTCGGCGAATATGCCGCTTCGCGCGCCTATACGGGCTATGGGCCGATCGAAGGCGAGGACAGCCTGCGCAAGGCCTATGCGCTGCATGTGGCGGAGGCCTACGGCGCGGCGATTGTCGCCGGCAATGTCCATATCACGGCCGGCTGCAACCAGGCCTTCATCTGTGCCGCCATGGCGGTCGCCGGAGCCGGTGATGCGGTGCTGATGACCGATCCCTACTATTTCAACCAGGAAACGACGCTCGCCATGCTGGGTATCAAGACCCGGTTTGCTGCCTGCGACCCCGCCAATGGGTTCCTGCCTGACATCGAGACGCTGGCATCGGCGATTACGCCCGACGTGCGCGCCGTCGCGCTCGTCTCTCCGAACAACCCCACCGGCGCCGTCTATCCGCCCGCCCTGCTGGCGCAGATCTACGATCTTTGCGCCGCACGCGGTGTCTGGCTCATTCTCGACGAGACCTATCGCGACTTCCTGCCGGCCGGTGCCGGCCGGCCGCATGACCTGTTCGGCCGGCCGGGCTGGGAGAGCACGCTGATCAGCCTCTACAGCTTCTCGAAATCCTTCTGCATACCCGGCCATCGCCTCGGCGCCATCACGGCGGGTGCCGGCGTGGTCGAGCAGGTCGCCAAGATCATGGACAACCTGCAGATCTGCCCGCCGCGCTCCGCCCAAGCCGCTGTTGCCACAGCCCTGCCACTCCTGGCCGACTGGCGCGAGGAGAACCGTCGGGAAATCGCCCGGCGGGTCGAGGCGCTGCTTTCGACTATGGCCGGCGCTCCGGCCTGGCGCGTTGGCGCGGTCGGCGCCTACTTCGCCTTCATTGGCCATCCGTTCGGCGAAGCGCCCTCCGCGCGGGTCGCGGAGAAGCTGGCCAAGGAGGCCGGCATTCTCTGCCTGCCCGGCAGCTATTTCGGTGCGCGGCAGGACGGCTACCTCCGCTTCGCCTTCGCCAATGCCGATGTGACGACGATCGGGCGGCTGCAGGAACGGCTCAACCGATTCGCCTTGGACTAATCAGCGGTTGCTACTTTTAGCTGAGCGAGACGATGTTCATGTAGACCCCAGGCATCACCGAATGTCTGGGGGCGGCAAAATCATTTCGCTCCTAATGGTTGCGTGTAGAAAATAGATGCAATCGCGCAAGCCGTGTCTTGTGCTTGCTCCGGTTGTCCTTATGGTCTTGACATGCTGCGCACCGGAGGACGTCCGGTCGCGGGGAAGAGGCTCAAGTCATGGGAACAGCGGGCGAAGTTGACGGGCCAACTACCGAAGACGCTCTTGGCGCCTCCTTGGTGGCGCAAGGCGTGGTGCATCAACTCCGTCGGGCCCACGGCCAGTTCCTTCACCGTTTCCTCCTCTATTTTTCGGCTATGAACCTGCGTCCGGCAGAGTTCAGCGCCCTCGCCCTGATCGCGGAAAATCCCGGGCGCAAGCAATCGGAGATTGCCGGAGCGATGGGTGTCCAACGGGCGAATTTCGTATCGCTGATGAACGAGCTCGAAGGGCGATGTCTGATCGAGCGGCGTGCTGCGCCGAACGACCGGCGCTCTCACGCCCTTTATGTAACTCCAGCCGGGGCGAGCCTATTTGCAGATGCCCGCAAGGCGGAGGCGGATTTTGAGGCGGATTGCCTGGAGCGACTTGGCGGTACGCGGGCGCGCGACCAGTTCCTGGTCCTCCTCACGCTTCTCTTCGGTTGAGTCTTTCCGGTGGATCCGGGCTTGACCTTGCCATGCGGGAAGGTTTCAGCATGGGTGACCAATCAGGAGACCCTTCATGAGTGACAATGCCCGCCTCGCCTTCACTGTTGCGGATATGACCTGCGGTCATTGTGCCAAGACGATCACGGGCGCGGTCCTTTCTGCCTTTCCGGCCGCCAAGATCGAGATCGATCTCGGCACGAAGCGCGTTTCGGTTGAGAATGCCGGCGACCGCTCTGCCGTCGCCTCTGTCATCGAAGCTGAGGGCTATTCGCCGGTCGACGCCGCCTGAGCGCAAAAGGCCGCTTGATCTTGACAGACGGGGCACTGCGCGACCATTTCCAGAACGTGATGACGGCCCACTTTGCTCGTATGCTGACGGCTCGCCTGGCTTTTCCTGGCGCGCCGGATGGGTCGGCAGGCACTGCGCTTTGCGCAATGCCCACCGTCTCGATCCTGCTGCGGCCGGAATGTTTTCCCGCGGCTTTCTGCAAGGGAGACTATGCATGAACATCGGCGAAGCGGCAGAGGCGACGGGCGTCACCGCCAAGATGATCCGGCATTACGAAGAGATCGGCCTCATCCGGGCGGCCGGCCGCACGGGCGCGGGCTACCGCGTCTACGGCGCGAAGGACCTCTCGACGCTCTCCTTCATTCGGCGTGCGCGTGATCTCGGCTTTTCCATCGCCCAGATCCGCGACCTGCTCGCGCTCTGGCAGGACCGCGAACGCGCTTCCGGTGACGTCAAGCGCATCGCCAGCGCGCATGTCGCCGAGATGAAGGAAAAGATGCGCCTGCTGCAGGAGATGGTGCAGACGCTGGAGCACCTTTCCGCGCATTGCCACGGCGACGACCGGCCGGATTGCCCGATCCTCGAACAGCTTGCGGCCGGCAAGGCCGAGGAAAAATGTTGCTGACTTAGACCGCGGGCGACAGGTGCTCGTGGACTGCGAGCCAGCGGCCGGACGGGTCGCGGGAGAAGACGATGGTCTCGCGCTCGTTGTTCCTTACGGTCTCGCCACCGATGGAAAGATCGGTCTCGACGGCGTGGGTGAAGATCGCGACGTTGCCGGCAAACTGCACCTGTCGGTCCGTCGAACGGCAGGCGAGCACGCGGAAACCGTCGCGCTTCTCCCAGAGGGCCCACTCGGCCTCGTAGGCGGCGCGGCTGTCGAGGCGGCGGTCGAGATTGTAGAAGAGGAAGCTCGCCTCTTCAGCGAAGGCGGCGAAATAGGCCTCGCGGTCGTGCCGTGCAAAGGCGTCGACCAGCGCATCGGCGGTGGCAAGGACGGTGGTTTCCGGTTCGGTCATGCGGGGAGGCTTCCTGTCGCTCAGACGATCTTGACGGTGCTGATGAGCGCGGCGATGGGCTCGTGCTGGGTGTTGACGCGCGCCTTCAGTTCTTCGAGCGGCATGGCGTCGACCTTGCAGAACTCGATGAACATCATATTGAGATTGTTGAAGAAAAGCTCACCCATCGCCTTGGTGTCGACGCTGGCCTGTACGATGCCGCGGGCCTGCAGGGTCTCGACGAGGCGAATGACTTGCGCGCAGAGCTGGCCGTCGAGTTCGCTGTAGCGCCGGGAGAGCGGCATGTCCGGCTGCTGGATGGAGATCGCCATGGCCGTACGCCACATCTCCTTGGAGAGGTAGTAGAGCGAATGGTCGTAATACTGCTCGATCAGCGCACGCAGCGCTTCGGCGACGTTCAGCGGTGGGTTGGCGACGATGCGCGTGCCGGCTTCCAGCACCTCCGTCACCTCCATCGCCACGGTCGCGACGAGGATGTCGCCCTTGTTCTGGTAGTAGTTGTAGAGTGTGCCGACGGAGACCTCCGCCATCTCGGCGATGTCCTCGATACGCGCGCTGTCATAGCCCTCGCGGCGAAACAGCGTGGTCGCGGCCTCGAGGATGCGACGTGTCCTGTCCGCCTTCTGTTTTGCGCGCAATCCGGCCATGGAACCTCCGTTGGAATCTCCTCAAAAATGAGATTGACTTAAAAAATGAACTCGTTCAATCTTTTTCTCAAGGCGTCGCAACGAGCGCCATTCGCCAGGCCGAAAACCTGCAGCCAGAGGGAAAGATGATGATGACCACCGTTTCCCGCGGCCCGTTCCGCCGAATGCTTCTTGCCACCGCCGCCGCGCTTGTTCTCGCTCCCGCAGGTGCGATGGCGCAGGATGAGTTGAACGCGCTCGTCTGGTGCGACCACACCGACCCGGCGCTCGTGGAACCCTTCGAAAAGGCCAACAACGTCAAGGTGAACCTCAAGGAATACGAGGGCACGGGCGCGGCGATCTCGATCATCGAGCAGTCGCGTCCCGGCGACTGGGACGTGCTGGTCATCGACGCCGTCGACGTGCCGCGCGCCATCGACATGGAAATCCTCGGCGAGATGCCGGCCGACAAGCTGCCGCTCGGCGACCTCTTTCCGGAAGTGCGCATGGAAGAGACGACGACCAATGACGGCAAGGTCTACGCCGTCACGGAAAAATTCGGCTACAACACGATTTCCTACGACAAGACGAAGGTCGACCCGGCGGACATGGACGACCTTTCGGTGATCTGGTCGGAGAAGTACAAGGGCCGCATCGCGCTTTACGACTACTACCTGCCGATGGTTGGCCTGACAGGCGTCGGCATCGGCAAGAAGACGGCCGAGCTGAAGCAGGACGACCTGTCGGCGATCAAGGAAAAGCTCTTCGAGATGAAGAAGGTCGCCCGCCAGGTGAGCGACGTCGTCGCCTCGCAGACGGCGCTGGCGACGGGCGAAGTGGACATCGTCGTCGGTGGCGGCGAGTGGCTGACGGCCGGGCTTTCGGCGGAAAAGCCGAATCTCGACTGGACGATCCCGAAACAGGGCGCGCTGCGCTGGGCGCAGTCGATCGGCGTCTTCAAGGATTCGGAGAAGCAGGACCTGGCGCTGAAATTCGTGCAGTATATCGTCAGCCCCGAGGGGCAGGCGCGGCTTGCGACCTCCTCCTGCTACTGGGCGATGCCGGCGAACGCCAAGGCGGGCGAGCACCTGACCGACCAGCAGAAGACGGCGCTGCGCTGGGACAGGCAGCCGGACTACCTGAAGAACTCGCAGCTTTATCCGGTGGCGGATGCCGACATGGATGCGGCGATGCAGGATATCTGGACGGAGATGTTGCAGCAGTAAGGGTTTGATGGAGCGCAGTCGCCCGCGTCGTTGGGCAATTGCATCAGGTTCGCCCCTCACCCTAACCCTCTCCCCGCAAGCGGGGAGAGGGGACTTGCCCCACGAACCGGTCACCGGTCGAGGAAGCCGATGCGGCATACCCCCGTCTCCCCGCCTGCGGGGAGAAGGTGCCGGCAGGCGGATGAGGGGCGGCACCAGCATAGAGCGCGAACGGAGACCCGACCGCATGACCACCACCGCCCTCGAACGCGCTGAGCGCCGCAAGGCCTGGGCCTTTGCCCTGCCGGCGCTCGCCTGGACGGGCTTCTTCTTCCTCGTGCCCTTGGCCTATATCGCGGCGATCAGTTTCTGGACGCGGCAGGGGCGCGAGATCGTCGCGACCTGGACGCTCGACAACTACCTCGCCTTCTTCGGCAAGGCGCATTTCTTCAAGGGGCTCACCGTCTCGCTGGAGATCACAGCCATCGTCACCGTCATCTCGGTGCTGCTCGCCTATCCGCTCGCCTGGATCATCGCGGAGCGCGTGCCGAAGAAGTGGCAGCGCTTCGCCCTCGTCATGGCCATCCTGCCGTTCTGGACCTCCTATGTCGTGCGCTCCTATTCCTGGCTGCTGGTGCTCTCCAAGGGCGGCGTCGTCAATCAGGCGCTGCTCGCCCTCGGCGTCATCGCCGAGCCGCTGGAGCTTTCGGCCAACCGCACCGGCACGGTCATCGGCTTCGTGCACTTCTTCGTCATGCTGCTGACGCTGACGATCTACGCCAACCTCATCCAGCTTTCTCCGAACTATCGCCGCGCGGCGGCAGACCTCGGGGCAAACGCTTTCCAGACTTTTTGGCATGTCGTGCTGCCGCTGACGCTGCCCGGCATCATGGTCGGCGCGTTCCTGACCTTCGTGCTGTGCATCGGCGACTACATCACGCCGCAGATCCTCGGCGGCAACAACGAATTGGTGCTGCCGCAGGTCATCATGCTGCAACTGGGACGACGGGCGGATTTCCCGATGGCGGCCGCGCTCTCGCTGGTTCTGATGGTCGTCGTGACGCTCGCCTATATCGCCTGCGCCCGCTGGCTGAAGATGGAGAGGACCTGACCATGCGGCACCTCACCACGGCACTGGCGGCGCTCTATGCCGGCCTGCTCTATCTCTTCATTTTCCTGCCGGTCGTCGTGCTGGTGTTGTTCTCCTTCCAGGACGGCACGCTGCCGGTGCCGCCGCTGAACGGGCTGACGCTGCGCTGGTACGAGGCGATCTTTGCCGACGGCAAGTTGATGGCGGCGCTCGGCAATTCGCTTCTCGTCGCGA
Organism: Shinella sp. SUS2; assembly: GCF_001262505.1. Classification (GTDB taxonomy): domain Bacteria; phylum Pseudomonadota; class Alphaproteobacteria; order Rhizobiales; family Rhizobiaceae; genus Shinella. The sequence goes on from NZ_KQ410732.1 coordinate 84,457, forward strand.
TCCTCTCCTCGGCGGTCGCCTGCGTGCTCGGCTTTCTCGCGGCCTATGCCTTCGCGCGCTACACGCTGCCGGCCTCCGGCCTGCTGCGCGGCCTCATCGTCGCGCCGATGACGGTGAGCACGCTGATCATCGGGCTCGGCCTGCTCTCGATGCTGAACGTCACGGGCCTCCGTCTTTCGCTTCTGACCGTCGGCATCGGCCATGTGGTGATCAACCTGCCGCTGTGCTTTGCCATCATCTATGCCTCGATGGGCGGACATCAGGTGAATATCGAGCGGGCGGCGCGCGATCTCGGCGCGAAGGACTGGCAGGTCATGCTGCTCGTCACCGCGCCCATGCTGCTGCCGTCGATCCTTGCCGCCTTCTTCCTCTCCGTCACCTTCAGTTGGGACGAATTCATCGTCGCCTTCCTGCTGTCGCGCTTCGACGTGACGCTGCCGGTCGAGATCTGGAGCATGCTGCGCTCGGGTCTCGATCCCAAGACCAATGCCATCGGCTCCGTCGTCTTCCTCATCTCCGTGGCGTTCCTCGTCGTGATGGAACTCGCCGTCTTCCGCAAAACCGGGAAATCCTCATGACCGCCGACGTTTCCATCAAGAACGCCACCAAGGTTTTCGGCGCTTTCCGGGCACTGGACGACGTCTCGCTCGATATTGCCGCCGGCGAGTTCATCGTGCTGCTCGGCCCCTCCGGCTGCGGCAAGACCACGCTGCTCTCCATCCTCGGCGGCTTCATCGAGCCGACCTCGGGCACGATCGCGATCGGCGGGCGGGACATGACCTTCGTGCCGCCGGCCAAACGCCCGACGACCACCATGTTCCAGGACTATGCGCTCTTTCCGCATATGTGCCTGCGCGACAATGTCGGCTTCGGCCTCAGGATGCGCGGCATGGGCAAGGCGGAGCGTTACGAGAAGGCATTTTCCTATCTCGATCTCGTCGGGCTCAGGGCGTCCTCCGCCAAGAAGCCGCACGAACTCTCGGGCGGCCAGCGGCAGCGCGTGGCGCTCGCCCGGGCGCTGGCGGTCGATCCCGACGTGCTGCTGCTCGACGAGCCGCTCGGCGCGCTGGACCTGAAGCTGCGCCGGCAGATGCAGGACGAATTGAAGGCCATCCAGAAGCGCGTCGGCACGACCTTCGTGCATGTCACGCACGACCAGGAAGAGGCGATGGCGATCGCCGATCGCATCGTCGTCATGAACAAGGGGCGCATCGAGGATGTCGGCACGCCCGCCTCGATCTACATGCGCCCGCGCTCGCTGTTTTCCGCCGGCTTCATGGGCGAGGCGAATTTTCTGCCGGCCACGGTGCGCGGCACGGCGGCAAACGAGGCCGAAGTGGAAACCGCGCTCGGCCGCGTCGCCCTGCCCGCCTCCGCCTTCGTCTCGGGTCTGCCGGCGGCGGGGCGGGATGTGACGCTCTGCATCCGGCCGGAGCATTTTCGCAGTGCCGGTGCGGCGGTGCCGACCGTCTCGCTGGGGCGCGGCCGGATCACCGGCAGCGCCTTCTTCGGCACGCATCACCGCTGCCATGTTACCGCGGGCGGGGCGAGCCTCACCGCCCATCTGCCGCAGACCGAGACGCCTGACATCGGCGGCGAGCTTGACCTTCGGCTGAAGGCGGATAGCATCGTCGTGCTTCAGGACGGAGCGGGAGTTTAGGGTCACATGCAGCGCATCCGCCCGGAGGATTGGTACAGCGTTCGTCGCCTCGATGACGACGTCACCGCGATCAGCGAACCCTATATCCAGGAATTCTACCGCTGCAACATCTGGCATGTGCGCGGCCGTGACCGGGATATGCTTGTCGACAGCGGCATGGGTGTCGTCTCCTTGCGTGAATGGGTGCCGCTCGTCACCGAGCGCAATCTGATCGCCGTGGCGAGCCATACGCATTTCGACCATATCGGCTGCCACCACGAATTCGAGTGCCGGGCCGTACATGCCGCCGAGGCGGACCTGCTCGCCAACCCGACGCGGCAGAACACGCTGGCCGACCCTTATGTGACCGACGAGATCTTCGACGCGCTGCCGCCTGAACCCTATTGCTCGACATGTTACGCGGTGAAGCGCGCGCCGGCGACGCGCATCCTCGAAGACGGCGACGTCATTGATCTCGGCGACCGGCATTTCGAGGTCATCCACACGCCGGGCCACTCCCCAGGGGGTATTGCGCTCTATGAAAAGGCGACCGAAATTCTCTTCTCGGGCGACATCGTCTACGATGGCCCGCTGATCGAGGACACCTACCATTCCCATCTCGGGGATTACATCGCCTCGATGGAAAGGCTCATGACCATGCCCGTGCGGCTGGTGCATGGCGGCCATTTTCCAAGTTTCGGCGGGGAACGCTACCGCCAGCTCATCAAGGGCTGGCTCGATGAAAAACAGAAGTGACGGGAGAAAAGCATGCTCGACAAGCGCAAATTCTACATCGACGGCCAGTGGGTGTACCCGCTGAAGCCCAACGACCTCGAGGTCATCAACCCGGCGACGGAAAAGCCGATCGCGGTCATCTCCATGGGCACCGCCGCCGATATCGACCGCGCCGTCGCCGCGGCCAAGAAGGCTTTTGCGACCTACAGCCAGACCAGCGTGGAGGAACGCCTCGCGCTGCTCGAAAAGCTGCTCTCGATCTACAAGCGCCGCTACGAGGAGATGGCCCGCACCATCACGCTCGAACTCGGCGCGCCGATCACCATGAGCACCGAGCAGCAGGCGGATGTCGGCGTCGGCCACCTGCAGGGTTTCATCGACGGGCTGAAGCGGCTGAAGAGCCGCGAGGTGCTGGCGAACGGCGACGTGGTGCGCCGCGAGCCGATCGGCGTCTGCGGCCTCATCACGCCCTGGAACTGGCCGATCAACCAGATCGCGCTGAAGGTCGTTCCGGCACTGGCGACGGGCTCGACCTGCGTGTTGAAGCCATCCGAATTCACGCCGCTCAACGCGCTGCTCTATGCGGAGATGGTGCATGAGGCGGGCTTCCCGGCCGGCACGTTCAACCTCGTCAACGGCGATGGCCTCGAATGCGGCGCGGCGCTCTCCAAGCACAAGGACGTCGACATGATGTCCTTCACCGGCTCCACCCGCGCCGGCATTGCGGTCAGCAAGGATGCGGCCGAGACCGTCAAGCGCGTGACGCTGGAACTCGGCGGCAAGTCGCCGAACCTCGTCTTTGCCGATGCGGACCTCGAAGACCGCGTTGCCGGCAGCGTGCGCGAGTGCTTCAACAATTCCGGCCAGTCCTGCGATGCCCCGACCCGCATGCTGGTCGAGCGTTCGGTCTATGACAAGGTGGTCGAGATAGCCGAACGCACCGGCAAGCAGGCGACCGTCGGCAATCCGGAACAGGAAGGTGAGCATATCGGCCCGCTTGTCTCGCACGTCCAGTTCGGTCGCGTGCAGGCGCTGATCGAGGCGGGTGTTGCCGAGGGCGCGCGCGTGCTGGTCGGTGGCCCGGGTAAGCCCGAGGGTTTCGAGACCGGCTATTTCGTCAAGCCGACGATCTTCGCCGACGTCAACAACGAGATGCGCATTGCCCGTGAAGAGGTGTTCGGCCCCGTTCTCTCGATCATACCCTTCGACACGGAGGAGGAAGCGATCGCGATCGCCAACGACACCGCCTATGGACTTGCCGCCTATCTTCAGACCGGCAATCCCGATCGGGCCGAGCGCGTCGCCGCCCGCCTTCGCGCCGGCATGGTGCACATCAATGGCGGCCCACACCGCTACGGCAGCCCATTCGGCGGCTACAAGCAGTCGGGCAACGGCCGCGAGGGCGGCCTTTTCGGCCTGGAGGATTTCCTCGAGGTGAAGACCGTGCACCGGCCGGACGCGGCCTGAGACAGCGGCGGCGCCCCTGTGGGGCGCCGCTTTCCTTTATAGACGGCCTTGACTGGCGCTGTTGTCGTCCTCGTGCTTGACCCGAGGTTCCATCGGCGGCTCCGAGCCCGGTGGTGGGGTCCGCCCCGATCACGGTGGAAAAATCGTGCGGACGTTCGTCGGCAGTCGGGAAAGCGGCGCGTGCAAGGGCGCCCTTCACATGCGGCCGGGGGCGACGCAAAGTTTTCCTCCAATTTCGCCTGTCCCGTCTGGCCCAATCGGTTGCGGTCTGATAGCTCGCGGCATTCACGATATCCGGACTGCCGCCTTGTCTCCGATTGCCTCCTCCAAGCACAGCCGCCTTGCTTTGATCGCCCTGCTCGTCGGCGGCGTGGCGATAGGCGGGTCGCCGATCTTCGTGCGCCTTTCCGAGGTCGGGCCGATGGTCACGGCCTTCTGGCGTGTCGCGCTGGCCTTTCTGCCGTTCGTGCTCATCTCGCAGGTGGCAAAGCAGGGTGACGAGCGGCCGACAGGGCTCAGAGACTATCTCTTCCTGCTGCTGCCGGGTGCATTCCTTGCCGCCGATCTTGCCGCCTGGCACTTGTCGCTGCACATGACCTCCGTCGCCAATGCAACGCTGCTCGGCAATCTTGCGCCGGTCTTCGTGACGCTCGGCTCCTGGCTGCTCTTCCGCACGCGGGTCACGCCGGTCTTCCTGGCGGGCCTCGGGCTGACGCTCATCGGCGTGCTCGTGCTGAAGGGCGGGCCGTCGGCGCTTGGCGGCGGTCAGCTTGCCGGCGATGCGACGGCCGTCGTTGCCGCGTTCTTCTACGCCGGTTACATGCTGTCGCTCGGCCATATCCGTTCGCGGTTTTCGACGCTGCGCATCATGGTCTGGACGACCTTCTCGGCGGCGGTCTGTATCTTGCCGGTGGCCCTCTTCTTCGAGGGGGGCATGGTGCCCGCGACGTTGTTCGGCTGGACGATGCTCATCGGCCTTGCCTTGATCAGCCATGTCGCCGGGCAGGGCCTTGTCACCTATGCGCTTGCCTACCTGCCGACGGCCTTCTCCTCGCTGACGCTGCTTCTGCAACCGGTCGTCGCCGCCGTCCTCGCCTGGGCCATTCTGGCCGAACCAGTCGGTGCGATGCAGGCGGTCGGCGGGGCGATCGTGTTGATCGGCATTCTCGTCGCTCGCCGCGGATGAGGTTCAGCCATCGGTCTGTTTGGCCTGCAGGACGGTTCTGATGCCCGCGTAGACGATCAGTCCGTTGATGATGATGCCGAGCAGGAAGCGGCCCGGGGCGAGCGCGAAGCTCATCGGCGCATCCGGATTGTAGCCGAGGCCCGCAATGCCGCCCATGTCGTTCATCGCGATGCCGGAGATGAGCCACCAGGCACCGGCGACGATCATGATCCAGCCCATTATCTTGCCGTTCTTCATGCTACCTCTCCCGCGGCATGCACGTTGCAAGGCGAAAGCCCGGCAAGGCCGCCTCCGGAGAAACGGCCAGGCTGCACCGAATATTCCGGCAGGCTAATGATTGTGCCGCGGCGGCGTTTCCGCGATCGCGCGGAAATCGGCCGCCCCGTCGATCACCGCGCCGTCCGAAAGCTGGGTAACGGTCTTGCGGTAGATCCGCTGCCAGGGCGTCGCATCGGCCGGTACCGGCGGAATGCCGTCCACCTTGCGGCGCTCGATTTCCACCGCCTCCACCAGCATGTCGCACCGCCCCTCGGTCAGGTCGATGCGGATGACATCGCCGGTGCGCAGGAAGGCGAGACCGCCGCCGGCGGCACTTTCCGGCGAGGCGTTGAGGATCGACGGGCTGTCGGCCGTGCCGGACTGGCGCCCATCGCCGATCGTCGGCAGGCTGGTGATGCCGCGCTTGAGCAGATGGTCCGGCGGCTGCATGTTGACGACCTCGGCCGAACCCGGCCAGCCGAGCGGCCCCGCGCCGCGGATGACGAGGATGGTGCGCTCGTCGATGCCGAGCGCGGGGTCGTTGATGCGCCTGTGATAGTCTTCCGAGCCGTCGAAGACGACCGCCTTTCCCTCGAAGACGCCCTCGCGACCGGGCTCGCTGAGGTAGCGCGCGCGAAACTCCTGCGAGATGACCGAGGTCTTCATGATGGCGAAATCGAAGAGGTTGCCCTTCAGGACGAGGAACCCGGCGCGTTCCTTCAGCGGCTCGTCATAGGGGCGGATGACCTCGCGGTCACTGGCGGCGCGCCCTTCCAGGTTTTCCGCCATGCTGCGCCCCGTCACGGTCGGACAGTCGCCGGCGAGCTTTCCGGCGGCAAGCAGCTCGTGCATGATCGCCGGCACGCCGCCGGCCCGATGGAAGCGCTCGCCGAGGAAGCGGCCGGCGGGCTGCACGTCAGCGAGCAGCGGGATGTCGTAGCCGTGCTCCTGCCAGTCCTCAGGCGTCATCTCCACGCCGGCATGTTTCGCCATGGCCATCAGATGCGGCTGGGCATTGGTCGAGCCGCCGATGGCCGAGTTGACGCGGATCGCGTTGAGGAAGGACTTTCGCGTCAGGATCGATGAGGGACGGATGTCTTCCAGCACCAGTTCCACCGCACGCCGGCCGGTGCGATAGGCCATCTGCCCGCGTTCGCGATAGGCCGCCGGGATGGCCGCGCAGCCGGTCAGCGACATGCCAAGCGCCTCGGCGAGTGCGTTCATCGTCGAGGCGGTACCCATCGTGTTGCAATGGCCGATGGAGGGCGCCGAGCCCATCGCGGCCTGGAGAAATTCTTCTTCATCGATTTCTCCGGCGGCGAGCTTGCGGCGCGAGCGCCAGATCACCGTGCCGGAACCTGCGAGGCCACCTTCGTGCCAGCCGTCGAGCATCGGTCCGCCAGAAAGCACGATCGCGGGAATATCGACCGTCGAGGCAGCCATCAGCGCCGACGGTGTGGTCTTGTCGCAGCCTGTCGTCAGGACGACGCCGTCGAGCGGGTAACCGTAGAGGATCTCGACAAGGCCGAGATAGGCAAGGTTGCGGTCGAGCGCGGCCGTCGGCCGCTTGCAGTTCTCGAAGATCGGATGGGTCGGGAACTCGATCGGAATGCCGCCAGCATCGCGGATACCGTCGCGAACGCGCTTGGCGAGATCGACATGGTGGCGGTTGCAGGGGGTCAGATCGCTGCCGCTCTGGGCGATGCCGATGACCGGCTTGCCTGAGCGCAGTTCTTCCGGGGTGATGCCGTAGTTCATGAAGCGCTCGAGATAAAGCGCCGCCATGTCGACGTGCTCGCGGTTGTCGAACCAGTCCTCGGAGCGCAGCCGCCGCTTGCCCGTCTTTTCGTCCGTCATGAAATGAACCTCGTCAAAAATCCCGGATTGCACTCTTCCATTGCCGCCGTGCGCAATCAACCGGGCGGGGCCCGGTGCGCCGCTTTATGCAGCTATCAAAATTGCTGACTGGATCGGCCGGGCGGAATGTGTCACAGCCCTTTCATCCAAGCTTCCGAGTTTCCGCCATGACAGACATCACCGCCTCCTCCCCCGCCACGGGCACCGCTCGCCTCGGCGTGCTCCTGATGCTGCTCGGCATGGTGATGTTCTCGCTGAACGACGTGCTCGGCAAATGGCTCGTCGCGACCTATTCCGTCGGTCAGCTCATGCTGATCCGCAGCATCGCCGCGATGGTGGTTCTCGCACCGTTCTTCTGGAAGGTCGGCTGGCGCAGGCTCGTGGATGTCGAGCGGCCGAAGCTGCATCTCGTGCGCGCAGCGCTGTTTGCCTTCGAGGCCTCCGCTTTCTACTTCGCCGTCGCCTACATGCCGCTTGCCGATGCCATGACCTATTGGCTGGCCGCGCCGATCTACGTTGCCGCCATGTCGCCGCTGCTGCTCGGCGAGAAGGTCGGCTGGCGGCGCTGGACGGCGATCATCGTTGGCTTCATCGGCGTGGTGATCGCGCTGGAACCGTCGAAAGAGACGTTCACCCTGCCGGCGCTGATCGCGCTTGCCGGCAGCCTCGCCTTCAGCTTCGCCATGGTGCTCAGCCGAACGCTGCGCACGACACCCGATACGACGCTGGTGTTCTGGCAGGTGGCAGGTGCGGCCATCTTCGCCGGTGTCTGGTGCATTGCCGATCCGGCCGGCTGGGCACCGGTCAGCAGCATCGACTTCGGCCTTCTGAGCCTGCTCGGCGTTGTGGCGATGGGCGCGCATATGCTGGTGAATCGCTCGCTGAAGCTGGCTGATGCGGCGACCGTCGTGCCGCTGCAATATTCGCTGCTGCTCTGGGCCGTGGTTTTCGGCTGGATGTTCTTCGGCGATGCGCCGCGCTCGGCCATGCTGATCGGTGCCGGCTTCATCGTCGCCTCCGGCCTCTTCATCTTCTTCCGCGAGCAGCAGCTCAAGCGCCGTGCCTGACGCGCGCTTCAGGGCGCCGTGCAGGATTGCGAGATGCCTTTCGCCCAGGTGGCGTAAGCGTCCGGTTCGATGACCGTGAGATCGAAAGCCATCTTCTCGTAGCCGTCGCCGGAGAGGCTGGTGGCGCCACCCTTGAAGGTGCCCATCGCCGCGGGACTGAAGGCCACGAGATTGAGCAGTCCGGGAATGGCATCCGCCTTGAGATCGAGCGCCGGCACGCGCCATTCATGGATGATATCGTCGGCGGTGATGGAGAGATGCACGCGTTTGCCGCGCGGCAGCATGAGCGCGCCTTCGACGCGGCATTCGCCGGCCCCGTCCGTTTCCGTGTTCGGATAGGCATAGCGCCAGCCATATTGGTATCCGATGATGGTGACGGAAAGCTCGGGCGGCGCCTGGTCCGCCTTCAAAATGTCCGGCACGAGAAGATCAAGCGGCGAGGCGAAGGCGCTGCGTGCGAAAAGGGTGGCGATCAGGAGAAGCGGCGCGCGGCGGATCACAGGGGCAGTTCCGTGGTGTATTTCACGCTCTTCAGCGCGAAATGTGAGGAAGAGTTGGCGACGGCTTCATGGGTCAGGATCGCCTGCATCAGCAGTTGTTCGTAGTCCCGGACGTCCTTTACCACGACGCGGATCAGGTAGTCCCACTCGCCGGACATGGAGTAACATTCCAGCACCTCCTCGTGGGTCTGCACGAAGCGCTCGAAATCGCGCCGGGCGCCCGGATCGTGCGACTTCATGCGCACCTGGCAGAAGACGTTGAGCCCGCGGCCGATGCTGTCGGGATCGAGCAGCCGCACGGTCGGGCCGAGCACGCCGGCCTCCTCCAGCGCCTTGATGCGCCGCCAGCAGGAGGCGCTGGAAGCGCCGACCTCTTCGGCAAGCGCCGCATGGCTGATATCCCCCCGCCGCTGCAGGACCTTGAGGATTTTCTTGTCGACGGCATCAAGTTGAATGGAATTCATCGAAAATCCCACGAATGTGATGGTTCTGTTTCATTCTTACCGCAAAACCCAGCCTGTTTGAAACGCTTTTTCGGCGGGAGGGGCCTACACTCTCCAGGACTTGATATCTGCGGGAGGAAACCATGGCGCAGGTCGCACTCAAATCCGTCGTCGGGTCTGCCGCCCGCAACGCGCCCGACGATACCGTCGATTGGAAGCGCATCGCCTATCTGGTGCATCTGTCGCGGGCGCTCGACGACATGGAGGAAACCCGCCTCGTTCCCGAAAAGAAGGTGCTCTACCAGTTTTCCGCCCGTGGCCACGATATGGCGCAGATCATGCTCGGCTGTCTCCTCACCGACCGGCATGACGCGACCTGCGGCTACTACCGGTCCCGCCCGCTGCTGCTTTCGCTCGGCATCGACCCCGCGGATGCGCTCGGTTCCGCCATGGGCCGGGCCGGTGGTTACTCGGACGGGCGCGATATCGGTGTCGTCTTCAATTATCCCAATCTTGACGGTGCCTCCGCCCTGCCGATGTGCGGCGGTGTCGGCGCGCAATACACGCCGACGGCCGGGTGGGCGCAGGCGGTGAAATACTACGCCGAAACGCTCGGCAAGGCAGATTACGCACGGAGCATCGCCGTCGTGCTCGGCGGTGACGGTTCGGTCGCCTCGAACGGCTTCTGGTCGGCGCTGGCCATCGCCACCACGCAAACCCTGCCGATGCTGTTCTACATCGAGGACAACGGCTACGGCATTTCCGTTCCGTCGACGATCCAGACGCCCGGCGGCAACATCGCGGCGAACCTTTCCGGTTGGCAGAACCTGACGATCTTCGAGGGCGACGGTACCGATCCGGCCGCCGTCGCCCGGCTGACCTGCGCGGCGGTGGAGCATGTGCGTGAGGCGCGCGGCCCCGCGCTGCTGCGCCTCACCGTGCCGCGCCTGCAGGGCCACAGTTTTCAGGACACGCAGGCCTACAAGAGCGAAGCGGTGGTCCGCAGCGAATGGGCGCGGGATCCGCTACCGCGCCTGAAGGACTACATCGTGCCGGCCGTGCTCAGCGCGGCGGAGTGGGAGGCGGCGGATACGGGCGCAAGGGCGGCGGCGGAAACCGCGCGCATCGCCGCAGAAGCGCGTCCGGTCGCCGTTCCGGAGACGGTGACGCGCCATGTTTTCTTCGAGGGCGAGGTGCAGGTGATGGGCGGGCAGATCCGCCACGGCCATGTGCCGCCGCAAACCGCCGCGGTCGCCGTGTCGGAAGGCCAGCGCATCAACATGGTCACAGCCATCCGCCGCACGCTCGAGCACGAGCTTTCGATCAACGAACGTGTGGTGCTGTTTGGCGAGGACATCGGCCCGAAGGGCGGCGTGCATGCCGTCACGCTCGGTCTCCAGGAAAAATTCGGCCGCGAACGGGTGTTCGACACGTCGCTTTCGGAGGAAGGCATTGTCGGCCGGGCGGTCGGCATGGCGCTGGCGGGGCTGATGCCGGTGCCGGAAATCCAGTTCCGCAAGTATGCCGAACCTGCCACCGAGCAGATCAACGACTGCGGCACGATCCGCTGGCGCACCAACAACCGTTTTGCCGCGCCCATGGTGCTGCGCATGCCGGGCGGCTACTTCAAATGCGGCGACCCCTGGCACAGCCAGACCAACGAGGTGGCCTTCGTGCACCAGCCCGGCTGGAAGGTGGCGGTCCCCTCCAATGCCGCCGACGCGGTCGGGTTGCTGCGCACCGGCCTTCGCGGCAATGATCCGGTCATCTTCTTCGAGCACCGCGCCATGCTGGACCATGCCTGGGCGCGGCGCCCCTATCCCGGTGACGATTTCGCCCTGCCCTTCGGCAAGGCGAGTTTCACGCGCCGCGGCGAGGCGATCACGCTCGTCACCTGGGGCGCCATGGTGCATCGTTGCGAGGAAGCGGCGGAGGGCGTTTCCGCCGATGTCATCGACCTGCGCACGCTGATGCCCTGGGACAGGGAGGCGGTGCTGGATTCGGTCCGGCGCACGCGCCGCTGCCTTGTCGTGCACGAGGATCTCGGCACCGCCGGCTTCGGTGCGGAGATCGCCGCCGTCGTCGCCGACGAGGCCTTCATGGATCTCGATGCCCCCGTCTCGCGCCTGACGATGCCGGACATACCGAGCCCGCACAATCCGGTCCTGCTCGACTGGGCGGTGCCTTCGGCGGGGCGGATCCGCGCCAAGATCGATGCATTGATGGAGTTCTGACGGATGGCGGGGCTGATGATCGACGTTCTCGCGCCCGTGGAGCAGGAAGGCACCAAGGCGGTCGTGCGCAACTGGCTGAAGGCGGTGGGAGATAGAGTAGCGCCCGACGATCCCCTCGTGGAACTTGAAACCGACAAGGTGACACAGGAAATTCCCGCCCCCGTCGCCGGCATCCTGAGTGAGATCCTGATGCAGGGCGGCGAAAAAGCCGAGCCCGGCGCCGTGCTTGGCCGCATCCGGCAGGAAGAGGCTGCTACCGCCGAGCCCGTTGCCATGGCCACCAAGCCGGAGCTCAGGCGGGTGCCGGCCGCTGCGGAACACTATTCTCCGGCCGTACGGCGTGCAGCGGAGGAATACGGCATCGACCCCGCGACGGTAGATGGCTCCGGCAAGGGCGGACGGGTGACGCGGGCCGATATGGATGCCGCGCACGAGGCGGCGCGCGCTGTGCAGTCATCACCGGCGCCTGTCCAGGAGACTGTACCGGAGATACCGCCTCTCGGAGGGCGCTCGCGGGCGATCCGGCACTCGCCAATGCGGCTTGCGATCGCGGAACACATGCAGATGTCCGTCTCCACGGCGCCGCATGTCACGGCGGTGTTCGAGGCGGATTTCAGCGCCGTCATGCGGCACCGCGAGAAGAGCAAGCAGGCCTTTGCCGCGTCGGGCGTGTCGCTCTCCTACACGGCCTACATCGTTTCGGCCTGCGTGGCGGCGATGAAGGCGGTGCCCGAGGTCAACAGCCGCTGGTTCGACGACCGGCTGGAGGTGTTCGACGACGTCAATGTCGGCATCGGCACGGCGCTCGGCAATGAAGGACTGGTGGTGCCCGTCATCCGTGCAGCGCAGGACCTCTCGCTCTCCGGTATCGCCGCGCGCCTGCAGGATCTTACGACCCGTGCCCGGACGAAGGCGCTGGCGCCCGCCGACATGCGCGGTGGCACCTTCACCATCTCGAACCACGGCGTTTCCGGGTCGCTTCTTGCCACGCCCATCATCATCAACCAGCCGCAAACGGCGATCCTCGGCGCCGGCAAGCTGGAAAAGCGCGTGGTGGTGCGGGAGGTCGAGGGTGTCGATACGATCCAGATCCGGCCGATGGCCTATGTTTCGCTGACCATCGACCATCGCGCGCTCGACGGTCACCAGACCAACACATGGCTCGCCCGCTTCGTCGAGACGCTGGAAGGCTGGCCGCAATGAGCGCTTCCGGCGACTATGACGTGCTGGTGATCGGCGGCGGTCCCGGGGGCTATGCCTGTGCGATCCGCGCTGCGCAGCTCGGGCTGAAGACAGCCTGTGTCGAGGCGCGGCCGACGCTCGGCGGTACCTGTCTCAATATCGGCTGCATCCCCTCCAAGACATTGCTGCATGCGACGCATCTGCTGGAGCTTGCCCGTGACGGCCATATGGCCGGTTTCGGCATCGACACGGGGCCGGTCTCCGTTGATCTCGCCCGGTTGATGGCGCGCAAGGAGGCGACCGTGGCCTCGCTGGCGGGCGGCATCGATTTCCTGTTCCGCAAGAGCGGCGTTGACCGCCTGTCGGGGCGGGCGCGGCTCGCTGGATCAGGCCGTGTCGATATCGGCGGCAAGAGCGTCACCGCAAAGGCGATCGTCATTGCTACGGGCTCGCTGCCGACGGGGCTGGACGGTCTGCAGGTGGACAACGACGCCGGGATTGTGGTCGATTCGACTGGTGCGCTGTCCCTCCCCCGCATACCCGGCCGGCTCGCCGTCATCGGCGGCGGAGCGATCGGCCTTGAACTGGGCTCGGTCTGGCGGCGCCTTGGTGCTGCCGTAACGGTCGTCGAGCTGGCGGACAGCATCCTGCCTGGCATGGACGCCGATATCCGCGCGACGATGACGAAACTCCTGGTGCGGCAGGGCATGGAGATCCTCGCTTCTACCGGCGTTTCCGGTGCTGAAATCCGCAAGGACGGTGCCATCCTCAAACTGAGGGGAGCGGAGGGCGAAGTCTCGGAACTCGCCGCCGACGTCGTGCTGGTCGCCACAGGGCGGCGGCCGAATACGGGCGGTCTCGGGCTGGAAACGGCCGGCATCACCCCGGATATGGGCGGTTTCATTCCGGTCGACGCGCGCGGTCGGACGGTGGTGGACGGCATTCATGCGATCGGCGACGTGACGCGCGGGCCGATGCTCGCGCACCGCGCCGAAGACGAGGGAATCGCCATGGCCGAGCGGCTTGCCGGTCGGCCCGGTACGAACAATTCCGCCATCGTCCCGGCAATCGTCTACACCGATCCGGAGGTCGCCGCCGTTGGCCGGACCGAAGAGAGCCTGAGGGCGGAGGGGATCGCCTACCGCGCCTCGACCTTCCCGATGCTGGCCAACAGCCGGGCAAAGGCGAACGGCAGCACGGAGGGTTTCGTCAAGCTTCTGGCGGACGAGGCGAGCGGCGTCGTGCTTGGTGCGCATATGGTCGGCACTGTCGCCGGTACGATGATCGCGGAGGTCGCGCAAGCGATGGAGTTCGGGGCGACGGCGGAGGATATTGCCTATACCTGCCATGCCCACCCGACGCACAACGAAGCGACCAAGGAAGCGGCCCTCGGTTTTTTCGGGGCGGCTATTCATAGCTGAGCGCGACGATACCGGCGCCGTCAACGCTTGACCGGTTGCCGTGGCAGGGGCTGAAATTTTCTGGCGATGATTGCTGTTCCGCGTGATACCGTGCGCTCCGTCGGCGGGGTCGCCGTGTAAAATTCAATATATACAATCTCTATAGAATGTGATCTTTTTGACCGATTAAGCCTGTGCGCCCTGAAACGCCAATCCGCGAGGAGCAGACGACATGGGTATGATCTCATCAGCGTTCGACCGTCCGTCGCGAACCGCTGCCATCATCGGTGGTGAAGACGAGGCGTTGACCGTTGCGGGCACGATTGCCGGCATCTTCGCCGACGGGGACGCGGCCCAGACCGCGCAGGCCCGCCTCGATCTTCTCTCCCGTTCCGGCCTGTTCGGCATTTCGGTGCCCACCGAGCACGGCGGGATCGACGTTTCCAACACCGTGTTGGCGGATGTCTGTGCCATGGCGGCTGCACAGTCGACAACACTTGCCGATATCCTGGCCGCTCATTTCGTGGCGCTGGAGCATCTGCGCAGCTATGGTACGGACGGCCATCGTTCCGTGGTGTTTTCCGCCACCCTCGCCGGTGCCCGGCTCTGCCGGGCGGCAGCGAGGCGCAACGGACAGGATACCGACGCCCTGCCATTGGCCGCAAGCGGCCTTGCCTGGCGCCTGAGCGGCGAAGCGCTCTGTACCCCCTGTACCCGCCATGCAGACTGGCTGATCGTGCCGGGGCGCAGCGAGAGCGGGCGGACGATGGGCGTCCTGCTGGCGACCCGCATCGAGGGGTTGCACTACGTCGCCAACAGCTGCGAACCGGTGGGCAGGTCCGCGCCGTCGGCGGAACATGTTCTCTTCAAGGATGTCGCCGTCGATGCCGACGCGGTGCTGCATCCACCGGCCGAAACAGCGGTGCCCCAATCGCTGGAACTGCTTCTGGAGGCCGCCCGGCAGCTGGGTGCGGGCCAGCGCGCATTCGAGCGCCTACTGCGCGCCGATCACGGCGATCTTCTCGAGACGGGTCTGCTGTCTGCCCGCCTCGCCGCCGCGCAGGCTATGATGGCGGAAGCCGGCCGCACTATCGATGCGGCCCAGATCGGCCTTGCGGACCAGCACCGGACGAACGCCTTCCTCGCCTCCACGGCTGCCCTTGCGGTGGCGCATGAGGCCGCAAACCACGCGCGCAAGGCGATAGACCGCAGCCCATCACCAGTGGCCGTCTCCCCGTTCCTTGCCACTGTCCTGCAGGAAAGCGGCCGGCTACGGCGCCAGGGGCATCCACACCCGCCGGAACAGGAAGGTTAGGGTTCTACGCGGAGCGCTGTGCGGCGCTCCGGGTTATCCGACGCGCTTTTCCAGCGCTTCCTCGTCGATCATTGCGCTGGCACCGGGTACGGCAACGAACTGTTCGAGCGTCATCGTGTCGAGGATGGAGGCAATGGCGTCGCGCACATCGGTCATGGCGCGGCGGACCTGACAGGCTTCAGGGTTGGCGCAATCCTCACAGGCCTCATAGGCCGTGCGGCTGGCGCAGCGGATCGGCGCCAGCGGGCCGTCGAGCACGCGGATGGCATGGCCGATGCGGATCTCCGATGCAGCGTGGGAGAGCGAATAGCCGCCGCCCGGCCCCTTCTTGGAGCGCAACATGCCGGCATTGCGCAGTTCCAGCAGGATCGTGTCGAGGAATTTCTTCGGAATGTTGTTGCGGAGCGCGATCTCGCTGACGAAAGCGGTTTCGCCGGGTGCCAGCCGCGCCAGATCCACCAGGGCCTTCAGTCCGTATTTTCCCTTTTTCGTCAGCATGTCGGCCTGCTTTCCATCAGCATATGTGCATCACCGGATATGCCCGGCAGCGCGGACACGCGCATCGCGTCCGGCTCGGTTTCCGTCCGTCGTCCTCGGGAAGATCGATCGGCTCACCCATGACGGGTGATTCTGGCTCATTCTTGGCACCGGAGTGCGAAAAACATATAAAAACAATATAATTTATTTTTCAGTGATCCTGCAAGGAAATTGGCATTTTTGCCAAGTGCTTATGCGGATTTTCCGCCCTGGCGTGCCCATTTGGCATCATTTTCCACTCTCGCCGATCCTTTCCGCGAACTCCTCCTTGCACGAGGCCTTGCATGGCGGTTTTCCGGTGCACGCGACTCGTTTCAACGGCACCGTCGGAAAACGCAAAACCAATCGCGAGGATGCCGCTAAATTGAGGCAAATATTTCTCTACTAAATTTATTGAATATATAGCCTTGAATGACCGGCCCGCGACTGAACCCGGGCGACGGCTTTTTGAGGAGAGACCCATGACCACGACCCGCAGGACCCTGCTTGCCGCGACGGCCGCCCTTGCCCTCACCGCTTCGTTCGGCACTGCCTTTGCCGAAGAGGTGACACTCAATATCGGTTACCAGCCGATCGTAGAACCTTCTCGCGTGCCGCAGGCCGACGGTACCTATGAGAAGGTGACCGGCGCCAAAATCAACTGGCAGAAATTCGATGGCGGCGCCGACGTGATCGCCGCCATCGCTTCGGGTTCGCTGGATATCGGCTATGTCGGCTCCTCGCCGCTGGCCGCCGCGTCCAGCCGTGAATTGCCGATCGAGACGATCTTCGTCGTCGGCCTCATCAGCGAGGCCGAGGCGCTTGCCGTGAAAGCCATCGAGAAGCCGGAGGATCTTGCAGGCAAGAAGATCGCGACGCCCTTCGTCTCCACCGCGCATTACAGCCTGCTGACGGCGCTGAAGCACTGGAAGGTCGATCCGAAGTCGGTGGAGATCCTCAATCTGCGTCCGCCGGAGATTGCGGCCGCCTGGGAACGCGGCGATATCGACGGCGCCTATGTTTGGGATCCGGTGCTCGCCCAGCTGAAGAAGAGCGGCAAGGTTCTCGCCACCTCGGCGGATGTCGCCGAGTGGGGCGGTCCGACCTTCGATGCCTGGATCGTCAGCAAGAAATTTGCCGAGGAGCATCCGGATGTCGTGACGGCCTTCGTGAAGGTGACGGGCGATGCGACGGCGGCCTACCGCGCCAATCCAGAATCCTGGAACGCTACCTCGCCGGAAGCCGAGAAGATTGCACGCCTGACAGGCGCCAAGCAGGACGAAGTGCCGGCACTCCTGAAGGGCTACATCTTCCCGACGCTGGAAGAGCAGGCCGGCGAGGCGTTGCTCGGCGGCGGCACGGTGAAGGCGGTGGCCGACACATCGGCCTTCCTGCTGGAACAGGGCAAGATCCCCGCGGCGCTCTCCGATTACGCGCCTTATGTCTCCACCCGCTGGGTGACGGATGCGACGAAGCTCGCCTACTGACCCGGTGAGACAATCCCGCGGCGGAAGGGCCTGGCAGCGTTATAGCGCTGCCGGGCCTTCTTCCGATCGATCGCCCACGCTTCCGGAGGTTTCATGAGCACCCTGACATTCCGCAACGTTTCGCTGCGCTATCCGCCGAGGGCGGGGCGCACCGGCGCAGAGGAAAAACTGGTCCTCGACGGCATCAATCTGCAGGTCGCATCGGACGAGCTGGTCGCCATCATCGGGCGATCAGGCTCCGGCAAGACGAGCCTGCTCAATCTCGCCGCCGGTTTCCTCGATCCCACCGCCGGCACCGTCACCGTGGATGGCGTACCCATCGACGGGCCGGGCGCCGACCGGGCGGTCGTTTTCCAGGACGATGCGCTCTATCCCTGGCTGGACGCGCGAGACAACATCGCCCTTCCCTTCAAGCTGAAAGGCGTGCCGCTTGCCGAGCGCCGTGCGCGGGCGGAACAGCTTCTCGCCCGTGTCGGCCTTGCCGATGCCGGTAACCGGCGGATCTGGGAGCTCTCCGGCGGCATGCGCCAACGGGTCGGTATTGCCCGAGCACTCGCCGCCGAGCCGCGGTTCCTGCTGCTCGACGAACCGCTCGGCGCGCTCGACGCCCTGACACGCACGCGCATGCAGGAATTCCTACTGCGCATCAAGGCGGAAAGCGGAGCGGGCGCCCTGCTCATCACGCACAGCATCGAGGAGGCGCTGCTGCTCGGCACGCGCATCGTCGTCCTGTCACCCAATCCGGGTCGCCTGACGGCGGAGATCGAGGCGGGCTTCAATGCGGAGGTGCTGAATGGCGCATCGGTCGCTGCGGTGAAGGCCTCGCCGATCTTCAAGCGCATGCATGCCGGCCTGACCGGCCTCATCCACGCCTCCGCGTAAGAGGAGATTGCCGCATGACACTTTCGACTGACATCGATGCCCTGCCGCAGGTGACGGAAACGCAGCCGGTGAAACGCCTGCCGAGGGGGCGGTCGCTACCGGTGGCCATCATCTCGGCCGTCACGATCGGCGTGATCATCGCGGCCTGGGGGCTGGCCTCCGTCTACGCGCTCGTCTCGCCGGTCTTCCTGCCCTCCCCGCGGCAGGTCGTGCTCGCGCTCTACAATCTCGTCGTCACGGGGTTCGTCGACGCGACGCTGGCAGAACATGTCGGCGCCAGCCTCACCCGCATCTTCGGCGCGTTGATCGCCTCCATCCTCATCGGCATTCCTGCCGGCATCGCGATCGGCACGAGCCGCCTTGGCCGCGGCGTTCTCGACCCTATCGTCGAATTCCTGCGGCCGCTGCCGCCGCTTGCCTATCTGCCGCTGATCATCATCTGGGTCGGCATCGGCGAGGCCTCGAAGATCACGGTCATCGCACTTTCCATGCTGCCGTCGATCATCCTGTCGACCTCCGCCGGCGTGCGCGGGGTTTCGAAGGATCACGTCAATGCGGCTCGCTCGCTCGGGGCGAGCCGGGCGCAGGTGCTGCGCGAGGTGGTGCTGCCGAGTGCCGTGCCGTCGATCCTGACCGGCGTGCGCATTGCGCTCGGCGCCGGCTGGACGACGCTGGTGGCGGCCGAGCTGGTGGCTGCGACGAGCGGCATCGGTTTCATGATCCAGTCGGCGGCTCAGTTCCTCGTCACCGACATCGTCATTGCCGGCATCATCGTCATCGCGCTGATCGCCATCCTCCTGGAATACATCGCCCGGCAGATCGAGCGGCGCCTGGTGCCCTGGGCAGCGCATCGCTGAGGTTTATCGGGGGGCCTGAAAGGAAACGGCCGCCTCTTGGTCAGAAGAGGCGGCCGTTTTCCGGTGTGCTGGATCTCACCCGCGGTGGTCGAGGCGGGCGGTCAGGCGATCGCCCAGCCACTGGATACCGCAGACGAGCACGATCAGCACGGCGACAACCGCCACCATCACCGATGTCTCGAAGCGCTGGTAGCCGTAGCGGATGGCGAGGTCGCCGAGGCCGCCCGCGCCGATGGCGCCGGCCATGGCAGAGGCGCCGATCAGCGTGACGAGCGTGACGGTGAAGCCGGCCACGATGCCGGGCAACGCCTCGGGGATCAGCACTTCCCGCACGATGGTCCAGCGGTTGCCGCCCATCGCCCGCACCGCCTCGATCAGGCCGCGATCGACTTCACGCAGCGACACCTCGGCGATGCGCGCATAATAGGGTGTCGCGGCGATGGCGAGCGGCACGATGGCCGCCCAGGTGCCGATCGACGTGCCGACGATGAGGCGCGTGACCGGAATGAGGGCGACCAGCAGGATGATGAAGGGCACGGAGCGGAAACCGTTGATGACGGCGCCGAGCACGCGGCTGATCCAGAGGTTTTCCGCAATGCCGCCGCGCGCGGTTGCGACCAGCGCAAGGCCGAGCGGCAGGCCGAAGACGAGCGAGATGACGCCGGAGGCCGCCGTCATGACGACGGTTTCCCACAGCGAACGGACGAGCAGTTCAAGCATGACCGGCGACATGGCCGAGGACCTCCACCTGTGCGCCGGAGCGCTCTGCAAGGGTTGTGAAACGTGCAGTGGCCTCGGCCGGCACGGCGATGAAGAAGCGGCCGACCGCCTGTTCCTGGATATGGTCGATGCCGCCGTGGATCAGCCGGTAGCCGTCCGGAAACGCGGCGGAAAGCTGCTGAAGGAAGGGGCCTGTTGCGGCAGGGCCGGCGATATCGACACCGAGGATGGCCTCGCCAACCACATCCGCGACCAGCGTCTCGGCGATATGGGCCGGCAGCTGCGGGCGGATGCCGCTGAGAAGGCTCTTCGTCGTCTGTGCCTGAGGCGTCGCGAAGACCTGCCAGACCGGACCTTCCTCCACGATGCGGCCGGCGTCGAGCACCGTTACGCGGTCCGCGATGGAGCGCACCACTTCCATTTCGTGGGTGATGAGCAGGATGGTGAGGCCGAGCTTGCGGTTGATATCCTTCAGCAGCGTAAGGATCGCCCGGGTCGTTTCCGGATCGAGCGCGGAGGTCGCCTCGTCGGAAAGCAGCAGCGCCGGGCTTGCGGCGAGTGCCCTTGCAATGCCGACGCGCTGCTTCTGGCCACCGGAAAGTTCCGACGGATAGGCCTTCGCCTTGCCCGAGAGGCCGACGAGTTCGATAAGCTCGGCCGCGCGTGCCAGACGTTTGGCCTTCGGCCAGCCCTCGATCTTCAACGGTAGGGCGATATTTTCCTCGACGGTCTTGGCCGAGAGCAGGTTGAAGTGCTGGAAGATCATGCCGATGCGGCGGCGCAGCGGTTGCAGATCCGCCTCGCCAAGGCCGGTGATCTCGCGACCTTCGATGGCAATGCTGCCGCTGTCCGGCCGTTCGAGGCCGTTGAGGCAGCGGATGAGCGTCGACTTGCCGGCGCCGCTGCGGCCGATGATGCCGAGGATTTCGCCGCGGCGCACCGTAAGCGAAACGCCGTCGAGCGCGGCGGTTGCGCCGAAGCGGCGCCGGACGTCGGCGAGACGCACGACATCGTCCTGCCGCGCGACGGCTTCGGCCGCCTGTCTTGTCACATGGGTGTTCATTTCGGTTCCCTTCCGGAAACGACAAGACAGCCCGCGGCGGCCGAAGGCGCATCGCGGGCTGTCTTGCTGGTTGGTTGGCGGCCTTAGTAGGCGCTGATGCCCGTGCCCTTGTAGACGCGGTCGAATTCAGCCTTCACGGCATCGTTCTGGTAGGCTTCGACCAGCGGCTTGACCCAGGCCTCATCCTTCGATTCTTCGCGTACGGCGATGAAGTTGCGGTACGGGTTTTCGTCGACGGGTTCCTGCGCGATGCGGTTTTCCGGGGTGAGCCCGCTCTTCAGTGCCCAGTCGGTGTTGACGATCGCGGCATCGAGGTCATCGACCGAGCGGCCGACGATTCCGGCATCGAGTTCCTTGATCTCGAAGTTCTTCGGGTTCTCGGCGATGTCGGCGATCGTGGCGAGGATGCCGGTGCCGTCCTTCAGCTTGATCAGGCCTTCGTTCTGGAGCACGCGCAGCGCCCGGCCCTCGTTGGACGGGTCGTTCGGCACGCCGACGACGGCGCCATCAGGAAGTTCGGCCACCTTGGCGTGCTTCTTGGAGTAGAGGCCGATCGGCCAAACGGCCGTGTAGCCGACCGGGACGATTTTGTAGCCGTGCTGCTGGACCTGGTTTTCCAGATAGGGAAGATGCTGGAAGGCGTTCGCGTCGATTTCGCCGCGGGCAAGCGCTTCGTTCGGCTGGGTGTAGTCGTTGAAGACGACCGCCTCGATGGTGAGGCCCTTCTTGGCGGCTTCCGCGATGACGACGCGCCAGACGTCTTCGTCCTCGCCCGAGATGATGCCGACCTTGAGATCCTTCTTGTCTTCGGCAAAGCCGGGTGCGGGAAGCGAGAAGGTGGAGAGGGCGGCGGCTGCCACCGCGAGGGCCGCGAGTGCGGCGCGGCGGGTGAAGAGAGTGCTTGCGCGGAGTTTCTTGTTGATTTTCGACATGCTGGCCTGCTTTCGCGATTGGGAGGATCGACTGCGAAACATCGTTGTTTCTGCCCTCAAAATCGCAAATGCTGCTTTTATGGACAACGAATGGCGGTTTATTGAGCAGGCGGAAACGGAAATTTTCACTCCCGGATATCGCGGTGCAGCGGAAAATATTTTCTACTGAAATTGTAAACTATGTCGGGTGCCGCAGCGGGCACCGTCCGTCCGGGCGCCGGCTCAGAAGGTCGGCGGCGTGTTGATCCAGATCAGCACGGTCTCGCCGTCGTGACGGTTGCGCCAGGCATGGCGCCGGCAGCTTTCGAAATAGAGGCTGTCGCCGGGGCCGAGGTCGTGGAACTCGTGGCCGTCGAGCACCATTTCGATGCGACCGGAGAGGACATGCACGAATTCCTCGCCCTCATGCTTGTAGGCACCGTCCGAGGAAGCGCCGGGGGCGAGCACGAAACGGTGGCAATCCATCATGTTGCGCCCGTCGGCCAGAACCTGGATGGTGACGCCGGGGGAGGTCTCGGGCCAAAACTTCCACTCCCCTGCCCGGACGACCGAGCGGTTTTCCAGCTCCTCCTCGCCGGAGAGTTTCGAGACGGTTGTGCCATAGTAGTCGGCAAGGTCGTGCAGCACGCGGAACGTCACGCCCTGCGAGGTGCGCTCGAAGGTGGAGAGCACGGAGGTCGCGACGCCGATGTCGCCGGCGACCTGGTCGAGCGTCTTGCCGGCGGCGTGGCGCAGGCTCCGCAGCTTGCGCCCGACGCCCTGGTGAGCGTCGCCGTCGGAGGCGGGACTGTCATTGGCTGGCTCTTCCGCTTCGAGCGCCTCGCGGATGGCCGCTGGGTTGAGGCCGCGCTCGGTCCTGTACCAGGCGATGCGCTTCAGCCGTGCGACGTCCTCAGCGCTGTATTGGCGGTGACCCGTTTCGGAGCGGTCGGGCACGACCAGCCCCTGCGTTTCCCAAAGCCTGAGCGTGGAGGCTGAAACGCCAGCGAGCCGCGCGGCCTCCGCCACCTTGTAGTGCACCGGTTCTTGCGAACCCATCGCGCCAATCCCTGATTCTGTATAGTGTTCTTTTATAGCACTCCGGCGGCGCGGACCGGTTCGAAAAACCGTCGCATTGCGGCCGTAAAATGCCCGTTGCATTCTTGCAGAAAAAATGTAGGAATTCCACTTGAGACTTGCAGAAAAAATGCAAGTTAATGCGGTTCCGGCAAAAAGCGCGAAGCGGCTTTGCGTTGGGAGCCGCGCGAACGTTCCATTATCAGAAGCCTCCAGATTCAGGATAGCGCCATGACCGCAACGCCCCTCACAGACCGCAAGAACGCCGCCATCTCGCGCGGCGTCGGCATGACCACGCAGATCTACGCCGACCGTGCGGAGAATGCGGAGATCTGGGACAAGGAAGGCAACCGCTATATCGATTTCGCCGCGGGTATCGCCGTCGTCAACACGGGCCACCGCCATCCGCGCGTCATCGAGGCCGTCAAGAACCAGCTCGACCGCTTTACCCACACCTGCCACCAGGTCGTGCCCTATGAGAACTATGTCGAGCTCGCCGAGCGTCTGAACGCCATCACCCCCGGCAATTTCGCCAAGAAGACGATCTTCGTGACGACCGGCGCCGAAGCCGTCGAGAACGCCGTGAAGATCGCCCGCGCCGCCACCGGTCGCCAGGCCGTCATCGCCTTCACGGGTAGCTTCCACGGCCGCACCTTCATGGGCATGGCGCTGACCGGTAAGGTGGTTCCCTACAAGGTCGGCTTCGGCGCCATGCCGGCCGATGTCTACCATGCGCCCTTCCCGGTCGAGATGCACGGCACGACGGTCGAGCAGTCGCTTTCCGTCCTGAAGAAGCTGTTTGCAGCCGATGTCGATCCGAACCGGGTCGCGGCGATCATTGTCGAGCCGGTTCAGGGCGAAGGCGGTTTCTATCCGGTCCCGGTTTCCTTCATGAAGGCGCTGCGCGAGATCTGCGACCAGCACGGCATCCTGCTCATCGCCGATGAGGTCCAGACCGGTTTCGCCCGCACCGGCAAGATGTTCGCCATGGAGCACTACGGCATCGCGGCCGACCTGATGACCATGGCCAAGGGCCTTGGTGGTGGTTTCCCGATCGCGGCCGTCACCGGCCGTGCGGAAATCATGGACGCGCCCGGCCCGGGCGGTCTTGGCGGCACCTATGCCGGCAGCCCGATCGGCGTTGCGGCGGCCCATGCCGTTCTTGACGTCATCAAGGACGAGGACCTCTGCAACCGCGCCGAAAATCTCGGCGCGCGCCTGAAACAGCGCCTTGCCTCGCTGCAGGACAAGATTCCCGAGATTGTCGACATCCGCGGCCCGGGCTTCATGAACGCCGTCGAGTTCAACGATGTTTCGACCAAGCTGCCGAGCGCCGAGTTCGCCAACAAGGTGCGTCTGAAGGCTCTCGACAAGGGCCTGATCCTGCTGACCTGCGGCGTGCACGGCAACGTCATCCGCTTCCTGGCGCCGATCACTATCCAGGACGAGGTGTTCGCCGAGGCGCTCGACATTCTCGAAAGCGCGATGATCGAAGCCCGCGCCGCCTGATCGGCGCCGCGCAACACTGAAACACATCCTCCCAAGGCGGCACCCGGAGCTCTAGCTCCGGGTGAACGGCCTTCCATGTCCGAAAGGAAGGACACCATGGCTTTCTACGATGCTCTCACCCGGCACCTGACGTCGACCGATCTCCTGCGCGATGCGGGTTATGTCAACGGCAACTGGATCGGCGGAAACGGCGCGGCAACCTTCGACGTCTTCAACCCGGCCACCGGCGAAAAGCTCGCCACACTGCCGGAAATGGGCGCCGGCGAAACGGCCGCGGCGATCGACGCGGCCTATGCGGCACAGCAGGTCTGGGCCGCCCGCCCGGCGAGGGACCGCAGCATCCTCCTGCGCAAGTGGAACGACCTCATCATCGCGAATGCCGACGAACTGGCCGCGATCCTGACTGCCGAAATGGGCAAGCCGCTGGCGGAAGCCAAGGGCGAAATCCTCTATGCCGCCTCCTATGTCGAGTGGTATGCGGAAGAGGCCAAGCGCATCAACGGCGAGACGATTCCGGCTCCGTCGGCCGACAAGCGCATGCTGGTCATCAAGCAGCCCGTCGGCGTCGTGGGCACGATCACGCCGTGGAATTTCCCTGCCGCGATGATCGCCCGCAAGGTGGCGCCGGCACTTGCCGTCGGCTGCACGGTTGTTTCCAAGCCGGCCGAGCAGACGCCGCTTTCGGCCATTGCCCTTGCGGTGCTCGCCGAAAAGGCCGGCATTCCCGCGGGCGCCTTCAACGTCATTCTCGGCACGGATGGTCCGGCGATCGGCAAGGAGCTCTGCTTCAACCCGAAAGTCCGCAAAATCTCGTTCACGGGTTCGACGGAGGTCGGTCGCATCCTGATGCGCCAGTGCTCCGACCAGATCAAGAAGGTGAGCCTGGAGCTCGGCGGCAACGCGCCCTTCATCGTCTTCGACGACGCGAACATCGACGCCGCCGTGGAAGGCGCCATGGCGTCGAAATATCGCAATGCCGGCCAGACCTGCGTCTGCGCCAACCGTCTCTATGTGCAGTCGAATGTCTATGACGTCTTTGCCGAAAAGCTGGCGAAGAGGGTTGCCGAGCTCTCGGTCGGCGATGGCTTCGACAAGGGCACGACGATCGGCCCGCTCATCGAGGAAGCGGCGATCGACAAGGTCGAGGCGCATATTGCCGATGCCGTCTCCAAGGGAGCGTCCGTGGTGGCCGGCGGCAAGCGCGTCGACGGCAAGGGCACCTTCTTCCAGCCGACCGTTCTGAAGAACGTCGCACGCGGCATGACGGTCGCACGGGAGGAAACCTTCGGTCCCGTCGCCCCGCTCTTCCGCTTCGACACCGTCGAGGACGTGATCGCGCAGGCGAACGACACCGAGTTCGGCCTTGCCGCCTACTTCTTCGCCGGCGATCTCAAGAAGGTCTGGAAGGTGGCTGAAGCGCTGGAATACGGCATGGTCGGCGTCAATACCGGCCTCATTTCCTCCGAGGCTGCGCCCTTCGGCGGCATCAAGCAGTCCGGTCTCGGCCGCGAAGGCTCCGCCCATGGTGCCGACGACTATCTCGAACTGAAATATGTCTGCATGGGCGACGTCGCCTGATGTTACCGGGATCGCCCTGCTTGGGCAGGGCGATCCTCAGGCGGTCTCGATATCCGTCTGCGGAAGGTCGTCGTCTTTGTGGAGCAGTGGCATACCGAGCTGCCTTGCGCAGGCATAGGCGAAGCAGTCTCCGAAGTTGAGACCTGCGGGATGGCGGCCCTTGCCGAAGCGGTGGTATGCATCGACGGCTGCTGCCGCGATTGCCGGCTCGATGGCAATGATCTGGACATCAAACAGCCGGATATAGGCCTCGACCTCGCGCAGGGCGGTGTTCGGTTCAAGTCGGAAAATCCGGCTATAAGCAACGGACGCTTCCCAAAGCGCCATAGCCGAGGTCGTCGGTGAACGCGCGGCCGCCAAGCGCGCCGACAGCGATTCGGCATCGCTTTCGTTTGTCATCATGGCGACGATTGCTGAAGCGTCGAGGAACATCAATCCTCGTAGAGACTGTCGATGAAGGCTTTGTCGGCCTTGAGGCCAGTGGGGGCGTACTTCCTGTTGAGTTCCCTTGTCATGGCCACGGCCTTCTCGACCAATGTCGGTTCGCTCTCCACGCGCTCCAGTTCATGCACGAGAGCCTGCCGCACCGCCTCGGTCTTGCTGACCTTGCGCAGCGCGGACAGTCGTTCGGCAAGCCGATCGACCTCCTGGTCCTTCACATAGAGCGGCATGGTATATATCCTTCCTCTGTCGAGGGTATATATACCATGCCGGAACCTTGCCTGAAAGATCAGGCCGGCTTGACCGCGTCAGGGTGCGCAGCCTGGAAAGCAGTAAGGGCGCGGCAGGTTTCGGCGATGCGTCGTACCCGTTCGAGGGCCGACAGGTCGACGCCCCAGCGCTCGGCATTGTAGACCTGCGGCACGAGGCAGAAATCCGCCATGGTGGGCGTGTCGCCATGGCAGAAGATGCCGGTCGCCGGGGCATCGAGGAGCTTTTCGACGGCCAGAAGGCCTTCGCCGATGTACTTCTTCATCCAGGCGACGCGCGTCTCCTCCCCTCCCCCCGTCAGCGTCATGACATGGCCGATGACGCCGGTGTTGCAGACGGCGTGGATTTCCATGGCGATCGCATAGGAAAGCGTGCGCACCCGCTGCCGACCCAGCGGATCGGCAGGCAGGAAACGCGCCTCGGGGCGCGTTTCGGCAAGATACTCGATGATAGCAAGCGATTGCGTCAGGACGTGCCCGTCGATCGACAAGGCCGGCACGAGGCCCTGCGGGTTGCGGGCGCGGTGTTCCGGGGAACGCTGCTGACCGGCCAGGAGATCAACGGATTCGCGCCGGTAGGACAGGCTGAGGCTTTCGAGCGCGATGCGCACACGGTAGCTGGCGGATGAGCGCCAGTAATCGAAGAGGATGATCTCGTCGTGCACTGGCTCAGCCTTTCTCGTATCGCTCGACGGTCTGTTCGATCGCGCCGAAGATCGAGTGGCCCGTCTTGTCCTTCATCTCGATGCGCACGGTGTCGCCGAATTTCATGAAGGGTGTCTTGGGCGCGCCCGAGGCGATCGTTTCGATGGTGCGGATTTCCGCGATGCAGGAATACCCCGCCCCACCTTCGGCGACCGACTTGCCGGGGCCGTCATCAAGCTTGTTGGAGACGGTGCCGGAGCCGATGATCGAGCCGGCGACGAGCGGCCGGGTTTTGGCGGCATGGGCGACGAGTTCGGCGAAGTCGAAGGTCATGTCGATGCCGGCATTGGCCTTGCCGAAGGCCTTGCCGTTCAGGGAGACGAGGAGCGGCAGGTGCAGCTTGCCGCCGTCCCAGGCATCGCCCAGTTCGGCGGGGGTCACCGCGACGGGTGAGAAGGCCGAGGAGGGTTTCGACTGGAAGAAGCCGAAGCCCTTGGCGAGTTCACCCGGAATGAGGCCACGCAACGACACGTCGTTGACGAGCATGACGAGCTTGATTGCCTGCCGCGCCTCCTCGACGCTCGCGCCCATCGGCACGTCGTCCACGATGACGGCGATCTCGCCTTCCATGTCGATGCCGAAGGCCTCATCCGCCGCAAGGATCGGGTCTCGCGGTCCCAAAAAGCTGTCGGAGCCGCCTTGATACATCAGGGGATCGGTCCAGAAGCTCTCGGGCATTTCGGCATTGCGTGCCTTGCGCACGAGTTCGACGTGATTGACATAGGCCGAGCCGTCCGCCCACTGGTAAGCGCGGGGCAGTGGCGATGCGGCGTCGTGTTCGTGGAAGCGGGCGGTCGGTTGCGAGCCGGTTTCCAACCCTTCGGCGACCCGCTCAAGCCGCGGGGCGACATGTTCCCAGTCGTCCAGCGCATCCTGGAGAGTGCGGGCGATATGCCCCACTTCCGAGCAGCGTGTCAGGTCGCGCGAGACGACGACCAAGCGGCCGTCGCGGGTGGAATTTTTCAGTGTCGCAAGCTTCATGCGTCCTACTCCCGATCTTGTTTCCGGCCGTGCGATCGTGTCATCTTCCGGCCGCCTGTCTCCACCCTCGTGCGCCGGTCGTTCCGGCGCATCGCTTTTCCGAGGAAATCCCGTCTTGAACCGTACGGTGCTGAATTCCCTGCTGCTGGTCGCCGGCTTCGTCGGCGCGACGGCCATCATCCTTTATACGATGGGGCAGCCACTCATCTGCAAGTGCGGATATGTCAAACTCTGGCATGGCGTGGTGGTTTCTTCGGAAAACTCGCAGCACCTGTCCGATTGGTACACGCCGAGCCACATCATCCACGGTATCCTGTTCTTCGGCCTCTTCACGTTCCTCCTGAAGAAGGCGAGCCTCAAACTGCGGCTTGCTCTCTCGCTGGTGCTGGAATGCGCCTGGGAAATCCTCGAAAACACCGACATGATCATCAATCGCTATCGCGAGGCGACGATCTCGCTCGACTATTTCGGCGACAGCGTGATCAATTCGAGCGCGGACATTCTCGCCATGGTGGTCGGCTTCTTCCTCGCGGCACGCCTGCCCGTCTGGGCGAGCGTTGCGATCATCGTCGTCTTCGAGGCGACCACCACCTGGCTCATCCGCGATGGCCTGGCGCTCAACATCCTGATGCTCGTCTGGCCGCTGGAGGCGGTGAAGGCCTGGCAGGGCGGCTGACGTCATTTGATGCCCGGCGTTCCGTCGAACTTGCGTTCCAGCCCATCCCAGCATTCGAGATAGTTGTCCTGCAGGGTTTCTAGCTCGGCCGCGAACTTCGTGATCTGCTGGGGGAAGCGCGTCTCGAACATGAAGGCCATGGTGTGGTCGAGTTTTACAGGCTTAAGCTCGCTGTTCGAGGCTTTCTCGAAGCCGGTCGCATCGGGCCCGTGTGGTAGCATCATGTTGTGAAGGCTCATGCCGCCGGGCACGAACCCCTCCTCCTTGGCGTCGTACTGGCCGTGGATCAGGCCCATGAATTCGCTCATGATGTTGCGGTGATACCAGGGCGGGCGGAAGGTGTGCTCGGCCACCATCCAGCGCGGCGGGAAGATGACGAAGTCGATGTTCGCGGTGCCGGCCTCCTCGGTCGGCGCAGTCAGCACGGTGAAGATCGACGGGTCGGGATGGTCGAAGAGGATCGCGCCGACCGGCGAATAGGCCCTGAGGTCGTATTTGAACGGTGTGTAGTTTCCGTGCCAGGCGACGACGTCGAGCGGGGAATGGCCGATCTCGGTCACATAGAACTTGCCGCACCATTTGACGTGCACGCGGCAGGGCGTCTCCTTGTCCTCATAGGCCGCGACCGGCGTCTTGAAGTCGCGCGGATTGGCAAGGCAGTTGGCGCCGATCGGCCCGCGGTCCGGCAGGGTGAATTTCGCGCCGTAGTTCTCGCAGACATAACCGCGCCAGGTGTCGCCCTCGCCGATGCGCGCGACCTTGAACATCATGCCGCGCGGGATGAGGCAGATTTCCAGCGGCTCGACATCCATGATGCCCATTTCGGTGAAGATACGGACGGCACCGAGCTGCGGCACGACGAGAAGCTCGCCGTCGGCATTGAAGAAATAGTCGTCCACCATGTCGGCGTTGAACGTATAGGCATGCGCCGCCATGCCGACCTGCGTCAGCACGTCGCCGGCCGTTGTCATGGTGCGGATACCTTGAAGGAAATTCTGCGTCTCGTCAGACGCCGGCAGCGGGTTCCAGCGCAGCTGGCCGAGCGGCAGGGAATGGTCGTCGAGGCAGGGCGCAGTTTTCCAGTGCGGATAGCTGGTATTGGAGAAGCGGCGGGTGTGGCGCACGCTTGGGCGGATTCGGTAGAGCCAGGAGCGCTCGTTGGTGCCGCGCGGTGCAGTGAAGGGTGATCCGGAAAGCTGTTCGGCATAGAGGCCGTAGTTGCATTTCTGCGGGCTGTTCTGGCCCTGCGGCAGGGCGCCCGGCAGCGCCTCCGTTTCGAAATCATTGCCGAAACCCGGCATGTATTTCAGGCTGTTGGCGGCATGATCCGACATGGCTGATCCTCCTCCTGCAAGGCGCTTGTCCTCAAGTGGTTGCAGATGTAACTGTCTATTTTGTAACCATCAAGGCGCGCCATGGATTTCAAGCTCGAGACATTCCTGCCCTATCGGCTCAATCTCGCCGCCGAGCTGGTCAGCCAGCGCTTTGGCGCGCAATACCGTGCGCGCTACCGCATGACGCGGCCCGAATGGCGGGCGCTAGCTGCACTCGGCGCCTACGGGCACATGACGGCGACGGAGATCGGCGCGAACTCCAGCATGCACAAGACGAAGGTGTCGCGTGCCGTGCGGGCGCTGGAGGAAAAACGCTGGCTGAAGCGGCGTGAAGATTTGGACGACCGCCGGATCGAGCACCTCGAACTGACGCCGGCGGGACGGCGCATCTATGGCGAAATGGTCGTGGTGGCACGGGAGTACGAGCGCGAGCTTGCCCTGCTCCTCGGTGCCGGCGGGATGAAACAACTGGAGGCCGGTCTTGCCGCCGTCGAGGCGAAGCTGGCGGTGCCGACGGTTCGTCGCGTGCCGAAGGACTGACGATACATCAATACTGTGAAACGATCGACCCTGATCGATTCATATCTTTCGTTGGACGGTGATTCGCGCCTTCGGCAGACTCGCGTCCATGCCCAACACGCTCCCACCGCCGATGCCCAGCTATCGTTTTCGCCGTATCGATGCGGTGCGCAACATGGCGCGCTTCTATATGCTCTCGTTGGAGCCGACCCTTTTCGGCGAGGTCGCGGTGCTGCGTCACTGGGGCCGTATCGGCACGCGCGGCCGGCAGGCGCTGAACCTCTATCCCTCGCTGGCGGAGGCGGAAAGGGTGCTCGCGCGACAGGTCGCGCTTCGGCGCAGGCGGGGCTATGTCGAGGCTTGAGGGACCAGATTCGGTGGTCCCGGAAGAAAAATGCAAACTTTCTTGAGTTTTCCCCAGCCGAATCGCGCGGCCTCGATAGGCGACCGATGGTCAATAGGCTAAAGTCCGGGTTATTGGGTGCCAGCCCCATCCCGTGACGGGCGCGTTAACCCTTTTTGCCTTGCCCTGGAATCAGAATCGCGTCTAAATGCGTTTTAAACCTGCAAATGGGTTTGAAATCGCATTTTGAGATTCTCGACATGAATATGGCCGCAACGTTCGGACGGGCAATTTCCGAGGTCGATCAACTGATCATCGGACAGGCGCACGAACTGTCAGACAAACTGAAGCAGCACCGGCTGGAGATGTTCCCTCCCGTCGCACAGAAGAACCTGCGCCAGTTCCAGCTGAGCGAGGCCGCACATTTCCTGGGCGTCACCAGCGGCTACCTGCGCAATCTTTCGCTGGAATCCAAGGGGCCGCTGCCGCAGGTCACGCCTTCCGGCCGCCGGTCCTATTCGGCCGAGCAATTGCAGGAGATGCGCGAGTATCTGGAGCAGAACGGCCGCGCCGGTCAGCGCTACGTGCCGCGCCGGCGCGGCGGCGAGCACCTTCAGGTCATCGCGGTCGTCAACTTCAAGGGCGGCTCCGGCAAGACGACGACGACGGCCCACCTCGCCCAACACCTCGCGCTGACCGGGCACCGGGTGCTGGCGGTGGATCTCGACCCGCAGGCCAGCCTTTCGGCGGTGCACGGCTTCCAGCCGGAGTTCGACGTCAACGAGAACGAGACGCTTTACGGGGCCATCCGCTATGACGACCAGCGGCGGCCGCTGAAGGAAATCATCCGCAAGACGAACTTCCCGGGCCTCGACATCGTGCCGGGCAATCTCGAACTCATGGAGTTCGAGCACGACACGCCGCGGGTTCTCGCGCAGGGCGACCGGAGCGATTATGGCCGGATCTTCTTCGCACGGCTCGATGAGGCCCTGTCGTCCGTAGCCGAGGACTATGACGTGGTGGTGATCGACTGCCCGCCGCAGCTCGGCTTCCTGACGATGAGCGCGATCTGCGGCGCGACGGCGGTGCTGATCACGGTGCATCCGCAGATGCTCGACGTCATGTCCATGTGCCAGTTCCTGCAGATGCTGGGGGAAGTGCTGAACACGCTGAAGAGCGCGGGTGGCAACATGAACCTCGACTGGCTGCGGTATCTCGTTACCCGCTACGACCCGGCCGACGGGCCGCAAACCCAGATGGTCGCCTTCATGCGCTCACTGTTCAAGCAGCATGTCCTGACCAATCCGATGGTGCGAAGCGTTGCCATTGCCGATGCAGCGCTGACCAACCAGACGCTTTACGAAGTTGACCGGAGTCAGTTCACACGTGCCACCTATGACCGGGCGCTCGAATCCATGGAGGCGGTCAACGCGGAAATCGTTGAACTGATCCACAAAGCATGGGGGCGCTGACCATGGCGCGCAAGAACGTTCTTTCCAACCTGATGTCCCCGACGACGACGGAGCAAGTGGCGCCGGTAACCCCCGGCAACGACGAGCCGCGCCAGCATGTGACCTACAAGGGCATCGGCGCGCTTGGCGCTGTTACGCGCAGTATCGACGCGCTGGCCGCCAAGGCGGATGCGGCAAAAGAGATCGAAGCGAAGTTGACGGCCGGCGAGGTCGTCATCGAGCTTGAGCCCGATCAGATCGAAGAATCCTTCGTTTCCGACCGCCTTGCCCATTCGGACGAGCAGTTCCGTGACCTTGTTGAGGCTATGCGCGTGCGGGGGCAGGACTCGCCGATCCTCGTTCGCCCGCATCCAGCCAAGGACGGTATCTACCAGATCGCCTTCGGCCATCGCCGCGCCAAGGCTGCGCGCCTGCTCGGGCGGCCCGTTCGTGCTGTCGTCAAGGCGTTGACCGACCGGGACCACGTTATCGCGCAGGGCCAGGAAAACAGTGCGCGCGCTGACCTTTCCTTCCTCGAAAGGGCAACCTTTGCCGGGGAGCTGGAGGCGCGTGGCTTCGACCGCGAAACGATCATGGCGGCGCTGAGTGCCGACAAGACGACCGTGTCCAAGATGCTCTCGGTGGTGAACCGCATTCCCAAGACGGTGCGGACCGGCATCGGCCCGGCGCTCGCCATCGGGCGAGACCGCTGGCACGAGCTGGCCACCCGCTTCGACGAGCCCGCCAACGAGGACAGGGCGATGGAATTCCTGGCCCGCGACCGGGTGAAAGCCCGTGCACCCGAGGACCGTTTCAATCTCGTCAGCAGCCACCTTGCCCGCAAGGACGCCCCAGAGGCTGTCGCAAAGCCGGCGCCGGCCGAGTGGGTCCGCAAGGATGGCCCGGTGCGCGCCAGCATCAAGACCACCGGTCGCCAGTACACGATTGCGCTGAAATCCGCGGATGCCTTGGCCTTTGGCGCTTACATTACCCAGAACCTGGACCGCCTCTACGAGGCGTTCCGGACGGAAAATGCAGATAAATCAGGAGATTGATCCGCAAAAGAAAAAGGCCCCCTCAACGTTACCGTCGTGGAAGCCCTTCTCATCGTTTAGCAGCCTGAGAGTCGCACTTCCCCGAATCACAGTCAAGCCTTTTTGGCGCCGGTTCCGGTGATGGGGTTTCTTTTGCCTGTTGAAAAGGTGAAGAGACATGGAGACGGACGGCATAACGACGCCCTTCGGGCGGCGGGCGATGACGCTTGGCATGCTCGCAAGCCAGGCGATCGCAAAATCAGTCCCGCCGGATGCGAGCGTGGACAAGTGGAAGCTGTATCGGTGGCTCTGTGAAGCGCGGCCGAAGCTGGGCATCAGCGACCGGGCGCTTTCGGTGCTGAATGCATTGATGAGCTTTTATCCGAAGACTGACCTTGCCGGAAGCGATGGGCTGGTGGTGTTCCCCTCGAACGCTCAGCTTTCGCTGCGCACGCACGGCATGGCGGAGACGACGCTGCGCCGGCATCTCGCGGCGCTGGTGGAAAGTGGCCTTCTCACCCGGCGCGACAGTCCGAACGGCAAGCGCTATGTGCGACGCGACCAGCAGGGCGCGATCGGTGAAGCCTTCGGCTTTTCACTGGCCCCGCTGCTTGCCCGGGCCGAGGAAATCGAACAGCTTGCCGCCGAGGTGGTTGCCGAGCGCCTGTTGCTGCAGCGGCTGCGGGAGCGTGTGACGCTCGTGCGCCGGGATATTGCCAAGCTGATCGGGACCGCGCTGGAAGACGGGCTTACGGGGGACTGGATGCGTTACGAAGCCGATTTTCGAGTGCTTGTGCTTGCCCTGCCACGCGTACCGACACCGGAAATCCTGACGCCGGCCCTCGCCGCGCTGGAAGCGTTGCGAGCGGAAATCATCAACCACCTGGAACAGCAGGTTATTTTGAAAAAATCGGCGGGCAATGCCGGCCAAACTGAGCGGCACAAACAGAATTCAAAACCCGACTCATCCTCTGATTTTGAACCTCGCTTCGAACCGAAGCAGGGCGGCGGCGCCGAGAGAGAACAGGAGCGGGTGGCTGTGCAGCACGGCAATGGCGATGAAAAAACGAGCGGACGCTATTCGCAGTGGCCTGTCGATGTCCCGACGACGGCGAAAGGAGTTCATCCACAGCCGGCGAATGTTTCGGATGCGCTCAAGCCCTATCCGCTGGGTCTTGTGCTGCAGGCGTGCCCGGAAATCGTCGCCTTCGGTCCGGGTGGAGCGATATCGAGCTGGCGCGATCTGATGACCGCGGCGGTGGTGGTGCGCTCAATGCTGGCGGTCAGCGCCTCGGCCTATGAGAACGCCTGTGCGATCCTCGGGCCGGAGAACGCAGCGACGGTCATTGCCTGCATTCTTGAACGCGCCGGGCACATCAACTCGGCGGGCGGCTATTTGCGTGACCTCACTCGGCGGGCGGAACGCGGGGAGTTTTCGCTCGGGCCGATGCTGATGGCGCTGACGCGGGCAAACGAGAAGCCAGTACGGCAGGTGGGGTGACGGTGCCAGGGCGGTACACGAAATTCACTTTGGAAACCGGGCATTAACCATGGATTCCCTAATCATGGGGGGAAGACAAGGAAGCCCGAATCAATGCCCCCATATGCCGCGATCCAGCCGCACCGCCGCTCTGTTGCCAACGAGAATGGACCGGTCGTCCCGTTTCCCGTCGAACGCCGCACGGCCCATGTCCGCCGCTGTGCCGGGGAACTGGGCGTCCTGCATGGCGATGAAGCGCGGCTATACTGGGTGAAGGTGTGCCGTGAACTTGCGGCCGAGCTGCAGAAGCTTGGATCGAACGAAACCCAGGCACGGGCCGCCGTCTTCGCCTTTCAGGACGAGGTGCAGCAGGAACTCATGCGCCTGCATCAGGCCGATGAGGCCTGATCTCAAATAAGCCCGGAAGCGGTTCCCGCCAGCCCGAGCGAAAACACGCCGAGGCAGACGGCTGCAACGCGGTAGACAAGTTGCGGCGACAGAACCGGCGCGCGACCAATCAGGCTGCCTAGAACAAGAAAACTCGTGCCGGCGCCCGCAACCAGCAGGCTGAACAACCCTATCGCCGGGGCGATCTGCGAAAGCGGGCCGTGTGGCATGATGACGAGACCGATAATCGGTGCTTTCGGGTTGAGGACGGTTGTCAGGAAGACCTGACCGATGGTTACGGTAGAGGCACTGTCCGGGGTCGTCTCGCTGGACGAGACGCGCCAAAGCCGAATGGCCAGAAAAAGCACCCACAAGGCAGCCACGAGCCGAAGGGTGACGGCAAGCGCCGGGCGCCCTTCCAGCAGAGACGCGGCAATCGTTGCCAGTGGCACGACGACGACAAGATAGCCTGCAAGCTCCCCGATCAGCAGCGGGAGGCTCGAGCGGAATCCGCGCGCTGCGGCGCCGACCGTCAGAAGGGTGTTGGTCGGTCCAGGCGTGAGCAGCAGCGCGAGAATGGCGACGATGAAAAAGCTGTCCGGCATGAGTGTTCCACGGGTGGGGAGGATCTGTACGGCTCCACCCTAGGCACTTCCTGCACCGCGGCCTTGATCTCCGTCAAGAGCGCGGTGTCTTCCCCCGCATGCGAAGTCCCGGTAAGGATCGGACCAAGATCACGAGAGGGAGACGACAATGACCGAGATGATTGCGGACGACATCCGCCGGCTGGAGGAACAGGAGCGCCTTCTCCGGTTCAGCCGGTTCAGCCCGGACGATGCCTGGGCGCTCGGCAATCGGGTTCGCGAGACGGCGCTCGCCCGTGGCGCGGGTGTGGCGATCGATATCTCCCTGCGTGATCGGCCGTTGTTTCATTGCGCCCTCCCCGGAACATCGACCGACAATGTCGAGTGGGTCCGTCGCAAGCGAAACACGGTGCTGCGGCTCTGGCACTCCTCCTATCTCGTGGGGCGGAGGCTGGCGTTTTCCGGCCGGGACCAAATGGAAGCGCATAATCTCCCGCATGCCGACTTCGCAGTGCACGGCGGCAGCGTCCCGCTCTTCGTAGCGGATCTCGGCTGCGTGGGAGCCGTTACGGTTTCGGGCGTGCCACAGCGCATAGACCACGCCATTGTCGCGGATGCGATCGCCGGCTTCTTGAACATCGACCTTGGTGAAGCCCGCTTGCCGGACTAGCGTCCCTCCCCTCCCCTCCCCTCCCCTCTAGGAAAGATCGACCCGGCTCATTAGGATAAGCTGCGGCCGCTTGGCCGGGAGGAAGCGGAGAGGAGCAGTCGTTCCGTGAAATTGCGTCATGCCCTGGCATTCGTGATCCTGCCGATCGTCGTGGTGCTCACCATCCTGCAAGGCGGCGCGCTGTTGACCCGCAGCTACATGGGCGAAGCCTCCTTGCAGGCCGGCACGACACTTCGCCTTGCGGTTGCGGCGCTCGGCGGGCATCTCAGCCGCTACGAGCCCCTGCCCGCGCTGATCGCTGATCACGACGACATCGAAGCGCTGCTCCAGGCGCCGGCGGACCCGGAGCTGCGCCGGACCGCAAGTCAATACCTCAAGGAGATCAACAGCCTTCTGGAGTCCTCGGACATTTATGTGATGACGCCGGACGGCAACACGATCGCGGCCAGCAATTATGAGGCACCCGGAACCTTCGTCGGCCAGAATTTCGACTACCGTCCCTACTTTCAGGAGGCGATCGCGGGTCGGCAGGCACGGTTCTATGCGCTTGGTACGACATCGCTGAGACGGGGGTACTATTTCTCCTCGCCGGTGGAAGTCGGCGGTACTATCCTCGGTGTTATCGTCTTCAAGGTGGACATTGACACCATTGAGGCTTCCTGGCGCGGTGGCGAATACGAAATCTTCGTCGCAGACCCCGAAGGCATCATCTTCATGACGGGGAACGAAAAGTGGCTCTATAACGGCATTCTGCCGTTGGACGCCCCTCGCCTCGCCCGTACCCAGGCTTCCCGGCGCTACGCCGAAGCGGCATTGAAACCCCTACCCGTCACCGAAAGTGTTTACTACGGTCAACATTTGATGCGGATCGCCGGTGAAGGCTCGACGCGGGAATATCTGCAGCTCTCGCAATACATGCCGGAGGCGGACTGGACCGTGAATGTGCTGCTCGACACAGCCTCGGTGCGCACGCAGGCCCGGACCGCCCTCATCGCCATTCTGCTGTTCATCTGCCTTGCGGGCCTTGGACTTGCCGTGCTCTGGCAACGTCGCGCCCGGGTCGTGGAGCGGCTCCGGCTCCAGGAGGAGGCGCGCAACGAGCTGGAACGGCGCGTCGAGGAGCGCACTGCTGATCTCGCCCGCGTCAACGAACAGATCGAACTCGAAGTCGCCGAACGACGGCTGACCGAGCAGGAACTGCGCAAGACTCAGGCCGATCTCATCCAGGCCGGCAAGCTTGCCGGTCTCGGCCAGATGTCAGCCGCCCTCTCCCATGAACTCAACCAGCCGCTTGCCGCGGCGAAAACCTATGCGGACAGCGCGGCGCTGCTGATCGATCGGGGCCGTGTGCCTGAAGCGCAAGATAATGTCCGCCGCATCTCCGCCCTCGTCGACCGCATGGCCTCGATAAGCCGTCACTTACGCAACTTTGCCCGCAAGCCGAACGAGAAACTGGGAGCCGTTCCCCTCCCCGATGTCATCGCCGATACGGTGGAGATCGTCACCCCGCGGCTGAAGGCGGCGGATGCGAAGCTGGAGGTCGCACTTGATGAGCAGGCATTCGTCGTGCGCGCCGGGCCGGTCCGCCTCCAGCAGGTGCTTGTCAACATCATCAGCAATGCGGCCGATGCGGTCGAGGGACTGGATGACCGGCTGATCCGGCTTTCCGCGCATCGCGAAGACGATCATGTCGTCATCGAAGTGCGCGATCACGGACCGGGCGTACCGGCTGCAATTGCCGATCGTATCTTCGATCCCTTCTTCACGACCAAGGGCGTCGGCAAGGGACTTGGCTTGGGTCTCTCCATTTCTTATAATATTATCAAGGACTTCGGTGGAAGTCTCTCCGCTGTGAGCCATCCCGACGGAGGCGCTGTTTTCCGCATTACGCTCGATGTCGCAACCCCTGCGCAGGAGGCGGCGGAATGAGCGGACCACGCATTCTGCTGATCGACGACGAAGAAGAGATGCGCCGCTCCTCGGCGCAGGCCCTCGAACTGTTCGACCTGACGGTGGATACCTTTGCCAGTGCGGAGCCGGTGCTGGAACTCGTCGGTTACGCCTTCGACGGGGTTGTCGTCAGCGATATCCGCATGCCCGGCATGGACGGCATGACGCTGTTGCAGCGCATTCGCGAGGTGGATCCGGAAGTCCCGGTTATCCTGGTGACCGGGCATGCGGATGTGCAACTTGCCGTCAGCGCCATGCGGGCCGGCGTCTATGACTTCCTGGAAAAGCCGTTCACGGCGCAGCATCTCGCCGGCATCATCCGCCGTGCGATGGACCGCCGTAGCCTGGTGCTGGAAAACCGCCGCCTGCGCGCCGTCGCCGGCAAGCGGGACGACATCGAAGCCCGGCTGCCGGGTCGAACGCAGATCATGGTGGACCTTCGGTACAGGTTGAGGGCGATCGGCGCGACGGATGCCGATACGTTGGTGATCGGCGAGACCGGGGCCGGCAAGGAAGTGGTGGCACGCGCGCTGCACGATATCAGCGCCCGCGCAAACCGCCCTTTCATCGCCATCAACTGCGCGGCCCTGCCGGAAAACCTCATCGAGAGCGAGCTCTTCGGCCACGAGGCGGGAGCCTTTCCCGGCGCCCTGCGGCCGCGCTTCGGCAAATTCGAACACGGCCGTGGCGGCACCATCCTGCTGGACGAGATCGGCTCCATGCCCTTCGACCTGCAGGCAAAGTTCCTGCGCGTGCTGCAGGAACGGGTCATCACCCGTCTCGGCTCGAACGAGCCCGTGCCGCTCGACGTGCGCTTCATCGCGACCAGCAAGGTGGATCTGGCGGCGGAGGTGGCGGCCGGACGGTTCCGGGCCGACCTCCTCTATCGGCTCAATGTCGCGACGCTGCATGTGCCCTCGCTCGCGCAGCGCCGGGCGGATATTCCCCTGCTCTTCCTCCAGCTTGTGCGCGAGGCCGCGGCGCGATACGGCCGCAGCGACATTGACGTTCCCCCGCAGTTGACGGCGGACATTGCCGGCCGGAGCTGGCCGGGCAACGTGCGGGAGCTGCGCAATTTCGCGGACAGGCTCGTGCTGGGGCTCGATACTGCGCCGGACGAGGCGTCGCCGGAGTCCGCACCGCAGCGCCTTGCCGACAGGGTCGCCACCTACGAGCGAGGTCTGATCGCCTCGGCACTGGCTGCCCATGGCGGCAGTCTGAAGCCTGTTTACGAGCAGCTCGGGGTCTCCCGCAAGACGCTTTACGAGAAGATGCAGAAGTACGGGCTCGATAAAAATTTCGCGTCTGGGCTGCTTCAGGACGACATTTGAGGCGTTGGTGGGTGGATTTCCACCCACTCGTGTGCAGGTTTGTTCCCATCTCCACCCATCGTGCCAAGTTTACGGCGGTAAACTCGCCCGTAAAATTCCCTCGCCGCTTGCCGACTCGCCATCCCGGAGGCCCTTCTAGGTCATCCAGAACCGGCGCGGGAGGAGCCACGTCGGCTGGGCATTTCATCGGGAGGATTTGATGAAGACATTGAAAGCCCTGTTCGGCGTCTCGGCCGCACTCGCCGTATCGCTGCTCGCCACGTCGGCACTCGGCCAGACCTATCCGGAACGGACCATCACCATGGTGGTGCCCTTCTCCGCGGGCGGTCCGACCGATACGGTCACCCGCCTCGTCGCCGAAGCGATGTCAAAGGATCTTGGCCAGCAGATCGTGGTCGAGAATGTCGGCGGCGCCGGCGGCACGCTGGGTGCGGGCCGTGTGGCCAGCGCAGACCCGGACGGTTACACGCTGCTGCTCCACCATATCGGCATGGCGACCAGCGCGACGCTCTATCGCAAGCTCGCCTATGACACTTTGAACGCGTTCGAATATGTCGGCCTCGTCACCGATGTGCCGATGACGATCGTCGCCCGCAAGGATCTCGAGCCGACGGACCTCAAGGGCCTGATCGACTACATGAAGGCGAACAAGGATACGGTGACCGTGGCCAATGCCGGCATCGGCGCGGCCTCGCATCTGTGCGGCATGCTGCTGATGAGCGCCATGCAGACGCAGTTCGTTACCGTTCCCTACAAGGGCACCGGCCCCGCGATGACGGATCTGCTCGGCGGCCAGGTCGACGTGATGTGTGACCAGACGACCAACACGACGAAGCAGATCCAGGGCGGCACGATCAAGGCCTACGCGGTGACCTCCCCTGCCCGGCTCGGCAATCTGCCGGATGTCCCGACGGCGGAAGAAGCCGGTCTCTCCGGCTTCCAGGTCGGCATCTGGCACGGCGTCTATGCGCCCAAGGGTACGCCGGCCGACGTGACGGAACGCCTGTCCAAGTCGCTGCAGGCTGCGCTGAAGGACCCCAACGTCGTTGCCCGCTTTGCCGAACTCGGCACGGCGCCGTCGGCAGAGGCAGACGCAACGCCGGCTGCCCTGAAGGCAAAACTCGAAGGCGAGATTGCGCGCTGGAAGCCTGTCATCGAGGCGGCCGGCCAGTACGCTGACTGAGGTCAACCGCTGCCGTCGCGTGTCGTTTCCGTCGAGATGACGGAAACGACACGGCGGTGCACGGAGCGGCTCGCAGCGGCAGTCGATGTCGCCACGAGCCCTGACCGCCTGCGCGGCCCGTCCCGGCCGCTGGAAGAGGGGAACCCATGAAACAATTACAGTTCGACGGTACCAATGCGATCTGCGGCCTGACCTTTATCGCGCTTGGCGGCTTCTTTATCTATCAATGCCTCAACCTTGAGCTCGGCACGGCTTTCCGCATGGGGCCGGGTTACTTCCCGTTGATCCTCGCCGCGATCCTGACGCTGCTCGGCGTCGTCGTGCTGGTGCAGGCGACACGGGTGCAGGGCGAGCCCATAGCCCCGCTGGCGCTGCGCGGCATGTTGTTCATTCTGCCGGCGCCCGTTTTCTTCGGGCTCACCGTGCGCGGGCTCGGCTTCGTGCCGTCGCTGTTCTTCGCCGCGCTTATCGCCGCCTTCGCCTCGACGCGCATGAAGCCGCTGATGGCGCTGGTGCTCGCAGGGGCGATCACGCTCTTTTCCGTCCTGGTGTTCAGCTACGCCCTCGGGTTGCCGTTCGAACGCTTCGGCCCCTGGACCCGGCTTTAGGAGGCGCGCATGGATCTTGTCAGCAATCTCGCGCTCGGCTTTTCCACCGCGGCCTCGCCGGAAAACCTCGCCTTCTGCCTGATCGGCGTGCTGCTCGGAACGCTGAT
Organism: Shinella sp. SUS2; assembly: GCF_001262505.1. Lineage (GTDB taxonomy): Bacteria > Pseudomonadota > Alphaproteobacteria > Rhizobiales > Rhizobiaceae > Shinella. The sequence goes on from NZ_KQ410732.1 coordinate 126,393, forward strand.
CGGTGTTCTGCCCGGTATCGGCGCGACGGCGACCATCGCCATGCTCCTGCCGATCACCTTCAAGCTGGAACCGGTCTCTTCGCTGATCATGCTCGCCGGCATCTACTACGGCGCGCAATATGGTGGCTCGACCACGGCGATCCTGATCAACATGCCGGGCGAGTCTTCATCCGCCGTGACCGCCATCGACGGTTATCAGATGGCCCGCAAGGGCAGGGCAGGAGCGGCGCTCTCCATCGCTGCGCTCGGCTCGTTCTTCGCCGGCACGGTCTCCACCTTCCTCGTCGCGATCTTCGCCATTCCCCTGACGGCCATCGCACTCGAATTCGGCGCTGCCGAGTATTTCTCTCTGATGGTCGTCGGTCTGGTTTCGTCCATCGCGCTGGCCCACGGCTCGATCGTCAAGGCACTGGCCATGGTGGCGCTGGGCTTGCTGCTCGGCCTCGTCGGTACGGACATCTATACCGGCACGCCGCGCTTCACCCTCGGCATTCGCGAATATGCCGACGGGCTCAACTTCGTTGCCGTTGCGGTCGGCGTCTTCGGCATCGCCGAGATCCTGCGCAACCTCGAGGGAGAGAAGACACGCAGCCTCATCATGGCCAAGGTGTCCGGGCTCTGGCCGACGAAGGACGACTTCCGGCGCATGGTCGGTCCGGTGCTGCGCGGCACGGCCATCGGCTCGGCGCTCGGCATCCTGCCGGGGGGAGGGGCGATCCTCGCGGCCTTCGCGTCCTACACGGTGGAAAAACGTGTATCGGATCATCCTGAAGAGTTCGGCCACGGCGCGGTTGCAGGTGTCGCCGGACCGGAATCGGCCAACAATGCGGGTGCCCAAACCTCGTTCATCCCGCTGTTGACGCTCGGCATCCCCGCCAATCCCGTCATGGCGCTGATGGTCGGGGCGATGATCATCCAGGGCATCGTGCCGGGGCCGAATGTCGCGACCGAGCAGCCGACGCTGTTCTGGGGCATCATCGCCTCGATGTGGATCGGCAACCTGATGCTTGTCGTGCTGAACCTGCCGCTGATCGGCCTCTGGGTGAAGCTGCTGACGGTGCCCTACTATGTGCTCTTCCCGATCATCATGGCGTTCTGCTCGATCGGGGTCTACAGCGTCAACTCGAACGTCTACGACCTCTATGCGGTCGCGCTGTTCGGCCTTGGCGGGTATCTGCTGGTCAAGTTGCGCTGCGAGCCGGCGCCGCTGCTGCTCGGCTTCGTGCTCGGGCCTTTGCTGGAGGAGAACCTGCGCCGCGCCATGATCCTGTCGCGCGGCGACCCGACGACCTTCGTCACACGTCCTATCAGCGCAATCCTGCTGGCACTGGCGCTGGCGGTTCTCATCATCGTCTTCCTGCCTTCGGTCAAGAAGAAGCGTGAAGAGGTTTTCCAAGAAGAAGACTGAAACAGGAAAACCTGCGGGGGAGGGGAGGAGTGGCGACGAGCCGCTCCTCCTCGCATTTTAGCGATATTGCATTGCGGCAGAAACCGGGTTAAAAAACTTGAGGAAAAATAGAAGGAATATCAGCAGGGGAAGATGACGTTCCAGCCGCGCATGCAGAACAGGATCGAGGGCTTTTCCGTCGTCGGCGGTCTCAACCGTCGTCACTGGAACGGCATCGTCGCTGATGTCTGGGATGTCGAATGCGCGGCCCATGCAGGCGGCTATTATGTCGGCCGGGACCCGCGGCTTTTCATCCTGCTCGACAAGCAGGGGCCGGGCGATTCTCGCATTCGCCTCGCGCCTGGGGGGAGCGAATCCGTCGAGGACTGGCGGCATTGCCCGATTGCCTACATCCCCGCGAATTTTGAACTCTGGGCGGATCTCGCCGATCACCAGTTCCTGCGCCATCTCGACCTGCATTTCGATGTGGAAACGGTTGGCCGGCGCCTGGCGGAGGATCTCGATCCGGAGCGGCTCGCTACCCCGAAGCTGTTCTTCTCCGATGACCGCCTGTTTTCGCTGGCGCAGCTCATCGCTGCCGAATGCATCAATCCGCTGCCGCTGCATGACCTCTATGGCGACGGCCTGGCGCTGGCGCTGATCATCGATGTCATGAAACTGGGTAAGATGCCGGGCCGTAAGCGCGGCAAACTGGCGGGCTGGCAACTTCGTCGCGCGACCGACTTCATTGAAGAAAACTGCTTGCGCAACATCCGGCTGGAGGAACTCGCCAGCCTGATCGGCCTGTCGCAATCCCATTTCAGCCATGCCTTCAAGGCATCGACCGGCATTGCGCCCCATCAATGGCAGGTGAATGCGCGGCTGCGCCGGGCCAAGCAATTGCTTTTGCAGGGTGATCAGCCTCTGACGGAGATCGCCGCCGAGACCGGATTTGCCGACCAGGCGCATTTCACCCGGGTTTTCCGCAAGAATTTCGGCACGACCCCGGCCCATTGGCAGAAAGTGCAGCTGACCTGAGCTTGCGCGGTCGGGCGATTGTTCGCTCCGTGGAAAATTGCCCAAGAACGTACAATTTTCGCGGAATGCGACAAGCCCGATCATTAAAACTGAGTTAAGCACTCACCTTATTGTTGGAAGACCGTTCTGGCTGGCGAACGGGTGAGTGGGGTATGCGCAGATGATGATGAAATCGAAGGGGCCGGCGCCGCGGGCAAGGCTTTTGGCGGGTGTTGCAATGTCCATGCTCGCCGGACTGGGCCATGCCGAGGCCCAGGACAGCACGACGCTCAATCCCGTAGTCGTCGAGGGGGCCGGCGGGGAAGGGGAGGCCTCCGCGACGGGACCTGTCAGGGGTTATGTCGCCAAGGTGTCCGCTACCGGCTCGAAATCCGATACCGCGCTTCGCGATATCCCCCAGGCCGTTTCTGTCATCGGCCGGGATGAACTCGAAGACCGCGGCGTCGTCGGCAAGGTGGACGAAGCGCTGCGCTACACGTCCGGCGTCTTCGCCGAACCCTTCGGCTCCGATCCGGACACGGACTGGATCTACATTCGCGGTTTCGATGCCAGCCAGACAGGGCTTTTCCTCGATAGCCTCAATCTCTTCAGTTATTCGTTCGGCAACTTCCAGGTTGATCCGTTCTTCCTCGAACGAGTGGAAGTGCTGAAGGGGCCGGCCTCCGTGCTCTACGGCGCGGCCAATCCCGGCGGTCTTGTCAATATGGTCGGCAAGCGACCGCTCGAGGAGAAGCTGGTCTACAGCGAGATCGGCGTCAACAATTACGGCAATGCCTTCGCCGGTTTCGACGTCAACACACCGCTTGGGAGCGGCGTCAATTTCCGCCTTACGGGCAAGCTTGCGGGCGGTGACCAGACGACCGACTATTCGGAAGACCTGCGCGGCGGGATCATGCCGCAGGTTACCTGGCAGCCGGATGATGCGACGAAGCTCAACGTCTACGCCTTCTACAGCGCCATGGACCAGGTGCATGTCGGCAACGGCTTCTATCCCTACTACGGGACCGTGGAATCGGCGCGCTTCGGCAAGATCGATCCGGAAGGTTTCTATGGCGAGCCGTCGTCCGATGATGGCGGTTACCAGCAATTCCTGCTCGGCCACGAGTTCGAGCACACCTTCGACAATGGCTGGACCTTCTCGCAGAACGGTCGCTACGGTCACCTCTCGAAGGAGGAGACCATGGCCTACATTTACGGTTACTACAACCGGGATACGGATGCAGGCTGGCTGGAGCAGCCGGATGGCAGCACGGATACGTTTACCCGCATCGGCTTCCATGGCGACACCGAGGTGGATACCTTCGCGCTCGACAACCGCCTGAACGGCACGTTCCAGACGGGCGGGCTGGAGCACGACCTGACGGTCGGTCTCGATTTCAAATACTACAGGATCGAGCAGACCCAGGCCGCGGGCGGTGCGACGCCGATCGATGTGCTCGACCCGCTCTACGGTGTCGCTCAGGGTGACAAGTTCGTCTATCTCGATCAGGTGCTGACGCAGCGCCAGGTCGGCCTCTATGCGCAGGATCAGATCCGCTTCGGCGGCGGCTTCATCGCCACCTTGAACGGGCGCTACGACTTCGTGCGCACCGAATCCGATGCTGCGGTCGGCTATAGCTACACCTCCGACGACAAGGCCGTGAGCGGCCGTGCAGGCCTCGCCTACGAATTTGCCAACGGCTTTACCCCCTATGCCAGCGTTTCGACGTTCTTCCTGCCAGTTATCGGTGCAAGCGCGACAGCACCGATCAAGCCGGAGGAAGGCTATCAGCTCGAAGGCGGCTTCAAGTACGAGCCGACGGGCTTTGACGGCATGCTCACGGCTTCGGTCTTCCATCTCGTGAAACAGAACTGGACCGTCACCGACCCGTTGACCTTCCTGCAGTCGCAGATCGGCGAAGTGACCTCGACGGGGATCGAACTGGAAGCGAAGGCGCAGATCGCCAACGACTGGAAGGCGACGGCGGCCTTCACCTACCAGAAGCTGGAAATGACGGAACACGCCGACCGGACCCTGATCGGCAACAGCCCCTATCTGGTGCCGGAAGTCACCGCGTCGCTCTGGCTCGCCTACACTATCCCGGAAGGCGCCCTGGAAGGGCTCAGCGTCGGCGGCGGCGTGCGCTACCAGGGCGAATCTTGGGCGGATTACGCCAACACCAAGAAGGTGCCGGACGTGGTGCTCGCCGACGCGGCGCTGCGCTACGAGACGGACGGCTGGGGCGCGGCGCTCAACGTCACCAACCTCTTCGACAAGGAGTATGTGAAGGGGTGCCAGACCACCATGGTCTGCGGCTACGGCGATGGCCGTACCATTACCTTCAAGCTCAGCCGCACCTGGTAAGGGGCAAAGGCGCACCGAGGCTCCGGTGCGCCTTTCGCTTGCCAATGAGGCACGCAAACCTTTCCTCCGTCATGGGCGGGCCTGACCTGCAGATGACGGAGGCGGGTGGGGCGGAGCTTGCCGTCGAAACCGAGGCGCGCCGGAAAATCCGACGCGCCTTTGTCGTTTCAGCCAATCAGCGCCAGCCCAGCGCCGGTGCTACGTGCTTCAGGATGGCCTCGATGACATGGGCATTGTACTCGACGCCCAGCTGGTTCGGCACGGTCAGCAGCAGTGTATCGGCCTCCCGGATCGCCTCGTCGGCGGCAAGCTGCCCGATGAGCTTGTCCGGCTCGTCGGCATAGGAGCGGCCGAAGATCGCCCGCGTCTGGTCGTCGATGAAGCCGATCGAATCCGCCTCCTTGCCGCCGCGGCCGAAATAGGCCCGGTCGCGGTCGTCGACGAGCGCGAAGATACTGCGGCTGACCGAAACACGCGGTGTGCGGCCGTGGCCGGCTTCCTTCCATGCCTCGCGATAGGCGCGGATCTGCGCCGCCTGCTGGACATGGAACGGCTCGCCCGTCTCGTCGTTCTTCAGCGTCGAGCTCTGCAGGTTCATGCCGAGCTTCGCCGCCCAGACGGCGGTGGCGTTCGAGCTTGCACCCCACCAGATGCGCTCGCGCAAGCCTTCCGAATGCGGCTCCAGTCGCAGGAGGCCGGGCGGGTTGGGGAACATCGGCCGCGGGTTCGGCTGTGCGAAACCTTCGCCTTTCAGCACATCCAGAAACACTTCGGCATGCCGTCGCCCCATGTCGGCGTCGCTCTGGCCTTCCTGCGGCTGGTAACCGAAGTAACGCCAGCCGTCGATAACCTGCTCGGGCGAGCCGCGGCTGATGCCGAGCTGCAGGCGTCCACGGGAGATGAGGTCGGCTGCGCCGGCGTCCTCTGCCATGTAGAGCGGGTTTTCGTAGCGCATGTCGATGACGGCCGTGCCGATCTCGATCCTGTCCGTCTTCGCGCCGACGGCGGCAAGGAGCGGAAAGGGGGAGGCGAGTTGCCGGGCGAAATGATGCACCCGGAAATAGGCACCGTCCGCGCCCAGTTCCTCCGCCGCGACGGCAAGGTCGATCGACTGGAGCAGCGTATCGCCGGCCGAGCGGGTCTCGGATTGGGGGGAGGGGGTCCAGTGCCCGAAGGAAAGGAAACCGATTTTCTTCATGGATGTTTGCCTCGACGCCGGTGCGTCCGTTGGGATGGGTGTCGCCGGCGAAGATGGGGTATCGGGCAAGGCTTGAAAAGGTGTGGAACGAGAACGCTGCGTTCACCGTTCGATGCTTTTGCGCTGGTAAAGGCTACGGCAGGGTCAGGCGGTCACCGCTTGTTTGGATGGTTCCGGGTTCAGGAAAACTGGCTTTGTCCAGAGGTTCGAAAGAAACTCCATGCGCCCTGTGCGGTTTTCCCTGGAAAAGATTCAAAAACTGCACATTGCGGAAACGTCGCCAATGCGATCCCCGCCATGCTCAGTGATATTTTTCCCGCTCCCGCAGGAGGATCGCCGGGGCGTTCAGCCCGGCGATCGGTTGGTTGACGTCTGCCGGAATGTCTCCGGTCAGCTGGAGATCGAGATAGCGCGCGCAGCACACCCTCAGGAAAGATGTGAAGTTTCCGAGGTCGTGGCCGGCGTCGATCGATTCATGGTGCAGCTTGGTGATCAGCTGCGTCACGTTCATGCGATCGCGGCGCGCGATCTCCTCGAGCTTCGACCAGAAGAAATTCTCCAGCCGCACGCTCGTCACCATGCCGTCGATCCGCAGCGAACGCGTGGTGCTCTCCCAGAGCTTCGCATCCGCCTTGATGAACAGCTCACACATCCCGGCCTCCTTGTCCGCCTCCTCAGGCAGCGTCTGTTTGTAGCAGGGACGCGGCGTCCAGCACAGCCATGAACTGCCGCAGCCAGGAAGGGTGTGCCGGCCATGCGGGTGCCGTGACGAGATTGCCGTCGGAGACCGCATCGTCGATCGCGATATCCGCGTAGATGCCGCCGGCAAGTTCCACCTCAGGGCGGCAGGCGGGATAGGCCGAGCAGGTCCGGCCCTTGAGGACGCCGGCCGCTGCGAGAAGCTGGGCACCGTGGCAGATGGCGGCCACCGGCTTGCCGGCTTCGAAGAAGTGCCGCACCGCCTTGATGACCTCGGGGTTGAGGCGCAGATATTCCGGCGCGCGGCCGCCCGGGATGACCAGCGCGTCGTAGTCTTCGGCGCGGATGCTGGAGAAGGTGGCGTTGAGGGTGAAATTATGGCCACGTTTTTCGGTATAGGTCTGGTCGCCCTCGAAATCATGGATGGCGGTCGCGACGGTCTGGCCGGCATTCTTGCCGGGGCAGACGGCATGCACGGTGTAGCCGCAGGCAAGCAGCGTCTGGAACGGGACCATGGTTTCATAGTCCTCGGTGAAGTCGCCGGTGATCATCAGAATTTTCGAAGCTGGCATCTGTTTCCTCCCAAAACCAATGGGAGGAGCTTAGCAAGGCCGGCATGCGAGCGGGTACTATGGGAATACTACAGTTAAGATTCAGCGATAGCGCCGTCAGACACCCTTCGCCGCCATCGTGTAGATCTTGCGGGTCCGCTCGTGGATCGTCCATTCGCCGCGCCAGCCGAGCGGCAGCACGAACATTTCACCCGCCCCGATTTCCCGGCTCGTGCCGTCAGCATTGTGCAGCGATACACGGCCGGTGAGGATGTGGCAGATTTCCGCAATCTCGCTACGGTCGGCGGTGAAGCGGCCGGGGGTGCATTCCCATATGCCCGTCTCCATCTTGCCGTCCGGGCTCGTCCACAGGGGCAGCGTTGCCTCCTGCTGCTCGCCCTCGATGGAGGTGGGTTTTGCGACGAAGGCGCCGATATCGCGTTGGAGGAGGTCGCCGAAATTTTCGAAGCTGATCATGGTTCGTCCTGTCTCTGGCTCAATGGCCTGTGATGGTGTCGGCAAGCGCCGCGAGTTTCGACGTGTGCGGCAGGCCGGCGAACTCGCGCTCGTCGGCGATGCGGTAAAGCTGGTACATGGAATGCACGCCGAGCCAGCGGAAGGGTTCCGGCTCCCACTTGCGCACGGTGCGGTTGACCCAGGGCAGGGCGGTCAGCTCTGTCTCACGGTTGAGCACGAGGTCGCAGAGCGTGCGGCCGGCAAGGTTGGAGCTGGAGACGCCGAGACCGACATAACCGCCGGCCCAGCCGATGCCCGTCGAGCGGTCGAAGCCGGCCGTCGTGCACCAGTCGCGCGGCACGCCGAGCACGCCGCACCAGGCATGGTCGATCTTCAGCGGTTTCGTCTGCGGCAGCAGGCGCGTGAGGATGGCATGCAGGGCGTCGATGGTCGCTTGCTGCGTCTTTCCGTTCACGTCGGTCTTCGAGCCGAAACGATAGGGCACGCCGCGCCCGCCCATGGTGATGCGACCCTCGCGGGTGCGCTGGGCGTAACAATAGGCATGCGCCGCATCGCCGAGCAGTTCGTGGCCTTCCCAGCCGATCTCCCGCCACAGCGCTTCCGGTACGGGCTCGGTGACGATCTGGGCGCTGTTCAGCGGCAGCCAGGTGCGCTCCTCGCCGGGGAAGCCGGCGGAAAAGCCTTCCGTGGCGCGGATGATTTTCGCCGCGCGTACCGTGCCGCGGTCGGTTTCGACCCGGCCCTTCTCGAAGCGGGTGACCGCGGTGCCTTCGAAGATCGGAACGCCAAGGGCTTCGACGACATTGGCAAGGCCACGCACGAGCTTGGCCGGCTGCACGCGCGCGGTGTCGCGGATAACGAAGCCGCCCTGGACGTTGGCGATGCGGATGCGTTTTGCGACCTCCTCTGCGGAGAGCATTTCCAGGCGCTCGGCAGGCATCTGCCAATCGAGATAGAACTGGTACTCCTCGCGAGCGCGGGCGAGCTGCGGCGCGTTGGTGGCGACGGTGAAATTGTCGACGCGGCGGATATCGGCGTCGATGCCCTCGGCCTCGGTGACACGGATCACTTCGTCCACCGTGCCCGCCATGGCGCGCTGCATGTCGATGACCGCGCCGCGCGTCGAGGTTTTCAGATATTTGTCGCGGGACCATCCGAAGCCGCCGGATAGCCAGCCGCCGTTTCGTCCGGATGCGCCGAAGCCCGCGAACTCCCGTTCCAGCACGACGATGTCGAGCGAGGGATCGGCCTTCTTCAGGTAGTAGGCCGTCCACAGGCCCGTATAGCCGGCGCCGATAATGCAGACATCGGCCTCGCGATCGCCGGGCAGGGGAGGGCGCTTTCGCGGTATGCCGCCGATATCGGCATACCAGAAGGAGATGTCACCGTTGGTCTTGACGTCCATGGGAGAGGCTTTCGGGTTCAGGTCAGCGTCACGTCGGCGCTGGCATCGTCGGGAAGAAGGATGAGGTCGGCGGGGGTGAAGGCGATGTCGACGGTGTCGCCAATGGCAAAATCGGTCGCGCCGAGGGGACTGCGCACCACGGCGACCGTGCCGTCCGTCAGCCGCACCTCGTATTTCGAGCCGGAGCCGAGATAGATCGCCTCGGCGACCGTGCCGGACAGGCGGTTTTCGCCGGGGAGAGTGTCCATGCCGGGGCGTTTCAGCGCCACGCGCTCGGGCCGCAGCAGGATGACCGGGCGGGCATCGCCGGGAAGGCGGCCATGGGCAAGAATCCTTTGATCGCCGATGGTCATCACCGTGTCGTTGCCGGAGACCTCGGCCTTGCCGCGGAGAACCGTGGATTCGCCGATGAAGCGGCCGACGAAGAGTGTCGCGGGGTGGTCGTAGAGTTCGCGGCCCGTGCCGATCTGCTCGATGCGCCCGCCGTTGAAGACGGCGATGCGGTCGGAGAGCACGAGGGCTTCCTCTTGATCGTGCGTGACGTAGACGAAGGTGGTGCCGAGTTCGCGGTGGATACGCTTGATTTCGAGTTGCAGCCATTCGCGCAGCTTTTTGTCGAGTGCGCCGAGCGGTTCGTCCATCAGGAGGAGCGGCGGATCGAAGACCAGCGCCCGGGCGAGCGCCACGCGCTGCTGCTGGCCGCCTGACAACTCGTTGGGGTAGCGATGGGCGAAATCGGCCATCTTCACCATGTCGAGGGCGCGTTTGACGCGGCGCTCGCGGTCTTCGCCTTTGTTGCCGCGCAGCGTCAGGGGATAGGCGACGTTCTTCCCGACCGTCATGTGCGGGAAAAGCGCGTAGTGTTGGAAGACGACGCCGATATTGCGCTTGTGCGAGGGCAGGCCCGTCACGCTCTTGCCGCCGATTTCCAGCGTGCCGGAGCTGATGTCGGTGAAACCGGCGATGAGGTTCAGTGTCGTCGTCTTGCCGGAGCCGGAGGGGCCGAGCAGCGTCATGAACTCGCCGGGGCGGATGTGCAGGTCGATATCGTTGAGGGCGGTGAACGCGCCGTAACGTTTGGACGCCTTGCGGATTTCGATCGCCGCGCCGGCGGAGCGTTGGGGTGCGTTCATGGGTCAGGTCCTTCCGCGGCGCATGCCGAAAAGCAGGCCGGCGATGATGATGAGCGAGGTCGCGAGGAACAGCAGCGTGCCGACGGCGGCGACGGTCGGGTCGGCGTCGCGGGTGATCGAGGTGTAGATCTGCACCGGCAGGGTTTTGAGGTACGGGCTGGTGATGAACAGCGCGACGATGATCTCGTCGAACGAGGTGATGAAGGCGAAGAGCGCGCCGGAGAGGATGCCGGGCAGGATGAGCGGCAACGTCACGGTGCGGAACACGGTGAGCCGGCCGGCGCCGAGGCTGGCGGCGGCGGTTTCAAGGCGGCGGTCGAAGACTTCGAGGCTCGCCTGCACGGCGATCAGCACGAAGGGGATGGCGAGCATGGTGTGCGCCAGCACGAAGCCGGTGACCGTGCCGACGAGATGGGCATCGAGATAGACCGCGTAGATTCCGATCGCCAGCACCACGCCCGGCACGACCATCGGCGTGATGAGGAGGGCGCGCAGCAGGCCGCCGGTGCGCGCCGCCGCTCTCGTGACGCCGAAGGCGGCGAGCGTGCCGACGACCGTCGCCACGACCGCGACGATGAGGGCGATGATCAGCGAATTGGAGAAGCTGGTCGTCCAGTCGGGATTGCGGAAAAAATTGTCGTACCATTGCCAGGAGAAGCCGACCGGCGGGAAGGCGAGCGACTTGTTGCCGTTGAACGACATGGGGATGACGACGAGCGTCGGCGCGAGCAGGAGCACCGCGACGAGCAGGCAGAACAGGCCGAGGAGGACGCGGGGGAAGGATGGCATCTCTTACGCCTCCCTGCGGGTCGAGGAATGTTTTTGGCGCATCAGCGGGGCGGCGATGGCGAGAAGCACGAAGGTGGCGACGAGCAGCACCACGCCCATGGCGCCGCCGCGGCCCCAGTTGAGCAGGCTCAACACCTGGTTCTGCACCAGCGAGGACAGCATGGTCGAGCGCGGGCCGCCGAGAAGGGCAGGGGTGATGTAGAAGCCGAGCGACAGGATGAAGACGATGATGACGCCGGCATAGACGCCGGGCAGCGAGAGCGGCACGTAGATCTGCAGGAAGGCGCGCCAGGGCTTTGCGCCGAGGCTGCGGGCGGCCTGGAGCAGGCGCGTGTCGATGCCCTTCATCACGGAATAGATCGGCAGGATCATGAAGGGCAGCAGCACCTGCGTCATGCCGATGATGACGCCGGGCAGCGTGCGGATCAGTTTTACGGGCGGCAGGCCGATGCCGCGCAGGAAGGAGTTGATGACGCCGGAATCCTGCAACAGGATGACCCAGGCGAGCGTGCGCACCACGCCGCTCAGCCAGAAGGGCACGAGCACGCACAGGATGAGCGCGAGGCGCACGTTCTTGCCGACGATGGTCATGGCGTAGGCATAGGGATAGGCGCAGATCAGCGAGACGAGCGTCACCCAGGCGGCGACGACGAAGGTGCGTTGCAGCACGGTGCGGTTCACCGCGGACTGGAAGAACCAGACATAATTGTCGAGGCCGGGCGCGGGATCGGTGAAGCTTCGGACGACGACGATGGCCAGCGGATAGGCGAGCGCGGAGAGCAGCACCAGTACGGCAGGGGCCGCGAGCCACACCGCACCGCGCGGGCGCCATCGCGTAAGGAGAGCGGGCCTGTCAGGCGTGTCGGTCACGGTCGTCTCCTGTGGTTCGGTTGGGTGGCGGCATTCTCAGTTGGGCTGGCCCCTCATCCGGCCTGCCGGCCACCTTCTCCCCGTAAACGGGGCGAAGGGGATAGGCCGCACCGTTTTCCGCAATGAGAACCGGTTCGTGGGGCAGGTCCCCTCTCCCCGCTTGCGGGGAGAGGGTTAGGGTGAGGGGCAGTCGCCGCCGCAGGCCTCAGTTACCGGAAAGCAGCGCGTTCCACTTTTCCGCGGCGAGGTCGAAATTCTTCACCCAGAACGGAATGTTCTGCTGATAGCCCTGCGCGATGCGCTCGGGCGTCGAGGTGAGGAAGGCGGCGGTGGTGTCGTCGACCTTCGGCTTGGCGTCGAGGTTGATCGGCGTGTAGGAGGTCTTTTCGGTGAGGATCGCCTGCGCGTTCGCGCCGAGATAGGCGTTGAGCAGCGCATAGGCGGCATCTGTGTCTTTGACGCCGACCGGGATGGTCATCTGGTCCATGACGACCAGCCAGTCCTGCCAGACGGGCGTATAGGCGGCGCCGTTCTTCACCGCGGTCATGGCGCGGCCGGTCCACATCATCACCATGTCGGCCTCGCCGGATTCGGCGAGCTGCTGGCTCTCCGCGCCGGTCTTCCAGTAGATCGTGTCGGGGCCGAGATCGCGCAGCTTCTGGATGCCCTTCTCGATATCGTCTGATGTCATCGCCTTGGGATCGCCGCCCGTCGCCTTGAAGGCCTGCTCGATCAGGCCGCCGGTCGGATCTCCGGAACCGTCGATGGCGCGCACGCCCGGGAATTTTTCCGTATCGAAGAAGTCGGCCCAGCTCTTCGGCGGATTGTCCTTGTAGGTCTCGTTCTTGTACATCAAGACGACGCCGTAGTTCATCGCCGGAACCGAGCATTCGCCGACCTGGCCGGGCGGGATTTTCGAAACGTCGAGCTTGGAGAAGTCCAGCTTCTGGAACAGCGTGCCGCAATGCACGTAAGGCGGCAGGTCGGCGGTGTCGACCACGTCCCAGGTGACGTTGCCGGCATCGACCTGGGCCTTGAGCTTGGCGATCTCCGTCGGGCCGTCATTGAGCAGCGTCACGCCGGATTTCGTGACGAAATCCTGGAGCGCCGCGACCTGGCCGTCCTGGTAGATGCCGCCGTAGGAGACGAAGGTCAGCGTCTTGCCCTTGAGCGAACCTTCCTTCACCTCGCCGGCGACCGGCTTTTCCTGTGCAAACGCCGGCAACGCCAGGGCGCACGTCATCGTCAGGGCAAAAGCCCTCGCAAAATTCCTCATCACTGATACTCCCAGTAGCGCTCGCGTGAATTGTTCCTGCCGCGGTTACGAGCCCGGCCGTGGCAGGTATTTGTCGAGGTCATCGGCGACGCTGGTGGGCGGCGCGATCATCCAGAGGACTTCAGCCGTTTCCGTGCCGATATTGACGGTCTTGTGCGGAACCGAGGTCGGATATTCGATGCTGTCGCCAGCCGACAGCACATGGCGTTCCTCGCCGAGGGTGAGTTCCACCTCACCTCGCAGCACGAAGAAGAGTTCATGCGAGTCCCCGTGGCTGTAGGGCTTGTCGCCCGTCGACCCGCCGGGATCGAATTCGCCGATATAGACTTCCATGTCGCGGATCGGCCGCCGTGACAGAAGCATTTTTCGATAACCCTCGGCCGGCGGCAGGGCCGGGCGCTCGTGCTTGCGCAGCACGCGGCCGACGGGCGGGGCGGCCTCTTCGAAGAGGTCCGTCAGGCTGATGCCGAGCGCGCCGGCAATGCGCATCAGCGTGCTGATGTTGACGCCGCTAAGGCCCCGTTCGAGCTGGCTGAGGAAACTTGCGGTCGTTCCGGTCGCCTCGCCCAGCGTGCGCAACGACATGCGGCGGGCGGTGCGGAAGGCTTTTACCTTCTCGCCGACGGCAGCCTGGTTCCTCGTCGCGACCGCGATGTCGTCCATGGTTTTGCTCCTCACTTAACAGCGTATTAAGTGAATGGCATTTTGGCAACTGCTAAAATCAAGGTGCAACGATTTTCCCGAATTGCCCGGGATCCGCCCTCGGCGGATATCTGCTTGGCGGGAGGGCGTTCGGCAGCAAAGCCGTTTCAAAATGGCAACTTAGAGAGCGGTTCCAGCCTTTAATCCGTCATAGACGGCTTCTTCGGCGGTGCGTGGCGCCAGACAGTCTCCGATGAGATGGATCTCCGGGACCAGTCCAGTCAGCATCGTCCGCAACGTGTCGTTTGGCGCATGCCCGAGACAGAGGACGAGCGTATCCACCTCCTCAAAGAGGATCGGCTGTTCGCTGACGGTGTGTTGCAGGTAGACCGTGCCGCCGTCGCAGCCGTAGAGCCGGGCATAGGGCGTGATGCCGATGCCCTTTCTATGCAGTTCCGCGGCGATGTTGTCGCGCACATAGAGCGGCAGAAGCTCTCCCGGATGGGTGCCGTTGACCGCAAGTTCGACGCTGCATCCCTCGTTGATCAGCAGTTCGGCAATGCCGGGGCCGATCCAGTCGCAGCGCCAGTCCGCGACGACGACGCGGCTGCCGGTCTTGACTTCGCGGCGCAGCACCTGCCAGGCATCGACCACCTGCACGCTGTCGTCGGCGGGGATTTCCGGCAGGTAGGGGCTCGCGCCCGTCGCGAGCACGACGGCGTCCGGCCTTTCCTGTTCGATAAGGGCCACATCGACGCGAACGCCTTTGACCACGCGCACCTGCGCCAGTTCGAGTTCGCGCGACAGGTTGGTGACGATGCCGCCGAATTCGACGCGGCGCGGCAATTGCTGGGCGAGCAGGGCCTGCCCGCCGAGCTGGTTTGCGGCTTCATAGAGCGTGACCTGATGGCCGCGTGCGGCGGCGATGGCGGCGGCCTTCATGCCGCCCGGCCCGCCGCCGATCACCATGACCTTTTTCGGCCGGGCGGCCGGGGTCAGCGTGCCGAAGGCAAGTTCCCGGCCGGTCTCCGGATGCTGGATGCAGGAGATCGGCACGCCGCGGTGAAAATGGCCGATACAGGCCTGGTTGCAGGCGATGCAGGCACGGATATCGTCCGTGCGGCCTTCTTCGGCCTTAGCCGGCATCTCGGGATCGCAGATCAGCGCGCGCGTCATGCCGCAGACATCGGCTGCGCCCTCGGCGATGACGGCCTCGGCCTCCTGCGGCTGGTTGATACGGCCGGCAACGAAGACCGGTACGCTCAGCGCCTTGCGGAAGCGGGCGGCGTCGCTGGACAGATAGGCGTTGCGATAGGCCATGGGCGGCACGATATGCACCGCGCCGCCGAGCGAGGCAGAGGTGCCGGCGGTGACGTTGACATAGTCGACCAGCGGTTCGAGCAGGCGACAGCCGTCGAGCGCCTCGTCCGGGGTGAGGCCGTTTTCATCGCGGTCCCCGGCGCTGATGCGCAGGCCGACGACGAAATCCTCCGACGTGGCTGATCGGATCGCCTTCAGCGCTTCCTCGGCAAAACGCAGCCGGTTTTCCAGCGCGCCGCCATAGGCATCCGTGCGGCGGTTGACGCGCGGGTTCAAAAATTGCGCCGGCAGGTAGCCGTGGCTTGCCACCAGCTCCACGCCGTCGACACCGGCCTCCAGCATGCGCCGGGCGGCCGCACCATAGCCGGCGACGATCTCGTCGATCATCGCTTGGTCGAGCGCGCGCGGCATGACGCGAAACCGCTCGTTGGGCGTGACGGAGGGGGCATAGGCGACCGTCAGCAGGCCGTCGCCGCCCTCCATGATTTCGCGGCCGGGATGGAAAAGCTGCGAGAAGAGCGCGCAGCCGTGGGCGTGGCAGGTTTCCGCCAGTTTGCGATAGCCCTCGATGCAGCTGTCGTCCGTCGCCATCAGCATGTGCGAGGTGTAGCGCGCCGTCTCGTGCACGCCGGCCACCTGTGAGACGATAAGACCGACGCCGCCTTTGGCTCTGGCCTCGTGGTAGGCGACGAGAGCCGCGTTGACGCGGCCATCGGTCGGCAGCGTCGTGTCGTGGCCGGTGGACATGATGCGGTTCTTCAGCCGCACGCCGCGGATCGTCAGCGGCTGGAAGAGGTTCGGAAAGGCGGCGGACGCAGTCATGCTGCGCTCCCGGTCTTGCGACAGTGGCGCATGGCGCGATCGGTCCGTGCATTCTCCATCATTCAGTCCTCCCATCCTGATTGAGCGAAGCCAGGTGCTTATATTTTATCCAAAGTAAAAAATCGACGATTTTTTTTACTAACGGCAAAATCTGTTGCCACGTGCTCTATTCTGGGCAACCTTGCCGCCATGCGCCGGTATCGCGTGGAAAGGGAAGAGGTGATGGTGGGCGAGGATGTTCTTGGAGGGCAGGGCGGCGCGGTGGCCGAGGATCCGGTGCTCGGCGAGCGTATCCGCGGCTTGCGCAAGCGGCGGGGCATGACGCTCGCCCAGTTGGCCGAAAGTTGCGACCTTTCGACCGGCTATATCAGCCAGATCGAGCGCAATCTTGCCTACCCGTCGATCCCGGCCCTGGTCGGCATTGCCCGCAGTCTCGGGGTGACCGTGCAATGGTTCTTCGGCGGTGCGGCGGCGGTGCCGCAGGCCGAGCAGGGGTACGTCATCCGCCGCGGCAACCGTCTGCGCATCCAGTATGACGGCGGCATCGTCGACGAACTGCTGACGCCGAAGATGAGCCTCCAGGTCGAGATGATTCACACCCGCCTGCCGCCGGGCAGCGAAAGCGCGGAAAGCTACACCCATGCGGGTGACGCCGTCGGGTTCGTCGTGACAGGCGAATTGGAGATGTGGGTCGGCGAACGGCATTTCCACCTGCGCGAGGGCGACAGCTGCTCCTATTCCGCCGGTGAGCCGCACCGCTACCGCAATCCGGGAAGCCGGGAGGCCGTCGTGCTCTGGGCGATCAGCCCGCCCAGCTTCTGACGTCAGCGCACCGTTTCGATTTCCTGCAGCAGCCAGTCGCGGAAGCGGGCGAGGGCGGGGTTGCCCTCGATACTCTCCTTCGGACAGAGGAATTTATAGGATTCCTCCGGCTGGAAGGTCTCTTCCGAGAGCACGCACAGGGTGCCGCGCGCAATGTCGGCCTCGACGAAGGCGCGGTGCGAGAAGCCGATACCGTGGCCGGAGCGCGCGGCGGCAAGCAGCGTATGCTGGTCGTCGAAGAAGAGATTGGCGTTCGTCTGCGTCTCCTGCAGGTTGTTGTGGGTCAGCCAGTTCTTCCAGTCATTGGCGTTGCGATAGTGCAGGCGCGCGACGCTGCGGCTGAACAGGAGATCTCTGGCCTGCGCGACGCTGGCGAGCAGCGCCGGGCTGCAGACGGGGACAAGGCGTTCGCGCAGCACCTCGACGGCATAGTCTCCGGCCGGAGGATGGACGCAGTACTTGATCTGGGCGTCCTCACGCTCGACGGCGCCGCTGCGCTCCTCCAGATTGCTGAGATGGAGCTGGATGCCGGGGTTCTGTTCGAGGAAGCCCGCCATGCGGGGTACCAGCACCTCCATGGCGAAGAAGGGGCCAGTGCGGATACGCAGGATCTTCGCCTCGGTCTCCTGGCCGATGAGCGAGAGCACATTGGCGACATCCTCGAAGGCGCGTGTGCAGACGTCGAGCAGCAGGCTGCCTTCCGAGGTGAGGCTGACCCCGCGCGAGTTGCGCTCCAGAAGGCGGCGGCCGAGCCGCTCCTCCAGCTGCTTGATCTGATGGCTGACGGCGCCCTGGCTGACGGCAAGCTCGCTCGCCGCCGCCGTGAAGCTGCGGTGGTGGCCCACGGCCTCGAAGGCGCGCAATGCGCGCAGATTGGCGAGTTGTCGACGGTGGTGCCTGTCTGTCATCGAGCCATGAGGAAAACTAATAGTTAGGAATATATCTTTTGCATTGTTGCAGCGTCGGCTCAACAGTAATCCTACAGGGGCAGAACGAAAACCGACCGGATGTATCGTTCGCCAAGACCCGGAAAATTCAGGTTGTTGCCTTCACTTCGGTGTCATGCGCTGGAAGGTGGGGCTGTGGGCGAGGCAATCCGGCGACACAACACGATGAGGGAACGATGATGAGAAAAATGGCGCTCTATGCGTGCACGGCGGTCGCGATCGTCCTGTCGGGGGCAGCATCGGCCGCAGCCGAGACGATCCGCATGGGTGCGGAAGGTGCCTATCCGCCCTTCAACTATGTTGCCGAGGATGGCCAGCTCAAGGGCTTCGACATCGATCTCGGCAACGCGATCTGCGCGGAGCTGAAGGCGGAATGCGTGTGGAGCACCAACGAGTGGAGCGGCATCATTCCGGCGCTGCAGGCCAGCAAGTTCGACATCATCGCCTCGTCGATGGCGATCACGGAAGCGCGCAGGGAGCAGGTAAGCTTCTCCGAGCCGTACTATTTCAACGCCATGCGTTTCGTCGCGTCGAAGGACCTGGACCTGAAGGACGTCACGCCCGCCACCGCCGAGGGCATGGTGATCGGCACGCAGTCGGGCTCGATTGCGGCCGACATGCTCAAGGAGTTCTTCCCCGACAATGAGGTTAAGCTCTATCCGACGCTGGGCGAGGCCTTCCTCGACATGAAGAGCAGCCGCCTCGACCTCCTGGTGGAATCGAAGATCGCCAGCGCGGATTGGCTGGCCAAGGGCGAGGACTGCTGCGTCTTCGTCGGCGAGGAGTTCCTCCAGGACGGTACGCTCGGCGCCGGTCTTGCCTTCCGCAAGGAGGACAACGCCCTTCGCGAGCGCGTGAACGCGGCGCTGGCGACCCTCGTCGGCAACGGCACCTATGAGACGATCCGCAAGAAATACTTCGACTTCGATATCCGTCAGAAGCCGAAGAATGCGAGCGAGCTGTTCGCAAAATAATCCGGTCCTGACCGCATGAAACGTTGGCGCAGCCCGGCAACCGGGCTGCGCCCGCCGTCAGCCCTTGTCCGGACAGGTTCATGAACCAGCTATCCCTTCTTGCCTTCGGCGCGGGCGGATGGGGCGACGAGATCCTTCGGGGCCTTGCCGTCACCCTCGCGCTGGCGCTGGCCACCTTTCCGGTGGCGATCGCGCTGTCCTTCGCCGTGCATTGGGCACGCACCGCGTCTTTGGCGCCGGTGCGGCTCTTCGGGCAGGCCTATGCGACGCTCTTCAAGAGCCTGCCGGAAATCCTGACGCTTCTCATCCTCTACTACCAGGCCCAGGCGGTGCTGAACTGGCTGGCGCAGCGCCTATCGCCGGGAAGCGATTTCTCCATCAGCCCCTTCATCGCCGGGCTTGTCGCGCTCAGCCTCGTCATCAGCGCCTATGGCAGCGAGGTCGTGCGTGCAGCGATGAACGCGGTGGGCCGCGGGCAGTTCGAGGCGGCCGCGGCGCTGGGATTGTCCCCCATGCGAGCGTTCCAGAAGGTGATCCTGCCGCAGCTCTGGCGCCATGCGCTGCCGGGCTTCGGCAATCTCTGGGTGATCCTCTTGAAGGATACCTCGCTCGTTTCGGTGATCGCGCTCAGCGACCTCACCCATGTCGCCGTCATGGCGATCAACACGACGCGCGAACCGTTCCTGTTCTATCTCGCCATCGGCGTGCTCTATGTCGCGTTGGTGACCCTGTCGTCACGGGCGCAGAAGGCACTGGAGCTGCGGGCATCACGCGGGTTTTCCGCCGCCGGAGGCTCGCATGCTTGATCTCTGGTTCGACAATCTGCCGCTCTGGCGCGACGGCCTCCTCACCACGATCGGTCTCACCGTCTCGGCGGTCGTCATCGGCTTCTTCCTCGCTGTGCCGATCGGCGTGGCGCGTTCGCGCTCCAGGGGCGTGCTCGGCCTCCTTGCGCTCGGCTATGTCAACGTGCTGCGCGGCCTGCCACTCCTGGTGCTGTTGTTCCTCATCTATTACGGCGTGGGCCAGTTCAACCGTGAACTCAGGCAGTTGGGGCTCTGGTGGTTCTTCCGTGACGCCACCTATTGCGGCCTTCTGGCTCTGGTGCTCAACACCGCCGCCTACCAGGCCGAGATCATCCGCGGCAGCCTCGATACGATTTCCAAGTCTGTGCTTGAAACCAACGCGGCGCTCAACCTGACGCGCTGGACGGCCTTCCGGCGGGTGCTGTTGCCGATCGCGCTTTCCAAGGCGCTGCCGGCGCTCGGCAACGAGGTGATCCTGCTTCTGAAGTCCACCTCGCTCGTCGCCATCATTACCGTCTTCGACCTGATGGGGCAGGCGCGGTTCATCTTCTCGAAGACCTTTGACCTTGGTGTCTATTACGTGGCGGCGGTGCACTATCTGGTCGTCGTCCTTCTCATCGAATGGGCCGTGCGGCGGATCGAGGCGCGCACGCCCTGGGTCGCGCGGTAGGAGAGCTTCATGCAGCAGCAGCCCGCCGTCCGCTTCGAGCGGCTCAACAAGTTCTACGGCGCCTTTCATGTGCTGAAGGATATCGACCTTTCGGTCGCCCGCGGCGAGCGCATCGTGCTGTGCGGTCCGTCCGGCTCGGGAAAATCCACGCTGATCCGCTGTATCAACCGGCTGGAACCCCATCAGTCCGGCCGGCTGACTGTCGATGGCATCCTGCTCGACGATACGCCGAAGACCATTCGCGCGGTGCGCAACCGGGTCGGCATGTGCTTCCAGCATTTCAACCTGATCCCGCACCTGACCGTGCTTGGCAACTGCACCCTGTCGCCGATCCATACACATGGCGTCGCGAAGGAAGAGGCGGAGGCGCTTGCCATGGCGCTGCTCGCGCGGGTGCGCATGGACGGCCATGCCGGCAAATATCCCCATCAGCTTTCCGGCGGCCAGCAGCAGCGTGTCGCCATCGCGCGCGGCCTCTGCCTCCGGCCTGAGATCATGCTCTTCGACGAGCCGACCTCCGCGCTCGATCCGGAATCGATCGCCGAAGTGCTCGAGGTGATGGCCGGGCTTGCCGCCGAGGGCATGACGATGCTGTGCGTGACCCACGAAATGGGCTTCGCCCGCAAGGTCGCGGACCGCATCGTGTTCATGGAAAAGGGGGAAATCATCGAGGCGGTGCCGCCGGACGTGTTCTTCGGCGTCGACGCGAAGGAGCGGTCCCGACGTTTCCTCAGCCGTATCGCGCAGAGCTGACGGGGGCGTCATGGCTTCCTGAAACTTTGCGCCACCTCGAAAACCGGGCCGCATTCCGCATTTTTCCACGCCAGTTCATCGTCTGCCCTTGCGGGCAGGGAAGGGTATTTCATGTCCTATCGTGTCGCCATCATAGAGTTCATCAACGAATCCAACACGTTCACGCTGAAGCGGACCGGGATCGACGATTTCCGTGCCTCGCATTACTTCAAGGGCGATGAGATTCCGCAGAACTTCGCGGGCACGGGATCGGAAGTGGGCGGAGCGATGGAGGTTGCCCATGCGCGGGGCTGGACGCCGGTCTATATCGTTGCTGCCCACGCCGAACCGAACGGCATCATCCTTGAAGAGGCACGCGCGGAGATCACGCAGGAATGCCTGCGCCGGCTGAAGGAAAGCGGACCCTTCGACGGGATCTTCGTGGCGCTGCACGGCGCGATGGTGACGGAGACGGACGAGGACGGTGATTGCCAGTTCCTGCGGGAAATTCGTGCCGTGGTGGGGGATGCCGTGCCCGTCGCCATCACGCTGGACCTGCATGCCAACATCTTCGACGACCTGGCGGACCTTGCCCAGATCTCCGTTTCCTTCCGCACCTATCCGCATGTCGACATGCGGGAGGTCGGCGTCGAGGCCTGCGATCTGCTGCACCGGGCGATGGCCGGCGAGATCGCGCCGAAACTCGCCATCCGCCGCCCGCCCATGCTGCTCGGCTGCGACGACGGGCGCACGACGGACAACGGGCCGATGTGCCGCCTACTGGAAAAAGCGGCGGCGGAAGCAGCGGCGCCGGGCGTGCTCGCCGTCTCGATCAATGCCGGCTTCACCGATGCCGATGTCTGGGCCGCCGGGCCAAGCGTTGTCGTCACCTATGACAGCGCCACCGTGCCGGTCGCAGCGGCGGAGGGCGTCGGGGAAAGGCTCTGCGCGGCCATCTGGTCCTACCGCAACGAGTGGACGCAGCCGGTGCCGCTCTCGGCATGCATCGCGGAACTGACGGACGCCGATCCCAGGGACGGCATCGTCGTGGTGGCGGATTTTTCCGACAATCCCGGATCGGGCGCCTATAGCGACTGCACGGCCCTGATCGCCGCCATGCTGGACGCGCAGCTCACCGATGCCGCCGCCGGGGCGTTGCTGGATCCCGATGCGGTCCGCGAGATCGCAGAGGCTGGCGTCGGGGCAAAGGTCACGGTGACGATTGGCGGGCGCACGGACCCGGCGGTCGGTGGCGGTCCCCTGACGGTGACCGGCACGGTGATGGCGATCACCGACGGCAGGTTCGTCTTCGAGGGGCCGATGTTCACCGGCCTGCCCGGCACCTGCGGCACGAGTGTTTGCCTGCGCGTCGATGGGCTCGACATCATGATCGTTTCCGAGCGCATGCAGATGCTGGACAAGAACATCTTCCGCGCCGTCGGCATAGAGCCGACCAAAAGGGCGATCCTCGCGGTGAAATCCATGCAGCATTTCAAGGGCGCCTTCGGGCCGATCGCCGCGCGCATGATCGTGACGGATGCTGGCGGGCTGAGCTCGCCGGATCTTGCGCGCAGGACCTATACGCGCCTTCGCCGCCCGGCTTTTCCTCTGGATTCTGAACAGCTTGCTGCAGCGTCATCAAACTGACGACGTGTGCTTCCGGCGGTCGCTTTCCACGGGAACGCTGCCGCCGGCCGCTGTTTTCCACCGGCAAAAAACGGCGCCGATTGACAATGTTTTAAACTGTGCTAATGTGATTAAACGTTTAATCATGTCGGTGACCAGCCGTGAAGCCTTCGCGACCCAACCTTTCGGAACTGGCGCGCCACCTTGGGGTGTCGATTGCGACGGTATCGAATGCGCTGTCGGGCAAGGGGCGGCTGTCGCCGGAACTTGCCAAGCGCATCCGCGATGCGGCGGACGAATTGGGCTATGTGCCGAGCCAGGCGGGCAGGGCCCTGCGCACCGGCCGCAGCGGCGTTCTCGGCCTCGTTCTGCCCGATATCGGCAATCCGCTCTATCCGGAAATCGCGCAGGAAATCGAGCGCGTGGCGACGGGGGCGGGCTACGGCGTGCTGATCGCCAACTCGCGCGACGAGATCGCCGCGCAGGACAAGGCGATCTTCCAGCTCATCGAGCGCGGGGTGGACGGCATCGTCATCGTTCCCCGCCGCGGCACGACGGTGCCGGAAACGCGCTGCCCCATTGCGATCATCGACACGCCGACGACCCCGCGCAACACCGTCTCGGCGGATCATTTCGCCGGCGGCGCGGAGGCTGCCGGCCATCTTGCTGCGCTCGGCCACAGCAGGATCCTTCTGATCGGTGACGATCCGAGCTCGAATGTGCAGAACGCCCGTATCAATGGCATGCGTTCCGCGCTGTCGGGCATCAGGACGGAGACCATCTGGATCGTCGAACTGGAGGCCCGGCACGGCAAGGGCTGTGCGCTCGGGCTTGCAGACTGGCGGAAGCGGGGCTTTACCGCCTTCGCCTGCGTCTCCGATCCCCACGCACTGCGTGCGCTCACCGAGCTGCAATCGGCCGGCATCGCCATTCCGGCGGAGGCCAGCATCACCGGTTTCGACAATCTGCAATGGTCGTCCTTCATCTCGCCGCCGCTGACGACCGTGAAGATGAACATGCCGGAAATCGCGACGCTGGCGCTCGATGCGCTGGTCGAGGCGATCCAGTCCCGCGAGGCCTCGGACGACACGCCGAGCCCGCCCGTCACCGCTCGCAAGGCCGCCGTGCCGATGGAGCTTGTCATCCGCCGTTCCAGTGGTCCCGCGCCATCTGCCGGTTTTTTTGAGGAGGAGTCCCCGCATGCATAAGAAAGTACTGGCCGCCAGCGTCTTCTGGCTCATGAGCGGAGCGCTTGCATCCGCCGAGGAGCAGACGCTGACCATTTCCGTCTATGGCTTCGTCCAGGAGGAATTCACCGAGGCGCTCTACAAGCCCTTCGAGGCCGAATGCGGCTGCAAGCTGGTCGTCGAGACCGGCAACAGCATCGAGCGCCTGGCCAAGCTGGACGCCAACAAGGACGCTCCGGTCATCGACATGGCCGTCTTCTCGCTTGCCGATGCGCTTTCCGCCGCGCGCAAGGGCCTGACCGACAAGATCGATACGACGAAGCTTTCCAACTACGACAAGCTCTATGATTTCGCCAAGGACCCGAACGGCGACGGCATGAGCGTCGGCTACACGATCTACAAGACCGGCATCGCCTACCGCACCGACAAGATGAAGATCGAATCCTGGGCGGATCTCCTGAAGGACGACTATGCCGGCCATGTCGCCCTGCCGAACATCACCACCAACCAGGGTGGACCGGTGCTGAACATGATCGGCAAGGCGCTCGGCAAGGATTCACCCGATCTCAAGGATGCCATGGCCGCCGTCGGCGAGAAGCGCGACGAGTTCGTCACCTTCTACGTCAAGAGCTCGCAGCTCGTGCAGCTCATGCAGCAGGAAGAGATCTGGGCCGCGCCGATGGGGCACTTCTCCTGGGCCGGCATCTCGAAGCTGGACCTGCCGATCGGCTGGGCCGCCACCAAGGAAGGCGACGCCGGCGATATGAACGCCATGGTGCTCGTCAAGGGCTCCAAGAACCAGGAATTGGCCCTGAAGTTCATGGATTTCTGGCTTTCGACGCCGATGCAGACCAAGATCGCCGAAATGCTGATCGACAGCCCGGCGAACAAGGAAGTCGTCGTCGCGCCCGAGATCGCCGAAAAGCTGACCTACGGCGCTGACGTCGCCAACAAGCTGACCTTCCTGCCGGCCGCCACCACCCTCGACTACCGTGAGAAGTGGCTTGCCGAGTGGAACGCGACGGTCGCGCAGTAAAAGGCGTTCTGAACCGAAGGCGATCGCACTAAGTTGCCCCTCACCCTCTCCCCGCAAGCGGGGAGAGGGGACTTGCCCTACGAACCGTTGAGGAATTGGGCAAGCCGGCACGGCATATCTCCTTCGCCCCGCTTGCGGGGGGAAGGTGGCCGGCAGGCCGGATGAGGGGCAATCTCTATACGCGACCGCTCCCCCTCGTGGGGAGATGCCGGCAGGCAGAGGGAAGCCCTCTGCGCTTCCCATCACCCCGAACCGCTGCCCTCTTTTCGGCAGGAGCACGCATGTTTCAAAATCGCGCTGAAGCCTTGGCGCTGGCCTTGCCGGCCGCCGTCTTTGCGACCGTCATCTTCCTGGTGCCCGTGGTCATCGTGCTGGCGGAAGGCTTTCGCAGCCCGGCCGGCTGGACCTTCTCGGCCTATACAAACTTCTTCTCCGAGCCACTGAACAGGCTGGTTCTGCTGCGCACGTTCAAGCTCGGCATCGCCGTGACGGTGGCGTCCGCCATCATCGGTTATGCCGCCGCCTTTGCGATCGTCAATCTCAGCGCCTCCGGCAAGGGGCGCATGATCGGCCTCATCTCGCTGCCGCTGATGATCTCGCCGGTCGCGCGCACCTATGCCTGGATCGTCATCCTCGGCCGCACCGGCATCGTCAACCAGGCGCTGCAGGCCGTCGGCCTCAGCGACGAGCCGATCCGCCTGCTCTTTACCGAGACGGCCGTCTTTATCGGCCTCCTGCAGCTCTTCCTGCCGCTGATGATCCTGTCGCTGATCAGCGCGCTGGAAAACATGCCCAAGGATGCCATCCTCGCCGCCCGGGTGCTCGGCGCCAACTGGTTCCAGGTTTTCTGGAAGGTCATCCTGCCCTTGACGCGCGAAGGCCTCGTTGTCGGCGGCACTCTGGTCTTCACCGGTTCGCTGACGGCCTACATCACGCCCGCCATCCTCGGCGGCTCCAAGGTGCTGATGCTGGAGACGTTGCTCTTCCAGCGCGTCACCGTCGCCAACGACTTTGTCTCCGCAAGCGTCATCGCCTTCATCCTGATCGCCATGTGCTTTGCCGCGAACCTTCTCCTGAAACGGCTCGCCACCGCGAGGAACAAGCGATGAACCGCACGCTGTCCTTCACCATCCTCACCGCGCTGATCGTCTTCCTGATCGGTCCGTTCCTGATCATCGTCGCCGCCTCGCTTTCGGCCGGCGATACGCTTGTCTTCCCGCCGCAGGGCCTGTCGCTCAAATGGGTGCTGAAGGTCTTCACCGTCGAGAGTTTCCGCGACAGCTTCATCATGTCGATGATCCTCGCCGTCGGCGGCACCTTCGTCGCGCTGTTGCTCGGCGTGCCGGCGGCCTATGCGCTGTCGCGCTACAAGCTGCCCTTCGGCGAGACGATCAACACCATCGTTACCCTGCCGATCATCGTGCCCGGCATCATCGTCGGTCTCGCGCTCCTGCGCTATCTCGTCGTGCCCTTCAGTTTCTCGATCGGCGTCGCGCTGTTCCTTGCCCATACGGCCCTCGTGCTGCCCTATACGGTGCGCGTCGTCTCCTCCAGCTTCAACAACCTGCGCTCCGACATGGAGGAGGCGGCGGTGCTGCTCGGCGCCACCCGCCTCGGCGCCTTCTTCATGGTGGTGCTGCCGAACATCCGGGCGGGCATTCTCGCCGCCTTCATCCTCGGCTTCGTAACGAGCTTCAACCAGGTGCCCGTCTCGCTGTTCCTGTCCGGTCCTGGCGTGCGCACGCTGCCCATCGACATGCTCTCCTACATGGAAACCACCTACGATCCCTCCGTCGCTGCGCTGTCGGCCCTTCTGGCCCTGATGTCGATCGGCATCGTCTTCCTCGCAGAACGCTTCCTTGGATTCTCCCGCTATGTCTGATCGCGCTTTCCTCTCCCTCGAAAACCTGACGCTCTCCTACGGCAATTCGATCGCCGTCGACAAATTCAACCTCGACATCAGGAAGGGCGAACTCGTCGCCTTTCTCGGCCCGTCCGGCTGCGGCAAGACGACGACCATGCGCTCGATCGCCGGCCTCCTGACGCCGACCTCCGGTCGCATCACGCTCGACGGCACGGACATCACCCGCGTTTCCGCCAACAAGCGCAATGTCGGCCTGGTCTTTCAGTCCTACGCGCTCTTCCCGCATCTGACCGTTTTCGAAAACGTCGCCTTCGGTCTGCGTTTGAAGCGCATGCCGGCCGCCGACATCGAGGCGCGTGTCACCGCCGGCCTGAAGTCGGTCGGCCTTTCCGCCTTCTCCGGCCGCAAGCCGGCGGAACTTTCCGGCGGCCAGCAGCAGCGCGTGGCGCTCGCCCGTTCCATGGTCATGGAGCCGAAGGTGCTCTTGCTCGACGAGCCGCTCTCCAATCTCGATGCGCGCCTGCGCGTCGAGATGCGCGCCGAGCTGCAGCGCGTGCAGAAGGAGACCGGGGTCACCATGATCTTCGTCACCCACGACCAGGCCGAAGCCCTGTCGCTCGCCGACCGCATCGTCGTGATGCGTGACGGCCTGGTCGAGCAGATCGGCACGCCTGAGGAAATCTACAACAACCCCGTCTCTTCCTTCGTCGCCGACTTCGTCGGATTCGAAAATGTCTTCGCGCTGAAGGACGGCAAGCTTGCTACGCCCGCGGGCGCGACCGCGCTTGCCGAGACGCTGCCCGGCAATGCCGCGGGTCTTGCCTGGCGCCCGGCAGGCGTCGTGCTCGATGCCGGCCCGTTCAGGGGCAAGGTGAAGAGCGTTTCCTTCACGGGCAATCTGCGCGAATACCTGCTCGACACGCCGCTCGGCCCCATCACGGCCGAGGTCAGTGCCGCGCTGCCGGTCCATGCGCTCGGTGCTGACCTCGCCTTCGACCTGCCGCTGAAGGCCGCTGCGCCCCTCCAGCGTTTCGCGTGACGGCGATGGGCGTCTGGATCGATACGGATATGGGGTTCGACGACATCGCCGCCATCCTCGTGGTGGCGCATGCGAGGGAGCCCATCGACGGCATATCGCTGGTCTTCGGCAATTCCGGCTTTGCGCAGGTGCGGCAGAATGCGGCCTCGGCTGCCGCAGCCTTCGGCTGGAGCTTCCCCCTCCACGACGGCCGGTCCGTGCCGGTCCTGGGCCGTCTCGAAACCGCGGAAAACATCCTTTCCGAAGCCGGCATGCTGACCGCCGGCCGCAGCCTGCCGCCGGCGCCGCTGCTGCCGGAGAGCGATGCCTTCTCGGCCCTCTGCCATTGGCTGGAGACGACGGAAAGCCCGCGCCGCATCCTCGCCCTCGGCCCGCTCACCAACATCGCCGCGCTCGCGCTCGCCCGGCCGGATCTGGCGAAGAAGATCGACGATCTTACCTGGATGGGCGGCGGCGTCACCGCCGGCAACCACACGGCCTCGGCCGAATTCAACGCCTTCGCCGACCCGGAAGCGCTCGCCATCGTGCTCGCCCATGGCCTGCCGCTGCGCATGGTCGATCTCGACCTCTGCCGCAAGGTCGTCGCTTTTCCGGACGACGCCGCGCCGGTCCGCACTGCAGGCGGGCGGAATGCCGACCTTCTGGCCGATCTTCTTGCCGGATACATCTCCATCGGGACAAGCCGTGGCCGCCCCGGCATGGCCATCTACGACCCTTGCGCTGCCGTCGTCTTCGTGCGACCGGAGCTGGTGACCTTTACTGCTGCTCGCATCGACGTGGAACTGTCCGGAATGCTGACCCGTGGACGCACGGTTGTGGATGTTCGCGCCGCCGCGGAAAGACGCAATGCCGCCTTCGTCTCCGATATCGACGTGGATGCCGCCCGTGCGGTCATCCTTGGCGCGCTGACTGCGGAGGCGCAGCGATGACCGGCCGGACCGACGCTAGCGACCTCGACGACGAGACCCTGAGGGAAAACGCCGTCGCGGCGGCCCGCGGCGACCGCGCCTTCGATATCCTCATCCGTGGCGGCACGCTGGTCGACATGGTGACGGGCGAGTGCCGCTCTGCCGATATCGGCCTCGTCGGCCCGCTGATTGCGAGCGTTCATGCGCCGGATGCCCGGCAGGATACGGCGGAGATAGTCGACGCCACCGGGCTCTTCGTCTCACCCGGCCTCATCGATACGCATATGCATGTCGAAAGCTCGATGATCACCCCCGCGGCCTATGCCGCGGCGACGCTGCCGCGCGGCGTCACCACGCTTGTCTGGGATCCACACGAGCTCGGCAATGTGCACGGTGTCGCCGGTGTCGACTGGGCGGCGGAGGCAGCCGGCGCGCTGGCGCAGCGCAATGTGCTGCTTGCACCCTCCTGCGTGCCGTCCGCGCCGGATCTGGAAATGGCAGGCGCTGATTTTCCCGCGGAAACCATCGCCGCACTGCTCGCCCGCCCGGAGATCGGCGGCATTGCCGAGGTGATGGACATGCGCGCCGTCATCGAGGGGAGGGCACGCATGAGCGCCATCCTCGCTGCCGGACGCCGGTCCGGCAAGCCGATCCACGGCCATGCGCGCAGCCTGGACGGTGCCGATCTGCAGGCTTTCGTGACGTCGGGTATCAGCTCCGATCATGAGATCGTCTCCGGTGAGGACCTCGTGCAGAAACTGCGTGCCGGCCTCACCATCGAATTGCGCGGTTCGCACGATCACCTTCTTCCCGAATGCGTCGCGGCCCTCAACGCGCTGCCCCACTTCCCGCAGACGGTGACGCTGTGCACCGACGACGTCTTCCCGGACGACCTTTTTTCCGCCGGCGGCCTCGATGACGTGGTGCGCCGCCTTGTGCGCTACGGCATGAAGCCGGAATGGGCCTTGCAGGCCGCCACGCTGAACGCTGCCCGCCGCATCCGCCGCGACGATCTCGGCCTCATCGCTCCCGGCCGCCGGGCCGATATCGTGCTGTTCCGGGATCTTGCCGATTTTCAAGCGAAACGGGTCTTTTGCAGCGGTCGTCTTGTTGCCCGTGATGGTGCCCTCATCGAAGCGGCACAGGAAATCGACGCGGCGCCGCTCCGCGGCTCCATGCATCTTGCGCCGCTCGTGGATGATGATTTCCGTATTCCCTGTGCGGGCAGCGAGGCGACCGTCGCCCTGATCGCCAAACCGCGCTTCACCGAATGGGGCGAGGCCGTCGCGAAGGTCGAGAACGGCTTTGTCGTTCCGCCCGCCGGAACCACGCTGATCGCGGTGGCACATCGGCACGGCAAGACGGATGCACGCCCTCGCGTCGGCCTCCTGTCCGGCTGGGGTGACTGGCGCGGCGCGCTTGCCACCACCGTCTCGCATGACAGCCATAACCTCACGGTCTTCGGTAGCAACACGCGGGACATGGCCGTGGCGGCCAATGCGGTGATTGCCGCCGGCGGCGGCATGGCCGTAGCGGCGGAGGGCAAGGTGCTGGCGCTGCTCGCGCTGCCGCTCTCCGGCCTGATTTCCGATGCGCCGCTTGAGGACGTGGCCGCGACCTTCTCGGCGCTGCGCACCGCGGCCGATGGCATCGTCGACTGGCAACCGCCCTATCTGGTGTTCAAGGCCGTTTTCGGCGCGACGCTCGCTTGCAATGCCGGCCCGCACCAGACCGACCGCGGCATCGCCGACGGCACGACCGGCGTGCTGCTCAAAAACCCGGTCTTGAGTATTCGGGGCCTTCCGTGAACGCACCCGCCAACACCACCGCTCTATCGGCCAGCACCGGTCTCTTGCTGCCGGCGATCTTTGTGCCGCTCTGGTCGAGCGGCTTCGTGCTGGCGCGGCTCGTCGCACCCCATGCGGAGCCGCTGACCTTCCTTGCCGTGCGCTTCTGCCTTGCCTTTCTGGCACTCGCTGCCATCGCGCTCTGGAAGGGGGCCCGCTGGCCGCGCGCGGCGCGGGAATGGCGACAGGCGCTGCTTGCCGGCGTGCTGATCCACGGGCTTTATCTCGGTGGTGTCTTCTGGTCGGTGGCAAACGGCCTGCCGACGGCGATTTCCGCGCTGATGGCGGGCATGCAGCCGCTGCTCGTGACGTTGCTGGCCGGCCGGCTGCTCGGTGAGCGCATGTCGCGGCGCGGCGCCATCGGCATCGTCATCGGCGCCATCGGCACGCTGGTCACCCTGGCGCCGAAGCTCGGCGCGACGGATGCCGGCGGCATTCCTCTCGTGCCGCTTCTCGTCTGCCTTGCGGGCGTGCTTGCTATTACCACCGGCTCCATCCTGGTCAAGCGCACCAGGATCACCGCCGATCCGCTGACCAACACCGCTGCACAATATATCGGCGCGCTGGTGCCGACTGCGATCCTCGTGCCCTTCGTCGGCGGGCCGGCCTTCGATACGACGGCGGTGCCGTTGTGGATCGGCCTTGCCTGGTCGGTTTTCGGCATGTCGCTCGGGGCGATCCTCTTGCTCCTGCACATGATCCGCCAGGGCGCGCTGTCCAAGGTGTCGTCGCTCTTCTTCCTCGTGCCTGGCGTCTCGGCCCTGATGGCCTGGATCGGTTTTGGCGAAAGCCTCACCCTGGTCCAGATTGCCGGCCTCTGCATCGCCACGCTCGGCGTTTCCCTTGCCAGCCGCGGCTAAACTGACAGGAACCACCATGACCCTTGCCGAGATGATCGCCACCAGCAATGCGCCCGCCGTCACCGTGCGCCGCGACCTGCATCGCCATCCGGAAACGGCCTTCCTCGAATACCGTACCGCCTCGCGCGTTGCCGCCTATCTCGACCATCTCGGTTTTGCCGTGCGCACCGGCCGGGACGTGATGGATCCAGCCGTCGTCATCGATCCGCCCTCGGCCGAGGTGGTGGTGGCAGCAAAGCAGGCGGCTCTTGCCACGGGCGGCGATCCCGCCTGGATGGACCGTATGCCGGCAGGCCTTACCGGGGTCGTCGCGGACTATCGTTTTGGCGACGGGCCGATCGTCGCCTTCCGCTTTGACATGGATGCGCTGCCGGTCAACGAGACCGGGGCCGAGACGCACCGGCCGAATGCGGAGGACTACCGCTCGCGTTTTGCCGGCCGCATGCATGCCTGCGGTCATGATGGCCATGTTGGCATCGGCCTTGCGCTCGCCCGCCGGCTTTGCGCGGAGAAGGGACTTTCCGGCACTCTGCGCCTGATCTTCCAGCCGGCGGAGGAAAGCGCCCGCGGTGCCGCGCCCATGGTGGCGGGCGGCGCGGTCGACGCTGTCGATCATCTCTTTGTCGGCCATCTCGGCTGCCTGTTGCCGTCCGGCAGGATCGGTGCCAGCGCTGTCGGCTTCCTGTTTTCCAGCCGCTTTGTCGTCACGTTCCGCGGGGCTGTCGCCCATGCGGCGATGGGGCCGCAGGAGGGGCGCAACGCACTGCTGGCCGGGGCCTCGGCGGCGCTCGGCTTGCACGGCATTTCGCGTTTTGCCGGTGCGGAAACCTTCGTCAATGTCGGCGTTCTGCGCGCCGGCACGGCCTTCAACATCGTGGCCGACACCTGCGAGATGCTGGTGGAGGTGCGGGCCGACGACCGTGCGGCGCACGACTACATGGTCGAGCGGCTGCACGCGGTCATCGAGGGCGCCGCCGCCATGCAGCAATGCGGCGTGGATATCGTTCGCAAGAACCACATGCCCGGCAACGAGAACAGCGGGGACGCCACCGACCTCATCGCCGACGTGGCGCGTGGCCTGCCCGGCGTCACCGAGGTGCTGCCGGAATGGTCGATCGGGGGGGGCGACGATGCCTGCCTGATGATCCGCCATGTGCGGGAGAACGGCGGCTCGGCCGCCTATTGCATCATCGGCAGCGATATACCAGCCGTGCACCACGCTGCTGATTTCGATATCGACGAGGCATCGCTCGAAACTGGCGTCGCGCTGTTTGCCGGCATCGCGCAGCGTCTGCTGGGTGGCGAAGCGCGCGCATAGCACCCTGCTGCCGCTTTCTGGCAGCGGTGGGTGCGTATAGAGTGCCGACATGTCCCGCTCCGAACGCCTCTTCGCTCTCCTGCAAGCCCTCCGCCGTCATCGCCGGCCGGTGAGCGGGCGGGTTCTGGCGGAGGAGACGGGCGTCAGCCTGCGCACGCTCTACCGCGACATTGCCAGCCTCCAGGCGCAGGGTGCCGGCATCGAGGGGGAGGCGGGACTGGGTTATGTTCTGAAGCCCGGCTTTCTCCTGCCGCCGCTGATGTTTTCGCCGGAGGAGATCGAGGCTCTTGTCCTTGGCGCCCGCTGGGTGGCGAACCGCGGCGACGACCCGCTGCAGGATGCCGCCCGCAACGCACTGGCCCGGATATCGGCAGTGCTGCCGCCTGAACTGCGCGAGACGCTGGAGGCATCGCCGCTGCTCGTCGGTCCGGGGAATGCGCTTCCGGCAAGTTCGGTGGACCTTGCCGTTCTGCGGCAGGCGATCCGCACGGAGCGCAGGCTTTCCATCACCTATCGCTCGGCGGAGGGCACGGCGTCGGCTCGCGTGATCTGGCCCTTCGCGCTCTCCTTTTTCGACCATGCGCGGGTGGTGATCGGATGGTGCGAGCTGCGCGAGGCCTTCCGGCATTTCCGCACCGACCGGATCGATGCGGTTGAGGTGTTAGACGACCGCTATCCCAGGCGCCGTCAGGCCCTGTTGCGGGCATGGCGCGAGGCGGAAAACATTCCGCAGCAGCGCATGCTGCTGCCATAAACTGGCAGCAGGGGATGGTAGCTGTTTCCTGTCTTTCAACGACAGGAGGCTCCGATGAGCAACATCAACAGCGTTCTTCTCTATGTGGCGGATGCAGCGGCAAGTGCCCGCTATTATGCACGTCTTCTCGGCCAGGAGCCGGTGGAGGCGAGCGCGACCTTCGCGATTTTCGTGCTGCCGTCCGGCCTCGGTCTCGGCCTGTGGGGCAGGGAGGGCGTGGCGCCGGCTCCGGCAGCGGCCGGTGGCGGAAGCGAGATCGGTTTCAAGGTCGAGACCGTGGAAGAGGTCGATCGCCGTCATGCCGCGTGGCGGGAGAGAGGCGCCGACATCCTGATGCCGCCGACCGATCTCGACTTCGGCCGCAGCTTTGTCGCCGTCGATCCCGATGGCCATCGCCTGCGCGTCTATACGGTGACGGACAACTCCCGAGCCTAGCGGCCGCCGGATATAGGAGAAGACCGGTCAGGGTTTCCCCGGCCGGTCGGCAGAGAGCGCGGCTATTCTGCCGGGGCAGACTTGTATTCCGCGCCGCGATCGGCATCGAGGATGCTGTCGATGGCGATGAGGTCGGGCATCTTCAGGCCGTTGGCACCGCCGCGCGAGACGAGCAGGTAGCCGAGGTAGACGGCGCCGATGGCGAACATGATCGCGACATAGGACCACGGCTTTGCGAAGGAGGCGTCGCGGAAGATCGCCAGTTCGAAGGCAAGCCATGCGATGGCGAGGACGAGCACCGGAACCTCCCAGGCGCCGAGCGTGAAGCCCTGGCTCGGCGGCAGCTGGTGGCGCTTGGCCGCATACATCAGCACGGTCACCGCATAGATGATCGCCGGCAGCAGCGTTGCGGCGGAGAACAGCGAGAACAGTGCATCGGTCTGCTGCGAGAACAGCGCGAGGATGACCTGCCCGATGACGGCGACGAAGATGGTCGCGTTGACCGGCGTGTGCAGGGTCGGGCTGATCTTGTGCCAGAGCTGCCATCCCGGGAAGCGCTCGTCGCGTGACATGGCCCAGACGAGGCGTGTGCCGCTGAGAAGGATGACGAGGCCGCAGGAGAAGATGGAGATGACCACCAGAACCAGCAGGAAATTGCCGACGATAGGGCCGAGCACGCGTGTGATGACATCCGCGATCGGCGTTGCAGAGGCACCGAGTGCTGTCGGATCGCCGAGAAGGGCGGTGACGGCGATGAGGAACAGCATGCCGATGATGCCGAGGCTGAGAACCGCCTGCCACATCGCCTTCGGCACGACACGCGCCGGTTCGCGGGTTTCCTCGGCAAGGTTTGCCGCCGATTCGAAACCGACGATGGTGAAGGCGCCGAGCAGCGTGCCCATGATCCACGGGCCGGCCTTGGTCAGTTCACCGAAGGCATAATAGCCTTCCGCGCCGATCGTGCCCGTACTCGTCAAATTGGCGAAGTCGAGTTCGTTGTTGATGGCGCCGACCGCAAAGAGCAGCACGACGAGCCCGATCATGCCGACGAGCTGGATGGTGACGGCGACCGCGTTGAAGCGCTGGGTGAACTTCGTGGAGAAGGCGATCATCACGGCCTGGGCGACGATGACGAGGCTGGTGATCCACCAGGCGTTCATGGTCGTGCCCTCGTAGCCGAAGAGGACCGGCAGCACGGTGGAGGCGATGGTGTAGTCTACCGCGCAGAGCACGATGGCAAGGAAGGTGAAGCTGATCCAGCCCATGATCCAGCCGAAGACCGGATTGGAGATGCGCGACGTCCACTGGTAGACGTAGCCGGTCACCGGAATGCGTGCGGCGAGCGAGCCGAGGATGAGAGCGACCATCAGCTGGCCGACGACAACCACCGGCCAGGTCCAGATGCCCATCGGGCCCGATGTCGAGAGCATGGCGCCGTAGGCGGTGAAGATGCCGGTCGCGATCGAGACGAAGCCGAAGGCGACGGCGAAGGATTGAAAGGCGGTGACGTCACGCTTCAGCGTGTCGTGCTGGCTTGCGTGATGGGATGGCGCGGGCCGTCCCGTGGTGTTCTTGCTCATGGTTCCCCTCCTGTTTCAGGTTTGGTATGCGGTCAAGTCATGCGGGAAAGTCGCCCTCGGCCTCGCTCCAGAGGCTGACGCGGCGGTTGCGTTGCTTGAAGAAATCGATCTCGCGCGCGACGCCGGCGCTTTCTTTCCAGCCGTCGGCATCGATGACGATCAGCTCGTCCATCGCCTCCATGAAAACGGCATCGACCGGCCCCCAGAGCTTGCCGATGCCCGCCTTGTCGAGATCGGCAAGGTGGCCGTTGATCGGATGGGACATCGACACCTGGCTGAAGACGGCGCCGCCGCCCCGCACGATGCGGGCGGCCACGGCGTTCGACAGCGTGAAACGCTGTTCCACGACCGTTTTGTCGGCATGCCCGTAGGGGCATGCGAGAAAGATCTTTCGCATGTTCTAAGCTCCGGAAATGGTCTGTCTGTGGTCGAGGGCGTCACTGACGCCAGGCTCGAGCCCTCTCGATGGCGCGCGCGAAGCGCGCATGGTCGGCCGTGCTGACGGAAGCATCCGGCGTGAAGGTCTGCGCCGCCTTGCGGGCGCCGCTGACGTCGATGCCGCAGAGTTCGGCAAGGCCGAGCGCCGTCAGCTCGTGCATCGGCGGCACGGTGATCGACCGCCTGCTCGCCGAGGCGAGGAACTGGGCGAAATAGCTGCTCTGCGACAGGCCGCCGTCGATGGAGATGCTTTCACCGAGCGGGACGACCTGCGCGGCGGCCTCGATGAGGCCCACCGTCAGCATCGCGATGCCCTCCAGCACCGCGCGAACCATGTCCCGTCGGTCCGTTGCATGGTCCATGCCGATGAAGAGTGGCGCAGCCTGGCGGTCCCAGTAGGGTGCGGCAAGGCCGGAAAGCGCC
Source organism: Shinella sp. SUS2 (assembly GCF_001262505.1). GTDB lineage: Bacteria > Pseudomonadota > Alphaproteobacteria > Rhizobiales > Rhizobiaceae > Shinella. The sequence continues at coordinate 162,610 of NZ_KQ410732.1, forward strand.
GGCACGAAAACGATGCCGCGGCTGAGGGCCGACGGCCCCTCGAAGCTGCCGAGCTCCTCCATTGCCGAGAAGAGGCCGATATTGCGCGCCCATTCGAGCGCCGAGCCGGCATCGTAGACGCCGCCCTCGACGGCGAAGGTCGGCGCTTCGCCCTTACGATGCCAGGCGATGGTCGGCAGAAGGTCTGAAGCGGGCGGACGCCTGTCTCCGGTGACGGACAAAAGGAAGGCGCCGGTGCCGAAGGTGATCTTGCAATCACCGGGCTTGCGGCAATCGTGGCCGTAAAGAGCGGCCTGCTGGTCGACGATCGAGACCTTGACGGGCGTTCCGCCGATGGTCCCGAAGGTTTCGTTGACGGCGGCGATATCGGGAAGGCAGTGTCGAGGGACGCCGTGTAGGTCGCACATCTCCTCGCTCCAGCTGCCGGTGGCAAGATCAATGAGGCCCGTACGCGAGGCGGTTGCCAGATCCGTACGGAACGTGCCGCACAGCCGGTCGAGGAAGAAGGCGTCCGTCGTGCCGAGCCGCAGGCGGCCGGCCTGAAGCGCGGTGGAGACCGCCGGGATGTTCTTGACCAGCCAGGCGAGTTTGCTGGCGGAGAAATAGGGATCGAGCGGCAGGCCGCAGACGCTCTTGGAGCGTTCCTCCGCGGCAGGCGGCAGGGCGGCAAGGTCGTCCGCCGTCCGCGCATCCTGCCAGACGATGACAGGAGAGAGGGCCTTTCCGGTCTCTGCGTCCCAGGCAAGGCAGCTTTCGCCCTGGTTGGAAATGCCGATCGCATCCACCGGCCCGGCGCCCTCCAGCACGGCCTCGATGTTGCGCAGCAGTTCCTCCGGATCGTGCTCCACCCAGCCGGGTGCCGGATGGTGCTGCGCATGGCGGCGCGTGCCGGCGACCGTCCAGGCCCCGCCATCCTCGACGACGAGGCAGCGGGTGGACGTCGTGCCCTGATCTATGGCGGCTACCCGCATTATGATTCCTCCCTGAAACGAAAATGGACGTGCTGCGCCTGCGGCGCCGCCGCCGGAATGGGCACGAGGACGCGCCGCTCGGGCATCCAGGTGCCGCTGGCGTGCCACACTTCGCGCCCCTCCAGTTCAAGCGACAGGCGGCCCTTCGCGCGGCGCAGGAAGCGCAGCTGGAAGTCCTGGAATGCCGCAGGCAGAGAGGCCGCACGGCGCAGGATGTTCGGCACGACGAGCTTGACCGGATCGTCGAAGGTGACGGCAACCGGTTGTACTGCCTCCGGGTCGCGGCCGATATCCGCAGCCAACGAGCGCCCGATCGCGCGGCCTTCGCGATAGGCCCAGCCGCCGGTCTCGACCGCGCGCAGCACGTTGCCGGCAGCGAAATGCAGCGGATCGCGCGCGCGTCCATATTGATCGACCGCCGGGCCGTCGCTGCCGGTATCGACCCCGATAGAAGACTGCAGGAACAGCGCCGATTCCGGCGTGAACTGTCCCGTCAGCAGCACGCCGTCACAGGCGAGGGTTTCGAACTCACCGTTCCGGCGGATGGTGACGGCCTCGACGCGATCGCGCCCGATGATGTCGACGACGTCGGTACCGCGGTGGAACGGCACGCCGACCAGTGTGGGAAACCAGTGCAGGGGTGCCCGGGCAAGGGCATGGGAGCGCGGCTCTATCATCGCGACGGGCCTTGCCCCGTGGGTGAGGCAGGTCAGCACGGCCGACAAAGAGACGAGTTCGGATCCGACGATGAGCGGGCGGCGGAACGGCACGAGGCCGTGGAAGGCGATGTAGGCCTGGAGCGTGCCCGTGGTGACGACGCCGATCGGCCGGTCGCCGGAGAGCAGGCGCGCAGAGCGTGGCTTTTCGCGCGCGCCGGTCGTCACCAGGATGCGGCTTGCACGGAGGGTCTCGACGCCGCGGCCCGAGGTGACCGTGACGGCCCCACCTTCTTCCAGCCGCACGACGGAATGGCCCGTGCGGATATCGACGCCGGCCTTGGCGGCTTCCCGTTCGAGTTTGCGCCCATAGGCCGCTCCGAAATAGACGCGGCCGAATTCCAGCATGCCAAAGGGGGAATGGCTGCAGTGGCGGGTTGCGCCACCGAGTGCCGGCTCACGGTCGAGCAGGGTGACCCGCCCGGCGCCGCGCTTGCGCATCTCGATGGCTGCCGCGACGCCCGAGGGGCCGCCGCCGATGACGATGACATCCGCGTCGAACGGGCTCATCGGCTCTCCCCCGTTTCGCTGGCCAGTGGTGTCGCAAGCTTTCCGCGGGTCATCTCGGCAAGGCGTGCATTGCAGTAGAAGCCCTGGCAGCGCCCCATGCCGGCGCGCGTGCGCCGGCGCAGGCCGCCGAAATCGCCGGGCGGGACGGGGCTGTCGAAGGTCGCCTCGATCTCGCGGCGCGTGACCAGCTCGCAGTGACAGACGATCTCGCCATGGTCGGGGCGTTGCCAGTCGCGCTCCCGGCATTCGGCCAGATTGGGGACTGAGACCGGCGGAACCTCGGAAGGGTGTGCAAAATCACCGGCAAAATCCGAATACAGCTTCAGGGCGTGCTGCGCGAGGCCAAGAGCAGAGCTGAGGCCTGTCGAGCGGATGCCGCCGAGCGTGATGGCGCGCTTGTCGGGTCGCACGAAAACCCGATAGCCCTTTTCCTCGCTGGCGGGGCGTAGCCCGGCATAGACCGCCGTCACCGGAATACCGGCAAGGGCGGGCACGATTTCCGCCGCGCGGCGCAAGAGGGCGTCGAGCGTTTCCGTCTCGACCGTGGCGCGCACCCGGTCCTCCTGCTCCTCCGCCGTCGGGCCGACGAGCACGTTGCCGAAGGCGGTGGGACAGACGACGATGCCCTTGGTGATTTCCGTCGGGACCGGCAGGATGATGCGGGGGACATGGCGCGCGGCGGCCTTGTCGAGCACGACGAACTGGCCCTTGCGCGGCTTGATGCGGAAGGCCGCTTCGAAGCCGAGGCGGCTATCGACGATATCGCCGTAAAGGCCGGCCGTATTGATCACGCTGCCCGCCTCGATGATGCCGGCCGACGTTTCCAGCCACCAGCTCCCGTCGAACGCGCCTTTGAGAAGTTCCGCGCCGCGCAGGAAGATCGCGCCGAGCGAAACGGCCTGCGTGAGATAGGCGAGCGGCGCCGACCAGGGATCGATGACATGTTCGCCCGGCACTTCGAGGGCGCCGGCAAGGCGTTCCGACAGCGTCGGCATTGCGGCGCGCGCTTCGGCGCCTGAGCGGAGCACGACATCCGTGATGCCGTTTTCGTGCGCCTGGGCGTCGATGGCGGCCAGCTTGTCGGCCTCGAGGCTGTTCCAGGCGCAGACGAAGGCCGTTGTGGTGACGAGGGGCAGGTTCAGCGTGTCGCGGATCGCGAGATACTCCCGCCGGCCTGCGCGGACCAGATCGAGCTCGAGGCTGCCGGGCGGGGCGTCGAAGCCCGTATGCAGGATCGCGCTGTTCGCCTTGGACGCTCCGGAGAGAATGTCCGTTCCCTTCTCTATGAGCACGACCTTCGCACCGGCCAGCGCAAACCGCCGGGCGACCGCACAGCCCACGACGCCTGCGCCGATGATCGCGATGTCGAATGATCCGCTGATGGCGGGGGGAAGGGGCACTGACATTTCTCCCGTTCGGTCAATGATTGACTGAACGGTATTTAACGTTTGACCGAATGTAAAGCGGGATTGCGAGCCAGTTCGGGCTCTGCGTGACGAGAATCCCTGATTTTCAGTGCGTGCGGTGCAAGAGTAAAAACCTCAGGTTTTGACCGATCGGTCTCTTTTCGGTCATTGACTTGACCGATCATCGCGCTACAACGGGAAAGCATAGCAAACGAGTGGCTTTGCATTCGAAAACCGTTGCCGGAAAGGACCATTGTGAGGCCTGCGGATCGCCACGAAAAAATTGTGCGGCTGGTGCACAAGGCTGGGGAAATCAGTGTCGATGAGCTGGCCCAGACGCTCTCCGCTTCCCGGGAAACCATCCGGCGCGATCTCTCGAACCTCGATGCGATGGGGCGCCTGAAGAAATTCCATGGCGGCGCGCGGGTTCGCTCCACGCCATCGGTCGAGCCGGCCGTGGAGGGACCCTTCGCGCTGCGCATGGCGGAAAACCTCACCGCAAAACGACGGATCGCCTATGCCGCCGCCCGGCTGCTTGCGCCGGGGGATTCGGTGTTCATCGACACGGGCACTACGACGCTGATCCTGGCGGAGGCGCTCGTCGACCTGCCGGCGCTGGTCGTCATCACCAATTCCTGGAAGATCGCCGCGACGGTTTCGGCCAATGCCGATCACAAGGTCTTCCTGCTCGGCGGAGCCTATGGCGCGGATGCGGGGGAGACGCTCGGGCAGTTCGCTGTCGAGCAAGTGCGGAAGTTCCGCGCGCGCCACGCCTTTCTCACCGTCGGGGCGGTGGACCAGCATTCGGTCATGGACTTCGACGCGCAGGTAACGGAGGTGGCGCAGACCATGATCGAGCGCGCGGAGGCGGTCACCGTGCTGGCGGATGGTTCGAAATTCGGCAAGCACGGCATTTTCGAGGTCGCGCCCTGGTCCGCGCTGGACCGGCTGGTGACGGAACAGGAACCGCCGGCCTCGATCGCCGAGGCGCTGGCGGCCGCCGGGACGGAAGTCGTGATCGCCTGAGCGGGTAGACCGTGCCCCGAGCTGGGGGCACGGCCAAGCGGGCTCAGCCCGCCACGAGGAACCAGGAACGGCGCGCCTGCATCAGCCCCACGGCATAGATGGAGAAAGCAAGGACCGCAGTCGCGGGTGCCGAGAGTTCCGCATAGGCGCCGCCCCAGACATGGAGCGCGATGCCGACCGCGGCGGCGACGAACCAGGCGCTGATACCGAGCGGATTGAAGGCCGGCACATGGCTGGAGCGGTATTCGATGGCTGAACCCACCAGCGTGCTGTAGCGGTCGATCAGGATATGCGCCATGGCGACGGCGACCCAGGCGACGACGAAGATGCCCTGGTAGGCGAGGGCCTGGAGCAGGTAGGAGAAGACGTCGGCGAGCATCAGGAGATAGACGATGACGCCGACCGCGATCGCCCAGCCGACGCGGCCGAAGGGCAGGCGGCCGAAGAGCTGCACCAGTGCTTCGAGGTTGACGGCGGCGAGGTAGTAGTTCGCCGTGTTGATGCGTGTCTGCGTGACCCAGACGAAGGCGAGGCCCCAGATGCCCATGAGCTTCAAGAGCGCCAGCAGCACGCTGACCTCCGAGAGCGCGCCGAGATCCGGCACGGTGCCGATCATGAACATGCCGAAGAGGCCGCTCACCAGGAAGGCGACGGCGTAGAAGGGCGTGCCGAAGTTGAACCAGGCGTGATAGCCGGCGTCTTCCTGGCGACCGAAGCGGGCATAGTCGAAGGTGAACATCATCAGCACCCAGACGCCCATGTAATAGACGAAGCAGGACCACCAGCCGCCGGCCGGTTCGCCGGTTTCCGGGCCGAGGTTCAACCATTTGTCGCTGTAGCCGTATTCGCCGATGGCGAGCGCGACGGCGACGACGAGGCCGAGGATGTAGAAGGGCAGGAGCACGCCGTTGAACTTGTCGAGCCAGGTCTGGATGCTGCCGAAGATCAGGGGCACGCTGTAGAGCACGACGATGAGCGCGGCGACGGGATAGGAGATCGACGGCATGACGGTGTTGATGCCGACGGCGATGACCGAGCCTTCGAAGACGGCGTAGTAGATCGCCGTGGCGCAGAAGATCAGCGCTGCGAGCCCAGCCCCGACATTGCCGAAGAGGACGCGCGAGAACAGCGCGACGGAAAGCCCGGTGCGGATGGCGAAGCGGCTCAGCACCGCATTGACGACGCCATAGGCGATGACCGACAGCACGATACCGATGATGGCGTTGCGCGTGCCGAAATTGAGCGCCATTGCCGCGCCGACGACGATATAGAAGACGGCGCTGCACACGGCCCACCAGGCCATGGTCAAGGCGCCTTTCGGCATGCGCGCGTGCGGCGGGACCGCCACGTTGGAAAAATCCGAATTGTCGGCTTCGGTGGCCGATACATTGCCTGCCATCTTGTTCCCCTCGATTGTTGCAGGTGATGCGGTTCGACCGGCGACAGTGTCAGCCGGGCGGGCGATTGGGTGCGTATCTGTCTGGTGGCGAGGTGCTTGGGTCTGATCCGCCGGCTTCGGATTGCCGATGCGAAGGGGATCAGGGACCTCGGGGAAGCGTCATCGACATCGGTGCGTGCATTGCTCCTCCCCACGCATGTCCTCTTTGACCAGACAACGCTAGGCCGATTGCCTCCTTTTGAAAAATTCTATTTTTGCATGTTCTGCATCTGAAAATCAGAACTGCTCATTTGCTGCCATGGCCTTAAAAATCGCCTATTATACAGACGCTTAGGCGTATCTCGCCAAACGCATTTGTGGTTTCATTGGCGTGTATGCAAAGCGCCTTCTGTTTTTTTGATACATGGCCGCCATAAACCAGAAGGCGCTTTGCAACGGGACGTTTCGGGCGGCTCCGCTGGCGCAACCGCCCGCTCCGATCAGGTGCGTGTGAGCAGGTAGCTGCCGCTTTCATGCAGCACGCTCGTCCAGCCTGGCTCGATCACGATGGTCGTCGTCACCTCCTCGATGATCGCCGGTCCCTCGATGTGGGCGCCCGCGCCGAACTTCGCGCCGTCATAGATCGGCGTGGACGTCGCCTTGCCGGATTGGTCGAAGATCGCATCGCGGTAGCCTTTCAGGGCCGCTTTCGCCTCGCCGCCTTCGGCGAGTTTCGGCGGGCGAACCTTTTCGATGAGGCCGTAGACGGTGGATTCGAGGTTCACCACCTCGACCGCACTGTGGCGTTCGGCATAGGTGTAGAGTTCCTCGTGACGGGCGTGGAAGGCGTCCTTGACCTTCTCGATGGTCGTCGCGTCGATCGGGAAGGTGCCGATATCGACCGTGCATTCATGCACCTGGCCGACATAGCGCATGTCGATCGAGCGCTTGATGGCGATCGCGTCGTCGGCAAAACCGTCGGCCTTCAGATGCGAAACGCCCTTCTCCTCGATCTCGTGGAACAGACTGTCGATGCGCTGGTAGGCGGCAGCATTGTCGAGGCGCACCGGGGCCGGAGCCATATAGTTGTATTTGACGTCGGAAATGATCTGGCCGAAGGCGCAGAGGCCGGAGGCGAGTTTCGGCAGGATGATCGTGTCGATGCCCATCTCGCTTGCCAGCGCCGTGATATGCGCTGCCGTCGCGCCGCCCGCGCCGACCAGCACGAAATCGCGCGGATCATAGCCGCGTTCGACGGAGACGCGGCGGATGCCGTTGACCATGCTGTTGTTGACGATGGCGAACATGCCGTAGGCGGCCTGCTCGACGGAGATGCCGAGCGGCTCGGCGACCCGGGCCACTGCGGCGCGCGCCTTCTCGATGTCGAGCGGCAGCTTGCCGCCGAGCAGGCCCTCGGGATTGAGATAGCCGAGCACGAGGTTGGCATCCGAGGTGGTCGGCTCGGTGCCGCCGCGCCCGTAGCAGGCGGGACCGGGCTCCGAGCCGGCCGACTGCGGGCCGACCTGCAACAGGCCGAGCGGGTCGATCCAGCCGATGGAGCCGCCGCCGGCGCCGAGCGTCTCCACCTGGATCATCGGCACGCCGATGCGGTAGCGCAGGAAGTCGATGTTCTTGTTGAGGTTGGTCTGGCCGTTGCGCGTCAGCGTGATGTCGAAGGAGGTGCCGCCCATGTCGACGGTGATGACGTTCTTCTGGTCGAAGGGCGCGCCGGCATAAAGCCCCGCCTGCGGCGCGGAGGCCGGGCCGGAATTGATGGCATAGACGGAGCGGTCGGTCATCACCTGGCCGATCGCAAGGCCCCCGTTCGACTGGAAATAGCGCACCGGCTGCTTGGCGCCGAGTTTGCGGAAATAGGCATCGACGGCGGCGACGTAGCGGCGCATGACGGGTGCCAGATAGGCATTGGTGACGGCGGTGGAGGTGCGGGTGTATTCGCGCACCTGCGGGTAAAGCTCGCCGCCGACGGTCAGGATCGCGTCCGGCATCATCTCGCGTACGATCTCCGCGGCACGCCGCTCGTGGCTCGGGTCGAGCACGGACCAGACGAAGGAGATGGCGACGGTCTCGACGCCCTCCTTCAGGAACAGGCGGCAGGCCTCGCGCACGTCTTCCTCATGCAGCGGCGTGCGCACCGAGCCGTCGGACAGGATGCGCTCGCGTACGCCGCGGCGGAGATAGCGCGGCACGAGCATGGTCGCGGCGGGATAATCCGGGTCGTAGCGGAAACCGTCTTCCTTGTGGCCATTGCGGATCTCGATGGAATCCTCGTGGCCGGCGGTGCAGATCAGCCCCGTCTTGCCGCCGCGATGGGTGATCAGCGCGTTGAGGCCGACCGTCGTGCCGTTGATGCAGAGATCGCAGCTCGCGATGATCTCCTCGATCGGCTTCCTGAGATCGGCGGCGATGAGGCCGAGGCCGTTTTCGATGGCCTTGGTCGGGTCGGTGGGCGTGGAGAGCGCCTTGAACAGTTTTACCTCTCCGCTGGCGCGGTCGGCGATGACGAAGTCGGTGAAGGTGCCGCCGGCGTCGATGCCGAGACGGTAGGAATGCAGGGTCATGTGGGATCTTCCTTATTCGCTGGCGCGCAGCCGCGCGGTCTCGGCGGTATCGACGGCGAGGGTTTGCGGGTTGGCGAATGCGACGCCGTAGTCTGCGCGCGCACCCTCGATGGAGACGAGGCCGTTGCGCACGTCCCAGACGACTTTCTCCACCGGCCGCTCGAAGGGATTGCCGTAGCCGCCGCCGCCCGGATTGAGGTTGGTGATGGTCTGGCCCGGCTTGATGGTTTCAATGATGTTCTTGCGCTCGACCTCGACCTTGCCGTCGCGGCGCAGCTCCACGCGGCCGACCTTGGTGTCGACCATCGCCGATTTTGCGCCCGCCGCGCCCATGGCGGGAATGCGCCGGCCTTCGCCGAAACCGATGCACAGCATGTCGCCGTTGAGCGGCTCGACCTCCCAGGCGGTGCCGGAGCCGCCGCGGAATTTTCCTGCGCCGCCGGAATCGGTCATCAGGGAGTAGCGGTGGATGACGATGGGGTAGGAATATTCGAGCAGTTCGACGTCGCCGGAGGTGAGCGCGCCGAAGCAGCATTCCGGGCCGACGGCGTGCCAGCCGTCCTGCTTGGGCGTCGCGCCGCCGCCGGAGATGATGGTGGCGAGCACCATGGTCACGAATTCCTCGTTAGTGCGGGAATCGCGGCCGGCAATGTTGAGGCCGTTGGCATGGCCCCAGGAGGCGGAGACTTTTGAGGGCATCGCCTTTTCGAAGGCGAGGCGCACGGCGTCGGTCAGCGTCTCCATCGGCGTCGTCGTGCAATTCATGTGCGGGGCGGGTTCCTGCGCGTTGCAGAGCGTGCCCTTCGGCCCGAAATCGAGGCTGACGCAGCGATAGAGGCCCTCGTTGTAGGGTGGCGGCAGGGCGGCGAACATCATCAGGCCGAGATAGACGCCGGAATGGGAATTGCCCTCGTAGGAGTTGATGAAATAGGGGATCTGCGGCGGGCTCGCGATGGCGATGTGGCAGCTATCGCCCGTGACCGTCACGGTCGCCTTGATCTCGAAATCGCCGAAACCGTGGCCGGCATCTTCCAGGATCGCGGACCCCTCGTAGGTGCCGTCGGGCACGGTGGATATCAGCGCGCGCATGTGCCGGTCGGCCATGTCGAGCAACGTGTCGACGCAGGCGTCCACCTGCGCCTTGCCGTATTTGTCGAGCATGGCGATGAGGTTGCGCTCGCCGACCTGGCAGGCGCCGATCAGCGCCCGGAAATCGCCCTCCTGGTCACGGCGGGCGCGCATGTTGGTGAGGATCATGTTGAGCACGTCGTGGCGCGGCGTGCCGCGGTCCCAGATTTTGACCGGCGGAATGCGCAGGCACTCGGCGTAGATTTCCGTGGCGTTGGGGTTGTAGCCGGCCGGAACGGGGCCGCCGATATCGGTGAGATGGCCCTTGCAGACGGTCCAGTAGACGAGTTCGCCCTTGTAGAAGACCGGCTTGTACATGCAGGTGTCGATGGCGTGGCTGCCGCCGAAGGCCGGGTCGTTGTGCAGGAACAGATCGCCCTCGTGGATGTCGTCGCCGAAGAACGCGGCGACCGCCTTCATGGCGGGAATGAGCGAGCCGAGATGGATCGGGATGTCCTGGCCTTGCAGGATCATTTCCGGCCGGGCGTTGAACAGCGCCGTCGAATAGTCGTGTGCCAGGTTGAAGACCGACGAGCGGGCCGTCTTTTCGAGCGCGAGCGTCATTTCACGCTGGGTCGTCTCGAGCATGCCGCGCACGACCGACAGGGTGATCGGGTCTACCTTGGAAGTCTGGGTATGATTCATCGTGTTCACGCTGGTTGAGGGCGAGAACCGACGGCCTGGAAACCGTTGGAGGTGCTGATGTGACTGTTCCCTTAAGCCGCCGGTATCTGTCGCACCGTTGAAGCCGGGGTCAATCTAGGCAGAGTTTTCCGCTTCGGTCTTTGCAGTGCGGGAACGACAAATTGCGCTGGGGCGCACAAGCTGTCATTTTCGTTGCCTGGCGGAAATCCTGTGCGTACCTTTGTCCGAAGAGGGGAAGCCGCATGAAGACGAGCATCACCACAAGCACGACACGCGCCCCGGACCGCAGCCGGCACTGGCACGAGGCCATCGCCTCGGCCTATTTCCCGCTCGACCTGCGTTTCCGTGATCCCGACCGGTTTTCCGGCGACCTGACGACCTGGCAGTTCGGCGACGTCTCGATCTCGCGGCTCACCTCGGATGCCCTGCAATACCACCGCCTGCCGCATCATTTTCGCGCCGCGCGCGACGAGGAGTTTCTGGTGACGGTGCCGGCCAAGGCGGAGGTGTTCTTCTCCCAGTGCGGCAAGGACATCAGATGCCCGCCCGGCGGCTTCTTCCTGGAGCGCAGCAGCGAGCCCTACCAGTTCAGCCATGCCGAGCCGGCGGACATGTGGGTGCTGAAGGTGGAGGGCGATGCGCTGGCGGGCCGCATGCGCGCGCCCGATCGCTTCTGCACCCTGCAATTCGAGGCGGACAACGGGGCGGGCGGCCTCTTCACCGACATGCTGCATCTCCTGCCGGCGCGTTTCGACGGCATGACGCAGGAGGCGCGTATCACGGTCGGCCGGCAGCTTGTCGACCTGCTCGTTCTGGCGATCAAGGCGGACGACCGGGTGCTGGTCTCGGGCAATTCCACCGTGCGCGGCGCCCATCTCGCCCGCATCGAAGCGTATGTCCGTGCCAATCTCCAGGACTTTCGCCTGGATCCGGAGCGTATCGCGCGGGCCTGTGGTATCTCCACCCGCTACCTGCACGAACTCTTCCGCGATACGGGGCAGACGGTGCGGAGCTGGATCCGTGACCAGCGGTTGATGGCTTGCCGGGAGGCGCTGGAAGACCCGAACAATGTCGAGACGGCGGCGGAGATCGCCTATCGCTGGGGTTTCGGCGACCAGACGCAGTTTTCCCGCGTCTTCAAGGCTGAGTTCGGCGTGCCGCCGGGCGAATTCCGCGAAAACGCCCGGGCTGGCCGTCTGTCATAGGCTGAAGCGGCTGGAAATTTCCGCCACCGGCTCGCCGTTCCGCACGAGCACGCGGCCACGGCGGATGACGGTGCGTTTTTGCGGCGTCAGCGCCACGGCTTCTGCGAGCGTTCGGGCGGGAACCAGCACGACGTCACCGAAATCGCCATTCGCAAAACCGTAGCCCGAAAGGCCGATGCCTTCGGCGCCGCCGAAGGTGCAGATGCGCATCGTTTCCGCAAGGTCCGCATCGTTGGTCATGCCGTTGCGCTGAGCGAGGTATTTTGCCCGTTCCAGCATGTCGCCATTGCCCCAGGGCTCCCAGGTACCCTGGATGCCGTCCGAGCCGGAGGCGGTCGTGAGGCCGCATTCGCGCATCAGGCGCAGCGGCAGGGCAGGCGCCGCGGGGCTGCCGACCGTCATGACAGAAATGTTTTCCGCTGCCATTGCCTCGATCAGCGCGCGCTGGCGGGCCGGATCCAGCATGCCGAGGCAATAGGCGTGGCTGACCATGACGCGGCCCTGCATGGCGAGCGCCCGCGTCCGCTCGACGATCAGTTCGAGGCAGAAGGCGCCGAGATCGCCGGGTTCGTGCAGGTGGATGTCGATCGGCTTTCCGTAACGCTCCGCGAGGGCGAAAATTTCGTCGAGATGGCGCACCGGATCGCGGTCGATGGTGGCGGGATCGATGCCGCCGACGATATCGGCTCCGGCCCGCATCGCGGCGTCCATCAGGTCCAGCGTGCCCGCGCGCGGCAGCATGCCGCTCTGCGGGAAGGCGACGATCTGCACGTCCACGAGATCGCGCACCGCCTCGCGGGTTTCGATGACACCCTCGATATTGGCGGTGCCGATCTCCGTATCGACGTCGATATGGCTGCGGATGTGCAGCACGCCGTATTTCAGTGTCTGGAGAACCTGGCGGGCGGATTGGCGACGGGCGTTGATGCCGAGGTCGCGCTTGGCCTTGCGGTCGGCGAGGATGCGGTCGTTGCGGTTCGGGCCGATGCGGTTCTCGAACCAGTCCATGCCGATCAGCGTCTTGTCGAGATGAGTATGGGCTTCGACGAGGCCGGGAAGCGCGATGAAACCGGCGGCGTCGATCACCTCTGCCGGCGGCTGATCGCCGGGCGGGCTGAAGTGGCCGTCGCGGATGACGAGATCGACCGGTGCGCCGCCGAGGGGGCGGGCATTGCGGATGAGAAGGTTTTGGGTCATGGCGGTCTCCCCTTCCGGCATCAGGCGAGGCCGGCGCGGTGCATGGCGAGGCGATAAGCTCTTTCGGCGCGGTCGAGGATCGCGGCCTCGTCGGCCTGCACCAGTTTACGCCCGCGCATCAGGATGCGGCCTCCGACGATCGTCGTGTCGACATCCGCGCCGTTGGCGAAGCGCGCGAGGCGCTGCATCGGATCGACCGGCGGCCAGAGATGCGGCTGACGCATGTTGACAAGGAGAATGTCGGCGCGCTTGCCGACCTCCAGCGAGCCGATCTCGTCTTCCATGCCGAGCGCCCGGGCGCCCTCGATCGTCGCCATTTCGAGAAGCTGTTGCGGCGGCAGCACGGCGTCGTCGCGAAAATGCCGGGCGTGGTAGCGGTGCGCCTGGAACATGTTGCGGAACATGTCGAAGGAGCGGTCGGGCGCGGCGGCATCGGTGCCGAGCGAGACGGTGACACCGTCCTCCATCAGCTCCGGCGCCGGGCAGCGGCCGGAAACCGACATCAGCGCGCTCGGATTGTGCGCCACCTTGGCGCCGGTACGCTTCAGCACGGCGCGGTCCTCGTCGGTGAGGTCGATGCAGTGGGCGAGCAGCGAACGGGTGTCGAAGAGGTCGAGGCTGGCGTCGTTGGCGGCGATCGAGCCGTCACGGTGGCCGTCCTGCACCAGGAGCACGCCCTTTTCCCGGGCAAGGTCGCGCGCCTTCAGGCAAAGGGCGCGCACGGCGGGGTCTTGGAGGTCGCATGCATCGAAGACCGGCAGCGAGACGGCGAGCCGTACCCGGTCATTGCGGCTGGCCCAGGCATCGATCAGGGCCGTGCACACCTTCAGTTGTGTATCCGGTAAAACAGCGATTTCGTCATACGATTTGGCGTTGTATCTTCGGTAGATGCTCTTTGCCGAGAGCCGGTTGGGGCCGATGGCCAGCACTTCCCGCAGTCCCATTTCGGCGATAACGGCAAGATGCGCGTCGGCGGCGTCCGGCGCTTCGGTGCGCATGATATCCGGCCCGCCGCCGAAGAGGAGAGCGGCGGTGGTCGTGCCGCATTTGATGCGTTCCGCGGCTGAAAGCGCTGCTTCCGCTGCCCAGAATTCCGCATCCGTCGCCTCGGCGTAGACCCGGCCGGTGATCGCCATCCAGTCTTCTGAATCCCCGCCCAGACCCTTGGTCAGCATGTGTCCGGCGTGAGCATGGGTGTCGATCAGCCCCGGCATGACAACCATGCCGGCGGCGTCGATGCGAGACGTTTCGGGCGGCATGGCAGGCACATCCGCGCCGATGGCGGCGATCCGCCCGTCACGCACCAGCAGGGATGCCCCCTCCAGCACTCTTCGGCCGGCATCCATGGCGAGGATCACGCCATTTTCGATCAGCAATGTGTCGGTCACTCAAAATCCTCCTAAATTGGATACAATTTTTGCATATAGTGTGTGCAAATTCTAGCACTGGTATCTTGATATTCCATTTTCATTATGTACAGTCATATTCGGAGTGATCGTATGCAAAAATAGTATGGTATGCATACAAATCTGGGAGAATCCGCATGAAGACCTATGTGAAAACCCTGCTGGCGGGGCTGGCCATGCTGGCGCCGCTTTCCGTACCTGCCCTTGCCGAGACGCTGCGCTGGGCGTCGTCCGGTGATGTCATTTCCTACGACCCGAATGCGCAGGTCGACAGCTTTACCCAGAGCGTGCACCACATGGTGTTCGACCCGCTGGTGCGGCGGAACAAGGAGCTGAAGCTGGAGCCGGCGCTCGCCACCTCCTGGGAGGTCATCGAGCCGACGCGCTGGCGCTTCAAGCTGCGCCAGGGCGTGAAGTACCATGAAGGCCAGCCCTTCAATGCCGACGACGTGGTGGCGACGATCCAGCGCCAGATCGATCCCGGCGCGCGCAACCGCGAAAATCTCTCCACCGTTACCGGCGTCGAGAAGGTGGACGACTATACCGTCGATCTCATCCTGCGCGGCCCCTATCCGCTGCTTCTCAACGACCTCGCCGCCATCTACATCATGAGCAAGCCCTGGATGGAGGAGCATGATGCGCTGAAGCCGGGCAACGCGTCGACGGGCGTCGTCACCTATGCGAGCAACCACGCCAACGGCACGGGCGCCTTCAAGCTGAAGAGCTACGAGCCGGATTCCCGCTCGGTCTTCGAGGTGAACAAGGACTGGTGGGACAAGCCCGAGCACAATCTCGACGAGGTGGAGTTCCGCCCGATCGCTTCCGATGCGACGCGTGTTGCCGCGCTGCTGTCCGGTGAAGTCGACATGATCGCGCCGGTGCCGTTGCAGGATGTCGACCGCATCGCCGCCACGGACGGGCTGAAGGTGGCCGAGAATCCGTCGCTGCGCACCATCTTCCTCGTCTTCAGCTACCGGCCAGAGCTTCATGCCGCCCCCGGAAAACCCAACCCGATGCTCGACGTGCGGGTGCGCCAGGCGCTCTGGCATGCCATCGACATGAACACGATCCAGAAGCGCCTGATGCGCGGAAAGTCGCGTATCGCCGCCATGCTCGTCGCCCCTGCCGTCACCGGCTATGACGAAACCATCGACGTGCCGCTGCCCTACGACATCGACAAGGCCAAGGCGCTGCTCGCCGAGGCGGGCTATGCCGATGGCTTCAAGACGGGGCTTGCCTGCCCGAACGATCGCTACATCGCCGACGAGCAGATCTGCCTGGCGATTGCCTCCATGTGGGCGAAGGTCGGCGTCCAGGTGGATCTCAGCGTCGAGAGCAAGACGACCTATTTCCCGCGCACCGACAAGGGCGAGTTCGACACCTATCTGCTCGGCTGGGCCTCGCTGCCGCCAATGGACGGTTTCAGCCCGCTGCAGTCCCTGCTGGCCACCAATGACGGGGTCTTCGGCGGCAGCAATGCGGATGGGTTGTCCAATCCCGAGATTGACAAGCTGGCGCATGCCGCGGCCGTCGAACTCGACGAAGCCAAGCGTGTCGACATGCTGAAGCAGGCCTTCCGCATCACTCATGACCAGGTGCTCTATCTGCCGCTGCACCAGCAGCCCGTCGCCTGGGCGATGAGCACCAAGGTCGACATGCCGCAGTTCCCCGACGAATACGTTCGTCCCTGGTTCGCGAAGGTCAAGAAGTAACGGGTTTCTCCCGAGGCATGGTTCCGGCCGGCGAAAGCGGCCGGGACCATTTCGCAAACCGGTTTGATCCTCCCGGCCTGCCAAGACGGTACGCGGGGAGGCGGGGCGAAGAGCCGGTTCACCGGCGTGTTTCGATGCCGTTCCGGATGCCGGGCCGCTACGGCCGTTTGCCGGAATTGCCCGTGGAGCGCAGGCGCTCCCTAGCAAGGACTATAACGATGCTCAGACTTTTCTCGGTGAGGCTGCTCCAGGCGGTCCTCGTCATGCTGGCCGTGACGGCTATCGCCTTCGTCATGTTCCGCTTCGTCGGCGATCCCGTTGCCTCCATGGTGCGCGAAGGGGCGACCCAGGCGGAAAAGGACGCGCTGCGCGCGGCCCTCGGCCTCGACAAGCCTGTGCTGATGCAGTTCATGGATTTCGTCGGCCAGGTGCTGACAGGGGATCTCGGCACGAGCTTCCGCTACCAGCAGCCCGTCGTGAGCCTGCTGATGAGCCGCCTGCCGGCAACGCTGGAACTGGTGATCGTGGCGACCTTCCTGGCACTCGCCGTCGGCATTCCCCTGGGTGTGCTCTGCGCGCTCAAGCCCAATTCCGTTCTGTCCCGTCTCACCCAGGCGACGACGCTGGTCGGCATTTCCATGCCCACGTTCGTCACCGGCCTGCTGCTGATCCTGGTCTTTGCCGTCAACCTGCGCTGGCTGCCATCCTCCGGCCGAGGCGATCTTGTCGACCTCGGCTTCTGGCAGACGGGCTTCCTCAGTTTCTCGGGCCTGAAATCGCTGATCCTGCCGTCGATCACGCTGGCGCTCTTTCAGCTCACGCTGATCATGCGGCTGGTGCGCTCGGAGATGATCGACGTGCTGTCGTCGGATTACATCCGCTTCGCCTTCGCCCGCGGCCTGCCGCGCGCCTATATCTACGGGCGGCTGGCACTGCGCAACGCGCTGATGCCCGTCGTGACCGTCACCGGCCTGCAGATCGGCCAGCTCATCGCGTTTGCCATCGTCACCGAGACGGTGTTCCAGTGGCCGGGCATGGGCCTGCTCTTCACCAATGCCGTCGGCTATCCCGACGTGCCTGTTCTTGCCGCCTATCTGCTCTTCGTCGGCTTCCTCTTCGTCATGATCAACATGATCGTCGACATCCTCTACACCTTCATGGATCCGCGCCTGAGGACACGATAATGGCCACGCAATCCCTGATGCGCCGGCTGCCGCCGGTTTCCGTGATGATCGCCGGCCTGGTGCTTGCCATCATGCTCGTGCTCGTCCTTTTCGCCCCGCTGATCGCGCCGATGGACCCGCGCGACGTTTCCTCCTACTCGCTGATCGACATGGAGATCCCCCCGGCTTTCATGGAGGGGGGCGATCCGCGCTTCCTGCTGGGCACGGACAACCAGGGCCGCGATCTCGTCTCGGTCATCCTGTTCGGCCTCAGGATCTCCGTCGTCATCGGCCTCGGCGCGGTGCTGTTTGCCGCCGCGTTCGGCGTCGTTCTGGGGCTTGTCGCCGGTTTCTTCGGTGGCCTGGTCGACAATGTGGTGATGCGCATCGCGGATGTGCTGGTCAGCTTCCCGACGATCCTCGTGGCGCTCCTCATCAGCGGCATCGCCCGCGCGCAGCTCAGCGCCGATACGATGCTCGCCTGGGCGCCGCTCGTCCTGATCTTCTCCATCGCGATCAACGAATGGGTGCAATATGCCCGTACGGTCCGCGCCTCGACCATGGTGGAGGTCGCGCGTGACTATGTCCGCGCCGCCAAGGTGATCGGCCTGCCCTCCGGGCGCATCATGGGCCGCCACATCCTGCCGAACGTCATGAGCTCGGTTATGGTCATCGCCACGATCAACCTCGCCGGGGCGATCCTGACGGAGGCGACGCTCTCTTTCCTCGGCGCAGGCATGCCGCCGACCTATCCCTCGCTCGGCACACTGATCCGCATCGGCAACCAGTTCCTGTTCTCCGGCCTCTGGTGGATTGCCGTCATGCCGGCGGCGGTTCTCGTCATCCTCGTGCTCGCCGTCAACGTCATCGGCGACTATCTGCGCGATCGCTTCAACCCGAAACTGATGGCCCGCTAAGATGACCGACACGAAAACCCCCGTCCTCGATATCAAGACGCTCCGCGTCGAGTATCCGCTAGCCAATGGTGATACACTCGTTGCCGTCAAGGACATTGATCTCCGCATCCGCCCCGGCGAGATCCATGCCCTCGTCGGGGAATCCGGCGCCGGCAAGACCACTGTCGGCAACGCACTGATGGGCCTCCTGCAGGCACCCGGCAAGATCGTTTCCGGCTCCATCGCGATTGCCGGCAAACCGATCGACCTTCGCACGGGCCGCACCGAGGGCATCGTGCCCGGCCGTGACGTCGGCGCGATCTTCCAGGACCCGATGACGAGCCTCAACCCGCTCTTCACCGTGGAAAGCCAGCTTTGCGAAGGCATGCTGACGCATCTGAAGCTTTCCCGTGCCGAGGCGAAGGCCCGCGCGCTCGACCTGATGAAAGCCGTCGGCATTCCCGAACCAGAACGCCGGCTCGGCTCCTATCCGCACCAGCTTTCCGGCGGCCAGCGCCAGCGCGTGGTCATCGCAACGGCGCTGGCCTGCGGCCCCCAGCTCCTCGTTGCCGATGAGCCGACGACGGCGCTCGACGTGTCCGTGCAGGCACAAATCCTGAAACTGATCCGCGATCTCGCGGACCAGCGCGGCGTGGGCGTGCTGCTCGTCACGCACAATATGGGTGTCGTCGCCGAAATCGCCGACCGCGTCACCATCATGCAGAACGGTGCCGTCGTGGAAAGCGGCTCGGCCCGCGAGGTGCTGACCGCTCCCAAGGCCCCCTATGCCCGCACGCTGATCGCCGCCGTGCCGCCGATTGAACACCGGCTCGAACGCCTGCCGGTGCCGAGCGAGGAAACGCAGGTGACGCTTGATGCGCGCGCCGCCGTGCGCGCCAAGAGCACGAGCAGCGAGACCGGCAGCCGCGACGACGTGATGCTCTCCGTCAAGAACCTTGCCGTTGAATATGGTGGCCGGTCGCTGATCCCCGGCCGCAAATCCTCCGTCTTCCGCGCGGTGAAAGGCGTTTCTTTCGACGTGCGCCGCGGAGAGATTTTTGGCCTTGTCGGCGAATCCGGCTGCGGTAAGACGACCGTCGCCAACACCATTGCCGGCCTCGTCACTCAGAGTTCCGGCAATATCGACTTCCAGGGCACGGCGCTCGGCGCAAAACGCGAGAAATCCGTGCGCAAGTCCCTGCAGATGGTGTTCCAGGACCCGTATTCGGCGCTCAACCCGCGCTTGCGCATCAACTCGGCTATCGCTGAGCCGATCCTGTTCTACAAGCTCGCCTCCAATGCGGAGGAGGCCCGGCAGGACGCCCGGACGCTGCTGGAAGCGGTCGGATTGCCGGCGGATGCGGGCAGCCGCTTCTCGCACGCCTTTTCCGGCGGCCAGCGCCAGCGCATCGCCATCGCCCGCGCACTCGGCCCGCGCCCGTCGCTCCTGATCTGCGACGAGCCAACCTCGGCGCTCGACGTCTCGGTGCAGGCCCAGCTCCTCAACCTCCTCAAGGACCTGCGCGACCTCGCCGGGCTCTCCATGCTGTTCATCAGCCACGATCTGGCGGTCATCCGCCAGATGTGCGACCGCATCGCGGTGATGAAGTCGGGCGAGATCGTCGAGCTGGCGGAGACCGAGACGCTGTTCACCGCACCACAGCACGACTACACCAAGGAACTGCTGCGCCTCGCGCCCTCGCTCGACCGTATCCTGTCGCGGCAGGCGGCGGAGTAACGTTGCGCTCCGTCCCTTCTCCCCGCTGGGGAGAAGGGAAGATGCTGCACCGGTTCACGTTAAGGCGTCCGTGTGTCAGAGACTGAACCGAACCAATGGAGACCGCCATGGCCGACATCCTCATCAAGAACGGCACCGTCATCGCCATCGATCCGGACCGCCGCATCATCGCCGACGGGGCGGTCGCCATCACCGGTGACCGTATCGTCGCCGTCGGGCCGACCGCCGAGGTGGAGGTCGCGCATCCGGCGGCAGAGGTCATCGATGCGCGCGGTATGGTGATCATGCCGGGCTTCGTCGATGCGCATGCTCATGCCGGCCATGGCCTGATCAAGACGCTCGGTGGCGGGAAGAGCGATCCGTGGTATCAGGCCTGCCGCGGCGCCTATACCGTCGGCTCGACGCCGGATTTCTGGTATGCCGAAGCGCAACTTGCCGCGCTGGAGCGCTTGCGCTTCGGCGTCACGACGGGCGTCTCGCTGCTTGGCGGCGGCGATTCCGTCATGCGCACCGACGAACCGCAATATGGCGATGCCCATATGGAAGGCGTGCTTGGTATCGGAACACGCTCTGTGGTGGCGGTCGGCACGACCCGCCCGCCTCATCCCCTGACCTATGCCCGCTGGCACGGCGAGACACGCATCGACTATCCCGTTTCCTTCGACCAGCAGTTTTCGACCTGCAAGGCGCTTATCGACCGCTGGCACGGCAGCCATGGCGGCCGCCTGCACCTCGCCTTGCTGACGCCCACCTTGCATCAGGGTTATCGGGACACGGCGGGAGCGCAGGAGGCCGTCGCCCAGTCACGTGCCGTCAAGCGCCATGCCGAGGAACGCGGCCTCGTCTTCACCCAGGACGGCCACACCAGCGGCAGTGTGCGCATCGCGCATGAGATCGGGATCCTTGGCCCGCGCACCCTCCTGTCCCATGCAACGGGCCTCGATGCGGAAGAAGTTTCGATCTGCGCCGAGACCGGCACGACCATCGTGCACAATCCGAGCGCCGTTGCCGCTATCTTGGCGCGGTGCCCCGTGCCGGAACTGCTGGATGCGGGTGTCACCGTGGCCATTGGTTCGGATGCGACGGCACCGGATCGTTCGGCCGACATGTTCCGCCACATGCAGCAATGCATGCATTACCACCGCACCCATTTTCACGATCCAAGCTGGCTTCCGCCCGGCAAGGTGCTGGAAATGTGCACCATCGACGCCGCGCGGGTGCTCGGGCTCGAGGCGGAGATCGGCTCGCTCGAGCCGGGCAAGAAGGCCGATGTTATCCTCGTAGACCTGCGCCGCCCGCACCTCTACCCCGCCCACATGCCGGAATTCCGCGTCACCTGTTTTGCCAACGGCAACGACGTGCACACCGTTCTGGTCGATGGCAGGGTGTTGCTGCGCGACCGCAGGCCCGTCCATGTCGATCAGGACGCGGTGCTCGACGCGGCGCAGCGCGAGGCCGAGCGTATGATCGACCGGCTGGATTTGCGTTACGCGCTGGAGACGCCGCGTATGTTCTGGCGCCACAGCCGGGACCTCGACGTGCTCGACTGAACGGCGACGGGGTAGCCGCAAGCAGGCGCGCGCCTTTGGCGCAACATGTCATCCCGCCATCAGGCGTTCGATGCCCGCCCTGAGACGTGAAACGCCCTCGACGATATTGGCACGCGGGATCGAGGAATAGCCCATGCGGAAGTAGCGGCATGGCTGGTCGTTTCTCGGGAAGAACGGCGAGCCGGATTCGACGAGGACGCCGTCCTGGCGAAGTGCGGTGACCAGCCTGTCGGCATCGAGCCCGTTTGGCCCTTCCATCCAGAAGGACGTGCCGCCGAAGGCTGAGGAGCCGACGACCGTCAATCCCTCGCGCTCCAACGCATCGGCCATGAGGACATGGCGCTTGTGGTACTCGGTGCGCATGCGGTGGAGCACGGCGTCATAGTGGCCGAGCGCCAGGAAATAGGCGGCCGTGCGTTGCAGGTGGCCGGGCGGATGGCGCAGCATCAGCGAGCGCAACGCCCGCGCCTCGCGGATGAACGGCGCGGGCGCGACGAGATAGCCGAGGCGAAGCCCCGGAAACAGCGATTTCGAAAAACTGCCGATATAGAGCACGCGCCCGGTGGAATCGAAGGCTTTCAGCGCCGGCGAGGGCGGGGCGAGATAGCTGATCTCGAATTCGTAGTCGTCCTCGACGATGACGAAATCCTTCTCCGCCGCCGCCTGCAAAAGCCGCGTGCGCCGGTCGATCGGCATGGTCGCGCCGGTCGGCGAATGGTGGCTCGGCGTGACGAAGACGGCATCGGTATCGTCGGGCAGCCCATCCGGCGGCAGGCCCTCGCCATCGACGTCGACAGTGGTGACCTTTGCGCCGCTGAGGAGCAGCGAGGCGCTGATATCGGGATGGCACGGGTTTTCACACACCGCGCTGGAGCCCCTGTCGAGGATCAGCCGCGTGACCATCCACAGCGCATTCTGCGCGCCGACGGTGATGAGCACCTCGTCCGGATTGGCATGGATGCCGCGCCGCGGCAGGGTGCGCGAGCAGATGTAATTGACCAGCCGCACGTCGTCGGCCGCCGCAAAATCGCTCGCCATCAGGATGAAATCCTCGCGCGCCAAGGCGCGGCGGGCGCAATCGCGCCAGGCGTTGAGATCGAACAGCGTCGGGTCCATCTGGCCATAGAGGAAAGGGTAGGGATAGCGCCGCCAGTCGAGCGGTTTTGAGACCTGGCGCACCACCTCGAAGCGCATCTTCATCTTGCCCGTCCAATCGACCGGGGCGGAGCCGGCCGAGGGGCGGTCGCCTTCGACGCCGCGTCCCGGCGGATTGCCGGCGATGCGATAGGAGCTGCGGTCGGCGGCCTCGACATAGCCCTGCGACACCAGCTCCTGATAGGCGAGCGTTACCGTGATGCGGGAAATGTTGAGGTAATCGGCAAGCTTGCGGGTGGAGGGCAGGTGCGCGCCGGGCTGCACGCGGCCGGCCAGCACCGCCGAGACCAGCGTTTCGCGCAACTGCGCCTGCAGACCCAGTCCGCTCTCCCGGTCGATGAAGAAAATCGTCTCGGAAACGTTGGTGCGCACGTCTTCCGTCCTCCGCTCCGCCAGTCTGGATCTATTCAACTTCCAAACTGGATATAACGCAAGGCGGACTTCACCCTTATCACTTTCATCAAGAAGACCGGGAGGAAACCGGCTCAAGCACCAATCGATGAGGAGAACGATGATGCTTTTCAAACATTTTCAACGCATGACCGCGACCGCCGGCCTTCTGGCGGGCCTTCTTGCTTCCAGTGCCGCCTATGCGGAAACCAATCTGGTCGTCGGCTATCAGCAGATCGTCGGCCCGTTCGTCGCCGCCATCGCCGACGGCCGTTTCGACGCGGCGGCCAAGGAGGTCGGTTACACGATCGACTGGCGCCAGTTCTCGTCGGCCGGCGACATCACCACGGCGCTCGCCTCCGGCGACGTGCCGATCGGCGTGCTCGGCTCGACCGGCACGGCGGCGGCCGCGACCCGCGGCGTCGAGCTGCAACTGTTCTGGATCCTCGACAACATCGGCAAGTCCGAGGCGCTGGTCGCCCGCGATGGCTCGGGCATCGAGACACCCGCCGACCTCAAGGGCAAGAAGGTCGCCGTGCCCTTCGTCTCGACCTCGCATTTCCACCTTCTGGTCGGCATGAGCAAGGTGTGGAACGTCGATCCGCGCGAGGTGGAGATTTTGAACCTGAAGCCGCCGCAGATCGTCGCCGCCTGGCAGCGCGGCGATATCGACGCCGCCTATGTCTGGCCGCCGGCGCTCTCGGAAATCCTCAAGACCGGCAAGGCGATCTCGGACAGCGAGGTCATCGGCGCGGCCAGCGTGCCGACCTTCGACGGGCTGGTGGTCGACAAGGCCTGGGCGGCGGAGAACCCCAAGCTGATGGAGGCCTTCACCAAGGTTCTCGCCGAATCCTATGCCGACTACAACGCCAACAAGACGAAGTGGACGGTGGACTCGCCCGAGGTACAGGGTATCGTCAAGCTGATCGGCGGCGACGGGCCGAGCACGGTGGAGGCGCTGGGGCTGCTCTCCTTCCCCAATGCGGACGAACAGGCCTCCGACACCTGGCTCGGCGGCGGGGCGACGCGGGCGCTCACCGAAAGCGCCAAATTCCTCGTCGAGCAGAAGCAGATCGGCAAGTCGCTCGACGATTATACGCCCTTCGTCAATGCGGATTTCGCCGCGGCGGCGGCGAAGTAACCATCCGTCGATGGCGCACCGGCCGGTGGAGCGGCCGGTGCTGCCATCTTCGCTTAGAGACGTGATCGAGGTGCAGGGAGGCATTTCTCATGGAAACACTCAGCGTCAGGAACATCAGTCTGACCTATCCGGGCTTGTACTCGGACCAGGCGGTGATCGCCCTGAAAGGCGTCAATCTGACCATCAAGAGCGGCGATTTCGTCGTCGCGCTCGGCGCTTCGGGCTGCGGAAAGACCACGCTGCTCAACCTGATGGCGGGCTTCATGGCCCCCTCTGAGGGTGATATCTCGCTGGGCAATCACCGGGTCAACGGTCCCGGCGCCGAGCGCGGCGTGGTGTTCCAGAAACATGCTCTTCTGCCCTGGCTCAACGTCATCGAGAACACCGAATTCGGCCTGAAGCTGCGCGGCGTCGACAAGGCGGAGCGGCGGGAGATCGCGACGAAAAACCTCGCCCTCGTCGGCTTGCAGGATTTCCACCGTCACATGATCTATCATCTCTCCGGCGGCATGCAGCAGCGCGTCGGCATTGCGCGGGCGCTGACCTGCGACCCCGCCATGCTTTTGATGGACGAGCCGATGGCGGCGCTTGACGCGCTGACGCGCGAGACCATCCAGGAACTGCTGCTGGAGGTCTGGCAGCTCACCAACAAGATGTTCTTCTTCATCACGCACAGCGTCGAGGAGGCGCTGTTCCTCGGTTCGCGGCTGATCGTCATGTCGCCGCGCCCGGGCCGCATCCCCCATCCCTACGAGCTTGATTTCAACCGCCGTTTCCTCGCCGAAGGCAATGCCCGCGCGATCAAGTCGAGCCCGGAATTCATCCGCATGCGCGAGGAAGTGCTCGGCATCATCTATGGCGACGAACGTGCGTCCGGCAACCCGGAGGTGGCCCATGCTTGACAGAGTGACACGGGCCAAGCCCGCCAAGGCCGGCAAGATTTTTGGCGCGCCGGGCGACGGCAGCAGCGGCCTGATCAGCTTCGTGACGGCGGCCGTGCTCGTCGCAATGTGGTTCCTCGTGACGGAGTCCGGCTGGGTCAAACCGCTCTTCCTGCCCTCGCCGCTGTCCGTCTGGGACAAGTTCTGGCTGGCGATGACGGAGGGCGTTTCGAACTCGACGCTGGCGCAGCACACGCTGGCCAGCATCGGCCGCGTCTTCGGCGCCTTCCTGCTGGCGCTGGTCACGGCCGTGCCGATCGGCATCCTGATGGGCGTCAACCGCTTCGTGCGCGGCTTGTTCGATCCGATCATCGAATTCTACCGCCCGCTGCCGCCGCTCGCCTACCTGCCGCTGGTCATCATCTGGCTCGGCATCGGTGAATTCCCCAAGGTCTTCCTGATTTATCTGGCGATCTTCGCGCCGATGGCGATTGCCGCAAGGGCAGGGGTGCGTTCGGTCTCGACGGAGCAGATCCATGCGGCCTATGCGATGGGCGCCACCCGCGGGCAGGTCATCAGCCAGGTCATCATGAAGGCCGCCCTGCCGGAAATCTTTACCGGCATGCGCATCGGCATCGGCGTCGGCTGGACGACCCTTGTCGCGGCCGAAATGGTCGCCGCGAACCGCGGCCTCGGCTTCATGGTGCTCAATGCGGCGGAAAACCTCGAAAGCGACACGGTCATCATGGGCATCTTCATCATCGGCCTCTTCGCCTTCGCCTTCGATCTGCTCATCCGCTACCTCGAAAAGACGCTGATCCCCTGGAAGGGGCGCATCTGACCAGCGGCGACCAGAGCAATTCCAGCAAAAGTGCGCAGCGGTTTTGCGTCCGGAATTGCGGAAAAACAAAGAGATAGAGCGTTTTAGCGATTCGAAGAAAAGCGGAAATGCTCTAGCCCCGACACTTCATTTCCCCGGCCGTGGCGGCCTTTCAAAGACGGCGTTTCCCGTCTCCGGCGAAGCCATGCCTTGCGACAAAGGACAGGACGATGACACTCACCGCAACCGATCTCAAAAGCGTGTTCGATGCCTTCAACCGGCATGACGTCGACGGGGTCATGCGTTTCTTCGCCGAGGACTGCGTGTTCAACGCGGTCGGCGGCCCTGATGTCTACGGCACCCGGATCGAAGGCGCTGCGGCGATCGCCGACGCCTTCAGCGGCGTCTGGAAGGCGATGCCGGATGCCGAATGGGGCAACCACAGCCATTTCGTCAGCGGCGATCGCGGCGTCTCCGAATGGACCTTTTCCGGCACGGCCGCCGATGGCAGCCGCATCGAGGCGGAGGGCTGCGACCTCTTCACCTTCGAAAACGGCAAGATCGTCCGCAAGCAGGCGTTCCGCAAGAACCGGCCGGTTCTGCAGCCTCGCTACTGAGGGATGGGAGGCAAGGCCATGCAGATGCGCACCATCCCCCCAAAAACCGGCAGGGCGCCGTTCGATCCCGCCTATGATCCCGAACATGCCAAAAGCCCCGGCACCGGCAAGGACTACGCGCCGACCTACTGGATCGGCACCGCCGGCCCGGAGCCGGAAGACGACGGCCCGGTCACGCGCGATATCGATGTCGACGTCGCCATCATCGGCTCCGGCTATACCGGCCTGTCCTGCGCCATCCATCTTGCCCGCGAGCACGGCATCAAGGCGACGGTGCTGGAGGCAAACGGCGTTGCCTGGGGATGCAGCACCCGCAACGGCGGGCAGGCGCAGATTTCCGCCGGCCGCCTGAAGCGCTCGCAATGGATCGCCCGCTGGGGCGTCGATGTCGCAAAGCGCATGCATGCGGAAATCTCCGAGGGTTTCGACCTGTTCCGTTCGCTGGTTCGCGAGCCTGACATCGATTGCGATCCGCAGGACGGCGGCCATCTCTACATTGCGCACCGCGACAAGGTCCTGCCGAACCTCGAAAACGAGGCCCGCGTCCTCAACGACACCTTTGGCTACCGCGCCCGCATGGTCTCGCGCGAAGAGATCCACAGCGATTTCGTCCGCGATGCGGAAGCCCGCGGTGCGATGTACGAGCCTGACGGCATGGGCATCCACGCCGCGAAGCTCGCCTTCGGCTATCTCCGGCTGGCGCGGCGCCTCGGTGCGACGGTGCACACGTCGAGCCCGGTGCTCGACTGCACGGCGAAGGGCGGCGTGCATTATCTACGGACGCCGGGCGGCACGGTGCGCGCCCGCGCGGTCTGCATCGCCACGGCGGGCTACACCTCGCCCGGCATGAATACGCTGACGAAACACCGGCTGATGCCGATCCTGTCGAATTCGGTGGTCACACGACCGCTGACGGCGGGCGAGCAGGAGACGCTGAACTTCAAGGCGCTGATACCGCTGACCGATACGCGCACGCTCCGCCACTACTATCGCATGCTGCCGGACGGCCGGGTGCAGATCGGCAGCCGCAGCGCCATCACCGGGCGCGACGCCACCAACCCGAAACATCTCGCGCTGCTGCTGGAGGGGCTCTACCGCAAGTTCCCGATCCTGCGCGGCATCGAGATCGACTATTCCTGGTGGGGCTGGGTCGATGTCAGCCACGACATGATGCCGCGCATCTTCCAGCCGGACCCCGCGCAAAAGCTGTTCTACGCCATGGGCTATGGCGGCAACGGCGTCATGTATTCGGCGCAGGCCGGGCGTCGCATGGCGCAAATGGTCGCCGGCAAGGGCGCCGGCCTCAACCTTCCGATCTTCACCTCGCCGCTGCCGAGCCACGGGCTTCTCACCCCGTTCCGCCGGCTCGGCCAGTGGGGCATGTACCGCTGGTACTACCTGCGCGACGAAATCCTCTAACCAATTGAAATCAGAAAGGGAACACGCCATGAAAATGACCACCGAGGAAGCCTTCGTCAAGGTTCTGCAGATGCATGGCCTCGAACATGCCTTCGGCATCATCGGCTCGGCCATGATGCCGGTATCGGACCTGTTTCCGAAGGCCGGCATCAAATTCTGGGACTGCGCGCACGAGACCAATGCCGGCATGATGGCCGACGGTTTCAGCCGCGCGACGGGCACCATGTCGATCGCCATCGGCCAGAACGGCCCGGGCGTTACCGGCTTCATCACGGCGATCAAGACCGCCTACTGGAACCACACGCCGCTCCTGATGGTGACGCCCCAGGCAGCCAACAAGACGATCGGCCAGGGCGGCTTCCAGGAAGTCGACCAGATGGCGATGTTCAAGGAGATGGTCTGCTACCAGGAGGAGGTGCGCGATCCCTCGCGCATTCCCGAAGTGCTGAACCGCGTCATCGAAAAGGCCTGGCGCGGCTGCGCCCCGGCGCAGATCAACATTCCGCGCGACTACTGGACCCAGCTGATCGACGTCGACCTGCCCGCCATCGTGCGCTTCGAGCGCCCGGCCGGCGGCCCGCAGGCGATTTCCGAGGCGGCAAAACTGCTGTCGGAAGCGAAATTCCCGGTCATCCTCAACGGTGCTGGCGTCGTCATCGGCGGGGCGATCGGCGCGTCCATGAAGCTCGCCGAACGGCTGGATGCGCCGGTGTGCTGCGGCTACCAGCACAACGACGCTTTCCCGGGCAGCCATCGCCTCTCCGTCGGTCCGCTCGGTTATAACGGCTCGAAGGCGGCGATGGAGCTGATCTCCAAGGCCGATGTCGTGCTGGCGCTCGGCACGCGGCTCAATCCCTTCTCGACCTTGCCGGGCTACGGCATCGACTACTGGCCGAAGAACGCCGCGATCATTCAGGTTGACATCAACGCCGACCGCATCGGCCTCACCAAGAAGGTGACCGTCGGCATCTGCGGCGACGCCAAGCAGGTCGCCGGCCAGATCCTGGAACAGCTCTCCCCCTCCGCCGGCGATGCCGGGCGCGAGGCGCGTAAGGCCGCCATTCACCAGACCCGCTCGGCCTGGCAGCAGCAGCTCTCCTCGATGGACCACGAGGACGACGATGTCGGCACGGAATGGAACGAGAGCGCCCGCTCGCGCGAGCCGAACCGCATGTCGCCGCGCCAGGCCTGGCGGGCGATCCAGGCCGCGCTGCCGAAGGAGGCGATCGTCTCCACCGACATCGGCAACAATTGCGCGATCGGCAATGCCTATCCGACCTTCGAGGCGGGCCGGAAATATCTGGCGCCCGGCATGTTCGGCCCCTGTGGCTACGGCTTCCCGTCGATCGTCGGCGCCAAGATCGGTTGCCCGGATATGCCGGTCGTCGGTTTTGCCGGCGATGGCGCCTTCGGCATCTCGATGAACGAGATGGGTTCGATCGGCCGCGAGGGCTGGCCGGCGATCACCATGGTGATCTTCCGCAACTATCAATGGGGTGCGGAAAAGCGCAACACGACGCTGTGGTATTCCAACAACTTCGTCGGCACGGAGCTGAACCCCAATCTCAGCTACGCCAAGGTGGCCGAGGGCTGCGGGCTGAAGGGCGTCGCCGTCGATACGCCGGCGGCCCTCACCGAGGCGCTGGCAAATGCCATCGCCGACCAGAAGCGCGGCGTGACGACCTTCGTCGAGGTCATCCTTAACCAGGAACTCGGCGAACCCTTCCGGCGTGATGCGATGAAGAAGCCGGTGCCGGTTGCCGGCATCGAGCGCGCCGACATGCGCCCGCAGAAGCGGGCCTGATCCTCCCCGACCCATGTCCCGCCCGGCAGGAAAACCGGGCGGGCCCGTCTTCCCGCAAGCGACCGGAACGACATCATGACCTTCGCCGCCTCCGTCCAAGACCGTTTCAGGGGCATGCCCTCCGGATTTGCCGCTTACTGGCCGGGCTTTGCCGTCACCGCCGCCGTGGCCGTCGCCGCCCAGTTCCTCTCCGATCACTACGGCGCGCCGGCCATGCTGATGGCCTTGCTGCTCGGCATCGCCTTCCATTTTCTCTCAGAAGAGGGACGCTGCGTCGCCGGCATCGATTTCTGCGCCAAACATGTGCTGCGCATCGGCGTTGCGCTGCTCGGCATGCGCATCAGCGTCGATCTCCTGATCGGGCTTGGCGCCAGCACCATTCTGCTGCTCGTCTCGGCGCTGGTCGCCACGATCGGCTTCGGCCTGCTTGCTGCAAAACTGCTCGGCCGCGGCTGGCGGCTGGCGCTGCTCACCAGCGGGTCCGTCGCCATCTGTGGCGCCTCCGCGGCGATGGCGATTGCCGCCGTGCTGCCGAAGAACGAATTTTCCGAGCGCAACCTGATTTTCACCGTACTCTCGGTCACGGTGCTCTCCACGCTTGCCATGATCGCCTATCCGATTATCGCCCAGACCATGGGGCTCGATGCGCGGGCGACCGGCATCTTCTTCGGCGGCACCATCCATGACGTGGCGCAGGTCGTCGGCGCCGGCTTTTCCGTCTCGCCGGAAGCGGGCGAGACGGCGACGCTCGTCAAGCTGATCCGCGTCACCATGCTGGCGCCGGTTGTCCTCGTCTATTCGCTCTCCTTGCGCAATGTGCCGCAGCCGGAAGGCGAGGCGGGAAAACGCCCGCCGCTCATGCCGGGCTTCGTCGTCGCCTTCCTGATCTTTGCCGCGCTCAATTCCTTCGGCCTCGTGCCCGAGATGGTGGCGACGGCCGGCATGGAGGCCTCGCGCTGGGCGCTGCTCGCCGGCATCGTCGCCGTCGGCATGCGCACCTCGCTGCGCCGGGTGCTGGATGTCGGCGGCGACGCCGTTGCCCTCATCGTCGCGGAAACCGCCTTCATCGCCGTCTTCATCCTCGTCGGCATCTATTATCTGGGGCACGCCTGATGAAACCGCTCGACCGCATTCTCGAAACCGCGAAAGCGGCGCCCCGCCATATCGTGCTCGCCGAAGGGGAGGACCCGCGCGTCGTCGAGGCAGCCGTGCGGGCGGTGCGGGCGGGCATCGCCGGAATCACGCTCGTCGGCAGTCGGACCGCCGTCGAAGAGCGGCTGGCGGCGGCCGGCGCCGATGCGGGCGAGATTCGTATCGAGGATCCCGCATCTTCCCCGCTCACGCGACGCCTCGCCGCCGCCTATCATGCGCTGCGCAAAAACAAGGGCGTCGATGCAGCGGCTGCGGCCGAGGCGGCGCGCTCCCCGCTCGTCTTCGCCGCCATGATGGTGCGGGAGGGCGAGGCGGACGGCACGGTGGGCGGGGCGGTGGCGACGACCGCGGACACGGTGCGCGCCGCGCTCCAGACGATCGGCCGCGCGCCGGATGTCGGCCTTGTCTCCAGCTTCTTCCTGATGATGCTGTGCGAGGCGCATCATGTGAAGAAGGGCGCCTTCGTCTTCGCCGATTGCGGGCTTGTGGTCGATCCCGATGCCGCGGGCCTTGCCGATATCGCCGTCATGTCGGCGCGCTCGTTCGAAGCCTTGGCCGGCAAGCCGGCGAAGGTGGCGATGCTCTCCTTCTCGACGGCGGGCAGCGCCGCGCATGACCGCGTCTCCAAGGTGGTGGAGGCGACGCGGCTGGCCCATGCCGCCGCGCCCGGCCTCGTCATCGACGGCGAACTGCAGTTCGACACCGCCTTCGTTGAGGCCGTCAGCGCCGCCAAGGCGCCCAATTCCGCGCTGCACGGCGAGGCCAATGTCTTCGTCTTCCCCAATCTCGACGCCGCCAATATCGGCTACAAGATCGCCCAGCGCATCGGCGGCGCCACCGCCATCGGCCCGATCCTGCAAGGCCTTGCCAAGCCCGCCAACGATCTTTCGCGTGGCTGCAACGCCGATGACGTCTTCCACATGATTGCGGTCACGGTGGTGCAGGCGGGCTACAACCCATGACGGCGCCTTGCGGATATCGTTGACGCAAGGGCGATGTTTCTTCGTGAGAATTGATCGCCTGTCTTGATCACAAGGTAGATATCCTATCGGCGTCCTGCTTCAGGCCAGCAGGTCTGCACCGATCACCGTGCCCGCTAGCCTGAAGCAGGTCCGGCGAGAGGGATCCTGCCGTTCCCGACCCCTTCGTTCCTGCTTTGCCGTGCCGCCCATGTGTCCGGGGGCGATCTGCACGGCGGCGCCGAACGGCCGCTTGGTGGATCCGTACCGCCTGTTTTATGTCCTTTCGACCTCCGCGAGAGGCTCACCACCGCGTGGGGCCGGGCGTCGGCGCGGGGCTTGCCGCTTGCACCGACTCGTGTTCGTTAGCAAAGCCTGCCATCGTGTGATCCAGTGCCGCCACGGTGCTCGCCGCAGTCTGGATTACGCGGGGCTTCTGGGTTGGTTTAAGTTGACACATGTATGATAAGTGATATATCCATTTTACGATTGAATACCCTTGCGATCGGATGGCCGGGCCGGGCGGCAGATACGGTAGGGGTGCGGCGCTGTAAGGATGTCGTCTGTGGAGGGTGCGATGGTAAAGGATAGCCCGCGAAACTGCCGGGTCGGCGTCGATATCGGCGGTACGTTCACGGATATCGCGCTCGACATCGACGGCGTCCTTCATTCGACGAAAGTGCTGACCGACTATACGGCGCCCGAACAGGCGATCCTCAAAGGTGTCGTTGCCGTCGCGGATCTCGCCGGCATCGCCCTTTCCAAGATCGACCTCCTGATCCACGGCACGACGCTCGCCACCAATGCGTTGATCGAGCGGCGCGGCGCGAAGACCGCCTTCGTCACGACGGAGGGGTTTCGCGACGTGCTGGAAATGCGCACGGAAAACCGGTTCGAGCAGTACGATCTCAACATTACCCTGCCACCGGCCCTGATATCCCGCGCCGACCGCTTTGTCGTGCGTGAGCGCATGAACGCCGCCGGCAAGATGCTTCTGCCGCTGGACGAGGCCTCCGTTGCCGCCGTGGTCGAGGCGATTGCCGCCGGCGGCTACGAGAGCGTCGCCATCGGTTTCATCCATGCCTATGCCAACGGCGCGCACGAGGTCGCGGTGCGCGCGGCGATCCTGGAGCGCCTGCCGCATGTCTCCGTGTCGATTTCCTCCGAAGTCTCGCCGCAGTTGCGCGAGTTCGAGCGGTTCAACACGGTCTCAGCCAATGCCTATGTCAAGCCGGCGATCAAATCCTATCTCGATCGGCTCGTCGTCTCGCTGAAGGAGATCGGCGTATCCTGTCCGGTCTTCATGATCCATTCCGGCGGCGGCATCGTCTCGGTCGAAAGCGCTGCGGAATTCCCGGTTCGCCTCGTCGAATCCGGCCCCGCGGGCGGGGCGATCTTCGCCGCCGACATCGCCCGCCGCCATGGGCTCGACACCGTGCTTTCCTTCGACATGGGCGGCACGACGGCAAAGATCTGCCTGATCGAGAACCAGGTGCCGAAGACGGCAAAGACCTTCGAGGTTGCCCGCACCTATCGCTTCCGCAAGGGCTCCGGCATGCCGATCTCCATCCCGGTCGTCGAAATGGTGGAGATCGGTGCCGGCGGCGGCTCCATCGCCTCGGTCGATGGCATGCGCCAGATCCGCGTCGGCCCGCATTCCGCCGCCTCCGAGCCCGGCCCGGCCTGTTACCAGCGCGGCGGCAGGAACCCGACCGTGACGGATGCCGACCTTATCCTCGGCAAGCTCGATCCCGACAATTTCGCCGGCGGCGTCATCCCGCTTTCTGTCGAGGCCAGCAGGCAGGCCATGGCCGACGATATCGGCGCCGTTATCGGCCTCGATCCGGAGGCCGCCGCCTTCGGCACCTGCGAGATGGTGGACGAGAACATGGCCAATGCCGGCCGTGTCCACACGGTCGAGAACGGCAAGAACATCGCCGATTTCACCATGATCACCTTCGGCGGCGCCGGCCCGCTGCATGCTGCGCGGCTCTGCGAGAAGATGGGCATCTCCACCTTCCTTGTACCTCCGGGTGCCGGTGTCGGCTCCGCCATCGGCTTTTTGCGCGCGCCGTTCGGCTACGAATCCGTGCGCAGCGCCGTTTTCAATCTCTCGGCATTCGATTTTGCCGCGGCGAACGTGCTGGTTTCAGCCATGCAGGCGGAGGCCCTCGGCTTCGTCGAAGGCGGGCTCGATCGCGGAACGCCCGTCATCGAACGCACGCTCTTCATGCGCTACGCGGGGCAGGGCTGGGACATTCCGGTGCCGCTCGACGTCGGGCAGTTCGATGCTGTAAGCGCGGTGAAAATTGCGGGCCTGTTCGAGAGGGAATATGAGCGCTTTTTCGGCCGCGCCATCGAGGGGCTTGCGGTCGAGATCGTCAGCTGGTCGGTCAAGGCAAGCTCCCCGCTGCCGCCCGTCGCCCGGGTTTTCATCGTCGATGAGGGCGCCGTCGTGGCGCCCCCACGGACGCGCCGCCTCTTCGACGCCGCGCACGGCGTCTTCCGCGATGCCGGCATTCACGAGCGGGACAGCTTGATGCCCGGCGACGTGGTCAAGGGGCCGGCCGTCATCGTCGAGCGCGAGACGTCCACCATGCTCACCGCCGCATTCAGGGCCGTCGTGCAGAACGACGGCTGCCTGCTCGTTACCCGGACCTGATCGAGGATCGAAGGCATGAACCAGTCGATGATCGATATTCACATGCAGGTCATGTGGAACCGCCTGATCTCCGTCGTCGAGGAACAGGCGCAGACGCTGATCCGCACGGCCTTCTCCACCTCGGTGCGCGAGGCGGGCGATCTTTCGGCCGGCGTGTTCGACCTTGAAGGCCGCATGCTGGCACAGGCCGTCACCGGTACGCCGGGCCATGTCAATGCCATGGCCGAATCCGTCGCCCATTTCATTCGCGACATCGGCCCGGAGAACATCTTCGAAGGCGATGTCTACATCACCAACGATCCTTGGAAGGGCACCGGCCATCTGCACGACATCACCGTCGTCACTCCGTCTTTCCACCATGGCAGGCTGGTCGGCTATTTTGCCTCCACTGCCCATGTGGTGGATATCGGTGGTCGCGGCTTCGGGCCGGATGCGCGTGAGGTTTACGAGGAAGGCCTCTTCATCCCGATCATGAAGTTCTTCGAGCGCGGCGAATTGAACCGCACGCTCATCCATATCGTGCGCAACAATGTGCGCGAGAGCGACAAGGTGGTCGGCGATTTCCATGCGCTGGCCGCCTGCAACGAGACCGGCCACCGCCGCCTCGTCGACATGCTCACGGAGTTCAACCTCGAAGACCTTTCGGTGATCGGCGGCTTCATCCTGAAGCACAGCCGCGAGGCGACGCTGGAGCGGCTGCAGGCGCTGCCGCATGGCAGCTGGTCCTACAGCCTCGATCTCGACGGTTATGACGAGCCTGTGCATCTTGCCGCAAGGCTGACCGTCAGTCCCGACGGCGTGCTGGTCGATTTCGACGGCACCTCGGGCATGAGCCGGTTCGGCATCAACGTGCCGCTGGTCTATGCGAAAGCCTATGCCTGCTACGGCATTAAATGTGTGGTGGCGCCCGACATTCCGAACAACGCCGCCTCGCTTGCGCCCTTCGACGTTGCCGCACCCGAAGGCTGCATCCTCAATGCCAGACGTCCAGCCCCTGTTGCCGTGCGCCACGTGCTTGGCCATTTCGTGCCGGACCTCGTGCTCGGCGCGCTGCATCAGGCACTGCCTGGAAAGGTGCCGGCGGAAGGCGCGAGTGCACTCTGGAACCTGCATATGAGCGTGCGTCCGCTGAGCGACGAGATCGGCGGCAAGGGCGCGGAAATCCTGATGTTCAATTCCGGCGGCACCGGCGCGCGCGCCGCGCTCGACGGGCTCAACGCGACGGCTTTTCCGAGCGGCGTGCATACAATGCCGATCGAGGCGACGGAAAATGTCGGCCCGGTCATCGTCTGGCGCAAGGAACTGCGTGAGGGCTCCGGTGGCGCCGGTGCGCAGCGCGGTGGTCTCGGCCAGATGATCGAGATCGAAGCGGCCGAGGGTTTTTCTTTCCGCTTTTCCGCGATGTTCGATCGCCTCGGTCATCCCGCCCGCGGCCGCGACGGCGGCCTTGATGGCGCGCCCGGCAGTGTAGCACTGGATGATGGCACGGTGCTGAAGGGCAAGGGCCTGCAGTTCGTGCCGGAGGGGCGCCGCCTCGTGCTTTCTCTGCCGGGCGGTGGCGGATATGGCAATCCGGCCGAACGCCCCGCCGATACCGTCGCCCATGACGTCAGACACGGCTACATTACCGGCGAACAGGCTGCGCTTTACGGCAAGGCGGAGGGCAAAGCCTGAGACGGGCATCTCGGGTCGCCGTTGCTCTTGTCGCCCGCCATCGTGGCCAGCTTCGACTGAAAAGATTCTGGAGGAAAGACCATGTCGCATTTTCAAAGGGTTCTGTTGACGGGCGCGGCGGGCCGGGTCGGCACGGCACTGCGCCAGTCTGGCACGCGGCTCGGCAAGGTCGTGCGGCTTTCCGACCGCGGGCCCTGCGAAAACCTCGCTTCCCACGAGGAGGAGTTCACGCTCGACCTTGCGGATTTCGATGCGGTTTGTACGGCGGTGCAGGGGTGCGATGCCATTGTGCATCTCGGCGGCCAGCCGCTCGAGGCCGAATGGAAGACGATCCTCGACAGCAACATTTCCGGCGGTTACCACCTCTACGAGGCGGCGCGCCGCCACGGCGTCAAGCGCATCGTCTATGCCAGCTCCGTGCACGCCATCGGCTACTATGAGCGCACCGAGACGATCGACGGCAACGTGCCGACGCGGCCGGACAGCCTCTACGGCGTTTCGAAGACCTTTGTCGAAAATCTCGGCCGCTACTATTTCGACAAGTTCGGCATCGAGAGCGTCAACATCCGCATCGGTTCCTGTTTCCCGGAGCCGACCGATCGGCGCCATCTCATCACCTGGCTCTCCTACCGCGACTGCCGCCAGCTCGTCGAAAAGTGCCTTTCGGCGGAACGCATCGGTTTCATGGTCGCCTACGGCATGTCGAACAACAGCCGCGCCTTCTGGGACAATCGTACGGCGGCCTCGCTCGGCTACCGACCGGAGGATAGCGCCGACGACTATGCGGACAAGGTTTTTGCCGAAACCGGACAGGGTGATCCGAACGATCCGGCGGTGCGTTACCAAGGGGGCGGCTTCTGCGCGGCCGGCCATTTCGAGGACCGGTGATGCAGGCGTCTCGAACAGCCTATGACGTCGTCATCGTCGGCGGCGCGGTGGTCGGCAGCGCAGCGGCCTATTTCCTGGCGACCAATCCGGATTTCGCCGGCTCCGTGCTGGTGATCGAGAAGGACTGGACCTACCAGCGATCGGCGACCGCACTCTCCTCCAGCTCGATCCGCCACCAGTTTTCCAATGCCATCAACGTGAAAGTCTCGCAATTCGGCACGGAATTCATCCGCAACTTCAAGGAGAATGTCGCGGTCGATTCCGACACGCCGGAGATCGGCTTCCACGAGAACGGCTATCTCTTCCTGGCAGGCGACAGGCGGGGCGCGGACGTGCTTCGCCGCAACCATGAAACGCAGCTCGCCTGCGGTGCGGAGGTCTCGCTGCTCGACCCGGACGGATTGACCAGGCGCTTTGCGTGGCTGAACACGGAAGGCCTCACCCTCGGCAGCAAGGGCGAACGCGGGGAGGGCTGGTTCGACAGCGTCGGCCTCCTGCAAGGGTTCCGCAAGAAGGCGCGCGCGCTTGGCGTCGAATATATCGAGGACGAGGTCGTGGCGATCAACCGCGAAGGCGACCGCATCGTCTCCGTGACGATCAGGGGTGGGCAGACCATCGCCTGCGGTACGCTGGTCAACACGTCGGGCACCAATGGCAAGGTCATGGCGCGCATGGCCGGTCTCGACATTCCCGTCGAGCCGCGTCGCCGCTCGATCTTCGTCGTCGATTGCCGCACGCCGCTCGGCCCCGGCGTCGGCCTCACCATCGACCCTTCCGGCGTCTTCTTCCGCCCCGAGGGGAAATTCTACCTGATGGGCACTTATCCCAAGCATGATCCGGAGGTCGATCCGGCCGATTTCGCCGTCATGCATGACGAGTTCGAAACGGAAATCTGGCCAACGCTGGCAAACCGCGTACCGGCCTTCGAGGCGATCAAGGTCGTCAACAGCTGGGCAGGCCACTATGATTACTGCACGCTCGACCACAACGTCATCCTCGGCCCGCATGTCGAGGTGAAGAATTTCCTCTTCGCCAACGGTTTTTCCGGCCATGGCCTCCAGCAATCGCCGGCCATGGGGCGCGGACTTTCCGAACTGGTCACCTATGGAGGTTTCCGCACGCTCGACCTCTCGCCCTTCGGCTACGCGCGCGTCGCCGCGAACCGGCCTTTCCTGGAAGACGCCGTCATCTGAGGGTGCGCGCGCCGAGCCTTCAATCGTCCCCTTCGCTGCCCGCGGGCTCGTCCAGGAGGGCGCGATAGCGGTTGAGGCTTTCCTCCAGATGGGCGACCAGCGCCTGCTTGGCGGCCTTGGGGTCGCCTTGGGTGATCGCGGCGAGGATGGCGGCGTGCTCCCGGTTGATCTTCTTCAGATAGGCCTTCGAGGCAGGGCCGGACTGGCGGTGCTTGAGAACAAGGTCGAGATTGATCTCGCCCATCACGGCTTCGAGGAAACGCGGGAAATGCGGGTTGCGCGTGGCCTTGGCGATGGCGAGGTGGAATTCGAAATCGGCGCGCGCCTCGATCTCGGCATCGTTCGTGTCGAGTGTCTCGATGTGGTCGAAGGCGCGGGCGATCTCCGCGAGGGCTTCCGGGGTGCGGCGCTGGGCGGCCAGTGCCACGGCCTGCATTTCGACGCCGAGCCGCAGCTCGAGGATCTGCATGGCCGAGCGGATGTCGTCGATGCGCCTGATCTCGAAGTTCAGCGCCCGCGTATCCTTCTCCGTGACATAGACGCCGGCGCCCTGCCGCGCGATGACGCGGCCGGCAACCTTGAGCGAAGCCAGCGCCTCGCGGATGACGGTGCGGGAGACGCCGAACTCCTCGCACAGCTGGGCGCTCGACGGAATCTTTTCGCCGGGTGGATAGAGGCCCGAGTCGATCCGCTCGGCGAGCCTGGCGACAACGATCTCTGCGAGGTTGCCGCGCTGCGTGATGATCGACATGCCGATCCAGCCTTTCCCGGGTTTTCAGGTATCAGATATCACATGTCGCAGGCTTCCCCAGAGGAAGCGCGCCTGCGGCGAACTCCGGGGGCAGCTTGCATTTCGATAAAGTTAGCATATAAGTGATAACATACCAATATAGCGTTGCCGCGAAAATTGCGGGGGAGATGAAGCATGCAGGATCAGTCTGTTGTCATCGTCGGCGGCGCTTCGGGTCTCGGTTTCGTCACGGCCCGGCTGATGGTCGAGCGCGGTGCTGCGAAGATCGGCCTTGTCGACCGCAACGAAGCGCTGCTTGCCTCCTCCGCGGCAACGCTGTCGGCGATGGGCGCCGAGGTGGCGACTGCCGTCGCCGACATTTCCCGGGCCGAGACGGCGCATGGCGGCTTCGAGGCAGTTGCGGAAAAGCTCGGCCGTGTCCATGCCCTCGTCAACAGTGCGGCCATCTATCCGCGCAAGCCCATCCTCGAGATCACCGACGAGGACTGGGACCTGGAAAACGCCATCAACATCAAGGGCACCTATCATATGATGGTCGCGGCGGTGCGCCACATGCGCCGCTTCGTGACCCTGCCGGAGGTGACCGGCCGTATCGTCAACGTCACCTCGGTCGATGCCTTCAAGGCGCACCCGCAGAATGCCCACTATGCCGCCACCAAGGCGGCGGTCGTCAGCCTCACCAAATCCTTCGCCCAGGAATGCGCCAAGGACCAGATTCTCGTGAACTCCGTCGCGCCGGCCGGCTTTGCCACCGATCGGGCCAAGGAGCTCGGCTTCCTGCCGGAGCTTGCCAGGGCAAGCGCGCTCGGCCGGGCGGCGGAGCCGGTGGAAATGGCCGAGTG
Source organism: Shinella sp. SUS2 (assembly GCF_001262505.1). Taxonomy (GTDB): domain Bacteria; phylum Pseudomonadota; class Alphaproteobacteria; order Rhizobiales; family Rhizobiaceae; genus Shinella. Next base: position 202,184 of record NZ_KQ410732.1, read on the forward strand.
GATCGTCATGATGGCCTCCAGCCGCAACACCTATGCGACGGGCGAGAATGTCGTGATCAGCGGGGGCTACATCTATGTCTGACGCCAACCGCATCGCCGTGGTCACCGGCGCGACCAGCGGCATCGGTGAGGCCATCGTACCGATGCTGCGGGGGCGGGGACTGACGGTCTATGCCATCGGCCGCAACGCGGCAGCGCTTGCCGGGCTTGCGGAACGCTGCGGAGCGGTCCCTGTCGAGGCGGACGTGCGCGATACGGCGCGCATCGCCGAAGTGCTGGCCGGCGTCGCGGTCGACATCCTCGTCAACAATGCCGGTATCCTCTCGACCCGCGCGGCTTTCCAGGACATCGACCCCGCCGAGATCGACGCGATGATCGACGTCAATCTCAAGGCGCCGATGCAGCTGACGCGAGTGTTCCTGCCCGGCATGGTGGCGCGCAAGCGCGGCCATCTCCTCTATATCGGTTCGAGCGGCGGTCAGGCACCCTATCCGAACATGGGCGCGTATGGTGCCTCGAAGGCGGGTCTCAGCCTGTTTTGCGACAACCTGCGCTGCGACCTCCTCGGCACCGGCGTGCGGGTGAGCGAGATCGTGCCCGGCCGCGTCCAGACGGCGCTCTACCGCACCTCGCTTCCCGGCGGCCAGGCGAATGCCGTGCTCTATGACGGCTACCGTCCCATCCAGCCGGAAAACATTGCGCAGATCGTCCATGACGTCATTGCACTGCCTGCCCATGTCGACGTCGCCCGCATCGAGGTCTTCCCGACGGACCAGGCCGCCGGCGGCGGCACGATGGTGAAATTCGACCCGCCCTGAAGCGCTGCAACACGGGTTTCCGAGGCGGTGCGGTCTCCACCTGCGGCTCGGCTGTGCCCGTTGAACGTATCGCTGAAACGTCCGTTCAACGGATTGCTCCTGTTGCGACAACCACCCTCGAACCGGCGGCGAAAGTGCGCTAGATTGGTGGTGCGAGTGCGTTCTTTGAGGGACGGCGGTCGCGACCGGGAGGTGCTGATGGATCATGTCCGCAAGTTCACGCCAGCCCCGGCCGAGGCTGGGATCGTTGCCTCCAGCGTCTACACCGCCGGCAGGCGGATCGCCGATATCACTATCGAAGAGGCCGGCGAATGGGCGGCCAAGGATGGCCATGTCGTCTGGATCGGGCTGCTGGAGCCCAGCCGCGAGCTTCTCCTGCGCGTTCAGGCGCAATTCAACCTGCATGATCTAGCGATCGAGGATGCCGAGCACCCGCACCAGCGACCCAAGCTGGAGCAGTATGGCGACGCGCTGTTCATCGTGGCGCGCACGGCGCAACTGATCGACCGCCGCGTGATCTTCGGTGAAACGCATCTTTTCGTCGGCAAGGGCTATATCGTCAGCGTGCGCCATGGTCCGTCAACCTCCTACGCCTCGGTCCGCCAGCATTGGGAGAGCTGCCCTCATTCGCTGGCCAAGGGGGAGGATTTCGTCCTCTACGCCATTCTCGATTTCATCGTCGACAATTACATGCCCGTGCTGGAGCAACTCGAAGACGAGGTCGAGGAAATCGAGGACAAGGTGCTGATCAAGCCGATGACGGCGGGCGATATCGAGCGCCTCTACATGATGCGCCGCGACCTCCTCCGGCTGCGCAATGCCGCGCTGCCGCTGGTCGAGGTCTGCCGGCGGCTGACGAGCTCGGACCTGCCGCAGATCCAGCAGGCCATGCACCCGCTGTTTCGCGACGTCACCGATCACATCCGCACCGTACAAGAAAAGATCGACAGCCTGCGCGAGGTGCTGGCCTTCGCCTTCGAGGCGAGCTTGCTGGTCGGCCAGAGCCAGGAAACGGCGATCTCCAAGAAGCTGGCCTCATGGGCGGCGATCCTCGCCGTGCCGACCGCGCTTGCCGGCATCTATGGCATGAACTTCAGCGACATGCCCGAACTGCGCATGCAATACGGCTATCCCATGGTGCTGTCAGCGATCGGTGCGACCTGCCTGTTCCTGTACTGGCGGTTCCGCAAGAACGGCTGGCTCTGACAGGGGCGAGCTTCGGTCCTGCCGGCAGATCCTCGTTGTTTCGTGTTCCTCGGTTTTCGTCAATTTCCCGCTTGCGCAATGAACTTTAGTAATACTAAAGTGTGCGATGATGATGGCACAGTGCGGAAAGACGGCATGAATTTCGATGAACGGGAGGCGCCGGAGGCGGGCGCCGGTTCCCTGGCCCAACCGCCCTCCGCGACCTCGCTCGGCCGCGCGCTGCGCCAGCGGCGCAAGGAGATCGGCAAGACGATGAAGGAGGTGGCGCAGGAGGCCGGGCTCAGCGAAGGCTTCATCAGCCAGATCGAGCGCGGGCTTTCCACCCCCTCGCTGATCTCGCTCTACAATGTCGCCAATACGCTCGGCATCAGCATTGAGGCTTTTCTGCCGCAAAACCCCCAGCCCGCCCATTCCATGGTCTCGCGGGCGAGTGAACGGCAAGGCTGCAGCATCGATGCGGAGGAGCGGGTCTATCAGATCCTGCAGCGCGGCTTTCCCGATGCCCGGCTGAACAGCTGCATCACCCATATGCCACCCGGCTATGTCTCGGAGCTGACGCGCCACGAGGGCGAGGACTTCCTCTATCTCATCGAGGGCGAGATGCTCTACGAAGTCGGCGACCGGAACTATCTGCTGAAGGCGGGCGATACGTTGCATTTTCCCTCCTCCCTGCCGCACCGGGCGCGCAATGTCGGCATCGTCGAGGCGCGGGAACTCTGGGTCGGCACGACACGGATTATCCCGGAGCGCTGACGATGGGTGCTTTCAATTCTTTGCGGGGATTCTCGCAAAATCGGTTGACAAGCACCTCTCAAAAACTTTAGCCTGACTAAAGTTTCGAAGATGAGCGATGGAGGTCGCTCGATTTGGGGAGGCCGCCTCGCCGGTTCCGCGCCCGAAACGCGGACGGGATCATGGGGCGGGTGCATTTCACGAACGGCAACGCGGGAGCGGCCGGCGGCAGGACATTCTGCCCGGCTGGAGGAGGAAACATGCGTATAGAAAGACTGATTGGCGGTGCGATGATCGCACTGGCACTGGCATCGACCAGCGCCCTTGCCGAAACGCCGAAGAACACGCTCGTCGTGGCCGACGCCATCGACGACATCATCACGCTGGATCCGGGCGAAGTCTCGGAGGTGGGTGGTGTGCTGGCGGCGAACCAGATCTACCAGCCGCTGGTAAGCGTGGCGCCGGATGATTCCAGCAAGATCATCGGTGTGCTCGCGGAGAGCTGGACGGCCTCCGAAGACGGCAAGACCTATACGTTCAAGATGCGCTCCGGCCTGAAATTCGCCTCCGGCAATCCGGTGACGGCGAAAGATGCCGAATATTCGCTGCGCCGCGTCGTCGCCATGAAGTCGCGCTCCGCCTTCATCCTGACCCAGTTCGGTTTCTCGCCGGAAAACGTCAAGGACCGCATCAAGGCGACCGACGACATGACGCTGGTCATCGAGATCGGCGATACCTATGCACCGTCTTTCCTTTATTACTGCCTCTCCTCCTATGTCGGCGGTATCGTCGATTCCAAGCTGGTGCAGGAGCACGAGGTGAACGGCGACTTCGGCAATGCCTGGCTGAAGGCGGAGAATTCCGCCGGCTCCGGCCCCTATGTGCTGACGCGCTGGGAGCCGAAACAGTCGATCATGCTGACCCGCAACCCCAACTATACCGGCGAAAGCGGTGGCCTGGAGCGCATCTTCCTCCAGCACATCCCGGAAAGCGCCGCCCAGCGCCTGCTGCTCGAAAAGGGTGACATCGATATCGCCAACAAGCTTGGCCCGGACGATTTCGGAGCGCTGGAAGGCAATCCGGATGTCGGCTTCGTCGAAGGCGTTTCAGGCACCATCTACTATATGGGCCTCAACGTGCGGAACGAGTACCTCGCCAAGCCGAAGGTCGTCGAGGCGCTGAAATATCTCGTGGACTACCAGGGCATTGCCGACACGATCTCGCGCGGCACGATGGAGGTGCACCAGACGCTGGTGCCGAAGGGCTTCCTCGGGGCGATCGACTACAAGCCCTACAAGCTCGACATCGAGAAGGCCAAGGCGCTGCTTGGCGAGGCCGGTGTCTCCGGCGAATTCACGCTGGATTCCGTCGTCTGGAACACGCCGCCCTACACGGATTTCGCCCAGGCCATCCAGGCGACCATGGCGCAGGCCGGTGTCAAGCTGAACCTCGAAGTGGTCGATGGCCAGCAATGGCTGGAGCGTTACCGCTCTGCGAGCCTCGATATCTGGTTCGGCCTGTGGGGACCGGATTATCCGGACCCGCATTCCAACGGCAAGGCCTTCGCTGTCAATCAGAAGGACGCACCGGACGGCTCCACCGGGCTTGCCGACCGCTTCGGTTGGGATGCCGGAAAACTGTCGCAGGATGCGATGGCCGCGGTGCGCGAGCAGGACACGGACAAGCGCCGGGCGATGTACGAGGCGCTGCAGAAGACCCATACCGATACCTCGCCCTTCCTCTACATGTTCCAACAGGTGCGCAAGGTCGGGGTGAAGAGCTCGCTCAAGGGCCTGGTCCTCGGCCAGACCTTCTCCGACGACCGCTACTGGAACATCAGCAAGTAGGCATAGGATCTGGGCTTCGGCCACGACAGGCTCGGCCTGGCCGTGGTCGAAGGCGGGTTCAAGGCAATCAAACCGGAGGGGTTCGTGCCGGCAGTTCTATTCCAGCGGGTCCTCGGTTTTACCGGCCGGATCGTCACCCTCGTCCTGACCGTGGGCATCACGCTCCTCGGCCTCGTCGCGCTCACCTTCAGCATCGGCCGTCTTGTGCCGATCGATCCGGTGCTCTCCGTGGTCGGGCAGAAGGCGAGCGAGGAGGTCTATCAGCGCGTCTTCCTCGAAATGGGTCTGGACAAGCCGCTCTGGCAGCAGTTCCTGCTCTATGCCGGCAAGCTGGTGCAGGGCGATTTCGGTACCTCCTTCGTCACCAACCGGCCGGTCCTGTCGGATCTCGCCGGCTTCTTCCCCGCGACGCTGGAACTGGCGACGCTCGGCCTTCTGATCGGCACGCTGGTCGGCGTGCCGGCCGGCGTCGCCGCCGCCTACTGGCATGATCGCTGGCCGGACTATCTCATCCGCTTCATCGGCCTCATCGGCTATTCGGTACCGATCTTCTGGCTCGGGCTGGTCGGCCTCTTCGTCTTCTATTCCCGGCTCGACTGGGTCTCCGGTCCGGGCCAGATCGACGTCTTCTTTCAAGGCATCGTCACGCCGGTGACGGGATCGCTGCTGATCGATTCCCTGATTGCCGGCGAATGGGAGGTGTTCGGCAACGCCCTCAGCCATATCGTGCTGCCGGCCGCGCTGCTCGGCTACTACAGTCTTGCCTACATCTCGCGCATGACGCGCTCCATGATGCTCGACCAGCTTTCGCGCGAATATGTGCTGACGGCCCGTCTCAAGGGCGCGACGGAGTACCGGGCGGTGATGCTGCATGCCCTGCGCAACGCCGCGATCCCGCTCGTCACCGTGATCGCGCTCTCCTATGGCGGTCTGCTGGAAGGCTCGGTGCTCGTCGAGACGGTCTTCGCCTGGCCCGGCATCGGCAACTACATCGCCTCCTCGCTCTTCCGGGCCGATATCAATGCCGTGCTCGGCGGCACGGTGCTGGTCGGTGCCGTATTCATCCTGCTCAACATGGTCTCGGACGTCGTCTACCAGATGCTCGATCCGCGCTCCAACCTTCGCCGCCGGTAGGAGGCCGCCATGACCACCGCCAATCCCACCCACGCCGACAGCCGCCGACAGTTAAGGCGTGCACGCCTCGGCGAATTCGGCAGGTTCTCCCGCCGCTTTGCGCGCAATCCGCTCGGCATGATCGGCCTTGCCATCCTTGGCGTGCTGCTGGCCAGCGCGATCCTCGCGCCGCTGCTTGCCCCGCACGATCCCTACCTTCCCGATCTCGTGCGCCGCCTCTCGCCGCCAAGCGCGCAGAACTGGCTCGGCACGGACGAGCTCGGCCGCGACATCTTCTCCCGCATTCTCTACGGCGCCCGGCTCACCCTGCTCATCGTCGGCCTGGTCGTGGCGACATCCGCGCCGATCGGTCTTGTTATCGGTGCCGTGGCGGGAACGGCGGGCGGCTGGGTGGATGCGGTCTTCATGCGCATCACCGATGTCTTTCTGGCGGTCCCGAAACTCCTGCTGGCACTCGCCTTCGTCGCGGCGCTCGGGCCGGGCATCGTCAATGCGGCGCTGGCGATCACGCTCACCGCCTGGCCGCCCTATGCGCGGCTGGCGCGGGCCGAAGCGCTGATCGTGCGCGACAGCGACTATGTCAATGCCGTGCGCCTTGCCGGCGGTTCGGAATTCCGCATCGTCTTCCGCCACATCATGCCCATGTGCCTTTCCTCGGTGATCGTGCGTATGACGCTCGACATGGCCGGCATCATCCTGACGGCCGCCGGCCTCGGCTTCATTGGCCTCGGCGCCCAGCCGCCGCTGCCGGAATGGGGCGCGATGATCTCGACCGGCCGCAAGTTCATCTTCGACCAGTGGTGGGTGGCGACCATGCCCGGCTTTGCGATCTTCGTCGTCAGCCTCGGCTTCAATCTTCTGGGCGACGCCATGCGCGACCTGCTCGACCCGCATCTGAGGAGGCGCGCATGAGCGACCCGCTCGTCACCGTGAAGAACCTGCGCATCGCCTTTGCCGGCGAGGGCGGCGCGACGATCGAGGCGGTCAAGGGCGTCTCCTTCGAGGTCGGCCGGGAAAAGCTCGGCATCGTCGGCGAAAGCGGCTCGGGCAAGAGCCTGTCCAGCCGTGCGCTGATGGGGGTTCTACCCGGCCATGCCCATGTTGCCGCTGACGCCATGTCGTTTGCGGGCATCGATCTCCTGACGGCCTCGCCGCGCGTGCGTCGGCAGCTGCGCGGCAACCGCATAGGCATGATCCTGCAGGACCCGAAATTCTCGCTCAACCCCGTCATGCGCGTCGGCGCGCAGATCGCCGAGGCGATCCGGCTCGGCGACCGCTCGCTGCCGCGTGCAAAGGTGCGCCGGAAGGTGCTCGAGATACTGGAGGCGGTGCATATCCGTGCACCGGAGCGCGTCTACGACCTCTATCCGCACGAACTCTCCGGCGGCATGGGCCAGCGGGTGATGATCGCCATGATGGTGGTGCGCGAGCCGGAACTGCTGATCGCGGACGAACCGACCTCCGCCCTCGACGTCACCGTGCAGGCGCAGGTGCTCGAGATCATGGACGAGCTGGTCAGGCGCCGCGGCATGGGCCTCGTCTTCATCAGCCACGATCTCAACCTCGTCTCGCGCTTCTGCGACCGGGTGCTGGTCATGTATGCCGGCCGTATCGTCGAGACGCTGGATGCGCGGCGCATGCACGAGGCGGCGCATCCCTATACGCAGGGCCTGCTTGCCTGCCTGCCCGCCATCGATGGGCCGCTGACGCCGCTGCCGATCCTTGCGCGCGCGGCAAGCTGGGGAGAGGCACGCCCATGATCCGTATCGACAATCTCGGCGTCCGTTTCGGCAGCGCCGTCGCCGTGCAGGATGTCAGCCTTGCCGTGGAGAGCGGCGAGAGCTTCGGGCTGGTCGGGGAAAGCGGCTCGGGCAAGTCGACGGTGCTGCGCACTGTCATGGGGCTCAATCGCCAGTGGACCGGCGATATCAGCATTGCGGGCATCGACCTGCGCCGGGGGCGGCGGAAGGATCTCGTGCGCGTGGCGCAGATGGTGTTCCAGGACCCTTATGCCTCGCTGCATCCGCGCTACACGATCGGCCAGGCCATCGCCGAGCCAATGCTGATCAACCGTCTGCCTGACGTGGATGCCCGTACGGTTGAGCTGCTGGAGATGATCGGGCTGACGGCGGCGCACCGCTTCCGTTTCCCGCATGAGCTTTCCGGCGGCCAGCGCCAGCGGGTGGCGATCGCCCGCGCCCTGTCGCTCGCCCCGAGCGTGTTGCTGCTCGATGAGCCGACCTCGGCGCTCGATGTTTCGGTGCAGGCTGAAATCCTCAACCTCCTCAACCGCTTGCGCCAGGAGCTAAAGCTGACCTTCATCATCGTCAGCCATGATCTCGCAGTCATATCCTATATGTGCGACCGGCTAATGGTGATGCAGAATGCCCGGACGGTCGAAACGCTGACGCGCGAACAGCTGCGCGCCGGCGACATGCAGCATGACTATACCCGCACGCTGTTCCGGGCGAGCCATCACCGGGCGCAGGCCGCGCCTGCCGAAGCCTGACGATCGGCTCGGCCGGCGCTTGCCGCAAATCGGAGGCGGCGCCTTAACGCTCTGTTGGCCTCGTCTCGAAACGCGCTCTTAGGGCCTCCCGGATAGGGTGCGGGCGATGGGCGGCGCTTGCGTGCCGACCGTCCCGCGCCGCCTGAGGCGACGTCGGTCAACGATCTTCGGATTGGGGGAAGCGCGTTCATGATGGATGCGAAAACCATATTCACGGCGGCGTCTGTGATGGTGCTTGCCAATGGCGCGATCCTCGCCGCCATCCACCGCGACCTGCCGGCACGGCTGCGCGGGGCGGCCAGCCAATGGTGTCTTGGAACGCTGCTGGTCGCTTTCGGCTGCATCGTCTTTGCTTTCGGCGCACCGCTGCCCCGGCCGGTCATGCTGTCGGCGGCCAATGCCGCCTTCGCCTTCGGCCTGACCGCCTATTATGCCGCGATCCTCTCGTTTCACCGGCTGGAGGTGAGGGCTTGGCATTTTCTTCCCGCGACCATCGCGACATCGTCCGTGGTGTGGTTCTCCACCGTCATGCCGGATTTCCGCATTCGCATCCTGATCGTTTCCGCCGCCTGGATCTGGCTGATGGCGCTGTGCGTGCGGGTGCTGCTCGACCGGACGCGCGGCCACGCCTCTCTGGCGCGCTCCATCCTTGCAGCGATGTTCATCGGGGTCGGTGCCTATTCGGCCCTGCGGGGCGCGCTCTATCTGCGGGTGGGTGTACCCGATGCCTTCGCCGTCGAGACGGGGGACAACTGGCTGAACGTCTTGTCCGCCATGCTGTTGACCCTGCTGCCCGTCATGGGCACGACGGCATTCCTACTGATGTGTTCCGACCGGTTGCGGCGAGGTCTCGAGCGGGCTGCAGCAACGGACTACCTGACGGGTCTGCCGAACCGGCGCAGCCTCGCCGGTCGTGCCGCGGAAGCCTTTCTCGCCGCAAAGCCGAGGGACCGTGATTTTTCCATCGCCGTCTTCGACATCGACAAGTTCAAGGCGATCAACGACACCTACGGCCACGAGACCGGCGACCGGGTGCTCATCCATGTCGCCAGGCGGTTGCGCGCCGAAATACGCCCGACGGACACGATCGCCCGGATGGGCGGCGAGGAATTCGCCGTGCTGTTCCCCGATCTCGGCACGGACGATGCCTTCGCCATTGCCGAGCGGATGCGCGCCGCCGTCGAGGGCAGTGATTTCACTGTCGGCGACGCGAGGATCGGCATTACCATCTCGGGCGGTATCGCCGTCCTGCGCCCGGGCGACACAATCTATGACGATATCCTGCGCCGGGCCGACAGTGCGCTCTACCGCGCCAAGTCGAACGGCCGCAACCGTGTGGAGATCGCGGGCGAAGCGGGGCCGGACAGCGCGGTGAAGGCCCGTATGGTCATATCGCCGCCGCCGGCGATCTCGGCCGCCGGATCTGCGATCGCGCATACGACGAGACAGTCGGCGCACCCCTGATCCTCGTGCATGGTCTTTGCAGCCGGGGCCGGGCGTGTCGAGGAATTGACCCATCTCCCGACGATGGGTAGATTCCCGGTGGCGGGTCCGGTTTGCGAGCCGCCCGGCCATGGACGGTCGGCAGGCCGGGCGAAGGGCCTTTTCCGCAAACAGCAAATGACAAGTGCAGGGCGTGTGCCCTCTGCGTCAGGATGGAGTTCGAGTGTGAGCGTAGCCTTCATGAAGGAAGAGAGCGCCGAGACGGCAGCGGAAACCCTGCTGCCCGAACGGGCGATCTCCCTGCACCTCAATCTTGTGACGGAGACCGGGCTGAGGGCACTGGAGGCGCAGCTTCAGGAGGCCCGCGAGTCCTATGCGGCGGCGAACGCCATCGAGGACGTCAACGAGCGCCGGCGGCAGGCGGCTGGCCCGGGACGTGACCTGCGCTATCTTGCCGAAAGGGTCCGAACCGCCGAGCTCGTTGCCGCGCCTGCCTCGAACGATGTCGTTTCCTTCGGCAGCACGGTCACCTTCAGCCGCGACGACGGACGCGTTCAGACCTATCGCATCGTCGGCGAGGACGAGGCCGACCCCAAGGCCGGCTCGATCTCCTACGTGGCGCCCGTGGCCCGCATTCTCATGGGCAAGGCTGTTGGCGATCTGGTGACAGTCGGTGACCAGGAACTCGAAATCACCGCCATCGCGTGAGCGATCACAGGAAGAGATGCACGATGAGGGATGTGAGCACCGCGTTCAGCCCCATCGCGATCCCCGAAAACAGCCCGGCCACCGGATCCACCGAATAGGCGCGTGCCGTGCCGATGCCGTGCGAGGCGAGGCCGACGGCAAAGCCGCGCGCGCTGTAGTCCTTGATGCGCATGGCGTTCATCATGGGCGTCACGACGATCGCACCGCAGATGCCGGTGAGCACGACGACGGCTGCGGTGAGGGCCGGGTCCCCCGCAAGGCCGGAGGATATGGCCATGGCAACCGCTGCGGTCGTGGATTTCGGGGCGAGCGAGGCGACGACCTCGGGTGCGAAGCCGAACAACTGGCTGAAAAACACCGTCGAGCCGACCGCGGTGAGGCTGCCGACGAAGAGGGCGGCGAGCAGCGGCAGGAGGTTGCTCTTCACGAGCGCCAGTTTTTCATAGAGCGGGATGCCGAGGGCGACGGTCGCCGGGCCCAGCAGAAAATGGATGAACTGGGCGCCCTCGAAGTAGGTGGCATAGTCGATCCCGGTGACGCAGAGCACGGTGGCAATGGCGGCGATGGAGAAGAGGATCGGGTTCAGCAAGGGATTTCCCGGACGGAGCCCGGCAAGGCCGGTGGCCGCGAGCCAGACGACCAGCGTGCAGGCAAGCCACAGGAGCGGCGAGGTGGCGAGATAGACCCAGAGCCCGTCAGTCATTCGTATAGCCTCCGGAAAGTCGCTTCACCAGGATGAAGACCCAGACGGTGACGGTCAGTGTGATGACGGTCGACAGCAGTACGATGGCGAGCAACGCGAAACCCCGGTCGCGGATGAGATCCAGGTGCTGGATGATGCCGACCCCGGCGGGCACGAAGAGGATGCCAAGATTGGCAAGGATGGCTTTCGACGTGTCGAGGGTTTGCTGGTGGGCGGACTGCAGAAACGGCTTTGCGCCGGTCAGCGTGAGAACCACGGCGATCATCGCCATGCCGATGACCGGCCCCGGCACGAAGCCGCCGAGGTAATAGGCGGTCACTTCGCCGATCAACTGGAAAACAAGCAAGATCGTAATTCCGACGAGCATCTGCGCACTCCCTGCATGAGCTTCGGGCCCGGGTGTCCGTCGGTTCGTTTGCAATCCCAACGAACGACCAGGCCGACAGCTGCGAGGCTTAAAGGCCTTTTGCCTTTAAATCCATGGCTCTGGCCTGTCGGGCGGCAGGAGAAAATCTGCGCGGCACTTTGCCCGGGCGCTGAGCGATGGACAAAGCGGGATAGGATCCCTATTTTTGTATCATGCTGCGGTTTCTGTTGCTCATCGTTTCGGCTTGTCTGTTCGCGGTCGTGTCCTTCACGGCCTCGGCGCACGAGACCGGCATGATCGTGTCGACGGAACTGGCCAGCCGCATGCAGCCGATGGACCACACGTCCATGGCGAAGGCGTCCTGTACCGATGACGGGACGTGCAAGACGGATCCCGGCCTGTGTGATCTCGTCTGCATGGGTATCGGCGTGTTTCTGCCGGCCGAGCGAATCCCGGCAGGCCTTGCCTCGCCCCGCGAAACCTACCGTCGTCATCCCGACGCGGCGCTCGTCTCGACGCCGCCCGCCCTCGACGACCGACCTCCCATAGCGCACCGCCTTTGAAGCCGCGGCGGGCTCTTCCTGCCGCACCCCTCCAGATTGTTGAACGGGACGTCTGTCCCGAGGTGATGCTATGAGATCCTTTACCCGACGCGGCTTCCTGGCCGCCGGCGCAGCAACGCTTGCTGCAACCCAGTTCCCCATCCCTGTCTTCGGCCAGACGGCCGCGCCATTGCGGCTTGCCGCCACGCGCCGTACACTCGATATCGACGGTCGCGCCGCCACCGTCTTCGGCCTTTCCGGCCCCGGCGGGCAAGGCCTCGTCCTCGATCCCGGCCAGCGTTTTCGGGTCGACCTCAGCAATGACCTGCCCGTCCCCACCATCGTGCACTGGCATGGCCAGATTCCGCCGAACGTGCAGGACGGCGTGCCGGATATGCCGCAGCCGCTTCTAGCGCCAGGTGAGACGCGCAGCTTTGATTTCGCCCCGCTTGCGGGCACGCACTGGATGCACAGCCATGTGCCGATCCAGGAAATGCAGCTGCTTGCGGCTCCGCTGATCGTGCGCCGGCCGGAAGACCTCGCCGCCGACCGGCAGGATGTGGTGCTCTTCCTGCACGATTTCTCCTTCAAGGCGCCGGAAGAGGTGCTGGCGGAGATCACCGGCGGGCATGCAGGCACTGCTCCCTCGGGTGCCATACAGGGCATGGACCACGGCAGCATGGCCGGAATGAACATGGACAGCGCCGGAACCACGGGTGCGATGGCGATGGATATAGGCAACATGGCCGGGATGGGCAGCATGACCATGGACCTGAACGACTACGACTGGGATGCCTATCTTGCCAATGACCGCACGCTGTCCGATCCCGAGGTCGTGTCGGTCGAGCACGGCGGACGGATCCGGCTGCGCGTCATCAATGCCGCCGCCGCCACGGTTTTCTGGATCGATACGGGCGCGCTGACAGGGCAGCTCGTCGCCGTGGACGGGCATCAGGTCCGCCCGCTCGCCGGCTCCCGCTTTGGCCTTGCCATGGGACAGCGGCTCGACATCGAGATCGACCTGCCGAACGAAGGCGGGGCATGGCCCGTGCTTGCGCTGCGCGAGGGTGCGCGCGAGCGGACCGGCATCGTCCTTGCGACGCCCGGTGCGGCCATCGCCAGGATCGACGCCCTTGCCGAAAAAGAGGCACCGGCCTTCGATATTGACCTTGCGCAGGAAGCGAGCCTTTCGGGCATCGACACGTTGCCGGAAAGGCCGATCGAGCGCAACCAGATGGTCATGCTGGGCGGCTCCATGCAGCCCTATGTCTGGACCATCGACGGGGCTGCCTGGGGCAAGCACCGCCCCATCGTCGCAAAGAGCGGCGAGCGGGTGGAACTCGGCTTCCACAACATGTCGATGATGGGACACCCGATGCACCTGCACGGCCATGCCTTCCAGGTGGTCGGGATCAATGCCCGTCGTTTTGCCGGCGCCCGACGCGACACGGTCTATGTGCCGCCGATGTCGATGGTCACGGTGGCGCTGGACGCGGGCGAGGCCGCGCGCTGGATGCTGCATTGCCACCACATGCCGCATCTTTCGGCCGGCATGATGACCGAGTTCCGGGTCGAGGCGTGAAGGCGGCGTGGATTGCAGGCGGCGCGGTCCTTGCGGCCGTGGCCGGCGTGGTTCTCTTCGTCCTGGAAAGGCCGGGCCGGGAGGCGGACGCGCGTATCGCCCTCGGAAAAGCCCTCTATGCGGAGAACTGCGCGAGCTGTCACGGCGTCAGGCTGGAGGGCCAGCCTGACTGGCGCAGCCCGCGGGCGGACGGCCGCCTGCCCGCACCGCCCCACGATGCCACCGGCCACACCTGGCATCATGCCGACGCGCAGCTTCTGGCGATCATCCGCCGCGGTACGGCCGCGGTCGTTGGCGGCGGCTACGAGAGCGACATGCCGGGTTTTGCCGGCATCCTCAGCGATGCCGAAAGCGCGGCGGTGCTTGATTTCATCAAGAGCACCTGGCCGCAGCGCGAGGCGGATTATCAGCGCCGGATCTCGGGCGGCTGATCTTGCACATCCGGTCGCGGGGATTGCCCCGTGGCCCTTCAGAAAACAATTTCGCCGGGTGGCAATTGCCGCAGCCGGCTTCCGATCAGGACACGCACATGACACGAAACGAACAACAGAAGAGCCACTCGAAAAATGCCGCTGGCGGCATGAACAAGGGAAAGATCGCCGTTCTCGCCATCGTCGCGGTGGGCATTGCCGCCGCCGCTGTCTGGACGCGCCGGGGGGCGGAGGCCCCGGCGGCAGAAGCTGCGACAGGTGGGGGCGCTCTCGTCGCCGTCACGGTTCCGGCAACCCTGTCGGAGGCGGCGAAGATGGGGGAAAGGGCGTTCAACGCCGTCTGTGCCGCCTGCCACGGCGCAAATGCTGCGGGAACCGAGGCCGGGCCGCCGCTGGTGCATAAGATCTACGAGCCCTCTCATCATGGCGATTACGCCTTCGAGATGGCCGTTGCCAACGGCGTGCGGGCGCATCACTGGAGGTTCGGCGACATGCCGCCCCAGCCGGCCATGACGAAGGCCGATCTCCAGAACGTGATCGCCTACGTGCGTGAGGTGCAGCGGGCAAACGGCATCGAGTGACCCGGCATGCCCTGCCGGCCAGATTTGCCGAGTTGCGAAGCCGGCGCGGATGGAAAGAATGGCCACCGGAAAGATTCGCAGCGACCCCCGCAGGGCAGGCGCCGGGCGGGGCGGGAACGGAAGGCAGGCAGGGCATGATCGACGAGAAGCGGCTCGAAGCGGAAATGGATGCACTCGCCGTGCGGTTTCCGGGGCCGGGTGGCGTTGCCGGTGTGGTCAGCGAGGGGCGGATTGTCGCCCTTCGTTCCTGGGGTTTCTCCGATCTCGACGCGCGGCGATCGATGACGGCCGGCACGCGGCTGCCGATCTGCTCGGTCTCCAAGCAGTTCACCTGCGCGGCCATGCTGGCCGCCTGCGGCACGCCGGAGGCCCTCGATGGCCGGCTCGCCGCGCATCTGCCGAATTTCGACGGTCCGCTGCCGCGGGTGCGCGACCTCTGCAACAACCAGTCGGGCCTGCGCGACTACTGGGCGCTGACCGTGCTGCACGGTGCCAGAGCCGAGCAGGCCTTTTCGCGTGATGATGCGGCATCGGCGTTCAAGCGTATGCGCAGCGGGCATTTTGCGCCGGGTACGCGTTATTCCTACAGCAACGGCAATTTCCGCCTCCTCTCCGATCTTCTCGAGGAGTTCTCCTCCGACACGCTTGAGACGCTCTACGCGCGGCACATCTGGGAGCCGGCCGGCATGGCCGGTGCCGTGCTGACCGCCGATACCCGCCAGCCGGAGGACGGCGTGGTCGGCTACGAGGGCAGTGACGCGACAGGCTATCTGCCGGCAGACAACGGCATCTACTGGCGCGGTGATGCGGGCATTTCCGCCTCGCTCGACGACATGCTCGCCTATGAGCGCTGGATCGATGCGACACGCGGGGATCCGGACAGCCTCTACCGGAAGATCGCCGTGCCGCAGACCTTCCGCGACGGGGCGGCCGCCTCCTATGGTTTCGGCCTGCAGCATTCGCGTGTCGGTGATGTCGCGTTCACCGGCCACAGCGGCGCCTTGCGCGGGTTCCGGGCCTTCCGGGCCTATTCGGCCGAGGCGCGGCTTTCGGTCGTGGTGATGTTCAATCATCACGGCGATGCGCATGGGGCGGCGCATCGGCTGCTGCGCGCCGCGCTCGGCCTGCCGCATCCCGCTTCCAAGCCGCTCGGCGAGCGCTGGGGCGGTCAATGGATGAGTCGCGAGACCGGTCTTCTTGCGCGACTGGAGCCAGGTTTCGATTCGGCGACACTGCGCTTCGGCACGTCGCCGGAAAGCCTTTTGGAGGCGGAGGAGGGCAGTCTTGCCTCTTCGTCCGTCAAGGTCGCCCGTGCCGGTGAGGACCTCCTGATGCAGCGCGCACAGGAAAACTACGCCGAGAGGCTGGTGCCGGTCGCATCGGCGCCGGCGGTCGGCGACGCGCGTCTTGCGGGCCGCTACCGCTCCCCCGAACTGGAGGCCGACATCGTCATCGAATGCCGTGACGGCGGGACCTATCTCTGGGCTGAGGGCTTCCTCGGCACGGGCCGGCCCGAAATCGTCCGGCCGGCCGGTCCTGATGTCTGGCTCGTCGTAACCCGTCGCTCGATGGATGCGCCGGCCCCGGGGGACTGGACGCTGGTGGCTGAGCGCGATGCGGCCGGACACATCACGGGTCTGGTGCTCGGCTGCTGGCTGGCCCGCGGGATCCGCTATGTCCGGCGCAACTGACGCCGTCTAACATATTGCAAAACAAGACCTCAGGCGATTTTTGCATAGGATCCTGCCCAAATTGAATTGGTCAGCCGCGGCAAGTCACACCAATGTTCCGCGCCAAAGGCAACCGGCGCAAGCAAGAGGAACAGATGGGCAGGATCGTCTACGTCCACGGTCAATTCGTAGCAGAGGAGGAGGCCAGGATCGGGTTGTTCGATCGCGGCTTCCTGTTCGGTGATGCGGTCTACGAAGTGACGGCGGTGATTGCCGGACGAATGATCGATAACGACCTGCATCTCGCCCGGCTCGAACGCTCGCTGAGGGAGCTCGGCATTGCCCTATTGCTCGGCCGGACGGAAATCGAGGCCATTCAGGCGGAACTGATCGCCCGCAATGCCTTGCAGGACGGCACCGTCTATCTGCAGGTCTCGCGCGGCGAGGCGGATCGCGACTTCTTCTACCCTGCCACTCTGACGCCGCGGCTGGTCGGCTTCACCCAGGCCAAGACCCTGACGGGGACAAAGACCCAGCAGAACGGCATCTCGGTCGATCTGGCCGCTGATCCGCGCTGGCAGCGCCGCGACATCAAGACCGCCATGCTGCTCGGGCAGGTGATGGCCAAGCAGACGGCGCGGGCCCGTGGCTTCGACGATGTCTGGCTGGTGGAAGACGGGCTGGTGACGGAAGGCGCCTCCTCGACCGCCCATCTCATCACCGCCGATGGTCGCATCCTCACGCGCGCCGCCTCGCAGGCCACGCTGCCGGGCTGCACCCAGCGCGCCCTTGCGCGCCTCTGCGCCGCCGAGGGCCTGCGCATCGAGGAGCGCGCCTTCACGCCCGAAGAGGCGCAGGATGCGGCGGAGGCCTTCCAGACCTCCGCTTCCAGCCTGGTCATGCCCGTTGTGCGTATCGGCGACCGGGTGATCGGCGATGGAAAACCCGGACCCCGGACACGGGTGTTGCAGGCGCTCTATCTGGAAGCGGCCGGCGTTTCGGTCTAGAGCATGCCCGGCGAGGCGGCTTATGGTTGCTCGTTGAAAAAGAACCATCTTTTCAAGAACTGGAATGCCGGAAGGGGCGGACATGAACACGGCGCGCGAACTGGGCCTGATCCCGCAGGGGCGGCTGGAGCCGGGGCCGGGCAATGCCATCACCGATATTGCCGGGGTCGCCGTCGGCCACCGCTCGCTGCGCGGGGACGGCCTCTTCACCGGCGTGACGGCCGTCGTGCCGCATCCGGGCGATCTCTTCCGCGTCAAGCCGCGGGCAGCGGTCGAGATCGTCAACGGTTTCGGCAAGTCGGCCGGGCTGATGCAGGTGGCCGAGCTCGGCACGATCGAGACGCCCATCCTGCTCACCAACACCTTTGGCGTTGCGGCCTGCACCGAGGCGCTCATCCGCCGCGCCATCGGCGCCAATCCGGCGATCGGGCGGAAAACCTCGACCGTCAATGCGCTGGTCTGCGAATGCAACGACGGCGGCATCAACGATATCCAGGCCCTCGGCGTGACGCCCGCCGATGCTGATGCCGCTCTTGACGCCGCGCGTCCGGGGCCGGTCGAGCAGGGGGCGGTCGGCGCCGGGTCCGGCATGACCGCCTTCGGCTTCAAGGCCGGGATCGGCACCGCGTCGCGGCTGATGCGCATCGGCAAGCACGATTTCACGCTCGGCACGCTGGTCCTCGCCAATTTCGGCGCGGCCGGCGATCTCGTCTTGCCGGATGGCCGCCGGCCCGATCCGCGTGTGCCGGCAAGCCCCGAGCGCGGCTCGGTCATCGTCGTCATGGCGACGGACCTGCCGCTGGGGGACAGGCAGTTGCAGCGCGTCGCCCGGCGTGGCGGGGCCGGGCTTGCCCGGCTCGGCGCCTTCTGGGGCCATGGCAGCGGCGACGTTGTCCTCTGTTTCACAACGGCCGATCCGGTCGAGCACGATCCGGCCGCGCCCGTCGCCATGCAGCAACGGCTGTCTGACAGCTATATCGACATCGCCTTCCGCGCCGCTGCCGAGACCACGCAGGAGGCGGTGCTGAACGCGCTCTGTGCCGCGCCGGCCACGCCGGCACGGAGCGGCCGCACCTATCCCGCCCTCACGGACTGGCTGAAGGAGAGCCCCGCATCATGAAAGTCTTCATCTCCGCCGATATCGAAGGCACCGCCGGCATTGCCCACTGGAACGAGGCCGAGCGCACCCATCCGGACTGGGCCGAGTTCCGCGCGCTGATGACGGGCGAGGTGGTTGCCGCCTGCGAGGGCGCGCGCGCCGCCGGTGCCACGGAAGTGGTGATCAAGGATGCCCATGACAGCGGCCGCAACCTCATCCTCGATCGCCTGCCCGATTACGCCCGCATCGTGCGCGGCTGGTCGGGCCACCCGGACGAAATGATGTTCGGCATCGACGCCGGTTTCGCCGCCGCGATCTATACCGGTTACCATTCCAAGGCCGGCACGGAGGTCAATCCGCTGGCCCACACTTCCAACCTGCGTATCTCGCGCCTGCTGCTGAATGGCGAGGTCGCGTCCGAGTTCACTTTCAACGCGCTCTGTGCGGCCGGCTATGGTGTGCCTTCCGTGTTTCTCGCGGGAGACGTGGGTATTTGCGCCGAGGCCCGGGCCATGGTGCCGGGCCTTGCGACGGTGGAAACGCTCGATGGCAGAGGCCGTGCCTCGACATCCATCTCGCCCGCCTGGTCGCGTCGCCTCATCCGTGAAGGCGTGGCAGCAGCGCTGTCGGGCGATTTCGCGCAGGCACTGCCCGCGAAGGCGGATCACTACGAGGTGGTGATCGAGTTCAGCACGCCGACCGAGGCGTACCGGGCCGCATGGTATCCCGGTGCCAAGGCGCACGGTCCTCGCGCCGTCGCCTTCGAGCATACGGATTTTTCGGAAATCCTCAGGGCGTTGCTCTTCCTGAAGGTCTGATTTCGGCAGGCGCTGCTTCCAGAAATTGCCGCGCCGCGCGCCAGAAATCCTCGACCTTGCCGGTCCGGCTTGCCGCATGGCGGTAGAGACGGATTTCGAGGTCGAGGTTCCAGCCCTCG
Organism: Shinella sp. SUS2; assembly: GCF_001262505.1. Taxonomy (GTDB): domain Bacteria; phylum Pseudomonadota; class Alphaproteobacteria; order Rhizobiales; family Rhizobiaceae; genus Shinella. The sequence goes on from NZ_KQ410732.1 coordinate 221,500, forward strand.
TCCGCCGAGGCCGACACGAGGCGTCCCGCCTCCATCTCCTCGCGCGCAAGGCTTTCCGGCAGCCAGCAGAGGCCGGCGCCCGTTACCGCCATGTTCATCAGGCCAGCACTGATGGTGTTCTCGTGCGTCGTGCGCCGGCGGAAGGGCGGGCGGCGCAGGAGGAGGCGCGACAGGGCGACGCCGAAGAAGGAATTGAATCCGTAGCTGAGATAGGGAACGGCGAGCCGCGGCTGCGCGACGGCGCGGTCGAGGAGATTGTGTCCGGGCTGCACCTGGCCCGCAATCGTGATCTCCGCCGATACGAGCGGCATCAGCCGGTCTTGACCGACCGTCAGCGAAGCGAACTGTCCGCGATCGAGATGGAACGGCACCTCCGGATGGGCATAGGTGAGGAAGAAATCGGCCTCGTCGCCAACGAGCGCATCGAGATTGGCCTCGATGCCGCCGCGGTCGGGGATGAGCGATGTGCTGAAGGTGCCGCCCGCGCCTTCCAGCGTCTTCAGCCAGCGCGGAAAGAAGGTGACCGTCAGCGTATGCAGGGCGGCAAAGCGGATGAGGCCCGGCTCATGCGAGGGGCGCAGCGCTTCGCGAGCCGCATAGAAGGTGCGGATCGCCTCCTGTGCGACGGGCAGGAAGTTGCGCCCCGCCGGCGTCAGTTCGGCCGGCATGGTGGCGCGACTGATCAGCGTGGCACCGAGCCAGCCTTCGAGCTGCTTGATGCGGCGGCTGAAAGCCGGTTGGGTGACATTGCGCAATTCGGCGGCGCGTGAAAATGAGGACGTGTCGGCCAGCGTCACGAAGTCCTCCAGCCACTTGATCTCCATTCACGTGTCCCTCCGGTGCCTTCTGCGCGGCAAAGATGATCATAAGTCATTCAATCGAAATAGGTATGCCGATTTCGCATGGGGTCGTGCCAAAAGCGAATTGGCCAAGGCCGCCGCAACCTTTCACGTTGCGTGTGGAGGAAAGAGGCGCCGGTTCGCCGGTGCCGACAGGGGGAGCTGTGCATGGCATTCGGAATTGAGGCTGACCGTATCCTGATCAACGGCCGGATCTGGCGGGGGCGGGAAGAAGGCATCAGCGAGGCCCTCGCCGTCTGGCAGGGCAAAGTTCTGGCGACCGGCAGCACAGCCGACATGCTGAGCCTGAAGGGGCCTGCGACCGAGGTGATCGACCTGGAGGGGCGCTTCGCAACCCCCGGCCTCATCGACAATCATCTGCATCTCATCGCGACCGGCATCGCCATGGGCTTCGTCGACGCGACGCCCGCCGCTGCGCCGACGGTGGCCGCCCTTACGCGGGCCATCGCCGAGCGTGCCGCATCGACGCCGAAGGGTGGCTGGGTGCGCGCCCGCGGCTATGACCAGGTCAAGCTCGACACGGGCCGCCATCCGACGCGCGAGGATCTCGATCGCGCCGCGCCGGATCATCCGGTGTATCTGACGCGGGCCTGCGGTCATGTCTCCATCGCCAATTCCCGCGCGCTGGAGCTTGCCGGCATCAGCGAGGCGACGCCGGTGCCGGACGGTGGCGTCATCGGCATCACGGACGGCAAGCTCAACGGTCTTCTCGCGGAGAACGCCCAGAATCTCGTCAAGGCCGTCATGCCGCCGGCGACCACCGAGGAGCTGATCGACGGCATCGAGCGGGCGGGGCGGCATCTGCTCTCCTTCGGCATCACCAGCTGCATGGATGCGGCTGTCGGCCATGTCGCCGGGTTCTCGGAGATCCAGGCCTATGAGATGGCAAAACTGTCCGGCCGCCTGCCGGTGCGCGTCTGGCTGACGCTGCTCGGTGATCCCGGCGTCTCCATCGTCGAGGATGCCTGGCGGGCGGGGCTGCTGTCGGGGGGCGGCGACGACATGCTGCGCGTCGGCGGCGTGAAGGTCTTCCTCGACGGTTCGGCCGGCGGGCGCACCGCCTGGATGACGAAGCCCTATGAGGGCGAGCCCGACAACATCGGCGTGCAGATGCTGCCGGACGAGACGGTTGAGGCGGTCGTTCGGGATTGCCATGACCGCGGCTACCAGATGGTCTGCCACGCCATCGGCGACGGCGCGATCGAACAGCTGATCACGGCCTACGAAAAGGCGCTTGCCGCCAACCCGGATCCCAATCGTCGTCACCGCATCGAGCATTGCGGCTTCTCCACGCCCGCGCAGCACGCGCGCATGCAGGCGGCCGGCATCCTGCCCGCGCCGCAGATGGCCTTCATCCATGATTTCGGCGACAGCTACATTTCCGTGCTCGGAGAGGCACGCGGCAAGCCGTCCTATCCGATCGGCACCTGGGCGCGCCTCGGCCTGAAGCCATCGACCGGCTCGGATTCACCGGTCTGCTCGCCCGATCCCTTCCCCAATCTTCACGCGATGATCACGCGCCAGACCGGCAAGGGCACGGTCATGGATGCTTCCGAACGGCTGAACCCGGAAGAGGCGCTGCAGGCCTATACGGAATATGGCGCCTGGTCGCAAAAGGCCGAGGGCGTGAAGGGACGGCTCGTGCCCGGCCAGTGGGCCGATATCGCGGTCTTCGACAACGATCTTCTGACCGCGGATCCCAAGACCATTCTCTCAGGCACACGTTGCCTGCTGACCCTGCTTGCAGGCCGTGTCGTGCATGATGCGAGGTGACGGCCTGACAGACTGAATCGAAACGATGCCGAAAACGGCACGAGAGGGAGAACGACATGCTCAAGACACTGACACTGGCCGCAATGCTCAGCCTCGGCGTGGCCTCCGGGGCGCTGGCCGCCGGTGAACGCCAGGGCGGAACGCTCGTCTTCACCGCACCCTACGGCTCGAGCTTTGCCACGCTCGACGTGCAGGCGAGCCCGAACACGCAGGAAGAGTTCATCACGCAGGCGATCCACCGCGCGCTCTACAGCTGGGATTCCATCCAGAACAAGCCGGTACTGGAGCTGGCGGATTCCGAAGACGTTTCCGAGGACGGCACGGTCCATACCTATCACCTGCGCAAGAACGCCGTCTTCCACAACGGCAAGCCGCTGACGGCCGACGACTTCATCTACAGCTACAAGCGTATCGCCAATCCGAAGAATGCCTTCCCGGGCGCAAGCTTCATCGCCAACATCAAGGGCGCGGACGACTATATCGCCGGCAAGGCCGAGGAGATTTCCGGCCTCAAGAAGATCGACGACAACACGCTGGAGATCACCTATACCGGCCCGATCAATCCCGGCTTTCCGCTGATGCAGAACACGACGGTCATCTACCCGTCGAATGTCGAGGACGAATCGAGCTTCGGCAAGACCCCCGTCGGCCTCGGCGCCTTCGTTTTCAAGGAGCATGTGCCGGGTTCGCAGGTCGTCGTCGAAAAGTTCGACAAGTACTACGAGGAGGGCAAGCCCTACCTCGATCGCATCAACATCGTGCTGATGGCCGAGGATGCCGCGCGCGACGTTGCCTTCCGCAACAAGGAGATCGACGTCTCCATTCTCGGCCCGACCCAGTACCAGGCCTATCAGGGTGAGGACGCGCTGAAGGGGCAACTGCTCGAGGTTGCCGAGGTCTATACCCGCAATATCGGTTTCAACCCGGCCTTCGAGCCTTTCAAGGACAAGCGGGTACGCCAGGCGATCAACCATGCCATCAATGCGCCGCTGATCATCGAGCGCCTCGTCAAGAACAAGGCCTATCCGGCGTCCGGCTGGCTGCCGCTCTCCTCGCCGGCCTTCGACAAGGACAAGCCGGCCTATGCCTTCGATCCGGAAAAGGCGAAGGCGCTGCTTGCGGAAGCCGGCTATGCCGACGGCTTCGAATTCGAGGTGACGGCGAGCCCGAATGAAAGCTGGGGCGTTCCGATCGTCGAGGCCATCCTGCCGATGCTGAAGAAGGTCGGCATCACCGTGAAGCCGAAGCCGGTGGAAAGCTCGGCGCTCGGCGAGGCTGTCACGACCAACAATTTCCAGGCCTTCATCTGGTCGAACCTCTCTGGTCCCGATCCGCTGAACGCGCTGCGCTGCTATCATTCGAAGACGGCGCAATCGGCCTGCAATTATACGAGCTATGCAAGCGCGGACTTCGACAAACTCTACGACGCGGCCCAGCAGGAGCGTGATCCCGCCAAGCAGAACGACCTCCTGCGCCAGGCCAACAACATCGTGCAGGACGACGCGCCGGTCTGGTTCTTCAATTACAACAAGGCGGTCATGGCCTATCAGCCGTGGATCCACGGCCTCGTTCCCAACGCGACGGAACTGGCGGTCCAGCCCTATGACGAGATCTGGATCGACGAGACCGCGCCGGACTCGCGCAAGTAAGATCTTGAGGGGTTCGGGGGCGGCGTGACTGCCGCCCCCGCATCGATTGTCGCGCCCTTGCGGGCGGCCAACACGGAACCGCTCATGCTTCGTTTCACCCTGCGCCGCATCTTTCAGATCATTCCGACGGTCGTCGTGGTGGCGCTGCTGATCTTCGTCATCTTCTCCGTCGTGCCCGGCACCTTTGCCGCCAGCCTCTTCGCCGATGGCAAGCGCGCCGCCGATCCCCAGATGATCGCCCGCCTCAACGAGGAATTCGGCCTCAACAAGCCGCTCATGGAACGCTTCGTGACCTATGTCACGGACCTCGCGCAGTTCGATCTCGGCACCAGTTTCCGCACCCGCCAGCCGGTGATCGACCTCATCAATGACCGTATGTGGGCCTCGTTGCAACTTGCCATCGCCGCCATGGTTTTTGCCTTGGTCATCGGCGTGCCGCTCGGCTTCCTCGCAGCGCTGCGACCCGGCTCCGTGCTCGATACCGTGACGATGATCGGTGCCGTCTCGGGTCTCTCCATGCCGCAGTTCTGGCTGGGCCTCCTGCTGATGTACCTCTTCGCCCTGCAACTGAACTGGCTGCCCAGCTTCGGCTATGGCGACGGTTCGTTCCAGAACCTCATCCTGCCCGCCGTCACGCTCGGCGTCACGCCGCTCGCGCTTCTCGCACGCACCACGCGGGCCGGCGTGCTTGATGTGCTCAATGCCGATTTCATCCGCACCGCCCATTCCAAGGGCATGAGCGAGGTGAAGGTCGTGCGCTGGCATGTGGCGCGCAATGCGCTGGTGCTGATCGTCACCACGGTCGGCCTGCAGTTCGGCTCGCTGATCGGTCAGGCCGTCGTCATCGAGAAGCTGTTCGCCTGGCCTGGCATCGGCTCGCTTCTGGTCGATAGCGTGGCGATCCGCGACATTCCCGTGGTGCAGGGCACGATCCTCGTCATCGTGCTGTGGTTCCTCGTCATCAACACGGCCGTCGATCTGATCTATGCCGCGATCGATCCGCGCATCAAGCAGGAGTGACGGGAATGCGTCTCGGCTTCAACTTCTGGCTTGGCGCGACGCTGACGACGCTGGTCATCCTCGCCGGCATGCTCGCACCGTGGATCGCGCCCTTCGACCCGGTGCTCGATGCGGACATGATGAGCTCGGAACTGCCGCCCGACGCCACCTTCTGGTTCGGTACGGACGCGCAGGGCCGCGACGTCTATACCCGCATCCTCTACGGTGCGCAGATCTCGCTGACGGTCGGCATCGTCTCGCAGGTCATCAACTCGGCCATCGGCGTCACGCTCGGCATGACCGCCGGCTACTGGGGCGGCTGGTGGGACGACCTGGTGAACGGCCTCACCAACGTCATGCTCGCCATTCCCTCGCTGATCTTCGCGCTCGCCGTGATGGCCGTGCTCGGTCCCGGCCTGCCGTCGCTCCTCATCGCACTCGGCCTCACCAACTGGAGCTGGACCTGCCGTATCGCCCGCTCCTCGACGCTGTCGCTGAAATCGCAGGGTTACGTGCAGGCGGCGCAGACGCTCGGCTATGGAGACCTGCGCATCATGTTCACGCAGATCCTTCCCAACATGATGGGGCCGATCCTCGTCATGGCGACGCTCGGCATGGGCTCCGCGGTGCTCTCCGAAGCCGCACTCTCCTTCCTCGGCCTCGGCATCCAGCCGCCGTTCCCGAGCTGGGGCTCGATGCTGACGGATGCGCGGCAGCTCATCCAGCTCGCGCCCTGGGTGGCGATCTTCCCGGGCCTTGCGATCTTTCTCTCCGTGCTCGGCTTCAACCTTCTCGGTGACGGGCTGCGCGACAGTCTCGACCCGCATATGAGGACGCGCAAGCCATGACCGCGCCGCTTCTCGATATCAGGGATCTCCGGCTCGGCGTCGCCCTCGGCCGCTCCGTCCACCATCCGCTGCTGAAGGACGTTTCCTTCCAGATCATGCCGGGCGAGGCCTACGGGCTCGTCGGCGAATCGGGCTCAGGCAAGTCGATCACCTCGCTAGCCGTCATGGGGCTTTTGAAGAAGCCGCTCGCCGTCACCAGTGGCGAGATCCGGTTCAAGGGCCAGAACCTGCTGTCCCTGCCGAAGCGCGAGATGCGGCGCCTTCGCGGCAACCGCATCGCCATGATCTTCCAGGAGCCGATGACGGCGCTGAACCCGCTTTCCACTGTCGGCCGGCAGATCGCCGAAATGTTCGTGTTGCATCAGGGCAAGAGCTGGGGCGAGGCGGAACGGCTCGCCGTTGAGGCGCTGGGCAATGTGCGCGTGCCCAATCCCGACCGGCGTGCGAAGAACTATCCGCACCAGATGTCCGGCGGCCTGCGCCAGCGCGTGATGATCGCCATGGCGCTCGCCTGCAACCCGGATCTCCTCATCGCCGACGAGCCGACGACGGCGCTCGACGTGACCGTGCAGGCCGAGGTGCTGCGGCTAATCAAGGAGCTTTGCGCCGCGCGCGGCACGGCTGTGCTCTTCATCAGCCACGATCTCGGCGTCATCGCCAGCATCTGCCAGCGTGTCGGCGTGATGTATGCCGGCTGCCTCGTCGAGGAGAACGAGACGCGAGCACTCTTCGAAGATCCCCGGCACGCCTATACGCGCGGCCTGCTCGGCGCCCTGCCGCGCCTTGGCAGCCGCAGCGCGCACGGCCGCCAGCGTCTCGTCGATATCGACAGCATCATCGCCGACCGCTCGACGTTGACGCAGACGCGCTTCATCACCCCGCGCGGGCCGGAAGGGAGCCAGCCATGACCGCTCCCCTGCTGCAGGTGGACGACCTGCATGTGCGTTTTCCGATTTCCGGCGGCGGCCTGTTCGGCACAGGGCGGCGCATGCTGCACGCCGTCAACGGCATCAGCTTCGACCTTGCCAAGGGCGAGTGCCTGTCGATCGTCGGCGAATCCGGCTGCGGCAAGTCCACCACGGCCCTCTCCATCCTCGGTCTTCAGGAGCCGACGGAAGGGACGATCCGCTATCGCGGCCAGCCGCTTGCCGGCCTTGGGGCGCCGGGGCGCATGCAGCGTGCGAAGGCGGTGCAGATGGTCTTTCAGGACCCCTATGCCTCGCTCAATCCGCGCCAGTCCGTGCGCACCTCCCTTGCTGCGCCGCTGAAGCTGCACGGCATCACCGCGGCGTCGGAAATCGAGGGTCGTATCGAGGCCATGCTGAAGAATGTCGGCCTGACGCCCGAACAGGCGGGGCGCTACCCGCACGAATTCTCCGGAGGCCAGCGCCAGCGCATCGGTATCGCCCGCGCGCTGATCCTCGAACCGGAGATCGTTGTGCTCGATGAGCCGGTCTCCGCCCTCGACGTCTCGATCCGCGCCCAGATCATCAACCTGCTGCTCGATCTGCAGGAAAAGCTCGGCCTCTCCTACATCATGATCAGCCACGACTTGAGCGTGGTCGAGCATATGAGCGACCGGGTGCTGGTGATGTTCTTCGGCGAGGTGGTGGAGGAGGGCGGCTGGCGGCAGATCTTCGAGACGCCGACCCATCCCTATACCCGCCGGCTGATCGCCGCCATTCCCGACCCGGACACGGCGTTGAACCCGGGCGAGGCTCTGCTCGCGACGGATGCGGCTCTGCCCGATGGACGACGCTTCGTTTCCGATGGCAGCGTGGCGCCGGATGTCTTCACGCGGCCGGTGCCTTCGGCACTCACCGAGATCGCGCCCGGCCATCGCGTGCGGCTGGCATCGACGGCTTGACGCCACCCCGCACCGGCTTGCGCATCCGACCTATGGGCGATTGTCCCGGGGCGGCTCCTGTGCGACCATGGGCACGGGAGGATGTCTTATGGTGTCGACGCTGTCGCACATACGGGAGATCGAGCGCGTCGGCATGGGCGCCGTCAGCCCGCGCGATGCGCCGGTCGTCAAATCCTGGCTGCGCTGCCTCAACGACTACAAGCTCGACCCGGCGATCGCGCAGGAAGCCTATATCGTTCCCGAACTGAAGCTGCGCGAGCATCGCGAGCAGGCGGAGGAGCTGATCCGCATCGGTCGCTCCGGCCTCGAAGGCCTGTTCAACCAGGTTGCCGGGCAGAACTATGTGTTGCTTTTGTCGGATGCGCGCGGCGTCACCGTCGACTTCATGGGCGATCCGACCTTCGACAACCAGCTCCGCAAGGCAGGGCTCTATCTCGGCTCGGAATGGTCGGAGAACCGCGCGGGCACCTGTGCCGTCGGCGCCTGCATCGTCTCCGGCGAGCCTGTCATCATTCACCAGGACGATCATTTCGACGCCAGCCATATCGGGCTGACCTGCACGGCTGCGCCCATCTTCGACACGCTCGGCGACCTCACGGCCGTGCTGGATATTTCCCAACTCCGCTCGCCCACCGTCAAGGCGAGCCAGCAACTGGCGCTGCATCTTGCTGCCGCCACCGCGCGGCGCATCGAGCTTGCCAATCTCATGACCCGCACCCGCAACGACTGGGTGCTGCGCCTTGCCCGCTCGCCGGAGTTTCTGGACGTGGACCCGGATGCCGCCATCGCGCTCGACGGTTCCGGCCGCATCACTGGCATGACCCATGGTGGCTTCGGCGCGCTTGCCCGCTCGATGAACATGCGGGGCTTTGCGACACGCGATTTTCTCGGTCTGCCGATCTCCGAGGTGTTCGATATGGATGTCGATGACCTGCCGCGTTTTATGCGCGGTCGGCCGAACGGCGAGCGCCTGCTTCGTGCGAAAAACGGCCTCGTGCTCTTCGCTAGCGCGGTTGCTCCCGCCGTCAGCCTGCGTACGCCCACAAGGCCGGAACCGCGCCTGCCGCGGGCGTTGCGCGACCTCAGCAACTGCGATGCAGCCATGGAGCGGGTGCAGGCCCGCGCCGCGAAACTGGCGGCGCGCGACATTCCGATCCTCATCCAGGGGGAGACCGGCAGCGGCAAGGAATTTCTGGCCCGTGCGATCCATGAAAGCTGCGGTGGCAGCGGCAATTTCGTCGCCGTCAATTGTGCTGCAATCCCCGAGCACCTTATCGAATCCGAGCTGTTCGGGTATGCGCCCGGCGCTTTCACCGGGGCCAGCCAGAAGGGCAAGCGCGGCCTGATCGAGGAGGCACAGGACGGAACGCTGTTCCTCGACGAGATCGGCGACATGCCGCTCGCGCTGCAAAGCCGGCTGCTGCGCGTGCTTTCGGAAAACGAGGTGCAGCCGGTCGGTGCGCTGAAGGCGCGCCCGGTGCGCCTGCGCGTACTCTCCGCCTCGCACCGCGACCTTGCCGATCTCGTGAAGGAGGGCCGCTTCCGGCAGGACCTCTACTATCGCCTGAATGCCGCGACCCTCAGCCTGCCGGCCCTGCGCGAGCGGGAAGACCTCGGCTGGCTGATCGACCAGCTTCTCGCCCGTGTCGAAAAGGAAAACGGTGAGACCTATCGCGTCGACAAGGCAGTGCGGGCAGCTCTGCTGACCCATGCGTGGCCGGGCAATCTGCGCGAGCTTTCCAATGCGCTGCGCGTTGCTGCGGCGCTCTCCGAGAGCGGCGTCATCGATGTCGGCTGCCTGCCGGACCATCTCTTCGCCGGTCCGGTCGCGGCTGCGTCCGACGATGACGGGGAACTGCGCCAGGCGCTCAGCGACTGCGGCAACAATGTCTCTGCACTTGCCCGCAAGCTCGGCGTCAATCGCTCCACCATCCACCGCCGCCTGAAGCGCCTCAACTGACGCGGCACCTGCAACACCTGTTGCACGCCACCTGTTGCATTGCTTCAGGCAGGGAAATCTTGCTCATCGCAACAATCTGAAAACAAAGTGAAATCAGGCGTCCTTTCGGTTTGGCACGGCGTTTGCTGACCTTCCTGTGCAAGAACAACAGGAGGAAACACAATGAAGGCTCTGCGCTTTCACGCCGCCAAGGATCTGCGCATCGAGGAGGTCGATGCCCCGCCGTCGCCCGGTCCGGGTGAAGTTCTGGTCGAGAACCGATTTTGCGGCATTTGCGGCACGGACCTGCATGAATATGCCTACGGGCCGATCTTCGTGCCGAAGGAGCCGCATCCTTTCACCGGCGCGCACGGACCGCAGATCCTCGGCCACGAATTCGGCGGGGTCGTCAAGGCAGTTGGTGCGGGCGTCACGCATGTGAAGCCCGGTGACCGGGTGTCGATCCAGCCGCTCATCATGCCTCGTCAGGGCGACTATTACGCCGATCGCGGCCTCTTCCATCTCAGCGGCAACCTCGCGCTTGCCGGTTTGTCCTGGCACTCCGGCGGTATGGCCGAGGCCGCCCTTCTCAATGACTACAATGTCCAGCCTATTCCCGATGCGCTCAGCGATCAGGAGGCCGCCCTCATCGAGCCGACGGCGGTTGCCGTCTACGCCTGCGATCGCGGCGGCGTGACGGCCGGAAACAGCGTGCTCGTCACTGGCGCCGGGCCGATCGGTATTCTTGTCGCCATGGCGGCACGCGCTGCGGGCGCCTCGCAGATTTTCCTCTCCGATCTCAACGACACGCGGCTGGGGCTGGCGCGCGAGGCGCTGGGCGCCGTGCGCACCATCAATCCGAAGACGGAAAAGGTCGGTGATGTCATCCGCGCCGAGACGGAGGGCGGCGTCGGCTGCGATGTTGCCATCGAATGCGTCGGCAACGAACATGCGCTGAAGAACTGCGCCGATGCCGTGCGCAAACAGGGTGTCGTCGTGCAGACCGGGCTTCACCCCGGCGAGAACCCGCTGAACTGGTTCGACGTCACCTTCAAGGACATCGATATCCGCGGTTCCTGGGCCTACCCGACCCACTATTGGCCGCGTGTCGCCCGGCTGATCGCCAGCGGCCAGATCCCCGCAAGCCGTATCGTCACGAAATATGTCTCGCTCGGCGAGGCTGTTGCGGAAGGGTTCGATCAGCTGCTCGACCCGGCCGGAAAACACCTGAAAATCCTGATCGACCTTTCCCGTTAGGCCGGTCCGTTTTGCGGGGCGGTTGAGGAGCCGTCCCGTCTTTCACCTGAGCAGGAGGAGAAACATATGCTCGACAAAACCCCCACCACGCGCGTCCAGACGCTTCTCGACACGCTCGGCTCCGCCCTTGAGGCCGGCCGGGTCGACGATGTCGCCAACCTCTTCGCCGAGGAGTGCTACTGGCGCGACCTCGTCGCCTTCACCTGGAACCTCAAGACCGTCGAAGGGCGGGACCAGGTGCGCGACATGCTGCAATCGCAGCTGTCCACGGCGAAACCCTCTAACTGGCGCGTTGCCGACGGCGAGGCGGCGACGGAGGGGGATGGTGTCCTGGAAAGCTGGATCTCGTTCGAGACGGCGACCGGGCGCGGCTACGGCTTGGTGCGCTTCAGGAACGGTCTCATCTGGACGCTTCTCACCGTGCTGTCCGAACTGAAAGGCCACGAGGAGAAATCCGGCTTCACCCGCCCGCTCGGCGCAAGGCACGGCCAGAATGTCGGCGCCAAGACCTGGAAGGAGGCGCGTGAGGAGGAGGAACGCACGCTCGGCTACGAGAAGCAGCCCTATACCGTCATCATCGGCGGCGGGCAGGGCGGTATTGCGCTCGGTGCCCGGTTGCGCCAGCTCGGCGTGCCGACCATCATCCTGGAAAAGAACGACCGGCCGGGCGACAGCTGGCGCAAGCGCTACAAGTCGCTCTGCCTGCACGATCCCGTCTGGTACGATCACCTGCCATACATCGATTTCCCGAAGAACTGGCCGGTCTTCGCGCCGAAGGACAAGATCGGCGACTGGCTGGAATTCTACACCAAGGTCATGGAGCTGAACTACTGGACGCGCTCCGCCGCAAAATCCGCCAGATGGGACGAAGCTGCCAAGGAATGGACCATCGTCGTCGACCGTGACGGCGAGGAGGTGGTGCTGCGGCCGAAGCAGCTCGTCTTTGCGACCGGCATGTCCGGCAAGGCGAACATCCCGGATTTCAAGGGCCGCGAGCGCTTCCAGGGCGAGCAGCACCATTCGTCTCAACATCCGGGGCCGGATGGCTACAAGGGCAAGAAGGTGGTGGTCGTCGGCTCGAACAATTCAGCCCATGACATCTGCGCCGCGCTCTATGAGGCGGGTGTCGACGTCACCATGATCCAGCGCTCGACGACGCATATCGTGCGTTCCGACACGCTGATGGATATCGGCCTCGGCTCGCTCTATTCGGAGCAGGCGCTGGCAAACGGCGTGACGACCGCGAAGGCCGACCTCATCTTCGCCTCGCTGCCCTATCGGATCATGCACGAATTCCAGATCCCGCTCTACGACAAGATGCGCGAGCGCGACGCCGATTTCTACGCAGCGCTGGAGAAGGCCGGCTTCCAGCTGGACTGGGGTTCGGACGGTTCGGGCCTCTTCATGAAGTACCTGCGTCGCGGTTCCGGCTACTATATCGACATCGGCGCCTCGCAGCTGATCATCGACGGCAAGGTCAAGCTCGCCGCCGGCCAGGTGGAGGAGATCACGGAGAGTTCCATCAAGCTCTCCGAAGGCAAGGAAATCCCGGCTGACGTTATCGTTTATGCGACCGGTTATGGCTCGATGAATGGCTGGGTCGCCGATCTCATCGACCAGGGGACGGCGGATGCGGTCGGCAAGGTCTGGGGTCTCGGTTCGGATACGCCGAAGGACCCGGGGCCCTGGGAGGGCGAGCAGCGCAACATGTGGAAGCCGACGCAGCAGGAGGCGCTGTGGTTCCACGGCGGCAACCTGCACCAGTCGCGCCACTATTCGCAATATCTCGCCCTGCAGCTGAAGGCGCGCATGGAAGGCATCCCGACGCCCGTCTACGCCCTCCAACCGGTGCATCACCGGAAGTAGGCCGGCGCGCTGAGGGCGGGCGGCGCTCGCCACCCGCCCTCAATGGATCTGTGCCGGCATCGGTTTCGCTGCCTGCCCGTTTCGTCAGGCTCAGCCGAGAACCGCCTTTACCGCATCGGCGGCCGCCTTCACGACGGTGTCGGCCTCCTCGCGTGTGAGGCACAGCGGCGGGGCAAAGCCCAGGATATCGCCCTGCGGCATGGCGCGGCCGATGACGCCGCGTTCCAGGAGGGCGGCGGAGACCTGCGGGCCGATCTTTCTGCCCGGATCGAAGAAGGCGCGGTCGTCCTTGTCTTCGACGAACTCGACGGCGGCCATCAGGCCATCGCCGCGTACCTCGCCGACATGCTTGTGGTCGCCGACGGCCTTGGCGAGTTCGCTGCGGAAATAGGCGCCGGTGGAGCCGGCATTTTCCACGAGGCCGAGTTCGTCGATGAGCTCGAGGTTGGCGACACCGGCTGCGGCGCAGATCGGATGCGAGGAATAGGTCCAGCCATGGCCGATGGCGCCGAGCTCGTCCGAGCCCTTGACCAGCACCTCCCACATCTTGTCGGAGACGATGGTGCCGGAGAGCGGCGCATAGGCAGACGTGAGGCCCTTGGCGATGGTGATGAGGGCGGGCTTCATGCCGTAGTGGTCCGAGCCGAACATCGTGCCGAGGCGGCCGAAACCGGTGACGACCTCGTCGGCGATCAGAAGGATGTCGTATTTGTCGAGCACGGCCTGGATCTTCTGCCAGTAGCCTTTCGGCGGCGGCACGATGCCGCCTGTGCCGAGGATCGGCTCGCCGATGAAGGCGGCGATGGTGTCCGGGCCCTCGGCAAGGATCATTTCCTCCAGCTTGTCGGCGCAATACTGCGCGAACTGCTCCTCGTCCATCGATCGGTCCGGGCGGCGGAAGAAGTAGGGCGCTTCCGTGTGCAGGATCGGGGCGCGCGGCAGGTCGAAGGCATTGTGGAAGAGGTGAAGGCCGGTCAGCGAGCCGGTCATGACGCCGGAGCCGTGGTAGCCGCGCCAGCGCGAGATGATCTTCTTCTTCTCCGGCCGGCCGAGGATATTGTTGTAGTACCAGACGAGCTTGATGTTCGTCTCGTTGGCGTCCGAGCCGGAAAGCCCGAAATAGACACGGCTCATGCCCTCGGGTGCTCGGTCGATGATCATCTTGGAAAGCGTGATCGAAGCTTCCGTGCCGTGCCCGACATAGGCGTGGTAGTAGGCGAGATTCTTTGCCTGCTCGGCAATCGCGTCGGCAATCTTCGCGCGGCCATAGCCGACATTGACGCAGTAGAGGCCGGCAAAGGCGTCTAGGCTCGTCTTGCCGTTCGTATCGGTGATGTAGACGCCTTCGCCGCCGCCGATGACGCGGGTCGGCGTTTCGCCGCGCGCATGCATGCCCATATGGGTCGAGGGGTGGAAGAAGTGGTCGCGATCCCAGGCGGTGAGTTCGTTGCGTCTGTCGAGCATGGTCTTTCCTTTCGAAGTCAGTCTGTTTGCGTGTTCCGGGCCGTGGCAGGTGCTGAAAATCATGCCGCCGTGTCGATGCACAGATATTTCAGTTCCGTGAAGGCCTCCATGCCGTGGCGCGAGCCCTCGCGGCCGAGGCCGGATTGTTTCCAGCCGCCGAAGGGGATCGGCCCGCCGGTGATCTTCACGCGGTTGACCGCCACCATGCCGTATTCCAGCGCGCGGGCAAGCCGCATCTGCCGCGCGCCGTTCTCGGTGACGACATAGGCGACAAGGCCGTATTCGGTGTCGTTGGCGCGGGCGATCACCTCCGCCTCGCTGTCGAAGGCCGTGACGGCAGCGACGGGGCCGAAGGTTTCCTCACGCATGATCAGCGCGTCGTCGGAGACTTCGGCAAGAAGCGTCGGTTCGTAGAACAGCGGGCCGGCCTTGTGGCGCTTGCCTCCCGTGAGAACCTTTGCCCCTTGTTTGACGGCATCGGCCACCTGTTCTTCCACCTTGGCGATGGCGCGCTCGTGCATCAGCGGGCCGATCTCGACATCCGCGTCCAGCCCGGCGCCGACCTTCAGTGCCTCGATCCGAGCCTTGAAGGCCTTGGTAAAGGCGGTAAGCACGGGGCGCTCGACATAGATGCGGTTGGCGGCAAGGCAATCCTGCCCGGACGTCGCGAACTTGGCGCCGACGGCGATATCCGCGGCCTTGTCGATATCGGCGTCGGCGAAGACGATCAGCGGTGCATGGCCGCCGAGCTCCATGACGAGCCGCTTCATGGTCGGCGCGCACTGGCCGGCGATCAGCTTGCCGATCTCCGTCGAACCGGTGAAGCTCATGGCGCGCACACGGACGTCCGCGTTCATGCAGCCGACAATGGTGGCGGCGTTGCCCGTCACGACATTGAAGACGCCTGCCGGGAGGCCGGCCCGCTCGCCGAGTTCGGCAAGGGCGAGGGCCGAGAGCGGCGTTTCGCTGGAGGGATGGGCGACGACCGTGCAGCCGGCGGCAAGCGCTGCGGCGGCCTTGCGGGTGATCATCGCGGAGGGGAAGTTCCACGGCGTCACGATGCCGACGACGCCGAGCGCCTCGCGCCGCACGATCATCTCGGCGCCGGGCAGGTGGCTCGTCACGCTCTCCGCGTTAAGGCGCTTGCCCTCCTCGGCATACCACTCGATGAAGGAGGCGGCATAATCGATCTCGCCGCGGGATTCCGCGAGCGGCTTGCCCTGTTCCAGCGTCATCAGCAGCGCGAGGTCCTCGCGCGCTTCAAGGATCAGCCCGTGCCATTTGCGCAGGGTTTCGGCGCGCTGCTGCGGCAGCAGATCCCGCCAGGCGGGAAAGGCCTGCGCGGCGGCTGAAACGGCCTCCGTCGTCTGGCCGGCATCGAGCGCGGCGGCCCAGGCGAGCGTTGCGCCGGAGGCGGGGTCCGTTACGGCAAAACTGTCGCCGTCGCGGCCGGCCACCCAGCGGCCACCGACATAGGAGAGTTCGCGCAGCAGATGCGGATCGCTCAGGCGGGCGAGCGCATCGTGGAAAACGGTCCGGGCGAATAGGGCGGTCAAGTCGGCCTCCTCTGGCTGTGTCGACCATGAGTCTGCCAGAGGCGGGGCAAAAGATTGTCTATTGCCGGGGCTGGTCGCAGAGACTTTGGCCAAACCCGCGACCAAGCGTAGACAATCTCTCTACGTCGCGATCAGTCCGGGGTCGGCAGCAGCGTTGCCAACGGCAGTGCGGTCTCCTCCTTCACCGTCTTGGTGACGATGTAGGTAAAATAACGATCGATGCCGAGCTCACGGTCAAGCAAATCATCGACCAGCCGCTGGTAGGCGTCGATGTCGGGCGCCATGATCTTCAGGATGTAGTCGACGCCGCCGCCGACGGACCAGCAGGCGACGATTTCCGGTGTCGCCGCCACCGCACGCTCGAAACGGTCGAAATCCGCCTGGCGGTGGTTGGCGAGCGTCACTTCCATCATGACGCTGGCGACGGGCGCCAGGCGCCGCACCGCGACGCGCGCATGATAGCCCGTGACGATGCCCGCTTTCTCCAGCTTGCGCAGCCGTAGCCAGCAGGGCGTCGGGGAAAGGCCCGCCTTCTCCGCCAGCGCCAGCTTGGTGATGCGGCCGTTCTCCTGGATCGCCTCCAGGATGCGCAGGTCGATGGCGTCGAGTTTCATGCGGTCGCCCTCCGGGCGCGGATCATGTCAAAGCTTGGAAAAAGACAATGGAAAGGCATTTTGGCGTTGTCAATTGGACTGAATTTGAGCACTGTTGAAATCATGACAAATTGGCGACCCGATATATCCCAATTGCGCCGGCCGGCCTACCTGTCGCTTGCCGAGCAGATCGCCCGCGCCATCCAGGAGGGGTTGCTGCCCAACGGTACACGCCTTCTGCCACACCGCAAGCTCGCCGACGAGCTGAAACTCTCCGTACAGACCGTCAGTCGTGCCTATGACGAACTGATCCGCCGTGGCCTGATTTCCGGCGAGATCGGCCGCGGCTCCTTCGTGCAGACGCGGCCGAAGGAGCTGGAGCCGCCCTATCTGCCCGAGCGGCTCGGCGAGCTGGTCGACCTGTCGATCCTGAAGCCCGTCTGCGAGCAGATCCACCTGGAGCGCATGCGCGAGGCCTTCGGCTGGCTTGCGGAAAACCTGCCGTCGAGTTCGGCGCTCTCCTTCCGGCCCAACATGGTGTTCCCGCGCCACCGCACCGTTGCCTCCGAATGGCTGGCGCGCTGCGGGCTGGACATTTCGCCGCTGAACATCAGCCTTACAAACGGCGCGACGTCGGGCATGACGGTGGCGCTGATGAGCGTCGCGCCGCCGGGCGCGACGGTCGCGACGGAGGCGATCAGCCACCACACGCTGGTGCCGCTCTCCACCTATCTCGGCCTGCACCTTGAGGGGCTGCCGATCGACCGCGACGGCATGATCCCGGAGGCGCTGGACGAGGCCTGCCGAAAGGGCGTCATCCGCGCCGTCTTCCTGCAGCCCTCCGTCATCAACCCGACCGCGACGCTGATGAGCGCGGAGCGGCGGCAGGCGCTGGCCGAGGTGGCACGGCGCCATGACATCGCGATCATCGAGAACGATATTCTGGGGCCGCTCGTCGCGGAAAGGGCGCCGCCACTTGCCGCCTATGCGCCGGAGCGCACGCTCTACGTGACGAGTTTCACCAAGATCACGGTGCCGGGCCTGCGCATCGGCTATCTCGCCGCGCCCGACCGCTATGTCGCGGCCGTTGCCAACCGGCATCTCGTCTCGAACTGGATGGCGACGCCCTCCATTGCCGAGATCGCCACGCGCTGGGTCAGCGACGGCACGGCGATGGAGCTCGTCAGCTGGCAGCGCCGGGCGCTGGCGGTGCGACATGCCATTGCGGAGGAGGTCTTCGCCGGCCTACCGTACCGCTCGCATCCACAGAGCCTGCATGTCTGGTTGCCGCTGCCGGAAGGACATACGGAGGAAGGTTTCGTCTCGCAGGCGCGTCTGCGCGGCGTCGCCATCGCGCCCGGCTCTTCCTTCCGCACCGCGGATCAGGGCTGGCAGCCGGCGGTGCGCATTTCCCTCGGCTCGACGACGGAGCAGGAACTTCGCACGGGCCTTGGCATTCTGGCTTCACTGGCCAGCGGGAACCCGGAGGCGTTGCTGCTCGCGATTTGACGATCGGTGCCCGAGAAATGGGCGATGAAACAATAATTGTCATGAGATTATTATCTACATTGACATGATTTCGATCGCCGCGCATCGTTAGGCCATCACTTGTCTCAACAGGGAGAGACATGCATGGCCGCACCCATCATCCGCATCGACAACATCGTGAAGCGCTACGGCCCCTTGACCGTGCTCGACGGGCTGTCGATGGAGGTGCTGCCGGGCGAGAAGCTTGCGCTCATCGGCCCCTCCGGCTCCGGCAAGACGACGATCCTGCGCATCCTGATGACGCTGGAGACGATCAGCGGCGGCCATATCGAAGTCGATGGCGACCAGCTCTACCACATGCCGAAGAACGGCGGCCTCGTGCCGGCGGACGATCGCCACCTGCACACGATGCGCGAGAAGATCGGCATGGTCTTCCAGCACTTCAATCTCTTTCCGCACAAATGCGTGCTCGACAACGTCACGCTGGCGCCGATGCTGACCAAGGGCGTCGCGAAGGCGACGGCCGAGAAGCGGGCGATGGAGCTTCTCGACATGGTGGGCCTTGCCGACAAGGCGAGGAACATGCCCGCCCAGCTGTCCGGCGGACAGAAGCAGCGTGTCGCCATCGCCCGTGCTCTCGCGCTTTCTCCCAAGATCATGCTGTTTGACGAGGTGACCTCGGCGCTCGATCCGGAGCTGGTCGAGGAGGTGTTGAACGTCATGCGCAAGCTCGCTTCCGAGACCGACATGACCATGCTGCTCGTTACGCACGAGATGGGCTTCGCCCACGATTTTGCCGACCGCATCCTGTTCTTCGATCGCGGCAAGATCGTCGAGGAGGGCAAGCCGGACGAGATTTTCCGCAATCCAAGGCAGGAACGCACGCAAACCTTCCTGCGCAAGATCATCGCGGCAGGGCACCGCGTCTGAGGGGTGTCCCTCGGAAACAACGCTCCAAACAACAGCCAAAGACAGCCAGAGGAGTTGGGAACAATGAGCATGAGGACATTTTTGACCATTGCCGCCAGCGCGAGCGCGCTAATGGCGGTCGTTGCCGCCGCGCCGGCTTTTGCCGATGACGGCAAGCTTGCGGAACTGAAGGAACAAGGCTTTGCCCGCGTCGCCATAGCCAACGAGCCGCCGTTCACGGCGGTCGCCGCCGACGGCAAGGTTTCGGGCGCCGCGCCCGATGTCGCCCGCGAGGTCTTCAAGCGCCTCGGCGTTGCCGATATCGTCGCCTCGATCTCGGAATATGGCGCGATGATCCCGGGGCTCCAGGCCCGCCGCCACGACGTCGTCACCGCCGGTCTTTTCATGAAGCCGGAGCGTTGCGCCGCTGTCGCCTATTCGGAGCCGGTCCTGTGTGACGCGGAGGCTTTCGCGCTGAAGAAGGGCAACCCGCTCGGTTTCAAGAGCTACAAGGACATCGCCGACAATCCGGACGCGAAGATCGGCGCGCCGGGTGGCGGCACGGAAGAGAAGCTGGCGCTCGAAGCCGGCGTGCCGCGTGACCGCGTCATTGTCGTGCCGGACGGCCAGAGCGGCCTGAAAATGCTCCAGGACGGCCGCATCGACGTCTATTCGCTGCCGGTCCTCTCGATCAACGACCTCGTTTCCAAGGCGAATGATCCGAACATCGAGGTCGTCGCGCCTGTCGAGGGCGCTCCGGTCTATTGCGACGGCGCTGCCTTCCGCAAGGGTGACGAAGCGTTGCGGGACGCCTTCGACGTCGAGCTCGCCAAGCTGAAGGAGACGGGCGAGTTTGCCAAGATCATCGAGCCCTATGGCTTTTCCGCCGCCGCGGCGATGTCGACGACGCGCGAAAAGCTCTGCGCGGCGAAGTGAGGATGGCGGATTTGCCCCTCATCCCGCTGCCGCGACCTTCTCCCCGTTTGCGGGGAGAAGCTGCCGACAGGCGGACGAGGGGCGCCGCTCCGCTGAAGTTAGTTTGGAACACACCATGACCGACTGGTCCGGCTATATAAGCTTGATCCTGCAAGGCGCGCTGGTGACGCTGCAGCTCACCGTGATGGGCTCTGCGCTTGCCGTTGTCATGGCGTTTATCGCCGGGCTCGGGCGCGTCAGCCGCTTCATGGCGGTCCGGGCGCTGGCCACCACTTATATCGAGTTCTTCCGCGGCACCTCGATCTTCGTGCAGCTCTTCTGGGTCTATTTCGTGCTGCCGCTCACCGGCCTCACGCTGTCGCCGCTCCAGGCCGGCGTTCTGGCGCTGGGACTCAATGTCGGAGCCTACGGCGCGGAGGTGGTGCGCGGCGCGGTCAAGGCGATTGGCCGGGAGCAGCGCGAGGCCTGCATCGCGCTGAACCTGACGCGCGGCCAGGCTATGCGCCATGTCATCCTGCCGCAGGCGCTGCCCTTGATGCTGCCGACCTTCTGCAACAACGCAATCGAACTTCTGAAGGCCACGGCCGCCGTCTCGCTGATTTCGCTCACCGACATGACGTTCCAGGCCCAGGTGGTGCGCGCGCAGACCGGCAGCACGCTGATCCCCTTCGCGACGATCCTCGTCCTCTACTTCCTGATGGCGCTCGCCATCTCCACCAGCATGCGTTGGCTGGAGCGCCGGATCACCCGTGGTCTCGATGGTGTGAGGACCTGACGATGGAATGGGACTGGAATTTCGTCTGGGAAATCATGCCGACCCTCCTCGAGGGGCTGAAGATCACCATTCTTGCGACCGCTCTCGGTGCGGTGCTCGCCGCAGCCGTTGGCCTCGTCTTCGCGATCCTGCGCATGACGGCGCCGAAGCCGGTTGCCAGGGCCACGGGCTTCGTCGTCGAGTTCATTCGCGGCACGCCGCTGCTCGTGCAGCTCTATTTCATCTTTTATGTGCTGCCGGACATCGGCATCCGGTTGCCGGCGCTGCTCGCCGGCGTCATCGGGCTCGGCCTGCACTACGGCACTTATGCCGCGGAGGTGTATCGCGCGGGTATCGAGAACGTGCCGCGCGGGCAATGGGAGGCGGCGAAGGCGACGAACCTCACCGGCCGCCAGACCTGGATCCACGTCATCCTGCCGCAGGCGATCCCGCCGATGATCCCGGCCCTCGCCAACTATCTCATCGCCATGTTCAAGGAGACGCCGCTGCTATCGGCCATCACGGTGCTGGAACTGATGAACCAGGCGAAAAGCGTCGCCAACAGCAGCTATCGCTACATCGAGCCGATGACGCTGGTCGGCGTGTTCTTCCTGATCATGAGCCTGATCTCCGTCGTCTTCCTGCGCTGGCTGGAAGAACGTTACGCCCGGGTGGAGGAACGCTGATGCGCACCTTTGGTCTCGCGCTCGCTTCCCGCGCACCAAAACTCGACGACCGGCCGCTGGAAAAACGTCTCGGCCTGATCATTCTGGCGACCGACCACACGACGGAGGTGGATTTCCAGCGCATGGTGGCGAATGAGCGCATCGGCGTCTACGCCGCCCGCATTCCCTATGCCAATCCGGTGACGCCGGAGAACCTTGCCGCCATGCAGCCCTCGTTGACGGCGGGCGCGGCACTCATTCTGCCGGACGAGCCGCTGGATGTGGTGATGTATTCCTGCACCTCGGCCTCCGTCGTCATCGGCGATGCGATGGTGAAGGCCGCGATCAGGGCAGCCAAGCCCACCGCTACGGTCGTGACGCCGACCGCTGCCGCGGTTTCTGGCCTGAAGGCCCTCGGCGCGAGGCGGATATCCGTGCTGACGCCCTATACGCTCGACACCAGCCGGCCGATGGCCGACTATTTTCTGGCGCTCGGCTTCGACATTGCCCGTTTCACCTGCCTCGGCCTCTCCGACGATCGGGACATGGCGCGGATTTCCCCGGAAGAGATCGTCGCCTTCGCGAAGGAAGCGACGGCGCCGGATTGCGACGCGCTCTTCATCTCCTGCACCGCCGTGCGCGCGGCGGGCGTGGCGGCGAAGATCGAGGCTGCCATCGGCAGGCCGGTCGTTACCAGCAACCTCGCCACCGCCTGGGCGTGCCTGCGCCTTTGCGGCGACGAGACCGCCCGGCCGGCGCTCGGCCGGCTGATGACCTGCGCCTATCCGGGCGGTGACGCATGACGACGTCAGATCTCCCCGTGACTATGGCAGATATCGAGCAGGCGGCCCGGCGCATCGACGGTCGCATCCTGCGCACGCCCTTCGTGCCGTCGGCATCGCTGGCCGAGCGCTGCGGTGTGCCGGTCGGGCTGAAGCTCGAGCACCACCAGACGACCGGCAGCTTCAAGCTGCGTGGTGCGACAAATGCCGTCCTGTCGCTCTCGCCGGGCGAGCGGGCGCGTGGCGTCGTAGCGGCCTCGACCGGCAACCATGGCCGGGCGCTTGCCTATGCGGCGAAGGTCGAAGGATCGGTCGCGACGATCTGCATGTCGCGGCTCGTCCCGGAGAACAAGGTCTCGGAAATCCGCCGGCTCGCCGCCGATGTGCGCATCACCGGCCGGTCGCAGGACGAGGCGCAGATCGAGGTGGAGCGACTGGTGGCCGAAGAGGGCCTCGTCATGGTGCCGCCCTTCGACAACAGGGCCGTGGTGGCCGGGCAGGGCACGCTCGGACTGGAGATCGCGGAGGCGATGCCGGATGTGTCGACCGTGCTTGTGCCGCTCTCCGGTGGCGGGTTGGCAGCAGGTGTCGCCGCGGCGGTGAAGGGGCGCGTTCCGAAGGCGCGCGTCATCGGCCTCACCATGGCGCGCGGCGCGGCGATGAAGGCGAGCCTTGTTGCCGGACGTCCGGTCGAAGTCGAGGAGGTCGCAAGCCTTGCGGATTCCCTCGGCGGCGGCATCGGCCTCGACAATGCCGTGACCTTTCAGATGTGCCGCACGCTGCTCGACGATGTGATCCTGCTCTCCGAAGCGGAGATCGCCGCCGGTATGCGCCATGCCTATGCCGAGGAGCGTGAGGTGATCGAGGGGGCGGCGGCGGTCGGCATCGCGGCGCTGCTCTCCGGCCGGCTCGGCCGGCTGGACGGTCCGGTGGCCATCGTCCTTTCCGGCCGGAATGTGGATATGGGCCTGCACAAACGGGTTCTTGACGGCGCGGTGGATTCCTTTGCGGAGGAGAGGGCGTGACGACGATGAAGATACTCACCGAAGCGGAGTTGCGGCGCATCGTGCCGCTCGATCTCGAGGCGATCGACTGCGTGGAGAATGCGTTTCATGCGCTCGCCACCAAGGCCGTCGCCATGCCGCCGATCCTCCGGCTCGACATCCCCGAGCATCGCGGCGAGGTGGATGTGAAGACCGCCTATGTGCCCGGCCTCGATGGCTTCGCCATCAAGATCAGCCCCGGCTTCTTCGACAACCCGAAGATCGGCTTGCCGAGCACCAACGGCCTGATGGTGCTGTTTTCGACGAAGACCGGCCTCGTGCAGGCCGTCCTGCTCGACAACGGCTATCTTACGGACGTGCGCACCGCCGCGGCCGGCGCGGTGGCGGCGAAGCATCTTTCGCGTGAGGACGCCTCCGTTGCCGCCATCCTCGGTGCGGGCATGCAGGCGAAACTGCAGCTTGAAGCCTTGAGCCTGGTGCGCCCCATCCGGGAGGCGCGCATCTGGGCGCGGGAGGTGGAAAAGGCGGAGGCTGTCGCGGCGGAGCTGGCGAAAAAGCTCGGTTTTCCCGTGCGTGCCGAGGCGAGCGGCCGGGCGGCGGTCGATGGCGCGGATGTCGTGATCACCACGACGCCATCGGAAACGCCGATCCTCAAGGCCGAATGGCTCCAGCCGGGCCAGCACGTCACCGCGATGGGCTCGGATGCCGAGCACAAGAACGAGATCGAACCTGCCATCGTCACCGGGGCGGGTCTCTATGTCGCCGACAGCCTCAGGCAGACGCGCAGGCTTGGCGAGTTGCACCACGCCATCGAGGCCGGCCTTGTGACCGAGGGCGCCCTCTTCACCGAACTCGGCGAGATCATTGCCGGGCGCAAACCGGGCCGCTCCGGCCCCGAGCAGATCACCGTGGCGGATCTTACCGGCACGGGCATCCAGGACACCGCCATCGCAACGCTCGCAGCCGCTCGCGCGGCGGCGGCCGGGGCTGGCGCGACCTTCGAAAGTTGAGACCGGCCTCCCGCTAGCGGAAGACCAGCCGGGTACAGAGGAAAAACCGATGAAACAAGCGAGCCTGAAGTTCTCACTTCCGGAATATGAAACGCGTCTTCAAAAGACGCGAAAGGCCATGGAGGCCAAGGGGATCGACGTCCTGATCGTCAGCGATCCCTCGAACATGAACTGGCTGACGGGCTACGACGGCTGGTCCTTCTACGTACACCAGTGCGTCGTCGTGCCGCCGGCCGGCGAGCCGATCTGGTACGGCCGCGGACAGGACGCCAACGGCGCGAAATTCACCGCCTATCTGAAGCACGAGAACATCATCGGCTATCCCGACAACTATGTGCAGTCCACCGAACGCCACCCGATGGACTATCTCTCCGCCAGGCTTGCCGAACGCGGTCTCGAGAAAATGACCATCGGCGTCGAAATGGACAACTATTGGTTCTCCGCCGCGGCTTTCGCCTCGCTCCAGAAACACCTGCCGAATGCCCGGTTTGTCGATGCCACTGCGCTCGTCAACTGGCAGCGCGCGGTCAAGAGCGAGACGGAAATCCGATACATGCGCAATGCTGCGCGCATCGTCGAGAAGATGCACCAGCGCATCTTCGACAGGATCGAGGTCGGCATGCGCAAATGCGATCTCGTCGCCGAGATCTATGACGCCGGCATCCGCGGCACGGAGGGCATCGGCGGCGACTATCCGGCCATCGTGCCGTTGCTTCCGTCCGGCGTCGAGGCCTCCGCGCCGCATCTCACCTGGGACGACCGGCCGATGAAATCGGGCGAGGGCACCTTCTTCGAGATCGCCGGTTGCTACAACCGCTATCACCTGCCGCTCTCGCGCACCGTCTTCCTCGGCAAGCCGACACAGGCCTTCCTCGATGCCGAAAAGGCGACGCTGGAGGGTATGGAGGCGGGCCTTGCCGTGGCCAAACCCGGAAACACCTGCGAGGACATCGCCAACGCCTTCTTCGCGGTGCTGAAGAAGTACGGCATCGTCAAGGACAACCGCACGGGCTACCCGATCGGTGTCTCCTATCCGCCGGACTGGGGCGAGCGCACGATGAGCCTTCGCCCCGGCGACAGGACCGAGCTCAAGCCGGGCATGACCTTCCACTTCATGACGGGCCTCTGGCTCGAGGACATGGGCTTCGAGACGACGGAGAGCATTCTCATCACCGAGACCGGTGTCGAATGTTTCGCCGACGTGCCGCGCAAGCTTCTCGTGAAGGACTGAACCATGCGCGCTTCTCCTATTGCGCCCACGGTCGATTTCTCAGCCGAAGGCGTGCAGCACGGCTTCCTGCGTCTGCCCTACAGCCGGGACGATTCGGCCTGGGGCTCTGTGATGATCCCGGTGACGGTCATCAAGAACGGGGAGGGGCCGACCGCGCTCCTCACCGGCGGCAATCATGGCGACGAATACGAGGGGCCGATCGCGCTCTTCGATCTTGCCCGTTCGCTGAGAGCCGAGGAGGTGACCGGCCGCATCATCATCGTGCCCGCGATGAATTATCCGGCCTTCCTTGCCGGCACGCGCACCTCCCCGATCGACAGGGGCAACATGAACCGGAGCTTCCCCGGCGCGCCGGATGGAACGGTGACCCAAAAGATCGCCGACTATTTCCAGCGCACGCTGCTGCCGCTCGCCGATGTTGTTCTCGACTTTCATTCCGGCGGAAAAACGCTTGATTTCCTGCCTTTCTGCGCCGCCCACATCCTGCCCGACAAGGCGCAGGAGGCAAAGGCCTTCGACCTCGTCAGCGCCTTCGGCGCGCCCTGGTCGATGAAGATGCTGGAGATCGATGCGGTCGGCATGTACGACACGGCCGCCGAGGAGATGGGCAAGGTCTTCATCACAACGGAACTCGGCGGTGGCGGCACGGCGACGGCGAAAAGTGCCGGCATCGCCAAGCGGGGCGTCGCGAATGTGCTGAAGGCGGCGGGTATCCTGAGAGGCGCGGTCGGGGCGTCCGGGACGACCTGGCTCGACATGCCCGATGGCAGTTGCTTCTCCTTTGCCGAGGACGGCGGGCTCATCGAACCGCTGTTCGATCTCGGCGATCCGGTCGCGGCCGGTGCCGTTGTTGCCCGTATCTATCCCGTTGGCCGTACCGGCGCCGCGCCGCTGGAGGTGACGGCGAAGATGGACGGCATCCTTGTGGCACGCCATTTCCCTGGGCTGGTCAAGCCCGGCGATTGCGTCAGCGTGCTTGCGGTCGTCGTCGCTTAAGTGGCGCCTGACGGGCGTGCGGCGGTCTCTGGACAGCCGTCGATTGAAGGATTTATGATTGCGGTCTCGATCAATGCGATACTCATATCATGAACATGCTCAAGCCGCCTTTACCGTCTGACAGCAGCCGGGAGGACAGGATCCAGTCGAATCCCGTGCGGCTCGGCGCGCGCCTGAAGCTCGCCCGCCAGACGCGCGGGCTGACGCTGAAGGCGCTCGCGCTGGCGGCGGAATGTTCCGAAAGCCTGTTGTCGAAGATCGAGAACGGCAAGGCTTCGCCCTCGCTGCCCATGCTGCACCGGCTGGTACGGGCGCTCGATTCCAATATCGGCTGGATGTTCGAGGAGACCGATGGCGAGGAGGGCGTTGTGTTCCGCGCGGGGACCCGTCCGCTCATCGCGCTTGATCCTCTCCGGCGCGGCGAAGGCATCTCGCTTGAGCGCATCATTCCCTATTCGACCGGCCATCTTCTCCAGTGCAACATCCACCATATCGACGCAGGCGGCCAGAGCGCCGGGCCGATCCAGCATGTCGGGGAAGAAGTGGGATACGTGCTGGTCGGCGAGATCGAGCTGATGATCGGTGACAAGACCTTCCGGCTTTCGGCGGGCGACAGTTTCGTGTTCAATTCCGAGCTTGCGCACTGGTATCGCAATGTCGGAGCCGAGCGTGCCTCGATCTTCTGGGTGAATACGCCGCCAACCTTCTGATATTCCTCTTTAAAAATCTCCCCAGCGGATTTTGCAGGCGCGCAATTCAAGTCTCTTGACATAAATTCAAGTCACTTGAATAATGCCTCTCGTAAATTCCGGTTGCCGCCAACGGCATCAAACA
Source organism: Shinella sp. SUS2 (assembly GCF_001262505.1). GTDB lineage: Bacteria > Pseudomonadota > Alphaproteobacteria > Rhizobiales > Rhizobiaceae > Shinella. Next base: position 248,780 of record NZ_KQ410732.1, read on the forward strand.
AGGGGAACATCAAAATGGGTCGGACCAAATATCTCCTCGGCTGCGCTGCAGCCGTTGCCATGACGCTTTCCATGAGCGCCGCAAACGCCTTCGCCGATACGTTCGCGCTCGTCACCATCAACCAGCAGGCGCTGTTCTTCAACCAGATCAATGACGGCGCCAGCGCGGCGGCCAAGGAAGCCGGCGCCGAGCTCGTCATCTTCAACGCCAACAACGTGCCTTCTGCCCAGAACGATGCGATCGAGACCTACATCACCCAGAAGGTCGACGGCATCATTCTGGTCGCCATCGATGTCAACGGCGTGAAGCCGGCCATTACCGCCGCCAAGAATGCCGGCATCCCCGTCATCGCCATCGACGCGCAGATCCCCGATGGCGACAACATCGCCTTCGTCGGCGTCGACAACACGGCGGCAGGCGGTGAAATCGGCAAGTTCTTCTCCGATTACGTAAAGAGCGACATGGGCGGCGCGGCCAAGGTCGGCGTCGTCGGCGCGCTCAACTCCTTCATCCAGAACCAGCGCCTCGACGGCTTCAAGGCGTCGGTCGGCGAGGGCGGCCAGAAGGTCGAGTTCCTCAACACCGTGGACGGCCAGAATGTGCAGGACGTCGCGCTTGCAGCGGCGGAAAACCTGATGACCGCCAATCCCGACATGAACGCGCTCTACGCCACCGGCGAGCCAGCGCTGCTCGGCGCAGTCTCCGCCGTCGCCAGCCAGGGCCGCGGCGACTCGATCAAGGTCTTCGGTTGGGACCTGACGAAATCCGCCATCGACGGCATCGACCAGGGTTTTGTCACCGCCGTCATCCAGCAGGACCCGGCCGGTGAAGGCAAGGCCGCCGTCGAAGCGCTCGTCAAGGTGAAGAAGGGCGAGACAATCGAGCCGATCATCAACGTTCCGGTGACGATCGTCACCAAGGCGAACGTCGACCAGTATCGCGACATGTTCAAGTAAGCCGAACCGCCGCTGCCCGGTCCGCTTGGCGGATCGGGCAACCGGAACCTCCTCAGGGGCCATCGAACATGACCGATAGTGACGTCAGCCGCGTCCGGATGACCGGCATATCCAAGCGCTATGGCGCTTTGCAATCGCTCGACAACGCCTCGCTCAACCTCAAGCCTGGCGAAGTGCTCGGGCTGGTGGGCGACAACGGCGCGGGAAAATCCACCATCAGCAAGGTGCTTTCGGGCGCTGTCATCCCCGATACCGGCACGATCGAGATCGACGGCCGGCCGGTTTCCTTCACCTCTCCGGCGGAGGCGCGCGCCGCGCGCATCGAGATGGTCTACCAGGACCTCGCCCTCTGCGACACGATCGACGTCGCGGGCAACCTCTTCCTCGGCCGCGAGCCGAAGCGGCGCTTCGCCGGCGTGCCGATGCTCGACAAGCGGACGATGCACGAGCGGGCGCGCGACATGCTCTCCAATCTCGGTATCGTCATTCCCGACACACGCATGAAGGTGGAGAACCTCTCCGGCGGCCAGCGCCAGTCGATCGCGATCGGCCGCGCCGCGTCCTTCAATCCCTCCGTTCTGATCATGGACGAGCCGACGGCAGCCCTTGCTGTCGCCGAGGTCGAGGCTGTTCTCGAACTCATCCGTACCGTCTCGAAGCGCGGGGTTTCCGTCATCCTCATCACGCACCGGCTGCAGGACCTGTTCCTGGTCTGCGATCGCATCCAGGTGATGTACGAGGGCCGCAACGTCGCCGAGCGGCGCATCGAGGACACCAATATCGAGGATGTCGTCAATCTCATCGTCGGGCGGAAGTTCACCGCCCGTTCTGCCGGCAACAATCATCAGGAACGAGGCGCCTCCACATGAGCTCCGAGCCCAACGCCTATTCCAGCCATCCCCCGCGTCTGCGTGAGGCGACCATCCTCGACAAAATCGTCGCCAATGGCGGCGTCATGTCGATCGCGCTGTTCTTCATCGTCTGCTGCCTCTTCTTCGCGGTGACGACGGATGCCTTCCTCACGGCGCCGAACCTCCTGAACATCATCCGCCAGTCCGCGCCGCTGCTGATCGTCGCTGCCGCCATGACCTTCGTCATCACGACAGGCGGCATCGATCTTTCCGTCGGCTCCGTCCTCGCGCTGACCGCCACGCTGTCCGCTGCCGCCCTGCAGGCCGGCGTTCCCTGGCCGCTCGCCATTCTGCTGATGCTCGCACTCGGCGGCACGGTGGGGCTGATCCAGGGCTACTTCATCGCCTACGAGCGCATTCCCGCCTTCATCGTCACGCTCGCCGGCCTTTCCGTCATCCGCGGCTTCGCGCTTCTGATCACCGGCGGCTATTCGATCCCGATCGAACCGACGAGCCCGTTCGTCGCCATCGGCAGGGCCTGGATCCTCGGCATTCCGGCGCCGGCGCTCATCGCCATCGTCGTGCTGATCGTCGCCTATATCGCCTTCAACGAGACCCATTTCGGCCGCTACGTCACCGGGGTCGGCGCCAATGCGGAGGCGACGCGCCGGGCCGGCGTCAACACGCAGCGCATCATCCTCTGTGTCTATGTCCTGTCGGGTGCAGCTTCGGCAGCGGCTGGGGTCATCCTCTCCGCCCGCCTCGGCTCCGGCTCCTCGAATGCGGGGCAGGGATTCGAGCTCGATGTCATCGCGGCCGTGGTGCTTGGCGGCACCAGCCTGTTCGGTGGGCGAGGCTCGCTCGTCGGCACGATCCTCGGGGCGCTGACGGTCGCGGTGCTGGCGAACGGCCTCATCCTGTCGCATCTTTCGCCCTTCTTCACACCCATCGTCACCGGCTTCATCATCCTGGTCGCGATCTGGCTCAATTTCCGCCTCTTCAAGGGCGGGGCGAGGGGACGCTGACATGCTCGACCACCTCTTTGCCGAGGAGCCGAGGAAGCGCCATCCCATCGGCGTGAAGTCCGGCACCGCAATGACCGTGACCGGCCCGATCCCCGTCGACGACCTCGGCGTGACGCTGATGCACGAGCATATCTTCCTCGACGGCGCGCGCAGCTGGATCTGCCCCTGCCACCCCGATGAGAAGGCGATCGCCGAGCAGAAGGTTTCCATCGAGATCGTCGGTGACCTCCGGATGAACCCCTACATGAACCGGGACAATGTCTCGCTCGATGACGGGGACCTGGCGCTCAGCGAGTTGAAGCGTTTCCAGGGGCTGGGCGGCTGCACCGTGGTGGAGACGACGAATTTCGGGATCGGCCGCGATGCCACCGGCCTTGCCCGCATCGCCCGCATGTCCGGCCTGCGCATCGTCATGGGCACCGGCTTCTACCTCGAACACACCCATCCCGACTGGTTGAAGGCGATGGACGTGGAGGAGGTGACGCAGTTCATCGTCGCGGATGTCGGCGGCGGCGAGAACCAGCCGGAGATCATGGCGGGTATCATCGGCGAGGTCGGCGTCAGCCGGAACTTCACCGCCGAGGAGGAAAAGTCGCTGCGCGCCTCGGCGCGGGCGGCGCGCATCACCGGTCTGCCGCTCTCCATCCACCTGCCCGGCTGGGAGCGCCTCGCCCACCGCGTGCTCGATGTGGTGGAGGAGGAGGGGGCCGATCCCGCGCATACCGTGCTCTGCCACATGAACCCGAGCCACGGCGACCCAGACTACCAGATGGCGCTCGCAAAGCGCGGCGCCTTCCTGGAGTATGACATGATCGGCATGGACTACTACTATGCCGACCAGGACGCCCAGTCGCCGTCCGACGAGGAGAACGCCCGCGCCATCGCGTCGCTCGTCGACAAGGGGTTTGCCGACCGTCTGCTGCTCTCGCAGGACGTGTTCCTCAAGATCATGCTCACCCGTTACGGCGGCTTCGGCTACGGTTATATCCTCAAGCATTTCCTGCCGCGCCTGAAGCGGCACGGCGTCGAACAGGCGGCGATCGACCGCATGCTGATCGACAATCCGAAATCCGTTTTCTCCGCCGCGCATTGAGCGCCGGCCAACCGTTCAAGGAGTTACCATGACCAAGAAGAAAGTGCTGCTCGCCGGCGAATCCTGGGTGTCGACCGCGACCCATATCAAGGGCTTCGACCAGTTTCCGACCGTCACCTACCACACCGGCGCCGATGAACTCTTGAAGGCGCTGAAGGACAGCCCGTTCGACGTCACCTTCATGCCGGCGCACGAGGCGCAGAAGGAGTTTCCGAACACGCTGGAGGGCCTTGAGGCCTATGACGCCATCGTGCTCTCGGATATCGGCGCCAACACGCTGCTCCTGCATCCCGACACCTGGATCCATTCCCGCCGCACGCCGAACCGCCTGAAGCTGCTGCGTGACTACGTCGCCAAGGGCGGCGCGCTCCTGATGTTCGGCGGCTACTATTCCTTCCAGGGCATCAATGGCGGCGCGCGCTTCCGCAACACCGCCGTCGAAGAAGTCCTGCCCGTCTCCTGCCTCTCGGTCGATGACCGAGTCGAAGTGCCGGAGGGCTTTACGCCCGTCGTGTCAGGCGATGCGTCGCACCCGATCCTGTCGGGCATTTCCGGCGAATTCCCCTACCTGCTCGGCTTCAACGAAGTCACGCTGAAGGACGGCGCCAACCAGCTGATGACGGTTTCCAGCGAGTACGGCTCGTTGCCGCTGCTCGTCACCGGCACCTATGAGAAGGGTCGCACGCTGGTCTGGACCTCGGATGTCGGCCCGCACTGGCTGCCGCCGGAGTTCATCGCCTGGCCGGGCTACAAGACCCTGTTCGAGCAGATGCTCGCCTGGGCGACGGACTGACCGGAGAGCCCAGGAACGCGTCCCATGACCATTCACGTCGTCGGCAATGTCTGCATCGATACGAGCTTTCGCCTGGAGCGCTTGCCGCTGCCCGGCGAAACGTTGAATGCGACCGCTGCCGGCGACGGGCCGGGCGGCAAGGGCGCCAACCAGGCGGTCGCCGCGACACGCACGGGGGCCGCGGCGGCCCTCTGGGCGCCGGTCGGCCGCGATGCGGCGAGCGGCTGGGTAGAAGGGCGGATCGCCGCCGAAATCCCGGTGCTTCACCTCCTGCATCTCGATTTGCCCTGCGACCGCTCGGTGATCATGATCGACCGTGACGGCGAAAACGTCATCGTTACCGCCGCAGCCTGTGCGGAAGCCTTCGATCCGCTCGCCATGACCGCCCTCGGCGACACATGGGCAGCCGGGGACATCCTGCTGATGCAGGGCAATCTCCCGCAGGCGGCGACACTGGCCTGCCTGACGGCGGCGCGGTCCGCAGGCCTCGTCACGGTCCTCAATCCGAGCCCGCTGCCAGCCGACCCGTTCGATCTTTCGGCGGTGTCGCTCATCGTCGTCAACCGGCCGGAGGCGAAAGCCCTGACCGGCGAGGCCGATGCCGAGCGCGCCGCGCACCGCCTGCTCGCCATGGGCGCCGGCAGCGCCATCGTCACGCTCGGCAGCGCAGGCGCCTTGCTTCTCGATGAGGGGGCCTCGTCCGGCATCCGCCTGCCGCCCGGAGAGGTGGAGGCCGTCGATGCCAGCGGCGCGGGTGATTGTTTCGCGGGCACGCTGGTGGGCCTTCTTGCCCAGGGGGCATTGCTGCCGGACGCCGCGCTGCTGGCGACACGAGCGGCCGGTATTGCCGTCGGCCGCCCCGGCACGCTCGCCTCCTTCCCGACCCGGGCGGAAATCTCCGCCCTTACCAAGACACTGAAACTGGAAAACGTGTGATCGCCATGAGCAACCTTATCGGACGACAGGACAAGGATACGCTGAAGACGCTTTTCGGGCGCGACAAGCCGGTGATCGGCGTGGTGCACCTGATGCCGCTGCCCGGCGCGCCGCGGTATGACGACGAGGGCGTTGATGCAATCTACGAGCGTGGCCTCTCGGATGCGCGCGCCTACCTCGCCGGCGGCTGCGATGCGCTGATCGTGGAAAACCATGGTGACGTGCCCTTTGCCAAGCCCGATGATATCGGTCATGAAACCTCCGCCCATATGGCTGTCATCGCCGACCGCATCCGCCGCGAACTCGGCCGGCCCATCGGCATCAACGTGCTCGCCAATGCGGCGATCCCGGCGCTTGCCATCGCCTCGGCGTCGTCGGCCTCCTTCATCCGCGTCAACCAGTGGGCCAACGCCTATATTGCCAACGAAGGTATCGTGGAGGGCGAGTCCGCCCGCGCCATGCGCTACCGCGCGCAGCTTCGCGCCAAGGGTATCCGCATCTTCGCTGACGCCCATGTCAAGCACGGCGCACATGCCATCGTCGCCGACCGGCCGGTGGAGGAGCAGGTCAAGGACCTCGTTTTCTTCGACGCCGACGTCGTCATAGCCACCGGCCAGCGCACCGGCCACACGGCTGATCTCGGCTATATCCGCATGATCAAGGAGGCCGCCTCGCTGCCGACACTGGTCGGCAGCGGCGTCACCCACGACAATGCCAATGACATCCTTGCCGTCGCCGACGGCGTCATCATCGCCAGTGCCCTCAAATATGACGGTGTCTGGTGGAACGCGGTCGATCCAGACCGGGTGAAGCGTTTCATCGCAGGCCTCGGCCGATGAGCCGGCAGCCGGAGGTCAACCCCGCGCGCCTCCTCAGATCCGTTGCCGACTTCGCGGCCATCGGCGCGACACCCGCCGGCGGCGTCAATCGGCAGGCCTTGAGCGTCGAAGATCGTGCTGCCCGGCGGCTCCTCGCCGAACGTGCAATGGCCCGCGGTTTCGGCGTGTTTCAGGATGAAGCGGCCAATCTCTTTCTCCGCCGTGAAGGCCGGGATACGGCGCTGCCGCCGCTCCTTATTGGCAGCCATCTCGACAGTCAGCCGACCGGCGGCCGCTTCGACGGCGCGCTCGGCACGCTCAGCGCCTTCGAGGCGCTGGAGGCGCTCGCCGATGCGGGCATAGAGACGGACCGCGCCATCGAAGTGGTCGCCTTTACCAACGAGGAGGGCAGCCGCTTCTCACCGGGATGCATGGGCTCCATGGCCTTTGCCAGGGCGGGCAGCATGTCCGATTGGCGGGGTGCGCAGGCGACGGACGGTGCGCTGCTTGCCGACGAACTGGCAGCGACGCTCGATGCCTTGCCCCAGGCCAGGGTGCGCCCCATCGGGCACCCGATCTCCGCCTTTGTCGAACTGCATATCGAGCAAGGCCCCATCCTTGAACGCGAGGATGTGCCGATCGGTGTCGTCACCGCTGTTCAGGGCACGAAGTGGCTGGAGGTCGCCTTCTCCGGCGAGGCGGCGCATGCCGGCACGACGCCGCTCGAGTTCCGCAAGGATCCCATGGGGGCGGCTGCGGCCGCCATCGCGCGTATCCAGGACGATATCATGCCTGCCGATCCCGAAGCGCGGCTGACGGTCGGCCGCATTGCTGCCGAGCCCGGCTCCATCAATGTCATCCCCAGCCGGGTCTCCTTTACCGTCGATATCCGCCATCCGGACGCAGCGACGCTAGCAGCGATGGAGCAGCGTGTGAGGGAGGAATGCGAGGGGGCTGGCGAGCGGTGGGGTTGCAGGACGGCCATCCAGCAACGGGTCGATATGGCTCCCGGGCGCTTTGCCCCGTCGGTGACGGCGGCTATCGAGGAGACGTGCCGGGCGCTCGGCATCCGTTGCCGGCCGATGGTGTCGGGCGCTTTCCACGACGCGCTCTTCGTGGGTCGGGTTGCACCGGCGGCGATGATCTTCGTGCCGTGCCGGAACGGCGTCAGCCACAACGAGGCGGAGTTCGTCTCCGACGAACATATCATCGCCGGTGCACGCACCCTGCTGGGCGTCGCGCTTCGCCTCTCGGCCGCCTGAAACCTACCAGCCGGCGAAGTCCGCAAGCAACGCTTCGTCGACACGCCCCGCCGCGACATCGGCGAGCGCCTGGCCGAGGATCGCGACGCCCTCCTGCGCTTCCGCCTCCGTCAAGGTCAGCGGTGGCGTAAACTCCAGCACGTTGGAATTCACGCCGACATAATAGAGCACGAGGCCGAGCTGGAAGGCGCGGTAGACCGTCAGCGCCGTTTGGCGTGCGTCCGTCAACTCGACCCCGAGGGCGAGGCCGCGGCCGCGTACATCGCCGATCAGGGCGTGGCGGGCGGCGAGGCGGTCGAGCGCCTCGCGCAGCACGCGGCCCGTCCGCTCGGCATTTGCCACCAGGTTGTCGCGCTCGATGGTGTGCAGCACGGCGAGCGCCGCCGCGGCGCAGACGGGATTGCCGTGTACGGTCTGCAGCGAAAAGGCGACGGCGTGGTTCAGGATCGCCTCCGGGCCGACCACCGCCGAAATCGGCAGGCCGCCGCCGAGGCCCTTGCCGAAGACGGCGATATCGGGCTCGATGCCGAAATGGGCGAAGGCATTGAAGCGGCCGGTGCGGCCGAGGCCGACCTTCACCTCGTCCGAGACGATGAGGATACCGTGTTGGCGGCAGAGCGCTTCCAACGCTGGAAAGAAGCCGTCCGGTGGAACCAGCATGCCGCCATCCGACTGGATCGGCTCGATGAAGAAGGCGGCGACCTCCTGCGGCGGGACCTCCGTCGCGAAAAGTTTTTCGAGGTGGGCGAGGGCGGCGTCCTTCGCGGCATCCGGGCTGCCGGCGGCGTAGCTGTTGGGGTAGGGTATGAGCGTCAGGTTCTTCGCCCGCGCGCCCTGTTGCGACGGGTGGCCGGAGACGGCCATGGAGCCGACGGTGCCGCCGTGATAGGCGCCGTCGAAGGCGAGGATGCGCGGCCGGCCGGTGGCGGCGACGACCATGCGGGCGACCGTCTCGTTGGCATCCGAGCCGGAATGTCCGAACCAGACGCGGCCGCGGGCGCGCTCCGGCACGAGGGACAGCAGCTTCTCGGCGAGGAGAACGCAGGGTTCGTTGGCGGTGGAGAGGTAGCTTGCACCCGCCTGGTCGGAGAGCGCGCGGTTTACCGCCTCGCGGATGGCCGGATGCGCATGGCCGAGGCTCGCCGCGCCCCAGGAAGCGGCAAAATCCAGCAGCTTTCGCCCGTCGTCGCCGGTCAGATAGGCCCCGTTTCCGCCGACCACCGCCTGCGGAAAGAAGCGCAGATGCGCCATCGTCGAGACCGATCGGCTTTCGCGGGCGTAGAGGCCGGACATGTCGCTCTCCTCGTTATTTGAAGAAGGTCAGGACCTCGTCGAGCTGGACGACGTGGCAGTAGATCATGTTGATGATCTCCAGCTCACGCCGGTGCAGCTCGTCCGTCGCCGCCGCGCCGCAATCGTCGACGACGACCACGCCGAAACTTTCATCCGCAAGGCTGCGCACGGTGGAGGAGACGCACTGGTCGGTGAAGATGCCGCAGCAGATGACGTCCTTGATGCCCATGTTGTGCAGGATCAGGCGAAGGTTCGTGCCGGTCAGCGCGCTGTCGGTCGTCTTGGTGATGACGATCTCGTCAGCGCGCGGTTCGAGTTCCGGCACGACCTGGCCCTCGGGCAGTTCCTTCGGCAGCAGCAGGTAGTTGAAGCCCGGTTTCTTCTGGCTCAGCGAGCGGTCGCGGCCATCCGGCTTCTGGCAGGCGATGCGGGCGAAGATGACCTCCACCTGGCGCTTGCGGCATTCCTCGATCAGTCGTGCAGTGTTCGGAATCACCGTGCCCCGCATGCGATCGTAGAAGGGTTGCCAGCGGGCGGTTTCCTCCAGCGTGTCCTTCGGGTCGAGGTAAGTGTTCTGGATATCGATGACGAGCAGGGCCGTCGTATCAGGATCGAGCGTAATGTCGTCCGGTTCCTCGGCATTGGCATAGTAGAAGGAACGGTAGGCGGTTTTCCAGCTCACGACGAAAACTCCTTCTTGCGGCGGGTGCGGGTGAGGATGTGGCCGATCTCGCGGTTGGGGAAGAGGCCGCCGGGCTTGACGATCATCACGGCGATCATGGCGAGTGCCAGCACGATCTCGGTGAGACCGACGACCTGGCCGGCGCCGATGGCTGTGGCGTTCAGCGCGCTTTCGGTGCCGCGCAGGCCCTCATAGGCGAAGGTGATGAGGATCGCGCCGGCGACGGCGCCCGTCACCGTGTTCGCCCCGCCGATCACCAGCATGGTGACGATGAGGAAGGTTTCCTTCAGGTAGAAGGCTTTCGGCGCGAAGGAGGTGATGAAGTGGCCCCAGAGCGCGCCGCCGATGCCGGCGATGAAGGCGGCGAGGATGAAGGCGCGCCAGCGCAGGCGCGGGATATCGGCGCCGAGTGCGGCGGCGGCCACTTCGTCTTCCCGCGAGGCGCGCAGAAGCTTGCCGGTACGCGATTCCTTGAAGAGCAGCGCCACGACGATGACGATGGCCGCGATGATGGCGGCGAGCGGCATGTCCGTCGTCTTCGGCAGGCCGAAGAGCGTGCGCGGCCCGTTGGTGATGGCGCTCCAGTTGTTCATGACCGTGTAGAGCACGACGAGCAGCGCGAAGGAGGTGATGACGGCCGCGGCATCCGAGAGCCGCATCAGTGGATAGGCGACGACTGCCGCCACGAGCGCGGCGACGACGCCGGCCGCGAGCATGGCGAGGAACGGCGAGACTTCGACGATCTTCAGGAAGTCATAGAGATCCGGCAGCGCCATGCCCTTCATCTGCGCGGGAATGGTCAGCACAGCGGAGGTGTAGGCCCCGAAACCCATGAAGCCGATATGGGCGAAGGAGAGCAGGCCCGAATTGCCCATGAAGGTCTGGAGGCCGACGACGAGGACCAGCGAGATCAGGAGGTTGGTGGCGATGCGGTCATAGAGGCGAATGCCGAGCATCTGGCTGCCGATGGCGATGGCGGCGACGACAGCGATGAGGATGAGCGCGGTGAGATAGGTGTGTTTCATGGATCCGCTCCTCAGGTCCGCTGCCCGCTCGCCGGACCCTTGATGAGGCCCTGCGGACGCCAGAGCAGGATCAGGATGACGAGGCTGAAGGTGAAGGCGTCGCGGAATTTCAGGAGGTCCTGCGACAGGGTGTAGTTGAGCGTCGTGTCGATGAGCGCCAGGAGGAAGCCGCCGACGACGGCGCCGGGAAGGCTGCGCATGCCGCCGATGACGGTGGCGATGAAGGCGACGAGCAGCGGCTCCAGTCCGACGCCCGGCACGACCGTACCGATGCGCCCGATCCAGAGAATGCCGACGACGCCGGCAAGGAAACCGGACAACGCGAAGGCCGAGGAGATGATGAGGTTCGCCGGGACGCCCAGCATGCGTGCCATGGTGAAGTTTGTCGCCGCCGCGCGCATGGCGATGCCGAGCGTCGTTTTGCGCATCAGGAAGGCGACGGCGGCGAGCAGCACGATCGAAGCGGCGATGGTGATGAGGTTACGCACCGGCGTGATCGCGCCGCCGATCGAGACGGTCTGCGAAAAGATCTCCGGCAGCGGCACGTTGCGCGGGCGCGGCGAGATGAAGAGGAGGGCGGCGTTCTGCAACAGGTTGGAGAAGGCGAAGGAGGTGATCAGGACGGCGGTTACCGATTTGGCGCGCACCGGACGGAAGGCGGCGTAGTCCGTGAGGATGCCGAAAAGCACGGCCATGGCGACAGCGACGACGGCCATGACCAGCCAGGGCAGGCCCGAGCCGCTCGAAAGATACATGGTGTAGCCGGCGACCATGATGAGTTCGCCATAGGCGAAGTTTACGAGGCGCAGGATGCCGTAGATGATGACAAGTCCGAGCGCCATGAGGGCATAGGCCCCGCCGAGGCTCAGGACGTCGATGACGAACTGGATCGCGAAAGCCATCGGTCAGCCTCCCAGATAGTGTGCGCTGAGATCGCTTCCGGAGCGGATCTCGTCGGCGGTGCCGGAGGCGACGATGGCGCCGAGCCGCATGACATAGGCGCGGTCGGCGACGGAGAGCGCCTGGTTGACGTTCTGCTCGACGAGCAGGATGGTGAGGCCGGATTTCTTCAGTGTCTCGATCATCTCGAAGATGCGCTCGACGATGGCGGGCGCAAGGCCGAGCGAGGGTTCGTCGAGAAGGAGGACGCTGGGCCGCGCCATCAGCGCGCGGGCGATGACCAGCATCTGCTGTTCGCCGCCCGAAAGCGTGCCGGCAGGCTGGTGCGTGCGCTCGGCAAGACGCGGGAAAAGCGTGTGCAGCTTTTCGAGGTTCTGGCGGTTGCCGGCCTGGTCGCGGCGGTGGATGTAGGCGCCGAGCATGAGGTTTTCGGCGACCGTCAGGTCGGGAAAGACGTCACGGGTTTCCGGAACGGTGGCAAGGCCGGCGCGGATGACCTGTTCGGGGTTGGCGGCGGTGATGTCCTTGCCTTCGAGCACGATCGAACCGCCCGCCGCCTTCAGCGCGCCGGCGATGCACTTGATGGTCGAGGATTTGCCCGCGCCGTTGGCACCGAGCAGGCTGACCAGCTCGCCTTTGGCGACGGAGAAACTGACGCCACGCACCGCGCGGATCGTGCCGTAGCTGACGGAGAGGTCGGAAATCTCAAGCATGCGCCGCTCCCTTGCCGAGATAGGCTTCAATGACATCAGGATGGCTGCGGACATGGGCGGCGTCGCCTTCCGCGATGGTACGGCCGGAGGCGAGCACATGCAGCCGGTGGCAGAGGCGCATGATGAGGCCCATGTCGTGGTCGATGATGAGTAGGCCGAGGCCGCGCTTCTTCGGCAGTTCGGACAGGGTGTGCAGCAGGGTTTCCGTCTCCGCGTCGTTCATGCCGGCGGCGGGCTCGTCGAGCAGCAGGAAGCGCGGTTCGGCGGCGAGCGCCCGGGCGATCTCGACGCGGCGCTTGTCGCCGTAGCTGAGGCTTTCGCCCAGTTCGTCCGACTTTGCCGAGAGGGCGAGTTCGGCGAGCAGGCCCTTGGCGCGCTCGGCGGCAACGGCGCGCGAGGCGCCCTTTGCCAGCGCCGCGGCCTCGACATTCTCCAGCACCGTCATCGTGTTGAAGAGGCGAACGATTTGGAAGGAACGGCTGACGCCCGCCAGTGCGATCTCGCGCGGGGAGAGGCCGGAGAGTTTTGTGTCGCCGGCGGTGATCGTGCCGCCCGCAAGCTTCACCTGGCCGGTGATGGCGTTGATGAGCGTGGTCTTGCCGGAGCCGTTCGGCCCGATGAGGCCGACGACCTCGCCGGTTGCAACGGAGAGCGACACATGGTCGAGGGCGCGGAGGCCGGTGAATTCCACCGACACGTCGTTTACCGCGAGGCGGGTTTCAGACATGGCTTTTCCGAAGGTGATGGGCCGGCTTCAAGGGCCGGCCCGTGAGGTGCGATCAGGGCTTCGGCAGGGATTCCGGCTTGCGCCAGCCCACGAAGGTCGGCTTGCCGCCCTTCAGCTCGATGAGTGCCGCCGCCTTGTTCGGAACGTGGCCCTCTTCGGCCGTGCCATAGTCGAGGTCACCGGTCAGAAGCTTGAACTGGCCGTCTTCCAGCGCCTTGGCGAGTGCGCCGCCTTCCGTCGTGCCGGCCGCTTTGATCGCTTCGGCAAGTAGCATGATCGTATCCCAGCCGGTCGAGACGAAGGACGTATCCGGTGCCTTGCCATGCATGGCGGTGTAGAGCTCGATGAATTTCGCCATGTCCGGGTGGGCTTCCGGGCCCATCCAGGTATGCGTGACGAAATAGACGTTGTTGCCGAATTTTTCTCCGAGCGCCTGGTGCATCGCCGGGTCGTCATAGGCATCACCACCGAGGATCGGCGCATCATAACCCACTTCACGCAACGCGCGGATGATCACGCCGATATCCGTGCCGTAGGACGAGACGAAGATCACGTCCGGCTTCTTGCCGAGCGCCTGGAGACGCGCGAGCTGGGCGGAAAAATTGTTGTCGCCGTTCGTATAGGTGTCTTCCAGCAGGATTTCGCCGCCATCGGCCTTGAACTGCTCGACGAAGTATTTCGAGAGCGACTTGGTATAGGCGATGAACTGGTCGGTAACGACATAGGCCGTCTTCCAGCCCTTTTCCTTGAAGGCGAAATCGGCCGCGGTCGCGCCCATCGTGGTGTTCCACATGGAAAGCGTGAACTGCTTGTCGCCGAGCGACCAGGAAGAATAGAGTGGGTCGGACGCGCAGGTGGAGATGCCGACGAGGCCGGCCGACTGCGCCTCGCGGCTCGCCGGTGAACCGAAGTCGAAATCGCACGGCGCGACGATGACCTGGGCCCCCTTGTCGATCAGCTCGACGGCGACGTTGCCGACGGTGACGGGATCGGACTTGCCGTCGATGTTGATGAACTCGACCTGTTTGCCGAGCACGCCGCCGTTGTCGTTGAGATATTTCACTGCGACCTGCGCGCCGTTATAGCCGGGCGTGTCGAGCGGGGCCTGGATGCCCGTCATGGAAAGTGCGCCGCCGATGACGATCTTGTCGTCTTCGGCAAAGGCCGCGGAGGCGGCGAGCGCAAGGCTTGCGGCCGCCAGAAGCAGTCTTGAAGTCTTCATCATGGTCGTTCCCCTTTTTAATGCCTTTCGGCAGTGAAATGTCGCGCGGTCCGGCCTTTTTGTTTTGTTCTGCGGCCCGCTTTCGGATGCTCCTTGTTCCGTCCCGTCTGTTCGTCTGCGGGCCTTACTGCCCGATTTCCTTCAGCAGCGCGTCGGTCGAGACCTGGCGACAATAGCCCTTGATGGCGTTGAGCGAAAAATCATGCCGCTCCTGCGAATAGGTGCCGCAGGCATCCGGCACGAGCGTCACGAGATAATTGAGGTCGCAGGCATCGCGAATGGCCGATTCCACGCACTGGTCGGTCAGAAGTCCACACAGCACGAGTTGTTTTACGCCGAGATTGCGCAGGATATAGTCGATATGGGTGGACACGAAGACGCTGGACGAGCTCTTCGGAAAGACGATCTCGTCGTCGAGCGGCTCCAGCTCGTCGATGACCTTGCCGTCCCATGAGCCCTTCGGCACGTTGAAGCCGGTGATCTTGTAGTCGAGGCTGCGGTCGCGGCCGTCCCTGGTGAGGCTCTCGATGGTCGTGTGCAACACCTCGATGCCGGCCTTGCGGAAGCCTTCGAGCAGGCGCTGCATGTTCGGGATCGCCACCTCGTGGATGCGCTTGAAATAATAGCCGTATTTCCCGGCGATATCGGCGTCGGACACGTCCTTGAACTCGCCGCCCTCGCGGCGCACGGAAAAGTTCTGCACGTCGATGAAGAGAATGGCGGCGGCGGCCGGATCGAGCGGCACGTCACGGGTGGTCAGATGGTCAGCGGCCATCAGGCGTTTCCTTCGAGGCTGTCTGCCGCAAGGCGGAGGGGGCCGGCCAGGCGGCCTGCCCATTCCTCCTGCCCGCGGGCATCGTTGATGAGGTCGTTGCGGACTTCCAGAAGCACATGCGCAATGCCACGCCGCTCGCCATGCACCGGGATCGTGTAGTCGGAGATGTCGTCGACGTGGTAAGGTGCGTTGAGCTTGACGGTGACGTCCGGATTGGCGGCGCGGAACGTCTGCGCGAGCCGTTCGGCAAGGCGGGCATCGCGATTGTAGAGCAGGCCGAGTTCGAAATCCCTGACGGCGCCCGTCGCACGCATCACCGGCGTGAAGCTGTGCACCGAGACGAGGAGAAGCGGCTTTCCGCTTGCCTGGCGCTGGTCGAGCGCGGCGGCGATTGCCTCGTGCAGTGGTTGGTGAATCTCCACGAAGCGGCGGCGGCGGTCGAGATCGGAGATATCGGCATTGGCCGGCACCGGGGTGCCATCGCTCTCAAGGACGACGCAGTCCTTCGCCTCGAAGGGACGGTTGCAGTCGATGACGAGGCGGCTGTAGCGCTGCAGGACGAGCGCGGCGTCGAGCCGCTCGGCAAGACCGCGGGCTACGCCCTCGGCGCCGACGTCATAGGCGATGTGGCGGTCCATTTCGGCGGCGGGAATGCCGAGATCGCCGAGGGCCGCCGGAATGGTGCGGCCGGCATGCTCGCAGGTCAGGAAGATCGAAGAGGCACCGGCGGCATTGATCCATTCCACCGGCTCCGGATCGCCCGTCTGCAGCAGTCTGGTCGTGTCGCGGTCGGCGAACCTGAGCATGGAGTGGCATCCGTCGTGGACCCGGTGGGTCGGGTTTTCATGACAGTCAGTCAAAGAAATTTTTCGATCATAGTCAATTGCATTTTTCCATT